>NZ_JAJAWH010000004.1 GCF_020531965.1 Pseudorhizobium xiangyangii | reverse complement strand
CAATGGAGCTTCGGAGCCGTCCTGGCGACAAACTCTTCGAAGTCCTTCATATGGCGGGCAACGGTCGCCCTGTCCGGTCCCACCAAATGGTTCTCGGGTGCTGGCGATCCGATCGGCTGTTCGCAGCAAAGGCATTTGCCGATGTATGGACCAAGCTTCGCAGCAACCTCGACTGATACTGTCTCGCCATTTTCGGCGCGGTTCAGGGTCGCAGGCGAAATGCCGATCTCTGCCGCCATGGCGCGTGTGCCGAGGCCGCGAACCTCTCGCAACCGGCGCAGCTCGCCGTGCTTATCAGCGTAGGTGCCGCCCTCCACATGATGCTTCGGTGTGGGGGCGGACGCATCGGCAGGCCAGAACGTAACTGTTTCACCGTTGCGGGTGCATTCCACGATCCACTCAGCAATGCCTGGATCATCGGCTTCGAATGGGGCGTGGCAGCTAATCAGGTGACCGTCAGCATCGCGGCTTTCAGCCCGCCACCCCTTCTCTCGCACTTCCTCGCTGGTCTGTAGGTTTACCGGGTTCGGGTTCTTCATTTCGAGGTCTCCGAAATCGCCTGCGGCGAATGAGTCGTACCGTCGAAAATCTCCGTGGCGTGGGCCGTCAGGAGCGCGCCAAGTTCGGCCAGTGCTGAATGTATGGCGGCAAGCTCCCGATGCGCGGGCTTAGGCCCGCCGAAGATGCTCATCGGGATTGCGTCGTGCCGCCTCTGGATCTCGACCATGAAGCTCACCAGGATCTGGTGGCTCTCCTTGACGCCGGTATGGCGAGCTAGGCGTTCTGCAGTATCACGCATCGTCCAAGCCCTCCGTGGTGGCGGCGCGGAAGGCCCGCAGGTTCTCGATCACCGACTTGAATATACCGTCGATCAGCCAGCTATCGCGGGCACCATCTTCGGGGTCTTGCGAGTAACTGATGGATTTAAGCAGATCGTGCTCGCGACGAGCCAGAGCATGCAGGTGGCCGCGCCGGTCGCCGTCGAAGTCATCGAGATCGGCCTCGACGGCCTCATAGGCTTCGAATGCCATCTCCATTTCCGGCGACATGCGCCACCACGACGGCCACCGCAAATTCGATTGGGGCGGTGGCGTGGGGCCGAAAAACGCATCGGTCGGCAAGACGGTCAGAACGCGGCCGGTCTTGTAATAGATCGGCACGATGCGCGATGCGGCAGCCCACCATACGAGCCAGATGGAAACCTTGCTGGAGCCTTCCTTCTTTTTGAAGAATAGACCCCGCCCGTCTTTCACCTGGGCGATCATGTCCGCGCGGTCGGCGTCGGAGAGTTCGATACCGTAGCGCTCTTTGGCGCGCTGCTCGGCATGGATTGCAATGAGTTCGTCAGACGTGATGTTCATCGCGCTTCCTCGCTTTGGGGTGGATGATCAGCGATGGCAGCGTCAACCAGAGACCTGAACCGGATCAGTTCGGCATAAGTGAATTTGACGCTATTGAAATCACCCCGCGAGCTGTTGCGCGCGACGAAAAGGTCATCTTGCTTCGTGAGGGAAATCGGCCCGATCTGATACGTCATTCTGCCGAGCCCTCCGTGGTGGCGAGGGCGGCGCGCTTATCCTGCTCGGCGTTGTAATGTCGGATCGCGTGGGCGAAGCTGCTGCATCCCGGTCCGAGATAGTTGCACTTCACGCATTCAACATGGCGCCAGCCGTCGTAGTTGAAGACGTTGAGGTTGTCGGTGTCCTTGCAGTTCGGGCACGGCTTCATCTTCGGATAGGCCATCACTTGCCCTCCGGCGCGAGGGCGGCGACGATTGCAGCGCGCAAGGCTTCGTCTATCCAGCCGTCGAGCTGATAGTCCTCTGTGCCGGTCTGCTTGCGGTATGCCTCACGAGCATCCGTGACCATCTGGTCGGTCACCATCACATTCGATACGGGCGGCGGGAGAGCTAGCGGTGTCGCCAATGGGTCAAGCGTAGATGGAAACAGCTCCCGATCTGCAATCTCAGGTCCATTCGGGTCTTTCGGATGCCCCGTCGAATGCGTCTCGGGTGCGGGGGAGTAGAGCCGATAAAAGACGATATCGTCGTGGTCGCCGAACTTGCTGTCATAGGACCATCGCGTGGCGTAACCGGATCCGGCCTGTGCCACTACCTGCTTCCCGTATCGCAGGATAACTTCTACCGCAGTTCCTTCAGGGACTGGCATCTCGCCACCCTGCCAGCGCGTCCATTTCTGCTGCTCGACCGTCGGCTGACGTTCTGTCATTGGGTGATCCCCCACGTTTCGCAGAGTGACTGGCGGTGCATGGTGATGGCGGGAAGGCTGGCGCGCTTGATGCGTGCCGCGCCGGAGACGGGATCGGTCCGGTTGGTGAAGACGACCGTGCGATCCTCCCGGGATAGATCCGGCGGGGGAACCTTGCCGGTTGCAATGACGTGAATGTCGTGTCGCTGCATGAATGCGGCCAAGTTGCTCGGGAGAACCTGAAGGCGCTCGGCAATTTCGCGGAGGCGAAACCCTCTATCGATCAGCTCGCGGACGCGGGTCACATGGTTGTCGTTAAGCAGTGGCTTCATCATCATCGGACTTCCGCCCTTTTCGTTCTGCGGTTGGCGAGAAGCTGCATCAGCTCGCGGTCGTCGTTGCTGCAGCCCTTCAGGCAGAGAGCGCTGAAAAGAGCGCTTTCGAGCGCGTTGGTGCCGGATGCAATGCCGGCCTCTCTCGAGTGAGCCTCTTCGGAAAGTGTGAGAAGGTGTCCGGCGGCGCGGTGCATATCGATCGCCAGGGCGATCTGTTTGCGCTCGAAGTAGGTAAGGGTGGGGTCGCCGCGCCGCCTTAGCAGTTCACCGAGCGAGGGAGCCGGCACCAGGCGCGGCGCGGGACGCGGGAAAGCGAGGATCTTGGCGCTCATTGGGCGCGCCCCAGAGTGCTGCCGCCGCAGACGTTGACAGCCAGGACAATCCACATCGCAATCTTTGCGACTTCAAAGTCGGGGCGCTCACGATTGACGTCGACGACAAACACCGGCTGGTCATTGGCATCAACGACAGTTCCGCATTGGTCCTCGAGATGACGTAGGGGAAGCGCGACTTTCTCCTTCGCCAGATCGGCGGCGAAGGCGTTTCGTGCGGTCATGATTTCGGCAATCGCTTCCATCACACGCGCTCCATTGCTGCATAGCGGGCGTCAAGTTCGACGAGGCGATGACCGGCGAGGGCGGCGGAGAAGGCGAGGAGGATGCAAAGGGCACCAAGTGCGCCAATCAGGCCGTAGCGCGGCAGTCTGCTTTCGCTGCGTGCGGCTGCCGCGCCCTTGATGACCGGTGCGGAAACGGTGCGGGGTGGCCTGACGCCGGGGTCGTCGAACACGATCGGAAGCACATGGATGTTGCCGCCGCGGCTCGCGATGATGCGCCGGCGCGCCTGCTCTTCCTCAACTTCGATGAGGACCCGCTCGGCCTTTGCTGTGTCGTCACCCCAGCGCCGCGCGATTGTAATGTCGTCCTGCAGAACAGCGTGCCGCTGGTCCAGCTGGTCGTCGGTGAGGTGTGTGAGGTTCTGGGTCATGGAATGCCTCCATCCGTTTCGGATGCCGCATCGCGCAGATGCGGTCACCGAAGCGGATCAGGCTGCCTCCCGGTTCTCCAGGCGCGAGAAAGTCTCGGCAGCCTTCGCGATGGTGGCCTCTGAAAGGTGGTCGTCGGTGTAACCGAGCGCCTTGAACTCGGAGCGGGTCATGGCTGTGCCGCGCTCGCGCTGGAGCTGCGCAAGTTCCAAGGGGATGTTGCGGACGCGTACGGGATTGTAGCTGGCGGTTTTCATGGTCTTCCTCATCCGGTTGAAGTTCCCGCCTTCGGCCCGATGCTGTCGGACATCGGGCCTCGGGGCAGGAGGACAATCCAGTCACAGGGGAATGACCGGATGAGGTAGAAAATAAATCTACATTAGTGATACGTCAATCCCGTGATAGAAATAAAATCTACAGTTGGAAAACGACTCGACTCACTTTGGTATCCATGGATTTATGTGAACCAAAGGAGAACAAAATGCAGCATGCAGGTAAAAGTGCTCGCGTATTTGAGCTACATATCCGGTGCGAAAGCTGTCTGAAGGAGAGCGCGCGGGAAGTGCACGTGCCTGCTGTTCCGGGAGCTCCAAGCGATGCAGACGAGCTGGTCGAGAGCCAATACCTCTCGTCTCTTGCCTATTGTTGCGCCCGCTGCGAGAGCGCCATCGGAAGGCTATTTGCGATTAATTACCGGGGCGGCGAAACGGTATCCGCCTAGAAAGGCAGATCGTTGGTGATGCGGCGAACCAGTCCCAAGATCTGGACTGACGTCCCGGCATCAGCCTCCATATCTCTTTCGATCACGATGGGCTTGTGTCGGGGATTGGTCGAGCGCGGATGAAACTCTGTGCGGTCGGCATATATTTCGACTTGCTTGATCGACCACTCCCGGGTGTGGCCGCCGTCACGCGTTCTCTCAACAACCACTACCATGCCATCCCGCAGGGCCGCTTCGTTTGCTATATCCTCGTAGGAAACGCAAACGACACGGTCGCCGGGGAGGATTGGGCGAGGCCGGAGATCATTCATGGAATCGCCTGACACGTTGAACGCCATAAGGCGCGCGTGCGGGAAGCGGTCGTCGGAAGGCAGGGACAGGTATTGAGGCTCAGATTGGTCTAGGTCGTCGACCTCCCGGAAAGTGCCAGCCTCCACGCTGCCAGCGATGGCCACTGGTACCAGGCGACCAGGCGCCAGTGAAATCTCAATATCCTCTTGATCGATGCCTTCTTTCAGCCAGAGCGAGGACTTTTTCACAGTCTTCGCCAAGCGGTCGATAACGTCGCCGCGCGGCTGCTCGATTTCGCCGTTGAGGTACTTGTTTATGTTGGCATAGGGTATGCCGCTTTGCCGCGCGAGTTCCTTCCCGCTCCAGCCCAGCTCCGTCCTACGCTCGTCTAATCGCTTCCACCAAATCATGTTATACATTTTAAGACCGGAAATTATTTCGGGTGTAGATTTCGGATGGCTTGCGTGTAGATTTAAAATCTATTACGTATGCAGCATGGAAAACGCCCAGACCGTGTCCGACATCATCAAAACCGCAGGCGGGCCTGCAGCTATTCAGGCTGAGCTTGAAAAGCTCGATCATGTCTTGACTCGGGATGCGATCTACAAATGGCAGAAGACCGGTATTCCGGACCGCTATTGGTTGGCGATCCTGAAGCTGACCAACTTTGGTACTGATCAGCTTTATCGCGCCAACTGCATTGCTCGCGGCTTGGCGCCAATTCCGGAGGCCGCTGAGTGATGCACCTCCCTTCAAAATTCCTATCGGCTGTCGTGTCTCCTCCCAGGCAGCCGTTGCTTGTACGTCGTTTCTCCTCCTCCCAGGCGACAGCAAGCGTTCGGCCGGGGCCTGCCGCAATTGGGTTCCGGCCGAAAGTTCCCCTGCATGGTGCGTGGGCATTGCACCGTGCCGACTACCGCCGGGGCGGCGGACCTCTCGGCTCCGGCGGTTCTTTTCTTCTCGTTTGTGCATGTGGGCCTCCGTGAGTTGCTGACGGACTGAACTTCTCATTTCGAAACCGTTCCCACTACGGGAATCGCGCAGGGTAATTCCCGGCGCGGGAAACCTTTTGTCCAAGGGAGATCAAGGACATGGACGCATTTCTCTATCGCATCAAAGCTGCACAGCGGGACTTGATTGAGCGTTGCGGCGGCATCATGCGGGTCGTCGAAAAGGCCGGCTTCTCCAAGTCCGAGGTCGGGCGATGGAATAACTCCTCTGAGCCAGACCTGATGCCGATTGGCGCCATTGCTGTCCTCGAACGGGACTGCGGCCAAGCACTGGTCACTGCCGTGTTGGCCGAAACCAACGGACGTCGTCTTTCCGACCCTGATGAAGAGCGCAAGGCGGAAGTCTGCGTACTCAACAGCCACGCCGAGCTGATGCGGCAATCGGCGGAACTGGCGCATTCGATCGCGGTTGCCATCGCGGACGGACAGGTGTCCCCCTCGGAAGCGCAGACCATCGATCGCGCCGCCTCCGGCATACAGAAGGGGCTTTCTGATCTTCGCGCTTCGCTTGCCACCATCAAGGCACGGGGTGGTGCCCGTGCGGGCCTGTCCCTGGTCTCCGGGGATTGACCTTGAAGATGAGCAACAGCCTAGAGGTGCGGCTTTTCCGTTCGCAGGGTCGAAACCTGCGGGCGGTTTTCGCGCATCTGGATGCAGCGGCGCTACGCGACTTCGGTGAACCTGTTCACCCGACGGACGCGTATGTCGAAGACCGCTTCACGCGGGACCGCATTGAAAGTGGCATCTGCTGGCGTGATTTGCACACCGGCTCCCCAGTCCTTCAGGCGAGGGCGCGAACATGCGCGAGATAGTCGGAACTTGGACAGATGAGGATCTCTCCGAGGTCGTTGAGCTGTTGCCGGAGGACGACCATCAGGCACTGCACATGGTGATTGTTCTGGCTGTGGCTCTTGGGATTCATTCCGGTTTCGAGGCCGATGAGCTCTCGACCGCATTGCACGATGCCTACCGAACTCACTTCAGGGATAGCATCCAATGACGACGGCTCTTGCGCGCACCTCCGGCCATTCAGATCTCGTCGAGACTGTCGAACGGGCGCGGGCTCTGCTGGATGCTGGCGACGTCGAGAAGGCACTCAAGCTGTCTTCCGTTGCCTACGACCAGGCGAAGGCTGCGGCGGGTTCTGCTGAACGGGTGAAGGCCTCTCGCGAGCTGGTCGAGAAGGCGCGGCGCATGCAGGCCGATGCGCTGAAGATCGAAACGATGTGCTACGTCGCCATGGCGGACGCCGTGGATACGGCCCAGGCGAAAGGCGAGATTTCGCGGGGCGGACGGCCAAAAACCGTTTCAGATGAAAACAGTTTTACACTCGATGAAGTCGGCGTCGATCGCCAGCAACTGCACGCGGCGCGACAGCTGCGCAATGCCGTCCGTGCTGAGCCGCAGTTCGTGGAGCGGATCGTCGAGGCACGGCTTTCCGAAGGGCTGGAGCCGAGCCGCGCGGCGCTGAAAAAGGCGGCGGGTCACGCGATAGGCACGAAGTCTCGATCGGCCGAAGAACGTGGAAACAACGCCTATTTTACGCCTGATGAGGGTACCTCCACACTTCTGGCGCTGGAGAGCTTTTCGGCAACCGTTGACGAGCCGGCATGTGGGCGCGGCCATATCTCGAAGAAGCTGGAAACGGCGGGCTATGAGGTCCGAATTGCTGATCTCGCGGATTACGGTACCACCACACAGCATGGCGAGATCCAGCAGGTGGGAGACTTCCTCGACACGGTTGCAAGCGGTGGCACCTCGCCTGACATCGTGACTAACCCTCCTTATGGGAAGCACATCCTCAATCGTTTTCTGGCCCACGCGCTGAGGGTGCATCGGCCACACAAGATGGCGGCGCTGCTGAATCTCAACTTCATGTGCGGATGCGAGGATTTGGATAGGCGCTTCTTGATGGATGAGTGCCCGCCCAGCCGGATCTACGTCTTCACGCGCCGCCTTCCCATGATGCACCAGGACGGATGGGAAGGGAATGAAGCCTCTAGCCAGATGAACACCGCCTGGTTCGTCTGGGAGCGGAACGAGGATGGATCGTACGGTGGCGGTTTTCCTCAGATCATCCGTGTCGACTGGAAGGATTACCAGAGCGTACCGCCACTGACGCCGGGTGCAGGCGGCAACGTCGCGCCGATGGGCTTTGCTCCGACCAAGGATGAGTTCGAGCGCGAGACGCCCCGCAAGAGCGTGGAAGAGCGGGTCGACGAGGAGTGTGCGCGGGCGCTGATTTGGATTGCCGAACAAGACAGTTTCGACGCTGGAGCGCTTCGGCGTGGTGTCGGCATTCGCGGCCTCGTGGCTGATGCGCTGATCACGGACTTCTCGACTCGAGGACTTATCGAGGCCAGCGATGATGGCTGGCGGATCTCCGTCGCCGGAATGACCGCGCTTGAGGCGACGGCTGCCGTCGTGCTGGCCGGAAAGGCGGTGGCGGCATGACTGCGCGCCTCCTGCCAATCGTCGAACACCTCCGGGACGCGCCGACGCATCGCGAGCGGGCCGAATGGCTCTGCACGGTGCCTGAAGGGGTGATCCAGCGCGATCTCCTGAAGATCCGAGAGCTTTTGAAGCGGGACGGATTCGAGGCCGGGGACGCCTACCTGTCGGCGCTTGTCGCCAAGATCAACGCAAGACGCCTGAAGGACGGAAGCTATCCGCTGACGATCCTGATGGTCGTGGAACACACGCGCCTGCAGATGATGCATGCGGCGCGCGGGAAGGGGACTGGCCGATGAACATGCACTCCGGGACACTCTTCGGCGAAGCGAGCACGGCGGACCTGATTCGCCAGCATGCCAAGTTTCCGCCCATGATCGTTGACAGCTTCGCGGGCGGCGGTGGCGCTTCGACGGGAATAGAGATGGCACTCGGCCGCTCGCCCGACATCGCCATCAACCATAACCCTGCGGCGCTTGCGCTGCACGCGGCGAACCATCCCCAGACGCTGCACCTTTCGGAAAACGTCTGGAAGGTTGACCCGCTCGATCATCTCGCCGGTCGCCATATCGGGCTGATGCACTTCTCGCCGGACTGCAAGCACTTCTCCAAGGCGAAAGGCGGCAAGCCTGTCGAGCGCAACATCCGCGACCTGGCATGGATCATTCCCGGCTGGGTGGAACGCATCCAGAAGAGCGGCGGCAGGATCGACGTCATCACCATGGAAAACGTCGAGGAGTTTAAGGACTATGGTCCGCTTGTCCCGACAGAGCGCGGCCTGATGCCCGATCCCGAGCGCAAGGGCGAGACCTTCCAGAAGTGGTGCAAGCAACTGCGCAAGCTGGGCGGGAAGATCGCCTATCGTGAACTGCGGGCCTGCGACTTTGGCGCGCCGACGATCCGCAAGAGGCTATTCATGATTATCCGGTTTGATGGACGGCCCATCGTTTGGCCGGAACCTACGCACGGCGCGCCGGGTGATGCAGACGTGATCGCAGGCCGGAAACTGTCGTGGCGCACTGCGGCGGAAATCATCGACTGGTCACTGCCTTGCCCTTCGATATTCGACACGAGCGGGGAGGTGATGGCGAAACACGGACTTCGCGCCGTGCGGCCTCTCGCGGACAATACCATGGCCCGGGTGGCGCGTGGCATGAAGCGCTATGTGCTGGATGCGGAACGCCCGTTCATCGTCCAGACCGGGTATGGCGAACGCAAGGGGCAGGACCCCCGCTGCATGGATGCCGCAGCTCCGCTTGGCACCGTTGTGGCCGGAGGCATCAAGCATGCAGTCGTCGCGCCGTCATTGACCCGCTTCAATATCGGCGCAACCGGTTCGGACCTTCGCGAACCCATGCCGACCGTCACGGCAAACAGCTTCATCAAGCGCCCCGGTGGAGCAGCGCCGCTTGGCATAATCGCCCCGCGCCTGATGACGATGCGCAATTCCGGCAAGCCGTTCAACGGGGCCGATGAGCCCACGCACACCATCACCGCCGGCGGTGCTGGGCTTTCCGTCGTCGCTCCTGTCCTCACGCATGCCCAGCAGGGCGGCGCGGTGCGCAGCGTCGAGCAGCCGCACCATACGATCACGGCGAGCAAGAAAGACCAGAACTCGGTCATTATCCCGACCCTCGTCGGCTGCGGCGGCAGGGCTGGGCAGAGCCGCCCTCGCGGTGGCGACGAGCCGCTGGCGACGATGACAGCCAAGGCCGACGTGTGTGTCGCGACTGCGTTCATCGCGCAGCATAACAACGACAGCCGACGCGATGGTGGTGTTAATCCGGGTAGGTCGGCTGACGAGCCGGTCTCGACAGTCACCGCCTCCGGATCGCAGCAGGGCGTCGTCAGTGCCTTCATTTCCCGTCAGTTCGGAACCTCGACCGGACACGCGATGGAAGAGCCGTCTGCCACGATCACGGCAGATGGCGGTGGAAAGTCGATGCTCGTGGCGCCATATCTCCAAGCCTATTACGGGACCGGCGATGGCGGCGAGGAAAACCAGCCTTCGCGCACCATCACAACGAAGGATCGCCACGGTCACGTCGAAGCATCGCTCGAAGTTCCGCCGTTCACCGCCGACCAGGTGGCCCGAGCGCGGCAAGTTGCTGATTTCCTCCGCTCTCACGGCTTCTGGGATGAGCGCGAGCTCGTCACGCTGACGATCAACGGCGATAACTACGTCATCGTCGATATCGGCATGCGCATGCTGACGCCGCGGGAGCTCTACAACGCGCAGGGGTTCCCACCCAACTATGTCATCGATGGCGGATGGGCCGAGCCGGAGGGCGGCGGAGAGCCGGTGTGGGTGCCGTTCTCGAAGTCCGTGCAGGTGTCCTGCGTCGGCAATTCCGTTTCCCCGTATCCATACGCTGCGATCGTCGCGGCCAACTGCGGACACCTCGCGGTGCAGGCGGTGGCAGCATGAGCATCATGATCATGAGCCGGCTGTTCCGCATGAACCTTGGCGGGTGCAATAGAAAGCTTTTGGCGGTGCGCCTGGCTGACTTTGCCGACGACGAGGGCAGGGGCATTTACCCGGGCGTGAAGCGGCTGGCGACAGAGACCGAGCTTTCCGAGCGGACGATCCAGCGCATCCTTTCCGACTTCGTGACGGAGGGCATCCTTGTCGTCGTGAAGGAGGCCACCGGCCGGCCGGGGCAGGCCACGCGCTACGACTTCAACCTCGCCCGTCTGTTTTCCCACACACCGGGGAAGACGGGTGACACGGTGTCACCCGTTATCGAGGCATCAACGGGTGACAATCCTGCAGAGAGGGGTGACACAGACGACAGAGAGGGGTGTCACGGTGTCACCCGAACCGTAATAGAACCACCAATAGAACCATCATCTGAAAAAGAGCGCGCTAGCGCGGGATCGGATGGTTCGGAAGGGGAAGAAAATCCAAAGGCGCTGGAGCGGCGATTGCGTAAATGGTGGGCGAGCTGGCCCACCTACGGAGTTGACGACGAGGGGAAGACGCGGCGGGCGTGGCTGTCGCTAACTCCCGACCAGCGCAAGGCTTGCGAGGAAAAGACCCCGGATTATCTGGATGCGATGAAGGCGAGCGGGCGGACTTTCTCAAAGGCTGCATCGACCTACTTGCGGGAGCGAACATGGGAGCGCCTGGCAGATAAGCCGGAGATAGCGAGGGTCGCATCTGCTGAGCGCCACAATCCGTATTCTCGCCCTTGGGCTGCGCTGCGTCTCGCCGAGCTTTCCCAGCATCCTCTGCCCCTGACGCTGACCCCATTGGAACACTCGATCATCGCGGCCAAGCCTGAGAAGGAATCGATCATCTGGCGCGACAAGCGCGAGAAGGCGGGCTGGCCAGAAGCGGTGAAGCTGAATGAGGCCGCGCGTGAACGCAGGCCCGTGATCGTCCCTCCGCACATCGTTGCGATATCGACGACGTTCGACAAGGTCGAAGTTGGCGGGCCGATCTGGGAGGCATGGAAGCGGCTGCATCATGACCGTTGCTGGCCTTGGATGCCAGAGCCGAACGGACTTCCGTTCGTGCAGTTCCCGGCATTGCCGGATGGGATCGATGATCCTGACGAAGCGGTGAGCCAAGCACTCAAGGCATTCCAGAGAAAACTGATCGAGAGGGACGAAGATGATGCAGCATAGGGCGATGACAGGCACCCTGGTCGGATCGTTCAAGCCTGAATGCTTCGAGGACCGCATGCGTCGAATCACCGACAGCCTGCTCGACGAGGGAGCGCTCGCGACGGTGAACTGCCGAATCAATGGCGGCTGCGCCCCATGGTTTGCGCTTCGCGTCTGGACAGGACGGGAAAAGACTGTGGAAAATACACTCGATGTGATGGGGATACGTTCCCTCGTGCCGATGCGGAAAGGGCCGGATCTTCGTCGTCGGCACCGCGTGATCGAGGGTTCGATGATGCCGGTAATCCATGGTTATGTGCTGGTCCAAATGATGCCGAAGGCCGAGTATCTGGCGGGCCTACAGGGTGTAGAGCACGCAATCGACGTGCTGGGCGGATGCGAGCGGCCGATGCGCATCAGCGATAAGGAAGTCAGCAGATTCAATGCCATGGCAAGCAACGGTGCCTATGATGCCGAGAAGGTGGTTGGTCTGATACTTGGTGCCGGCGAACGGGTTGAGATTACCGATGGGCCCTTCTTCGGGCTGACAGCGAGCGTGGTCACTCCGAACCGGAAGGGGCGCGGTGATGTGGTCGTCACGATACGGCTGATGGGCGGAGATGTGCCTGTGACTGTGCCTCTTGCCATGCTTCGGAAGTTGTGACAGCTATTCTTCTACTGGATGAGCTGATGATCCTGAAGTGAGCCTCTGAGAACGCCTAGAAAGCGGGGAGCAATCCCGAGGTCGGTACGCCGGTCAGCCCCAACCCTGACAGCCTCCCATGCGAGGCGCCGATTCAGGGCCAGTGCGAAAGCTATGATCATTTACAGGCGGACCAACAAGGCGACCATATCGGTCGCCTTCGTTGCATCAAGAGATATGGGACGCCTCAAGACACTGCAGCCAAGGATAGGTTCTCTTGCTCCTCGCATAGGCCGTGCGCCTGGTGACGAGAAGGCCCGCCTTCAGGAGCGAGACCACAACGTCTCTTGGCGCAAGTGGTACAAGACCGAGCGGTGGCAGAAGCTGCGGCACGAGATCCTGTTGAGGGATAACTACACCTGCCAGCACACCAAGGTGCTCTGCATCGGCAAGTACCCTGCACCCAACAGTGCAGTGGTCGACCACATCCGTCCGCATCGCGGTGATGAGCGATTGTTCTTTGATCCCGCGAACCTGCAGACCGTGAGCAAGATCTATCACGACAGCGAGAAACAGAAGCAGGAGCGGGCGCAGTCCCGGTGGTGATGATGGCAATTCCAAAGCCCAGCAACTCACGCATCGTCGTTCGTCACCGCGAGAACGGGAAGTCCATTCTTCTTATTGATGGCAAGTCTGTGCCGGGCCTCATGGGCTTCGAGGTGGTACAGGCGGCCGGCAATCGATCGGAGCTGAGACTGACCGTGATTGGCCTTGGTTATCGGGTCGAACAGGAAGAGGCCGACCAGATAGAGGCGGTCTGATCCTCCACGGGGGGAGGTCAAAAGTTCAAAAGGGCCTCTCCTCCCGGACCCGCGCCCCTCACATTCAGAGATTTTATTTTTCATGATCGAGAATTTCGACCTCTTCGGGAACCCTTGGGTGGACCGGCCGACTAAACGGGGCCGACCTCCTCATGAGGTTTCTGCAAGAAACCGCAACAGAGTCAGTATGTTGGTGGCGCTCGGTTGGGCGAGTCCTCGGATTGCAACTGCGCTTGGCGTCACTTTGCCGACGCTGCACAAGTATTATTTTTATGAGCTTCGCCAACGTGACGTTGCTCGCGATCGACTTGAGCTTCGCCGGCTGGAGCTCGCGTGGGAGCTTTCCGAGAAAGGCAACGTCGGGGCGTTTAAGGAATTCGGCAAGCTCATGGAGCGCAATGACCGAATGGAGATTGAGCGCGAGCTCGGTTCCGACAGTAAGCCAGATGCGACGGTACATGCTCCTGAGCGTATGGGGAAAAAGGCGCAGGTTGCTCAGCGGGCACTTGATGCAGACGCCGATCTGATGGCCGAGCTGGAGCAGGAAGCGTCACAGAATGCTCGACACTGAGGATCTTCCTCGCTTCGCGTGTCCGGACTGGTGGGAGAAGCTGCAGGCGGGCGATACGCCGATGGCTGACGTTCCGCTCAACAGGCAACGTGCAGCAAAAGCTTTGGCATTCTTCAACCGTCTCCGGCTTCCAGATGTTCCAGGTAATCCGCCATTGTCGGAGGCATGCGGCGATTGGTTCAAGGACATTCTTTGCGCCTTTTTGGGGAGCGAAGACCCTGAGACGCAGCGGCGTCTGGTTTGGGAACTTCTTTGCATGGTGCCGAAGAAGAACTCGAAGACCACCTATGTGGCCGCTCTCGGTCTAACCGCCCTCTACATGGAAGAGGCGCCAAATCGGCAGATGTTGATTGTCGCGCCGAGCCAGAACATCTCGCTACGGTGCTTCGAACAAGCCCAGGGCATGATCAGGATAGATCCAAGGCTCAAAGATGTATTCGACGTTCAGGATCATCTCAAGTGCATCACGCGCATCAAAACCGGCACGAAGCTAAACGTAAAGACCTTCGACACGTCTATCGTGACCGGTGAAATACCGATCCTCACAATCATCGACGAGTTGCACGAGCTGGGAAAGAACGCGAACGCGGTCAGAGTCATGCAGCAGATCCGGGGCGGCGGGATTACGAAGCAGCGCGGCCAGGTGCTGATGATCACAACCCAGTCCGACCAACGCCCAGCAGGGATATGGGAAGCCGAACTCAAGAAGGCCCGCGCCGTCCGAGACGGAAAGGGTGGCGCCGCGCCGATCATGCTTCCGGTCCTGTATGAGTTCCCGCGGGAAAAGCAGCTCGATCACGAGTACTGGAGAGATCAAAAAAACTGGTTGCATCTTTTGCCGAACCTTGGTCGATCGATTGATCCGCAGGCTTTGGTCGATGACTACGAGAACAACGGAAAGGTCAGCAAGGAAGCGGAGCAAGTGTGGGCCAGCCAGCATCTCAACATTGAGATCGGCGTTGGTCTTGGCGGTGACGGATGGTCAGGAGCCCTACATTGGGCAAGCTGCATCGATGACAGCCTGACGGGTCTGGACGATCTTCTTGCGCGATCGGAAGTTTGCACCATCGGCATCGACTGGGGTGGCGCGGATGACTTGGCGGGCCTCTACGTCATCGGACGAGAGGCGAAGACGAAGCGCTGGCTTGGCTGGGGACGTGCTTGGGCTCGCGAGAGTGTGTTTGATCGTCGAAAGAGCATTGCCGGACAGCTACGCAAGTTTGCGGATGAAGATGGCGATCTGATCGTAGCAAGCAGCGGTGAAGACCAGGCTGCGTCTGCCGCTGCCATATGCAGGAAGGTGGCGGACAGCGGAAAGCTGCCAGAGACCGCAGGCATAGGGCTCGATTCGGCGGGCGTAGCACTGCTGCTCGATGCACTCGCGGATGCCGAGCTCGAATACCCAATGGTTCAGGCTGTGATGCAGGGATGGAAGCTCCAGACCGCTATTTCTTCTGTACCGTTGAAGCTTGAGGATCGACGCTTTGTCCATGGCGACCAACCGATCATGGCTTGGTGTGTTGGAAATGCAAGGCAGACACTTAAGGGAAGCAACTACGTCGTGACCAAAGAAGTGTCTGGCGCGGCGAAAATTGACCCGCTGATGGCTCTCTTTAATGCGGCGATGCTGATGTTCCAGAACCCGGAGGCCAATGGTCCCTCCGTTTACGAAACCCGCGGGCTGAGAATGGTGTAACTGGATGAGCATTTTCAGCATTTTCAAGCGTGGTGAGGTGACGGCTGTTGCCCCTCCGGTGTCCCACGTCAATGCCATGGGCGGAGAGCTCGGCCAGTTCTGGGACATGAGTGATCCGCGGCTCGTGAATTTTCTCCGAGACGGGTTGGAGACCCAAAGCGGGATATCTGTCACGCCGAAATCGGCGATGAAAAATACGACGGTTATTCGCTGTGTGTCCCTGGTCTCTTTCGCGATCGGCGCTCTGCCGCTGCATCTTCGTGACAAGGAAACGAAAAAGAAGGCCGTCGAGCATCCATTGTTTCGTGTTCTTCACCGCAAGCCGAATGCCTGGCAGACGGCTTTCGAGTTCCGCTCTCTGATGCAGCAAAGGGCGCTCGGCTACAACGGAGACGGAAGTCGCGGTGATGCATTCGCAAGGATCGTGCGCAGCCGTGGGCAGATTGTCCAGCTCGTGCCACTCGCTACCGAGAAAGTGCGCCCAAAGCAGCGCGCCGACTGGTCTCTCGAATATGAGTATCAGCGGCCAGACGGTGGAAAGATCACTCTAGCGCAGCAGGATGTCTTCCATCTCCGCTTCGGGTTATCCGAGGATGGGATCTCCGGTCTTTCCCTTGTGAAGCAGGCGGCGGAGGCCATCGGCCTTGCGCTTCAGACCGAGCGCGCTGCAGCACGTCTGTTCAAGAACGGCATGCTGGTCGGCGGCTTGATGTCGGTCACGGACACTCTTTCGGACGAGGCGTTCCACCGACTGAAGCAGCAGATGGATGACCGCGAGGGTGCCGATATGGCGCACAAGTGGATCATCGGCGAGGAAGGCCTTGACGCCAAGCCCTTCTCGCAGAGCGGACGGGACAGCCAACACATTGAGCAGCGCAAGCACCAGATCGAGGAAATTGCGCGGCCCTTCGGTGTCCCTCGGCCGCTCCTCGGCGTCGATGATACCTCGTGGGGATCCGGCATTGATGTGCTGGGCCAGTTTTTCGTCCGCTATGGCCTGAACCCATGGTTCGAAGCGTGGGAGCAGGCGATCGAGCGCTCGCTCCTGACTGATACCGAGGCGGATCAGTACGAAGGAAAGTTCAATGTCGGCGCGTTGCTGCGTGGCTCGATGAAAGACCAGGCCGACTTCTTCTCCAAGGCGCTCGGTTCTGGCGGTCACCAGCCATGGATGGATTATGAGGAGGTCCGAGAAACCATGGACCTTCCAGAAAAGCAGATTGCACCCAACGCGCTTGCCACGGGTGGAGCACAGCCAAACAGGAGCAGTGAAAATGAGCCTCCGGAACCTGCCTGAGATCAGGGCTGAACGTTTGCCGACCATCTGCGCTTTTGAGACGGATGCGGAAGCTATCGACCGCTGGAACGCCGGCATCATGGCGGCCAACCAGACGACGGAAAATACGATCTCCATCCTCGATGTGATCGGTGAGGATTTCTGGACCGGTGGTGGCGTGACATCGAAGCGGGTCGCTGCAGCCCTTCGGGCGATTGGTGATCAGGATGTGTTCGTCGATCTGAATTCGCCTGGGGGTGACTTTTTCGAGGGGGTGGCGATTTACAACGCGCTTCGGGCCCATCCGAAGAAGGTAACGGTCCGAATCCTTGGGCTGGCCGCCTCAGCAGCCTCCGTCATCGCAATGGCCGGCGACGAGATCCAGATCGGCAAGGCCGGCTTCCTGATGGTTCATAATGCCTGGGTTATTGCGATCGGCAATCGACACGATCTCGCCGAAGCAGCGAAGACGATGGAGCCCTTCGATGACGCGATGGCGACGGTCTACGCGGATCGGGCAGGCGTGAAGAAGGCAAAAGCTGCGGAATGGATGGACAATGAAACCTGGTTCAATGGTGAGCAAGCCGTTTCCGAAGGTCTCGCGACAGCCTTTCTCCCCGCCGATCAAATTACCGAAGATAAAACGAAGGCCGAAAGCGGCCGCTCGGTGAATGCTCTTCGCAAGGTGGATGCCCACCTTGCCAAATCCGGAATTCCCCGCTCGGAACGCAGGACGCTTCTGAGCGAGGTAAAGGGCGGCGCGCAAGGCGCTGTCGCTCCCGTCACGCAGGACGCTGACGACATCAGTGCCGCACTTCAGCGGCTTTCCAGTTCGTTCCTCAACTAAGGACCCTCAACATGAAAAAGACCTATGCTTTGGCAGGGCTTGTCGCTCTGCTGATCGTCGGCGCCTGCGTAGTTTTCGGAGGCGTTTCCGACGCTCATCTCGCTCTCATCCATCCCCCGGTAGCTGCGGATGTCGTGATGGCAATGACTATGGTTCTTCCTGGTCTCCCGCAGCCGAAACTACGCGGTATCCTGTCCGTTCGTGCGGAAGGCGCCCCCGGTGACGTTAAGGCCGCGATCGAGGCCGTGAACAAAGCTTTCGAGACCTTCAAGTCCACGCATGCGGAGAAGGAGAAGGAGATCAGCAAGCGCTTCGATGACGTTGTCACGACAGATAAGCTGGAGCGGGTGAATTCCTCGGTCGGCGATCTGCAGAAGGCCATCGACGACATCAATGCCAAAATTGTTGCGGCACAGCTCGGCGCTGGCAGTGAGGAAGTGAAGGATCGCGAATATACCGACGCTTTCCGCGCTCACTTCCGCAAGGGTGAAGTCCAGGCCTCCCTCAATAAGGGGGCGGACGACGAGGGCGGGTATCTTGCGCCGGTGGAGTGGGACCGTACGATCGTCGACAAGCTGGTGGAAATCTCACCCATGCGCCAGATCGCGCAGGTGCAGACGATCTCCGGCGCCGGCTTCAAGAAACTCTTCAATCTTCGCGGGACTGGGTCCGGCTGGGTGGGAGAGACCGCAGCCCGTCCGGAAACGGCAACGCCGGAATTCGGCCCGCTGACGTTCACTCCTGGAGAGCTCTATGCGAACCCGGCAGCAACGCAGCAGATGCTCGACGATGCGGAGATCAACCTGGAGCAGTGGTTGGCGAGCGAGGTCGAGACCGAGTTTGCCTATCAGGAAGGTGTCGCGTTCGTGTCCGGCAATGGCACCAACAAGCCCAACGGCTTCCTGACATATGTGACGGGTGCGGCGAATGCTGCGGCTCATCCTCTCGGCGCAATCGCCCTGAAGACCGCTGCAAGCGCAACCGCCATCGTCACGGATGAGCTGATCGATCTCGTGTACATGCTACCGCAGGTCATGCAGCAGAATGCTCGTTTCGCCACCAACCGCAATGCTCTCGGCACTGTCCGTAAGCTGAAGGATGGCGACGGAAACTACATCTGGCAGCCTTCCTTTCAGATCGGGCAGCCGTCTCAGTTGCTCGGCTACCCCGTAACTGAAATGGCGGCTATGCCGAACATCGCAGCGAGCGCTGTGCCGATTGCCTTCGGTGACTTCCGCCGCGGCTACTTGGTTATCGACCGCACCGGCGTCCGTGTTCTGCGCGACCCATACTCCAACAAGCCCTACGTGATGTTCTACACCACGAAACGCGTTGGCGGTGGCGTCCAGGACCCGCAGGCCATCAAGGCCCTGAAGATGGCGGCCACCTAAGCCGTCTTCACTGATGGGGGACAAGTAGGCGGGCCACCTTGGCCCGTCTCATTCTTCAACCTCAACTGAACAGGAGGCCAAAATGGCCAAGAAAACTACCACGCCGACGGGTAAGTCCCCTGAGCAAGTAGCTGAGGAAAATCGCCAGAAGCGAGCCGAAGCTGCTGAGAAAGCCACCGCCATCGCCAAGGAAGAAGGCCGCCTGCCTGAAACCATGGCTGTGACCAACCCGGCACCAGCAACCGAAATGGATGCAGCCAGCGGAGCATTTATCGAGCCGGAGATTAAGAAGGCCATCCCGGTCGATCATCCGGCAATCGAAAACAATCCGCGGGCAGGTACGTCGGCTGTCCAGAACGGCGGCGATTTTAACGATCCTCGCCGCCGCCACCCATCCGACCCGGATTTCGTCGGCCAAGGCCTCGATCTCAGTGTCTACGGCAACAAGTCCGACGAGTAGTGCGATCGGACCGGGCGTCCTCTGGCGCCCGGTCCCTCTATAGCAAGGGGGTTTTGATGTTTCGTCCCGTTCTGGCAACGCCAGCGACCGTCCTTCCGGTAACCGTCGAGGAGGTAAAATCCTCCTTACGTATTGATGGCGATGATCTGGATTCTGAAATCGAGAGCGCCATCAAATCAGCGGTCGCCCACTATGAGGGATGGAACGGCAAGCTGGGGATTTCGCTGGTCGAGCAGACTTGGCGGGTTTCATTCGGACGCTTTGAGCGCAGCATGTTTTTGCCGCTCCGCCCTGTACAGCGCATTACCTCTGTTGATTGGAAAGACATTGACGGTGTTTCCGCGCCCGTCACTCCAGCCGAGTACCTCCTTCAATCGGATGCCGGCGGAACCTATTTCGCTCGGTTCTTCGACGCATATGTCTTTCCCACCAGTCTCTATGAGACCTCGCCTATCTCGATCGACTATGTCGCCGGCTGGCCGTTGAAAGATGGCAAGGCGACCACGCCGGAAGATATCAAGAGCGCGATCAAGATGCGTGTTCAGATGCAGATCGATGAGGCAGCCACGGCAAATCGAGAGCACCTGAAAGATTTCGAGCGCGAGCTCGTCAGCAAATACAAGCCTCCGAGAATCTAAGGAGCCAGCTATGCGCGTCCGTTTCACCCACTCATTTGACTACAAGCCGACCCCTCAAACGACGGTCGGCTATCTCGCCGGCATGGAAGCGACCGTTAAGCGCGAGTGCGCAGAGCAGGCGATCGCCGCCGGCAAGGCCGTCGAAGTCGAGCCAGCAGGGAAATCAGCCGATGGCGCCGATTAAAGCCCCGACTGCGCAGGAGCTGCAGCATCGTGTCGCCTTCGACAAGCGTATCGAGATTGACGACGGGGCGGGGAATACCCGCGGCGAGTTTCAGGAGCAGTTCACCGTTTGGGCAGCATTTCGCTCCCGCGGCGGCTCAGAAGCTGTTGTTGCCGACCGGCTGGAAGGCCGAAACCTGCTTGGCGTCTACCTTCGTTCATCCTCACAGACGCGGGAAATCACGAACGACTGGAGAATGAGGGACGCTCGCACCGGTGACGTCTACGCGGTCAAGATCGTGGATGCCGTGACCGATCGGCGGTTCGTCTATCTGGAAGCTCAGACTGGAGTGGCTGCCTGATGGCCTTCAAGGCGAAGATGCTGGGCCGCGAGAAGACCATGCGCCTCCTCAACGGCATTGTGCCGGAAGCAGAGAAAGAACTGGCGAAGGCTCAGATCGAGGCGGCGCAGACCGTCGCCAACAAGATCAAGCCGCGGGCGCCTGGTCCACGCACCGGTGCCTATCAGTCGAGCATTCAGGCCGACAAGCTGGCGAACCGACCGAAAGAGCGATCCATCGGCGGCGGTGCGTCCAACAGCAACACCAAAGACCCGAACGCCACAGGCGTGTTTGCGGACTACATCTGGCGCTTCCTTGAATTCGGTACCGTCAAGATGGCGAAGCGACCGCACATCTTCCCGACCTGGCGACAGGAGCGGAAGAAAGTTCGATCCAAGATGGCCGCAGCCGTCCGCAGGGCCGTGAAGAAGGCGAAGAGCAAATAAGATGGCCTCACCCTCATTCGAGCTTCAGGTCGCGATCGTGACGCGCCTGAAAGCCGCTGCTGCTGTGACTGCATTTGTCGGCGTCCGTGTCTACGACAGCGTTCCGGAGAATCCGACGTTTCCCTACATCACAGTTGGGGAAGGCGACGAGACGAGCGACGACGCTGACTGCGTCGATGGGTTCGAAATCTCGCTCGACATCGATGTCTGGTCCCGCGCTCAAGGCTTCCCGGAAGCGAAGAAGATCAGCGACGAGATCCGCAAGGCGCTCAAGTCGCCAGAACTGACCATCCCGACAAACGCTCTTGTCGACTTCCGTCACCGGCAGACGCGGTTCCTCCGCGATCCGGACGGGCTCACCTCGCATGCCGTGATGACCTTTGAGGGCTTCGCGGAACAACCTTAACCGCCACCAGGAGAATACCAATGGCCAAGGCTACGACCATCAAGGGCGGGAAGTTCCGCGTCCTCATCGGCAATGACGCCACCCCGATCGTGTACGCGGCTCCCTGCGGCTTCACGCAGCGCTCGATCACGCTCAACAAGGGGCTTGAAGAAGTCAACGTCCCCGACTGCGACGATCCGGACGCCATTGACTGGGTCGGCCGCGATGCGACTTCGCTCTCCATGTCGATCAGCGGCGAGGGCGTTCTCGCGTCCGAAAGCGTCGAGACTTGGCTTGATGCGTTCGAAAGCATCGACGCTATCCCGGTCAAGGTCGAGTGGGAGTTTCCCGCGAAAACCATCACGTGGACCGGCTCCATGCATCTTGAAAGCGTCGAAGCAGGTGCTGCCAATGCCGGCCGCGCAACGCTGAACGTCTCGATGCAGAGCGACGGCGAAATGGTCCGCACCGTCACGCCGGCTACTCCATAATGAGCAGAGACGGTTCCTGCGAAGTTCCGTTTAATGGCCAGCGGACGAGGTTCAAGCTGGCCTGGCGCGAACTGATGAAGATCCAGGAGGCCTGCGATGCGGGGCCCTACGTTGTGCTTGATCGGCTCCTTACCGGCCGGTGGAAGCTTCAGGACATTTCCGAGGTCATCAAGTGGGGCCTGATCGGTGCAGGTATGCCCCAGGCTGAAGCTCTCAAGCTGATCGAGACTGAGGTGGAAGAGCGTCGGCCGCTCGAAAACCTCGTGATCGCCCAGACTGTCCTTGGCGCTGGCGTCGTCGGCGCACCGGAGGAAGCGGTCGGAAAAAAATCGGCGGCGGCAAGTCAGGGAAAGCGGAAGACCCGCTCCCGAACGGCAAGTTCCGATTTGCCGCCATCATCGCAAACGGCATCGTAATGGGGATGACGCCGGCGGAAACGCTGGCGTGTTCCGTCTTTGAATACCTCGCCGCTCTGGATGGCTTCATCGAGGCCAACGATCCGGACGGCGACAAGAAGCTGAACGAGTCCGAAAAGGACGATCTCTGGGAGTGGCTTAACAGCTAGCCGCCCAGAGCCTTTTTCTTCGCGTCATCTAGATCGGCGGTCGAGATGAAGCCGCGGAATATGCACCTTGTAAGCGCCTGCTGGTCGTCAGAGCGCGTCTTGAGGTTACCGATGTCCCGCACTCGTTGGGTGCAAGCCCGTTGCTCTGCCAGCAGCTCACGCCGCTCCGCATCTCTGTACTGCGACCACGCATAATAGCCGCCACCGGCGATGATGACGACGCAGGCAGTTGCGATCAGGGCTTTAAGCCAGCCATCCATTGAGGGGTTCTCCATTGGCAACCGATAACGAACAGTTGGTGCTTAGCATCAGCGCCGACACGCGCCAAATCCAGCGCCAGTTGAAGACGCTCATTGGCCAGACGCAGCGCGACACCACGGCTATCGAGAATGCTTTCGGCGGGATCGATAAGGCTGCCTCTGGTGCATTCGCTGGTGTTGTTGCCAACAGCAATCGAGCGGGACGGGCTGGAGCTGATGCCGGGCGTAAGCTCGAAACGGCAATGAAGGGTTCTGCTGTCCAAACCTCGAACCTTGCAGCCCAGCTAAACGATATCGGCGTGCAACTTGCAGGCGGGCAGTCGCCTTTCCTGATCGCTCTCCAGCAGGGAACGCAGATCAACCAGGTATTGGGGCAGGGCGGCGCTCGTGCGGCCGTGGGTGCTCTTGCTGGCGCATTTACGTCGCTGATCAACCCTGTGTCCATTGCGACGATCGCCATCATCGGACTAGGCGGGACGGCGATCCAGTATTTCTCCACTCTGTTTTCTGAGGGCGAGAAGTCTGAGGAGACGCTGAAGAAGCAGGCCGACCTTATCCGCGCCATGGCGAAGGAATGGGGCGATGCAGTCCCGGCTCTCCGCGAATATTCCGACGAACTCGAACGCGCCAGCCGCGCTGCAGAACTGAATGAGGCAGGCGGTATCATAAACGAGCGGGCACTGGCAGACACCCGCACGCAGATCGATGACGCGGCGATTGCGATCACGGACCTTGTATCTCAGCTGCAAAGCGCAGGCGAAGAGACGGGAGTCATTACCGGTCTACAGACCGCGTTCAACGACTTCGCCAGCGCGGCTGAGGACGGGTCTCTGAAGGTCGAAGACGTCAAGTCTGTTCAGGACGCTCTCGCGACGGCGATCAACAGCACCGGCATTCCGGCGCTGGCTGATTTCAAGACGATGTTCGACCAGCTGGCGGGGTCTGCCCTCGGGGCTTCGGATGCCGTTCGCCAGACAAACGCAGCCATAGCGCAGGCTCAGGCCCGGATGAACGATCCGCGCACTTGGCGCAGCGCAGGCCGGACGGATCAGTTCGGCGCCGATGCAACGATCCAAGGGCAGGAATTCAACCTTCCTGATGCTGGCCCGACGCCTTCTGGCCGTCCGACGATCGAGTTGGGCACGGACGATGGTTCGAAAGCGGCCTCACGGGCGGGTAAAAGCCGCGCAAAGGCAATCAGCGAGGCTGAGCGCGAGCGCAAGGCGGTTTCCGATCTGATCGAGCAGCTTGAATTCGAACAGCAGATGATCAGCGCCACTGATGCCGAGCGAGCCGAAGCCAACGCTCTGCGCCGTGCTGGTGCTGCCGCAACTGAAGAGCAGAAGGCGAAGATCGCGGAACTGGTCGCGGCAACCTATGCCGAGCGCGATGCCATCAAGGCCAGCAAAGAGGCAATGCAGGAACTGAAGGCGGTAGGTCGCGACGTGCTGGAAGGCATCGTTTCGGACCTCAAGGCCGGCAAGTCTGCGGCTGACATCCTGGCGAATGCGCTTGGCCGCATCGCTGACAAGTTGATGAGTTCGGCGCTCGACGGCCTATTCGGTGGTATAGGCAGCATTTTCGGTGGTGGCGGCTTTGCGGCGCTTCCAAAGACTGGGCCTATCCCTACTCCTCGTGAGAGAGGTGGCCCCGTCACCGCTGGCCAACCCTACGTCGTCGGTGAGAAGCGGCCGGAGCTGTTCGTTCCGAACGTCAGCGGTCGGATTATTCCCAAGGTTCCCGGTGGCACGACCAGCATCAATTTCGCACCCGTCATCAACGCTCCAGGAGCCGACAAGTCGGAACTCGCCGCCGTGCGCCGCGATCTGGCGCGCATGAAGGCGGAGCTACCGGGAACGGTAAAGGCAGTCGTCCGCGACGGACAGAAGCGCAGGCAGGTTTAATGGCGATCACCTTTCCTCGCGAGCTGCCGGAGGGCTTCAAGTTCGTCACGGCCGACTTCGCCCTCAACGATCAGGTGAAGGCCTCTCCGTCTGGTGCTCGGCTGATAAACTATACGCAGGTGGCAGATCCGGCATGGCTGGCAACGCTTGTAACGAAGGGCCTTCGTCATTCGCAGTTTGCCGAGCTGGAGGCGTGGTGGCTTTCGCTGCGTGACAAGAACCGCGTGATGTTCCGGCATCCTCATGTTTGCTATCCGAAGAACCACGGCCAGAACCAGGCGCCGGCCGATGATGCCGGGGCTATAGTGTCGGTGACGGGCGGGAACGTCCTGAACGTCGGTAGTGTCGATGCAGGGCTATCTCTTGTCGTGGGTGACCGCCTCGGTCTGGAGAACGGCCTCCGTCGCCACATCGGACGCATCACGGAAGTGACCGGCTCGGGCACGTCGCGAACCATCACGATCGAGCCGCCGCCTTTCGCCGCGGTATCGGCTGCTGGCACCGTTGTGCGCTTTGCACGTCCCGGCCTTGTCATGCGGCCCGTTCCGAATAGCTGGTCCGTCCAACAGTCGGGCGGGCGCTACACGGCTTCGTTCCAACTCGTAGAAGGGCAGTGAGATGAGCGAGAAAGAGATCCAGACCGTCATGGCTCATGAGGTCGGCACGATCCCTGCCGAATGGCTCGCGCCTGAGACGGAAGCCGAGCCGCAGCCAGAGCCGAAGTACAGCCCGGATGATCAGGGGTTCAAGAAGGCCGTTATGGCCGTCGTTCTCGACATGAAGCGCCGCAAGGTCATCTGATGCTCTCCACCGCAGTCAAGAACCTCTACAACGAGGGGCGCATCAGCACGCGCCAGATGATCCGGTTCCAGTTCGGGTCTGGCGTCTATGGGTTCATCGCCCGCAGCGAGCCACTGACCTATTCAGGCGTCGAATACAAGCCGTTCGGCCTGATCGAGGTTTCGGATCTCGGCGGCGGTTCAGGCACGACGGCCGATGGCAGCTTCACGCTGACACTGGCAGAAAGCCCCGACGATGGTCTGACGCCAGCCGTGCTGACGCAGATCGAGAACGAGGACTACCGCGACCGGCCCGTCCGGGTGATGGACGCACACTTCCATCCTGATACGGGCGAACTGCTTCAGGTCGAGACTGTCGCTCGCGGCTACCTCGACGTGATCGAACATGCCGTCGATCCCGAACGCGGGTATGTCCTCACGGCGCGCTGTGAAGGCCGGCAACTCGACTACAGCCGCAAGAACGACCGCATCCGCTCAACTGCGGACCAGCAGCGCCGCGCACCTGGCGACAAGTTCTTCGAGCACGCCGGCAAGGCGGGTCGCGTCGAAGTTCTCTGGGGCCGCACGAAGTCGCAAGGATAATCCATGAGACACCCCGAATGGGAAAGTCGCCTCAACGCGGTTGTGGCGAAGCATCAGGCGTATTGGGACGGCCACAACGAGCCAGTTGTGCGCGAAGGCCAGTTGCCCGGTGCATGGGGCGTGTCCGACTGCTGGACGCTCACCATGGACGCCGTCGAGGCCGTGCAGGGCAAGCGCATCCTGTCGAAGCTCCGCAAATACAAGAGCGAGGCCGCGGGCTACCGCCTCTTCGCCAAGGCCGGCTTCAAGACGGTCGAGGAGGCGCTAGCATCCGTTCTGGAGCCGGTGCCCGTCCTCCTGGCGCAGCGCGGCGACGTCGGCGTAATCGAGCGCGACGGCGTCATCTCGTCCGGCGTCTTCACCTCTGCTGGTTTCGCTGTCCGCACGATCTATGGCCGCAGCGACACCATTGCCGGCAAGAAGCACGAAACCATCATTGGCTTCGATCTTCAGTTCCTGCCGCTCTCGGCGGTCAAGCAAGCTTTTCAGGTTCGATAGATGCCCTTTATTTCAGCGGCGGTCGCCGCCATTGGTGCCATTGGCACGGCTATCGGCAGCCTTGGCATCATCGGCAAGGCCATCATCGGCATTGGCCTCAACTTCGCTGTCGGTAAGATCCAGGAGGCGCAGGCCAAGAAGGCTGCAAAGAAGTCGGCCGGCACGCAGTTCGAGCGCGCCTATGGCGAGAACGTCAGCCGGAAGGTCGCCTGCGGCTATGTCGGGGTCGCCGGCCATGACGTCTATGTCAACACCTACGGCCCATCCAACAAGAACATGGACCAGGTCTTCGTGTTTTCGGATTTTCCATGCGACGGCTTATCGAAGGTGTGGGCCGGCGGGGATCTGCTTTCCCTAAATGTCGTGGCCTCAGGCGAATCCGCTCAGGTCTATGAGGTAGCAAGCGGCAAATACGCCGGCAGGATGGGCTTCACGTTCTTCACCGGTCGCCAGACCAGCGCCGACAGTGGGCTAATTGCAACATCCAACCCGTCCGGTCGTTGGACATCTGAGCATACCGGAGCGGGAATTTGCTGGGTGAAGGTGTCTCTGCTTTACAGCCAGGAGAACCTCAACAGCTTCCCCGACTTCTTCTTCGAGATCCGCGGCGCTCGTCTCTACGACCCGCGCAAGGATTCGACGGTCGGCGGATCGGGCGGTCATCGCTGGGGCAACTATGCCACCTACGAGTTCACCGAAAACCCCGTCATCATGGACTACAATTACCGGCGCGGCTTCTCGTGGAACGATGACATCTTCTGCGGCATGGAAATGCCACCGGAAGATCTGCCCATCGACAAGTATGCCACGGCGGCAAACATCTGCGACGAGATTGCCGGCGGCGAGCGTCGTTACCGCTGCTCCATCATCTTCGATACCGACGTTGACCACGGCGACAATATCGACGGTGTCATGCAGGCCTGTGGCGGCATGGTCATCGACAGCGTTGACGGCTCATGGCCGCTCATCGGTACGGAACAGCCGATTGTCGCGACGTTCACCGATGATGACCTGATCGTTGGCGAGAACGTCCGCTTCCAGCGGCGGCGCTCCATGGCGGAACTGGTCAACTCAGTCGGCGGCACCTATCCAGAGACAGCCAATATGTGGAGCCCAGCCGGCTACGACACACAGACGAATTCCAGCCAGGTTGCGCTCGATCGCCGGACGCGTGACCTTGCCATCAACTTCGATACGGTCCCATCCAAGCGGCAGGCCAACCAGCTTGCCTCACTCTACTACAATGAGAACCGCTATGAGGCGACGGCCGAGCTTGTGCTGCGTCCGTACTTTCAGGACATCCATGTCGGTGACTGGGTGCGGTGGGACTCGGAGATGTATGGTGACCGCGTCTACATCGTCCAGAGCCGGTCCATCCGCGCTCTGACCAGCGACGGGCCGCGCAACGTGGCTATCTCGCTTCAGGAGCGTGACGGCAGTATCTACGCCGGCACGGGTGTCCTTCCGCCGGTCATCTCCATTCCCAGCGGTGACCCGGTCTATCTGAACGAGCTGCCCGACTGGACGCCTATCCCGGTTCTCGCCACAAGCGACGACGGGCGGACCATTGCGGCCTTTCGTATGTCGTGGTCGCCCTTCGATGATGTGTCAGTCACCGCTATTCAATTCGAGTGGTGGCCGACTGCCGAGCCGAACAACCGGGTTTCGAAGAACGTAGAGCCCGATGTGACAATCACTCTCCTGCAGGAAGGCGTAGTCAGTGAGACGAACCATAGCTTCCGCCATAGGCTGATTGCTCCATCGCGCGTCACCAACTGGTCGAGCGTCAAGACTGCAACGTCTCTGGCGAGCGGCAATGCGGATCTGGAAGTCTACCTCGGCAACCTCAACAAGGAGGTGAAGGAGCAGTTCCAGAAGCTGTTCCAGGGGCTGGATGATCTTCGCCCGATCGTGGAACGGTTGCTGACGAACACGGCTTTGGCCGATGCGTCTTTCGAGACAAGCAAGCGTCGTCTGGAAGCGAAGCAGGGCGCAAGCCAGGCTTACTTCGAAGAGAACATCGCGGTCATCGCCTCGGAACTGGAAGCAGTCGCCGCCCAGATCACGGACATCTATGCCGAAGTGGACGACCGCTTCGCTCAGGGTCGCATCGAGTTTCGTGCGGCTGCCAATCAGTCGGGCGTCGATGCTCGGTTCGCGGTGGTCCTGCGGTCCTCGATTGCCAACGCCTTCAAGGAAAGCGGCTTCTTCCTTGAGCTCTACACCACCGGCGGCGTTCAGCGGTCGCGCTTCGCCGTGCTGGCGGATCAATTCGTTGTCACCGATGGGGCTAACTCGACACTGCCCATGGTCTTCGAGGGCGGGGTTCTGAAGCTTCAGATCGCCAACATCGGAACTGTCACAGCGGGTCTCATCCAGAGCACCAACGGCAAAATGGTCATCAACCTGAACGCCGGCAACATGTCGTTTTCGGATTAAATCATGTCACTTCGTGCAATCTTCAACGCTGGCCGGATCATCATGAGCAAGGCGGGGTTTGACGCCCATGGCTCACTCCCCGACGAGAACAAATTGTTCGACAGCAACTGGTTCGCGACGGGCATGATCGCCGCGCAGGGTACCTTCAACAAGCCGTCCAACGCGGAGTTCTCGCACCCCCACGGTCTTGGGCTGCACTATGTGCCAGCAGCGGAAGTCATCCCTCCGAGTAAGAAGCCCATGTGTGCGACCGTCACCAGCACGCACATCATTGTTCCCGGCTTCACCGAGTCTGGGACATATCGCTATACAATCTGGGCGATCTCCCAATGAAGAGGATGATTTTAGGCAACAAGTTCGGCGTGCCGGGCGTCTATATCTCGCAGCCTGGGGACGACATCGATAACCCGACAAAGAGCCTTCTTCTCGACAGCCGTTTCGCCACGATGATGCAGGTGCATTATTACCAGCGAGTTCGTCTCAGCAAGAACGACCAGTTCAACGGCACCTGGCGATATTTCACAACGCAGTCGTATCCCGCCTTGGGCTATGCGCCCATGATCTACACCACCTTGATTACATGGCGGAGCGAAGAGGCGGCATATCCGAACGGTATTGACGTCATCCCCGGAGCCCGAACCATAGATTCCCAAATCATCAATGCTGGATCTTCGAGCATGTCTGCCGAGTTCGTCGCGGGTGGTGCTGAGATGGACCTCGATCTGTTTTTCGTGATCTTCAGGAACCCGGCGATATGACAGAGCGGTTCTTTGTCGGAAACGATGGCGGGGCATTCAAGCTCCGCGTCTCGAAGCCCGGGATCACGGCGCGAAATGCAACTGTCGATCAGTGCTTCCTCCACGAGGGCGGCAGACCTCTGGCCTTCGTTGCGCAAGGTAGCCTCGGTGTCGGGAATGGTGGTTCGGCGTCTGTGGCGCTCGGTCGATCGTTTGCCTATCCACCGGTGGTTGTTCTTCGCTGCGCCACCAATAGAACCGCGGGACGTTACGCAACGAGCGGCGGGACAACCGGTTACTACGCCACCCTGAATATGGCTTCCGGCGTCCTGACCATCTTCAATCAGCTCGGCTACACCGACACCTTCAAGTACGTCGTCTTCATTCCCTCATAAGGGCTTCTTCACATGGCAACATCCTTCTACGACGTCGGGTCTGTGACCCTGACGAACGGCAGCGCCGTGGTGACTGGCGTCGGCACGCTGTGGCAGACCGCGCTCATCACCAATGGTTTCGTTGCGGTCGAGGCGCCTGGCAACCTCCTTCCGATCCTGACCGTCGATAGCGACAGCCAGATCACGGCGGAGCAAGAGTGGACCGGTGCGACCGGCACCTACTCCTACGGCATCCTCCGCCAGACCGACCAGATGCAGGACAACGCCGAGAACAGCCGTGCGCTGGCCTATGTCATTTCGGAGATCCGCAACGGGACGCTGTTCAAGTACGACGGAGCCGGCGATCTCACGAGCCTCGTTCTTCATGACAGTAAACCGAAGGGCTATAGCTATCTTGTGCTGGAGGGGGCCGCCGCTCAGCTTTATGTGAAAGCCAGCAATGCCGAGGGGGACTGGGCAGGGCCATTTGCTTATGGCGTTGGACCAGTAGGCCCGCCGGGTCCAGTTGGTTTTCTCGACTTCAAGGGCGAGTATGACGCTGGCGAAGCTTATGTTGCCAACGACGGTGTCCGCTACAACGGCTCATCTTGGGTGGCGCGTCAGCCAACAACGGGCAACGCCCCGCCAAACCTCCCGACGACGGAGAACGCCTACTGGTCTCTGCTCGCGATCAAGGGGCAGGACGGAACCGGGATTGGCGACATGGTCGCGGCCGTTTACGATCCCCAAGGCAGGCAAGCGGATGTCTTTGCGGAAATTGATGAGAAACAACTTGATCTCGGTCGGAAGCCGATATCCAGCTTCATCGCTACCGGAGTTGAGACGGCAGCCGTATTTGAGATCCCCTCCGGCTGCTTTTCTGTTCTCCTATCCGGTACAGTCATAACATCGGCGGCTGGTGCCCTCACATACATGCGCTTGAGCTTCGATGGCGGGACCACCTATCTTTCAGCGTCCGATAGCTACAACATTGGGCGTCTTGATATGTCGGGATCGACTATAAGTCACTCGGACGCTGGATCGCAAACACAAGTTGTCGCCGCCATTAATAGCGGGCTCGCTGGCGTTCCATGTAAGATGAGCCTTTGTGTGGATTCTCCCGCAGGTTTAGCTGTAGCAAGGTTCAGCGCGGTTTCTTACGCCCTTGGCGTGGGCACCATGGAGCGGCGATTCGAGGAGCACGGTCTTTCGCGTGGGGTGGGGGCCCCGACCCATGTGATGTTGTTTACTTCTTCTGGGACATTCAACGTCGGCACTCGTGTACACGCGGAGGCATTCTAATGACCATTACAGTCTGGGAGAATGGCGTACTGAAAGAAAAGCCAGCGGGCTTCATAGCGCCCATTGGTAATGCCTTCGTGGGCACTATCTCGAATACTGCGCTAACCCCCCGTCAGCTGCGACTGGGCCTCGTTACCAACGGCTTTTCGCTGGATCAGGTCGATGGCGTAATCAACGCCATCGAAGATCCGCAGCATCGCGCCATTGCTATGATCGAGTGGCGGGACGCGTCCCAATTCGAGCGAGATCATCCACTCATTGCGCAGGTCGGTGCTGCACTAGGGCTAACTGGAGATCAGATTGACGGGATGTGGGAACAGGCACTGCCTCTCTAGGCGCGTATGTCTCTGGTCTGGAGGGTGCCGCTCCGGAGGCGGGCATCTACCCATTTGCCAAACTTGATCATCGGTCTCTCGATGCAAGCGTATGACAGGTAGGCGGCAACCAGGACCAACAGTGTCGTCGTAATTAGGATCACGTAGCTGTTTCCGATGAAATTTCTCAGGATTGATATGAGCAATATTCCGAGGGGGACGTGAAGCAAGTAGATTGAGTAAGTCATGCTGGAACTATGATCCACAGCCTTGCCCCACCGGGACCAATCCCACGAAGATATCCAGACGAAGAAACCAAATAAGGAAAATACTACAACCTGAGAAATAAGGTTGAAATCCTGATGCAAACGCATCTCCATTGGTCCTGTGACTAAGAGACGAGCCCCATTAAACGCCAGTATAACCACTATGGGGGTCATCAGAGACCTGATGTTCATGATGCCATGCTTATTCCTAGCGACCCAGAAGCTTGACCCGATCAACATGAAAAGCAAATACGACAGGTCAACGGCATTGAGACCAAGAGCGTTTGGAGCGTCGGGGGCGGTAGCCACGAAAGCTTGTGCTGCTAGGGCTTGGACAGCAAGCACAGCAAGGATTCCAGCTGAAGCCCACAGGATTTTCCGCTCGGATAGCTGCCCCAATATCGCAATCAGGAAATAGAATTTCCACTCAATGACGAGGGTCCACGTCACTCCAAGAATGTTTTTGTACCCCGTAATATCGTTGGTCAGCGTCATTGTTGACAGTACAGCACCGATGGAAAGATCGCTCCACACCCCGACCAATGCCTGGATTGCCGCCGCCGCCAAGACGGCACAGACGAGCATCGGAAAGATGCGGAACGCCCGGTTCAGGAGAAATACCGTCCTGCTGTAACGCTTGAGCATCGGAGGTACGATCCATCCGCTGATCAAAAAGAACAAGCCCACGCCGACTATCGCAGTCGCTGTGCCCCACTCCGTCAGGAAGAACCAGTCTGGCCGCCACAGCACATTGCTGGCCTTATCGAGAAGTGGGAGATCTGTAGATCCAGACCAGCGGTAATATGGGTCATCTGCAGCGACGTTGCCGCCGAACATTAGGTGCCCCCACAAAACCAATAGCGCAGCAATCAAGCGGGCGACATCTAGGCCATATTCCCTCTGCATTTAGCCCCTGTTCCTACGGCTAGTGTTCATGCGCGTCTGTGAATGAAGATCAATCACAGCGTGCCCCGCTAGTCGAGTGCTTTGTGCGGTCAAACACACACCGACCATCCCACAATCTGGAGAACAATCATGAATGTGCCCATCACGGCGCAGCAACTTCGCTTGGCTGCAAAAGGGAAAGTCAACGAAGCGAATATGAACGCCGTGCTGGATGCTCTCAGCAAGTACGGGCAACGCTTCGGGCTCGATAAGCCGCATCGCCTCTCCCAGTTCCTTGCCCAGGTCATGCACGAGAGCGGAGATTTCAAATACGACAAGGAAATCTGGGGGCCGACCGCTGCTCAGAAACGGTATGAAGGCCGCAAGGATCTCGGCAATACCGCGGCTGGAGACGGCAAGCGCTTCATGGGCCGCTCAGCCATCCAGATCACGGGCCGCGCGAATTATGCCGAATTTACCCGCTGGTGCAGAGCCTTCGCAAAGACAGCCCCCGACTTCACCAAGGAACCTGAGAAGGTCAACACCGATCCCTGGGAAGGTCTCGGGCCGGTCTGGTACTGGGACACGCGAAACCTCAACAAGTGGGCCGACCAAGGCGATATCGAGACGGTCACGAAGCGCATCAACGGCGGTCTCAACGGCTACGATGATCGGGTAAACCGATACTGCCGCATCTCGCTTGTGCTTCTCGGGTATGGCCCGAAGGACGTTGGGCTGTTCCAGAAGGCTAACGGGCTCGATGACGACGGCATTCCCGGTCCAAAGACGCGGTCCTGCCTTCATACCGCCCTTGTCGCGCTCGTGCCTGGAGAAGCAAAGAAGCCAGAGGTTAAGGCGGCACCCGTCACGGAAGAGACCATCGTGGAGACTACCGTCACCGTTCCCGTTGACCGGCCCGTTGTCCCGGCAACGGTCGAGAAAGAGGTTCGCCAAAAGACGGGCTGGGGTGCTTGGCTCACTACCGCTCTGGGCATTGTCGGCGGCTTCGGAACGTGGCTGGCGAGCGCCGAACCTCAACTGGTTATCATCCTCGTGGGATCTGGGCTTCTCTGCGCTGGGCTCATCTTGTTCGGTGGGGAATGGATAGTCAGGCGCGTGAAGTCGATCCGCCGCGAGTTGGAGGCCTGACATGTTGGCCTTCCTTCTTTCACCAATCGGGAAAGCTCTGGGCGCAGCCGTGGTCACCGTCGGCATGATCTCTGGCGTCTTCCTCTACGGCAAGAGCGTCGGGCGTCAGGGAGCCGCTGTGGAGGCGCTCGAACTATCCGTCGAAGTCCTGCGCGAAAGGAGCCAGATCGATGACGAAATCTCTACTTCTGATGCTGCCACTCTGTGCGCTCATTACGGGCTGCCAGTCGAAGAGCAGCGCGAATGTGTGCGACGGCTGGAGCAAGCTTCGGCCGAGCCTTGAGACTGCTGTGTCGATCTCCTCCGGGGATAGGCCTTTCGCCAACCAAGTCGCTACCCACAACGCCTTTGGAACAAAGCGCGGCTGCTGGTGAAGCATCCTTCGAGAGCCGGTTAAAGGGCAGGGTATCGCATGCAGGATGAGAACACAGGGCGCCGCCTCGACGCCATAGAACGGAATGCCAGTGACCTTGCAAGGACGGCGACCGGGATCATGGAAGAGATTGCATCAATTAAAGCGCAGGTGCGGGAACTCGAGAAGCACCATCAGGACTACCGTGTCCGAAGCGCGGCGGAAGCTGAACGGGACAAGGCATTGCAGTCTGACATCGCCAACATCAAAGACGACATCAAGTCGATCAAAAGCCTTGGCAAGTGGGCTCTTACAACCTTCATCGGCGCGATCATCCTTGCCTTTGTCGCGTTCCTCATCAGGGGAGGGCTTGCCCCATGATCACAAAGAACCTCGCGTTCCTCGGCATCTATCTCTCGGCGGTGATGGTCCTGATGATGGGGTTCTTCACCATTGGGCCAGAGCTGGAGACAAGGTTCTGGCCCGCCTATGGGAAATTTCGACTGGTGTCGGTTGAGCCCTATGGAGAGGGCCACTCTCGCGCCGTCTTCGAATTCGAGAAGAAGCGATCCTGCACCCCGGCCGGTTTCGCGTGGTTCAACGGCGAGATCGGAAACAGCTATCAGGTGGTGAATTTCTCGATCGATGGACCCGGCGGAAGCGGCGTACAGCGGCCCACCGGCCACCATGTCTCCAGCCCGTACATCATCGAGGTAAACCCGAACGATGTCCGGACGCGGCTTCTGGGAGAGATCTACAGTCGCTGTCATCCGTTCTGGATCACCCGCTCTGAGGTGTTCCCCTAGAGCTAGCTCGGCGGCAACCCGTTCCGCTCCCTCATCCTATCGTACCAATCCTCAACAGCCTTCGCAGCTTGCCAGTGCTCTTGCTCCCAGCCTTGGTGGGGCATGATCCGCTGTGGAAAGCCTTCGTGCTGCGCCGCTCCGCCTGACCACATGAACATTCCTTTGCGGCTGTGCGTGGTCTTGTCCAGCATGATCCGGCCGATGCAGATCTTGCCATCGTAGGCGCTCCAGTCTTCGTGCCCTTCACCGGGCCACGTCGGCGTCCAGCGGTATTTCTTCTGCCAGGTCATACAAGACACTCTATATTAAGCACTCGGTGATGGAATGTGCGGATGACGAAGCGTCCTCGCAAGCCTAGTGCTCCGCTGCTAGTCGACGAGAACCTGCCAATCAAAGGCGGGAGGGTTAAAAGGCGCGACCCGCATCAGCCTGATCTCCCCTTCGACCCCATGCCTGAACGCATTGAGCCATGCCTTGCAAAGCTGGCGAGCAAGCCGCCTCAGGGCGATGAGTGGTCCTATGAGATCAAATGGGACGGGTACCGGCTCGCGGTCCATATCGAAGCGAGCGGCAAGGTCCGGATCATTACGCGGGGCGGGCATGACTGGACACACCGTTTCCCCGGCATTGCAGTCGCAGCGCGTGAATTTATCCCGAGCACAATGATTCTCGATGGTGAGGCCGTTGTGCTTGATGAGCAGGGGCGTTCTGACTTCGGACGCCTCCAGAACTCGCTGGGTGGGAGAGGCGGAAAGCTACCGGCCGGCAATGCGATCCTGTACGCCTTTGACCTGCTTTATCTCGACGGTCATGATCTGACGAAGATGGAATATGCCGGGCGTCGAAACATCCTTGACGGTCTTCTCGGAGGGCTCGAAGGCGCCATCCGGCTGTCTGATGAGTTCGATGCGGATCCCGACGAGCTACTCCGCCACGCATGCTCCCATGACCTTGAAGGCATTATCGCCAAGCATCGTGACCGGCCTTACCGCTCTGGCCGGACCGGTGACTGGCTGAAGATCAAATGCGTTCAAAGCGAAACGTTCGCGATCGTCGGCTATGAGCCGTCGACGGCGGTGTCCGGAGCCATTGCAAGCCTGCTTCTCGCTGCCCTCAAGGGGCCGGACTTTGTCTACGTTGGGAGCGTCGGGACTGGGTTCAAGCATGACGAGGCGAGGGCGCTCAAGAAGCAACTCGACAAGCTGAAGTCCAGCAACCCTCCTGTGCGCGTTCCTGGAAAGAAGCTGGTGCTGACCGCGCCAACTCTGGCCGCTGAAATAGAATTTCGGGCCTGGACGCACACCGGCACCCTGCGTCATGCCTCTTTCAAGGGGCTGCGGGACGCGGCGGACTGGGCTGAAATCTACCGGATCTCTGACGGGCACGGTAACGACACCCAATAGATTCAGACAGATGGTCCTAAGGGGGTGTTAAGTTGCGTCGCGGAAAGTCGATCTGTAGGCGGCCTGATCAAGTTTGAGCAGTGTTTCAGTGAGGCCACCTAAATCGGAGCGGATAGGCCACAGTATGCGGGCAGCGCACAGGAGGAAAATTCCTGCCTTCTCGACCTTCTCGATGGTTATGCCAATCAGTCGCTCGTCTGCGTGGAGCTGAACAGATTCAAACCTTTTCCCTTCTGGAAGTTCCGATATTCGCATACTCCGCATGTAACCGGCCTCGTTTGGATGGGCACCGTGATCTATCGCGTGTTCGTACAATTCGGAATAGAAAGAGCCGAGCGTTTGGTTCGCCTTAACAATCTGCGCAAGTACTCTCTTGTGCGTGAACATCGCCCTGGTGGCCGCCTTATGCTGCTCCGAATCACTGCGTCGAAGCCAGCATTCGGCGCGAGTGAGGTCACTGCCTATGTATAAAGAGTAAGCTGCGGTCTCAATGCAAAGGCGAAGCATTGTCGCTGTCTCGTAAACCTGGCCGGACGCCACGAGACTGACAGCGGCCCGAAAGCTACTATGTGCTCGCAACATCACAGTCGCGGGGAACCAAGGGTCAATATTTTTCGAGCCATTGAAAAGGTCGTCCACGGCCTTGTCGATTGCCACTAACCGGTTGAAGGGTGCCCTCTTATTGAAAAATGTCGCGTACTGGTTGCCCCGGGCATCGTCAAAGAATTTCGTCAATGGGTCGTTTCCCCACTGAGGGGGAGCCTGATCAGGCAATGTCATTGCGGCCTCTCTTAAAGGTCATTCTCGAATTGATAAAGGTTGTGCCGGTCCGCCACAACCCGACCGGCATTGCGCGGATTGGCGTAGGTGCCGAGGAATACTGCCACACTCCGCCATCCACCGGCGTCCATCGTCGATTTGACGTCTATACCCATCGCGAGCGTGTTGTTCGCGAACGCATGCCGGCCGCAGGTGTGAGACGGCTTGTAGGAGATGCCGGCGCGTTTGCAGACGGCGGAAATCCTCTCGTTGACAGAATGGCGGTTCCGGTAGCGGAATACGCGAGCTTCGGGATCCGGGGCGGTGGCGAGTGCGCGCATTCTTGTCACGAGCTGGTCCGTCATAAACCGCACCGAGTTGTGCTCGGTCTTGGTCTTCACCAGGAGCGCCGTTCGACCGACGAAATCCACATCCTGCCACCGCAGCGAGATAGCTTCCGAAACACGTGCGCCGGTCTGGCTCATGAAGAGCACGAGGCAAGCGACATGAGGCAGTCCGTCTTTTCCGCATTGCCGGACGAACGCGTGCAACCATGCCTGCGATGCAGCCTTCTTCCGCTTCGGTCTTTCCTCCCTGAAATTCCTGATCCTGAAGATCGGCGCCCAACCTCGATCATAGGCATGGTTGAGCACCGCCCGGATTGGAGTGATCGCGCATCGGTTTCGAGTTGCGCTGCTCTGTGTCGGATAAAGTTCCTTCGACAGTTCCTTGATGTCGAAGGGGACGATGTCTGTCAGCATCGCGGTACCGAGATGAGGCAGGATCCTGAAGAGGTACTTTGCTTCTCCACCGTGTTTTACATAGCTGGTGGCTGCTTCTGAAAAGGTCTTCATCTGCGATATCCGGGTATGGATACCCGACTGCAACGTCATGTTCATGGTCGCTCCTCATGGGGAGAACAAACCTCGCACGCGGACCGTTTGCGGACCGATTGACTTGAAAAGACCAGAACAAACCTAGATCAGGTGCGCGAGGCTGGCCCGGAAAAGGTGGGTTTTCGCGAAGCCATCGCCGTTCGGGACGGGGGCTTCGCATCGAAATCGTCTTCTGATTTTAAGCCATCCTGAACTCCGGGATTGGCCGCCAACACGGCGGAACAGATTGAAAACATCTGGTGGGACTTTGGTGGGACTCTCTGCACCGAACGCTGCATTTTCCCCCGTTCCGTTCCCTTTTTCTTCCAAAGCACCAATTTTCCGCTTGCGCCCGAATGGCTGAAAGACTAGGGAAATCATGCTCATTGAGCAGGTCGGGGCGTAGCGCAGCCCGGTAGCGCACTTGACTGGGGGTCAAGGGGTCGCAGGTTCAAATCCTGCCGTTCCGACCAATTAAATCAAATACCTAGTCAGCTCTCCCCGGGGCTGGCTATATTTTTTTGCGGAGCCGCGATTGCACACGAGCCCTGCCGACCCCTTGGACGCACGCCCGGTCCATTTCTTTTCTGATCGATGAAAATGACGCCAGCGGTTTCGAGGGCGGCGGACACGGAGGCGATGAGTTCAGCCCCGAACGCGACGTTTGCAAGTTCTGACAATTGTTCCCGTAATGCAGAGAGCACTCTTCACGCAGCCCGCAGTGCCGGTCCTGCGCGGGATCGAAAAGCCTTTTATTCCCGCGGTGAAACTTCAGCGCTGATTTGCAGGCGCTGACTACTGCTTTACACCCGCCTGAAAAAGGCGGGGTCAAATTATTTTGCGCATATTTTGCGTCTCGTTCTTCCCGCTTTTTTTGCCAAAATTACCGCCTAAGTAAGGTCATAAATTTAATGCGCGCATCTCGATATCTTTCAGTTTCATCACAGCGCTTCCATGAAACTGGGGATGTCGGCCTGTCGCAAGACGCCCTTGTCGGACGCGGTGCGTCCGACTGGTCGAACGGCCAGGTGGCGGCGGGGCGGTCGCCCTTGCTTTCGGGTGTCGCTACGGCAGCGCTTCTGGTGTTCAGCTATGCTGGCGGCGCCCTCCCGAACGTTTCCATCGCCGCATCCCGCCGCCGCTCCCTGTGGTATATCGCGCCTAGCCTGGCCGCCTGGCGCCTGACGCCGGGCTGCTTCGCGCTGGCTGCCGCTCTGCTGGGGCCGCTTTCGGCCAGTTCCGCGCATGCCGACAGCTATCTGATCGGACGGGGCGGCGACGGTGCCGCGGCTGCCCAGCCCGGTGGCAACGGCATGGGCGGCGACGGCGGCGGCGGCGGCATCGGCGGGGGTGGCGCTGGCGGCACAGGGCCCCACGGCGGTGGCGCCGGCGGCGGCGTGGAAACGGGCGGATACCTGGATCCCGGTGGTAATGGTGGCAGCAACCCCGGGTCCGATGGCGGCGTGGGCGGCTACGTGGGCGGCAACAGCGCCGGCGGCGGCGCCGGGGTTGGCGGCGGCGGCGGTGGTGGCCCGCACTCGCCGGGCACGGATGCCGGCGGCGGCGGTGCTGGATTGGGCGGCGCAGGTGGCCAATCGCTGGGTGGCGTTTCCGGTGCAAGCGGAGGAGTGGTTCGAGATATTTTCGGCGGAACCGTGTCCGCCAGCGCACCGGGCCAGGGTGCGCCGGCCGCCGCCGGCGCGAGCACCTCCACCGCGCGCACCTACGATTACGTAGGCGTGGGCGGCGGCGGCGGCGGCGCCTCGGATGCGGCCGGCGGCGGTAATGGTTTCACTGGAAGCTTCGGGTTCTCTGGCGCTCGCCTGACCGTCAATCGATCAATTTTGATCGGCGGCGGCGGTGGTGGCGGGACGGTCGGCTTTGCTGGCGGACGCGGCGGCGACGGCTTCCTGATGTTGAGCAACGGTGCGGAAATGGTGGTGGCCGAGCATCTGCTGGTCGGCGGCTCCAACGGCGGCGGCACCCTGGCCATGGCGAACGGCGGCCGAGGCGGCAGCGGTACGCTCCAGGTATCCGACGCCAGCGTCCTCATCGGCGCGGGCGGCCGATTGCGGCTGGGCGGTGTCGCGGGCGGCGGATCGGGAGCGTTGTTGCTCGGCCCGGGAACGCTGCATTTCGGTGCCGGCGCGACCTTCGTCATCAACGACAACGGCGCCTTGCGGTTCGGCGGCGCCCCAGGCGCGAACATCGAAGCCGGCAGCATCGTCGGTCTGGGAACCCTGCGAAATGACGGCAGCATCGAGTTCAACCAACGGGACACCGCCCTCCTGGAGGCCACGGTCACGGGCTCGGGCAGGATTATCTCGACCAGCGGCATTGCCACGCTGACTGGCGAGAACACTTACACGGGCGGCACCACGATTGCCGGCGGAACGCTCCAGCTTGGCAATGGCGGCACGAGCGGCAGCATTCTGGGCAATGTCACCAACAACGGAACGTTTGCTTTCAATCGGTCCGATGCGCTCAGCTTTGCCGGCGTGATTTCCGGCAGCGGAGCGGTGAACAAGACCGGTTCTGGCACCACGATCCTGACGGGTGACAGCAGCTACACAGGCAATACCGGCATTTATAGCGGTGCGCTGCAGGTCGACGGCAGCATCGTCAGCAGTGCCCATGTTTATGATGGCGCTACTTTGAGCGGGACAGGCACAGTCGGCTCGGCCATGGTCCGGAGTGGCGGTACGCTTTCTCCCGGATCGACAACGAGCGGTTCTGGTACATTGACTGTCGGTGGTGATCTGACGTTCGCAGCCGGTTCCAGCTATGCGGTGGGTATTGCAGGCGACGGCGCCAGCGATCTCACGCATGTTATGGGAACAGCGTCCATTCTGGGCGGCGTCATATCGGTAACCGCACTGGATGCGCAGAGCAGCTACCAGAACGGGCAGACATATAAGATCCTCACATCGGATACTGCGGTAAGCGGCACATTCGACGATGCGGTGTCGAAATCCGCGTTTCTCGATGCCAACGAAACCTATGATGCCAAAAATGTATATCTGACAGTTTCGACCAAGGGGGCCGATGAGGTGCTCTTCGAAACGGTCGCTGAGACAAAAAACCAGATGGCAACCGCGAAAGCCCTGGATACGCTTGAGCAGTCAGGTCCTTCTCTGGGCCTTTACAACAGGCTGCTGATGCTGAGTGCTGATGAAGCGCGCAATGCATTCGACCAGCTGTCCGGCGAAGCGCATGCCTCTGCAAAGGCAGCGCTTGTTGAAAGCAGCCAGTTCGTCCGCAATGCGATGAACAACCGGCTGCGTTCAGCCTCCGGCACCACGCCAACCCTGCCTGTTATGGCCTATGGACCGGAAACCAAAACGGTCCCCGACGCTTTCGACAGCTTCACGCCCGCCGCAAAGCCTGTAGACCATGGCGCCTGGATGCAGGGCTATGGCTCCTGGGACAGATACGATGGCAATGGCAATGCCGCCGGGCTCGACTATACGACAGGTGGCTTTGTCACCGGTGTGGATGGTATGGTTCTTGACAACTGGCGCCTTGGTTTCCTTGCGGGCTACAGCAGAACAACCTTTGATCTCAATGAGCGTTCATCGTCAGGGCAAAGCGATAATTATACGCTCGGCGCCTATACGGACACACAATGGGCCATGCCGCAGGGTGCACTGGCGCTTCGTTCCGGTCTTGCCTACACCTGGAGCAAGGTTGAGATGGAACGCCTGGCATATTTCTCAGGCTTCTCCGACAGTCTGGGGAGTAACTACAATGCCGGCACTCTTCAGGCCCATGGCGAACTTGCCTATCGCTGGGGCGACGAAGAAACGTTCCTGGAGCCGTTTGCCAACCTGGCCTACGTGCGTGTTCATACGGACAGTTTTATGGAAAGCGGCAGCACAGCCGCCGCATTGTCGGTCGGTAGCGACACACTGGATACCGCGTTTACCACGCTTGGCGTACGGGCATCCAAAGCGTTCACACTGGGCGGTCTTATGGCGAGTGCGCAGGGCTCAATCGGCTGGCGCCATGCCTATGGTGACCTTGCCACCAGTTCGACCAACAGCTTCGTCGGTTCATCGGCTTTCGCCGTCGATGGCGTGCCGATCACCAAGGATGCCGCCACAATCGAGGCGGGGCTGAATTTCATGGTGTCTTCGGATGCAACGCTCGGTATCAGCTACACCGGCCAATTCGGCAACGATGCCTACGAGAATGGCTTCGATGCCAAATTCAGGGTCAGGTTTTGACGTCACAATCAACACACCTGAAACCGTAGATCGTTTCTTCCCCAAAGGTCACAGCGCCGAAATGCTGAAAGCCCCGCCGGGACGACGGGGCTTTCAGTGGTCGTGGAAATGCCGAGAGTAGGCAGCCGGGACCTGGATGCTCACCGGCATGTGTGGCAGATGATCAGGTGATCCGGACGGTTAGCGGCTCCAGGCCCGCAATCGTTCCCACCAGCTCGTCACCGCGCACCACCGGGCCAACGCCATGCGGCGTGCCGGTCAAGATGATGTCGCCGGCCTTCAGTTCGAAGTAGGTGGACAGGTTGGCGATGATTTCAGGCACTTTCCAGATCAGAAGCTCGATGTCGGACTGCTGACGCGTCTCGCCATTCACGGTCAGCTTGATGTTGCCCGAGGAAATGTGGCCGCATTTCTCCACCGGCGTGATCGGGCCGCATGGGCAGGAATGATCGAATGATTTCGCAATCTCCCAAGGCCGGCCGCTGCCCTGGATATCGCGGCGTGTCATGTCGAGTGCGACCCCGTAGCCGTAGATATGGCTGAGCGCTTCGGCCTCCGGAATGTTGGTGCCACCGGATTTCAGAGCGATCACCATTTCCATTTCATGGTGAAAATCGTCCGTCTTTGTGGGGTAGGGCACGTTTCCGCCGTCCGCAACGATGGCATCGGTCGGCTTCTGGAAGAAGATCGGCGGGTCGCGCTCTTCATTGCCGCCCATTTCCCGCACATGGGCGACGTAGTTGCGCCCGACGCAATAGATGCGACGCACAGGAAAGGCATCTGCGGTGCCGACGACAGCAAGGCTTGCTGCCGGCAGTGGCGAGATTACGAAATTTCTTTTGACCGCGGTATCCATGGTTCCTCCTCCAGTTCACCGGTGACGTTCATAATTCAGATTTGGCGCCGCAGCCAGAAAAATCTACGATCCTTATAAAATGCGGCAATGCAGCATAATCATAGATTATTTTGACAATGGGTGAGATCGATGTTTTAGATGTTCGTCATCCGCTGAGGACAGCGGCGTTTTTGGGAGGAAACGGAATGAGGAAACTATCGCATCTGGGCACGATCGGAAGCGTCGGCGCCATTGTCTTCGCCCTGGTTTCAGCTTTTCCTGCCACCGCGCAGGACGTGAAGGACATCACCATCGTCGTTCCGAACCCCTCGGCGATCAATAACTTCCCGCTCTTCGTGGCGAAGGGGGAGGGGTACTTCGAGGAGGAAGGGCTCAACGTCAACGTCGAGGTGGTGAACGGCTCGGCATCTGTCCTGCAGACGATGGCCTCCGGTCAGGCGCAGATTGGCAATCCGGGGCCAGGGCCGTTGCTTGGCGCACGGGCGCGCGGCGAAGACGTCGTGTTCATCTACAATCATTTTCCGAAATCGGTGTTTGGCCTTGTGGTCAAGGACGAGTCGAAGGTCCAGACGCCTGCGGATCTCAAGGGCGCGGTCATCGGAGTGGGCACGGCCGACGGAGCCGAAGTCGGCTTCACGCGGGCCATCATGGCAGAGGCGGGGCTTTCCGAGGGCGCGGATTATACATTCCTTCCCGTTGGCGATGGCGGCACCGCGGTCGCTGCCTTCATGAATGACGAAGTCTCTGCCTATGCGGCCGCCGTCAGCGATTCCGCGATCATCCAGACGAGGGGCATTCCGTTGAGGGAGATCACCCCGGACGGCGCCCTTTCCTACTTCGGCAACGGCTGGGCGGTTACCCGAACCTATATGACCGAGAACACGGATGTCATCGAGGGCTTCGGGAAAGCGCTGGTCAAGGGCGTGAAGTTCGGCATGGATCCCGCCAACAAGGACAAGGTTCTCGAGCATGCTGCCGCGGGGAACCCGCAGGAAGGCGAGGACAAGGCCTTCGCGGAGACATTGCTCACTGCGATCCAGGACCGGGTAACGCCGGCTGATCCCAAGACGCCCTGGGGCTATCAGCCGCCGGAACACTGGGAGATGTGGCACGCCAGCCTGCAGGAAACGGGCGCCCTGTCCGAGCCGCTGAAGGACCTCAACGCCGCCTACACCAATGAGTTCGTGGAGAAATGGAATCAATGACGGTTCTGGAGAGAACCATCGGTGAACAGGTCGGCCCGCGAGGCCGACCTGTCTACGAGCTTCGAGGGGTCGCCAAATACTATGCACACGGTCATGTCCGGGCATTGGAGGAGGTTGATCTTACCCTGACCGAGGGAAGCTTCTCGTCAGTCATCGGTCCATCCGGCTGCGGAAAGACGACATTGCTGAAAATCATGGCGGGGCTTGTCCCGCCAAGCAAGGGGCAGGTCGTGCTGGAAGGCAAGCCTGTCACGGGCACACGCCGTGATATCGGCATGATGTTCCAGCAGGCGACGCTCTTTCCGTGGCGCTCGACCCTGGAGAATATCGTCCTGCCCATCGAAATCCGTGATGGAAAGGCCTCTGCCAAGGCAAAGCATGACGAGGCGAGGGCCCTCCTTAAACTGGTCGGTCTCGAGGGGTTCGAGAACGCGATGCCCAGCGAACTGTCGGGAGGGATGGCGCAGAGGGCGGCCATCTGCCGGATGTTGATCACGCAACCTGCCGTCCTCCTGCTGGACGAGCCGTTCAGCGCGCTCGACGAACTGGCGCGTGACTTCATGAACATGGAGCTGCAGCGGATTTGCATGGAGCGGTCTGCGACGGCCTTTCTGGTGACGCATTCCATCCCGGAGGCGGTCATCCTGTCGGACATCGTCTATGTCATGTCTCCGCGGCCGGGGCGTTTCGTGGAGGCGATCCACATCGATCTGCCGCGGCCCCGTTCGCTCGACATGATGACCGAGCCGAAGTTCGGAAGCTACGTGAAGCGGATCCGAGCACAACTCGACAAGGGAGCCTTCCTATGACGCATACGCCGACGTCGGATGAAGTCGAGCAGACGACGTGGTCCGAACCCGTCTCGCTGATCGAGACCCTGCCACGCTCGGCCGGAATCATCATCAACCTTCTTGCACTCGTCGGGATCTGGCAGCTGGTACATCTCAGCGGCATCGTTTCTCCGATCATCCTGCCATCCCCGATGGAGACTGCGGGAGACATCGTCTTCATCGGAAAGAACCTGTTCAGCGGCGGCTACATGCTCGCGGCGTTGTGGGTGACGGTGAAGGAAGTCCTCTTCGGCTTCGCAATTGCGATCGCCATAGGTTTCACCCTTGGCATCATCGTCGGTGAATCCGTGTTCGGCGAGCGTGCGGTTCTGCCTCTTCTGGTGGCCATCGACACGATGCCGAAGGTTGCGTTCGCGCCACTGTTCCTGGCCTGGCTGGGTTTCGGCATTGCGTCGAAGGTTGCTCTTGCGGCCTTCATCGCGACATTCCCCATCGTGGTCGCAACGGCGGCGGGCATTCATGCCGCCGACGAGAACGCCAAGATGCTGTTCAAGACGATGGGCGCGAGCCGTTGGCAGACCCTGTTCAAGATGAAGCTCCTGGTCGGCCTTCCTCAGATGTTCACAGGGCTGAAAATTGCAGCGGTCGGCGTCATGGCCGGGGCAATTACCGGCGAGTTCATCGGCGGCGGAAAGGGGTTCGGAGAGTTGATCCGGGTGGCAGCCTCGCAGCTGAACACCCCCCGCGTCTTCGCGCTGATCCTTTATCTCAGCCTGCTCGGCCTGGCTCTTTTCTGGGTCGTCGTATGGGTTGAGCGCCGCGTCGTCTTCTGGCACAGCACGACTGCGGCCTCCAAGGGGAGGTAATCTGAAAGCCGACGATGAAGCCCCAGCTCCTGACTGAAACGCCCGAGAAGGCGACCACGGCAACGCTGGTTTACCAGCGGCTGCGGACCGATATCCTCAAGGGCGTTCTCAAGCCGGGGCAGAAACTGCAAATAGACGCGATCGCCGCCCGCTACGAAGCGGGCGCCAATCCCGTTCGCGAGGCCCTGAACAGGCTGACGTCGGAACGCCTGGTCGACAGGAAGGATCAACGCGGCTTCTTCATTCCCGAAATCCATATCGAGGATTTTCGCGATCTGGTGAAAACCCGTTGCTGGATCGAGAGCAAGGCGCTTGAGGAATCGATCGCCCACCGGACCCAGCAATGGGAGGACAACGTCATCCTCACCTTCCACAGGCTGGCCAGCACGCCGATACGGATGCCGGAGGATGGGGGCGACAATTCCGAGTGGGAGGCGCGGCATAGGGCCTTTCACAACGCCCTCATCGCCGCCTGCGGCTCCGTCTGGATCATCCGTATGTGCAACGAGATGATGGATCACGCGGAACGCTACCGCTACATTTCCATGGTCAAGAGCTATCCTCGTCGGGATTCCGTCGCCGAGCACGCGCGCATCATGGAAGCTGCCATCCAGGGCGACGCCGAGCGAGCAAAATCGGAACTGGTCAGCCAGTACATGCTGACGCTGCAACTGACCGAAAGTCAGCTCGCCGGGGACATCTAAACGCGATCCGGATTGCGCAGGCGGTGGGTGGGAAGCGCCCGCCCGGATGATAAATATCCGGGCGGTATCTGGTCTGCTCAGGCAGTCCGGCGGATAGCGGAGGCGCCGTCATCCATTCGCATCAAACCATTCTTGGCACTTAGCGAACAGGATCTGTTGCAGGCTCCCGCGGTGCCGCCACCTCATCCTTGTCCTCCTCCACCGGCGGCTTCACCCGCAGGAGCTTGAGGACGAAGACGAAGAAGGCCGGGACGAAGAACACCGCCAGGACTGTTGCGGAGATCATTCCGCCGAGCACGCCCGTGCCGATGGCATTCTGGCTGGCCGCGCTCGGACCGGTCGCGATGGCAAGCGGCACGACGCCGAGCGTAAATGCCAGCGACGTCATGATGATCGGGCGGAAACGCACCCGGGCTGCATCCACCGCGGAATCCATGAGGGATCGGCCCTCGGCGTAGTAGTCCTTCGCAAATTCCACGATCAGGATGGCGTTCTTTGCTGAAAGCCCGATGATCGCGATCAGCCCGACCTTGAAGTAGATGTCGTTCGGCATGTCCCGCAGCATGACGGCGAGAACCGAGCCGATGACGCCCAAGGGCACGACCAGCATCACCGCAAGAGGAATGGACCAACTTTCGTAGAGACCAGCCAGAAGCAGGAAGACGAACAAAATACTGAGGCTGAACAGGATAGGAGCCTGCGTGCCCGAGGTGATTTCTTCCAGCGACTGTCCCGACCATTCGAAGCCGAAACCTTCCGGCAGTTCCGCCGCCAACCGCTCCATCTCGGCGATAGCCGCGCCCGACGATTGGCCAGGCACCGGCGCGCCGGAGATCCTCATCGTCGGATAGCCGTTGTAGCCGACGATCTGCGGAGCACCCTTCTGCCACTGGGCAATGGCGAAGGATGACAGGGGAACCATCCCGCCGCTCGCATTGCGCACGTTCAGATTGAGAACATCCTCGACCTGCAGACGCTCGCGATCGTCCGCCTGCACGATGACGCGCTGCATGCGTCCCGCATTCGGATAGTCGTTGATGTAGGACGAGCCGAGATTGGCGGTGATGGCGTTGTTGATATCGGCGAAGGAAACGCCGAACGTGTTCGCCTTTTCGCGGTCGATGACGAGGAGAACCTGCGCTGCGTCCGGCAACCCTTCCATGCGCACGCCGGTCACGATCCCGCTCTGCGAGGCTTTCGCCAGGAGTTGATCGCCTGCCTTCTTGAGCGCATCCTGCCCAAGGCCGGTGCGATCCTGGAGCCTGAAGGAGAAACCGCTCGATGTGCCGAAGCCTTCGATCGGAGGAGGAGAGAGAGCGAAGGTGGTTGCGTCCTTGAGGCCGAACAGCTGCATGTTCGCCCGGTCGGCGATCTCCTGGACCGAATTGCCTTCTCCGCGTTCCGCCCAGTCCTTCAGCGTCACGAAGGCGAGAGCCGCATTAGCCCCGTTCCCCGAGAAGCTGAAGCCCAGGATGGACACGATGTTCTCGACCGCCGGTTCGGCGGAGAAGATCGACTCGATCTGTTTGACCGATGCGAGGGTACGGTTGGCACTCGCCTCCGGCGGGCCCTGGATGTCGACGATGAGGAAGCCCTGATCCTCGTTCGGAACGAACGAGCTCGGCAGGTTGACGAACAGGTATCCCAGCCCGATCACGAGTGCCAGATAGACGACCATCATGCGTCCCGCACGCCGCACTATTCCGGCGACGGCAATAGTATAGCGCGAGGTCAGCCCATCGAACTTGCGGTTGAACCAGCCGCCGACGCCCTTCTTCTCGTGATGCCCGCCCTTGATCGGCTTCAGGAAGGTCGCGCAGAGGGCGGGGGTGAGTGAAAGCGCCAGAAAGGCCGAGAACAGGATCGACGTCACCATCGTCAAGCTGAACTGGCGATAGATGATACCGGTCGAGCCCGGAAAGAACGCCATGGGGATGAAGACGCACGACAGAACCAGCGTGATCCCGAGGATCGCACTGGTAATCTGGCTCATGGCTTTCCTGGTTGCGGCCTTCGGGGACAATCCTTCCGTCGCCATGATGCGCTCGACGTTCTCGACCACGACGATTGCGTCGTCGACGAGAATGCCGATCGCCAGAACCATGGCGAACATGGTCAGCACGTTGATCGAGAAGCCCGTGGCGTACATGACCGCCACTGTTCCGAGCAGCGCGACAGGAACCACCAGCGTGGGAATGATGGTGTACCGGAAGTTCTGGAGGAAGATGAACATCACGACGAAGACGAGAACGACCGCCTCGACCAGCGTATAGAGGACCTTCTCGATCGAAGCGGACACGAAGGGGCTGGTGTCGTAGGGTACGGAGTACTCGACGCCGGCCGGGAAGAATCGCGAAAGCTCCGCCATCTTCTCCTGGACGGCATTGGAGACAGCGACGGCATTGCCGGTGGAGGACAGCTGGATTGCTACCGCAGCACTGGGCTGGCCATTGAGCCGGCTGGAGAAGTTGTAGGTCTCCGCACCATCCTCGACGCGGGCGATATCCTTAAGTCGGACGGTCGAGCCGTCTGGATTGGCACGCAGGATGATCTGCTCGAATTGCGCGACATTCGTCAGCTGGCCCTGGACGAGGACGGTGGCGGTGATGTCCTGCGTGACGGGATTGGGCGCTGCGCCGATCTGGCCAGCGGCAACCTGCGCATTCTGGGCGGTAATCGCCGCATTGACGTCTTCGGCCGTAAGGTTGAGGCCGACCATCTTGTCGGGATCGACCCAGACGCGAAGCGCACGCTGCGCTGCGAAGAGCTGGACGCGGCCGACGCCGTCGATACGGCGCAGTTCACCGAGAACATTGCGGTTCAGGTAGTCGCCGAGGGCGACCTCGTCGCGTGTGCCGTCGGTGGATGTCAGCGACACGATCATCAGGAAGCCCGATCCGGCTTCCTCGACATTGATGCCCTGAGACCGCACGGTCGCCGGGAGGCGGGCCTCGACGCGGCGGATGGCGTTCTGCACGTTGACGGAAGCCTGGTCGATATCCGTGCCGGCGACGAAGGTCGCGTTGATGCTCACCGAGCCGGAATTGTCGGACGTGGATTCGAAGTACTGCAGGCCTTCGACCCCGTTCAACTCCTCCTCGATCTGCCGGGTCACTCCCTGATAGATTTCCTGCGGTGACGCGCCGGGGTAGGAGGTCGAAATCGTTATCTGCGGCGGCGCGACCTTTGGGTACTGCGCGATCGGCAGGAAGGGCAGGGCGATCACGCCGGCGATTGAAATGAAGATAGCGAAGACCCACGCAAGAATGGGGCGCCTGATAAAGAAGTGTGCCATGATCGGTTACTCGGTCGCCTGATCTTGTCGGGAGTTCTGGTCGCCTGGGCTGGCCGTGGGCGTCCACGGCTCCGCAGCGACCTTTCCGCCGGGTTGTACCTTCTGGACGCCATCGACGATGACGCTGTCGCCATCGTTCAGACCGGATTCGACCACCCAGTCCGAACCGGTGACGGCGCCGAGAGTGATATTGCGGAGCTCTGCGGTACCCTCGGCATCGACAACGTAGACCTGCGCCTGGCCCGCTTCCGTGCGCAACACCGCCCGCTGGGGAACGGTCACCGCGGCCTCGCGGATGGCCTGCTCGACGCGGACGCGAACATACATGCCCGGCAGGAGGTCTCCCTTGGGGTTCGGGAATTCTGCACGCAGCGTCACCTGGCCGGTCGTAGGCTCGACACTGGCGCTTGCAAACAGCAGTCGGCCGGAATCGCCGTAGACCGTGCCGTTGTCAAACACGAGTTCGACGCGAGCCTGACCGGGAGCGGGACTGGCAAGCTTGCCCTGTTCGACGGCCCGCTTGAGGTTCATCAGGTCCTGCGCCGATTGGGTGAAGTCGGCATAGACGGGATCGACCTGCTGGATGAGCGCAAGATTCGAGGTTCCATCCGCCGTGACAAGTGCGCCTTCGGTGACGAGTGCCGCTCCGATAATGCCGGTAATGGGCGCACGGACCTCGGTATACTCGAGGTTGATCTGCGCCTCTTCGAGCATTGCTTCAGCAAGAGCTACGTCCGCGTCGGCCTGCGCCAGATTGACCGCGGCCGTATCGTAATCGATGCCTGTGGCGACGTTGCGCTCGCGCAATGTCTTCTGGCGCTCGAGCTGCTGGCGGGCGTTCTGCTGCACGGCCTTCGCCTTCTGCAGTGATGCCTCGGCGCTGGCGACACGAACCCGGAAGAGCCTCGGATCGATGCGGTAGAGCACGTCGCCCTCCTTCACCAGGCTTCCCTGTGCGAAAACCCGCTCCTGGAGGATGCCGGAGACACGGGCCCGTACCTCGGCAACCCGCGTTGCCGCAATGCGGCCCGGCAGTTCGCTCATCACAGGCACCGCACGAGCCGCCAGTTCGACGACACCGACCGCGGGCGGTGGCATTTCGCCACCGGATTGGGCTGCGGCATACCCGGTCGAGGTTGCGACTAGGACGCCGGTGAGCAGGTAGGCCTTCAGGCGGGGAGACAGAAGAGTAATCATGGTTCAAACCCTTGGCGTGTCATCTTGGGGAACAAATTGGGCGTTGTCGGGGTAGGTGGCGTAGATCGTCCTGATGCCTTCGAGGATTTCAGTCCGCTGTTCCGCGTCCCAGCGGTGAAAACTGAAGAGTTCGGTACAGTAAAAGCCCGTAAGTGCGAGGTAGGCCATCAGTGCAGCCTTGGGATGCTTGCCGCCGGACATCGCCTTGAGGTCTGTCGCAGTCCACTCGCGCATCTGTCGCTGCACCTTTTCTTCCGTGGACATGGCGGCGCTGATCGCCAGGGCGACGGCCCTGTCGATGTCGTCCGGCGCCTGTTCAGCCAGTGTGATCCTCCCGAAAAGTTCGGGGTGAGGGGCGTGAGTATGCGCTTCGACGGACTGTTTCACACGCTTGAATTCCTCAGACAGCGTGCGGTCGATCAGGGCTTCGAGAAGAGCGCTCTTCGATTTGTGATCGTAGACGACCCGGGATTTGCTGACACCCGCTTCCTGTGCAACGGCGTCAATAGACAGACCCGCCGCGCCAAGCCGCGTCACGACGCGTTCCGCGGCATCCAGAATGTCGTCAGTTGTTATTTTTCTCGTGCGTCCCAATTCAATCTCCAGAAAGATTGGGATTAATTTATGAACGTTCGTATTTTAATGCAAGAAAAATTCTGGCTCCTTGCACAGAAGCCTATAGCAGGTTAGCGCCAGTTACGAAAAAGCCCCGCAGTGGCGGGGCTTTCAAGTTTGTCAGGCTGGTCTAGATTTCCGGGCAGCCGCGAACATTTGCAAAGACGATACGATCGGGGCCGCGTCGCGTCATACCTTCGACCGTCACGCTACGACGGGTAACGCGGGTGACTTCTGCGCGCCGGAGGCCTTCGTCACGTGCGATCGACAGTGCTTCGCGCGGGCTGCATTCGTCGCGGCGGCGATCCCTGCGCTCATAGTCGCGATCACGGTCACGATCACGGATAACCGGACGGACGCCATCGGGGCCGATCCGCAATTCGATATCCTGTGCATTGGCGATCGTTGAACCGGCCCCCGCTGTGCCGAGTGCCAGAGCTAGGGTTAGTCCCGTTTTTGCCAACATTTTCAGCATGGTATTTCTCCGTAAGGGCGAGTTCTCGCTCCACTGATACGACAGGCGACGCGGGTGGGATGATCAAGTCCCGCGCGGACTGCCTCTGTTATGTTACGCCGCCCGAAAACGCGAGCAGAACAAGGCCGCTGCCTCTAGCTGCAGCCTTTTGCCGTTCGAATCTCGTTCGGAATTCAGTCTAGCGGAACCGGGGTGCGCGTGACGCATTCATGAGCAATTCCTGCTCCGATGCAAATGGTCCCAGCAGCTTTAGAAGACGGTTTTCCTCTTCTCTTTCGAGCCTGTAGCGTTTTGCGAACTCGCTTACGCTCCAGACCTTGCGAAGACCGATCTGACCTGCATCGATACGCTCGCTCATGTGTTTCCCCAGCACGCATATCCGGTACAACGCCCGTTATGCCGAGAAGTTCCGCAGCGAATGAAGTTTCGACCGAGCCTTGGGCATCGTGCAGGGGAGCTAGCCGTCGTTGGCGGAGCTGAGATTCTGGGGGCGAATGCCGTCGTCAGCATTGCGTTGCCGAAGCCGGACCCCGGGGCCGGCGCCCGGATTGTCCTCGCCCGCCGCCAGAAAGACCACGCCCTTCGATTCCAGTGTGAGGCGCAATCGCTCGACGACAGCCGGATCCACGGCGGTCGCCGTTTCGGCCTCTTCGATTGCGTCGGTGGAAAGACCTGTGGTGTTCGCAAGCTCCGTCACTGATAAGCCTGCCATGGCACGCCCGGCGCGCAATTGTATTCCTGTAAGCATGTTTGGAATCTGGTGCGTGTGGACCGGAAGTCAAGCGGCCGAATTTGGCCCGGCCGGGATACGTTTCGTCTTCTGATGGCGTTGCTCGAGCGCAATACAGCCCCAGACTATGCCGAGCAGGAGATAGAAGTGTCGCCAGTGGTCCGTATCGATGACATTGCCGATCAGGCAGTGTCCGAGGATCGTGATCCAGGCGATCATCAGATGCGGCTGCCACGGACGTTCGCGGAGCAGGTATCTGAACCCGGCGGCAAGGGTCCAGCCGATCAGGACGACGTAGGAGATGAAGCCCAGCCAGCCATAGGTGGTGAGGGACTTCAGCCAGATATTGTGCTCGTCCTCACCGTACATTTTCCCGAGTTCCATCGGCCCGATGCCGAGCGGCCGCTCCATGGCCAAAAGGAAGCCGATCTTGTGGCGATCGAAACGGCCCATATGGGCACCGTCGTAGTCCTGAACGAGACGGGCGCGCGTCGTGAAGAGGTCGGCGACCTTGTCGAACTGCAGGGCGATGATCAGCGCGAGTACCAGAAGCACGACGGCAGCGAGCGACAGTGCCAGGATCTTCAGTCGGAACGCAGCGGTACGCTCCTTGAGCAGCATGAGGAAGATCAGTGACACGCTGCTGAACAGCAGCAATCCCCAGGCTGCGCGCGAAAAGGAAAGGAAGACGCCGAACACCAGGACAAGCAGGCCTGCGACGACAAGCGGGGCCTGTTCTAGCCGCCCGGTCAGAAGCCGGTGAAGGAGGTAGAGGATGGGGGCGATCAGAAAAGGCCCGAAGACGTTGGGATCCTGGAATGCTCCCATGGCGCGATCATAGCGCGTGAAGGCTTCGGCGCCGGGGAAGGCATGGAAATAGCCGAGAACGCCAAGTATCGAGGTAATAATGGCGGCGGCAACCCAGGCCTTGAAGATCAGTTCAAGACGCTGCGGCCGTTCCTCGATGACGGCGGCATAAAGAATGGTCGTGAGCGCCAGGAACGTCGAGACCGCGACATACATCGGTCCGCCGCCGATATCCCGCATCACCAGCAGCGACAGCATCCCGCCGACATTATAGAGGAGCAGCAGGGCAAGCGGGACCGCGACCGTTCTCGAAATGGCCAGCCCGAACAGGAACCAGATCACGATCTGCACCGCCATGATCAATTCGTAGGGCGCCGGTTCCGACATGACGAAGCCGGAGAGGAAGACGCCGAAGGCGATCATGGCCGATCCCGACAGGCCCGCGAGCGATCGGCGGACATCAGAGGCGCGGACATCGTGGGATATGACGCTCAATATGCGTTTTCCACGTTGAGCAACCGGATCGGGGTCAGGAACAGGATCTTCAGGTCGAAAAGCAGCGACCAGTTCTCGATATACTGGAGATCGTAGGCCGTGCGCATGCGGATCTTTTCGTCGCTGTCCAGTTCGCCGCGCAGGCCGTTGATCTGCGCCCAGCCGGTAACACCCGGCTTGACCCGGTGACGGGCGAAGTAGCTCTCCACGACATCCACATAGCGGCGATCACCGGTTTGGGCGTGGACCGCGTGCGGCCGTGGCCCGACGAGCGACAGGTCGCCCCGCAGGACGTTGAAGAGTTGCGGCAACTCATCGATCGACGATTTGCGCAGAAAGCGTCCGACGCGCGTGACCCGAGGATCCCCCTTTGTCACCGCCTTCTTGGCGGTCGGATCCGACAGGTTGGTATACATCGAGCGGAACTTCAGAACGTCGATCACCTCGTTGTTGAAGCCGTGACGCTTCTGCACGAAGAGAACCGGTCCTTTCGACGTGGCCTTCACTGCAATGGCGGCCCCGATCATCACCGGCCAGAGGAGAGCGATGGAAAGCAGGCAGAAGGCAATGTCGAACGTGCGCTTGGCGACCGAATCCCAGTCGCGGATCGGTTTGTCGAAAATGTCGAACATCGGCACGCTGCCGATGTGCGAGTAGGACCGGGGCCGGAAGCGCAGGCGGTCCGTATGTGCGGCCAGCCGGATATCGACCGGCAGGACCCACAGCTTGCGCAGGAGCTGCAGGATGCGGGCCTCGGCAGTTGCCGGCAACGCGATAATCAGCATGTCGACACGGGCCAGGCGGGCAAATTCCACCAATTCCGCAAACGTGCCAAGCTTCGGATAGCCTGCAACCACTGCCGGCGAGCGCGCGGAGCCCCGGTCGTCGAAGATGCCGCAAATGCGGATATCGTTATCGGCCTGCTGTTCCAGCGCGCGGACCAGCTGCTTTGCAGGGTCGCCGCCTCCGACGATCACCGCGCGCCGCTCCATGATGCCGTTTCGGGCCCAGTGGCGTATGCCGAATGCCACCAGCTGGCGCTCGATGAGCAGGAACAGTTCGATGCCGGCAAGCCAGGTGAGATAGCCGGTTATCGAGTGGGCCTGACCTTGCGCCAGATAGAGGCCTCCCGCCGATACGAGAAAGCCGACAGCGCCGGCTGCAAGTATCTGCCTGCGGGCTACCGAGGCGCTACGCAGCGATGGGATGTGATAGGCGTCCGCCACTTGCATCAGCAGCACGGTCACGATCGCGCCTGCGGTCACGGCGGCGAGGTTCCAGCCCAACCCTGTCCCTTCGGCTCCAGCCAGCGCCGTGGCAGCAAGAAGGCCGATGGCCAGAAATGACATGAATTCGAGGAGGCGGATCTGGCCGATCAGCATCGACGGGGAATAATTCTCGTCGCGAAACTGTTCGGCGATCTGAAGTGCGAATGCGTTGAGTACGGAGGCCGGTTCGGCCTCCGTGGCCCGCGCGGACTCGTCCGTCATCTGACCCGAGGCCTGACGGCGCAGGGATTCGATGTCGAATTGGTCCTTTTTGCCCAGTTCGTTCAGCGCACTGATCCTCCTGCGGCATACCTCCGGCCGCTCTGTCACCCGGACTAGCAGGAAGTTGCTAAAAAACGCTTTAGGGCCTTGTGTTCCGATATCAGGCGCTGAGCACGTTCCGGTACAGGTCGAGCATGTTGCTCGCCATGGCGGACGTCGAAAATCTGGACCTGAATTCGGTGGCCTTGGGCATGACGCGGTCGTGCCAGTCGGGATCGGTGGCAGCCAGTGCCATGATCCGGGACAGGTCGGTGGCATCACCGGGGGTGGCGAGAGCCTCGCTCGCGGCGCCCAGGATTTCGGGAATTCCTCCGACGCGGGAGGCGATGACGACCTTGCCGGCCGCAAGGGCCTCGATGACGATGTATGGCATGGCCTCGGCGCGAGACGGGACGACGACGGCGCGTGTCATGGCGAAAGCCTCCCGTGCCGGCATGGCGTCCTGCATCCGTATCCGCCGCATGAGGCCGCGTTCGAGGATCATGGCTTCGTAGCGATCGCGGTCCGGCCCGTCGCCGATCATGAGCGCGGACAGGGGGCGCCCCAACTGACGTTCTGTCTGCGCGAATGCTTCTATGAAGATGTCCGGTCCCTTCAGGTCCCGCAGCATACCGATATAGAGGAAATCGACGGCATCGGAACCCGCCGGCACCGGCTCGAATTCCCGGTCGCGAACGCCATTGAGGATGACCTGCTGGCGGGTGTGAGAGTGCCCAACCTTCGCTTCGTAGGTGCGTCGCTCATAGTCGCATACGAAGACGAGGGCGTCGGTGAAGCGCTCCTGGAAGCGTTCCAGCCGGAGGATCGCCTTGCCGGTCAGGCTGGACGCATCGAAGTGCAGGCTGCCGCCATGCGGCGAATAGAGGCGGGCTACGCGAAACTTGTTTACCCGCAAGGTTGAGCCGATCAGACGGGCAAGTGCGCCACCCTTGGCGCCGTGTCCGTGCAAGATGTCCGGCCGCAAGCTCTTGATATGCTTATAGCTCCTGTAAAGGGCTGGGAGATCGGAAGGCGTGATGGCGCGACGCATCGGGATCCGCGTCAGGCCCAGGGAAAGCAGTGGTGTTATGCTGTCGAACAACCGGTCTTCATGGGCGCCGCCCGTCGTGCTGTCGCACAGAATGCCTACCTCGTGGCCGGCCGCCCGCTGTTCTTCGACCAGATCGCGGACATGGCGAAAGATGCCGCCGACCGGCGATCTGAAGCAGTGCAGGATTCGCAGCTTTGCGGCATCGGTCATGGTCGATCAGAACAGCCGCTCGCGGACATAGATCGTATCGCCGGCAAGTACGGGGCTCGAAACCGGCGTCCGCCCGCTGATGGCCTGGCCGTTGATCCTCCGGGTTACGTCGGCGTCGCGCTGGTAGCCGCGCGGGGTGAAGCCGCCGGCAATTGCGACCGCGTTTTGGATGGTCATGCCGGGAACGTAGGAATATTGTCCAGGCCGTCCCACTTCGCCCATGACGAACACGGGCCGGTAGCGATCGACTTCGATCGTCACATCCGGGTCGCGGAGATATCCCTGCTTGAGGCGGGCAGCGATCGCACCTTCAAGCTTGGGAAGGGTCTCGCCGCGGGCGGCGACCTGGCCGATCAGCGGGAAGGCGATGTAGCCTGCCTGGTCGACCGTATAGCTATTGGACAGGCCGGGCTGCTCGAACACGGTGACGCGAAGCCGGTCGCCGCTGTCCAGGCGATAGGGTTGAATGGTTGCTTCCTGAAAGGACTTCGGTGCGGGCTGCGATGTCGAACAGGCCGTCAGACCCATCGCCACAGACGCGAGGGCGAGTGCCATCAGGGATGTTCTGCGTGCGAAGGGCATTCGCTTCAAGCTCCGGCTGTGCAATTGGACAGACCCGTTATCGAACCATTAGGGTTAATACCGAGTAAAGCCCACGCATCCCCCGGTCGTCCGATCGCAGCCATTAACCGTCGCGTTACCATACGGGTTTACCATCGCGCGTATTGGCAAGGTTGGAGCTTGGGCATGTCGGGCGTAATGGGCAACAATCAGGACGCGGATATCGATCTGGGGCGCCTCGCCTCGGCGGTCTGGCAGCGTCGAGGAAGAGTGCTCGGCATTGCTGTTTTTGCAGCCGGGGTCTCCTTCGCTGCAACGACCTTGATGACGCCCAGCTTCAGGGGGGAGGCGAGGCTGCTGATCGAGTCACGCACACCCAGTTTCTCGGGAGCGCAGCCGCAAGCGGGCAATGATCCCGTCCTGGATGCACTCAATATTGCAAGCCAGGCCGAGGTTTTGCAGTCCAGCGATCTGATAAAGCAGGTTGCCCGGGATCTGCGTCTATATGAGGTCGCCGAGTTCGACCCGGACAGCCAGTCTCTGTTTCCAAATCCTCTGGTCCTGCTGGGTGTCAAGCAAAACCCCCGGGACCTGGCACCGGAGGAACGTGTCGTCCGTGAATTCCGGGAGAAGCTTAGGGTATTCCCCGTCGAGAACTCCCGCGTCATCGCGATCGAGTTCTCTTCTCACGATCCAAAACTCGCGGCTGCGATCCCCAACGAGATGGCAGAGGTCTATCTGACGCTGCAAAGCGGCGCCAAGCTCGACACGCAGTCAAACGCGGCAAAATGGCTTGAGCCGGAAATCGCCACGTTGACGGAACGCGTGCGGGAAGCCGAGCGGAAAGTTGCCGACTATCGCTCCGATGCCGGCCTGTTCCAGACGACCGAGACCAGCAGCTTCGCATCGCAGCAGCTGAACGATATTTCGACAGAGCTTGCTCGCGTCCGCGGCGAGCGTGCCAATGCGGAAGCGCGGGCGGAAAATGTCCGCACTGCGGTCGAGGCTGGCAGGGAATCGGACACTCTGGCGGATGTCGTCGGCTCGCAGGTCATCCAGCGGCTGAAAGAGACCGAGGCCAATGTTCAGGCGCAGATCTCGGATCAGGCGACCGTGCTTTTGGAAAGCCATCCGCGCCTGCGGGGGCTTCGGGCGCAGCTTCAGGGCATTCAGCGACAGATCGGCAGCGAGACCCGGAAAATACTCTCAAGCCTGGATAACGAGGCGGAGGTTTCTCGTATTCGCGAGCGCCAGCTTGTCCAGCAGCTGAACACGTTGAAGGCGGATTCCGCCAGGGTTGGCGAAGACGAGGTCGGACTGCGCGCACTCGAGCGCGAGGCGACCGCACAACGGCAGCTTCTCGAAACCTATCTTGCCCGCTATCGCGAGGCCGCATCCCGGCAGGATCCTGGCTCGGCACCGGCCGATGCCCGCATCGTTTCAAGCGCCATCGAACCACGTGAGCCGTACTTCCCCAAGGTGCTGCCGATCGTCATCGTCGTGACGCTCGCGTCGCTGATCCTCAGTGCGATCGCCATCATGATGAGCGAGCTCTTCTCGGGCAGGGCATTGCGCTTCCCTGACGAGGGTGAGGAACGGCCGATCGAAGCGCAAACGGTCGCACGCCAGATTCAGGCCGATGCGGTTGCGGAATTCGACCGGCTCAACGCTGATGTTGAAGACGTGCGCGAGGAGCCGGAACTCTTGCAGCCTGCGCCTGTCGTGGCTGCAGTCCAGGCATCAACCCGAACCATGGCATCAGTCCCAACACCTGCCCCAGCATCACCTCCAACACCGGCCTTGGCCACGGACGAGCCGTTCAGCATAGAGACCGTTGCGACATACCTGCTTCGCTATGACGTATCCGTTGCCATAGCGATATCGCCCGAGGGCGACCGGGGATCGACTGCCACCGTCTTGTTGGCGCGAGAAGTGGCTGATCGCGGGCAATCTGCCATCGTCATCGACATGACGGGTTCGGCATGCCCGACCCGATTGATGGTAGACGGCCCATTGCCGGGTATCACGGATCTTCTTTGCGGCGATGCGGCGTTTGGCGAGGCGATCCATCAGGACCGCGTTTCCGAAGCTCATATCGTTCCGCACGGAAACGCCGATGCGGTTGCCGCAATGCGTGGTGTCGAACGCCTGACAATGATCGTCGATGCACTTTCGGACGCCTACGACCTCGTTCTCCTGGAATGCGGTCCGGCAGATGTGGAGGGTGTGGCGCGCCTGACCCGCAGCCGCGACGCCGAGATCATCTTCTCGGTGAGCGATCCTGACGGCGAGGCGCTTGCCGATCTGGTGAAGAGCTTCAAGCTCGAAGGCTACAACAATCTGCTGGTGATGGCCGCAGACGTGGCCGCACTCAACTCCGACCGCAGCCGGGCTGCGTAACATTGAGGAATTGCTAGCGGCTGACGGCGGTCCGAAGCTTCTGCATCAGTGAATAGAGGACCGCGTTCTTCTTGACCGCGGCTTTCACGCGAGGGAGCGCGGCGAGCACGGGATAGGCAAGCCGGCCGCGCCGCGTTAGCGGCAGGAGGATGTCGTGCAGGACCGTCTCCTGCGTACACCAGCTGCGCTTGTAGGGTTGGTCGCCCAGGCCGAAATCGAAGACGGTCGCGCCCTCTTCTATGGCCTGCTCGATCATCAGGCGGAACAGCAGGTCGCCGGGACTTGCCTCCGGATGAAGCCCTTCGTCAATTGAACTGAACTGACAAAGGACATGGCCGCCCTTGCGCGACAGCGCCGCGATGGCGGCAATGCGCCCGTCCTTTTCTTCTCGCAGTCGGATCGCGTGCATGGTGAGGATGCGGTCTGGTCCGTCCCGCGACCGGTCGATGAGGGCGTGCAGAAATGCACGCACGCTGGCTGGCTGGAATACATCCGGCAGACCGAAGGCGGCGAACCGTTGCGCCTTCTGCTGAAAGAAGAGATCGAGAAGCGCATGCTGTTCGTCGGCAGACCCTGGGCATATGTGATCGAAGCCGCCGACCGCGTTCAGCCGGCGACACTGGATCCGGTATCTCCGATTCCGGGTCTTGGCGTTCAGCTGGCGGATCGTCTGCTCCGTATCGCGCAGCAGGGGAAGCTGGAAGGTCCGGGTCGGATGTTCGGCGGTTGCGAGCCGGCCGAATGGATGCGTAAAGCCGCCCCATGTCCGAGCGAGCGTGTCGACCAGCAGGAGGTCGGCACTTCGGGACAGGATTTTGCTTAGGGATTCGACGATTAGCCGGAGTTCCTCCGGCGAAGGATCAGGAAAGTCGGCGCTGAACAAACCGCTGTTGAGGTTGTTGAAGCGGCCGCCGGGCACGGTCGCTATCCGCAAGGTGAGTTGGATCGCTTGCTCAAGCGGCAGGATGAGGACTGTACGATCGTGCATCCGGCCCCGGACTATAAGCGGCGCCCGGCGGTGGGTGGACCACCACGCCATGCACCAGTCGAAGTCCTGATGCAGAGAATTGCGCGGCAGCGCGGCGAGCAAACGCCATTCGGCTTCCAGTTCGGACGGATCATCCACGACGTCCAGGCGCAGATCGGCGAAAGCGAAGAGGGGCTCCGCCGCAGGCGTCGGTGCGGCCTTGTCGGCGGACGTCACATACTGGGCGTTTGAAATTGGCATATGGAGTCTGTCCCGGGCTGCAACGGGCAACATAGGGCAGACCTGCCAATTTTGAGTTTACAGGAGGTCCCGAACGTTCCTCACCATCGTGTTATGGTTAAGCGCGCTGGAACGGAGCTGTCAGTTCTTCTTGCGAACCGGCCCTGCCATCCACTTGATGATCAGCATGGCGGGCAGGATCCAGACGAGGCCCGAGAACAGGAAGTAGAGCAGGTGGACCCACCAAGGGTAGGTCGCAAGCGTCAGGGTGGCGATCGTGGTCGCAAGCAGCGCGTAGACGATCACCAGGCAGATGATCAGGATTGTTCCAATGAAGCTCCGCAGGCGTTGCGGCATCTGTATTCTCCTGGCGTTCTGGCGCGTAAAATGGCCGCGACTGCATGCCGCAAAGCGCCGGGGCTTGTTTTGCACGGGTCCATGGGGCAAATCAACGCCAGAAACCGGGGCATTTTGACTTGCCACCGCCAATCCCCCAGGAGTGACGATGTCAGCGGCCGACGTAACAGCAGTGGAAATCCTTGGACACACGCATAAGCGTGAGCGCGATCGCAGGCTGGTGCGCATCTGGCTCGGCATCGTGATCGTCACGCTCTTCTGTCTCGTGATCGTCGGCGGCGCAACGCGCCTGACAGGTTCCGGTCTTTCCATCACCGAATGGAAGCCGATCCACGGGATCATTCCGCCGCTATCCGCAGGCGAGTGGCAGGAGGAGTTCGACCTCTACAAGCGTATTCCGCAATACCAGCAGATCAACAAGGGCATGTCGCTGGACGAGTTCAAGGGGATCTTCTGGTGGGAATGGGCGCACCGTTTCCTCGCCCGTGGGATCGGCATCATCTTTGCAGTGCCTCTGGTCTTCTTCTGGCTTGCGGGCAAGATCGAGCCGCGCATTCGCCGGCCGCTGATAGGTCTGCTCGCTCTTGGCGGGTTCCAGGGCTTCATCGGCTGGTGGATGGTATCCTCGGGCCTGAGCAAGCTCACCAGCGTTTCGCAATATCGTCTTGCCGTCCACCTGACGATCGCCTGTCTGATCTTCGCCGCCTGCGTCTGGATCATGCGTGGACTTGCGCCGCACAGCGACGACACATCTCCCAATAGGCGGGCCAAGGCCGGGGCGGCTCTCGTTGCGGTTCTCTGCATGGTGCAGATCTACCTCGGCGCGCTGGTTGCCGGGCTTGACGCCGGATTGACCTACAACACCTGGCCGCTCATGGACGGCGCTATCATCCCCGGCGATCTGTTCATCCAGCAGCCGTGGTGGATCAATCTTTTCGAGAACCCGAAGACAGTGCAGTTCGTGCATCGCATGGGTGCCTACGCGCTGCTCCTCCTGGCCATCTGGCACATGGTGGCGATGCTGCGTGATGCTCCCGGTACGACGCACGCCCGCCGTTCGGTCGTGATGCTCGGGCTCATCCTTGTTCAGGCCGGTATTGGCATCGCCACGCTGCTGTCGCAGGTGCATCTCCACACGGCGCTGGCCCATCAGGGCATGGCGTTGATCGTTCTGGCCTTTGCCGTCGCGCACTGGCGCGCCTTCGTTGGCGAGTACCCGCATGAAGTGACGGTCAAGGTTCTGAACTAGGTGCTGCCGAGGGCGGCATTGACGGCTTCAGCGACAGCTAGTTCGTTGTCGCGTTCGACATCATTGCCGTCCTCGTCATGCCATGCTGCCGACAGGCAGCCATAGGCAAAGGCGTAGCGCAGGATCGTGCGGATATCCCGGTTCAGCGTCTCGGCAAACACCTGCGCCATCCAGACGATCCGCTCCTCGTCTCGGGTAAGGTCGATACGGTCCATCGGATTGGAGAACATGTTGGCGACATCGAGCGCCGGGTCTCCGACCAGTCCGGCTGGATCGATGACGATCCAGCCGCGCGGGCTGAGCATGACGTTCTCATGATGCAGGTCGCCGTGCAGCGGCTTCATGTCCGGCTGGTTGGCCAGAAGCTCCTGGGCCATCACCGCGGCTTCGACGTAGATGCTGCTGCCGTTGGCGGAGCGATCCTGCTTCGCCTTGCGGAACAGGCTTTCGAAATAGCGGTCGAGCGGCTGCAGGCTTGCGGGTGGCCGCTGGTCGGAAGCGCCGTGATATTCCTTGAGCACTGCGGCTGCGATCATCGTCGCATCCCGGTCGCCATGCGAGGCAATCCGGTCCCTGAGCGTCAGGGTCCCCGCATGCTCCATCAGCAGGATATTGTCGGAGCGTGCGATGAGCCTCACACACCCGGCGCCATTGCGCCAGTCGAGGAAGTCAGCGCCGCGAAGGCTGTCGTCCAGGGCTTTCGGCTTCAACACCTTGACGATGTCGCGCTCGCCGCCGGCGCGCGTCACCTCGTAGACGGTGCCGACTACCGTGTCAGCAATCTGGCGCGCGCTCTCGACCTGCCAGACGGTAGGCAGTGATGGAAGCTTCGTCGTCATCCTGCCGAAAGCATGGCGTCCATGTTCTGCACGGCGGCGCCGGAGGCTCCCTTGCCGAGGTTGTCGAGGACCGCAACGAGATTGATGTGGTCGCCGCCGGGCGTGCCCAGGACGAAGAGCTTCATCGTGTCCTGGCCGGCAAGTTCCTCGGCGTCGATCCGGGCGAGGTTCTTGCTCTCCTCCAGGCCGACCACCTCGACGACCTTCTGGCCGGCATAATGCGCCACCAGCACCTTATGCACGCTCTCGCGTGTAAAACCGTTCTTCAGATCCTGCAGGAAGAGCGGCACCTGGACGATCATTCCCTGCGGGAACCGTCCGACAGCGGGGGAGAAGAGCGGCGCGCGGTCCAGCAGGCCGTGGATCTCCATTTCCGGCACATGCTTGTGCTTCAGCGTCAGGCCGTAGACGAAGTGGTTGGCCGAAATCGCGTCCTCGCGGTCAGGGTCTTCCATCTGTGCGATCATCTGCTTGCCGCCGCCGGTATAGCCGGACACCGCATTGACGCTCACCGGATAGCCGTCCGGCAGGACGCCGGCAGCCCGGAGCGGCCGGATGAGGCCGATTGCTCCCGTCGGGTAGCAGCCGGGATTGGAGACAAGGCGCGCATCGCGGATCTTCGCCTTCTGTGCCTTGTCCATCTCTGCAAAGCCGTAGGCCCACGAAGGATCTACGCGGTAGGCCGTCGACGTGTCGATGATGCGTACCTTGTTATTGCCGGCGAGCATGCCGACAGCTTCGCGCGATGCATCGTCGGGCAGGCACAGGATTGCGATGTCAGCGCTGTTGAGCAGGTCTTCCCGCATGGCCGGATTGCGGCGTTCGGCTTCGGGGATAGACAGGAGATCGAGGTCGCGGCGGGCGGCCAGGCGCGTGCGGATCTGCAGGCCCGTAGTGCCGTGTTCGCCATCAATGAAAATCTTTGCCATCGCCCTTGTCCCGTCAATTCAATTGGTTAGCGCAGTCGGTTGACTCGATCTTCGAGCACGTGCCGATGCCGCATCAGCGTCCTGCGAGCCGTTCCGCCTTCAATCCAAGCATATACATGGCCACCGTTGCACCAGCAATGGCGGTTACGTCCGCATGATCGTAGGCAGGAGCCACCTCGACCACGTCCGCACCGCGGATATCGAGCCCCTGCAATTTGCGCAGCACCGAAAGGATCTTGGCGCTGGAGGGGCCGCCTGCGACCGGTGTGCCGGTGCCCGGCGCGAAGGCCGGGTCGAGGCAATCGATGTCGAAGGTGAGGTAACAGGCACGGTCGCCGACATGGGCGAGGATCTGGTCGGCGATCGCCTGGGCGCTGAGATCCTCGACCTCGTATCCGTGCAGGATCTTGATGCCGAAGTCTTGCGGGGCGTGTGTCCGGATGCCGATCTGGATGGAGCGGGCAGGATCGATCACGCCTTCACGCGCGGCACGAGCCACGAACGAGCCGTGGTCGATGCGCTGGCCGTCGTCGTCCCAGGTGTCCTGGTGCGCGTCGAAATGGACCAGCGCGAGGGGACCGTGCCTGGCCGCATGCGCCTTGAGCAGCGGCCACGTGATGAAATGATCGCCGCCAAGCCCCAGAAGAAAGGCGCCCGATGCAATAATCGTCTCGGCTTCCTTCTCGATCAGTCCCGGCGTCTGCTGGTGGTTGCCGTAGTCGAGCAGCACATCGCCATAGTCGATGACGGCCATGGCCTCGAACAGATCACGCGAGAAGGGGTATTGCGGGTCGTTGTCGAAGATTGCCGACGCACGCCGGATGGCCTGCGGCCCGAACCGGGCGCCGGGCCGGTTGGACACGGCGGCATCGAAGGGGATGCCGAGAACGACGGCGTCGATCCCTTCCAGCGATTTGGAGTACCTGCGCCGCATGAAGGAGAGGGCGCCTGCATAGGTCGGGTCGGTCGCTGCACCGCGGACAGACTTTGCGGTGAACGCATTGTCGATGGATTTGCTCGCCATGTCGTCTCGTTCCTATGTCGTCTCGTTCCTATTTGCCAAAACCGTAGGCGCGCTCAACCCGAGCGATCCGCACCTGATATTCCTCGTACCACCGCTCGCGTCCAAGCTTTTGTGCTGCCATATGCGACACGACGGCTTTCCAGGCCCGGATGCTCTCTTCGTCCGCCCAAAAGGAGTTGGTGATGCCGAAGCCATCGGTGCCCCGCGCGCTCTCGACCCCCAGAAAGCCCGGCTGCTCGCCGGCCAGTTTCACCATGGTATCGGCCATGGTGCCATAGCCGTTCTCGCCCTCGGTACGACGGGAAGAGAACGCGACAATGTAATAGGGCGCTTCTGGCAACTGGGCAAAAGGTGAGGCTGAAACTGTCGACATGATAGGCTCTCGGTAGCGATGGAGATGGCCGGCATGTTGAGTATTGCGGCGTGATGCGCAAATTCCAAATCTTGATCGATGCTGCAAACGAAAAAAGGCGGAGCCGAAGCTCCGCCTTTCGAAAGTCTGCAGTCCGAAACGATTAACGCTTCGAGAACTGGAAGGACCGGCGGGCCTTGGCCTTACCGTACTTCTTACGCTCGACGACGCGGCTGTCGCGGGTCAGGAAGCCACCCTTCTTGAGTACGGCGCGCAGGGCCGGCTCGAAGTAGGTGAGGGCCTTGGACACACCGTGACGAACGGCGCCGGCCTGACCGGAAAGACCACCACCGGTAACGGTGGCGATGATGTCGAACTGGCCGGAGCGGGCAGCGGCGACCAGCGGCTGCTGCAGGATCATCTGCAGGACCGGACGGGCGAAGTAAGCCGTGAAGTCACGGCCGTTGATGATGATCTTGCCCGAGCCAGCCTTGACCCATACGCGGGCGATGGCGTTCTTGCGCTTGCCGGTTGCGTAGGAGCGGCCCTGCGCATCGACCTTGCGGACGTGAACCGGAGCCTGGTTTTCGGTCGCCGGAGCGAGGTCCTTCAAAGAGGAAAGATCGGCCATTATCAGGCGCTCCTTGTGTTCTTGCTGTTCAGCGAAGCCACGTCGAGAGCGACCGGCTGCTGTGCTTCATGGGGGTGGTTCGAGCCGGCGTAAACGCGCAGGTTCTTCATCTGGCGACGGCCGAGCGGGCCGCGCGGAACCATGCGCTCAATGGCCTTCTCGAGAACGCGCTCCGGGAAGCGGCCTTCGATGATGGCGCGTGCTGTGCGCTCCTTGATGCCGCCCGGGTAACCGGTGTGCCAGTAATATTTTTTGTCGGAATACTTCTTGCCGGTGAAGACGCACTTTTCCGCATTGATGATGATGACATTGTCACCGTCGTCGACGTGCGGGGTGTAAGTGGCCTTGTGCTTGCCGCGCAGGCGATTGGCAACGAGGGTGGCGAGGCGACCGACAACGAGCCCTTCGGCGTCGATGATGATCCACTTCTTCTCCACCTCGGCGGGCTTCTGAACGAAGGTCGACATGGTGTTACTCTTTCTTTTGAACCCGGGACTTCGACGGATCGAAGCGAGGGCGTTTCTTGTTGCTTGAATTGGCGGCCAAGAATCCTGTGAGGAGAATATGCCGTCAAAAAGAATGCCGACCACGAGGGTCAGCAATCTGCCGTGGCTTATACCGGCAGGTCATTTTTCCGTCAAGGCAGCGGATTATGGGCGTCCAAAAAAATACCCTGTGAAATCAACCGTCTAGATATGGGGTATTATTGTACCTCATTCTGCCGTGGGGGAATCGAATAGGTCGCCGTCGCCTGGGCGACTGCTTCACCGCTGCTGTCCTGCGTGAGGATGGTGTCGATGACCGCCAGCCGCCTGCCCAGCTTGAGGATGCTGCAATTGCAGAAGAGCGGCGAAAGCTTCGGCTTGCGCAGGAAGTTGACGTTGAGGCTGGTCGTGACGGCAAGTGCGACTGGCCCGATATGCGCGAGGATGGCCGCATAGGCAGCGACATCCGCCAGCATGACCATCGATGGTCCCGAGATGGTGGCGCCGGGCCGCAAATGCCGCTCCTCGGGATCTAACCGCATCGTGAGGCCGCCCGGTCGGACATCCGTGATCGTCAGCACGCGGCCGTCCATATGGATCTGCGGAAACTCGCGGTCGAGGAAGTCGTGGATCTCCTCCATTGTCATGATCGGCTGCATGTTTCCTCCCGGCACTGTCCATCCGACTTAGCAAGAAATTGCGCAAGCTGCAGCCAGGGAGTGCTGGCGCGACAGAAAATCGGATAGGCGGCGGTGCATTTTGCCGGACATAGCCTAGATCTACACGGAGCTTCAAATCCGTTTTGGGAATAGCCATGAACCACGACCGCTACGACAACGACTATATCGCCGCCATCCTCAAGGGCACGAAGACGATTGCCCTGTTGGGAGCCTCACCCAATCCGGATCGGCCAAGCCACGGAGTCATGCGTTTCTTGCTGACCAGGGGCTACAGGGTCATCCCGGTCAATCCGGGGCAGGCTGGCAAGGAAATCCTCGGCCAGAAGGTCTATGGCACGCTTGCCGATATTCCCGAGCCAGTCGACATGGTCGATGTCTTCCGCAATGCGCAATATCTCGATGGAATTGTCGACGACGCCCTTGCGCTGCCGCAGAGGCCGAAGGTGATCTGGGGGCAGTTGGCCGTGCGGGACGACAAGGCTGCCGCCAAGGCGGAAGCCGCTGGCATCCAGATGGTAATGGACCGCTGCCCGGCCATCGAATATCCGCGGCTGATGACCTGAATCAGCTCATCAACTGAGGTGATGTGTGCTGAAGTCCCGCAAGATTGTCCGCGTTGCTGCAATATCGCACGTATTCCCGCTCCAGCACCTGTGCAGCCAGATCGCGGTGGCAACGGTCCTTGGACTCGCACAGCGAACAGTTGATCTGCATGTCGCGGAAATGGGTGGGATGTAGCCGCTGCACCTCGGCTGGATCAATGTTGAGCTCCAGCATCAGCGCCTTCAACTCGTCGGCGGAGTGAGGCCCGGCCTTTGCCAAGAGCTTCAGCTGGTCCGCCGAAAGCCCGCAATCATATGCGATTTCCTGTAGCGTCCGTTCGTCGAGGCGGCCGATAACATCTGCCTCGGTTGCGGCCTGCAAGGCCTCGGAGCACCAGTGCATGAAACGTGATGCAATACTGCGGCGATCATGTTGAGCCTGAATTCCCATGGCCAGCTCCTTTGACTTTCCATCAAGGATAGCGATGGGGAAACAAATTTCCTTGATCGGGATCAAGCAAACGGCTTTCTTGTTGCAAAATACAATTCTGCCTGACGGAGGAAGACATGACGACACAGAACCCCGGTTTCTCGACGCTCGCCGTCCACGCCGGTGCTCAGCCCGACCCGACGACGGGCGCACGGGCAACGCCGATCTATCAGACCACGTCCTTCGTCTTCGAGAACGCCGACCACGCCGCGGCGCTCTTCGGCCTTCAGCAGTTCGGCAACATTTATACCCGCATCATGAATCCCACGCAGGCGGTGCTGGAGGAGCGCGTGGCAGCGCTCGAAGGCGGCACCGCAGCGCTCGCCGTCGCTTCCGGCCATGCGGCGCAGATGCTGGTCTTCCACACGATCATGCGGCCGGGCGACAACTTCGTTGCAGCACGCCAGCTCTACGGCGGCTCGGTCAACCAGTTCGGCCATGCCTTCAAGAACTTCGACTGGCACGTTCGCTGGGCGGATTCCTCCGACCCGTCGAGCTTCGAGAGCCAGATCGACAGCCGCACCAAGGCGGTCTTCATTGAAAGCCTCGCCAATCCCGGCGGCACGTTCGTCGATATCGCAGCGATCGCCGATGTCGCCCATCGCCATGGTCTGCCGCTCATCGTCGACAACACGATGGCGTCACCCTATCTCGTGCGGCCACTGGAGCACGGTGCGGATATCATCGTCCATTCGTTGACGAAGTTTCTGGGCGGGCACGGGAATTCCATGGGCGGAGTTGTCGTCGACGGCGGGACCTTCGACTGGTCCAAGTCCGGAAAGTATCCGATGTTGTCGGAGCCGAGGCCCGAATATGCGGGCATCGAACTGCACAAGACCTTCGGCAACATCGCCTTTGCAATCGCGTTGCGGGTGCTCGGTCTGCGTGATCTCGGGCCGGCTATCTCGCCGTTCAATGCCTTCATGATCCTCACGGGTATCGAGACCTTGCCGCTCAGGATGCAACGGCACAGCGACAATGCGATTGCGGTGGCGAAGTGGCTGAAGGGGCACGCCAAGGTGGCCTGGGTCAATTATGCGGGGCTCAACGACGATCCGAACTACGATCTGCAGCAGCGCTATTCGCCCAAGGGTGCTGGTTCCGTATTCACTTTCGGCCTGAAAGGTGGCTATGAGGCGGGCAAGTCGCTCGTTGAGGGGCTGCAGATGTTCTCGCATCTCGCCAATATCGGCGATACCCGTTCGCTGGTGATCCACCCTGCATCGACGACGCACCGGCAGTTGAGCGAAGAGCAGCAGGTCTCGGCCGGTGCCGGGCCTGACGTCGTGCGCCTGTCCATCGGCATCGAGGATCCGGCCGACATCATCGCAGATCTCGATCAGGCATTGGCAAACGTGGCCTGATTTTACTATAGAAGCTGCTCATATAGTCGTTTTTACCAGGTTGGCCGGTATTGGCTGGCTACAGAGGTTGCTGTTTGCTCCTCTGTAGTGGGTGAAACCCGAAGCAACCTCAGATAGGGGCGGGGACGCAGTGTCCCGCTCCAGTGGAGAATTCCCGTGAGCGAGCAGTCAATTCTTCGGCTGTCGATCGCCGTCACGGTCGTATTGGCCGCATTCGGTATTACCGTCGGTCTCTTGTCCGGCTCCTTTGCCATCGTGTTCGACGGCTTTTATTCGCTGTCCGATGCCTTCATGACGATTCTCGCATTGCTGGTCTCGAAACTCATCGCGGCGTCCGCCGAACCGACGTCCCGAGGCAAGCTCATCGATCGCTTCAGCGTCGGCTTCTGGCACCTGGAACCGATGGTGCTCGGCCTCAACGGCACGCTTTTGATGGGCGCGGCGGTCTATGCCTTTATCAGCGCCGTCGGCAGCCTGATGACGGGCGGCCGACCCATCGATTTCGGCCCCGCCATCATATTCACCGTCGTCACTGTCACGGTGTCGCTCGGCATGTGGTTCTTCTGCCGGCGGGCGAACCGCGAGCTGAAATCCGGTTTCGTCGCGCTCGACATCCAGGCGTGGCTGATGACGGCGGCGCTGACTTCGGCGCTGCTGGTCGCCTTTGTCCTCGGGTACTCGATACACGGTACGGAGTTCGAATGGTTGAGCCCATATGTCGATCCGGCCGCGCTCGCTATCATCTGCCTCATCATCGCGCCGGTGCCGTTGGCGAGTGTCCGCCAGGCCGTCGCCGACATCCTGCTGGTGACGCCGGTGGAGTTGAAGCGGCATGTCGATGCTGTGGCGGAAGACATCGTCGAGCGTCACGGCTTTCTGTCCTATCGCGCCTATGTCGCCCGCGTCGGCCGAGGCAAGCAGATCGAGATGTTCTTCATTGCGCCGTCAGACTGGCCGGCCCGTCACCTGTCGGAATGGGATGCGATCCGTGACGAGATCGGCGAGGCGATCGGCGACGAGGGGCCTGACCGATGGCTGACCATCGTCTTCACCGGCGATCCGGAATGGGCGGATTGACGTGGTCACTTCTCCTGCGATGGAGAAGTGCGGCCGCTCGTATTTATTCGCATTTTATTAAACATGTTTCGATTTGGCACGCGCTTGGCCTCAATCCTTTCCCAACCTCGTGCGTTGATTGCCGGAGTTGAGCAGGAGAATGGACATGAACAAATTCCGGCAGAAGACCGTATTGGTCGTTGAAGATGAGGCACTCCTTCGGTTTTCCATCGCGGACACCTTGGAAGATGCGGGCTATGCGGTTCTCGAAGCATCGAGCGTATTGGAGGCGGTCGGCAAACTCGGCCAATATGAGGATATCGACGTCGTTCTCACGGACGTTGATATGCCTGGTGCCCTGAACGGACTAGATCTCGCACGAATGGTGGTGGAATGCGCTCCGCATATCGCCGTCATGGTATCGTCCGCACGCCGCGCTTGCGATCTTGCCGATCTTCCCTCTGCCGCGCACTACCTGCCTAAACCCTTCACGCCTGTTGGCATGCTGTCTTCTGTCGGAAAGATTCTGTCTTTGAAGGCGGTAGAGGCGGAAAAATCGGCGGCGTCCCGTCGCCGCGCCTGACGCGATCGCTTATGGTGCTCCTACAGACCATGGAGCCTTGCCGATGACATCCACGAACTTCGCCACCTTCCTTTCCAGTGTCGAACCGGAAGCGGGGTCACCCGCGTCCGACCGACTGCTTTCCGGAAATCCGCAGTTCCGGACCTGGAATGTCGAGGAGGCGGACGGTGGCCTTTACGCGGGCGTTTGGGAGTCTACGCCGGGCAAATGGCGGATCGTCTACGACGAGTGGGAATATTTCCACATCCTCGAAGGCTACTCGATCGTGACGGAGGAGGGCGGCGCGCCTGTTCATCTGCGTGCAGGCGACCGGATGGTGTTGAGGCCGGGCTTCAAAGGAACCTGGGAAGTCGTTGAAACGACTCGCAAGGACTACGTTGTCCGGCTGTAGTCACCACGCCAAATCCAGCCGCTCCAGGCCGTGGAAATGGTAGACATCCTTGACGCGCGGCGTCTCCGTCAACCGCAGTCCCGGCAGGCGGCGAAAGAGGATCGGTAGAACCGCATTGAGCTCCAGTCGCGCAAGCGGTGCTCCGATGCAGAAGTGGATGCCGGCGCCGAAGGAGAGGTTGGGCGCTTCCGCACGATCCGGCTTGAAGACGAGCGGTTCCTCGAACTTGAGGGGATCGAGATTGGCGGCGGCGAGGATGAGGCTGACCTTGTCGCCGCGCTTCAGCGAAACCCCATCGATCTCGACGTCCTCCAGCGCCCAGCGCTGGAAAATATGGACAGGCGCACAGATCCTCAACGTTTCCTCGACCGTCCGTTCCGTCCTTGCCTCGTCGCCGAACATCTCGGCTGGAAGAATGCCGCTCTCCAGGATAACGCGTACGGAGTTGCCGATCTGGTGAACGGTGGCCTCGTGGCCTGCATTCAGAAGTACGATGGTGGTCGAGACGAGTTCGTCGTCGGTCAGATTCTGGCCCTTGTGTTCCGTGTGGATCATGTGGCTCAGCAGGTCCTCACGTGGTGTCGCGCGGCGCTCGGCGATCAGCGTCTTCACGTAATCGGCGAACTCCTTCGCTGCCCTGTCGGCCGCAAGCTCGTCCTCGGGCGTGCGCTTGAACATGTAAATGCCGACATAGTCGTGCGACCAGGAGAGTAACTGCGGCCCCATCTCGTCCGGGATGCCGATCATCCGGCCGATCAGCGTCACCGGGATGATGTCGGCGAAGGAAGACAGGAGTTCGGTCCCGCCTTCCTTCTCGAAGCCGTCGATCAGCCGTTCGGCGAGATCGGCGATCTCCGGCCGCAAGCGTTCGATGTTGCGGGAAACGAAGGCGCGGTTGACCATCGTTCGTAGCCGGGTGTGTTCTGGCGGCTCTATCTCCAGCAGCGAGTGGCGCTCGGCAAGGTCGAAGTTGGCCAGATGCGGTTGCGGCTCCGGCAGCCCCAATTCCTCACGGCTGGCGATATGAAGGATCTGCCGGCCGAAGCGCCGGTCGCGCAGGAGCGCGTTGACATGGTCATAGCCAGTGAAGAACCATTGCCTCTGCTCCTCCCAGTAGAACGTCGGACAGTGTTCGTGCAGAAGCGCGTAGACGCGGTTCGGATCGCCGTAGAAGGCGGGGTTGCGGCCGTCGAGCGAGACACGGCGGGTTGCGGGGTCGATGTGGAGAAAGGCGGGCAATGCTGTCATGGCAAAGGCCTACCGCAATCGGGTCGAGTTGTGCAATGTGGAAGCGGTCAGGATGGCGTGGGCACCCCTTGGCCTCACTCGCCGAGAGCGACGCCTTCCCGGCGGGGATCGGCGCTTCCGACAAGGCCTTCCGCCGTGATTTCAATGGCATGCAGGCCGGAATTCATCTCGCCGGTCTTGACCTCGTAACCGAGTGCCTTGAGCGGTTCGGCCATCCCCTCAGCCGGTGTTCCGGCCTCCAGGTCGTAGGTTCCGAAGCGATTGATGAGGTGCGGCATGGCGACGATCTCCTCCACCGGCATCTGCCAGTCGATATAGGCGATCAGCGCCTGCGCGACGTAGCCGATGATCTGGCTGCCGCCGGGCGAGCCGATCGCGAGCAGCGGCTTGCGGTCTTTCATGACGATGGTCGGCGACATCGACGAGCGGGGACGTTTGCCGGGCTCGACACGGTTGGCGACAGGAACGCCGGCATCGTGCGTCTTGAAGGAGAAGTCGGTGAGTTCGTTGTTAAGCAGGAAGCCGTTGGTCATCAGCCGGGAGCCGAAGCCGTTTTCGATCGTCGTCGTCATGGAGACGACGTTGCCTTCGGCATCGACGATGACGAAATGGCTGGTCGAGGGAAGTTCGATCGCTTCACCGTCGCCGAAGAGAAGGGCATGGTCCCATTCCGGCTCACCGGCCTTTGCCCCGTCCTCCGTCAACGCCTTGTCGCCATCGAGAAGCGCTGCGCGCCCGGCGAGATAGTCCTTGCCGAGAAGTCCCTTGATCGGGGAAGGCACGAAGTCGGTATCGCCGAGGTACCGTTCGCGATCGGCGAAGGCGAGACGCTGCGCATCTCCGATGAGGCGCCAGCTCTCCGGGTTGGTCGGGCCGAGCGCCCGGACGTCGAAATTTTCGAGGATGCCGAGCATCTGGCCGATGGCTACGCCACCGGAAGAGGGCGGTCCCATGCCGCAGACATCGAGAGCCCGATAGGTGGCGCAGACCGGCTGGCGTTCCTTGATCCGGTAGGTGTCGAGATCCTCCAGCGAAAGGACGCCCGGATTGCCGGTCGCCTCCCGCACTGTCTTCACCATAGCTTCCGCGATCGGCCCCTTATAGAAAGCGTCTGGACCGTCAGATGCGATTGATTTCAGCGTGTCCGCATAGGGCTGGTTCTTGAGGACGGTGCCGGCCTGGAGCGGAGCACCCGCCTCGTCGAAGAAATACTTGGTCGTGCCGTCATAGGCCTTGAGCTTGTCGCCCTCGGTCGCAACCATCGTCGCCAGACGGGGAGAGACCTCAAAACCCTCCGAGGCCAGTTTGATGGCCGGATCGAAGAGGCTCGCCCATTCCGCCTTGCCGAAGCGGTTGTGGGTCTCGTGCAGCAGCCTGACCGTGCCGGGGGTGCCGACGGAACGTCCTCCGACCACGGCGTTGAAGAATTTGAGTGGCTGTCCCTGGCCGTCGAGGAAGAGCTTCGGCGTCGCTTCCATCGGTGCGGTTTCGCGCCCGTCGAAGGTCGTCAGCCTGCCCGAGGCAGCGTCGTAATAGACGAGGAAGCCGCCGCCGCCGAGGCCTGAGCTCTGCGGCTCGACGAGCCCGAGTACCGTCTGCACCGCAACCATGGCGTCAATGGCATTGCCGCCTTCGGAAAGAACCTTTCGTCCGGCCTCGGCAGCGAGCGGGTTTGCCGCGGCGACCATGAACTTTTTCGCTTCGGCCCGCTGCGCGGCGGTTATGCCGGTCGCCTGTTCCGGAGCAACCGTATCGGACGCCTGCTGTGCCGCAAGCGACCCGGCCGACAGGAGAAGTGAGAAGAATATGCCCGCAACAAATCTCGTCCGCATGGCGCGCTCCCGCATTCACGACAATGTCCACGGGCCGCCCGCCCGTCACTCTGCAATGGGATGTGGGGCAGGCCAGGGCTGCGGCAAGATGCCGGTTTGTGGGTTCAGGAGTTGATCAGACGGATGCGATTGCCGTGACACGACGCAGCGCATTCACCTGTTCGTCCGCATGGAGTTCCAGCGTCATCGCCTTCTGCGACAGCATGGACGCCGACGGGACAATGCAGGGGGTTCCGTCCTTGTCTATTGCACTGCAGTTCCGGCCCGCGTTCTTGGCCGTGTAGAGCGCACGGTCGGCCGCGCTGAGCAGAGCATCGAGATTTGCGGTCACTGACGGCTGCAGGGCGATGCCGGAGCTTGCCGTGACGGCTATCTGATGTCCATTGGAGTTGATCGTCTGGAGAGCGAGTGTCATCCGCAGCCCTTCGGCGATACTGGCCGCTTCGACGAGATCGGCTACACGCAGGATGCTGGCAAATTCCTCACCACCCATGCGGCCGAAGGAGCCACGTCCGCGGAACGAGAGTGCGGCCAGCTGCGAAAAAGCCACCAGAACGGTGTCCCCAGCCTGGTGGCCGTAACGGTCGTTGACCTGCTTGAAGTTGTCGAGGTCGAACTGGAGCAGCGCGATCAACGGCTTGTCGGGCCGGTCTTCCTGCTGCAGGCGGTGGAAATCGCCGATCAGTCCACGTCGGTTGAGTACACCGGTGAGCGGGTCCGTCAGCGCGAGGTCCTTGAGTTTTTGCTCCGACCGGTCCGTGAGCATCTGGGCGCCGGTCAGCACCATGGCTACGAAGCAGAACGCGCCGGGCAGGAGTATGAGAGAGGGTGAGGGGACATTCGAGAACGATGTCGCGGCGGCTGTAGCCGTCACAGCGGCCGTGAGCAGGCTCGCGACAATATGGACGCCAAAAATGCCTGCCAGGATGCGGCGCACCCATTTTGAGCGCTCGCCGTGTCGGAGCAAGAGGGCGATCAGCATGGTGTAGCCGATGCAGGCAGCGACATGGTACAGGATCACTCTCGACGCGAAATCTTCGCGGACGAATGGCAGCAGCATGCCGCCGACCCAGATAAGTGCCGGAATGGCGACATAGGGATCGACGCGCCGACCGTCGAACTGCTGCATGCCCGCAACAATGACCCCGACCGAAGCCAAAGCCATCGTGTTCGCGATCTCGATGGAAATGAAATCCGGAATCTGGCCGCGTAGCCCGGTCAGGATCAGCGCCGTGCCGAACAGGCCGAAACCGACGCTCCAACTGAGGAAGAACATCTGATCGCGCCGATGCATCCACTGCACGAACAGGAGGGCGCAAAGGGTGAGGGCTTGCGCCGCCCAGATGATGAGGCCGGTCAGAATGTCCATGCGAGCGTCCCTTTTTGAATGCGCGGCAGGATCGGTTTACAGGTGAGTCCTTAAAGGCAGGTTGTCAAACAAGGGGAGTACCCGTTGGTCGCCTCCTGTTCAGTGTCGGTTTACCATCTGCAAGCACAAAGTTGTGTGTGTCTTCGGCCTGCTATTTGGCCAACGCGATGCTCTGGTAGTTAAGGATATCGCCGGCTCAGTCTTGAAGTGCGCGGCATTGACACTCTATGTAGGGGTTGACCGATCCCACTTTGATTCTGGGGCTAGATGGCTCCGGCCAAGCGTTGACAAAGGACTGACATGAGAAATCCCGTCGATACCGCCATGGCTCTGGTGCCGATGGTCGTCGAGCAGACCAATCGCGGCGAGCGGTCTTACGACATCTATTCGCGCCTCCTGAAGGAACGCATCATCTTCCTGACCGGCCCGGTAGAGGATCATATGGCGTCCCTGGTCTGCGCTCAGCTTCTCTTCCTCGAGGCGGAAAACCCGAAGAAGGAAATTGCGCTTTACATCAACTCGCCGGGCGGCGTCGTGACTGCCGGCATGGCGATCTACGATACGATGCAGTTCATCCGTCCGGCCGTATCGACGCTCTGCATCGGTCAGGCGGCCTCGATGGGCTCGCTGCTGCTCGCCGCCGGTGAGAAGGGCATGCGCTTCGCAACGCCGAATTCCCGCATCATGGTTCACCAGCCCTCGGGCGGTTTCCAGGGCCAGGCCTCGGATATCGAACGTCATGCTCGTGACATATTGAAGATGAAGAAGCGCCTCAACGAGGTCTACGTGAAGCACACCGGCCGCACCTACGAGGAAGTTGAAAAGACCCTCGACCGCGACCACTTCATGGATTCCGACGATGCGCAGAGCTGGGGCGTCATTGACAAGATCCTGACATCTCGGCAGGAACTGGAAGGCGCCTCCGCGAATTGAGGCGATGTACCGCATTCCCGTCTCACCCCTATGTGACGCTTTCAGGGGTTTCATGAAGACGGGAAAGCGGTATTAGTAACCGTTAATGCTGTGTAGAGCTTTGCTGCATAGCATCTGTTTCTGAGGGGGTTCGTTGCCGCCGATCAGGATGAATGTCCGGAACGGTAGAGTACCCCAGGCAAAGCTGGCACGTTGCACCGCATGGTACCCGTGCCGGCGAGTGAGTGGACCGCTCCCGGCAGCGGGATAGCGGAGTGCTGGAAGGAAAGTGATATGAGCAAGGTCAGCGGCAGCAACGGCGGCGACTCCAAGAATACCCTGTATTGTTCGTTCTGCGGCAAGAGCCAGCATGAAGTCCGCAAGTTGATTGCCGGACCGACGGTGTTCATCTGCGATGAATGCGTCGAACTCTGCATGGACATCATCCGCGAAGAGAACAAGTCTTCGATGGTGAAGTCCCGCGACGGCGTTCCGACGCCGCAGGACATCATCAAAGTCCTTGACGAATACGTAATCGGCCAGAAGCAGGCCAAGCGCGTTCTCTCGGTTGCCGTGCATAACCATTACAAGCGACTGGCGCATGCGTCCAAGGGCGGCGACGTCGAGCTGGCGAAGTCGAACATCATGCTGGTCGGCCCGACTGGCTGCGGCAAGACTTATCTCGCCCAGACGCTCGCCCGCATCATCGACGTGCCGTTCACCATGGCGGACGCCACGACGTTGACCGAGGCCGGTTACGTCGGTGAAGACGTCGAAAACATCATCCTGAAGCTTCTGCAGGCTGCCGACTACAATGTCGAGCGGGCACAGCGCGGCATCGTCTACATCGACGAGGTCGACAAGATCTCCCGCAAGTCCGACAACCCGTCCATTACCCGCGACGTATCGGGCGAAGGCGTTCAGCAGGCACTTCTGAAGATCATGGAAGGCACGGTTGCTTCCGTTCCTCCGCAGGGTGGCCGCAAGCATCCGCAGCAGGAATTCCTGCAGGTCGACACGACGAACATCCTGTTCATCTGCGGCGGCGCGTTCGCGGGCCTCGACAAGATCATCTCCGCACGCGGCGAGAAGACCTCGATCGGCTTCGGCGCCACGGTGAAGGCCGAGGACGACCGCCGGGTTGGCGAAGTTCTTCGCGAACTCGAGCCGGAGGATCTGGTGAAGTTCGGTCTCATTCCGGAATTCATCGGCCGTCTGCCGGTTCTGGCGACGCTCGAGGACCTGGATGAGGATGCCCTGATCCAGATTCTGTCGGAGCCGAAGAACGCTCTGGTCAAGCAGTACCAGCGCCTGTTCGAGATGGAAGATGTGGAACTTACCTTCCACGAGGACGCGCTTCGCGAGATTGCCAAGAGGGCGATCACGCGCAAGACGGGTGCTCGCGGTCTGCGTTCGATCATGGAGAAGATCCTTCTCGATACGATGTTCGAACTGCCGGCGCTCGAAGGTGTCCGCGAGGTCGTCATCTCCGAGGAGGTTGTTCGGGGTACCGCACGTCCGCTCTACATCTATGCGGACCGACAGGACGAGAAGGCGAACGTTTCCGCCTGATCGCCAGGATATGGATTATTGGAAAGAGGCCCCTTGCGGGCCTCTTTTCGTATTCGGGCTGGCGCAGGAAGAGCGTTGTGGGCGGCCAAGGTTTGTCCTTCGTTTCGCTTTGTTTAGAGGATATGGTTGATGTTCGGGATTCGGTTAGCCGAGCCCCATGACGGCTTTGCCGTACAGCATCGCTTGAAGTCTGTTGTGTCCAGTGTGTATGCGTTTTCGCTCGCTGTTCATCGCCGCCCCGAAAGGCGGGCGCATGGCTGGCGAGCCTTGAAATCAACAGTTGCGCACTCCACTTTGGGCTCAAGTGGACGCCCCGGATATCTGATCTGGGGACGAATCCCGGCAACGGGATATGGAAAGGAAGAAGAATGACGAATTCAACGTCTGTGGCACCCGGCAGCGATACCTTCCCGGTCCTGCCCCTGCGCGACATTGTGGTGTTTCCTCACATGATCGTGCCCCTGTTCGTTGGACGGGAGAAATCCATTCGCGCGCTGGAAGAAGTGATGGGCTCCGACAAGCAGATCATGCTCGTCACCCAGATCAATGCCGGTGACGATGATCCCGAGCCCTCGGCCATCTACAAGGTTGGCACGGTTGCAAATGTTCTTCAGTTGCTGAAACTTCCCGACGGAACCGTGAAGGTGCTGGTCGAAGGCCGCGCACGCGCGCAGATCGAGAGCTACACGGACCGCGAAGAATTCTACGAGGCCACGGCAGGCGTGCTGTCCGAGCCCGAGGAAGATCCGGTTGAAGTCGAGGCGTTGTCCCGCTCGGTGGTTTCCGAGTTCGAGAACTACGTCAAGCTGAACAAGAAGATATCGCCTGAAGTGGTTGGCGCCGCGAGCCAGATCGAGGACTACTCGAAGTTGGCCGACACGGTCGCCTCGCATCTGTCGATCAAGATCACCGAAAAGCAGGAAATGCTCGAGACCGTCAGCGTCAAGGGCCGCCTGGAAAAGGCGCTCGGCTTCATGGAAGGTGAGATTTCGGTCCTTCAGGTCGAGAAGCGCATCCGCTCGCGCGTCAAGCGCCAGATGGAGAAGACGCAGCGCGAATACTACCTCAATGAGCAGATGAAGGCGATCCAGAAGGAGCTCGGCGACGGCGAGGAAGGCCGTGACGAGATGGCCGAACTGGAGGAGCGCATCTCCAAGACGAAGCTTTCCAAGGAGGCCCGCGAGAAGGCGGATGCCGAGATGAAGAAGCTGCGTCAGATGAGCCCGATGTCTGCGGAGGCCACGGTTGTTCGCAACTATCTCGACTGGCTTCTGTCGATTCCGTGGAACAAGAAGTCCAAGATCAAGACCGATCTGAACAACGCCGAGAAGGTTCTCGAACTGGACCACTTCGGCCTGGACAAGGTCAAGGAGCGCATCGTCGAGTATCTCGCGGTGCAGGCTCGTGCCACCAAGATCAAGGGCCCGATCCTTTGCCTCGTCGGTCCTCCCGGCGTCGGCAAGACCTCGCTTGCGCAGTCGATTGCCAAGGCGACCGGGCGTGAGTACGTCCGCATGGCACTTGGTGGCGTTCGCGACGAGGCAGAAATCCGCGGTCACCGCCGCACCTATATCGGCTCGATGCCTGGCAAGGTCATCCAGTCGATGAAGAAGGCGAAGAAGTCGAACCCGCTCTTCCTTCTCGACGAGATCGACAAGCTGGGCCAGGACTATCGCGGTGATCCGTCATCGGCTCTGCTTGAGGTGCTCGACCCGGCGCAGAACTCGACGTTCATGGACCACTATCTGGAGGTCGAGTACGATCTTTCCGACGTGATGTTCATTACGACGGCGAATACGCTCAACATCCCGGCCCCGCTGATGGACCGCATGGAGATCATCCGCATCGCCGGCTACACGGAAGAAGAGAAGCTTGAAATCGCCAAGCGTCACCTTCTGCCGAAGGCGATCAAGGAACATGCGCTGCAGCCGAACGAGTTCTCGGTCGGCAACGATGCCCTGATGTCGATCATCCAGCAGTACACCCGCGAAGCCGGCGTTCGTAATCTCGAGCGCGAACTGATGAAGCTCGCCCGCAAGGCGGTTACCGAGATCATCAAGGGCAAGACGAAGTCGGTTGATGTCACGGCCGCCAACATCAACGACTATCTCGGCGTACCGCGTTTCCGCCACGGCGAAGCCGAAGGCGAGGATCAGGTCGGTGTCGTTACGGGTCTGGCCTGGACCGAGGTCGGTGGCGAACTGCTGACGATCGAAGGCGTGATGATGCCGGGCAAGGGCCGCATGACGGTAACCGGCAACCTGCGGGATGTGATGAAGGAGTCAATTTCTGCGGCGGCGTCCTACGTCCGCTCGCGTGCAGTCGACTTCGGCATCGAGCCGCCGCGCTTCGACAAGTCGGACATTCACGTCCACGTGCCGGAAGGCGCTACCCCGAAGGATGGTCCTTCGGCCGGCGTTGCCATGGCGACGGCGATCGTCTCGATCATGACCGGCATTCCGGTCGACAAGAATGTGGCCATGACCGGGGAAATCACCCTGCGTGGCCGCGTGCTGCCGATCGGTGGGTTGAAGGAGAAGCTGCTTGCAGCTCTTCGTGGTGGCATCAAGAAGGTTCTGATCCCGGAAGAGAATGCCAAGGATCTGGCTGAGATTCCGGACAACGTGAAGAACGGAATGGAGATCATCCCGGTCTCCAGGATGGGTGAGGTGATCGAGCATGCGCTGGTTCGCAAGCCGGAACCGATCGAATGGGACGGCTCCATCGAGACGCCCGTAATCGCCACGGTCGAGGGGGCGGACGACACGGGAACCACCATCGCCCATTAGACGGTGCTGTTGCACACCGCCCAAAGAGGCACAATCTGAAAAAAAAGCCGGCGTTAAGCCGGCTTTTTTGGTGAAAATGTAGCGATCCCCCTTGTTTTTCAGGCGTTGGCGAGGCTTCTGGCTTGCGAAGGCCTGCCGCCGAACTATTGTCGGGCCGGATAACTTGAGTCGTTTCAAAACCAATTGAAAGGGGTGGAAACATGAATAAGACTGAACTCGTTACCGCTGTTGCTGAGAAGGCTGGTCTCTCTAAGGCTGATGCCGCATCTGCAGTCGACGCTGTTTTTGATACTGTTCAGGGCGAACTGAAGAACGGCGGAGATCTCCGTCTGGCCGGTTTCGGCAGCTTCTCGGTTTCGCGTCGTGAAGCCTCCAAGGGCCGCAACCCGTCGACCGGCGCCGAAGTCGACATCCCGGCACGCAACGTGCCGAAGTTCTCGGCCGGCAAGGGTCTCAAGGACGCCGTTAACGGCAAGTAAGCGACTGCCTCACGGCAACCTGCTTCAGATTTTGAAGGTCCGGGTTCGCCCGGACCTTTTTTATTGCGCCAGTATCGCTGTTTTGAGCCTGTCATTCTGCTGTCATCCGCCTGTCATGCCGATGGCGCAGAAGCCCTCTGTCACCTTAAGGACAGGGGAGAGCTTTCAATGATATTTTCAGTTCGTGCTGCGTTGACCGCGGTGCTTCTGGCATCGGTCGCTGCACCGGCTGGCGCCGAGCAGATCTTCAATCGCATCGCATCCTTTCCGGTTGCGAGCAATCTGCCGGAAGGCAAGGACAAGCTGACCGCGACGTCCTCCGAAATCATCACCGCCAGCGATGACGGCAACACGCTGATCTATTCCGACAGCCCGCTCGGCGCGATTGGCTTCATCGACATTACCGATCCCAGGGCTCCGAAGGGGTTGGGGTCGCTGGCTTTCGAAGGCGAACCCAATTCGGTTGCAGCCGCCGGTCCTAAGGTACTGGTCACGATCGACCAGACCGAAGACCTGACCAGACCGGCCGGCCAGCTTGCCGTGGTCGACCTGGCCGGCAAGACGATCGAAGGTTCCTGCGACCTGGGCGGTCAGCCGGATTCCGTCGTGGTTTCGCCAGACGGCTCCTTTGCTGCAATCGCCATCGAAAACCAGCGTGACGAGGAACTCAACGACGGTGCCCTGCCGCAGCTTCCCGCCGGCGAATTGCTGATCCTGTCTCTCGATAACGGTGTTCCAGCCTGCGACAGCATCAAGCGCGTCGATCTCACCGGCCTTGCGACGGTCGCCCCGGAAGATCCGGAGCCGGAATTCGTCAACATCAATGCCAACGGCGAGATCGCCGTCACGCTGCAGGAAAACAACCACGTCGTCATCGTCAACAGCAAGACCGCCGAGGTGACGGCTCACTTCACGGCCGGGACCGTTGATCTCGACGGGGTCGATACAAAGACGGACGGTGCGCTCAGCTTCACCGGCAAGCTCGACGCCGTGCCGCGCGAACCCGATGCGGTCAAATGGCTCGGCACCGATCGTCTCGTGATCGCCAACGAGGGTGACTACAAGGGCGGCTCGCGCGGTTTCACCATCTTCGACCGTTCCGGCAAGGTTCTCTATGAGGCCGGCACCTCACTGGAGCATGCGATCGCCCGGATCGGTCACTTCCCGGAAAAGCGCGCCAAGAACAAGGGCATCGAGCCTGAAGGCATGGAAGTGGCAGTCTTTGGCGACCAGCAGTATTTCTTCGTGCTCTCCGAGCGCGGCTCTGTCGTTGCCGTCTACAAGGATACCGGTGGCGAGCCTGAGCTTGTGCAGCTTCTGCCGTCGGGCGTTTCCCCGGAAGGTGCTGTTGCCATTCCGGGACGCAATCTTCTCGCCACTGCCAACGAAACCGATCTCGGCGAAGATGGCGGCGCTCGCTCGCATGTCATGCTCTACGAACTGGCCGAAGGCGAGAAGGCCTATCCGACGCTCGTCTCCAACGACATCGACGGCAAGCCGCTCGGCTGGGGCGCTCTTTCCGGCCTCGTCGGGGACGCAGAAAAGGACGGTATCCTCTATGCCGTCAGCGATAGCGTCTATGCCATGCAGCCATCGATCTTCACCATCGACGCCACGAAGAAGCCTGCGGAGATCACCGATGTTCTGCGCGTGACCCGCAATGGCCAGCCCGCTCAGAAGCTTGATATCGAGGGTATCGCGCTCGACGGCAAGGGCGGCTTCTGGCTCGCCTCGGAGGGAGATTCCTCCAAGCTCGTCGGCCACGGCCTCTATAACGTCAACGCCAAGGGTGAGATCAAGGCAGAGATCGGCCTGCCGGCCGAGTTGCTTGCCGGCGAAACCCGTTTCGGCTTCGAAGGGGTCACGACGATCGGCGAAGGTGACGACATGACGCTTTGGATGGCCGTCCAGCGCGAGTGGAAGGACGACCAGAAGGGAACCGTCAAGCTGGTTTCCTACCATCCGAAGTCGAAGGAGTGGGGTGCCGTGCGCTACCCGCTCGACAAGGTCGAGCAGGGCTGGATCGGCCTGTCCGAAATCACGGTACGGGGTGATCATGCCTATATCGTCGAGCGCGACAACCAGATCGGCGATCAGGCCAGGATCAAGAAGCTCTATCGGGTTGCGATCGCAGACATGAAGCCGGGCAAGCTCGGTGAGGACCTGCCGCTCGTCGCCAAGGAAGAGGTTCACGACTTCATCCCGGACCTGCAGGCCGCAACCAATGGCTATGTCGTCGACAAACTGGAAGGCTTCGCTTTCGACAAGGCTGGCAAGGCTTTCGCAGTCACCGACAATGACGGTGTGGACGATAGCTCCGGTGAGACGCTGTTCTTCCCGGTTGCGCTCGAGCTTACCAACTGATCAGTCGCTGGACGATGGAAAAGGCCGGGCTTCGTACCCGGCCTTTTTCTTTTGAGCGGTCGCCCTGACTACCAGCGTTGATGCACATGCGGAGCGATCAGCCGCGCATAGACTTCCTTCGTGGCCGTCATCACGTCGGCCGACAATGGAGCAAGGTCGGCAGCCGTAGCGTTGGCGCGTGCCTGCTCGGCATTGCGCGCACCCGGGATGACCACCGTCACCGCCTCGTTCATCAGGATCCACTTCAGTGCAAAGGCAGCCATCGAGGCGCCCGGTGGCACGAGCTTGCGCACCTCCTCGACCGCCTGCAGCCCCACTTCGAACGGGACGCCCGCAAAGGTTTCGCCGACATCGAAGGCTTCGCCATGGCGGTTGAAATTGCGATGGTCGTCCGTGGCGAAGGCGGTATCGCGGGTGATCTTGCCGGAGAGGAGGCCACTCGCCAGCGGTACGCGCACGATGACCCCGATCTGCCGACGCCTGGCTTCCTTGAAGAACAGGTCTGCAGGGCGCTGGCGGAATATGTTGTAGATGATCTGGATGCTGACGACGTCCGGATACTCGATTGCCTTCAGCGCCTCCTCGACCTTCTCGACGCTGACGCCGTAGTTGCGGATCTTGCCGGCCTTGCGCAGGTCGTCCAGCGCGCCGAAGACCTCGGGACGGTAGAGCGCTTCGGTCGGCGGGCAGTGCAACTGCACCAGATCGAGGCTGTCGACGCCCAGATTTGACAGACTGCGATCGACGAAGGCTTCGAGATTGGCCTTGGTGTAGCCATCGGCATTGTGCGGGTTGAGCCTGCGACCTGCCTTCGTCGCGACCATCGGACGGTTGCCGCCACGGGCTTTAAGCACGCTGGAGATGATCTTTTCCGAGCGGCCGTCGCCATAGACATCCGCCGTATCGATGAATGTCACGCCGGCATCGAGCGCCGCTTCGAGGGCTGCCCGACCTTCGGCTTCGCTGACGTCGCCCCAGGAGCCGCCGATCTGCCAGGCGCCGAAGCCGACTTCACTGACGGTGAACGATGTACGCCCGAACGGGTGCAGCCTCATTGTCTTCCTCCCAACGATATCCACAGGCTTGCCGGGCGGGCGCTTTCGCCATGCCCGGCATTTGCCTAAAACACCTTTTCCAGTCCGCCGACAAAGGCAAGCGATTCGATGTCATCCTTTTCATTCATCCATGCTGCCGACCTTCATCTCGGAAGTCCTTTCCAGGGGCTGGCGATGAAGGATGCGGCGATCGCGGACCTTTTCATGGAGGCGAGCCGCAGGGCTTTTTCCGCGCTCGTCGATCAGGCGATAGAACGGCAGGTCGATTTTTTCCTCGTCGCGGGCGATGTCTATGACGGCGACTGGAAGGACAACAAGATCGGCCTGTTCTTCAACCGCGAGGTGGCGCGACTGGAGCGTGCGGGGATCCCGGTCTTCCTTCTCAAGGGTAATCACGACGCCGAAAGCGTCATCACCAGGACGATCACGCTGCCAAAGAACGTGCGTGAGTTTCCGGTCAACAAGCCGGGAACGTTCACGCTGGATCATTTGAAGGTGGCGCTGCACGGGCAGGGCTTTGCCGAACGGTCCGCGACCGAAAACCTGGCCCTGGCCTATCCGCCGCTTCAGGCCGGCTGGTTCAATATCGGCGTGCTGCACACATCGCTTACCGGCCGGGAGCCGCACGCCCCTTACGCGCCGTGTTCGGTCGATGACCTGCGTTCGCGCGGCTACGACTACTGGGCGCTGGGGCACGTCCACGACTTTGAAATCGTGGCGGAAGATCCGCTGGTTGTCTTCCCGGGTAACCTGCAGGGCCGCAGCATCCGCGAGCAGGGTGCCAAGGGCGCCGTGCTCGTGACGGTCGAGGACGGGCGGATAACCCACGAGCGGATCATCACCGACAGTGCGCGCTTCGCCGAAACCGCTGTAGTTGTGGAGCCCGAGGATGACCTGCCGGCGATCCTGCGGCGGATCGAGAATGCCCTGGAGAATATTGCTGATGTGATGCAAGGCCGGCCGCTGGCGCTGCGCATCCGCCTGACCGGCAGGAGCCGCTACCGCCACGAACTGCTCGCCCGCGCCCAGGATTTTCGGGACGAGGCGCAGGCGGCATGCCACCGCTGCCATGAGGACATCTGGCTGGAAAAGGTCGAGGTGCGCCTGGAGGATGCCAGGGGCGACGGTTCTCCCGAGGTGGGAGGCCAACTCGGCCTGGACGGGCTCCTGTGTCTCGACAGCGCGTCGCCGGAGCTGTTGGCCGAGGCCGAGGCCAAGATCGCCGAGATCGCCGCGCGCCTGCCGGGCGGATTGGGAGCCCATGAGCTTGCCCTTGGCGACCATGCGCAAGCACTTCTGGCGGAAGCGCGGGAACTGCTGATTGGCCGAGCCGGAGGTACTCGCTAGATGCGCTTCGAACGTCTCGATATCCTTCGCTACGGCGCCCTGACCGACCGCAGCCTGGCGTTCCGGCCGGATGCGCAGCTGCACATCATCTACGGCCCGAACGAGGCTGGAAAATCGTCCGCGCTGTCCGCTATCTCCGACCTCCTGTTCGGCTTCCCGACGGCCGCGCAGTACAGTTTCCAGCATGACCCTGCCACCTTGCGCGTGGGCGCTGCCATCGCCTCGCAGGCCGGATCGCAATTGGCCTTTCGGCGCCGCAGGGGACGCAAGAGCACGCTTCTTGCCGAAAGCGATGCCGAGGAGGCGCTATCCGATGATGCGCTGACGCATTTTCTGGGCACGCTCAGTCGCGATGTCTTCGAGCGGGCTTTCGGCCTGAACTCTGCCTCGCTGCGCGCTGGTGGCGAAAGCATGCTGAAGAGTGGCGGCGAGATCGGAAGCCTGCTGTTTTCCGCGGCCTCGGGCCTCACCGGGCTTGCCGACATGCGCAAGCAGCTGGAAGCCGAAGCCGACACTATCTACGCGCCGCGCCGTTCCAAGGACCGGCTGTTCTATCAGGCATTGGACAGCCATGAGGAGGCCCGCAAAGCCGAACGCGAGAACGAGCTGAAATCAGGCGATTGGAAGAAGATCGTCGCCGAGCAGAACGAGCTGGAGACGGAGCTCGACGGCGTGCTCGCCGAACGGCGAGATAAAAAGCGGACGCTCGACAGCCTGCGCATGCTGCAGCGGCTCGATCCGATCATCCGCGAGATCGACCGGGAACGCGATCTGCTGAGCGAATTCGAATCGCTTGCCGATCTGCCGGCAGATTTCGAGGCACGCCTCGCGTCCGTGCTGGACAGATCGCGTGAAAACGAAGCGGCCCGCCGACGCGCGGAAACGGAGAACGGCCGGCTTGCTGACGATATCGCCGCCGTGCACGTCAACGATCCGCTGCTTTCCGCCTCTGCCGCCATTATGTCAGGGCATTCGGGTATCGGCGCTTACGTGAATGCGCGCAACGATATCGGCCGCGTTCGCGCCGAGGTGGAAGATTTCGACCAGCGGCTGGCGCAAGCCGCTCGTCGTCTGGGATTGGCGAGTGCCGGCGATCTTGAAAATCGCCAGCCGCCGGACGCTGATCTTGCGCACCTCCGGTCTCTGGTGGAGGAGGGGACGAACCTCGACCGGACGCTGCGCGAGGTTCGCCAGCGAATCGAGGAACAGCATGACGGGTTGCGCCGCACGCAGGGGAATGCGGACGCCAGGCGGGCCATCGATCCCAAGCCATGGACGGACCAGTTGGCCGCGCTGCAATCGGAGCTGTCTGAACTCCAGCGCATCGAGGCCTTGCAGGTCCGGCTGAACCGCGCACGTTCCGATCTCGCGACAGGGGCGGGGCGGCTTGAGCCGGCGGTTGAGGATGTCGGTGCGCTGTCCTCCGTTCCATTGCCGGATGTCGCCGCGCTCTCGAACCATCGGCGGACGATCGATGAAGCGCGGGGCCATGCGAAAAGTGCCGCTTCAAAGGTTGGCACCCTGGAGGAGGATGCAGCTGGGGTGGAGCATCAGCTTGTAGCGCTGGAAGGCGTAGACCGGATCGTCTCACGTCAGGATCTGGCGGTGAGTCGCGCCGAACGCGACGCGGCATTGGAGATGGCTCGGAAGGAGCCAAAGCCGGCCGGCTTCGATCGCCTGGCGGCGGCCATTGTCGATGCCGACCGCCTTGCTGATGCGGCGTTGGGCGACGCCGAACGGGTTACCCGCCATGCGCAGCTGACGCTGCGGCGAAACGAACTGGGGCAGAGCCTGAAGGCGGCCGGGAAGGACGCCAGGCAGGCTGATATCGCCCTTTCGGATGCCCTGACGGATTACGAGGATGGTTTCCGCTCGGCCGGCATTCATCCAGTGTCCCCGGAGCGGATGATCGAATGGCGGCGTGCCGTGGAAGAACTCTTCCGGCAGCTGCGGGAGATCGATCAGATCCAGGACGAGATGGACGCTCTTAAGCTGAAGGACGAGAAAGTGCGGCCGGTGTTGCTGGCCCTGGCAGATGGCATCGGTCTGGCGGCCGTTGCGCTTCCGACCGCCGCCATCGGACGCGGTTTGGAGCGCCGCTTGGCGGAAATCGGCCAGGAATGGCTGGACAGTCGCTCCAGCGAGACGAAGCGGCTGATGGCGGAAGAGGCTATCGGCCGGCTGGAAGAGCGCGAGCGAAACCTGCTCGACGAAATCGGAAGCTGGCAATCGAAATTCTCGGCGGCGGTCCAGACCGCAGGGCTGGGCGAAGATGCAGGCCCGGCCATGGCGCTGGCAGCGCTCGAAGCCTGGCGCACCGTACCGGATCTTCTTGCCGAGCGGCAGAACCGCCAGCGCCGTGTCCACGGCATGATGCGTGACATGGACGTTTTCGAGGAGGCAGCCGGCAACCTAGTCACGACAGTGGCTCCCGATCTTGCCGGTATTCCTTCGGATGTCGCGGTCGGGCTGCTTCATGAACGTCTGCTTGCGGCGACCGCGGAGAACAAGCATCGTGCGGCGCTTTCCGCCGAACTGGAGCGGACAGAATCGGCGCTGGCCCGACTGAAGGTCGAGCAAGAGGGACTTTCCATCGAGATGGTGGAGATCGCCGAGCACCTGTCCATGCAGCCGGGTGATCTTTCCCAGGTGCTGGAGGACCTGCATCAGCGGCATCGGCTGGACAATGCGTTGAGACAATGCCGGGAGCGCTTTGCCGAACAGGCGGATGGCTCCTCGGAAGAGGAGGTGCGCGCGGCGCTCTCAGGCTTCGATCGGGTTGCGACGGGGTTGGAAGTCGAGCGGCTCGTTGCCGAGGAGGATCGGCTGGTCGAGCGCATGAACGCCCTCGGGATTGCCCAGGCCGACAACGAACGGCGGCGCCGCGAGCTGGAGACGGGTGTCGGTGCCGAACGCGCCGTCTTCCAGAAACTGGCCGCCGAAACCGAGGCAAAGGATCTGGCACGTCGCTGGGTGGTGCTGAAGCTCGCCGCAAGCTTGCTCTCGTCCTCGATGGAAGCCTATCGCGAACAACAGGCCGATCCGGTGATGAAAAGGGCAGGGGAGCTTTTTGGCGGGCTGACGGGCGGGCGATTCGCGCGCCTGCTGCAGCTCTACGACGAGCGCGACGAGCTGCAGCTTGCCGTCGAGCGGCAGGGCGGCGAGCAGGTGCCGCTGACGGGGTTGAGCGAAGGCACCGGCGACCAGCTCTATCTCGCGCTGCGTCTCGCTTTCCTGGAGGATTACTGCCGTCGCAACGAGCCGGCGCCGCTCGTTCTCGACGACATCTTCCAGACCTTCGACGACGAACGCACCGCCGCCGGCCTTCGTACGCTGGCTGCCGCCGGCAGCACGCACCAGACGCTGCTCTTCACCCACCAGATGAGCGTGGTCGATACGGCGACGCGGGAACTGGGCGCGTGCGTGGACGTGGTTCGGCTTTAGAGGGAGAGGGAGAGGGACACACCGGCGACGCCAGTGTGTGAAAGGCGCTTTGATGCGATCGAGCAGCGGTAGTCTCGGGCGATGCGACGGGCTTTTCGCCCGGATACCGGAAGAGCGCCGGGCCGGATACCGGAATGTCTAGGTTGGGAACACGAGCCGGACTTGTGTCGCCCGACTGATTCTTTCGGGCAGGTTGCACGGCACAGCGTCACGATGGGCTAAATGCCTTACGGTGCAGGGCTTCAATGATTTCAATGAGGAATGGTGGGCGATGACGACCCACCGCTTTGCAAGTTTTCCAATGGTTTAGCTTCGATTGAGACAATCGAGATTGTTGAGCGAAAACAGTCGCCGGCAATTCGTTGTGTCTCATCTTTTCGGGTCGCTGTAATCGTCTTGGCTGGCGCGGCGCGCTATGCACGATAGACCCGAACTTCCGTCCAAGACAGATTTCGCCGTCGCCTTCAAAGCCCTCGCTCTTGTGCGTGGTTTGTCTGGCGATGCTAAGACCGTCGGCGCAGTCATCCTCTCCCACTTCAACGCCACCACAGGGCAGTGCGATCCCGGCACTGAGCGGCTGATGTCGAGGGCAGGCGTTGCTAAGCGAACAGTTATTAACGCAACCAACGAGCTTAATAAGCGCGGCTTGATCGTGAAGACGCGGTATGGCGGCAATGGTTTCAGATCCAGCTATCAGCCTCAATGGGCTGCCTTCCGCGCTATCGTTTCCGACTTCGAAAACGCAGATAAGGTCGAAAAGCAAGTGCAAGAACGTGCACCTGCTAAGTGCAAGAACGTGCACCTAGCTAGTGCAGAACCGTGCACCCTAACTCATATAAGAAACTCACCTAAGGAACTCACTGACAGCGACGGTGATCGTGGAAACGATCAGATCGATCCTGTTCGCACGGCCTCACCGTCGATGATTGCCGCGAGGGTGAATGGGCTTGTGAGGGAGAGTTTGCGGGGAGTTCATTCGTCACATCGAGCGCCACCTTCGGTTGCAACTGCTGTGGCTGCAGCTTCTGAACGTCTGGCTGCGCAGATAGGCGGCCTGAGCGACACGATGCGGGCGAGGCTGGCGGATGTCGTCGATGGGGGCATGAGAGCGGCGGCGGTGATCGAGGAGCAGAAGCGAAAGGGCTCTGGCCTGCATTACTTGATCGATCGCGTCCAGTCCGTCGCCCCATGGTAGTCCCCGGCAGGGTCATGAGGCTTGCTCTGCCACGCGCGCGCGGCCCGCCGGCCGGGGGGTGGGTCGAAAGTCTCAATGCCTCTCGACCGCACACCGGCGTCATCCCTTTGTTCGCAACGAGTTGTAATTGAAAGCAAAAAGCCACCATGAATACTGATCAGAAAGCTACCGAACACCACTTCGACATCATCCGGGCCGAAATGGATGCAGGTCTGCGGCGGCTCCAAGCAGCCGGCGCGACGGTCGAGGATGTTGCCTCCCAGCTTGTTAAAGTTGGTGTCGCTCTGTCACTCGCTGGGATCGGACCAACGGCGACGTTGCGCGGCCTCTTCGCCCAAGCGCAGCAGCTCCGCGAAGAATTCCCCGAAGAAGCGATCGCAGCCGATCGTTTGAACAAGTTGGCGTGCCTGCCTGTGGAAGGTTCCGCCTGATCGGCTTGCGGCCGAATCATTCTTCGCGTATTTGTTGCTTTGTTCGTATCGCCGCTGGGATGAGGTCCCTTTGAGCGAGAGAACCTTTCCGATCGGCAGGCTGAGGGCCACGCGCGTCGGGCAAAGCAACTGGATTTAACCCCACTGTTGCGGTGCTCATGCGCGTTAGCTGGTGCCGCTCGAAAAGGTCTCAAAAATGAAAATCTCTTCTTCCCGACAACTGAACATCCGGCAGCACGCTGACGCCGCGCTCAGGGCCATTGGCTCCCGTGACGTTAAGCTTTACCAGCCCTGTGAGCGCTCATGGAGCGATCTTTGCCAGGACGCGCGATCCATCAAGGATGGCGCACGGTCACTGGCTGCGAAGCTGGAAGGCGATGCCGCAGTGGAGCACGCTACCGAAATCGAAGACGCGTTCAATGGCCTGATGGAGGTCTATGACGCCATCGAGAAAGAGCGGGATCGCCGTAACAAGCTCGGCTATAAAGATGCTTGGCCGGGCGGGAGAGATCCTCGCCGGCCTGTAGGCGACGACATTGACGGCGATGATGACGATGACGATGACGGTCAATTCTCGTCTCGTTCTGAGCCGGCGGGAGGTAATCGCGAAGCTCGCACGAACGTCTTGACGCCAAACTTGCGGATGGTTGATTGGCAGCGCCACCAGAACAGCAACGCACAGTCCCGCCTTCCGGATCTCGGCAGTTATCTTCGCTCGATGGTTTTAGGCGCGAAAAACGAGACTGAGCGGCGCGCGCTGATGGAGGGATCCGACTCGGCTGGCGGATATACCGTTCCCGATCGACTTTCCGCTGAGCTTATCGACCGTATGCGCGGCATGTCCGTCGTCAACAGGGTCGGTGCTGTCACCGTGCCGCTGACCAGTAACAAGCACACCATCGCGAAGATTGTTGATGATCCAGAGCCACAGTTCCGTGGTGAAGGCGACGAGGTGCACGAATCGGGAGTAACATTCGGCCCCGTTGTTTTCGCGCCGAAGATGCTGGCGGTAATGGTCCGCGTTACTCGCGAACTTCTGGAAGACAGCTTGAACATCGGGACTGCCTTGCCGGATCTTCTGGCGAAGAAAATGGCGGAAAAGCTTGACCGCGTTGCGTTTCTCGGTTCAGGCACCGACAGCGAGCCGCGCGGCGTAATCAACTTTCAGAACCTGACCGACACTACAGGCTTTGCGGCCGGCGCTCCGAAGGTGATGAGCGATTATCTTCCATTTGTGCGCGCCCGTACCGCCTTGCGGCAGGTAAATGCTGATGTCTCTGCTTACGTCATGGGTGTCCGTGAGGAGGGTGCGTTGGCCGAGTTCAAGGACACGACCGGCCAGCCTCTGCAGCCGCCGAAGCTGATCGCAGACGTTCCGATGTATTCCACCAATGACATTCCGAGTAATAGCGGCCCTGGCAATAACGAGAGCGTTATTATCGCCGGCGACTGGCGAAAGCTGATGATCGGTATGCGTAACGAGATCACCATTGAAGTTCTCAGAGAACGGTACGCCAGCACCATGGAAGTAGGTTTCCTGTGCTGGATGCGCTTCGACATCGCCGCTGAACACGAGCAGGCTTTCACTGTTCTCAGGAACATCATTCCGGATGGCTACGAGGTCGCCGCACCTGCGGGCTGAGGCCGGGCATGTAAAATCCGCCGCGTGAGCTGATCGGCGGCGGCTAGGACAAGGCGTGAGTGTCCTAGGTCATAGAAACAACCGCGCCCGCCCGCCGATCACGTTTTTCCTTACGGGTCGGCGGGCAATCAATCCTAAAATGGTGAGCAAGATGGAACGCGAAGTTAGAAGCTTTATGCCCGCCAATGTGCGCGCTGAAGGCAACGCAATCAAAGTGAGCGGCTATGCTGCTGTTTTCAACGAGGAAACAGACATCGGCGGCTATTTCCGCGAAGTGATCGTTCCGGGGGCTTTCTCAGAAGCGATCGGCCGCGACGATGTTGTCTTTCTAATCAATCACGAAGGTCTGCCGATGGCGCGCACGCGCTCCGGCACTTTGAAGCTATCGGAGGATCGGAAAGGTCTTTTCATAGAGGCCGAACTCGACCCCGAAGATCCTGATGTGAAAGCAATCGTTCCGAAGATGAGGCGTGGCGATCTAGATAAGATGTCGTTCGCCTTCTGGCCGGAATCGCAGGATTGGGATGATACCAAAGACCCGCCACTGCGTAGCGTACGGAAAGCCCGCCTCTATGATGTCTCGATCGTGACCACGCCGGCCTATGAGGGAACGGAAATTGGCCTTCGCAGTCTCAAGCAGCACAGAGACGCGGCCCAGATGGTTTCAGCTGGCTTGTTCGCGATCCGTCGCAGGGTTCGCGCCGAATTGCTTCGGCTGATGGACTGAAAGCACTAAAATTAGGAGGTAATAATGGCAGTCACGCTCGACGAATTGCGCGCGACGATGCGCATGGAACTAAACCCCTTCATTAAAGACCTGCAGAAGGTCAGCGGCGTGACGGCGCGGACGGCCAAACAGGTGGAGAACACCTGGAACGCTACGAACCGTCGGCTGGACAACGTAGGTCGTGGGATGGCGGCTAGCTTGGCAACTCCGCTGCTTGGAATCGGTGCGGCGCTCTCTGTTGATTCCGTCGCTCACTACGCCGATGCCTGGACAGACGCGAAAAACGCCCTTGCAGTAGCCGGTGTCGTTGGCGAGCAGCAGGTTGCGGTTCTAGATCGGCTGTATCGGTCTGCGCAGGACAACTCCGCGCCCTTGGGTGCGATGGCTGATCTGTTCGGGAAAGCGGCGCAGGCGAGCGATAATCTTGGCGCGAGCCAAGCCGAACTGCTCAAGTTCTCTGACGGTGTGGGGGTGGCGCTGCGGGTAGCCGGGACGTCGGCGGGTGCTGCTTCCGGCGCGTTGACACAGCTCGGGCAGCTTTTGGGGCAAGCCCGCGTGCAGGCGGAAGAGTTCAATTCTATCAACGAAGGCGCGCGGCCGATCCTGATCGCTGTGGCGAACGGCCTCGATGAGGCCGGCGGCTCGGTTTCCAAGCTGAAAGAGCTTGTGAATGACGGCAAGGTCTCCGGACAGCAATTCTTTCAGGCTTTTCTGACCGGCCTTCCTTTTATTCAAAAGATGGCCGCAAACGCTACCCAGACGATCGATCAGGGTGTGACGAAGGTCAACAACGCTTTCATGCGTTACATCGGCCAGACCGACGAAAGCCTTGGCGCAAGCCAGCGCCTGGTTGTCGGGTTGAACGCACTCGCGGATAATTTCGATGCGACGGCAGATATCGTCCTTAAGCTCGCCAGCGTCATTGCGGGCGCTTTGGTTGGGCGCTCGATTGCCGGCATGATCGCGAGCCTTGGTCTAGGGACTGCGGCGCTCCTTCGGTTCGTTGCGGCGGCTCGCGCTGCTGCTACGATATCCGGCCTCTCGGTGGCGATGGGCGGGCTATCGGTTGCGGCGGGGCCGATCGGCGCTGTCATAGGGGTGGCGGCGGTGGGTGCGTTGGCGCTCTTTGCTTCGTCTTCTGATGCGGCGGGTGAGGGGGCTGACGACTTTGCCGAGCGGCTTGAGAACATGGGGGCGGCGGCGACAGATGCTGCAGCTAAAACGGATGCTGCCGGAAAGCGGATCAATGAAGCGATCGTAAACAAGCTGACACAACAGGTTTCTGACGCGACGGTCGAGATCGATGAGGCGAAGGGCGCTGTTCTCGACCTCTTCGACGCCCTCTTCCGCAACGTTGATAGCGACACAATATCGCCGCAGCAGCTTGCGCAGCTTGATGAACTGAAACGCGGGCTGGATGAGGGCGGAACAAGCGCCGCAGATGTAAAAAATGCGCTCTACCAACTAGCAAACTCCAATCCGGATTTTCAGGCGCTGGCCGATGCGTTTGGGCCTCTGCTCGATCGAATGTCCGAAGTGGTCGCGGGCGCGAAAGCCATCCGTGAGCAACTGGCGGACGCGAGTCGATCGACGCTTTCAGACGAGCAGATGGCCGGCTACCGGCAGTATGCCAAGTCACGGCAGGATGGCGAAGAAATGCTTCGCCTCGGCCGGGCATATGCTGATGAGGCCAAGCGCGAAAACACGTTGAGTAAGGAGCAACTGGCCGTTGAGAAGGAAATCGCTTCCATTCGTAAAGACCTTGCGGACAAGGGCGGCTTCCTGCCTGACGATCAAATCAACGCCCTGGCGGCTTCAAACGTCGCTGCGGCCGACGGCCGGCGGAAATCGGGCGGCGGCTCGAAATCGGTAAAGCAGACGGCGGATAGCCGTTTTGACGCCGATATTCAGGCGGTGCGCGATCGAACGGCGGCGCTGATCGAAGAGCAGACGATTATTAGCCTCGGCTATCGCGAGCAGGAAAAGCGCCGCATGGCGCTCGATCTCGAACAGTCGGCGCTTGCCGATCTGCGCGAAGAGGCCCGCCGCAAGGGCCAAACCGATCTGGAATCTATCCGGCTCTCTGCGGCGCAGCGGGCGAAGATTGATGAAGCGTCGGAAGCGTATTCCCGACAGGCCGACGCGCTGCGGCAGGTTGAGGAGGCGCAGGGGCGGGCGGAAGATGCCGCACGCGAGTTCTATGACTCGTTCAAGTCCAACGTCCTGGACGCGGTGACCGGGGCAAAGAGCTTGAAAGATGCGCTGGTCAGCGTGGCGAAGCAGCTCGGTTCAATGCTGCTTAGTCGCGGCTTTGATCAGCTCTTCCAGCCGGCTTCCGGCGGTTCGGGCGGCGGCTTGTTCGGCGGGATCTTCAACGCGATTGGCGGGTTGTTCCGTGCCAACGGCGGCCCGGTTCGAAAGGGGCAGCCCTACATCGTAGGGGAGCGTAAGGCGGAATTGTTCGTTCCGGATCAAAACGGCCGGATTGTCCCGCAGGTTCCTAACCCACCTAAGCTGCCGGATGCTTCGCAGATGCGCGGCGGGGTCGGCAATCTCTCGATCGACGCCCGCACCACGATCCAAGCGAGCGGGAATGCTCAAACGGATGCTGAAATGCGTGCGTGGGCGGCGAAGCGGGATGCTGAGCTGCCGAGCCAAGTCCTCCGCATTTACAAAGAGCATGTCCGCAGAGGGAATATTTAGTGGAATTGGCGCAGGGTGGTGGGGAAATTCCCCACCATCACCGATCTTCCCGGTCGTTATCTTGCGGAAAGTCATCGAGAAACGATGGAGCTTTCAGAACGATTCGGCCGCATCCGCCGATTGGCCTTAGTTCGATGTGGTCTAGCATCACCCGAAAGTCAGCACGTTTCTTAGGAACGACACTCGAAATATAATCTCTCTCTCGCAAAATAATCTTTTCCGCTGGTGAGAGCTGATTGATGTACCGTTGCGCGTCGTCAAGTGCAGCCTCGGCTGCCGATAGTCTACGAAACGCTTCCGATAGGTGTTCTGATAATTGTGCGGCGAATCCTGGGCTGCTGTTGAACGAAAGAAACAGACGAGATTCGATCTCTTCGCGAATGGTTATGCCTTTGGCTGCAGCTTCGTTCGCGAGTTGATGGTTTAGGTCCTCATTCATCTTGAGGCCGTCAGAACTGTCATCAAAGAACTTGTAGCCGGCCTCTCCCATCGGTGTGTTACTTCTAAAACTGTTTGCCAGCCGATGGACGATTTCCGCGTTCATTGACCGTCCGGACTCGTTCGCTGCGAATTTGATGTCGTCTCGCATCCCTTCGGGAAGGCGCAGCATGAATTTGTCGCTCTCGCGGCCGGTAGTGGATGTCATGAGGTCACTATGAACAGAGGGTGTAAGTCACCGTGACGCAATTCAACAATTGACGCAATGAAGTCACCGTGACATAAAACGGATGGTGTCACGGTGACGCTGTAAGGGAGTCAATCATGCAATCCGCTCAAGCTGCACTCAGGTTTCAGCTTCGCATGCCGGATGCTGTGCGCGAACGGATACAGAAGCTCGCTGCGCAAAACCGGCGATCACTAAATGCTGAGATCATCTACCGACTCGAGAAGGCAATTTCCGAGACGGATGAAAACAAAAAAGCCGACGCGGAGTAGGACCCGCGTCGGCTTTTCTAACCTTAGAAAGGTCATGTTATGCACATCGAAGTTACAACAAAAGCAGCTGAGGGCGCAAGCGCCTCAGGCGCGATTCGTCGTCGAGCTTTTATTGCCGGCGCTGGTGCGTCGGCGCTCCTGCCTGAGCCGGTAGCGGCGGTGCAGCCGTTGGAAGCGCTTCGCGATCGATATCAACGGCAACTCGCAGACCTCAGTGAGACCCTTAGAGATATGTACCCTGCCTGCCCTAGGGTCAGTGCCAAGATGATCATGAGAGAAGAAGTCAGCGACTATATTCTTATGGTTGTCGGCTCGCCGGAAAAGGGGCGGACATGATGCGTAGTGAGAGCGAGTTTTACGACCTGGTTAAACAATACAAGGTCTTGCTGGCGCATTATAACGCGAGTTGGGAGGACGGGACGGCCGCTGAAACAAGGGAGTTCGAGCTTGCGACTGTTTCGAACGAACTCATGGTATTCCCGTGCTCGACGGTCGATATGATGGTTCGCAAAGTTACGTTCATCCTTTCCGACGAGAGGATCGTTGACTGGCTGGGATATGACAATGGCGGCGCGGTACGTGCACTGCTCTCTTCGTTCATGTGCCTGAAAGAAGGTGCGTGACGTGGCCGCATCGAGCCTTCGCGAACTTTCGATTCCGCGATTTGCGTTACGGCGGGATGAGGCTGCGGCCTCGCTCGCAATCTCTCCCTCGCTCTTTGATAATTGGGTGGGGGAGGGCAAGATGCCGAGAGGGCGCAAGATCGGCGGTGTCACGCTGTGGGACGCCGAGAGCGTGCGTGCCGCCTGGCTGGCGCTGGTCGATATCGAGCATTCTTTGGAGGATGACGGCGAAAACCCGTTTGACCGCATGGTGGTCTGATGAAAACGGAACTTCGCTACCTTGTCCACGACCCCGACAGGCGCGGGACCGATCGATATTACGTGCGGCTGCGCATCGGCGGCCTCATGAAGAAAAAGCGCATCCGCCAGCAATTCAAGGACGCCTCCGGTGAAATCACCAAGGATTTCATGGTGGCCTATTGGGCTGCGCTAGCTGAGTTGCGAGGCATGGTGCCAGCCGAGAAAAAGACCGTGCTGCGCGAAGACACCTTCGACTGGCTTTTCGATCAGTACTATCGATCGGCAGCCTTTAAGAGGCTCGATCCATCGACGCAAAAAGACAAGCGCAGCGTTATTGACCGGTTCGCGAAAACCGCCGGCGGGCTGCCGTATAAGAAGTATCGGCGTGAGGATATGGAGAAGAGCCAGCAAGCCCGCTCCGACACTCCTGGCGCGGCTGATAAGTTGGTGAAGGTTCTGCGGGCCGCTTTCAACTGGGCGATCCAGCAGAAACCGGCGCTCATGGCGCACAATCCGGCGGTAGGCGTGGAGTCGATCAATAAGAAGAAATCCGGCTTCCATACGTGGATGCCGGCCGAGATCGACATTTTTCGCGCTCATTGGCCGGTCGGGACAGTTCCGCGACTGGCTATGGAGGTGATGATAACGATCGGTGCACGGCGATCGGATGCCGCTACTATCGGGCCGCGCCATGAGTTCGTAAAGGATGGCGAGCGGTGGTTGCGCTTCACCGCGCACAAGGGGCGCAATCGCTATCCTGTCGAGATCGAGGCGCGGCTCACGTCGGAGCTGATCGAGGCGATCGACAGGACCGAGGTTGGCGCTCAGAGCTACATTATCAGTGCAAAGAAGACCGCCTATACAATCGAGAGCTTTGGTAATGCGTTCTCTCGCTGGTGCGGGGAGGCGGACTTGCCGCACTGTTCTGCTCACGGCCTGCGGAAGGCTGCAGCGGTAGCGTACGCGGAGAGCGGCGCGACGGCACCCGAGTTGATGGCCGTGTTTGGTTGGTCAAATCTCAGGACGGCTCAAATCTACATCGAAAAGGCGGAAAAGCGGCGGATGCGGACTAATGCATTCGAGCGCCGCGCCGCTTATGAGAAACAGAAAAGTGTCTCACTTTTGGCGGCGGAAAAGCCGAATGAGACAAACGGGGTAAATGATGGTTAGAAATCAATGTGTATTTGGGGGGATGGTGGGCGATGACGGACTCGAACCGCCGACATCCTCGGTGTAAACGAGGCGCTCTACCAACTGAGCTAATCGCCCGTCCGCGTTACGGAGCATGTCCGCCGCGTCGGTGGGCGTGATCTATGCGGATCGCGAAGAAACCGCAAGAGCCTTTCGCAGAAATTCTGAAATTTTTGCTCCCTGTGGATGGTTGCGGCGCCTCAGTCATGGAAACGTGCGCACCTTCATTGTTTTGTCTTGAAACCTGCTTGACACCTGATCCCGAACCTCTTAGTTAGCCGCTCATCCGAGGCGGTCGAGGCCGCACGGACGAGGCCTTGGCCTCAACGAAATGCGCGGGTGTAGCTCAGTTGGTTAGAGTGCCGGCCTGTCACGCCGGAGGTCGCGGGTTCGAGCCCCGTCACTCGCGCCATTCGTTCCTCGATTACCGATGTTTCCCAAGGGAATGCCGGTTCTGCCGCAAGGCAATATGCGCGGGTGTAGCTCAGTCGGTTAGAGTGCCGGCCTGTCACGCCGGAGGTCGCGGGTTCGAGCCCCGTCACTCGCGCCACTTCTTTCTTTCCTCCGATCCAATCGATACTTCAGTGAGCGGCCACACCGCTGCCGTTTCGTTGCTGCCAGATGGTGTGTCGCACTATATCTGCTGCTTCCGGGGAGGGGGAGATCTCTCAGCCGGGATTGGTGCGGCCGATCGTCCCGAATTTGTGCGGGGAGGTGACCGCAGGAGGCCGAAGGCGGGATGGGAATTTCCGTCGCGCGAGTCGTCCGGCCCTTTGTCTGTCGCCTATATTCAATGTCGCTCCTGTGCGGTGCCGTGGCGTAAAACTCAATCCTTTCAAATGCGAAGCGTTTTCCGGTGCATCTGTGTCGTTTCGGCGCGAAATCGCGAGTCTAAATCTCTTGCGTCTATGCGTGCGCTGCGGTAGTCACACGCCAATTGCAATGCTCGTTCGCTTTGCCCGCGCATTGTTGATAGAGCGCCGCCTGGCGCTGCCGACAAGCAGGGATCGACTACAATGAGTGAACTTCTCACTTCCTATATCCCGATCGCGATCTTTATAGGAATCTCGCTCGTGATCGGACTGGCTTTGCTGATTGCGCCGTTCGCGGTTGCCTACAAGGCTCCCGATCCGGAGAAGCTTTCGGCTTTTGAATGCGGCTTCAATTCGTTCGACGATGCGCGCATGAAGTTTGATATCCGGTTTTATCTGGTGTCGATCCTGTTCATTATTTTCGACCTCGAGGTCGCCTTCCTGTTTCCCTGGGCCGTGTCCTTCGGTGAGATCGGCTGGTTCGGCTTCTGGTCGATGATGGTATTTCTCGCTGTCCTGACGGTCGGCTTCATCTATGAGTGGAAGAAAGGAGCGCTGGAATGGGAGTAGTCGATCACGGCAACACCCTCGTTGCGCCGCAGCCCAAGGGTATCCTGGATCCGAGCACCGGCAAGCCGATCGGTAGCGACGACAAGTTCTTTGGCGAAATCGACGGCGAACTCGCCGACAAGGGTTTTCTGGTCACGTCGACCGACGAACTCATTACCTGGGCACGTACCGGCTCGTTGATGTGGATGCAGTTCGGTCTTGCCTGCTGCGCCGTCGAGGGGCTGATGCAGGTTTCGGGTCCACGCTATGACATGGAGCGTTTCGGTGTCGCGCCGCGTGCATCGCCGCGCCAGTCGGACGTCATGATCGTTGCCGGCACGCTTACCAACAAGATGGCGCCTGCGCTTCGCAAGGTCTATGACCAGATGCCGGAGCCGCGCTACGTCATCTCCATGGGTTCCTGCGCCAATGGTGGCGGCTACTACCACTATTCCTATTCGGTGGTGAGGGGCTGCGATCGGGTCGTGCCTGTCGACATTTACGTGCCGGGCTGTCCCCCCACGGCAGAGGCATTGCTCTACGGCGTGCTTCTGCTGCAGAAGAAGATCCGCCGCACCGGCACGATCGAACGCTGAGGGCGAGGACAAGACATGAGCGAAGCCCTGAGAGAGCTTTCATCCTATATCGCCGAAATGCAGCCGCAGTTGGTTGCCTCGTCGGAGATCCAACACGGTGAACTGACGCTGACGACCGCGCCGGAGCACATTATCGCGCTGCTGACGTTCCTGAAGGATGACGTGCAGTGCGGCTTCATCAGCATGATCGATATATGCGGTGTGGACTGGCCGGTGCGCGAGAAGCGTTTCGATGTCGTCTATCACCTGTTGTCGCCGCGCCAGAATCAGCGCATCCGCATCAAGCTGATGCTCGCGGAAGACGAGTCCGTCCCGTCAGCCACCTCTGTCTACATGGGGGCCGACTGGTTCGAGCGTGAAGCATGGGATCTGTACGGCATTCCGTTTGCCGGGCATTCGGACATGCGCCGGCTCCTGACCGACTACGGGTTCGAAGGTCATCCGCTGCGCAAGGATTTCCCGACGACCGGCTTCGCCGAAGTGCGATACGACGACAATCTCAAGCGTGTCGTCTACGAGCCTGTGGAGCTTCGTCAGGAATTCCGCAATTTCGATTTCCTCTCTCCGTGGGAAGGGACCGACTACGTCCTTCCCGGGGATGAGAAGGCGAAAGTCTAGGATCCGGCGAGTAGGCCGAATCCCGCATTTCTTTCCGCCGGCGCGGCCTGATGCCCGCCTTGGAGCCAGCAATGACTGAACATAACGTCCGCAACTTCACGATCAACTTCGGCCCGGAGCACCCGTCCGCGCACGGCGTTCTGCGTTTGGTTCTCGAACTGGATGGCGAAATCGTCGAGCGCGTCGATCCGCATATCGGCCTGCTTCATCGCGGCACCGAGAAGCTGATGGAGACCAAGACCTATCTCCAGGCGCTGCCCTATCTCGATCGGCTCGACTACGTCGCGCCGATGAACCAGGAGCATGCCTACTGTCTTGCGGTAGAAAAGCTGCTCGGCATCGAGATTCCGATCCGGGGCCAGTTGATCCGCGTTCTCTATTCCGAAATCGGGCGCATTCTCTCCCACATCATGAACGTCACGACCCAGGCCATGGACGTCGGTGCAATGACGCCGCCCGTGTGGGGTTTTGAAGAGCGTGAAAAGCTGATGGTTTTCTACGAGCGTGCGAGCGGCGCTCGTATGCACGCAGCCTATTTCAGGCCCGGCGGCATCCATCAGGACATCCCCACCGAACTGGTCGAGGATATCGGCAAGTGGTGCGATGCGTTCCCGAAGGTTCTGGACGATATCGAAGGCCTGCTGACCGGCAACCGTATCTTCAAGCAGCGCAACGTCGATATCGGCGTCGTGAAGCTCGAGGACGCCTGGGCATGGGGCTTTTCGGGCGTCATGGTGCGCGGTTCGGGCGCTGCCTGGGACCTGCGCAAGTCTCAGCCCTACGAATGCTACGCCGATCTCGACTTCGATATTCCGATCGGCAAGAACGGCGACTGCTACGATCGCTACCTGATCCGCATGCTCGAGATGCGCGAATCGGTGAAGATCATGAAGCAGTGCATCAGCCGTTTGCTTGGCGATGCCAAGGTCGGCCCGGTCTCGTCGCTGGACGGCAAGGTTGTTCCGCCCAAGCGCGGTGAAATGAAGCGTTCGATGGAAGCGCTGATCCACCACTTCAAGCTCTACACGGAAGGCTATCACGTGCCCGCCGGGGAAGTGTACGCAGCCGTGGAAGCCCCCAAGGGGGAATTCGGCGTGTACCTGGTTTCCGATGGCACCAACCGGCCTTATCGCTGCAAGCTGCGGGCGCCCGGGTTCGCGCATCTTCAGGCGATGGATTTCCTTTGCAAGGGACATCAGCTCGCCGACGTGACTGCGGTCCTCGGCTCGCTCGACATCGTTTTCGGCGAGGTAGACCGCTGATGGCCCGCGCAATCGCAACTACAGGCGCTGCTGTCGGGCAGTGCGGTTCCAAGACTGATAAGGCGTAAGAAGAATGTCCGTTCGTCGACTAGCCGAAGACAGTGTGCAACCAACGGCATTCGCCTTCAATGACGAGAATGCCGTCTGGGCCGAGGCCACAATCCGGAAGTATCCGGAAGGCCGCCAGCAATCCGCCGTGATTCCGCTTCTGATGCGGGCCCAGGAGCAGGATGGCTGGGTAACGCGGGCCGCGATCGAGCATATGGCTCAGAAGCTCGACATGCCCTATATCCGCGTCCTGGAAGTGGCGACCTTCTATACACAATTCCAGCTGAAGCCGGTCGGCACGCGCGCCCACGTTCAGGTGTGCGGCACAACGCCCTGCATGCTGCGCGGATCCGACGAGCTGATCCGCGTTTGCAAGAGCAAGATCCATCCGGACCCTCTTCATCCCAACGCCGAGGGCACGCTGTCCTGGGAAGAGGTTGAATGTCAGGGCGCCTGCGTCAACGCGCCGATGGTCATCATCTTCAAGGATGCCTATGAGGATCTGACGCCGACGCAGCTGGAGCATATTATCGACCGCTTCGAAGCCGGCAAGGGTCATGAAATCACGCCCGGCCCGCAGATCGATCGTCATTTCTCGGCCCCGGTCGGTGGTTCGACGACGCTGACGGAAGAGATCAAGCCGGTGCGGACCAATCTGGAGCCGAAGCCAACGGCGGAAGAAGCCGCAGCGGCCGCTTCGGTCCCGCCTGTCGAGGCGGCACGTCCGAAGGACACCGCGCCGGAAGCCGATCCGTCCATCAAGACGCCGCTGACCGACAAAGCGGGTGCCAAGAAGCAGGCGAAGGCCGCCGAAAAGCAGCCGCTGTCTGCAACGACTTCGACCCCGAAGCCGGACCGCAAGCGCAAGGGCAGCGCCGCCGAAGGCGCGCCGGCCGAGGCAGGCGAAGTGACCGGTGAGGCCAAGCCGAAGCGGACGCGGAAGAAGACGACGCCGGAAGGCGACGCTTCTTAAGGAATGTAAGTTATTTTGCAGCCATCGAATTTGGCTGCATGATGCACATCAATGGCCGGCAGAAGGTGTCGGCGGACCGGTGGAATAGATCATGCTAAAAGACCAGGATCGCATCTTTACCAATATCTACGGTCTCAAGGACAAGTCCCTGAAGGGCGCGATGAGCCGCGGCCACTGGGACGGTACCAAGCAGATCATCCAGAAGGGTAGAGACTGGATCATCGAGGAGATGAAGGCGTCCGGCCTGCGCGGCCGGGGTGGCGCGGGCTTCCCGACGGGTCTCAAGTGGTCCTTCATGCCGAAGGAATCGGACGGCCGTCCGCACTATCTCGTGATCAATGCAGACGAGTCCGAGCCTGGCACATGCAAGGACCGGGAGATCATGCGCCACGATCCGCATACGCTGATCGAAGGCTGCGTGATTGCCGGTTTCGCCATGGCCGCCCACACGGCCTACATCTATGTGCGCGGCGAATACATGCGCGAGCGCGAAGCATTGCAGGCGGCGATCGACGAATGCTATGACGCAGGCCTCCTCGGCAAGAACAACAAGCTCGGCTGGGACTTTGATATCTACGTCCACCATGGCGCCGGTGCTTACATCTGCGGCGAGGAAACCGCGCTGCTCGAAAGCCTCGAAGGCAAGAAGGGCCAGCCGCGCCTCAAGCCCCCATTCCCGGCCAACATGGGCCTCTATGGCTGCCCGACGACCGTCAACAACGTCGAGTCGATTGCTGTTGCGCCGACGATCCTGCGTCGCGGCGCCGGCTGGTTCTCCTCGATCGGCCGCCCGAACAATGTCGGCACCAAGCTGTTCATGATCTCCGGTCACGTCAACAAGCCGTGCACCGTGGAAGAAGCCATGGGCATCCCGTTCCGCGAACTCATCGACAAGCATGCCGGTGGCATCCGTGGCGGTTGGGACAATCTGCTGGCGGTCATCCCCGGCGGCGCATCCTGCCCGATCATCAGGGGCGAGGACATGGACGACGCGATCATGGACTTTGATGGCATGCGCGACAAGAAATCGTCCTTCGGCACCGCGGCGATCATCGTCATGGACAAGTCGACGGATGTCATCCGCGCTATTGCGCGCCTGTCGGCTTTCTTCAAGCACGAGAGCTGCGGCCAGTGCACGCCGTGCCGCGAAGGCACCGGCTGGATGTGGCGCGTGATGGAACGCATGGTCACCGGCAACGCCCAGAAGCGCGAAATCGACATGCTGTTGCAGGTATCGAAGCAGATCGAAGGTCACACGATCTGCGCTCTCGGCGATGCTGCGGCCTGGCCGGTACAGGGCCTGATCCGCAACTTCCGTCCGGAAATCGAAGCACGCATCGACCGCTACACCCACAACGCGATGGCGCATGGCGCCGTCATGGAAGCAGCGGAGTAACGACTTGGCAAAGCCGGCGACAGTGGGTGGGGATAGGACGACGGCGGACCAGCCGGCGACCGATTCCGCGCGCTTTGCCGAAGCCTTGGCGATGAACCCGCTGCTGGCGCAGTCGGCCGCAGCAATGGCCGCCGCGACAGCGATCGGCCTGAGCATCACCGGGCAGTTTGCCAATGCTTTCTTCGGAGCGCTGCAAGGCGCACTGGAGACGTCGAACCGGTGGAGTGGTGGTGAGCCGGACGTCAGGGCTGACGTGCCTGCCGGGACGGGTGCGAAAGCACCGGCCCCTGAAGCCGCACCGATTGGGACGGAAAGCCCGAAGGCTCGCCGGAAGAAGGCTGTCGCCTCCGACGTCGCGCAGGCTCCGGCAAAGGGCGGGGGCAAGGCGCAGCCCAAGGCCGCAACCAAGCCGAGGTCGGTACGAAAGATTGCCGTTGGCAATGCTGCTGACGATCTCAAGCAGATTTCGGGCATCGGTCCCAAGCTTGAGAAGATGTTGAACGAACAGGGGGTTACCCTCATCAGTCAAATCGCAGCGTGGAGCGAGGCGGAGATCGAGAAGTTCGACCAGGTACTGACCTTGGATGGACGCATCGAGCGAGATGATTGGGTAGGCCAGGCCAGGAAACTGGCTGAATAGAGAATTTTCTCCGGCTGCCGCCGAGGGAATTGAACACAGGACTTAAGTGATACGATGGCAAAGCTGAAGGTTGACGGCAAGGAAATCGAGGTTCCGGATCATTTCACGCTGCTTCAGGCGTGTGAGGAAGCCGGCGCCGAGGTTCCGCGGTTCTGTTTCCACGAGCGTCTGTCCGTTGCGGGTAACTGCCGCATGTGTCTGGTCGAAGTGAAGGGTGGCCCGCCGAAGCCGGCTGCTTCCTGCGCCATGGGTGTGCGCGACGTTCGCGGCGGCCCGAACGGCGAGCTTCCGGAAGTCTTCACCAATACGCCGATGGTCAAGAAGGCCCGCGAAGGCGTGATGGAGTTCCTGCTCATCAACCACCCGCTGGATTGCCCGATCTGTGACCAGGGCGGCGAGTGCGACCTCCAGGACCAGGCGATGGCCTTCGGCATGGACGAGTCGCGCTACACGGAAAACAAGCGCGCGGTCGAGGACAAGTATATCGGCCCGCTCGTGAAGACCGTGATGAACCGCTGCATCCACTGCACGCGCTGCGTCCGCTTCACGACGGAAGTGGGCGGCATTTCCGAACTCGGCCTGATCGGCCGCGGTGAGGACGCCGAGATCACCACCTATCTCGAGCATGCCATGACCTCCGAGCTTCAGGGCAACGTCGTTGACCTCTGCCCGGTCGGCGCGCTGACCTCGCGCCCGTTCGCCTTCACTGCGCGTCCATGGGAACTGAACAAGACGGAATCGGTCGACGTGATGGATGCGGTCGGCTCCGCAATCCGCGTCGATACCCGTGGCCGCGAAGTGATGCGCATCATGCCGCGCGTCAACGAGCTGGTGAACGAGGAATGGATCTCCGACAAGACCCGCTTCATCTGGGACGGCTTGAAGACCCAGCGCCTCGACCGGCCTTATGTCCGCCGTGATGGCCGTCTGCAGGCCGCAAGCTGGGGCGAAGCCTTCGCCGCGATCAAGGTTGCCGTCGCTTCGACGAGCGCCGACAAGATCGGTGCGATCGCAGGCGATCTTGCCGCTGTTGAAGAAATGTACGCTCTGAAGGAACTGATCCGTTCGCTCGGCTCGGAAAACCTCGACTGCCGCCAGGATGGCGTGGCACTCGATCCGTCGCTGGGTCGCGCAAGCTACATCTTCAATCCGACTATCGAAGGTATCGAGCGCGCCGGCGCACTTCTGTTGATCGGCGCCAACCCGCGCCTCGAAGCTGCTGTGCTCAACGCGCGCATCCGCAAGCGCTGGCGTCGTGGCGACTTCCCGATCGGTGTGATCGGAGAGGGCGGCGACCTGCGCTACGGATACGAATACCTCGGAGCCGGTCCGGACACGCTTGCCGAACTCGCATCCGGCAAGAACGGCTTCGTAGAAAAACTGCGTGGCGCAAAGAATCCGATGATCATCGTAGGGCAGGGGGCTCTGACCCGTCCGGACGGTGCAGCGATCCTTGCCGCCGCGGCACAGCTCGCCGGTTCGGTAGGTGCCCTGACGGAAGAGTGGAACGGTTTCGGCGTGCTTCACACGGCAGCAGCCCGCGTCGGCGGCCTCGATCTCGGTTTCGTTCCGGGTGAGAATGGTGCGAACGCCGGCACGATGCTGGCTCGCATGGATGTGCTCTTCCTGCTCGGTGCCGACGAGATGGACTTCTCCGCCAAGGGCGCGAAGTTCACCGTCTATATCGGCAGCCATGGCGATGCCGGTGCCCACCACGCCGACGTCATTCTTCCGGCTGCGGCCTATACGGAAAAGTCCGGCACCTGGGTCAACACCGAAGGTCGCGTTCAGATGGGCAATCGCGCCGGCTTTGCGCCTGGCGAAGCCCGCGAGGATTGGGCCATTATTCGCGCCCTTTCCGACGTTCTCGGCAAGAAGCTGCCGTTTGATTCGCTCTCGGCTTTGCGCGCAAAGCTCTATGACGCCTATCCGCATTTCGCCGATCTCGACGAGATCGCACCGGGCAATGTCACTGAAACCGCTGCCATGGGGCAAAAAGCCGGTGACATGAACAAGTCTGGATTTGCGTCGCCGATCAAAGACTTCTATTTGACGAACCCGATCGCACGGGCGTCGGCCGTGATGGCCGAATGCTCGGCACTGGCCCGCAACAATTTCCAGGCTGCGGCGGAGTAACAGGAATATGGACGAAACATTCTTCTCGACCTACGGATGGCCGGCGCTTGTCATGATCGGGCAGTCGCTGCTGCTGCTCGTTTGCCTCCTGGTCTTTATCGCTTTCATCCTGCTTGCCGACCGCAAGGTCTGGGCGGCTGTACAGCTGCGCCGCGGCCCGAACGTTGTCGGTCCCTTCGGTCTGTTCCAGTCGTTCGCCGACCTTCTGAAGTTCGTCTTCAAGGAGCCGATCATTCCGTCGGGCGCCAACAAGGGCGTCTTCCTGCTCGCCCCGCTCGTCGGTGTGACGCTGTCCCTGGCCACCTGGGCGGTGATCCCGTTCGATGAAAACTGGGTGATCGCCAACATCAATGTCGGTATCCTCTACATCTTCGCGATCTCGTCGCTCGAGGTCTACGGGGTGATCATGGCGGGCTGGGCATCGAACTCGAAATATCCCTTCCTCGGTGCGCTCCGCTCCGCCGCGCAGATGGTGTCCTACGAAGTCTCGATCGGCTTCGTCATCGTTACTGTGCTTCTCTGCGTCGGTTCGCTGAACCTGACCGATATCGTCTTCGCGCAGAAGGACGGCCTCGGGACGATGATGGGCTTGCCGAACTCGTTCCTCGACTGGCACTGGCTGTCGCTGTTCCCGATGTTCGTGATCTTCTTCATCTCGGGCCTCGCTGAAACCAACCGTCCGCCATTCGACCTTCCGGAAGCGGAATCGGAACTGGTTGCCGGTTACATGGTGGAGTACTCCTCCGCTCCGTACATGATGCTGATGCTCGGTGAATACGCGGCGATCCTTATGATCTGCTCGCTGACGACCATCCTCTTCCTTGGTGGCTGGCTGCCGCCGTTCGATATCTGGATCCTGAATTGGGTGCCGGGCATCGTCTGGTTCATGTTGAAGGTCGTGATGATCTTCTTCTGCTTCGCCATGGTAAAGGCAATCGTGCCGCGCTACCGCTACGACCAGCTGATGCGGCTGGGCTGGAAGGTCTTCCTTCCGATCTCGCTTGCCATGGTCGTCATTACCGCATTCGTGCTCAAGCTGATGGGATGGGCCTGATATGACCCGTTCCATGCTGAGCCTCATTGGAGAATAACGATGGCAAGTCTTACGCAAGCCGTCAGCTCGCTCTTCCTGAAGGAGTTCGTCGCCGCCTTCATCCTCGCGATGCGCTACTTCTTCAAGCAGAAGGCAACCGTGAACTATCCGTTCGAGAAGGGCCCGGTTTCTCCGCGCTTCCGCGGCGAGCATGCGCTGCGCCGTTACCCGAACGGGGAGGAGCGCTGCATTGCCTGCAAGCTGTGCGAAGCGATCTGTCCCGCCCAGGCGATCACCATCGAAGCCGGCCCGCGCCGCAACGACGGTACCCGCCGCACGGTGCGCTACGATATCGATATGGTGAAGTGCATCTATTGCGGCTTCTGCCAGGAAGCCTGCCCGGTCGACGCGATCGTGGAAGGCCCCAATTTCGAGTTCTCGACCGAGACGCGCGAAGAGCTTTACTACGACAAGGAGCGGCTGCTCGAGAACGGCGACCGCTGGGAGCGCGAAATCGCTCGGAACATGGCGCAGGATGCGCCTTACCGCTGACGCGGTATATCTGCCCGGTCTTGCGAGCGGGCAGAGCGAGTTGGACATGACATTTCCCGGTGCATTGAGCCGCCGGGCTAACGGGAAACGCCTTTGCGATTTCCCGATGAGGACGAAAAGGCACCACGATGGGTCTGCAGGCTATCTTCTTTTATCTGTTCGCGTTCGTCGCGGTGGCGTCGGCCTTTATGGTCATTTCGGCCAGGAACCCGGTTCATTCCGTACTGTTCCTGATCCTGACCTTCTTTAACGCGGCAGGCCTCTTCCTCCTGACGGGTGCCGAGTTCCTGGCAATGATACTGCTCGTCGTCTATATCGGCGCGGTTGCGGTGCTCTTCCTCTTCGTGGTCATGATGCTCGACATCGACTTCGCCGAATTGAAGGCGGGTGTGTTGCAATACGCGCCGATCGGCATCCTGATCGGCCTGATCCTTGCCGCCGAACTCGTCATTGTCGTCGGCGGCAGTGTTCTCACGCCGCAAGCGGCGCAGGCGATCACCATGCCTATTCCGAACCCGGCCGAGCGCACCAATACGGCTGCACTCGGCGATGTGCTCTATACGAACTACGTCTATTTCTTCCAGATCGCCGGCCTGGTGCTGCTCGTCGCGATGATCGGTGCGATCGTCCTGACACTGCGTCACCGCACACACATCAAGCGCCAGGATGTCTCCCGGCAGGTTGCACGCACGCCCGAGACCGCTGTCGAAGTGGTCAAGGTCAAGTCGGGCCAGGGCATCTGAGGTAGGCGAAAGGAATTCGAAAATGGAAATCGGTCTCTCACATTACCTGACGGTAAGCGCCATCCTCTTCATGCTCGGCGTGTTCGGCATCTTCCTGAACCGCAAGAACGTCATCATCATCCTGATGTCGATCGAGCTGATGCTTCTGTCGGTCAACCTCAACATGGTGGCCTTCTCGTCGTTCCTGAACGACATCGTCGGACAGGTCTTCGCGTTGTTCATTCTGACCGTTGCAGCTGCTGAAGCCGCGATCGGTCTCGCAATTCTCGTCGTCTTCTACCGCAACCGCGGATCGATCGCCGTCGAAGACGTCAACATGATGAAGGGCTGATCGGGTCATGATCTACAAGGCAATTGTCTTCCTTCCCCTGATCGGCTTCCTGATCGCCGGCCTTTTTGGCCGTTCGATTGGCGCCAAGGCGTCCGAATATGTCACCAGCGGTCTGATGATCGTCGCGGCCGTTCTGTCGTGGATCGTCTTCTTCAACGTCGCGATGGCGCATGGCGACGGCCATGAGGTGATCAAGGTCGACGTACTGCGCTGGATCCAGTCCGGCGGCATCGACATCGAGTGGGCCTTCCGCATCGATACGCTGACGGCGGTGATGTTTGTCGTCGTCAACACCGTCTCGACGCTCGTGCACGTCTATTCCATCGGCTACATGCATCACGACCCGCATCGGCCGCGCTTCTTCGCCTACCTGTCGCTCTTCACCTTCGCCATGCTGATGCTGGTGACGGCAGACAACCTGGCCCAGATGTTCTTTGGCTGGGAAGGCGTGGGCCTGGCGTCCTACCTGCTGATCGGCTTCTGGTACAAGAAGCCGTCCGCATCGGCCGCCGCCATGAAGGCGTTCATCGTCAACCGCGTGGGCGACTTCGGCTTCCTGCTCGGCATTGCCGGCATCTTCATGCTCTTCGGTTCGATCAACTTCGAAACGATCTTCGCGACCGCTGCCACCTACCTTCCCGCGGAAGGTGCGGCAGAGAGCGCTGAGGTCATCGGCAACATCTTCGGAATGGAATTGACGCGGGCCGGCGCTCTGACGGTTATCTGCCTGCTCTTGTTCATGGGTGCCATGGGCAAGTCGGCGCAGTTCCTGCTGCACACCTGGCTTCCGGACGCCATGGAAGGCCCGACCCCCGTGTCGGCGCTCATCCATGCCGCAACCATGGTCACCGCCGGTGTCTTCCTTGTCGCTCGCATGTCGCCGCTGTTCGAACTATCGCCGGATGCGATGCTGTTCGTCACCATCATCGGCGCGATCACTGCCTTCTTCGCGGCAACCGTCGGCCTGGTCCAGAACGACATCAAGCGCGTCATCGCCTATTCGACCTGCTCGCAGCTCGGCTACATGTTCGTGGCGCTCGGGCTGGGGGCCTATGGCGCTGCCATCTTCCACCTGTTCACGCACGCGTTCTTCAAGGCGCTGCTGTTCCTTGGTGCCGGCTCGGTAATCCACGCCGTCGATGGCGAACAGGACATGCGCTACATGGGTGGCCTGCGGAAGCACATTCCTTGGACTTTCTGGATGATGACGATCGGCACGCTTGCGCTGACCGGCGTCGGCATTCCCGGCACAACGATCGGTTTCGCCGGCTTCTTCTCGAAGGACTTCATCATCGAGTCGGCCTACGCGTCGCATTCGGCAGCCGCAGGCTTCGCCTTCACGCTGCTGGTCATCGCGGCCCTGTTCACGAGCTTCTACTCGTGGCGCCTTGCTTTCATGACCTTCTTCGGAAAGCCACGCGCTTCGGCCGACGTCATGCATCACGTGCATGAATCACCGCAAGTCATGCTGGTGCCGCTCATTTTGCTGGCCATCGGCGCCATCTTTGCGGGCTTCGTCTTCCACGACTACTTCTTCGGACATCACTATGTGGAGTTCTGGAAGGGTGCGTTGTTCACGCTGCCCGAGAACCAGATTCTCGAGGAGTTCCACCACGTGCCGCTGTGGGTCAAGTGGAGCCCGTTCTTCGCGATGGCGCTCGGCTTCGTCACGGCCTGGTACATGTACATCAAGTCGCCCTCGACGCCGCGTCGTCTCGCTGAATCGCAGAAGGTCCTCTACGAGTTCCTGCTCAACAAGTGGTACTTCGACGAACTCTACGACTTCCTGTTCGTGCGCTCGGCAAAGGCACTTGGCCGGTTCCTGTGGAAGAAGGGCGACATCGGCGTCATTGATGCCTACGGTCCGAACGGTGTCGCGGCCCGCGTCGTCGACGTGACCCGCAGCGTCGTTCGCCTGCAGTCCGGCTATCTTTATCACTATGCGTTCGCGATGCTGATCGGCATCGCCGCCCTCGTCACCTGGATGATGCTCGGGAGCTCTATGTAATGACCGACTGGCCAATTCTCTCGACGGTCACCTTCCTGCCGCTCGTCGGTGTGCTGCTTCTGCTGCTCACCCGTGAGGACAGCGCCTTTGGGCGTCGCAACATCCTCAACGTGTCGCTGCTGACGACGGTGTTCACCTTCGTCGTCTCGCTCTTCATCTGGATCGGCTTCGACAATTCGAACCCGGGCTTCCAGATGGTCGAGAAGCATGCGTGGCTCGGCACGGGTATTTCCTATCACCTGGGCGTCGACGGCATTTCCATGCTGTTCGTCATCCTGACGACCTTCCTGATGCCCTTCTGCGTGCTTGCCAGCTGGCACTCCGTGCAGAAGCGCCTCAAGGAATACATGATCGCCTTCCTTCTGCTGGAAGTGGTCATGGTCGGCGTGTTCGTGGCGCTCGATATCGTCCTCTTCTACGTCTTCTTCGAAGCGACCCTGATCCCGATGTTCGTGATCATCGGTGTCTGGGGCGGGAAGGATCGTGTCTACGCGTCCTACAAGTTCTTCCTCTACACGCTTGCAGGTTCGGTGCTGATGATGCTCGCCATCATGGCCATGTATTGGCAGGCCGGCACGACGGACATCACGGAGCTCCTGAAGTACAACTTCCCGGGTGGCATCCAGACGTGGTTGTGGCTCGCGTGCTTTGCTGCCTTCTCGGTCAAGATGCCGATGTGGCCGGTCCACACGTGGCTTCCGGATGCGCACGTTCAGGCTCCGACGGCAGGTTCCGTCATCCTGGCCGGCGTCATGCTGAAGCTCGGCGGCTACGGTTTCATCCGTATCTCGCTGGCGATGTTCCCGCTCGCTTCTGACTATTTCGCCCCGTTCGTCTTCACACTGTCCGTACTTGCCATCATCTATACCTCGCTGGTCGCGTTAATGCAGGACGACATCAAGAAGCTGATCGCCTATTCGTCGGTTGCCCACATGGGTTACGTCACCATGGGCATCTTTGCGGCCAACGTGCAGGGCGTGCAGGGCGCGATTTTCCAGATGCTGTCGCACGGCATCGTCTCCGGCGCGCTCTTCCTCTGCGTCGGCGTCATCTACGACCGCCTGCATACCCGAGAAATCTCGGCCTATGGCGGACTGGTCAACAACATGCCGAAATACGCGGTCGCGTTCATGATCTTTACCATGGCGAACGTCGGTCTGCCGGGCACTTCAGGCTTCGTCGGTGAATTCCTGACGATCATCGGCGTCTTCCAGGTCAATACCTGGGTGGCCCTGTTCGCAGCGACCGGCGTCATCCTCTCGGCCTGCTATGCGCTCTGGCTTTATCGCCGGGTCGTCTTCGGCGCGCTCGAAAAGGAAAGCCTCAAGGGTCTTCTCGACCTTTCCGGCCGCGAAAAGCTGATCCTTTATCCGCTGATCGCGCTGACCATCTTCTACGGCATCTATCCGGCCCCGATTTTCGATGCGACGGCGGCTTCGGTAGACCTGCTTGTGAACAACTACGCCGCGGCCCTGCAGGCAGCGCAAGACCTTGCACAGACAGTGCACTGAGACGGGACATAATTGGACATGAGCTCTGAACTCCTCCTCGCAAGCCTGCAGCTATCCATGCCGGAAATCATTCTGGCCGTGGGCGCTCTCGCTCTTCTGATGATCGGGGTCTTCTCCGGCGATCGGTCCGCTCCGACTGTCACCGGCCTTGCGGTGGCGTTGATCATCGCGGCGGGTCTTTGGCTGGTCCTGGTGCCGGGCAATGGCGAGGCCTACGGCGGCGCGTTCCTGCTCGATCCGTTCGCACGGTTCATGAAGGTCGTAGCGCTGATCGGTTCGGTCACGGCGATGATCATGACGGTGGGTCACGCGCGCTCCGAGCAGCTCGATCGTTTCGAGTTCCCGGTCCTTCTGGTCCTCGCGACGCTCGGCATGATGCTGCTGATCTCCGCCAACGACCTGCTGGCGCTCTATCTCGGCCTCGAGCTGATGTCGCTCGCCCTCTACGTCGTGGCCGCCATCAACCGTGACAGCCTTCGTTCCACGGAATCTGGCCTGAAGTATTTCGTTCTTGGCTCGCTCTCCTCCGGCATGCTGCTCTACGGCATGTCTCTGGTCTACGGCTTTACCGGCAATACCGGTTTCGACGAGATCGCTGCGGTGCTGTCGGCGGAAACCCGCTCGCTCGGCCTGGTCTTCGGCCTCGTCTTCATCCTGGCCGGCGTCTGCTTCAAGATCTCGGCAGTGCCGTTCCACATGTGGACGCCGGACGTCTATGAAGGCGCGCCGACCCCTGTGACCGCGTTTTTCGCGGCCGGCCCGAAGGTTGCCGCCATGGCGATCCTCGTACGCGTGGTGTCGGAAGCCTTCCTGCCGCTCTTTGCCGATTGGCAGCAGATCATCGTATTCGTGTCCATCGCGTCGATGGTCCTCGGCTCGTTTGCTGCGATCGGCCAGCGCAACATCAAGCGCCTGATGGCCTATTCCTCGATCGGCCACATGGGCTTCGCGCTGGTCGGCCTCGCTTCGGGCACGGAGACGGGTGTATCCGGCGTCATCCTCTACATGACCATCTACATGGTCATGACATTGGGCACCTTTGCCTGCATCATGGCGATGCGCCGCAAGGACGGCGAGAATGTCGAGAACGTCGATGATCTCGCAGGCCTCGCCTCCACCAAGCCGTTCATGGCGGTCGTGCTGACGGCGCTGATGTTCTCCATGGCAGGCATCCCGCCGCTCGCGGGCTTCTTCGCGAAGTACTTCGTCTTCGTCGCGGCCATCGAGGCGAAGCTCTACGCGCTCGCCATAATCGGCGTGCTGGCGTCGGTTGTCGGCGCCTACTACTACCTGCGCATCGTCAAGCTGATGTGGTTCGATGAGGCTACCGGCGAGTTTGCCCGTATCTCCGGCGAGCTGCGATTGGTCTTCGGCCTGTCGGGCCTGTTCGTGACAGCCTATGTTCTGTTCGGTGGTCCGATCGGCACGGCGGCGAATGCCGCAGCCAAGTCCTTCTTCTGAGAATGGCAGGCAAAGGGGAACGCTTCTCGCTGGAGGCGTTCCGCCATGAGGCATTGCAGGATGTCGGCTCGACCAACACCGAATGCCTCGTTCGTGCCCGCGCGGGCGATTCGGGTAACCTCTGGATAACGGCGATCCGGCAGACCAGCGGTCGCGGCAGACGCGGCCGCGCCTGGACGTCCGAACCCGGCAATCTCTATGCATCACTGCTGTTGATCGATCCCGCGCCCATGCAACGGCTGGCATCTCTGCCGTTGGCGGTCGCGGTTGCGGTGCAGGCGGCCATAGGCGCCGTTTTGCCGGCCGGTTCGGAACGGCTCGAAGTGAAGTGGCCGAACGATATCCTCATAGGACGCAGGAAGTCCTGCGGTATCCTGCTCGAGGGCGAAGGGCTGTCCGATGGGCGGCACGCTCTTGCGATTGGCATCGGGATCAATATCCGGCATAAGCCCGAAGCGGCTGCATACGGCGTCACCCGATTGGAGGACCACGGCTGCTTTATTTCACCGGATGAGCTTTTCGCCCATCTTTTTAAAGAGATGGCCTCGGTTCTGAAAATATGGGATGAGGGCAGGGGTGTGGCTGAAGTCAGCCGGCGTTGGCTCGATGTTGCTTGCGGTGTCGGCGAGGAGATCACCGTAAATCTTCCGGACCGTTCTCTCACTGGACGGTTCGATGGCATTGACGAGCAGGGATTGCTCAAACTCGATATCGGCGCGGGACAGGTTTTGTCGATCGCTGCCGGTGATGTATTCTTCGGACGAACGGAATAAGGATATTATGGCCAATCAGGAAGAACTGGTGTTTTTGCCGCTCGGCGGTGTCGGCGAGATCGGCATGAACTTGGCGCTCTATGGATATGGACCGCCCGGAAAGCGCCAGTGGATCATGGTCGATTGCGGTGTGACCTTTGCCGGCCCCGAACTGCCCGGCGTCGATCTCATCTTGCCGGACATCCGGTTCCTGGCTGCCGAACGCAACAACCTCAAGGGCATCATCATCACCCATGCCCATGAGGACCATTACGGTGCCCTCAACGATCTTTGGCCTGGGCTGAACGTCCCGGTCTATGCTTCGCCGTTTACCGCCGGCATGCTGGAAGCCAAGCGCAACTACGAAGGCGGGCGGGCCGATATTCCCGTGACGATCTTCAAGCAAGGCGACCGCATCAATGTCGGTCCGTTCGAGATCGAGGCGGTGGGCGTCAACCATTCCATCCCGGAACCGATGTCTCTCGTCATCCGCACACCGCTCGGCAATGTCGTCCATACGGGTGACTGGAAGATCGACGACGCGCCGTCGCTAGGCCCGCTGACGGATGAGCAACGCTTCCGTGCGGTTGGCGACGAGGGCGTGCTCGCACTGATGTGCGACAGCACCAACGCGATGCGCGACGGCGTCTCGCCCTCCGAGGAACAGGTCTCCGAAGGGCTGCAGAAGATCATCGAGAGCGCCGAGGGCAGGGTGGCGATTACCACCTTTTCGTCGAATGTCGGACGCATCCGCTCGATCGCGCAGGCGGCCCATGCGGCCGGCCGCGAGGTTCTGCTGCTTGGAAGCTCGATGAAGCGCGTGGTCAATGTGGCTCGCGACATCGGCCTGATGGAAGGCATTCAGCCGTTCATCGCCGAGGACGAGTATGGCTATATTCCGCGGAACAAGGTCGTTGTGATCCTGACCGGCAGCCAGGGTGAGCCGCGTGCGGCTCTTGCGAAGATCTCGCGTGACGAGATGCGTCATGTCGCGCTGGCGGCGGGCGATACCGTTGTCTTTTCCTCGCGTACGATCCCTGGAAACGAGAAAGCCATTCTGGAAATCAAGAATGGCCTGATCGACCAGGGCATCCATATCGTGACCGATAGCGAGGCGCTGGTCCACGTTTCGGGCCACCCGCGTCGGAACGAACTCCTCAGGATGTATGAATGGACGCGGCCCAAGATCCTCGTGCCTGTTCATGGTGAGGCCGCGCATCTGACTGCGCAGGCCGAACTTGGCGCGCAGGCCGGTATCCCGACCGTTCCTCGGGTTCGCAACGGCGGCATGCTTCGGCTCGCGCCGGGAGCTGTCGAAGTCATCGATCAGGTGCCGCATGGGCGCATCTTCAAGGACGGCAAGCTGCTCGGCGATCTGGATGAGATGGGCATCGGTGATCGCCGCAAGCTCTCCTATGTTGGCCACGTCTCGGTCAACGTGCTGCTCGACAGTCGCTATGATTTTCAGGGCGATCCGGATCTCGTCGCTTTCGGCTTGCCGGAATTCGACGAGGAAGGCGAGGATATGGAGGATACTCTTTACGACGCCGTATTGGGCGCCGTCGAAAGTATCCCGCGGGTCCGGCGCAAGGATCTGGAAATGCTGCGCGAAGCAATCCGGCGCGCGGTGCGATCGACCGCCAACGAAGCATGGGGCAAAAAGCCCGTCGTAACGGTCTTCGTGAACAAGGTCTAAGAGGGCGCATCTGATTGCCCCTCTTAGGTCTGCCGTCCGTCTCTCCCCGTTGAAACGGGGAGAGACGGCAACGTTGCTGAGGCGGGTGAGGGACTAAAATCTCGCCACCAAGGTGGCCTGATGGAGGAACAAGCATGCTCGGACGCGTCAACCACATCGCCATCGCCGTGCCGGACCTTGAACAGGCGACGACCACGTATCGCGATGTTCTCGGCGCTCGCGTGTCTCAGGCGCAGGCGCTGCCAGAACATGGCGTGACGGTGGTCTTTGTTGAACTCGACAATACCAAGGTCGAACTTCTGGAGCCGCTTGGGGCAGAATCCCCGATCGCGGCCTTCCTGGAGAAAAACCCTTCCGGCGGCATGCACCACATCTGCTACGAGGTCGAAGATATCGTCGATGCCCGCGACCGCTTGAAAGCGAGTGGTCTTCGGGTTCTTGGAGACGGTAATCCGAAGATCGGTGCACACGGAAAGCCGGTGCTTTTCCTTCATCCCAAGGATTTGAACGGCACGCTCGTCGAACTCGAGCAGGTGTGACACTCCGACCGAACTTCAGCGTTTGAGGTCAGGCCGGCTTATGGCTATAAGCGCGGCAGAGTCCGCAGGAAGTCCCAATGTCGTTTCTATCGATCTTTGCCGTCTATTTCATCATCTGGTGGCTCACGCTGTTCGCTGTCCTGCCTCTCGGCATGCGTTCCCAGGCGGACGATGGCGATGTGACGCTGGGTACCGTGGCAAGCGCACCGGCAAAGTTCCGCGGGCTGCGGGTCGTGCTTCTGACGACGGCCATTTCGGCAGTCATCTACGGGATGTGGTTCGTGGCTTCGAACTACCTTGGCTTCGGCCTCGGCAGCCTTCCGAGGTTCGTACCGGACTTCCAGTGATGCGTGCCCAGTGATGCGTGCGATGTGAAGAGAACAAAAAAAAACAAGGCCGTGAGGCCTTGTCTTTAATTTTCGCGTGATCCTTAACCGTTGCCGGGGCTGCGACGAGCGCGCCTTAGATCTGATCCTCCCAAGACTTGACCGCGAAGTAGCAAGGATGCGTGCTCCTTGCCTCTTTTATGGGCTGAAGCTAGCTTAAAGATTGGGCCTTGTCACCTGCTTTTTTGCATATTTGCTACAGTCCAACGATATTTTGAAAAAGACAAAAGTGTCGCATTTTTGTAACGGTTCCGGCTCGCCCCCCGATCGTTTCCGTGGTGCTCGTAGCCGTTCCCGCACAATGTGTAGCGGCTTGTGGCGGGTTCCCATACCTACGCGAAACCGCTATGAACTCTGCCAACCAGCTCGAAATCTGACGATTCCCTGCGGGGAACTCGAAACCTCGGAACAATCCATGCGCCTATCCCGATATTTCATGCCGATCCTGAAGGAAAATCCCAAGGAAGCGGAGATCGTCTCTCACCGACTGATGCTGCGGACGGGAATGATCCGTCAGCAAAGCCAGGGCATCTATTCCTGGCTGCCTTTGGGCAAGCGTGTGCTCGACAAGGTGAACGCCATTGTGCGGGAAGAGCAGAACCGCGCGGGCGCCGTAGAGCTCCTGATGCCGACCTTGCAGTCCGCCGAACTCTGGCAGGAGAGCGGGCGCTATGAGGCCTATGGCAAGGAAATGCTGCGCATCGCCGACCGGCAGGATCGGCCGATGCTTTACGGCCCGACCAACGAGGAGATGATTACGGACATTTTCCGCTCCTACGTGAAGTCCTACAAGAACCTGCCCCTGAACCTGTACCACATCCAGCTGAAGTTCCGCGACGAGATCCGTCCGCGCTTCGGTACCATGCGTTCGCGCGAGTTCCTGATGAAGGATGCTTATTCCTTCGATCTGACCAAGGAAGACGCGATCCACTCCTACAACAAGATGTTCGTCGCCTACCTGCGCACGTTCGCACGGCTTGGCCTGCGCGCGATCCCGATGCGTGCCGATACCGGCCCGATCGGCGGCAACCACAGCCACGAATTCATCATCCTGGCGGAGACGGGTGAATCCGAAGTCTTCAGCCACAAGGATTTCGTCAACTTCGATATCCCGTCCGAAGATACCGACTTCGACGACGTGGCGGGACTTCAGGCGGTCTTCGACAAGTGGACGTCCATCTACGCCGCGACGTCCGAAATGCACGACGAGGCTGCCTTCGACGCTATCCCTGAAACCGACCGCATGTCCGCACGCGGTATCGAAGTAGGCCACATCTTCTATTTCGGCACGAAGTATTCCGAGCCGATGGGCGCCAAGGTGCAGGGACCGGACGGCAAGGAACACCCTGTCCACATGGGTTCCTACGGCATCGGCCCGACGCGCCTTGTTCCCGCCATCATCGAAGCCTCGCATGACGAGAACGGAATCATCTGGCCGGCATCTGTTGCGCCGTTCGATGTGGTGGTGATCAACATGAAGCCGGGCGACGAGGGTTGCGACCGGTTGTGCGACAGCCTCTACGCGGGCCTCGGCAAGGCCGGCAAGGATGTCCTCTACGACGATACCGACGACCGCGCCGGTACCAAGTTCGCGACGGCCGACCTGATCGGCGTTCCGGTCCAGGTCATCGTCGGTCCGCGCTCTGCCGCCAGCGGCGAAGTAGAGGTGAAGGACCGCAAGACCGGCGCCCGCGAGGTGATGACCCTCGAGGCCGCAATGAACAGGCTGGTCGGCTGATTGCCGGCCGCGGCTACAGCGCCTTGCGTCATATCTGACGCTTGAAGGGCGCTGTAGCACTTTAGAGTCTGCGCATCGTACTTCCGATGCGCTTGGACGCGATAACAGTTTGAGGATGCGGAATGGCTAGCGCAGCGGCGGACGTGCAGGCGAAAAAGAGCGACCGAAGACCAGCAGCCGGTCCGTTCTCCGCATTCGAGCGCATGGTGGCCTGGCGCTATCTGCGCTCCCGCCGCAAGGAGGCCTTCATCTCGGTGATCGCCGGGTTTTCGTTCATCGGCATCATGCTCGGCGTTGCGACGCTGATCATCGTGATGGCTGTCATGAACGGGTTCCGTACCGAACTTATCTCGCGCATCCTCGGCATCAACGGCCACATGATCGTTCAGCCGATCGACGGACCTCTGACCGACTATGCCGACCTGACGGCAAAATTCCAGGGCGTGCCCGGCGTTCGCATGGTCCTGCCGCTGGTCGAAGGTCAGACGCTGGCCTCAGGGCGCGCCGGAGCCGGATCCGGGGCACTGGTGCGTGGCGTGCGGCCGGAGGACCTTGAGAAATTGCAGGAAGTCGCCGGCAACATCCGCCAGGGCGACATTGTCGGCTTTGCCTCAGGGCAGGGCGTGCTTGTCGGTTCGCGGCTCGCGGCATCTCTCGGAATTGGAGCGGGTGACGACATCACGCTCATTTCTCCGGAGGGCGACGTGACGCCCATGGGCGTCAATCCCCGCGTGAAATCCTATCCCGTATCCGGCATCTTCGAGATCGGCATGTCGGAATACGATGCGACCATGATCTTCATGCCGCTCGAGGAGGCGCAGCTCTACTTCAATGCCGAAGGGCTGGTGCAGTCGATCGAGCTCTTCGTCAACAATCCGGAAGGCGTCGATGGTCTTCGCCCTCTTGTCGAGGCAGCCGCAGGGCGGCAGATCCACATTACCGACTGGCGGCAGCGCAACCAGACCTTCTTCTCCGCCCTGCAGGTGGAGCGCAATGTCATGTTCATGATCCTGACGCTCATCGTGCTGGTGGCGGCGCTCAACATCATTTCAGGCCTGATCATGCTGGTGAAGGACAAGGGAAGCGACATCGCGATCCTACGCACCATGGGCGCGAGTTCAGGCGCGGTGATGCGCATATTCTTCATGACGGGTGCAGCGATCGGCACGGTCGGCACATTCGCCGGCGTGGCTCTCGGCGTCATCGTTTGCCTCAATGTCGAATCCATCCGGCAGTTCTTCTCCTGGCTCTCCGGAACGGTGTTGTTCGATCCGGAACTCTACTTCCTCAGCCAGCTTCCGGCGGAAATGAGCTTCAGAGAGACGCTGTCAGTGGTTCTCATGGCCCTGACGCTGTCCTTCATCGCCACCATATTTCCTGCCTGGCGCGCGTCGAAGCTCGACCCCGTTCAGGCACTCAGATACGAATAGGACATGAGCCGTTCATGGTAGCCAAGACAGTCCTGAAACTTGCGGGCGTTGAAAGACATTACGGCCAGGGAGACACCAGTCTTTCGATCCTCAAGGGCGCCGATTTCGAGCTCCGGAGCGGCGAGATCGTGGCTCTTGTTGCACCATCGGGAACCGGAAAATCGACACTGCTTCACTTGGCGGGACTGCTGGAGCATCCGGACGGGGGCGAGGTTTTCGTCGGCGGGCACGCCTGCAACGGATTGCCAGACGATGAGCGGACGGCCATCCGCCGCAGCGAGATCGGTTTCGTCTACCAGTTCCACCATCTCCTGCCGGAGTTTTCCGCGCTGGAGAACATCATGATGCCGCAGCTCATAGCAGGTCTCTCCGACAAGGAGGCAAGCGAGCGGGCCAGCCAGCTTCTCGACTACATGCGCATCGGCCACCGTGGGCATCACCGGCCGGCGGAACTCTCGGGTGGCGAGCAACAGCGGGTTGCGATCGCCCGCGCCGTCGCCAACGCACCGCGCATCCTGCTTGCCGACGAGCCGACTGGTAACCTCGACCCCGAGACAGCGTCCTACGTCTTTGAGGCACTGGAGGCACTCGTAAAGCAATCAGGTCTGGCGGCCGTGATTGCGACCCACAACCACGAGCTCGCCAGACGTATGGACCGCCGCGTGACAATCGACGGCGGCAAGGTCGTAGGCTTCTAAAGCGCTACGCACCGCCCTCCCTAACGTCATCTTCATGGCCCGCGCTCGGGTGAAGCCGTTGCTTTTGCTATGGGTTAGCCCGAGGGCTGAGGTGCGTATTCGCTGGGCGGGAGCGCAGGGGCGGCGCAATATGACACGACATCCCATTTTCCACACGTGGCCCCATTCCCACTCTGGACCCGTTCTTCGAGAGTTCATCGCTATCCGATCGCCTCGGTCCTCGGGCGAGTGAGCTTTGGCCGGGATCCGTCGCGGATCAAATCTGCCGTCTCTCTGCCCCAAAATTAACCATCGCGCCGTTTCTTGAATTCCTGTTTTGTTCTCTTGTTGACTTTGGTACGAAAAGAGAACAAAAATAAAACATAAAGGAACAAGGAGACGACCATGACTGATCTCATTCGGGACATTGCCGCATTTGCTTCCATCGCAACCTTTGTTGTGAGCCTGTCCATGCTCATGCTGGCAATGTAGGTGCCGGCCCGCGTCGAATAGACGTTGACGAACGAAGTCTGAACTGGACTTGAGCGTCCGCCCGACCGAAAATCACCCGATTCATGAGGTGAGTGACGAGAATGGCAGATCGGGCGGAAAACATGGGTGAGACCGGCGAAGTGGCTTCGCCGCAGTTCGTCCATCTTCGGATCCATTCGGCCTATTCGCTCCTTGAAGGAGCTCTGCCGCTCAAGAAGATTTTGTCGAAGGCGGTGGCGGACAGCCAGCCGGCCATCGCCATCACCGACACCAATAACCTTTTCGTTGCTCTCGAATTCGCCCAGAAGGCGATCGGCGACGGTTTGCAGCCGATTATCGGCTGTCAGGTCTCGATCGACATGGAGGATCAGGCCGACGATCGCCGCAATGGCCATCAGCTTGCGAAGTTGCCGGCCATCGTTCTGCTTGCATCGACGGCTGCCGGATATGAACGGCTCGTCGACCTCGTCAGCCGTGCCTATCTGGGCGGCGAGGGACAAGGGGCGGTCCATATCTGCCATTCCTGGCTGGAGGAGATTGGTACCGGAGGGCTGATTGCGCTTACCGGAGCAGCCGGCGGACCGGTGGACATCGCGTTGCGCGACGGCAATCCTTCCTTGGCCGCGGCCAGGTTGCAGCAGTTGAAGCACGTGTTCGGCGACAGCCTCTATGTCGAACTGCAGCGGCATGGCGCCTACGACCGGCGCCACGAGCACAAGATGGTCACGCTGGCCTATGACCACGACCTTCCGCTTGTTGCCACCAATGAGGCCTTCTTTCCCACGCGCGACGACTACGATGCCCATGATGCGCTGATGGCCGTTGCCCACGGGGCGATCGTGTCCGACGACAGCCGCTTCCGTCTGACGCCTGACCATTACCTCAAAAGCCGCGCCGAGATGGCCGCACTGTTTGCCGACATGCCGGAGGCCCTGGAGAGTACCGTCGAAATCGCTCGGCGCTGCTCGTTCATTCTCGAAACCCGCAAGCCGATCCTGCCGCGCTTCACGGACGCGACGGGAGATCAGGCGGAAGCAGAGCAGGCGGAGGCCGACGAGCTTCGCCGCCAGGCGGTCGAGGGGCTTGAGAGCCGCATTGCCTTGCTGGGTATGACACCCGGCTACACGGAGCAGGACTACCGGGAGCGGCTCGATTTCGAGCTCAGCGTCATCGAACGCATGAAATTCCCCGGTTACTTCCTGATCGTTGCCGATTTTATCAAATGGGCAAAGATGCAGGACATTCCGGTTGGTCCGGGCCGTGGCTCGGGTGCGGGCTCATTGGTCGCCTATGCGCTGACCATTACCGACGTCGATCCCCTGCGCTTCTCGCTTCTGTTCGAACGCTTCCTCAATCCGGACCGCGTCTCGATGCCGGACTTTGATATCGACTTCTGCCAGGAGCGCCGCGAAGAGGTGATCCGCTACGTGCAGCAGAAATACGGCCGTGAGCAGGTTGCGCAGATCATCACCTTCGGCTCTCTTCAAGCCCGCGCGGCCTTGCGCGACGTCGGCCGCGTCCTGGAAATGCCCTATGGCCAGGTGGACCGGATCTGCAAGCTGGTGCCGAACAATCCGGCCAACCCGACGCCACTCTCCAAGGCAATCGAGGAAGAGCCGAAGCTGCAGGAGGAGGCGGACAAGGAACCCGTGGTCGCCCGTCTTCTGGGCATCGCCCAGAAGATCGAAGGCCTCTATCGCCATGCCTCGACCCACGCGGCAGGTATCGTGATCGGTGACCGGCCGCTCTCGAAGCTCGTGCCGATGTACCGCGATCCGCGCTCGGACATGCCGGTCACCCAGTTCAACATGAAATGGGTGGAGCAGGCCGGTCTGGTCAAGTTCGACTTCCTTGGCCTGAAGACGCTCACGGTCCTGAAGACGGCTGTCGAATACGTTGCAAAGCGCAATATCCATGTGGATCTCGCTGCCATCCCGCTCGACGACACGCTGACCTACGAGATGCTGTCCCGTGGCGAGACCGTCGGCGTGTTCCAGGTGGAAAGCGCCGGCATGCGCAAGGCGCTGATCGGCATGCGACCGGACTGCATCGAGGATATTATCGCGCTCGTCGCGCTCTATCGTCCGGGGCCGATGGAGAACATTCCCACCTACAACGCCCGCAAGCACGGCGAGGAAGAGATCGAGTCGGTCCATCCGTCGATCGACTACCTCCTGAAGGAGACCCAGGGCGTTATCGTCTACCAGGAACAGGTGATGCAGATCGCCCAGGTCCTGTCCGGCTATTCGCTCGGCGAAGCCGATCTTCTGCGCCGCGCCATGGGTAAGAAGATCAAGGCCGAGATGGACCAGCAGAGCGAACGCTTTGTCGATGGCGCCATTAAGAACGGCGTCTCCAAGCCGCAGGCGAAGAACATTTTCGAACTGCTGGCCAAGTTCGCGAACTACGGCTTCAACAAGAGCCACGCGGCTGCCTACGCAATCGTCTCCTACCAGACGGCATACTTGAAGGCACATTATCCCGCCGAATTCCTCGCGGCGTCGATGACGTTCGATATGGCGAACACCGATAAGCTCAATGATTTCCGCCAGGATGCATCACGGCTCGGGATTACGGTCGTGCCACCCTCCGTGCAGACGTCGTTCCGGCGGTTCGAGACGGACGACAACAGGATCTACTATGCGCTCGCCGCCATCAAGGGCGTCGGCGAATCTGCGGTGGAGCACATCGTCGAGGTGCGCGGTGAAAAGCCTTACGCGAGCATCGAGGACTTCTGCCTCAGGATCGATCCGAAGCAGATCAATCGGCGTGTCATGGACAGCCTGATCTCCGCCGGCGCTTTCGACTGCTTCGGACGCGACCGTGCCGAGCTGATCGGCGGCCTCGACCGCATTATCGGTTACGCCCAGCGCGCCCAGGAAAACAAGACCAGCGGTCAGTCCGACATGTTCGGCTCATCGTCGGCAACTGGGCCCGAGACGCTGATCTTCCCGTCGTTCAATACCTGGATGCCGTCCGAGAAGCTGATGCGTGAATATCAGGTGCTCGGCTTCTATCTTTCGGCCCATCCGCTCGATGCCTACGCGGCCACGCTCGCCAAGCTGCGCGTGCAGAATTTTGCGGACTTCTCCGTTGCCGTAAAGCAGGGGGCAACGGCCGGCCGTCTGGCGGGTACGGTGACCGGACGACAGGAACGGAAGACCCGCACCGGCAACAAGATGGGTATCGTGACCTTCTCGGATGCGTCGGGCCAGTTCGAGGCGGTCCTCTTCTCCGAGGCGTTGGCGCAGTACCGCGACCTGCTGGAGCCGGGCAAGTCACTCGTCATCACCGTCCAGGCGGACGAGCGGCCGGAAGGCATCGGGCTGCGCATCCAGACGGCGGCGTCTCTGGAGGAAAAGTCGGTTCAGATGCAGAAGGCGCTGCGGGTCTTCGTGCGGGATTCAGGCCCGCTGAAGACGGTCGCCCGTCACCTGAATGCCAGGGGCGACGGCTTGGTCTCCTTTGTCGTCATCAAGGAGGATGGCAGACGTGAAATCGAGGTCGAACTGACGGAAAAATACCGGATATCGCCCGAGATCGCCGCCGCATTGCGGGCGGCGCCGGGCGTGCTCGACGTCGAATTGGTGTAAGGCCGGTCTCTCAGTAGAGACCGACGCCGTTGCGATATGCGCTGGCGCGGCGCGGCTTTTGTGGTTTCGTGACTGCCGCAGGCTTGGCATCGGCGACCTGTAGCTGCGACCGGGTCAGCGTAACGAAGTCCGTACCCTTGCCGGTCTCCAGCCCAAGTCCCTGATCGGTGATCGTCAACGATGTGCCGTCGCTCATCATCGTACCGATCCGCTCTCGGATGTCGGTCGGAATGTCGATCCGCTCAAGCGCTGCCGCGGCGGAGGAAGGCTTCGCATCGGACGTGATGCCGAGGCGACGCGTCTCGGCGGGCGTCAGGACGTTGGGCAATGTCAACGTATGCCACGCGGCGCTCTCGTGGCTACGGTCGATGTCGCTGGCGGTGAAGAAATGGGTACCCAGCGGAACCTCCGGGTTCTTCAACCCGACAGGCGCCTCGAACAATGGTTCGAAGTTCTGCCGCACAAGGATCTGTCCGAGCGGAGGCTCATTCTTTCCAGAGGAGCGGTAAAGGGCGGTCAGGAAATCGCTCGATAGGAGCGGGCCGTTCTGCGGCAGTTCCTTCCACCGCTTGAAGCCCGCAATGGCAGAGCGGGTCAGCGATCCGGCAATGCCGTCTGCCACGCCCGCATCGAAGCCCAGGTCGTTGAGAAGCACCTGCACGTCGTGGGTGATTTCGCGCTCGCCGCGCCGGTGAATGAGGATCTTGAGCGGCGCTTCGCCGCGTCCGGATATGGAGGACGTGATGGTCATATCCGGCGTCTCTTCGGCAGAGTTCATCGCAACCTCGTAAGGTCCGGAAGTCTTCCGTTTCACGGTGGGTCTGAGGTCGATATCCGAGAGCAGGGGTTCTGTCTGCAAGGGCTTCAGCGGTGCAAAGAGATTGACGTGCTCGATCCGGAGCGGTTCGACGGGGGCATCCGAGACCACGACGTGCACACCGCGCTGCGTCATATCGAACAACGTTTTAGCAAAGCCGGGTGGCAGGCGTACACAGCCGTGAGATGCTGGATAGTTCGGAACGTTCCCCTCGTGCAGGGCTATGCCAGACCACGTCAACCTCTGCATGAAGGGCATCGGTGCATTCGAATAGATGTTGGATTCGTGATACTTGCGTTTCTCCAGAATGGAGAAGATGCCGCTTGGGGTCGTATGGCCGCTCTTGCCGGTAGAGACCCGGGTGGTCGCGACGACTGTGGCGCCGTCATAGACCGTCATCGACTGGGCAGTCTTGGAAATCACGATCTGCAATGTGCGCTCGGCTTCGGCAAATGCGGAATGCGACAACATAGCCGCGGACATGAGCCCTAGCCCGAACACGAAACGATGCAACATGAACAACCTCTTACGCAATACAGAGCGGCCATATTAGCGTTGCGAACTTAATGAAGGTTTTCGAGGCGAGGGGCAGATCTCATGCCAGGCGCCCAATTTCATCACATTTCATTGATCCCGGCGGCGGTCGCCGAACGTGTAGCCCGTCTCAACGGCTGCCTTCCCGAACTTGTCGCGAAGACGGTCCATGGCCGCTTCTGCGGCGGCGCGTCGAGTGGCATTGTGATCCACCAGATCCAGGGGATCGGCGCGTGCCGGGTCGCAGAGATCGCTGACACCGATCCCGATCAGCCGGAATTTTGTTCCGTCGGTTTCCCGCTCGAGAAGAGACAGGCCCGTCCGGAATATCCGGTCAGCCAGTTGGGTCGGGTCTTCCAGCCGCCGGTTGCGTGTCCGGCTCTTGAAGTCGGAAGTCTTGAGCTTCAGCACAACGGTATGACCGGCGATGGTGTGCTTCTTCAGCCGCGCCGACACCTTTTCCGACAGGCGCCGCAGGATCGGAACCAGATCCTCATGGCGCGAGATGTCTTCGAAAAAGGTCGTTTCCGCGGAAACGCTCTTGGCCGGATCGTTCGGATGGACGTCGCGATCGTCGATGCCGCGCGCGAGGCGATAGAGCCGCTGCCCCATCGAGCCATAGCGGCGCATCAGGACGCTTTCCTCCATCGTCTGCAACTGGCCGATGGTGCGAATGCCGTCCGCTTCCAGGGTCGCGTTGAATGCCTTGCCGACGCCCCAGATGGTGGTCACCGGGCGCGGCGCCAGGAAATCCAGCGCACCGTCACGACCGACGACGGAAAAGCCGCGCGGCTTCTGCAGGTCCGAGCCGACCTTGGCGAGGAACTTGCAATAGGAAAGCCCGATCGAAATGGTGATGCCGAGTTCCGCCTCCACACGCCTGGCGAGCTTCGCCAGGGTGCGAGCTGGCGGATCATGGTGGAGCCGCTCCGTGCCCGAGAGATCCAGAAACGCCTCGTCGATAGAGAGTGGTTGCACGAGCGGCGTGAGATCCAGCATCATCTGGCGCACCTCGCGCCCGACCTTCACGTATTTCTCCATGTTCGGCCGGATGACGACGGCATCCGGGCAGGCTTCGAGCGCCTTGAACATGGGCATGGCGGAGCGGACGCCGTTGATGCGGGCGATGTAGCATGCGGTGGAGACCACGCCGCGCTTGCCGCCACCTATGATCACTGGCTTGTCGGCGAGTTCCGGATTGTCTCGCTTCTCGACCGAGGCATAGAAGGCGTCGCAGTCGATGTGCGCGATCGTCAGGTTGTAAAGCTCAGGGTGATAGACGAGGCGGGGGCTGCCGCAGCTCCGGCATCGGCGCACCTCGGCTTTCTGCTCGGCGAGGCAGTCGCGACAGAAGCCGGTTTTGATGTCGGGCGCGGGCGTCATTGGCGGAACATAAGTTGAACAAAGCCACCCTACGCGTCGTGTAGCAGAGGTTCAATGCCTGAACTGCCTTCATCCACACGGTAGGCGATCTGCCGCCTAGTATTCTCCGGAATCCAGGCCCGGCCTGGAATAGTGGCGCCAGGCCGACGCTACTATCTCCGGCTTGGTATCGGTCGCCTCGCAGAATGCAAGCAATGTCGGTTCGTGCCCCATCACGAAGTCGATCATACCGGCAAGAAACCCGGGATCGTCCATGGCCTGGCGGAGTTGACGCGCATCGACACCCGTCAGCGCAAGGAAACGCCCAAGCATATCCGGCTCGTTCGCCAGCCAGCCGAGAATTGCGACAGCTGTCTCTTCCGCGTGGCGTGCGTCGGCAGGAACGTTTTTTGGGTCATGTCGCATTACCGGGAACTGGTTACCTCTTTTTCAACCAAATGGCCTTACCGTCGGTGCAGCAATAAAGTGGAATCGGCCTGCGCGCGAACTTATATGCTGAAGGCGTGCTTGCAAGGCAGGATTGGGGAAGAGCACATGCCCAAACGGGTCATGATTGTCGAAGACAACGAGCTCAACATGAAGCTCTTCCGCGATCTGATCGAGGCCTGCGGCTATGAAACCATCCAGACGCGCAATGGGATGGAGGCGATGGACCTCGCGCGCAAGCATCGCCCAGATCTGATCCTTATGGATATCCAGTTGCCAGAGGTTTCCGGCCTCGAGGTCACCAAATGGCTGAAGGAAGACGATGAGCTTCACGTCATTCCCGTGATCGCCGTGACCGCATTCGCGATGAAGGGCGACGAGGAACGTATTCGGCAGGGCGGCTGCGAGGCCTATGTTTCCAAGCCGATCTCCGTGCCGAAATTCATCGAAACAATCAAAACCTATCTGGGCGACGCATGAGACCGGAGTTCTCGATATGACCGCACGGATACTGGTCGTTGACGATGTTCCAGCGAACGTAAAGCTGCTCGAAGCGCGGCTTCTTGCCGAGTATTTCGATATCCTGACTGCGGCGGACGGGTTCAAGGCCCTCGAGATCTGCGAGAGCACTCATGTCGACCTGATCCTGCTCGATATCATGATGCCCGGCATCAGCGGGTTCGAAGTCTGCGAGCGTCTCAAGGCCGATCCGCGCTTCGCCCATATCCCCATTGTGATGGTCACGGCGCTCGATCAGCCCGCCGACCGCGTGCGTGGCCTGAAGGCGGGCGCCGACGATTTCCTGACCAAGCCGGTCAACGACCTGCAACTGATTTCACGCGTGAAAAGCCTCGTGCGGCTGAAGACGCTGAGCGACGAGTTGCGCATACGGGCGGAGACGGCCCAGAACATCGGCATAGAGGACATGCTGAAGGGCATGGATGGACGGGACGAGCCGAGGCAGGTTCTCCTGGTTGATGGTCGCGCCAACTCGCAGGAGCGCATCATCAAGGCTCTCAAGCCGGTGGCAAACGTAATGGCCATGTCCGATCCGCAGGCTGCGTTGTTCGAGGCAGCCGAAAACAGTTTCGACCTCGTTATCGTCAATGCCAATTTCGACGATTACGACCCTCTGCGCCTCTGCTCGCAGCTCCGTTCCCTGGAGCGCACCCGCTTCCTGCCGCTCCTTCTGGTGACCGAGCAGGGCGAGGAGGAGATCATCGTGCGGGCGCTGGACCTTGGGGTCAACGATTATATCGTACGGCCGATCGATCCCAATGAACTTGTCGCGCGCAGCATCACGCAGATCAAGCGCAAGCGTTATAACGATCGCCTGCGGGTAAATGTGCGCCAGACCATCGAACTCGCCGTGACGGATGGACTAACGGGACTGAACAATCGCCGCTACCTCGACAGCCATCTGCGAACGCTGTTCAACAGGGCGGAGGCGAGGGGGCGGGCGCTGTCCGTATGCATTACCGATATCGATCGCTTCAAGCAGGTCAACGATGCCTATGGGCACGATGCCGGTGACGACGTCCTGAGGGAATTTGCCGCTCGCGTACGCGCCACAGTTCGCGGCGCTGACCTTGCTTGCCGATATGGTGGCGAAGAATTCGTGGTCGTCATGCCGGACACCGATGCCGTTGCGGCAGGTGTGATTGCGGAGCGGCTTCGCGGGCTCATCGAAAACCAGCCCTTTGTGATCAGGTCGTCGGGCATTGCGGTCAACATTACCGCATCGATAGGCATCGCCTGCAACGCGGCGGGTGCCGAGACGCCGGAACAGCTGTTGAAGCAGGCCGACAAGGCGCTCTACGAGGCCAAGAATAGCGGACGTAATCGGGTCGTTTCCGCCGCAGCCTGACATCAGTCACCGAAGCTGGACGGCGGAAAACCGCCCGCAATGGCACTCACATATCGTCACAAGATCGTGGTGAGCCGTGAACGCGCTCTCGGCTGCGTGCTGCCTTTGTGCAGCTGCACAGTACAAATGCCGAATGACCCCGAATTTAAAACGTTTTTCACGTAATTCCAGTGAGATAGCTGAGCGTAAATTAGCAGATGTGAATTATACGGCATCCCGTTACTCCACAAGAATGACAGAGGTTAGTCTGCGGATAGCCTCTATAATATAAGTTAAGTAAAAATCCACGGAGTCTGCAGGCCGTTATGTTGTGTAGGTGGGCTATTAATATCAGTGCAGATCAGGTGGTTACGATCTTAACCAACATCGGAGGTAGCGCGCTCCGCGAGCAATATTATGTTGATTTTGTTTCGCATATGCGCGATTTTTAGTTGAGTTAAAGTGTTTTTCCCGAGAGGGAGAGATACCCCATGATGCTCAGGTCCGCCGCATCTCCTGGGTCGTGGGGTCGGTCGATCGGTCTGCATCACAAGCGGTTCCTCGTGCCGCGTTGCAGCCGATCGACCCCCGAATAAAAAGCGCCGCCTCCAGATCTGGAGCGGCGCTTTTCTTTTGGCCTCAATAGAAATTCCAGGCAAAGAAAAGGCGCGTAGCTTTTCAGCCCGCGCCCCGCTTTAGCCAGGAAAGCCGATCTTACTTGATCTTGGCTTCCTTGAACTCGACATGCTTCCGGACGACCGGATCGTACTTCGTCTTGGTCATCTTGTCCGTCATCGTACGGCTGTTCTTTGTCGTCACATAGAAGAAACCGGTGTCAGCCGTCGACAGCAGCTTGATCTTGATGGTCGTAGCTTTCGCCATGATGGTTCTGCCTTTAAGAAAAATGAAGCCGTGGACGGCCGAATGGAGCCCACAGCGAAATCTGGCGCGAAACTACAAATCGCGCCCGAAAAGTCAAGTCCGTTTCGCCTTAAAAACGAGGCGGCCCAGGGAAAGCAGGACATATAGCCCAAAGAATCCCGCAAGAGCCAGTGCAAATCCGCTATTGCCGGTGATGTCGATCGCCGCCCCGATGGCCTGCGGGCCGGCCACGGTGCCGACGGCATAGCAGAAGACGAACGCAGCGTTGGCTGCCGCCAGGTCCGCGCCGGTGAGTCGTGATCCGAGATGGGCGAGGCCGACCGTATAGAGACCGGAAACACATCCGCCCCAGAACAGGAGAACGACGGCCGTCAGCACCCAGTCCTCGATCAGGAAGGGAAGAAGAAGCGAGCCGACCATGCCGGTGACCGCCATTGCCGCCAGCAGCGGTCGCCGGTCGCGAAGCCGGTCGGAGTACATTCCGAGTGGAATCTGGAAGATCATGTTGCCGATCCCCATCACGGTCAGGAGAAGCGCCGCCTGCGATTCGGTGAAGCCCTCGCGAACCGCGTAGATCGGAAACAGGGCGAGGCCGCCGGCTTCCACCGCGCCGAAGACGAAGACGGCTGCCGTCGCCGTCGGGACGAGCCAGATGTAGCGGAGGAAGTGGCGCTCGGGCTTTTCGTCGAGCACCGGGCTTTCGCGCCTTGCAATATAGATCGGCACCGCGGCAAGCAGAATGGCGGCTGAGCCGATCAGGAACGGTCTTATGCCGTCGCTACCGATGGCCGAGAAGAGAAGGGGCCCCATGGCGAACCCGACGGCCAGTCCGGTCGCATAGATCCCCAGGACCAGGCCACGTCGCCGCGGCGGAGCTGTGGCATTGATCCAGAACTCGGACAGGATGAAGAGTGTGGTTGTCGCTCCGTGGAATGCGAAGCGCAGCGGAAACCACATCCAGAAGGCTTCGGCATAGTAGAAGCCGAGCGCGCTTATAGCGGAGACCAGCACGGCCCATAGCATGGTGTTGGCAACGCCGAAGGAATGGGCGAGCCGCGTGGTGATCGGGGCTGCGATCATCGCGGCAACGCCCGCCATGGCGGAATTGAGGCCGATCAACGTGGAGGATATGCCCCGCTTCTCGAGGATGATGCTGAGCAACGGCAAGCCGAGGCCAATGGCAATGCCGACCGCACTGATGGCGGAGATGGCAGCCACGAGGGAGGGCCAGTGAATTTCTTCGACGTGGCCGTTCGAGTCGTACTGGGGCTGGGGCATTCGGGCTCTTTAGATATGGGTCCGGACGAACCGTCCGTAGCGCATGGAGTAGAAGGGCACGGGCATTCCGTATGGAAGTGTGGGATCGGTATCAAGCAAGGTCTTCACGTCGCCGAGTACGGCCTGCGTGATGCGCGGGACATTCAGGTCGGGCACCTCGTCCAGGCCAACCCAGCGAAGATCCTGCAATTCTTCTGAATCGCGAAGGTCCGTGGTGGCGATGCCGGCCTCGTCCGTCGGCAAGAGGAAGAAATGGGTATCGAACCGCCGCACATTGCCGGGCGGGGTGATGGCGCGTGCGATGTACCGCAGGAGAAGCAGGTCCGCCTCGTCCTTGGCGTCCTTGACGAAAAGGCCGGTCTCTTCCTGCAGTTCACGGATGGCTGCCAGTGCCAGGGCGCGAGCGCCCGTCACCGTTCTGCGGCCTGTCGACCCGGACAGCAGGCGTTCGGTCACGAGGGGATGAAGATCGCGCCTGAAGGGCAGGGCGTGGTCACGCGGATCGCGTCGACCTCCCGGGAATACGTAAAGGTCGGGCATGAAGGCGTGGCCGCTACCGCGCCGGCCCATCAGGAAACGTGGAGTTCCGCTCGTCCGGTCGAGGAGAATGATGGACGCGGCGTCCTTCGGACGCAACGCGACGCTACCGGTGCGATCAGGGGTGTCGACCGCAAATGGCACGGAGTCGACGGTTGGGCTGGTCATTCGTGGGGACCGCCATGACGGCCTTCAGGCCCGTCGCCGTGCTTGCTGCCGAACCCGTGCATCTTCAGCGCCCATTGCAGCCCGATAACGCCGCCTTTGATGGGTTGGATGCTGAGCAACGCAGCCAGGACCGCGATGGGAACCCAGATCGCCAGATGTATCCAGGGCGAGACCCGGAACGCCATGTCCGTCAGCATGTAACCTGTCATCATGACGTGGCCGACCACGACGATGACGATATAGGCCGGCAGGTCGTCGGCGCGATGGTGATGGATTTCCTCACCGCAGACGCCGCAGTTGTCCACCGGCTTGATGTACGCCCGGAAGAGCTTGCCCGTGCCGCAGGCGGGGCAGGTGCTTCGCATGCCGCGTCCAATCGAGCGCATGGGCGGCCGTTCGGCTTCCGGAACCCCACCGTACTGAATCGGCTGCTCGCCTGACTTGTGCATATACGTGACTCCTATCGACCGCGTGGTGGCCTGGTTCCCGGCTTCACGCGCCGCTGAGAACGATCTCTCCGTCCCGCCTTGTGGAACGAGCGCGTGGCGGTGGGCATCTTCCTGCCCTCGCTCAGCATCTCGAAGCGCAGGGCGCCCGCAAGCGGCACGGCCTCTGCCAGCTTCACGTCGACCGAATCCCCGAGCTGAAAGCCGAGACCCGTCTTTTCGCCGGTGAGTGCCTGGTGAGCTTCATCATAGATGAAATAGTCCGTGCCGAGCGTCGATATCGGAACGAATCCATCCGCACCATAGGCCGGAAGCGTGACAAACAGACCGGCCTTGGTGACGCCGGAGATGCGGCCTTCGAATTCTTCGCCGACGCGTTCACTGAGGTAGTGGGCGATCAGGCGGTTGATCGTATCCCGCTCGGCAGCCATCGCGCGCCGTTCAAAGGTCGAGATCTCCGCGGCGATATCGTCGAGCGCCGCTTCTTCTTCCCGTGTAATCCCGCCGTCGCCCAGCCCGAGCGAGCCGACCAGCGCACGATGCACGATGAGATCGGCGTAGCGGCGAATAGGCGAGGTGAAGTGTGCATACTTCATCAGGTTCAGGCCGAAATGGCCGATGTTTTCCGGGCTGTAGATCGCCTGGCTCTGCGACCGCAACACCATCTCGTTCACCATCGTCTGGTGTGGCGTGTCGAGAGCCCTGGCCAGAATGCCGTTGAAGGAATTGGCCCGAATCTCCCCGCCCTTCGCCATCGAAAGCCCGATGGTTGCGAGGAATTCGCGCAACGTCTCCTGCTTGGACAGTGCGGGCGTATCATGCACCCGGTAGACCAGCCGCTGGCGCTTGTTCTCGAGCGTTTCGGCGGCGGCGACATTTGCCTGGATCATCATCTCTTCGATGAGCTTGTGCGCATCCAGCCGATCCGGGATGAAGACCCGGTCGACCGTGCCGTCCGGCTTCAGCATGAGCTTGCGCTCGGGCATGTCGAGTTCGAGAGGCTGGCGACGGTCGCGGCCGCGCTTCATCGTGGTATAGGCATGCCACAGCGGCTTCAGGATGGGCTCCAGAAGCGCGGCAGCCTTCTCGTCGGGGTTGCCGTCGATCGCCGCCTGCGCCTGTTGGTAGGAGAGCTTGGCCGCGCTCTTCATCATGATGCGATGGAAGGTGTGGCCGGCCTTGCGCCCCTCCTTGGAGAACGTCATCCGCACGGCGATCGCCGGTCGGTCCTCGCCCTCGCGAAGCGAGCAGAGGTTGTTGGAAATCCGTTCCGGCAGCATCGGCACGACCCGGTCGGGGAAATAGACGGAGTTGCCGCGCTTCAGCGCCTCGCGATCAAGCGGCGAGCCGGTGCGGACGTACCAGGACACGTCTGCTATCGCCACCGTGACGATAACGCCGTCCGGATTGTCGGGGGAGGTGTCGGCTTCCGCGTAGACGGCGTCGTCATGATCCTTTGCGTCGGCTGGATCGATGGTGATCAGCGGCAGGTCGCGCCAGTCTTCGCGTTTGGACATGGTGGCGGGTCGGGCAGCTTCCGCCTCGTCAAGAACGGCCTGCGGGAAGATGTGCGGGATGCCGTGCGCATAGATGGCGATCATCGAGATCGCCTTTTCGGAAGCGACCGAGCCAACGACAGAAAGGACGCGTGCGCGCGGAAGGCCAAATCGTCCGCTCCGGGCGACTTCGACCTCCACGAGATCGCCGTCCTTGGCATCTCCGAGGCTGTCGCGCTCGATCACCATCTCGTCGCCGCGCCGCTCGATCGGCATGAGCCGGATCTCGTCCTGCATCATGCGGACGACACCCAGCGAAGCGCCGCGACGGCGGTCGATGATCTTGATGACGCGTGCGGTGTAGGCCGGGCCGGCGCGGTCCTTGTTGGTAAAGATCTTGGCCAGCACGCGGTCGTTGAGACCGGCTGACGGTGCCTTCCCCTTGCCGCGCTGTTCGGAGGACTGGCGGATCAGTACGGCGGGTGCTGCCCCCTGATCATCAGGCCATTCCGCCGGCCGGCCGATCAACTCGCCGTCCTTGTCGCGTGTGGTGATGTCGAGGACCGTGACGGGGGGAAGTGCTCCGGGTCGCGACAACGATTTCCGGCTCTTTTTGAGAAGGCCTTCATCCTCGAGAGTACGCAACAGGTCCTTGAGCTCGACTCGCGTCTCGCCCTTCAGGCCGAAGGCCTTGGCAATCTCGCGTTTCGAGGCGTGATCCGGATTGTCCGCGATGAATTCGAGAAGCACTTCACGCGGCGGGACGGCGCCATGGATGATGGAAGAGCCCGATGTCTTGGGCTCTCCATTGGCGCGCCTGTCGGTGCGCCTGCTCTTCGGCTTGTCGCCGTTTCCGGTCGGGGCATTCGTCCTGTCGCGCGGTGTTTTCACGTACCCGTCTTCTTTGCCTTGGTCGTCGTTTTTGCGGTGTTCTTCGCGGCTGCCTTGGGCTTAGCGGCAGACTTTGTCTTCGGTGCGGCCTTCTTCGTTGCGCCCGCCGATGTCTTCGCCTTGCTTGACTTCGCCTTGCCGGAGGAGGCCTTGCCGCCCTTTTCGACGATCAGCGCCAATGCCTCTTCCACAGTCACGGACTGCGGATCCTTGCCCTTGGGGAGGGTCGCGTTGACCTTGCCCCAATTGACGTAGGGGCCGTACTTGCCATCGCGAACGGTAATTGCGCCGCCGTCGGGGTGATCTCCGAGTTCCTTCAGGGCTGCAGGCGTGCTGCGGCCGCCCGGACCCTTCGCCTGCTTTTCGGCGATCACGATCACGGCGCGGTTGAGGCCGACCGAGAACACGTCCTCGATGCTTTCGAGGTTCGCGTAGGCGCCGTCATGCAAGAGGAATGGACCATAACGTCCGAGGCCGGCCGAGATCATCTTGCCGGATTCCGGATGCTTGCCGACGTCGCGAGGCAGGCTGATAAGCGCCAGCGCCTTCTCGTGGTCGATATCTTCCGGCTTCCAGCCCTTGGGCAACGACGAGCGTTTGGCCTCCTTGCCTTCACCGCGCTGGATATAAGGTCCGAAGCGGCCGGAGCGGAGGGTCAGTTCCTCACCCGTATTCGGGTCCGCGCCGAGTGCCTTCGGCTCGTTCAGGCCGGATGCCTCCGCTTCCGCCCCGTCCGAGGAAAGCTGGCGGGTGAAGTTGCACTCGGGATAGTTCGAGCAGCCGACGAACGCGCCGTACTTGCCGAGCTTCAGCGACAGGTTGCCGGTGCCGCACACCTGGCAAATGCGCGGATCGCTGCCGTCCTCCCGCTTGGGGAAGACGAGCGGTGCCAGCGTTTCGTTCAAGGCGTCCAGCACGTTGGTGACGCGCAGTTCCTTGGTGTCTTCGATCTGGGCGAAGAAATCCTGCCAGAACTCGCGCAGGACCTGTTTCCAGTCGAGTTCACCGGCAGAGATCTTGTCGAGCTTTTCCTCGAGGTCGGCCGTGAAATCGTATTCCACATACTTGGTGAAGAAGCTCTCGAGGAAAGCCGTCACCAGCCGACCCTTGGAATGCGGGATCAGCTTGCGCTTGTCGACGACGATATATTCGCGGTCGCTCAGCGTCTTGAGCGTCGCGGCATAGGTGGACGGCCGGCCGATGCCGAGCTCTTCCATCTTTTTGATCAGCGAGGCTTCCGAATAGCGCGGCGGCGGCTCGGTGAAATGCTGGCTGGAGTTGACCTTCTGCCTGTCTAGCTTTTCGCGGGCGTTGACCTCGGGGAGGCGGCCATCGGCGTCGTCATCGTCATTCTTGTCGGCGTCTTCGCGGCTGTCCGTGTAGGCACCGAGGAAGCCGTCGAACCGGATGACGGAACCGACCGCGCGCAGTCCGGCCTTCTGGCCGTCATTGTCGGCGATGATTTCGACCGTCGTCCGCTCGATCTCGGCGGACGCCATCTGGCTGGCGATGCCGCGCTTCCAGATCAGTTCGTAGAGGCGTGCCTGATCGGCATCGAGATAAGGGCGCACCTTGTCTGGCGAGCGATTGAAATCGGTTGGGCGGATCGCTTCGTGGGCCTCCTGGGCGTTCTTCGCCTTGGTGGAATACTGGCGCGGCTTTTCCGGCAGGTAGCGGTCGCCGAACTGATCCACGATCGCGTGGCGCGCGCCGTCTATTGCTTCCGGTGCCATCTGCACGCCGTCGGTACGCATATAGGTAATGAGGCCGACCGTTTCGCCGCCGATATCGAAACCTTCATAAAGCTTCTGCGCGACCTGCATGGTACGCGACGCGTTGAAGCCGAGATTGGAGGAGGCGGCCTGCTGCAGCGTGGATGTGGTGAAGGGTGGGCCTGGGTTGCGCTTGACCGGCTTGGCCTCGACGGTATCGACCGTGTAGGCCGCACCTTCGAGCAGCGACTTCAGGCGACCGGCGTCATCGCCGGTCTTGATCGCACGGTTCTGCAGCCGCTTGCCGTCTGCCGAAACGAGACGCGCCTCGAATTCATCGCCTCGCGGGGTGCGCAGAAGCGCGGAGATATTCCAGTATTCCTCGGAAACGAAGCGCTCGATCTCGTTTTCCCGGTCGCAGACCAGGCGGAGTGTAACCGACTGCACGCGCCCGGCGGAACGGGCGCCAGGAAGCTTGCGCCATAGAACGGGCGAGAGGTTGAAGCCGACGAGATAGTCAAGCGCGCGACGGGCCAGGTAGGCGTCCACCAGCGGCACGTCGATATCGCGTGGGTTCGCCATGGCATCGAGGACGGCCTTCTTGGTGATGGCGTTGAAGACCACGCGCTTCACCGGCTTGTCGCCCAGGACGCGCTTCTTCTTCAGAAGGTCGAGAACATGCCACGAAATCGCTTCTCCTTCGCGATCCGGGTCGGTCGCGAGAAAGAGGCCGTCGGAGCCCTTCACGGCATCGGCGATGTCCTTCATGCGCTTTTGCGATGCGCTATCGACCTCCCAGGACATCTCGAAGTCCTGGTCCGGCAGAACCGAGCCGTCCTTTGCAGGAAGGTCGCGGACGTGACCAAAGGAGGCGAGAACCTTGTAGCCAGGGCCGAGATACTTGTTGATGGTCTTGGCCTTGGAGGGAGATTCTACAACGACGACGTTCATATTGCTTCTCTAAGATGAGTTCTGTTGTCCGGAACATACCAAGGTCCCTGACTAATGTTGGCTCCGACATGGATGGCCTTTGGGCTGCGGTCAAGTGCCAGCGCCAAATTAGGCGGCGCAACGACATGCAACCTAAAGGGGATTTTCTATCTGTTGCAATTCTAGATAACTGCATTATCCTGCTGCAACCAATGCAAGCTTCGGTGCCTCTGCTGGGGTCCAGCACAACAGGATGGATCATGGGAACAGAACATCAGACCACCGAGGACGGAGAGGCCATCGCCTATATTCGCCAGATGCTTGGTGAGTTGCATCAGGTGGCCCACAAGCAAGGAGCCGACATGCTCTGCTATCTTATTGAGATGGCCTATGTCGAAGCGGGCGATGTCCAGTCCGGTCGCCGCCCGCGCTCAATCGGCCATGGAGAGCGAAACAAGTCCACCGGCGTGACGATATAGGCGCCCGGCAAGATCGATCTCCAGGAGAACCAGATAGACTGCGGCGGCCGGAAGCCCGGTATGGCGGATGATGTCGTCGATCTCGACGGGTGTCGGTCCGAGGGCGGAAACAATGGTCGCCCGTTCGGTCTCATCGGGTGGCAGGAAAGCCCTGTCAGCGTTTTCCTTTTCAGGCTCCTCAATGACATGCGCCGATGGCAGTTCCATGCGTGAGAGCGGTGCAAGCGCATCAAGCACATCCTCGGAACCGGTCGTAACGATCGCTCCGTCCTTTAAAAGAGCGTTCGTGCCGTGGCAGCGCGGATCGAGCGGAGAGCCGGGCACGGCGAAAACCAGCCTGCCGTAGTCGCTGGCCATTCGGGCGGTGATGAGGGAGCCGGATTTTTGCGCGGCCTCGACCACGACGAGACCAAGGGAAATGCCGGCAATCAACCGGTTCCGCCGCGGAAAATCGCGGGCGCGCGGTTCCCATCCGAACGGCATCTCGGTGACGACCAGACCGTTGCTCCTCGTGATCTCATCCATGAGCGGGATGTTCTCGGGAGGATAGGGCTGGTCGAGCCCGCCGGCGAGGACGGCGATCGTACCCGTATCGAGACTGGCGCGGTGCGCGGCCGTGTCAATGCCCCGGGCAAGGCCGGAGGTCACGGTATAGCCGGCGCGGCCGACGTCACGCGCGACCATTGCAGCGAACTTTGCGCCGCTGATCGAGGCGTTCCGGGATCCCACGATCCCCACGGATGGCTGGACGGTAGCCGAAGAGTTTCCCTTGGCGGCAAGCAGGGGCGGTGCGCCATCGAGCTGGCGCAGTGCAGGCGGATATTCCGGTTCGCCGATGCCGATGAAGCGTGCGCCAGCGCGGCGGGCAGTCTCCAGCTCGCGCTCGGCGTCCTCGACCGTTGCGATCCTGATGCTGCGCGAGGCTCCGCCACGGTTCGAGAGTTCCGGCAGCATGGAAAGCGCTGCCTCGGCGGATCCGAAGTGATTGATGAGATCGCGGAAGGTGGCCGGGCCGACGTTGTCACTGCGGATCAGGCGGAGCCAGGCGATCCTTTGCCTCTCGGTCAGCGCAATTCCGGTTCGTCCTGCGCCGCCGTCCGGCATGGTTATCCCTTTTGGCCGATCTTGCCTTCCGTCCCCGCCAGCAGCCGTCTGATGTTGGTTTCGTGCCGCCACCAGGAGACCACGGTCATGATCGCCATGATAAGCGCGATCTTTTCCTCGCCTACTATCCACAATGCAACCGGAATCACAAGCATTGCAACCAATGCGGACAAGGATGAGTATTTGCTGATGAAGGCCACCGCCAGCCACACCGCCGCAAAGACGAGGACCCAGAGCGGCGCGACGCCCAGCAGCACGCCGATATAGGTGGCGACACCCTTGCCGCCCTTGAAGCCGAGCCAGACCGGGAACAGGTGACCGAGGAAGGCAGCGAAACCGGCGAGGAGGCCAGCCTCCGGGCCTGCAATATAATAGCCTGCAAGAGCCGCAGCCGTCGCCTTGAAGGCGTCGAGAAGCAAAGTGGCTGCCGCCAGCTTCTTGTTGCCGGTCCGAAGCACGTTGGTGGCGCCGATATTTCCCGACCCGATGGAGCGGATATCGCCCAGCCCGGCCATGCGGGTCAGGATCAGCCCAAAGGGTATCGAGCCAAGAAGATATCCGAGCACGACAGCTGCCACCGCAACAAGGCCGGTGATCTGCCAGTTCATCAATTCATTCACTGGCCTGTCTCCTCAAAGGGTGTGGACGCATTTGCCGCCGACATAGGTGGCGACCGCGCGACCGGAGAAGCGGGCATCCTCGAACGGCGTGTTCTTCGACCGGGAGCGAAGCATTCCCTCGGCAACCAGCCATGGCTCGTCGAGATCGACCAGCGTGATATCGGCGCGCGAACCTGGCTTCAGCGTACCGGCATCGAGCCCGAAGATCTGGGCTGGACGCGTCGACATCGCATCGATCAGGCGCATCAGCGGCACCTGGCCGGAATGGTGCAGGCGCAGGGCTGCCGCAAGCATCGTCTCCATGCCGACGGCTCCGTCGGCTGCGTCGGCGAAGGGCAGGCGCTTTGTGTCGACGTCCTGGGGGTCGTGCGACGAAACGATGATATCGATCGTGCCGTCGGCCAGCGCCTCGACCATCCCCATACGGTCGTCCTCCGTGCGCAGGGGAGGCGAAAGCTTGAAGAAGGTGCGATACTCGCCGATGTCGTTCTCGTTCAGCGACAGGTGGTTGATCGAAATGCCGCAGGTGACGTTGGCGCCGCGGTTGCGCGCGACCCGCATGGCCTCGGCGGATTCCGGCACGGAGATCTTCGCCGCGTGGTATTTGGCCCGTGTCAGCCCGGCGATGCGGAGATCCCGCTCCAGCGGAATGAGTTCGGCCTCCTTCGGCACGCCCGAAAGACCGAGCCAGCTGGCAAACAGCCCCTCGTTCATCACGCCGTTGCCGAGATATTTTTCGCGCAGCTCGAGCGAGATGACGGCGTCGAGTTCGCGCGCATAGGTCATGGCACGGCGCAGAAGCAGCGAGTCGGACAGGCCGTGGCGCCCATTGGTGAAAGCGACTGCGCCGGCACCCTGAAGGAGCCCGATCTCCGTCATCTCATGGCCGGCAAGCCCTTTTGTCAGGGCGGCGGCCGTATGCACGTTGACGATCGCCTTGTCGCGGGCCGTCTTCTGTACGAACTCCACCAGCGCGATGTCATCGAGCACCGGGTTTGTGTCCGGCATCATGATGAAGGAGGTCACGCCGCCCGCGGCCGCAGCGCGGCTGGCGGATTCTATCGTTTCGCGATGCTCGGCGCCGGGTTCGCCGACATAGACGCGGGCATCGACGAGGCCGGGCACAGCCACGAGGCCTCTGCAATCGCGAACCGTTGCGCCGTCCGGCGTGCCCTGGTTCTGGGCCTGGCTGCTGGCCGCGAGAATGCGGCCATCGTCGCCGATCACGATCGTGCCGGTTTCGTCGAGATTGCGGGACGGATCTATGATGCGGACGTTTTTGAGAACGGTATGGCTCATGCGCGTTCTCCGTGATCATGCGAGGTCAGAAGGGTCTCCATCACCGCCATCCGCACCGCGACCCCCATTTCGACCTGGCTCTCGATCACGCTCTGCGGCCCATCGGCGACCTCCGACGCGATCTCGACGCCGCGGTTCATCGGCCCGGGGTGCATCACCAACGCATCCTCCTTCGCGGCCTTCAGCTTTTCGGCATCCAGGCCGTAGAAGTGGAAGTACTCGCGTACGGAAGGCACGAACGAGCCCGACATGCGCTCACGCTGCAGGCGCAGCATCATCACGACATCTGCATCCTTCAGGCCTTCTTCCATAGAGTGGAAGACCTCGACGCCCATCTGCGCGATGCCGGAGGGCAGGAGCGTGGCGGGTGCGACGACGCGTACGCGTGCGCCCATTGCATTGAGAAGCAGTATGTTAGATCGCGCGACGCGGGAATGCAGTACGTCGCCGCAGATGGCGACGATGATGCGCGACAGCTTGCCTTTGGCCCGTCGGATCGTGAGGGCGTCCAGCAGCGCCTGCGTCGGGTGTTCATGCTGGCCGTCACCGGCATTGACCACCGAGCAGGCGACCTTCTGCGCCAGCAGCGCGGCAGCCCCCGCAGAGGAATGGCGAAGCACGAGCACATCCGGCCGCATCGCGTTCAGCGTCATCGCGGTGTCGATCAGCGTTTCGCCCTTCGACACCGACGAATTGCCGACGGACATGTTCATCACATCCGCGCCCAGCCGCTTGCCGGCGAGCTCGAACGAGGCCTGCGTGCGCGTGGATGCTTCGAAGAACAGGTTGATCTGCGTCAGCCCGCGTAGCGTCGACGTCTTCTTTTCGCGCTGCCTGCTGATTTTGACGGCCTCGTCGGCCTTGTCCAGAAGGAAGGTGATGTCCGGTTCGGTGAGGCCCTTGATGCCGAGGAGGTGGCGGTGAGGGAAGAAGACCATGAGACGTCTCCGCTTGCGTTCGCGCGTCTATAATGACTGGCTGGGAAGGGGGCAAGCGAATGGGTGGGAAAAGTCGGTTCATCCTCATGCATTTTTCAGAGAAACGGGCTAGAAGCGCTCCATGACACAGAATAGCCGGACCGAACAAAAGCTTGCCGAACTCAACCAGCCAAACCCCTGGTCCGGCATCAACGCCTACCGCTCAGATCCGCTGGTCGTCGACCTCACCGCGGGACTGCATCGCTCGCTGCGTGAGGAGTTCGATTCGATCGGCCATTACGTGACCTCGCCCGAGGCGCAGGAACTGGCGCGGATGGCGAACGAGGGCGTGCCGAAGCTGCGGACGCACGGACCGCGGGGCGAACGGCTGGACGTGGTCGAGTTCCACCCGGCCTGGCATGCGCTCATGCGCCGGTCGATGTCGATCGGCCTGCACTCGTCTGTCTGGGAAAGCATTCCCGAAGCGAAGGGCAGCGAGCACAAGGCCCGTGCCACGCGCTTCTATCTTTCGGCGCAGCTGGAAACCGGCCACCTCTGCCCGCTGACGATGACCAGCGCCTCCGTCGCCGCCCTGATGGCATCGCCACGGGTGCAGAAGGAATGGGCGCCGAAAATCCTGTCGCGCAAGTACGATTCCTCGAACCGTCCAGCCCTGCAGAAGTCGGCGATCACGCTCGGCATGGGCATGACGGAGAAGCAGGGCGGCACGGACGTCCGCGCCAACCGCTCGACCGCCGAGCGGGTCGGCGAGGGCATCTATCGCCTGTCCGGCCACAAATGGTTCATGTCCGCGCCGATGAGCGACGCCTTCGTCATGCTGGCCAAGACCAACGAGGGTATCGGCTGCTTCCTGGTGCCGCGCCTGCTGGAGGATGGGTCGGCCAACGGCCTCGAGTTCCAGCGCCTGAAGGACAAGCTCGGCAATCGCTCGAACGCATCGTCGGAAGTTGAGTTCACGGATGCTTTCGGCTACCTTCTGGGCGAGCCTGGAGGCGGCATCCGCACCATCCTCGACATGGTCACGCTGACGCGCCTCGATTGCGCCCTGGCCTCCGCGGGCATCATGCGGGCCTCGCTTGCCGAAGCCGTGCATCACTGCCGCGGCCGCAGCGTTTTCGGCAAGAACCTCGTCGATCAGCCGCTGATGACGCGGGTTCTGGCAGACATGGCGCTTGATGTGGCCGCAGCCACGGCGCTGGCATTTCGCCTCTCGGAGGCTTTCGACCGGGCGGCGAGCAGTGCGTCGGACGCAGCCTTTGCCCGTGTCATGACGCCGGTGATCAAGTACTGGAACTGCAAGATCGCTCCTTCGCTGATCTATGAGGCAATGGAATGCCTTGGCGGCAATGGATACGTCGAAGACCGGCCTCTGGCACGCCACTATCGCGAGGCGCCGGTCAACGCGATCTGGGAGGGCTCCGGCAATGTCATGGCGCTTGACGTCCTGCGGGTCCTGTCGCGCGGCAAGGACCTTTTCGATATCGTGCTTGCCGGTTTCGAACGGGATCTGGGCGCATCGGGCCGCAAGACCATAGAAGTATTGCGGGCGGCAATGGCGCTCTGCGAAACGGACGAGGGTGCGGCAAGGCTGCTTGTCGAGCAGTTGGCTCTGGCAGCGGGCGCTGCCGAACTGGCGCGGCTGGGTGCCGGCAAGATCGCCGACGCCTTCCTGGAAACGCGGCTCGCAGGCGGATGGCGTTCGACCTACGGCATGCTCGATGCTCGCTTCGACGCAGGCTACATCATCGATCTTCTCTATCCGGCAGCAGCCTGATCTCTCGGCCACGACGGGCATAATTCCTGCGGGTTTCTGTGTATGGCCGGTGCGGGCAGATTGTTTCCGTCGCCACTGGGCATTATCCGGCAGGGATAGTTGGAGTGCCGTCGATGCTTGCAGTGCAGGAAGCTCAAGACCAGTTCGTACCCGAGAAGCGCGTCAAGAACCGTGCCCACACAGAGGGTGCGATCTTCAGGGCGGCCCGCGATCTTTTGGCCGAGGAAGGTTTCCAGGGCTTTGGGATCAATGCGATCGCAAGACGAGCCGGCTGCGACAAGCAATTGATATACCGTTACTATGGTGGATTGGACGGGCTGCTCGATGCGATCGGAACCGATCTCGGAGACTGGGTCAAGGAGCGCATTCCCGAATGCACGGGGGGAATGTTCCTTCTGACCTACGGCGACCTGATGGAGCGGCTGGCGCTTCTCTACATGGAGGCGTTGAGAAACGATCCGCTGGTCTGCAAGGTCATTGCGTGGGAAGTATCCAAGGATACGCCGCAGGTTCGGCGCCTGGCCGAGGCCCGTTCGAAGGCGCTTGCCAAATGGCTCGACCGGATGCGGGGAAGCCTGACGCCGCCCAAGGGCATCGATGCGTCGACAGTCAATGGCATTCTCTTTGCGGCAATCCAGCATCTGGTGATCGCCGCTGTTGCGACGGGCGAGTTCGCTGGCCTGTCGCTGCGCAGCGACAAGGACTGGGAGAAGGTCGAAGCCTCCGTGCGTCGGCTCGTGCGGGGCATCTACGGCTGAGCGGAAAGGCCCGAAAGGCAAGCCGGTGGGCTTCTACCTTCCGGGCAGTTTGAGGACGACTGCGGCCGCCCTCCTGGGACCATTGCAACCTGTCTACTGCTTTGGAATTCCCGCCTTATCAATAACATCCGCCCATTTGTTGATGTCGGATGCGAGACGGTCGCCAATCTCCTGAGGCGTGCTCGAGCGCGCTTCCACCCCGAGTTCTGCGAAGCGCTTCTGGATTTCGGGATCTGCAAGAACGTCCACAAGCGCCGCGTTCAACTTGTCAACCACGTCCTGCGGGGTGCCTGCGGGTGCGAAGATCGCATTCCAGGATGTCACGTCGAACTCTGCCACACCCTGTTCCTGTGCGGTCGCGAGATCCGGCAGCAGCTTCGAGCGCGTCGGACCTGAGGACGCAAGCGCCAAGGCCTGACCCTGCTCGAGTGAAGCCTTCAATGCCGTCTGACTGTCGATGATGACATCCAGTTCGCCCCCGAGGAGAGCGACCAGCAGGTCCGGCGTTGCCTTGTAGGGGACAATGGTGAACTCGGCACCGGAGGTGGACATGAACAGTTCGGCTGCCAGGTTCTGGCTGCTGCCGACCGTGATCGTGCCGACATTTAGGGCGCCCGGTTCGGCCTTGGCTGCTTGCAGAACATCACCGAGCGACTTGAACTTGCCGCCCGCCTTGGTCACGAAGACGAAGTCGAAATAGGCAAGGCTTGATACCGGCACGAAATCTTTCACCGGATCGAACTGCAGGCTTTCGAACAGAGGGACGCTGATGGCCGTCCCATTGGAAAGCAGGGCGAGGGTATAGCCGTCCGCAGGAGCATTGAGCGCGGCGCGCGCAGCAACGGATCCGGCTGCTCCCGGCTGGTTCATGATGACGATCTGCTTGCCGAGCTTCTTCCCGAGTGCATCGGCGACGACGCGTGAGGTGATATCGGCGATCCCTCCTGGACCGAACGGCAGCACCAGCGTGATCTCGCGCGTCGGATACTCTTCCTGGGCCCAGCTTGCGGTGGGTGTCGCGGTAGCAAATACCAGTGCCGGCAAGATTGCAGTCAGCAGCGTTCTCCGGAATAACCCTGGCCGGTGTGCCTTGTTGAAAACCATTCTCTTCCTCCTCCAAAATAGCCGCCGTTCAGGCGGCGAACCCGTAAAGTCGTGCCGGATTGTCGACCAGCAGCCTGTGCCTTGCCTCCTCGGTCCTCGCGATGTCCGGGACGAGATCCATGAGATCGGCCTCGTCCACCGGCTCCTTGAGGTTGGGGTGCGGGAAATCCGTTCCCCACAGCGTCCGGTCGGGGCTCGCCTCCACGAGCGCCTGAGCGAAGGGCAGCGCCGCATCGAAAGGGTGGCGGGATATCCTTTCGGACCCGCACACCTTGACCCAGCAGTTCTCCTGCCGAGCCAATTCCAGCAGCGACCGGAAGGCTGGCTGTTCGACGCCGAGCGTCGTGTCGACGCGGCCCATGTGATCGATCACGAACGGCACCGGCAGGCCGCGGATGATGTCTGAGAGTGGCACGATGTCGGCAGCGTCGAGGTGCAGGACCACATGCCACCCACGTCCCTTGATCCGGTCTATCACCCGGTTGAACACGTCCATGTCCGGTGCGCCGCCGAGATGCCTGACGAAGTTGAACCGCACGCCGCGTACACCGCCGTCGTCCAGATCCTGGAGCGCCCGGTCGTCGAAGCTGTCGTCGACGATGGCCACACCGCGATAACGGTCGGGGCGCCACGCGATGGCATCGAGCATGGCGCGGTTGTCGGTTCCGTGGCAGCTGGCCTGCACGATGACGGCGCGTTCCACGCCCAAACGATCGTGCAGCGCTGCAAGCGCTTGCTTGGGCGCGTCTTCCGGGGTGTAGCTGCGGCTCTGTGCGTAGGGGAACGTCGCGGCGGGTCCGAAGACGTGGCAATGGGCATCGCAACTTCCGGTGGGAGGGCTGAAGGTCGGTTTCCGTTTACCCGCGCTGAGGGCAGATGAGGTGGATGTCATCTGTCGATGGTCTCCTTGCTGTTCTGATGTGCTGTCGAAGGAACGGCGAGGCTCCTGAAGCTGGCATAGCTCGCTTCGACGAGCTGGTTCACCGCCGCCTCCCGGTCGTCGCCATCGACCGCACCGTTGGAAAGGCGCGTTACCCGCTCGGGGTTGATGAGCGCGTAGTAGAGGGCGCCAAGCAGGAACTGGCTTCGCCACACCAGCCCCTCTACCGATGCGCCGCCAAGGCACTCGCCAAGTGCGTCGATGAATGTTCGGCTGGTTTCGTCGAAAGCGTCGGCAATGATCGCCTGGGCGTCTGGATTGCCCTCGGCCGAGAGAACCGCGCGCATCCGGGTAAACTCTGCCCCGCCGCCATCGCCATCTGACGACGAGACGAATGCCGGTACGACATAGGCCCTGAGGATCGCCATCAGCCGCTCGTCCGGATTGCTGATCCGCTTTGCCTCGCCGAGAAGTTCGAGGCGCCGTGCGTTCATCGGCAGCGTGTGACGGGCGTAGATCTCGCGCAGGAGATTGGCCTTCGAGCCGAAGTGATAGGTGAGGCTGCCGACGTTGACGCCGGCTGCCTTTGCGATGTCGCGCAACGAGACGGCATTGTATCCGCTGCGGGAAAACAAGGTTGCGGCGTTGCGGAGGAGAGGTTCTTTTGCGCTCGTTCTCATGTCTTGTACACTTGTACAAATTGGATGGGCAGTCAATCAAGAATCGCGGCGCGATGTCATGCCCGGTTCAGCAGGATGGAGGCGGTCTTATCCACAGTGATCCGTGCCGGCGTTAACCATGTCCGGCGGAATTCGTTGCACCGGGACGGATGGCGCCTAAATTGCGGTTAACCGTATGTTAACCATGGACGGATGAAGCCGTTGCCGCACGGAACTGCCATTGCCGATCGCGCATTGCTGATCATCATGATGATGTTCTTTGCGGTGCTGGCGTTGGATATTGCTGTTCCCGCCACAGTCTTGAGTCTGATGGCTCTGCTGAGGTGGGTGGCGACGGTTGAGTTTAATTTCGATCACCCGGGAAGGAGAACCGCATGAAGTGGTTCCTGATTCTGTGGGGTGGACCGGTCCTGCTGCTCGGCAGCTGGTATGGCCTTTCCTACAACGACATGAGTTTCGGCTTCTTCATGCTGACCCGGCAGACCCATGATCTCGTCTTTCAGGTCTACAGCAATGTGCTCGGCATTCCCGCCGAGGATATCCCGCCGCTCGTCATGCGGGCGGTCGCAGTCGACAGCCTGATCGTCTTCGCGATCATTGGCTTCCGTCGCCGCAAGAAGATCGCGGCCTGGTGGCGCCAGCGTCAGGCGGATCAGTCTTCGGAAATTCTTGCCAGGGACGAGAGCCTGTCGAGAGCGCCCTGAAGGATAAAGCTCGCGGCGGCCGAATCGATTCGCTCGGCCCGCTTTGCTCTCGAAACATCCATTTCCAGCAGCGCCCGCTCGGCTGCCACCGTGGAAAGGCGCTCGTCCCAGAAGACGAAGGGCAGGGCGGTCTTGTCGCTCATGGACCGGACGAAGGCTCGCGTCGCCTGAACCCGGGGCCCGGACGAACCGTCCATGTTCACCGGCAGGCCGATGACGAAAGCAGCGACCTTTTCCTTCTCGGCAAACGCGAGCACGATCTCTGCATCCTTGGTGAACTTGATGCGCTTGATGACCGGACGGGGTGAGGCGAAGCGGCGGCCGAGGTCCGACATGGAGATGCCGATCGTCTTCGTGCCGAGGTCGAGCCCGGCAATCGCTTGGCCGGGCTGCAGCGTGGCGGCCAGTTCCTCGATCGTCAGCACTGTCATCCGGTTTATATCCTGTTGTTCAAATTCACCCGCTACGGGTTCCAATCGAAGCCGTGTGGGATATCTCTTTAGGCACTTCCGCGAGCTTTCGCATCATCTAACGAGGAAACCTTCATGAAGATCACCTGGCTCGGCCACTCCGCCTTTCGTATCGAGACGGCGAAGGCGAAAATCCTCATAGATCCGTTCTTCACCGGCAATCCAGGCTTCTCCGGCCTCGACCGTCGCGATGCAGTCGAAGGGGTCACCCACCTGCTTTTGACCCATGGTCACGGCGACCATGTCGGCGACACTGTCCAGATCGCCAGGGAAACGGGTGCAATCGTGCTTGCCAATGCCGATCTTGCTGCCTGGCTCGGCACGAAGGGCGTGGAGAAGCTCGACATGGGCAATACCGGCGGCACCGTCTCCTTCGACGGATTTACCGCCACGTTCACGCAGGCGCAGCATTCTTCCGCGCAGGTGACGGAAGACGGTGTGTCACATGCTCTCGGAAGTGCAAACGGCCTGATGCTGCATATCGATGACGAGCCGTCCTTGCTCCACATGGGCGACACGGACATCTTCACCGACATGGGCCTGATCAACGAATTGCATCAGCCCGATATCGGCCTCGTCCCGATCGGCGATCGCTTCACCATGGGCGGAGCGGTGGCGGCGCTTGCCTGCCAGCGTTTCTTCGATTTCAAGCATACGATTCCCTGCCATTACGGCTCTTTCCCGATCATCGACCAGACGGCGGAAAAGTTCGTGAAGGGCATGGAAGGCACCCGCACACGCGTTGAAGCTCCGGTTCCAGGAACGACACTCAGTTTCTAAGCCTCGGCTTTCCCGTTGCGAACGGCGGACGTGGCGATTATAGCGGTAGGAAATTTCTTGCCCGGAGTTATGCCATGTCCGTCGATCTCGCCACCGTCAAGCGCGTCGCGCGCCTTGCCCGCATCGCTGTCAGCGAAGATGAGGCAGAGCGCATGGTCGGCGAACTGAACGGCATCCTCGGCTTTGTCGAGCAATTGTCGGAGGTTGACGTGAGCGGCGTCGAGCCGATGACGTCCGTGACGCCGTTGGTCATGCGCAAACGCAACGACCAGGTGACCGATGGCGACAAGGTTGACGATATCGTCGCCAATGCGCCCGAGACCGACCGCAATTTCTTCCTCGTGCCGAAGGTCGTCGAATAGCATCCGCTATCGCTGCCGTTCCGACCATTCCAGACACTGCCAGGCGACAAGATATCATGACCGAACTCACCAGCCTCACCATTGCCGAAGCCCGCGAAAAGCTGACGTCCAAGGACATCCAGGCCGTCGAACTGACGCAGGCCTATCTGGACGCTATTTCGGCTGCAAACGAAGCACTGAACGCCTACATCACCGTGACGCCTGAAAAGGCGATTGAGATGGCGAAGGCTTCCGACCAGCGTCTCGCCGCCGGCAAGGGCGGTGCGCTTGAAGGCATTCCGCTCGGCATCAAGGACCTGTTCGCCACGCGCGACGTCCACACCCAGGCCTGCAGCCACATCCTCGACGGCTTCGAGCCGAAATACGAATCGACCGTCACGCAGAACCTCTGGGACGATGGCGCCGTCATGCTCGGCAAGCTGAACATGGACGAATTCGCCATGGGCTCTTCCAATGAAAGCTCGCACTACGGCCCGGTCATCAACCCGTGGCGTGCAGAAGGCTCGAACCAGCAACTCGTCCCGGGTGGTTCTTCGGGTGGATCGGCCGCAGCCGTTGCAGCCCATCTCTGCGCCGGCGCCACCGCAACCGATACTGGCGGCTCAATCCGCCAGCCGGCTGCCTTCACCGGCACCGTCGGCATCAAGCCCACCTATGGCCGCTGCTCACGCTGGGGTACGGTCGCGTTTGCCTCGTCGCTCGACCAGGCCGGCCCGATCGCCCGTGACGTGCGCGATGCCGCGATCATGCTGAAGTCGATGGCAAGCGTCGATGCGAAGGACACAACCTCCGTCGATCTGGCCGTTCCGGACTACGAAGCGTCGCTCGGCCAGTCGGTGAAGGGCATGAAGATCGGCATTCCGGAGGAATACCGCGTCGATGGCATGCCGGAAGAGATCGAAAAGCTTTGGGCTCAGGGCATCGCCTTCCTGAAGGATGCCGGAGCCGAGATCGTCGATATCACGCTGCCGCACACGAAGTACGCGCTGCCGGCCTACTATATCGTCGCCCCGGCGGAAGCGTCCTCCAACCTTGCCCGCTACGACGGCGTTCGCTACGGCTTGCGCGTCGATGGCAAGGACATTATCGACATGTACGAGAAGACCCGTGCAGCCGGTTTCGGCAAGGAGGTCAAGCGCCGCATCATGATCGGCACCTACGTGCTGTCGGCAGGCTATTACGACGCCTATTACCTTCAGGCGCAGAAGGTCCGCACGCTGATCAAGCGCGACTTCGAGCACGTCTTCGATGCAGGCGTCGATGCGATCCTGACGCCGGCGACCCCGTCCTCCGCCTTCGGTGTTGCCGACGAGAACCTCGCCGCCGATCCAGTCGCCATGTACCTGAACGACATCTTCACGGTAACGGTCAACATGGCCGGTCTGCCGGGCATCGCGGTTCCCGCGGGCCTCGACAAGAAGGGGTTGCCACTCGGCCTGCAGCTGATCGGCAAGCCGTTCGAGGAAGAAACCCTGTTCAAGGCCGCTTACGTCATCGAACAGGCTGCCGGCAGGTTTACGCCTGCCAGGTGGTGGTAACCGGTCTCAAAGTTCGGAAAATGACAGTCGCCGACCACATCGTGGTCGGCGAAGCTGGTTTTGCCACCTGGAAATCCAGCGATGCATTCAAGGGCTGAGAGACGGCCCAACTCGTAGGCCGTCCCCGCTACCGTTGCCTTATCGATTATCCTGTTCGGCTCTCACCAGAACCAGGCCGCGTTCGGTGATGCAGTAGGGTTTGCCGCCCTGGGACTTGATCGCCTTCTTTTGCTTGAGCTTGCGGAAGGTCATGAGGTCGAGCCCGGAGAAGACCCACCCCTCACGGGTGAAGAGTTGAAGCTTTTCGATCTTTCTGCCGTTGTCACGGGTGATTTCGATCCTGCCGCCCTGGGCGAGCATGTGGAGAATGCGCTGTTCGGCGCGGGAGATGTCCATAGTCTGATGTCCGGAGATGCGCTCGAAAAATGAGCGTGCAAAAACGTTGCCGGCGCTTGAGGAAGCGTCAGCGGTTCGCTTTCGTCAGGCCATGCGCGCAGTTCTTGCGGGCAGGCCTCTCAGCAGGACTCAGACTGAATGAACATAAAAACTCCAATGTACGGGGAAACCGTAAATCTCCCGGGCCCCGCCCGTCAATCCTCCTGATCTTGGTACGAGTACAGGGGACTTGGCAAAACCCAAGACTCAGTTGCCTATTATGCGCAAACAGGGGCGACCATGGCGACCATTCGCAATGCGCGGGAAGACGAAACCGGAATATTGAGCGAGATCGGGCTGAGGGCATGGGAAAAAGCCATGTCGTCGGTCGGCGACATGGCTGGTATCCGTGAAAATGCCCGTGCCGCCTTCGACAACTTCACCCAATCCTCGTGGTTGACCATCACCGTGGTCGAGCACGGAGGAGCCTTGGCAGGATGGGCAGCGCGCGAAAAGCTCGACGAACTGATCAGCGATTTCTGGATCGACCTGCCGTTTCAGCGCCAGGGTTTGGGTAAGGCGCTTCTCGCAGTAGTCGAATCGGACATTGTCCGGCAGGGCTTCGTCAGTGCCCGGGTCGAGACGCATGCCCTCAACGAGCAGGCTATCGGGTTCTTCGGCAGGAACGGGTATCGCATCAACTGGCTGTCCGCCACCTATTCGCAGAAGCTCGATCGCGAAGTGCAGTCGGTCGGGCTTTCGAAGGAACTTGTCGAGACCTCGCCGGAGACCTATGGGCCGGCTTATTGATAGTCGGTTGCTATGCGAAGCATGGCAGGGAACGTGCCCTGAGGTGCAAAGAGCCAGATCCCCGCAACGAAAGTGACGATTACGACGTGGAGCGAGGCGGTCAGCGCCAGGATGGTCCGGAACGGCTCCTTGCGCGTCTTGTGACGGAGCAGTCGTTGCGCCGTTATTGCTCCAAAGCTGCCGCCGATGAAAGCCAGCATCAGCAGCGTGCTCTCGCGCACACGCCATGCCCCTCCGATCGCCGCCTGCTTGTCCCACCAGTAAATGCAGAACACCACAAGGTTGAGAAGCAGGTAGATCAGAAAAAATGAGGCGAGCTGTGCGAGTTGCATTGCGATAGTCTGGCACGCTGTAGTTAAGTTTATGCCAAGGCCGGCAGCGATGTTTTGTCTCCGGACAGGGGCGTACGCTTGCGCCGTCGTCCCATTTGCTCTACCCACGAAACACTTGAAACTGAGCCTGAACGAGCATCCGATGACCCTTGTCGACGTCCGCACTCCCGACCCGAAACGCTTCATTCCCGGTGCCACCGGTGATTGGGAAGTGATCATCGGCTTGGAGGTCCATGCCCAGGTGCTCTCTAAGTCAAAACTGTTTTCGGGCGCCTCCACCGAGTTCGGCAAGGATCCGAATGCAAACGTGTCGCTGGTCGATGCGGCCATGCCGGGCATGCTGCCGGTCATCAACGAGGAATGCGTCCGGCAGGCCGTGCGCACGGGCCTCGGACTGAAGGCGCAGATCAACAAGCGCTCCGTCTTTGACCGCAAGAACTATTTCTATCCTGACCTGCCGCAGGGCTACCAGATTTCGCAGTTCAAGGATCCGATTGTCGGCGAAGGCACGATCGTCATTTCGCTCGGTCCTGACCGCCAGGGCCAGTTCGAGGATATCGAGATCGGCATCGAACGCCTGCACCTGGAACAGGACGCCGGCAAGTCGATGCACGACCAGCATCCGACCATGTCCTTCGTCGACCTCAACCGCTCCGGCGTCGCGCTGATGGAGATCGTCTCCAAGCCGGACATGCGTTCCTCCGACGAAGCCAAGGCCTACATGACGAAGCTGCGCTCGATCGTGCGCTATCTCGGCACCTGCGACGGAAACATGGACGAGGGCTCGATGCGCGCCGACGTCAACGTGTCCGTTCGCCGTCCCGGCGAAGGTTTCGGCACGCGCTGCGAAATCAAGAACGTCAATTCGATCCGCTTCATGGGGCAGGCCATCGAATACGAAGCCCGCCGCCAGATCGGCATTCTCGAAGACGGCGGCTCGATCGACCAGGAAACCCGCCTGTTTGATCCGGGCAAGGGCGAGACCCGTTCGATGCGCTCCAAGGAAGAGGCGCACGACTACCGCTATTTCCCCGATCCGGACCTGCTGCCGCTCGAGTTCGACGACGCATTCGTCGAGGAGATGGGCCGCGACCTGCCGGAACTGCCGGACGACAAGAAGGAGCGCTTCGTGCGCGAACTTGGCCTGTCGATCTACGACGCGTCGGTGCTCGTGTCGGAAAAGGCGATTGCCGATTATTTCGAGGCGGTGGCTGCTGGTCGCGACGGCAAGATGGCTGCGAACTGGGTTATCAACGACTTGCTGGGCGCCTTGAACAGAACCGGCAAAGATATTGAAGAGACTCCGGTTTCTGCCGCTCAGCTGGGTGCGATCATCGATCTCATCAAGGCGGAGACCATTTCCGGCAAGATCGCCAAGGACCTGTTCGAGATCGTTCTCACCGAAGGCGGCGATCCGGCGGAAATCGTCGAAAGCCGCGGCATGAAGCAGGTGACTGACACGGGCGCGATCGAAGCGGCCGTCGACGAGATCATCGCCGCCAACCCGGACCAGGTCGCCAAGGCGCAGGCGAAGCCCGCGCTCGCCGGCTGGTTCGTCGGGCAGGTGATGAAGTCCACCGGCGGAAAGGCCAACCCGCAGGCGGTGCAGGCGCTGGTAAAGGCCAAGCTGGGCATCGAGGAATAGGCCATGGTCTATTTCGTCCGCACTGCAAGCGAGCGCGACATCGATCAGTTGCATGCGCTTCTGGTCGAGACGTTCCATGCAAGCTACGACCCCTTCTACGGCGCTCAGGCCGTCGAGAAGATGCTGAAGGCGTGGAATTCGCCTTCAGCCATCCAGGCAAGGGTCATCAAGCGCGGCGCGGAATTCCTGGTTGCAGACAGCGGCAAGGCTATCGGCGGCATGGGCTATGCCGCCACCTATCCGAAAATGGAAAAGACGGTGATGCTTCACCAGCTCTACGTCCGTCCGTCCTGCCAGGGCGAGGGGATCGGACGCGACATTTTCGGCGAGATCGAGACGTGTTTTCCCGACTCTGAGATCATGCGGGTCGAGGTGGCGCTCCAGAACAGTCGTGCGATCTCCTTCTACAGCCGGCTCGGCTTCACGGAGGTTGATCGCATGGAGGAATTCGGCGGCCCTGCCTCCGGCCTGCCGGCGGTGGTGATGGAAAAGCCGCTGCCGCGGTAATTGGAGACGATACATGGTGGAAGATCTGCTGATCCGTCGAGCACGGGAAGAGGACCTCCCGGCATTGATTGCGCTCTTTTCCGCCGACGATGTCGGGGGCCACGGCGACACCACCGATCCTGCCGCGTTCGACGATTATCTTCGCGCCTTTAACATGATCGAGGCCTCCGCCAACGAACAGCTTTTTGCCGCCGAACTGGCCGGCGAGGTTGTCGGCACCTTCCAGATCATGTTCAGCCGCACGCTCACCGGCCGGGGCGGCCTGGTCATGGTTATCGAAGCTGTGCAGACACGCGACGATATGCGAGGCAAGGGCATCGGCGCCACGATGGTCAATTATGCCATTGCGGAAGCCGCTCGGCGCGATTGCCGGCTTGTGCAGCTCGCGTCGAACATGGCGCGGACGGATGCACATCGTTTCTATGAGCGCCTCGGTTTTGCCAAGAGCCATGTCGGCTTCAAGATGCGACTTAAATGACCACGGGTACGCACTGGAATCGCTGGACATCATGGCCGACAGGTTGCATAAGCTGTCGAACGGTCGCAGATCATATTGCCCCTAGCGTTTGCCATAGCTGACGAAGAACACATGAAAAATCTCCTGCTGCAGATATTCACCTGGTGGAATGGCCAGACCCTCGGCACCCGGTTCTTTACCTGGCGCTTCGGCAAGAAGGTCGGCGAGGACGAATTGGGCAACATCTACTACGAGGGCTCCATGAGCTCCTACGGGTTGCCGCGCCGTTGGGTGGTCTTCAAAGGCTACGCGGACGCTTCGGCGATCCCGCCGGGCTGGCACGGCTGGATGCATCACCGCACCGACGTTGCGCCCTCGCAGGAAGACTACAAGCCGCGCGAGTGGGAAAAGCTGCACCAGCCTAACCTGACGGGCACGGCTGGCGCATATCGGCCGAAGGGTTCGCTGGCTGCATCGGGTGAGCGCGCCCGCGTTACCGGCGATTATGACGCCTGGACACCGGGTAGCTAAGCACCTGTTTTGGCCACATTCGGCTTCTAGGCGATAGATGCGCTGGATGGCGTATCTGGAGCTTCCCCGGACCGGACGCAGAATGGGATCATCGATGAAATTCTCCCGCAAGCTGACCATAGGTGTGGCTTTTGCGACGGTGTCGGTTCTGACGGCTGGCGCAGTGTCTGCAGCGCGCATTTCAAACCCTGTTGCGGTCTTCGCCGGCATCGACAAGATCACCGGTCGCATCACCACATTCGATGTCTATATCGACGAGACGGTGCAATACGGCGCCCTGCAGGTAACGCCGAAGGTCTGCTATTCCCGCGACGATACCGAAGTGCAGATGATCGACGGCTTCGTCGAGGTGGAAGAGATCACGCTGGACCGCAAGATCAGGCGGATATTCACGGGCTGGATGTTTGCGGCGAGCCCCGGCCTCAATGCGGTGGAACACCCGATCTACGATATCTGGTTGACCGGCTGCAAGCTGAAGTCCGACGTGCCGGCGCCCGAGACAACAAACTGATCCGCTAGAACTGCAGGTGCGGAGCCTCGACGGCGTCCTTCAGCATCTCCAGATAGTCTTCCCTCGCAATATCGACCGCACCGAATGTCTTGAGATGCTCGGTGGTGAACTGGGTATCGAGAAGCGTGAAACCATCCGCCCTTAGTCGCTCCACGAGATGGACGAGGCAGATCTTCGAGGCGTCGGTCCTGCGCGAGAACATGCTCTCGCCGAAGAAGGCGGAGCCCAGCGATACGCCATAGAGTCCACCCACAAGCTCCTCGTCCTCGAACGCCTCGACGCTGTGGGCGTGCCCCATCTTGTGCAGTTCGGAATAGAGATGCCGGATCGTGCCGTTGATCCAGGTGCTGGGACGGTCGCCCGTGGCTTCGGCGCAGTGCTCGATAACCGAATCGAACGCCGTATCGAAACGGATGCTGAAGGGGCTTTTTCGTATGGCCTTGGCGAGGCTCTTGGAAACGTGAAATTCGTCCAGCGGCAGGATGCCGCGAACCTCGGGCTCGACCCAGAAGATTTCGGGATCGTCGGCGGAGTCCGCCATCGGAAAAAGGCCGATCGAATAGGCGCGCAGCAGAATGTCCGGTGTAATCGCCGGGTAATATCTGCCGCGTCGCCCGATCATGCGTCTCCTAGTGTGGCTTGTCGCCCGCCAGATAGTTTTCCAGCCAATGGATGTCGTAGTCGCCATTCGCGATGTCCTGGTTGGAAACCAGATCCTGGAACAGCGGCAACGTTGTCTTGACACCGTCCACGACGAATTCGTCGAGAACACGGCGAAGGCGCATCATGCATTCGACGCGGGTGCGTCCATGCACGATCAGCTTGCCGATCAGACTGTCGTAGTAGGGTGGGATCTTGTAACCCGCATAGACACCCGAATCGACACGGACGCCAAGACCGCCAGGCGCATGGAAGTGCGTGATGGTGCCCGGCGAGGGGACGAAGGTGCGGGCATCTTCCGCATTGATGCGGCATTCGATCGCGTGACCCGAGAAGGTGATCTCTTCCTGCGTGACCGAGAGGCCGCCACCGGAAGCGACACGGATCTGCTCGTGGACGAGGTCGATGTTCGTGATGGCCTCGGTGATCGGATGCTCCACCTGCAGACGGGTGTTCATTTCGATGAAATAGAACTCGCCGTTCTCGTAGAGGAACTCGACCGTGCCGGCGCCCCGGTACTTCATCTTCTTCATCGCGTCGGCGCAGATCTGACCGATGTTCATACGCTGCTCGACATTGAGGGCAGGGGAGTTGGCCTCTTCCCAGACCTTCTGGTGGCGGCGCTGCAGCGAGCAGTCACGTTCGCCCAGATGAATGGCGTTGCCCTCACCGTCACCCACGACCTGCACCTCGATATGGCGTGGCTTGCCGAGGTACTTTTCCATGTAGACGGCGCCGTTGCCGAAAGCGGCGAGCGCTTCGGTGCGGGCAGTGTCGAAGGCTTCATCGAGGTCGGCCTCGGTCTTGGCGACCTTCATGCCGCGTCCGCCGCCGCCGGCGGTGGCCTTGATCAGCACCGGGAAGCCGATCTCGCGAGCGGTCTCCAGGACGTTCTCCGCGGTCACTTCACCGACGGAACCAGGAACGACCGGAATGCCGAGTTCGACAGCCGTCTGCTTGGCGGTGATCTTGTCGCCCATCAAGCGGATATGCTCGGCGGTCGGCCCGATGAAGGTGATGCCGTGCGCCTCGAGAATATCGGCGAACTTGGCATTTTCCGACAGGAAGCCGTAGCCCGGATGCACGGCGTCGGCGCCGGTAATCTCGCAGGCGGCGACGATCTGGTGGATGTTCAGGTAGCTATCGCGGGACGGCGGTGGGCCAATGCACACACTTTCGTCCGCAAGGCGCACATGCATGGCGTCCGCGTCGGCCGTCGAATGAACGGCTACGGTGGCGATGCCAAGCTCCTTGCAGGCACGCAGCACGCGAAGGGCAATTTCTCCGCGATTGGCAATGAGGATTTTCGAGATCATGGGTCGTCCTATTCGATGACGACGAGCGGCTCGCCGTATTCGACGGGTTGCGAGTCGTTGACCAGAATCTCTGTGACCTTGCCGGACCGGGGTGCCGGGATCTGGTTCATGGTCTTCATCGCTTCGATGATAAGGAGGGTCTGCCCTTCCTTCACCGTTGCGCCGACTTCAATGAACGACCGCGAGCCCGGAGCCGGGGAAAGATAGACCGTGCCGACCATCGGTGCGGTAACCGCATTGGCGTTGTCGCGGGCAGCAGGGGCTGCTGCCGGTGCTGCGGCCAAAGCCGCAGGAGCCGCCATCGGTGCGCCGACCATCGGGGCCTGAACGTAATGCGTAGTGGATGCGCGCGAAATGCGGATGCGCAGGTCATCCTGCTCCACTTCGATCTCGGTGAGGTCGGTGTCGTTCAGGATGTTCGCGAGATCGCGGATCAATCCCTTGTCGATACCGTTCTTATTCTCAGACATGGCAAACCCTATTGTTCTGTTTATCTTGTCAGTCAGTGATGCTTTTCAAGGCGTATAGCGCCAGAATGTAGCTCGTTGGCCCAAAGCCGCAGATGACGCCCTTGCAGGCAGGCGCGATCTTCGAATGATGCCGGAATTCTTCCCGGGCATGCACATTCGAAATATGGACTTCGATGACAGGAACAGAGATGGCGCGGATCGCATCATGAAGTGCCACGGAGGTGTGGGTGTAGGCGCCGGCGTTTATCGCCACGCCAACTGCCTTTTCGCTCGCCTCGTGCAGCCAGTCGACAAGCACGCCTTCATGATTGCTTTGGCGGAAATCTATGGTCAGCCCATAGTCGTCCCCGGCCTTTCGGCAATCGCTTTCGATGTCCTGCAGCGTATTGCCACCGTAGATACCGGGCTCGCGCTTGCCCAGCATGTTGAGATTGGGACCGTTAAGGACGAAGACCGTCTTGCTCATCTTTTCCAATGTTCCATCAAAAGTCAGGGCCACCTATAGACCTCCCGACTAGCGAGGAAAAGCCCCCGGCCGTTGAAACGCTGGGCTTTCCCCGGTCGGAGTGACAGAAGAACGAACGGATCAGCAGGTGCCTTTGCCGCAGGCGCGGACGTTTGCCACCTTCTCTTCGATGGCAGCCTGCCCGACGGCGCCGAACAGCGCCTCATTGCCAACGACATAGGTGGGGGTTCCGGTTATGCCGAGGTTGGTTGCCAGCTCATATGCTTCGCGAACGAGCTTGTCGTTCGGGTTGGCTTCCATGGATTTTTTGATGTCCGCCTCGCTGATACCAAGCGATGTGGCGACGTCTATCGCGCTCTCCTCTGTCGCCATGCCGGTGCTGGAGAGCAGGGTGCGGTGGAACTCCTTGTACTTCTCGGGCGCAACCAGCCGGACCGCATTGGAAACCCGGTGGGCATCAAGCGAATCCTGCCCGAGAATGGGGAATTCCTTCAGCACGAAGCGCACGTTGGAGTCCTTCTCGACGATCGTCTCCATGTCTGCCAGGGCGCGTTTGCAATAGCCGCAATTGTAGTCGAAGAACTCGACGATCGTCACGTCGCCGTCCGGATTTCCAAGCGTGACGTCATTTTTCGAAGAGAAGATGGCGTCGTGGTTCGCGGTGACGGCCTGGCTCGCCTGAGCAACTCGCTGCGACTGCTGTTTCGCTTCGAGCGCGGCCTGGACTTCGACCATGACTTCCGGGTTCTCGACCAGGTACTCGCGGATGAATTCGCCCATCTCTTTTTTCTGCTGATCATCGAGCGCCGCCGCCGGCGTCAGCCAGAGAGCCGGGATCAGCATGGATGCTAGGGCAAGGGTTTTGGAACGGGCAGGCATGAGGAAACCTCGTTGATCAGTGCTTATACAACGCGTCTAGCGTCTGTTTACGGCGAACCTATGCCAGTGGCACGACGATAGGAACTTCAAACTTGCAGTCTGGCTCCGTCCGGACTTCACATCTGCGTTGCTGTAGCAGGCACGGAAGACATAGGTTCAGACAAGAAAATGGCCGCGGGTTGCGCGGCCATTTCCTGTCAATTTCGTTCAGATCAGAAGAATCCGCGACGCTGCCACCAACCGGCCTTCTTCGGCTTTGGCGGTTCACCGTCGGTGGGTTCTTCCTGCGGGCGATCCGAGCTCTTCACGACTGGATCGGAGGCGCTGATGTTCGAGGCCCGGTTGGCGCGGGCAGGCTTCGCCTCATCCTCGGCTGGTACGGGCTCCGCTACGACGGGCTGTTCAACCAAGGCCACGTCAACCTTCAGCGCGACCGCTTCTTCGGAGACAGTCTCCGCAATTGCGACAACGTCCGCCGGAATGGCTTCGACCGATGGATCGGCAACGACGGCGGCCTTCTTCCTGCTTCTGCGCGGCTTGGCAGCCGGCGGAGCTGCGGCCACGGGCTCGTCGCTCTGTACGGCTTCGGTCGCTGCGGCTTCCACCGGCAGTTCAACGGCAGGCTCTTCCGCCGCGGAGACGGCCGCTTCACCGTCCTCTTGCGAACCCTCGGTTGCCTGGGTCTCGCCTTCGGCAGTACCGTTCAGGGCCTCGTCTTCCGGCCGGTTGCGACGACCACCGCGCTTGCCACGACGGCGGCGCTTGCGGCTTCCGCTTTCATCCGTCTCGGAAGCGGATACAGAGGCTTCGCGGCCTTCAGCATCCGTGTCGTCTTCATCCTCGTCTTCGTCACCTTCGGCTGCACCGGCATCGTCGCCGGACGCGGCGTCCGTACCTTCCTGCCGATCGCCGTTCTTGTTGCGGCGGCGGCGGCGGCGCTTGCGCTTGCGTCCGCCTTGTTCGTCGCCCTGTGCAGCTGCATTTGCCGGCTGCGAAGGCTTGGCCTCGACGACGTCCTCTTCGTCGAGTTCGTCCTCTTCGATGATGATGTCGTCATCCTCGTCTTCGATCGGAAGTGCCGCGAACTGCATCAGGCTTTCGATCTTGATCGGATTTTCGACAGGCTCGCCACGATCGATCGCGAAGTGGCTGGAACCGATGCCGTCATCCGATTCGATGAAGATCGAAACGCCGAAGCGATTTTCGTAATCCACCACAGTGTGGCGCTTCTGGTTCAGAAGATAGAGCGCAATATCCGGAGTGGTGCGGATGGTGACGTCATGCGTCGTGTTCTTCAGAAGGTATTCTTCGACACCGCGGAGAACGTGCAGCGCGACCGACGATTGCGAGCGGACGTGGCCCGTGCCGCCGCAATGGGTGCAGATCTGCGTGGTCGACTCGAGAACGGATGCACGAATGCGCTGGCGCGACATTTCGAGCAGGCCGAAATGCGAGATGCGGCCGACCTGAATGCGGGCGCGGTCGTTCTTCAGGCAATCCTTGAGCCTCTTCTCGACAGCGCGGTTGTTGCGCTTTTCTTCCATGTCGATGAAGTCGATGACGATAAGGCCGGCAAGGTCTCGCAGACGCAACTGACGCGCCACTTCCTCAGCGGCTTCCAGGTTCGTCTGAAGTGCGGTCTCTTCGATCGAGTGCTCGCGCGTCGAGCGGCCGGAGTTGACGTCGATCGCCACCAGAGCTTCCGTCTGGTTCATGATCAGGTAGCCACCGGACTTCAGCGTCACCTGCGGCTGCAGCATGCGGTCGAGCTGCGCCTCGATACCGGAGCGCGAAAAGATCGGATGAAGGTCGCGATACGGCTGAACCACCTTGGCGTGGCTCGGCATCAGCATCTTCATGAAGTCTTTTGCTTCACGATAGCCTTCTTCACCGGAGACGATGATCTCCGAGATATCCTTGTTGTAGAGGTCGCGGATCGAGCGCTTGATGAGGCTGCCTTCCTCGTAGACGAGGCAGGGCGCAGTAGAGTTGAGGGTCAGCGTGCGAACGTTTTCCCAAAGGCGCATCAGGTATTCGAAGTCACGCTTGACTTCGACGCGGGTGCGGTTGGCACCGGCTGTGCGAAGGATCACGCCCATGCCCTGCGGCACTTCGAGTTCCTTGGCGATTTCCTTCAGGCGCTTGCGGTCCTGCAGCTGCGTGATCTTGCGCGAGATGCCACCGCCACGTGCCGTGTTCGGCATGAGCACGGAGTAGCGCCCGGCGAGCGAGAGATACGTGGTGAGAGCGGCACCCTTGTTGCCGCGTTCTTCCTTGGCAACCTGTACGAGGAGGATCTGCCGGCGCTTGATGACTTCCTGGATACGGTACTGCTTGCGCGGCCTGCGCTGGACGCGATCCGGAACCTCCTCCATGGCGTCTTCGGCGCCAACGGATTCGATCTCTTCCTTCTCGTGGTTGTCATCGTCGTCATCATCGTCGTCGTCGTTCTTGCCACGACGGCCGCGGACGTCTTCCGAAATCGAATCGGTCTCCACCATGGCGGCCATTTCGCCAGGCGTGCTCTTGTCGTCTTCGCCTTCCGCTGCGTCGGAGACAGAGGCTTCCACCTCTTCCACCTTCTTGCGCGCACGGCTGCGGCGGGGCTTTGCCTTCGGCTTTTCTGCCTCGACGGCTTCAACCGCCACCGGGCTCGCTTCTGCATCAGCCTCAGTGGTTGCTGTCTCCGCGGACACCGGGGCAGGCTGGTCGTTGATGACGGGCTGTTCCGCTTCAGCGAGATCGGCAACCGAATCGGCCGCTTCGGCGTCGGCGATCATCTTCTGATCTTCGGCCTCGGCCTGCATCAGCGCCTGCCGGTCGGCGAGCGGGATCTGATAGTAGTCGGGATGGATTTCCGCAAAGGCGAGGAAGCCGTGACGGTTACCACCGTAATCGACAAACGCAGCCTGAAGCGAGGGCTCTACCCTCGTTACCTTGGCCAGGTAAATGTTGCCCCGGATCTGCTTCTTGTGTTGGGACTCGAAATCGAATTCTTCGATACGGTTGCCGCGAACAACGACTACCCGCGTCTCCTCTTCGTGAGACGCGTCGATAAGCATTTTGTCTGCCATGTAAACTCTGCTCCTCGGCGCAGCCGAGCAGGTGCAAAAAAGCCTGCCGCGGGGACAGGCCGTTCATGCAAGATGGTGATTGCGCCGGAAAAAAATATTCCCGTGGGACGGCATTGCGGCGACGACCGGACGGCTGACGGGGCATTTAGCTCCTTCAGGGTATCCAGGTTCTGAAACACTTGCCGCGACATGAAAGTCCAAACGAGAATGACGATGTCTTAGGCCTCGTGGGCCCGGTGGAGTTGCTCCGTGTGAGCGTGGGTGGCAAGCCACCCGGTATTGGTCCGGCCCTGCCGGCTGAGATCGAGTATCAGGAGTAGAGTGTACAGACGGCGGATGAACTGCCCGGTTTTGGCGCCAGGTCCCTAAGGCTGGCCGGCCCACCGGAAGACTATCCCGTCAACACTCTAGTCCTCATGCGCCTTGTATGGTTTCTGTGACATAATAGCAAGGGAAAAGCCTGTGTCGCCATATTGTAGATAAGATTGAGAGGCTATTGGAAGTCGTTGATTCGTAAAGCGCCGATGCGCAAAATCGGGCCGGATGCAAGCATTTGGCGGGACGTGGCAGGCGCCTCGGGCGGAAGTTGGGGAAGATGGCAGCATGAAGAAGGCGATCGCGCATGCGGCGCGGGGGAGGCGGTTGTGCAAACGAATCATGCGGGCGGCACTCTGTTCGCTGACCGTTTCAGCTTTGCTGGTTCCTGCCTCCGTTCATGCCGCTCCCGATAAGCCTCTCCTCGCGTTCGCGGCCCGGATTGCCGGCGATGAGGCCAGGACCCGGATCGTGATCGATTTCGAGGACAAGCCCGAATTTGCAATTCACTATGTGACGGCGCCGGAGCGGGTTGTGATCGATCTGCCTGCCACGGCCTTTGGATTTGCAGCGGAGGATCTGAAAGCGCGGGGCCTCTTCAGCGATATCCGTTTCGGAGCCATGGACGACACCAGTGCGCGGATCGTCCTCACCGCCAAGCGACCGGTCCGACTGGGCCTAGCTGAAGTGCAGGAGGGCGAGAATGGCGAATTCCGCCTTGTGCTCGATGCCGAGATGGCGACACCGGAGCTCTTTGCCAATCTGGTGCGTGAGCAACGGTGGGGCGACGAGCAGGAGAATGCGACGGACGAGCCTGTTGTTGCGGCGGACGAAAACGTCTTCACCGTGGCCCTCGATGCCGGTCATGGCGGCATCGACACCGGTGCGATTGGTACCGCGACGAAAACACCCGAAAAATCCATCACGCTGTCGTTCGCTCGGGCACTGGCAGAGCAACTGAACAAGCAGCCGGGCACCAGAGCCATTCTGACCCGCGACACCGACAAGTTCCTCTCGCTGTCGGAACGGGTGACGCTGGCCCGTCAGGCGAAGGCCGACCTGTTCATCTCGCTGCACGCCGATACGCTGAGCCAGAAGGACATTCGCGGAGCTACCGTCTATACGTTGTCCGATCGCGCCTCCGACCGGATGGCGGAGAATCTCGCCGCTCGTGAAAACCTGTCCGACCAGTTGGCAGGCTTCAGCCTCAAGGACGAGCCGCCGGAAGTGGCCGACATCCTGCTCGACCTGACACGTCGAGAAACTCAGGCATTTTCGATCGCGCTTGCCGGGAACGTGCTCAACTCCTTCGAAGGGCAGGTCGGGCTGATCAACAATGCCCATCGCCATGCCGGGTTCCAGGTCCTGAAAGCGCCGGATATTCCGTCCGTCCTTCTGGAACTGGGCTTTCTTTCCAATCCCGAGGACGAAAAGCTTCTTCTCGACGAGACCTGGCGGGCAAAGGTCAACGGTCTTCTCGTGGACGCGGTCAGCCGTTACAAGGATCGCGCCGTAGCCAACGGCGGGTGATGTGCCATTGGTGGCGCGCTTGCAACACGCTGCGCATTCCTGTGCCCCGCTTCGGGAAGTCTCATCGCAGAGCCCTATTTTCCTCACATTCAAGCAGTTAGTCGCATTGATGTGATGCGGTGAATCGGCCTCTGGATCTTTGCCGGCTTGCGCTACGGTAGCCGCCGTGCAAAAGCCCGACAATCATGCGATGGTGTGCGCCAGCACCGAATGAAAGCCGAACGGTAGCTTCGATATGATCAGACTTATTGGGTATTTCTTTGGTTTGGGGTGCGTCCTCTTTCTGGCCGTAGCCGTCGTCGTCGCGGTTTATCTCGCGGGCGTCTCCAGGGATCTGCCGGATTACGAGGTGTTGAGCGCCTATGAGCCGCCGGTCGCAACGCGCGTACATGCGGGCAATGGCGCGTTGATGGCGGAGTACGCGCGCGAGCGGCGCCTGTTCTTGCCGATCCAGGCGGTTCCCGATCGCGTCAAGGCCGCTTTCCTTTCTGCGGAAGACAAGAATTTCTACAACCATCCTGGCATCGACCCTGCCGGTCTGGCCCGCGCCGTCCTGAACAATTTCCAGAACCTCGGCTCCGGCCGTCGGCCGGAAGGTGCGTCCACCATCACGCAGCAGGTCGCCAAGAACTTCCTGCTCAGCAACGACCAGACGATCGACCGCAAGGTCAAGGAAGCGATCCTGTCGTTCCGTATCGAGCAGACCTACTCGAAGGACAAGATCCTCGAACTTTATCTCAACGAGATTTTCTTCGGTCTCAACTCCTACGGTATCGCTGGCGCGGCGCTGACCTATTTCGACAAGTCCGTCACCGAACTGACGATTGCCGAGACCGCCTACCTTGCCGCCTTGCCGAAGGGGCCGAACAACTATCACCCCTACCGCCGGGAAGCGGCAGCGGTCGAGCGCCGGAACTGGGTCATCGATCGGATGGCGGAAAACGGCTACATCGCGCAGGTCGATGCGGACGAAGCCAAGCAGCAGCCGCTGGGCGTGAAGCCGCGCCGTGGCGGAACCCATCTGTTCGCCTCGGATTTCTTCGCGGAGGAAGTCCGTCGACAGATCATTGGACAGTATAGCGACGACGCTCTCTACGAGGGCGGCTTGTCGGTGCGGACTTCTCTTGATCCGGACCTGCAGATATTGGCGCGCAAGGCTCTTCACAAAGGGCTCGTGGATTATGATGAACGTCGCGGCTTCCATGGCCCGGTGAAGCAGATCGGTATTGGCGGCGACTGGGGTCCTGAACTGGCGAAGCTGCCTGCATTGCGGGATGTGCCCGAGTGGAAACTCGCCGTCGTGACGGCGGTTTCTTCCGGCGAAGTCGATATTGGCCTGCAGCCATCCACGGATGCGGCCGGCAAGGTCGCCGAGGCTCGCGAGCGAGGCACGATCACCGCCGAAAACATGAAGTGGGCCTATCGTGACGCGAAGGGCGAACGGAAGACGGCAAAGTCGCCGGAAGGCGTTCTGGCGTCCGGCGACGTGATCTTCGTCCAGCCCATTGCCGGTGCCGAGGGAAGCTACCGTCTGCGTCAGCCGCCGAAGGTGCAGGGTGGCCTCGTCGCCATGGATCCGAATACCGGGCGTGTTCTCGCCATGGTTGGCGGCTTCTCCTATGCCCAGTCGGAATTCAATCGTGCCACGCAGGCGATGCGCCAGCCGGGCTCCTCCTTCAAGCCCTTCGTTTACGCCGCCGCACTCGACAACGGCTATACGCCCGCGTCGGTTATCCTCGATGCGCCTATCGAGATGGTCTCCGGCGGACAGGTATGGCGTCCGGAAAACTACGGCGGCGGTTCGGCCGGTCCGCAGACGCTCCGCCTCGGCATCGAGAAATCGCGTAACCAGATGACTGTCCGGCTTGCGCAGGACATGAGCATGGAACTCGTCGCGGAATATGCGGAACGGTTCGGCATTTACGACAAGATGCTGCCGGTTCTCGCCATGTCGCTCGGTTCGGGCGAGACGACCGTCTTGCGCATGGTTTCCGCTTACGCCGTGCTCGCCAACGGCGGCAAGCAGATCAAGCCGACGGTGATCGACCGCATTCAGGACCGCTACGGGAAGACCATTTTCCGCCACGAGGAACGCACCTGTGACGGCTGCAACGCGACCAGCTGGGCAAACCAGGAAGAGCCTATTCTCGTCGACAATCGCGAGCAGGTCCTCGACCCGATGACGTCCTACCAGATCACATCCATGATGGAGGGCGTGGTCCGTCGTGGCACCGCTGCCGGCAAGATCAAGATCGACGATCGCCCGGTCGCCGGCAAGACCGGCACCACCAACGACGAAAAGGATGCCTGGTTCGTCGGCTACACGCCGAACCTCGTTGCCGGCGTCTACATCGGTTTCGACACTCCGGCGCCGCTCGGTCGCGGTGGAACTGGTAGCTCGCTTGCGGCTCCGGTCTTTGCCGACTTCATGGAACCGGCTGTCAAGCGGATGCTTCCCGAGAAATTCCATGTTCCGGAAGGCATGCAGTTCATCCCGGTCAATCGCACGACGGGCATGATGGCTTTCGAAGGTGAGCCGGACACGATCGTGGAGGCCTTCAAGCCCGGAACCGGCCCGGCCGACGTCTTCTCCGTTATCGGCGATACCGAGTATCTGCCGCCGGACCAGATTCTCGAAACGTCGCCGCAGGCTCAGCAGGCGATCACCTCCGGCGCCTCCGGCCTTTTCTAGGTTTCGGTCTTGCCACCTTGCGCCGGCGCGGCCTTTACATCCGCGGCCGGCACAACTATGTCCACCCCGTCTTCCAATTCAGAACGAAAGCAAGAACGTAGCCATGCGGGCTGAAATCATCAGTGTAGTCGACGAAATCAAGCAGGCCATAAGCCTGCTGAGGAGGCATCTTTGACTGGGATCAGGCGGTAAGACGACTGGACTGGTTGAACAACAAGGCAGAGGATCCGAACCTCTGGAACGATGCGACCGAAGCCCAGAAGCTGATGCGCGAGCGTCAGCAGCTCGATGACAGCATCTCGGCGGTCAAATCCTTCGAACAGCAGGTCAACGACAATATCGAGTTGATCGAAATGGGCGAGGAAGAGGGCGACGCCGACATCGTCAAGGATGCCGAAGAGGCACTGAAAGTGCTGAAGACCGAGGCCAACCGCCGACAGGTCGAGGCGATGCTCTCCGGGGAAGCGGACGCCAACGACACCTATGTCGAGGTGCATTCCGGCGCAGGCGGCACGGAGAGCCAGGACTGGGCGAACATGCTGTTGCGCATGTACACGCGCTGGGCCGAGCGCCAGGGCTACAAGGTCGAAATTCTCGAAGTCCACGATGGCGACGAAGCCGGCATCAAGTCGGCGACCATTCTCGTCAAGGGCCACAATGCCTATGGCTGGATGAAGACTGAATCCGGCGTTCACCGGCTCGTCCGCATCTCGCCTTACGATTCGAATGCGCGTCGTCACACCTCGTTCTCATCGATCTGGGTCTATCCGGTGGTCGACGACTCGATTCAGATCGACGTCAACGAAAGCGACTGCCGTATCGACACCTACCGCTCGTCGGGCGCCGGCGGACAGCACGTCAACACGACCGACTCGGCCGTGCGTATCACGCATATTCCCACCGGTATCGCCGTAGCCTGCCAGCAGGAGCGTTCGCAGCACAAGAACCGCGCCAAGGCGTGGGAGATGCTGCGTTCGCGCTTGTACGAAGCGGAGCTCAAGAAGCGTGAAGAGGCCGCCAATGCCGAGGCGGCGTCCAAGACCGATATCGGCTGGGGCCACCAGATCCGTTCCTACGTGCTGCAGCCCTATCAGTTGGTGAAGGACCTGCGCACGGGTGTGGAAAGCACCGCTCCCGACGACGTGCTGAACGGTGATCTCAACGAGTTCATGGAAGCAGCGCTGGCACACCGCATCAGCGGCTCGGATGCGGCTGTCGCCGACCTGGACTGATCACGGCACGATCACAGATAGAGAAAAAGGGCGGCCCGCGAGCTGCCCTTTTTCTTGTTGTGCCTAGTTGTTGAATTGCTCGGCAAGGATACGGTCCGACCAGGAATGATCGGGATCCGACAGGATCCGCGCGGTCATGTCCTCCGACTGCTCGATCTGGATATGAAGCACCGACTTGACCTCCATGTTGTCGGCAACCGCATTCACCGGGCGCTTGTCGGCCTCCAGGATGTCGATGTCGACGCGCACGCCGTTCGGCAGCAGTGCGCCGCGCCAACGCCGCGGACGGAAAGCGCTGACCGGCGTCATGGCCAGAAGCGGGGCCTCGAGTGGCAGGATAGGGCCGTGGGCGGAGAGATTATAGGCCGTCGATCCGGCTGGGGTGGCGATCATCAAGCCGTCGCAGATGAGCTCTTCCAGGCGCACCTTGCCGTCGATCTCGACCTTCAGCTTGGCGGCCTGGTAGGACTGCCTGAACAGGTAGACCTCATTGATGGCAAGCGCGGTGGAGCTTGTGCCATCTGTGTTCGTGGTCTTCATCTGCAGGGGACGAAGGACGTTCTCCACGGCAGCATCGATACGCTCATGCAGTCCGGTCGTCTGATAATCGTTCATCAGAAAGCCGACAGACCCGCGGTTCATCCCGTAGATGGCCTGGCCTGAGTTGATGGTGCCGTGCAGCGTATGAAGCATGAAGCCGTCGCCGCCGAGCGCAACGATCACGTCGGCCTCGTCCATGGGCGCGTTGCCGTAGATGCGAATCAGTTCTTCCCGGGCAGCCATGGCCTCCGGTGCGGAGGAAGCGCTGAAGGAAAGGCTTTTTTTCGGCGTAGCCATGAATAGCCCTCGTAATGACGGCCATACCTAGCGGAGAAAATCCATGCACGACAAGGCCGATGCACCCGCAAATCGTACGACTTCGAATTATGAATGATGATGTTGATGGTGCCGAACCGGTGTTTTTTACTTTACAGAAAATCAGAATCTGCTAACTCGACGGCTAATGGATGCCCTTGTAGCTCAGTTGGTAGAGCACCTGATTTGTAATCAGGGGGTCACGAGTTCGAACCTTGTCGGGGGCACCATTGAAATTCAACGAAAAAACCCGCCTTTGTCCGGCGGGTTTTTTTATGCGTGGTAGCACACTGGTAGCAGCGCGGCGCCCTGGTAGCGGGGTCACTTCGCCCCACGGCTAATTTTCGATAGCAACGGCGTGTCCGGAATCGGCTTTAGTTGAGTTCCAAAAAGGAACCCGGCGCAGATGCCGAGGAGGATAGCGCCAGCCACCCACAGCGTGCCGGACATCCGCAAGCCTTTTTCTGTGGATTGCGGCGCGAAGTACATCAGCAAGAAGCCGACCGCCATGATGGCGGATCCGAACGCGGAATAGACGGTTCCGGTCCACGCGTCCGGGGTCCCGTGGTAGACCCACACCAGCCGGAAGATTCCAGACCACACCGCACCGGCGGACATCAGCCAGGCGCCGTAAACGCCGAGGTGGGACCACCTGGCGCCATCGGCTTCGAAGTTGCTGCGATGACCTAAGACAACAACCCCGTAAGCGGGACGCGCGTAGTAGGCGAATGTGAGGCCGCCGAAGGCAAGCAACATGAAGCCGACGATGGTGGTCATGACTGGACCGGGGACAATTGCCCCCGTCAGCCAATACGCCGCCACGGCCGCGATAGAGACGAGCAAAAGCCTGTTGGTAAGCAATTTATCCACTTTCATGCCCTCGGACCATTAGCATGGCTCCCGCCATGGAGTTCATAACCCGCGCGCTTTGGCGGGTTCCCGACTGGACCCTTTGAATTTTCTGGCGCAGTTCTTGCCGCTCCCGCTGCAACAGCGCTTCGGAAGCCCGAAGGCTATCGGGGTCCACGGTTGACGATTTCGCCGGTGCTGGAATTCCGAGGATGCGATGAAGGACACTCATGCGCTCGGCCTCATGTTTTGAGCAAACTGAATCATCGCTTGCGTAAACTCCCGTCGCATATCATCCACGGAGTCCACAATCTTCCCGGATGTCCGAAGTTCCGCGATTTGCGCATTCACCAGCGCTTCGCGCTTCGCAATCTCTTCGATGATGCGAGCGTTCAAGCTCGCCACATCGGCCCGCCACGTCTTCACCACCCACGCCAGCGCCGCCAACACCAGAACAAGAAAACCGCCGAGCACTGGGTCGACGTTTATTATTGCTCTCCCGGCTTCTAGAATGGCGGTGTCCGGCATTAGTCCATCATCGGTTCGGCGCGTAGGTCTGGCGGATTTGCTGATACCATGACCGCGACGCCGAAATTACTTCGTTGGCGTCATCGGCCTCGACCATACATACGCCCAACGCTGCCTTCGCGTCATTGCCGGATTGTGGAGTCGTCGTCTTCACCGGCGCGAACCGGGAGGGCCAGGCGGGGAGGCTAACGCCCTCAACGCTGCCTGATGTTGCGCAACCTGTTGAGGTCGTCGCCAGTAAGAGCGCAACCGCCACTTGCCGGGAGAGATGCCGCATAGTCTTCCGCCTTCTTCCTTGCTTCGACCGACCGTCTATTCGCTTCGGACATCAGCCGTTCCGCATTGGTGGCCGCGTCCTCGGCGGCCCGGAGGTCACGCAACGCGGCGGCACGCTCCATCTTTATCCGGTCAACTTCGTGCGCCTTTGTGGATGCCCGGTAACCGGCAACGTAGACCCCGGCGCACAACGCGAAGCCGAGAACGGCCGCCGTGATGTAGCGGCCGACTCCCTTCGTGAAGAACGCTAGGGCCGCCAGCATCAGACAATCCGCCCGGCCTGATGACCCGCAAGGCGAGTTTCCTTGATTCGCTTCGCGAAGAAGTAGAGGGCGACCCCGGCGCCACCGGCGAGGAGCCACCAGTTTTCGGAAACGAGCGAGACCAGCACGCCAAGCGGCTCCGCCATCGCGGCGGCTGCATCCGATGCTTGCTTGATCTTATCGAACACCCCGGCCTCATTCGCGGCGCCAGCCACGGCAACCGCACCCGTCACCACGGAAACGGCTTGCGTCTTGTCCGCTTCCTTAATGGTGGATGACCCTTGATCCCGCAAATCGGCGATTGTGGCGGTCGCCCGCGCCTCCGGAATTGACGTTTTGGCAACGTCTAAGGCCAGTTGAGTGAGGGCACCGACGACGCCGTCCACTTCCAAACCGTGGACCGCCTGGAATGCAACCACGGCCTTCCGGGTATTCTCGCCGAAATCACCGTCAACGCGGACCGGGAAGCCGAGTTCATCAAGCCGCTTCTGTAGAGCTTCGACCCGATAGCCCTCGGAGCCGATGCGGAGACCGGCGGCCCGAACCGTGCTTTCAATCGTGGCCTCTTTTCCGGTGAAAGCGGCGTATGCCTTCCGCATCTTGCCGCCGTAGGTCTCCACCTGGCCGCTTCCGTTGTAGACGCGCGCCACGGCGTCGAAGTCGCGGGCGCGCATTTCGTCCGCCAGGCCACTCCCAACAAGGAAGCCGATCATCGCATCGACGTGCTTGTTTTCGTGCTGGCACATATCCGCAACGAAGGCTTGCACGGAAGCCCATCCACAAAGCGCGAAGTTCTCGCCGAGGACTTGCCCGGTTCCGTAGCTCGCCGACTTGAGGGCGGCGGCTTCATCGGTCCCGTTTGCCCGGCACCACTCCACGGCCTTGATAAGCATCGCCAAGGCGGCTTCGTTGCTTGGCTGATCCTTGTATCCGCCATTCTTCGGCGAAATCCAGACTTTGCGGCCTAGACCGGCTTTCACGGCGGCAGCACGTTTCGAAGCCGGGAGGTTCTTATAGAACCGGTGCTTTTCGAAGAGGACTTTGACGCGGCCCTTCGCATCGATACCGGAGCCGTTTGATTCAACGTCAACGATGGCGTGAACCACCGCAACTTCGCAGTTCAACCGCTCTGCCACGGCCTTGAGGCCGTCCGCGCTACGCCGTGGGATGCCGCCTTGCTGAAGTAGTTCGATGATGTCAGTCACAATCTCTATTCCTTTGGGAGGTCTATGACGAAGGAGTCGGATGTATTGCGAGGCTTCACGGATTCGGCCGGAGCGTCTTTATCAATCTTATCGTCGTCGGATGGCTTCGTGTCTTTAACTTTTCCGGGAATATCGTCCTGTTTCTCTTCGAACAACTCGGCGGAAATGTCCGTGGTGTAGCCGACGCCCTCAATGCGATGCGAACAAGACTTGATCCGCCATTCCAAGGGGATGTATGGCCGAAAGCTTGCGAGGATTAATTTTGCCTCCGCCTGGACGTCGACGCGGCCGCCGATGGTGCAGGAAAACGAAGCCTTGCCGCGTGCCGCCGTGTTCCGCTTCTGGCTCACCGCCGCCACGGCCTCGGCTTCGTTGTGGTAGCTAAAGCGGAGGTCGTGGAAGGGTGCTTCCCCGGCGGTCACCAACTTCGTTTCGCCGGTCCGGATATCCGTCCACTTCGCACGGACGCCGCCACCGCTGGACCCGCTTTCCGCGCCTTCCATGCCTCCGGCTTCCCCGGCCTCTTCACGGGCGGAATATTTGAAATCCCAAGAATCGCAATCCGTCTCCCGGATGGTGATGACGGGCAATTCTTCCCCGGCGATGTTCTTGCCGGTCCCGCGTTTTGCCACCGCCAGCTTCCCGGCCACTGGCTTGGCGACGCCGTCATGCATCTCCGCGATGCGGGTCGCAAAGGCCATGTCACTTTCGTTATGTTGATCCGTGTGCCTGATGACGATCCCGGATAGCTCCGGATCCACGGCCGGTTCGTATCCATTGCGGGAGGCGATGGCCTCCATAAGCTCGCCAAGCGTCTTTTGGTGATAGCTTTCTGTTCGCGGCGTCCGATAGCTCTTCGCCATCGCGGCGGAACGACCGGTGACCATGAGCTTCCGAGGCGGCGAAGATACCGTGAGGTCATCAATCAAGTAGGTCCCGCGGCTTGCCGACTGGCCATCCCGGTATCCCATGATGATTTCAACGGTTAGGCCGATAACTGGAAAATCAATGATTCCGCCATCCGCGAACCCGGCACGGTCGTCAATCTCTATCGAAACCCGGTCCGACTTGTCCTCGGCTTCATCGAAGCACTCGACGGACAACAGCCGGTCACCTAAGCCGCCGGTTAGGTCGCTTCCGCCTCCAATGATTTGCACGAATGGCTGCACGTCACTTCCCCCAAATTCGGATTATCGGGGTCGACTCCGGCTTCGGAAGATCCGGGAGGAAGACGCGGGTTCCGGCCTTGAGCTTGACGCCAGGGGAGGCGAGACCACGGTTCGCTTCTAAGACGCGCTCCACGGCCAAAGGTTGTTGCGCCTTCGCGTAGAAACGCCAGCAAATTTCATCCACCATGTCGCCGTCACGGGCAATGTATGTTTCAGCCATGGTCGAAATCCGGGATGTCTACGGTTTGCCCGGCGAGACCATGGCTGCAATCCGAAAGGAATTGAATGCGGCCGTCCTTCACGAACGAATGGCAAATTGTCTTCTCCGGCTCATCCGGAATAGACACGTCGCCCATCAAGAGCCTTTCGGCGTCATCATCAGTGAGAGGCTTGATGCCAGTAACCAGAATGGACGGCGTGAACGTAGGCGTATCCGGGTTGCCGTTATATCCCCAACGCGGACCCGGCCCGTCGCCTACGCCAACTTGATGCGCGCCGTCACAACCGGGACACCAGAACATGAGGCGGCCGCCTTCGACGCTCCGGAGCTTCTTCGATATCGCGCCCATTAGAAATGTTCTCCCGCGAGTCCGTCTTCGCCATAGCTCTTGAGTTCAAGCGCGAATTCCTGCTTCCTCGGCGCCCCATTCGGGAGAAGGTGCGTTTGCGTTTCGTCAATCTTCATGACAACGAAGCGGCCGAAAATCTTTCCGTATCCGGACACCAGAAAGAGCGGGGAACCCAACTTGGCGGCCGTCCGCATCTTTTCAATCTGACCGAGGCCGCCGCGCCAGTGTGGGTAGATGACCCCTTCAAGATTGAAGGTGGTGTGGCCCTCTCCGATGAACTGCATAGCGGGGTGACGGCCAATTCTGGTTTGCGATTCCCACCTGTATTCATCGCTCCGATTCAAGTTCTGATATGCGGCGGTGTCCATCGCGAATCGGAAGCCACCTAGTCCCATCATTACCCTTGCCATGTCTGGCCCCTTAATCTGATAGCGAAGAGCCGTTGGCGGCGGCGGCGCGGCGGTTGACGTTGTCGAGTTCACGCCGAACAGCGGCACCGATAGCGGCTGCATCAGAACCGGGCGGGGCCGTAATGTTGACGGTGGCTTTCATCGTCGTGGTGTTCGTATTGCTGGAATTGGTGAGATAGTTTTGCTCCACGTCGCCGGAGGTCGGCGGCGCGTTGGTGTTGGCAGCGGCAATAGCAGCCTCTTGGCTGGCGCCCGTAGGAACCCCGCCGATCAATCGGGCCGGCGTGCTTGACGCGGCGGCACCGGCGGCGCCAGCGTTGTCATTGACGGGCCCGGCCGGAACCCCTTCGACCTTCACGCCGAGGCGTGTCTGGATGCTCTCCGGAAGCCATGAGACGAGGTTGGCAACGGCGCCACGTAGCCAGGCCACCACGCTATCCCACTTCGATTTCAGGCCGTCCCATATTGCGTTTACTAGGATGGCGCCCGCATCGAACATATATTGATAGAAGCCGGATACCGTCTCCGCTATCGCCTGGCCCCGCGCCCGAAGCCATTCCATGATGGCCGCCCATCCGGACTCGATCCCCGTGGCCAGCGTTTGGATCATTGCGGACCCATGTTCGATAAGATCAACGCCGGTGAAATACTCAATCATCGCGTTGATGCCGCGCACGATGTGGGTGACCGGGTTGAATTCCTTAAGAAGCGCGATGACGCCGTGAATGAAACCTTGCTGAAATCCGGCCTTGACCCGATCCCACAAGCTGGACCAGTAGGCGGCGAATTCGTCCCACTGCTGATAGATGACGTAGACGGCGCCAGCCACCAAAGCCAGGCCGCCGAGGATCCAGCCAATCGGCGTAGACAAGATGACGATGCCAAGCTTCACAAAGGCGGCGCCGAGGGTGGCTAGCGCAACAACCAACGGACCCATGATCCAACTAGCAACGGCAATCAAAGCGGCGTTCATGGGACCGCCGAGGAAGTCCACAACCGGACGAATAGCCGTCATAAACGCCGTGAAGCTAGTGGCGAGGCCATCAATTTGACGGCGAACTTCCGAGGTGGGATCAATCAAGGCTCTGATGAAGCCGACAAGGTCCTTCGCCCAATCCGTAACCGTGGACCGGATCAATTCGGCGTTGGCATCCGCCCAATCCGTGATCCCCTTAACGGCTTCATTGAATACCGGGATAAGCTGGACACCTAGAAGGTTCTTAAGGCCGGTGACCCGTTCAACCAATGCATCTACGCGGTCGCCGAGTTCATCACCGGCGCGCGCCGCGTCTTCGCTCATAACGTTGCCGGTGCGGCGCGCCTCTTCGCGGAGGTCACGCAAGCCTTCGGCGCCGTCCCCTAGCATCTTCGTGAGGTCAACACCGGACTTCCCGAACAGCTTGAACGCCAGTTGGTTCCGTTTCAGCGGATCCTCTATCCCGGACAACGCCGCCATGGTGTCATCCAAAATATCTTCCGTGGAGCGCATGGCGCCGCCAGAACCCCTAACGCGGATGCCGAGAGACTTGAACGCGGCTGCAAGCTGCTTGTTGCCCTTGCTGGCTTCAACCGCATTGATGCCGAGTTTTTCCACGCCCTTGTCGAAGGTGGCGATTTCAACCCCACTCATCTTTGCGGCGAAGCGATATTCCTGCAAAGCCTCGGCACCGATGCCAAGCTTTCCGGACATCTCCGTTAGCTCGGCGCCAACATCGGCCGCGCTCTTCGCCAGGCCGTAGGCGGTAGCAATCACACCGGCACCACCGGCGCCGAACAATGTGAGGAACGCGGAGAGGCGGCCCGTAGTGGCCATAAGCCCGGAGCCGAGACCCTTAAGCGATGTGCCGAGGCGGCCCACGGCTCCCGTGATCCGGTCGATACCGAGTGTGCGCGAAACCGCCGCGATGCGGGCAGATATCCGCCTAATCGGCCCCGTGATCCGGTCGATAAGTGATAGTGTTACTGTTGCTTCGGCGTTGGCCGCCATCACTTACCGCCCTTCTTCGGCGCCCTGGCGGCCGCCATTTCGCGCCACCGCCTCAATTCCGAAAGGTCTAATTCGTAGGCTTGATTGTGCGGAAGGAAGCCGGGGAATATCACGGCAATGTCAGCAATGAGGCTTTCAACAACCTCAAGGCTTAACGCTTGGCCTTCCGCCCCATAAAACCCTCAATGATTTTTGAGATGGCTTCGAAGTCGGCACCGTCCAGTTCGTCAACGCCTTCGGGCGGCCATCCGGAGAGTTCGCCGATAAGGAAGAACGTCTTGTCGACGTCATCGCTGTATTCGCGAAGCTTTTTGATGTCCTTCCCCTTCAGGCGGCGAAGCGTGATAGTGGACTTCTCCGAACCTTCGAAGGCTACCGGAAGAATGAGGGTGTGCTGTACAAGCTTTTGAATCGCGGCGGTCATTTCGGTTCCTTAGAGGCCGATTGCAGCACGAAGCCCGGCGACCTGATCCACGCCCCCGAACTTACGAACCATGTTGATGATATCGATTTCCACCAGTTCAACGTCGTTCTGACGAAAGCGGAAATAGGTGAGCGAATAGGTGAGGTTTTGCGTGGACTTGCCGCCGCCCGCCGTCCATTCGCTCAACTCGGCGCCCTTGAGCATGCCGCGCATGTTGATGACTACCGGTTCCGCGCGGCCCCCTTGAGCCTGGACGCCGCCACGTGCAACTAGTGGCACATCCTGCTTTCCGAGTAGCGCGATGATGGACGGGTCGTAGTCAGAAATAACCATGGTCGCAATCAATGCTTCCATGCCCATTTCCAGTTCGACGGGCGCGTCCATGCCACCGGCACGATGCTCTTCCGTAAGGAAGGCCAGCGGAGGAGGGGTGAAGGTATCGATCCGGCCCGCGAAGCTGCGGCCGTCGTTGTAGAGATTGAACGCGCGAAGCTGGCGCGGAAGTTGAGCGGCCATTATACGATGTCCTCGAGGTAGTCGTTGACGATGCGCGAACGGAAGATGATGTGTTCCGCCGGGTAAGGCGGCGTGAAGTCCACGTTGAACCACACCTTTCCTTCGGCAATGGACGCCGGGGAATTGAGGTCCGGGTCGGCGCGGCAATGGCCGCCGATAAGGGCACCCATAGCCACCAGTGAGCGGATATAAGCGTTCACGGACTCCTCAACGTCATCGATATAGGTTTTCGTGATGTTTCGATCCACGGCCCACATATGGGCGGCGAGAATGGAGTCGTTGATGATGTCCGCCGTCCGCACCACGGAAAGAAACGCGAACTTCGGATCACTCGAAAGCGTCCGGTTGCCCCATAGACGGAAGCCGTCTTCGTTGATGATGGTGGCCACGTTCTGTTCGTTCAACAGATTGGCGCGGCTGGATGCGTCACCTAGAGCGAAATCCACCGCCCGCGCGGTTCCGACGATGCCGTTGATGTTCTGGTTTGACGGAGACCACCAGAAGCCCCGGTCGTTGTCGATCTTCGCAATGAGACCGGCAACAGCCGAGGACGCCGGTTCAATGACGATGTTTCCGCCCCTAGCGACCTTAACTCCGGGGTCAACCATATAGACGCGGCGGGAGCCGAAGTCGTTGGCGTACTGGATGGCGGCGGTGTCCGTGGTGTTCGGACCGTCAGCCACGATAACAGCCTTGAGACGTTCCGCGATACCCACAAGTTCCGCCACTACCGGGTTGGCAACGGCGCCAAGAGCAAGGGTTGTCACTGCGCCGACAAGGCCAGCGGACGCAGAGAAGTCCGGGGACGGAGCCACAGTGTAGCGACCGCCTCTAGTGATGGTGACGTTGACTAGCTTTCCATCGGTGACGGTAAACGTCCCGGCCGCGCCCTCGCCGGTGCCCCCAGTAAAAGCTAACGGGAAGCTTCCGTCCGTGCCGCCGCTCCCTTGATTGCTGATAGGACCACGGCCGATAACGCCTTGCGGGCGATGCGAAGTGAAGCCGGGAGCTATGAGGACTCTAGGCTGGACTCCTAACTCCGACTTCGCGCCGAGGAAGGCGTGGACGCCTTCGTATTCGCCGGTTTCGCCGTCCACACCGCCGAGGATGTTGGCTAGCGTTGCCATTTCGTCAACGCCCTCTTCAACGCGAACCACGACCACAACGGCGCCGATCTGGTCAAGAATGAGGTCGACCGCATTCGGCAACGTCCCGGCGCGCGTCTGGCCCGTGGAGACGTCCAGCTTTGCGGCCTCGCCACGGGACCCAGCGATGAGAACACGCTTATTCAGCGGGAACGCCAGCGGATCAGCGTCGGGTGCGGTGCCTACGATACCGATAACGGAGGAACGGACGGTGCGAACCGGGCGTGGTCCATCGTCTATTTCGATGACTTCCACACCGTGAAGAAATTGCGCCGCCGCCATGGCTTACACTCCGATTGAGATCGTTTTGCCTCTTATAGTCCAGCATTCGGAAAACCGCATTGCAGGAAACGGGAAGTCCGGGACCCGCTACAAGGACAACGCTTGTCCCCACATCTGGTCGACATCCTCCGGGGTAAGACCGAAGGCGGTAGCCAGTTGATCGACCAACGGGTCGGTGCGGACGAATTGAGTGTTGTACTCCCAAGCGTTCATCGCCTTTGCCTGTGCGACTGGATGGCCAATCTGCTCGATCACTGCCGTTACTGCCGAGGGCATGATCCCATTGTCGATCAGCGTATCGCGGAATTCGCGAGGGGTAAGGGAGGGCATGCTGGCCCTGACCTCCTCTATCGTCGGCGCCGGCGGATCTCGCAGGGCGGCGTCGGAATAGAGCATTCCAGGACGGATATTCTCAACATCTGCATCGACGCCGAGGACAGTCTTGTTGTCGGGGACGATGCGTGACGGGTCGTATTCCACGTTGGCTACAACGCCTTTCTCGGTGACGGTTACCCAGGCGCCGTAGATGGAGTCAATGAACTCACCGTTGGCGGCCCAGGTGGTCAGGCTGTTGCGAAGCTCGTACCAGTCTTGACCGTCCTCATTCGTATGAAAGAGGAAGCCGTCACGTTGATGGGTTGTGAAGTGTCCGAAGTTTACGATTTCCATGTGTTTCCCCTTAACCCCCAATCGTCCACCAGCCGCGGACAGGGTCGTACATCTGCAGATAGAAGTAGTAGAAGCCGTTCATTTCGTTCGGGAAGCCGCCCGTGGTGGAGCTGAAGCCACCGAGGACGGTCCCCGCAGGACTGTAAGCGTCCTGGTTTGCGCCCATGTAACCTGGTGAGACCCTGCGAAAGCTCAGGCTCGCTACGCGGTCGTTCGCGTGCGCGGCAGCGCGGGCCTCAATGCGGCTGTTAAGGTCGCCAAGCTGCTTCGTCCACAGGGCGCCGTCATCGGTCGAGCGCATGATCCAGTCACCGGCTGCCCCCAGGAACCCGATCAGCCCGCCGTTATGGTGGATATGGCGCGTCTGACCGGCATCGGTGTCGGCGAAGCTGAGATAATTGGCCGCGCTACTGATCTTCAGCGCGCCAGTGATGGTACCGCCGGACTTGTCCAGCTTAGAGGAGATGCTTTCGCCTAAAGAGGCGGACAACGCATCGATGTACGACCTGTCGTGGTAGTCTAGCAGCGCGGACGACAGCACTGATTTTGCTTCGGTCTTCGTGTAGATATCAACAACGTCATTGGCGAGATAGCCACGGAACGCCATTTCGTCCCCAGCGACCAATGGTTCGGTGAGGGTGAATGTCCCGGTAGGACCCGGTGCCAGGATGACGGTGCCGCCATCGCCGCTCCGGAGCTTGTATCCGTTCAGGAAGACGTCGCCGCGCGTGAAGCCCCCGCCAACTGTGAAGGGGCCCGTTCCTTCGGCGCCTGTCGCTACCGGAAAATCGACTTCGCGGGAGCCTCCGATGGATACCGTCACCGTTGGCGTCCAGCCAGCATCCGTCAACACCTTCACCACGTTCGGCGTCGCCGCCGTGTCAAGGTACTGGTCGCCGATATCCGCCACCGGCGGCTGTGACGTTCTAGCTCCATGGTAGCGGGAGGCAACAGCAACAGTGGTGTCCTTCGCTGTTTCAGCGGCGGTGCGGAGGCGGGCGGTTTCATCTCTGATGAGACCAGCGGCGTTCCGGATCTGTCCCGTGTCGGCCCGTATTGAATCGGTGGCGGTCCGGATGGAATCGGTCTCTGCCTTCACCTGTTTGGTGGCATTGAGGATTGACGTTTGCGCGATGGCCTGGCCAGCCACGGCCGCAATGATCCAATCCTGATGAGGCCCGGCGTCGCCTTCCACATGTTGAATCTGAATGTCCATCACACCGGTGTCCCGGTTGAAATAGGACACAATCCCGATGGCGTAGTCGAACGGGCTCGACTCCCGCGTCACGGCCACGAATGGGGACGGTACGAACAACTCGCGTTGAACGCCGGGATCTATGGCGAAGGTGACACTGCCGATATCGAGCGTCGCCGAAGTCGCGGAGCGGACAGAGAGGAAGCCTAGGGCGGCGATGTTCTGGATACGGTTTGCGGCCGGTCCAAGGACTTCATTGATTCGGCCAAGCGCGACGGTGATGCCCTGTTGAGAGACTTCCTCCCACGCAATCTTCACCGCGTCCAACGCGCGGATTCGGACATCGATCTCCTGCACGAACCCATTCCAGAACGGCGGGTTTGCGACGGTTTGCGGGGTAACGTGGAACCGCTCGGCGAGCGTCTTTTGTGCCATCGGTCGCCCCCGATTTATGACTTGATTTCAGAGGCGTCCAGAATGTCCGCCATATTTGCTTCCACTACCTTGCCCTTTAGTTGGACGCGGTTCACCGGTAGGATGACGGTTCGGCCCACCTTAATGGGCCGCGCCAACTGCACGTCATAGAGCGCATCGGGATTGAATACGGGGGTGGTCGTCGCCATTGTCAGAACCCTTAAGAGAACGCGAGGTCGTAGCGCTCGGCCACGTGGTAGACCACCAGCACGTTGTCGGTGGTCCCCTCTATCTGCATTTTGTAGGAGGACACCGCCACGCCGAGGTTGAAGGTGGCGCGACGAAGGATGGTGCCAGGCACCGGCGTGATTTCGTCAACAACCGCGTCCGGCGTTACAATCGTGGTGAACCCGGCACCTGTGCGGAGCTTGATGACGCACGTGTGGCGGTCATCGTCCCAATATTCTAGCCGGGTCGTTACCTCGATGGTGTCGCACGGCGCCGGGAGGGTCCGCGCGGTGGAGATGTGGCGGAGGTCCGAGCGTGGCCGTTCCGTCTTCACCTCGGAAAGCGCACCGATGCCGAAGCCCGGCATCACGTCCGTGGTGCCGGTAAGGACAACACGGAAGTTTACCAGAGGCGGGAGGCCCACAAGCAAACTCTGCTGATACTGCGCCAGCGGAGACCAGACTCCATTCACCTGAATTTCAGGCGTGATAAGCGTGCCGTTTGGCGCCGTTGTATCAATGTTCAAGTCGATATCAGAAATACCGTTTTCGAGAACAAGGGGCTGTAAAGCAACCTCAAGGCGTGGCGTCTTGAACTCGGCATAGTAGAGCGCGAACGGGATGTCGCGGGTCAAGTCACCTTGGACGAAGGCGCCGTCCGTGGAGTAGAACAGCGTTCCTTGGGCGTTCTTATTGCCGTTCACCGTGGCAATGAAGTGGTTGCCAGCGGTCACGATGAAGAAGGCGTAACGCTCGCCCTTTTCCAAATAGGTGGGGACAAGCGGAACCCGCGTCTTCAACGGATAGACTTTGAGGTCGGTCGCCGGAATGGTGACCATTGCCAGGACTTTGTCGAGAAGCGGCTTTCCGTTTTCGGTGCGGACGATACCGACCATGACGTCGCCGGTATGCGCCACACGGGTAAACGCGAGGTCAAGGCCGCTAATATACCCGGCTTCGGAATTCAGGAAGGTTTGCGCAATAAGTGAACCGTTCACGCCTTCGGTGACGTCGACGTAACCCCAATACTCTTCTTCATAGGTGTCCGTCCAAAACTGAGTGACACGCGCGAAGATGTGGTTCGGCGCCGTCCAATAGTTGTCAATCGTAAGATCAACATAGAACGTCTCGCCATTGCGGGTGAAGATGCGGGTAGAAGGGTCATAGGTGCCCGTGTTCCACCACGCGCCGTTCGTGCAGACTGTCATGGACGAACCGTATCGGATACGGGTCCGGCTCCGCGACAGCTTCTTAAGCTGAGACGTCTGAAATTGGAATTGGGAGAGCGACAGCTCGCTGTCATTGCCGTCGATACGGACCCGCTGCGCTTCCGTGAAAGCAGGAAGGACGAAGTTTGACCGGACATCCACGGCGGGATCAATCGGGTTCGCAAGCGCAAGCTGCGCGACACGTTGCGCCGCTGGCGGGAACCTGATCCCTTCCTCAACCTTCGCCAGGAAGTCAGCGTGGACGGTGTCCGACTTATCGTCCGTAAGGAAGCGGTCGGCATCGTAGGAGGTGTAGGTTTCCGGCAACTCCGCGCTCGTCTTCAAACGGCCGATATCGCGCGCCATTTCGAGAACAAGCGTCTTTGGAGCGATGCCGCGAAGCGCGGATTGAATGCCGGTCACGGTGGTGTCGAGTACGTCAAGGCGGGAGCCGGTCCGATTCCGCCAGAGTTCTAGTGAAGCGGTGCGGTCGGCAACGGCGCGTGTGGAGACCACGCGGTTTTCCGTCACCATCGTAACTGACTCGATGCCGCCAGGTGTAAGGCGGATGTAGGCCACGGCAAGAACGTTTGCGTCGATTGCTGGCGGGGTAGGGTCCGCCGCTTCGATGCCGGACACCGTGTTGACGTTTGCATAACGCCTGTTTTCGGTGGCTACCGACCGGGCTTCCGTTTGCTCTGTGTCAACGTCCACAAGAAATGTTCGCGGTTCCAAGGCAGTGTCGACCGCCTGGCCCCACACTACTATGGTGACAATCTTGTTAGTGGCCGCCGGAAGCGCGTTGATGAGGTCAAGGACAACACCGCCTTCATCGTCCCGGAAGTATACGGCACCGTCTACATAGAGGCGGCCGGAACCAACGGTTACTTGCGCCGGTCCAGACTGGACAACTGAAAAGCCGGTGAACTTCTTTCCGGGTTCGATCCCGTCTTTTACGACGTGGTCAAGTGAGGTCCGGGCATAGGCGCCAATGTTGTTGAGGTCTTGATTCGTTATCTGCTGGTCGTCAGAGATGACCACAAGGCGCTCGCCCATAATTCCCTCGCTCTACTTCAAAGTGTTTCGCACCCGGTCGCCGAATTTAAAGCTTCCATCGAACGGGATGCCGCCCCCGAAAGTCCGGCGCCTCAACGTTTGCGTATCCACAAGAATACGGTCGCGGACGGCCTTGCTTCGACGGATTGCAGCATAGACCCATTTGAGTTTCGTTAGATTCTCTTTTGTTGAGAAAACCCCGCCGAAGTAGCTACGGTTTGCGTAGGCGGCCCGGCGTATCTTTCTGCTCTTCGATTCCACAAGTAGTTCCGCATGGAATGGCTTCATGCCGATACGGACCCGGTTGGCGAACGAGTGCGCGCGCGCCCACGGCGCGTCGACGTCAGGGTCCTGCAAACGGACCCTGTCAAACAGGTGCCATTCCGCGCGGTCATCCGTGACGAACTTCCGTTTCAGGAATTGGCCCACGAAGAGCGAGGGACCGGCGGGCGCTGTGTCTGAAATCCGCTCATACTTTACATCGATCGGCTGCAAGCTCGGCGCCGCCGTGCTTAGGTGCAATTCCGATTTCTTCGCATCATAGGTACGATCAAGCGAGAACGTTACGATTTGCGCCGCCGTGTTCCGGCGTGTCACGAAGCGGCCGCGAGCGAAGCCGCCAACGAACAGCGCGGGTCCTATTTCGCCAGGGATGTGGATCCGGTCATAAACGGCGGCCGTCTTCGTTTCGGTGACGGTCTCCACCGTGGAGCGGCGAACCGAGACTTCGCGGCCATCTGGATAGCGGATCACGGCGCGGCGGCCATAGATTGCTTCCGCTCTATCCAGCCTGGCGAAGGCGTGACCGGCGAAGGATGAAGGCGGGGCGATGCCATCCGGGCGACCGAAGGCGTCGGCGCCCGCCATGCCCCGTTCGGTGTGGAGATAGACTCGTATCTCCGGCATCCTGGCGAGCCAGGCGTCGCGCTGTTCCTTCGTCACTGGACGCATCGCGAAGGCGCGTTGCGGGAACCGGACGGTTTCCAACAACGTGGCATCCACTAGACTTAGGGTCCGCCGGATTCCCTCTTCGGTTCCCTTGAGCCGGTGCAACTCGAATTGTTGCGCAACGACGTCCCGCTTCTTCTCTTCGGTCCATTCGTCATTCCAGATATCCACGGCGAAGCGGTAGGCGAGCCACGGCAAAAACCTGGCGTCAATCTTCATGGGGTCCACGAAGCTGGCGAGGCCGTCAATGGGAAGGTCCGGGAACGCGGTTGCCCGTTCCGCGTCCCGCTCAATCTTTGTGGTGTGCGGGATGATGCTTTCAAACATCGAAGCGCTCAACCTCTACGTCAACGGCAACACACACCGGTAGGTCATAGTGGGAGGCCACTACATCGGCCACCGGCGAAGTCAGAATAACGTTCTGTACGCCGCCAACGGTCAAGGCGGCTATGATGCCGGATAGGGTGGCGTCATAGCCTACCTTCCGGATCCGCTGCAGGTAGGCCGCCAGCGAGGTCAAGGCGTTCGCCCTAACGGTTGCCGCCTCTGGACCCGGATAGACCACCAGGCGGGCGCGTATAGAGAAGGGCGCCACGGTCGGCGGCTGCACTGTCACGGAGTCCGTAAGCGGGCGCACCGCTTCGCCTGACAATGCGACCCGGACGGCTTGAAGGACCGCCGAGGACGGCCGCGCCAGGATACGGGAAACATCGGCGTTTACGGGTTGCGCGAACAAGGCGCGGCCGACAAGGCGTTCCTGATCCGAGGCGGTTTCTGTTGCCACATCTTCGGAAGCAAGCACGGTAACGGCTACCTCGCCGGGTGCCGGGGAATGAACTCCAACATCCACCACGGCGGCGTGTGCCGACAACGCGTGGAACTCATAAGATTGCCGAGGACCGGCCACGGCCCCGGTGTAGATCCCCAACTGGACCCGGCGGCGGAACCGTTCGGTGTTTTCCCCTTCCATAGGGGTGACGCCGAAGAAGGCGCCGATGACGGCGAGGTCGTTGCCGAGCGAAGCCGTGATGGTATTGGCGAGGCCCATGTCGTTGATGCGTTGCCGAAGGTTCAATTCACGGTAGGCGAAGGCTTCGATAAGCTTGATGATGGGGTCGCTTTCTACAAGCGCATTGTTCGCGGGGTCCAGAGAAACGAAGTAATCAATCGCCGCTTGCCGAATGGACTCGTAGTTCAACGCCTCCACGAAGTCCGGAACCGGGACCATTGAAAGATCAATGACGCGGAAGAATTCGGCGGGTGCTTCTGTCATCTCACATAGATTCCGGTCAACGTTAGGGTTTGCCCGTCCGGCAGATAATCGCCGGTCAACGCAAACTCTATAGCCCCGTCGCCCATCGCCGTCATTGAAGCTTCCCGCAATACGAGTCGCGGCTCCCATGCCGCCAACGCCTCGGCAACGGCTACATAGATGTCCACGGGCAATTCATCGTTCACCGGTCTGTCTACAAGGTTCGGGACATCGGACCCGTAGTCGCGACGCATGACGCGGGTTCCCTTGCGGGTACTGAGGATGTCCACAATGGATTGCCGGAGGTGGTCTATTCCGTCCAGCGGCTTCCCGGTTGCCGCGTTCATTCCGCGCATCTTGATCCCCTTAAGCTGGCGGCCCCGTTTCATCGGTGCCACGGGTCACGTCCTTGTGGGTGTGGTCGTCGCCGATGTTCTTTCCGTTGTGGGTGAGGGTGGCGGATTCCAGTTCGATGGACCCCGCCTTAATCTTGAGACCGTCACCGGATCCGGTGATGGAAGCGCCACCGCCGATGTTGAGGGAGAAGGCGCCGCCCTCGGCGACGTCCATCTTGTAGGACTTCGCTTCGTGGTCGTACTCAACGGTTGTCCCGTCCGGGTACTTGATGACGTGGGTGTTCCCCTTCGTCCCGGCTTGCGTCTCGCCGGTGGCTACGGCCCCAAGGATGACGGCTTGTGACAGGTCGCCGGACTGGCTGGCAAGAATGACTTGCTCGCCCTCTTCGTAGCTCGAATAAATGGATGTCTTCCCGGCGCGAGGCGTCGCCATCGGAATCCAGTCTGTTTCAAGTTCTCCGGCCTTGACCCGATAACGGCCCTTTTCATGGTCAACGGAAGATACCGTTCCGATGACGATTCCGTTGGAAACTCGGCGCTCGATATCGGCGAGCCGCTTGTCGTACTTATCCGCCATCAAACCATGTCCTGCAGACCGGTGGCGGTGATGTCCTCATATTTGGGTTCGTTGCCTGGCCCGGTCTCCGGGACGAAGCCGAGGAGGACCGTGGTCGGCCGTCCCGTGTCTTCGGTGACGTGGGTCCAATATGCCACCTCAACTTTCAAGATGGACACGTAGAGGGACACCGTGTTGTTTTCCGCAACGAAGAGGTCGACGTCGTTGACCCTTACGCTTTCAACCTTGTCCGCCAGGGTAGCGTTGACGCGCAACGCCTCTTCGACCTGCCAGGCCACGTCAAGCGATTCAGCGGTGACATGGTAGACTTCGATTTGCATCTCCATGACCCGCCGGACCGGCGAGTTCAAACCGAGAACGCCGGGCTGGTGGTCCGTGGATGCATCCTTGCTTTCGCGGATGAAGAGAACGTTTATCTCCGGGAGGTGGTCCGCGTCCGGCGGCGTCGAATCCGTATCGAAGACGCGGCCGCTTGCGGCGGTCGGATACGTGCCTTCTACCGGTGTTTTCAGGTAGTCAGCGACGGCGGCAACAACTTCTTTCCGAGGGCTGGCCACATCTACACCTTCCGAAGTTGGAGCTTCATCATTCCAGACGACGACTCGTCCTTGTTGAGAATGGAGAACCGGCCCGCCGGGACCCGCACGAAATCCTTCGTAGAAGGGACGAAGCCGAGGTCATCAAGCCTGACGTCGATAATGGTCCGCCGGTTCGCTACCGAAAGGCTCCCGCCTTCCGCGCCGTCCACCGTCTCTACGTCATAGATGCACGTCAGCGGTGCCCCGCTCGGCGTCTTGTCAATGAGGACGCCGGGAGCTTCGGCGCGTTCATAGACAAGAGAAACGGCGAAGGTGTCCACCACCACCGCCGTCATGTCGTCTAACAGTTCGTCCCAATCCATAAGCGGGGGACCGCCCCGGCTTAAGCCGAAGCGGACTCCTTGGCTTCGAAGAGAGCTTCCGGCACCGTGCAGATAAACAGCGGGTAGGAATACACTTCGGGACGCATCCAGAAATCCCGGTCCTTGTCGCGGAGAATAAGCGAGTAGACCGGTCGGCCGATGGTGTTCGCCCATTCGAAGGACTCGCCAGGCGCGAAGGCTTCTTGGAAGACACCGGGCGCATTGATGGGGAAGAACTTGCACCGGGTACTGCGGACGCCGAAGGCTTCCTTGCCGGAGTTATCCCCTTCCGCGTCCGTCTTCTTGAAAGTCTTGGAACCCTTGTAGTTGATAAACAGGATCCCACCATATTCAAAGGTGGCGTAGGAACCGGCCCGGAAACCGGACTGTGTCGCCACACCAAAGGCACGGTTCAAGGTGTTCGCCTGAGACTGGTTAAGGTACGTGTCCGTAACCTTGGCGTGGCCCGTCAACTTATCGAAGAAGGAGTCGCCGGCAAGGCCAACAACAGACGAATTCGGAAGCCAGCGTTCGTCAACAACGTCTTGAACCCGGCGGAGGACATCCCGGCACTTCTGCTCAACATTGGTTCCGGCGGTGTCCAGCGCGAAGTCGATCGCAGCCGGGCGGGTAATGGTCCATTCATTGAACCAATCGACCACAACGGACCCGGAGGCGTCCATTACCTTGCCGAAGACGGCGCCGAGGCGCATGAATTCCCAGGTGGCTTCTACTTCGCGCATCAAGCGCTGTTGGTATCTTGCCACGTAACCAATTGCCGTTTCCAGTTCGGACTCGGTGCCGAAGGCGCGAACGTTCTGGATTTCAGACGCTTGAAGGGTGTGGCCCTTGGCGATACGCCGCGTCGGGAACATGCGAATGTTCCGGTCGTCGCGCCGACCTTCGGCGAGCGGTTCGCCGCGAAGAGTGGTGGGAATGAGTTCGAAGCCGTTGCCGCGCTTCTCCACGGATACCGTGGTCGTTGCAATCGGAACATTATCGAACAGGTTCATGCTCGAAATCAGGCCCGGCTGATATTCATACGTCTCAATCGCCGTCGTCATAGACGTGGCGGAGAAAGCGTCGTCGTTGAAAATATCCATATGCATTTGAGAAAGTCCCCGTTTCCAACAACGCCGCGCTTACTTCGTGCGGACGATGATTCCTTTTGCTGCAAGAGCGGTGATGGCCGCCGCCTTGTTCGGTGCCGAAATGCCAGCGGGCCACACCAGTTCGCGGTCGTTCACTTCGCAATCGCGGGCATGAAACACCACGGGTTGATCCGCCGTTGAAGCATCCGCCGATGTGAATAGAACGGCGTAAGCCGTAGCCGAACCGGTGTCCGGGTCCGCAGCGGTGGCCGCCATCGGAACCAATTTCTTGTCGGCCGTAAGTTGAGCCAGGACCATGCCGGACAAACCAACGGCCCCCGCCTTGAGGGTGCCACGGTCACGGGACCGCATTCCGGTCGCACCGCCCGCTTCGCTGATGATATAACCGCCTTCGCGGCGACCGATGTCCGTGAGAACCGTAGACATTTCCGTTTTCTCCTATTGCCGCCGCTTAACGCTTGCGCGCGTGTGCCTTTTTCCAAGCCGCCGCTTTATCTTCGGCGCTCATGGATTTATGTCCGCCCTGTCCGGCTCCCTTGACCTTCGGCGCCGCAATGGCGGAGGTCTCCGGAGCGTCGCCCGAAGCGGCCGCGTCCATGACCTTGGCACGGGCATCCGCTACAGACATCCGGGAGTTGATGGCCGCTTCCGCGTTGAAGGTGACGCCGAGGCGGGCCGCCTGTTTCGCTACGGCGAAGAGGCCGGAACAACGTTCGGTTTCAGCCTTGACGGCGGCATTGGAGAAGGCGGCGGCATTCTTGCCGGCATCACCTTCTTCTTCGTCGGCCTTCGCCTTCTTGCCTTCGTCCTCTTCGTCACCCTTGCCTTCTTCTTCCGTGGCGGCGGCCTTGCTCTTGTCTTCCTTATCTTCCGGCTTGGAAGCTGTGATGTTGGCGCCTGGCTTGCCTCGGTTCGTAGACATAAGTTCTGTCCTCATCTGTGAAGCGCTCATCCGGGTTGATCCCGAAGTTTGCATTTCGTCAACGTGCTCTTCAAAAGCTTGCAAGGCTTCGTCCAGCGTCCCTACTTCATCAGCGAGACCCGACTCCACCGCGAGGCTTCCGCGAAAGATTTCAGCGTTTGTAGCCCGGATTTCTTCGCCGGTCATTCCACGATTCTGCGAAGCGAGGTCCACGAACATATCCATCAAGTGGTCGACGTCCGTTTGCATTCTGGCAAGCGTTCCCTCGCCAAGCGGCTCATGTGGGTTCCCGTCTGTCTTGTGTTCACCCGCAAAAATGTACGTCCATTTGACCCCGGCCATCTTGTCCGCCGCGCTCCGGTCCACATGGGCGCCGAGGACGCCGATGGACCCGACTTCGCCGGTCCGGGCAACCCAAATTTTACTTGCGGATGATCCGAGACCATAGGCGGCGGAACACATGATTTCGTTTGCGTGTGCCCATACCGGCTTCCCGGACGTAGCGGACGCAACCTTGATGAAGTCGGCGCAATCGAAGCAACCGTTTGCTTCGCCGCCGCTACTGTCAATTTCCAGCATGAGTCCGCGAACGGACGCGTCCAGAAGGATTTCCGCGACCGCGTTCTGGATAAGCCCGTAGCTCATCATTCCACATTCGGCATCAAGCCAAGTGCCGCGACGCACAAGCGAACCCACGATAGGAAGCACCGCGATTCCATCACGGTCCATGTAGGCGCCACCGGCGAGGCGACGGGAACCGCCTGGCGCCCTCGCTTCGCGGGACGGCCGTTCGAACGCGGCGACCACTTCCGTGCGGTCAATGCGCTCGCCGCTCAAGATGCGGGGGCCGATGGCGTCAATGATACCGGTCCCGATGTCACCCCGGAAAAGAAGCGGCCGATTGAAAATCAATGACGCCAGGTGTGGAAGGTCACGCATCGTCTTCGGCCTCTTCTTTTTCGTCTTCGTCTTGATCCGGGTCCGGCTCGGCGCCGGGGACGGGACCCGGAGTCGCCTTCGCCCGCGTACTGAACTCAAGGCCGAGTCTGTCCTCTTCCTTACGCTCCTCATCAATCTCGGCGTCTAGGTCTTCACGGTCATAGCCGCGTTCTGCTACCGATTGCGTCCGGCTTTTCAGGCCGCCGCCGATGGCTTCAAGCTCCGCCTTTATATCTTTGGCGGGGTCAATCCATTCCTGGCGTGGAGCGAGGTGGTCGGCGGCCCAATATTGGGTCGGGTCCTCATCATAGCCGGGGAGGTCTACCAGACCGGCCATATAGGCGCGGTCCACGAACTGCATCCACACCATGCGGCAAAGCTGGAAAATCAGGGTGTTGTAATTCCACTGATTCACCCGGCGGCGGAACCGTATGATATCGGTCCGCACATTCGAGAAATTACCTTTTGTCATGTCTCCGGTAACATACGCGTAGGGGACACCAGTCCCCGCCGCTATCTTCAACGCGTTACGATACTGGAAAGGCTCATAGCTTCCACCAACGTCCGCCGGTGTGGCAAACTTCACGTCCTTGTCGTCGCCGAGGTCAATAATCGCGCCGGGCTGCATTGGCGCCACCGGTTCGTCATCGGCGCCGTCTATGTCATCATCATTGGCAATCGGGTTGTCACCACGTCCAACAAGGAACGCGGTGAACAGCGCGGCCGTGCTTTTCCGCTCAAGTTCGGCATCGTCATAAATCTCCATCTTGAAGATTTTAACGAGGACTCGAGCGATGGACGGGACGCCACGGATTTGCCCGGCCTGTTTGGCTTCGATTACGTGAATGACTTCTTCGGCCGGGACCCGGACGCGGTCCCGCATCAATCCACCAGCTTGCGCCGGGACATCGTCATATGGATGGAATCGCCAGAAGTGGTAGGCTACGCGTCGACGGATGGCGTCGTACTCGATACCGGCGCGGATTATGTTCCCGCCGTTGCCGTTGCCGTTGTAGGCAACATCGAGCATTTCGCTTGGCAGAAGTTGCAGTTGAAACGGAACTGTCCACATATCACCAGGACGGCGGGACCGGATCCGAACGAAGCATTCACCGGTTAGTCTGACTTCGCGGGCGACCCGCTCTTGGATCCCGTAATAGTCTGACATGCCATCGGCATCAGCCTCTTCCGTCCACCGCCAGAACAAGTCTATCAGTGCGCGCTTGGCCTTCTTGTTTTTGGTGCGGGGACGCGGCTTGATGCCGTCACCCACGGACGCGCTAACCCATTCATCAATGGCGTTTCCACACATGCTTTCGTTGTCATAAAGCCAACGAACACGCGAAACCAACGTGGGGCCAGCCGCTTGGATCGCGGCATTGATGTGCCGCTTCGGAGGGTTGAATCCCTTGAGACGACGGCCATGTCCGGCTGCTTCAAATGATGGATTAGACGCGGCGCCAAAGCGGAACGCGTTGGCAAACTTCCTAAACGCATTCATCAAAAACCTCGCGACGAATCAATATAGAAGACGCGTTTCCGCTTCTTTCCGGTGCCCTCGGCGATGTCTTCGTCGATGCCATCCAACGCGGCTTGCATCTCGGCAAGGGATCGATACTGAACCCGCTTGTCGCCGTGCTGGACGGACAACGCGCCGGAGCGCATTGCCTTAACGAGCTTCACCCGTTGCGCCCTCAAGGCGTCAAGTTCTTCTTCCGATAGAACCGCCATCGATCAACCCATGAATGGAGACGCAACAACGCGCCGCTTCTTCTTCTTCCTCGCCGTTATCGCACCCGCGTTTTTAGGTGTCGATTCCGCTTCCTGCGAACCCGGCTCTTCCGGCGCGTCTTCTGCCACTGGCTCCGGTGCCTTCTGTTCTTCCTGTTTCACGGGGTTTCCCTTCTCTTTCATGGTGCGCTCAACGGTGGCGGCACGCCGGTTCAAGTTGATGCCGCCGAGGATTAGACCTTGCAAGGCGGCGTAGGCGTAGACGCGGCAGTCAAACGATTCATTCCTGGCTTTGTCCGGAAGGTGCCATTCAATGTGTTTGAAGCCCTTCGTGAACCGGACGACCTTCCGCTCCGCCGTTAGCTGCTGGAAATATTCCTGATCCCGGTCCATCGGGAAGTGGCACGCACCGGCGCCGCTCACACCGGCCCCGACCTTCGCTAACCGGGCTGTCACGACTTCCTTCGCGGAGTCCACGCCGATGGCGTAAAGGTTAATCTTGCCCTTGTTGTTGCGGCTCGGCTTCTTCGGCCACACCGGACGCTTCCCGGCATAACCCTTGATCCCCCAAATTCGGCGGCCTTCGCGGGGACGAACGTAGCGGTATGCGTCCTGTGTGTTGGCGCCGCCGGTATCGATGGCCGTTGCCATAATCTTCATGCCGTCTTCAAGCGCGGGGTGACGGAACCGGGTCCGTAAGATTTCATCCAGTTGATCCCACACCTCCAATTCGGAGGGGTCGCCGGGAAGAACGTGGTAGGCAACGGACCAGGACTCCTCATCACGTCCCCACGCCACCACTTCCAATTCCAAGCGGTCCGGCTGCACGTCGACCCCGGCAGTCAGCAACGCGGTTCCCGCTGGCAACTCGGCGTCGAAGCCTGACATGAATTCTTCGCGCTTCGCGAAGAGGGTTTCCGGGTCCAGCTTTTCGCCGCCGAGGCTTTCCCACTCCTCGCCTAGAACGTTGTTAATGAAAGGTTGCAGCTTGGCGGGATCATCCTTCACCAGAAGGAAGCGGCGAACACACTGTTCCCATGTATACCACTGCGAATACAACGCGGAGAGGTGATAACTACGCGTCTTCGCGTCCACGGGGACCGCTGTCGGGATCCACTCCGCGTCGCCGCCATGCCCCTTTTCCCGGCACAAGTGGCGCTTCCGGTGTTCGGGGTGCCGGTGTTCGCATAGCTCGCCAGTATTGGGATCATGAGCGGAACAGACGAAGGCGGCCGTTTCCGGCTTGCCGGGTTCCCATTTAATCTTATCCCATGTGATGGGCTGCAGGGTCCCGCACTTCTCGCACTTCACGTTGTAGTAGCGTTGATCCCCTTCGCGGAAGGCGGGACCGATACGCGAAGTTTCCTTGTAGAGCGGGGTTGATAGCTTGAAGATTTTCCGCCGCGCCAGGTGCGCCGAAGTTCTGTCCACCGCCAAGGAAACGGGGTCGCCGTCATCGTCCGCGCTTTCCGGGTAGCCGTCGACCTCATCAAGGACAAGGTAGCGCATCGGGAGACCGCGAAGCCCGGCGCCGCTGTTCGCCCCGGTCATCACCAAGACGCCGTTGTCGAAGTCCTTTTGTTCCTGAGTATTGCCGGAGTCCCTGGACCTGGCCGGGGGTATCTTTTCCCGGAGCGATGGCGACCCCTCAATCATGGGATCAATTCGCGCCTTCGAAAACTTCTTCATCATGGAAATGGTCGGCATCACGTACATGATGGGACCCGGCGCATGATCTATGACGTAGCCAACGAAGTTGAACCCGGCTTCGGACATCCCGATTTGAACGCCCTTCATGACGTTCACGGTCTGGATGGGAGAGTATGCCGAAAGGCAGTCCATGATTTCGCGGAGGTAGGGGACGCGGGATGTCCGCCACGGTCCCGGCTCCGGGCTGCTCTTGGACGATAGCTTGCGGTTTTTGTCCGCCCACTCGGAGACCGTGTAAGGCGGATCCGGGCGGAGCGCGGCCATATGGTCGCCGAATATTTGGGCGGCCTTATTGATGGATACGGCATCAACGCGCGCGTTCATTCGTCACCGTCTTCCGGCATCGGTTGATCCGCTGCTTCGTTCAATGCCTTCCTGATATGGGCTTCCAACAGGCCAATGAATGTTCCGGGGTCGACGCCAAGTTCGCCCGCCATTTCGGCGCCGTGGCGCGGCGCGAAGTTCAAGAACATATCGCGGGTCGCTCTACCGGCGGCGCGTTGTGCCCGTCTCACTTCGTCCAGCGAGACAAGGCTTCCTTCAAGGACGGCCAATTCTATGCGGCGGATCGCCAAGTTTACTTCGGCTGTTTCCGTCTTAATGAGGAATTCGCCGCGCGCCATATCGGTATTGCCGGACTTCTTCCCGCGCTTCCCGGTGGTCTCCCCGTCACCCCGGCGGCTCCGCATGTATGACGGGTTTGTGTTGGCGAACCACAGCACGCGTGCCTTCTCTTCATCAAGGCTTCCATCATCAAAGACGGCGTCCCCCATCGAACCGCTCTTGATTCTGGCGTGGACGGCGGGAGGCGTCACGTTCACGGACTTAGCGAAGGCATGGACGCTTATCCCCTGACGTTGTTGACGCGGTGACAATTTTTGATCCCTTATCTATACATGGTGCATATTCTGGCTTATACCTACGTTTGCAATTTGCAAATACACGAAACCGCAACGGGGTCCAACTCGAATGAAATCTTACAGTGTGAAGAGCAATGCAAAGCGCTTCGCCCGTGGCATCGCGGACAAGCATCAAGATATGATAGCGGCGGTCGAGCCGGTGGAGGTCTCGCCGGGCGCGCGGGAGTGGTTTCCCGCCATTGAGGTTCCAAAGGAACACAACGACGCTTTCCGTGAGATGATGCGGGAGACCTATTCCGACGTTGCCGTGCTCACCTTCGAACCATGCGAAGCAGCGGAGACCGCTGACATTCCAAGCTTCCTTCCTAAGAAACCTCACCATGAACCGCAGGAAGGCTCTATTGATGTCCGGGACTTCGGCGCCCGTGGCTCCATCTTCTGCGGGCAACCGGCGGAACCGCTGGTGTTTGATGCCGCCACCATCGCGGCCCGTCCGGAGCTTGCGCAAGTATCGAGGACGTTGACGGTAACGAAGGACGTGGCGGAGGATTGTGTCGAGTATCCCATATCGGACTTCGTTCCGCCGGAGCCTGTCCGCGCGCCGGAGGCGTTGACAAAAAAACAATCCGTTGGCCGCTTTGTCCGCGCATCCAATCCTAAAACGGTTTCCGTTGTCGTTGACTACGCCAAGGAAGCCGCAGAGCTACCGCCGCCGGTTCGATCCACACCGGAGGAAATCGCGGCGCGCCGTGCGGAGCGGCGTTCCCGGATCGAAGCGGAGAAGGAAGCCGGGACCTTCGGCAAGAAGGCGGAACGGATCAATAAGAAAAAGAAAATCATTGATCTCATTTCCCGCAACGGTGGCGCCACACAAGGCGAACTCGAAACCGCAACGGGATGGCAACGCCACACCCTGCGCGGCTACATCGCGGGCACCCTTCGAAAGCAGCTTAAGGTGGTCGGCCGCGTCATCGAATGTATCCGGGGGAAGGGGGAGGAGCCTACCCGGTACGTCGTAAAGATGGCGGAGACCGATGGGAAGGGAGGTGACACATGAAAGCGGTCCCTCTTATCGCCCTCGGCATCGCCTACGTTTGCGGCGCCGTCTTTACCTTCGGTCTCGTCTGGAACCGCATCCAATGCGTGGAAAAGCCGGGCTTGACCTGCACGGAAGTCCGCGTCGCTTCTTCCCTGGCGTCCGCCACGGGGTGGCCGCTGGCTCTCTCCGCCATCTATCAGGAAGGCGGTGACGAATGATTTACGTAGGTTTCACGGACCATTGGAGTTTCAAGCCCACGGACGAAGAACAAGACTTCATCCGCGCGAACTGGCCCGAATACCGAGATGACTACAACGGCAAATTCAGCGTGCCGCATACTAAGGCCCGCATGAGTTGGGATGAGGTTGCAGCGTGGACCGAAGCCGGGTTCAAGTTGGAATTGGAACCGTGCAAGTCCATGATGCTGGTGAAGCGGAAGGACATCCACGGACACGACGAAGATAGCGGCCACGAACAGTTGATGAGTGGGAAGCTCTTCAACGTGACGCTTCCGGATGTCGGCTTGCTTTTGATTGATGAAGTCAAATGGCTAGATGACGCTTGCACGGAAGAACTTCAAAGAAACCTAGATGACGGGTGGCGCATTTTGGCGGTTTGCCCGCCCAATGCGCAACGCCGACCCGACTACATCCTCGGCCGCCGGAAGCGGGGGGATGGCCTATGACCACCATTCGCTACAAGCGGAAGCGCGGCCGCGAAGAGGCGCCGGTGAAGGTCTGCCCATCCTGCTACGTCTATAACATGGCGGCCGTCCGGATGTGCCACGATTGCGGGCATGAGTTCCCACGGGTCACGAAGGCGGCGCGCCAGGAAGGCGAAGCCGCGTTGAAGCGGTGGACCGAAGCGGAGATGGAGCGCCAGGCGGACCGCGAGATGTTGGCCGCCTTGGAAGTGGTGGCAGCGGAGGGTGTGGAGTGATGGCCGAAGATTGGTTGATCCGGAAAAACGGTTACTACTACCGGCCGAACTCGCAAGGCTACACCTGCTTTGTCCACGAAGCTGGACGCTACACGAAGGAAGACGCCGAGGCGGAGCGGGATGGATGCGACCCCGGCGAAATCACAATCATGAAGGCGCCGCCGGTCCCGCCCACGGATGTCATTCCGGAAGACATCATGCGGGAGGCTATGAAGATTGCGGGCCGCCTCTACAGCGAGGTCGTGGATTCCGATGACGGTTCACACTCCATGGAGATGAATGGCGCCGCCATCATCATAGGATCCGCAATGATGGCGGAGCGGGAGCGGGCCGCTGAGATATGCCGGGAGCAACAGCGGACGGCGGAGGCAAGTCCAGAGTATCGGGACGCATGCCGCCGAGTGGAATCCCATATCTACAGAGGTGCGCAATGATTGACCTGGCCACAACGATCAAAGACCTATGCACGGTTCCCGTCATCTTCGCCAACAAGCGGGACAACGACTTGCCCGGCTTCATCGCGGCCTTGGAGAATAGGCGGGTCGCCATTGATGGCAGGATTTACGAACCCGGCGAGACAATCGATTTCAGCGGACTCACTATGGCTTTCGCGTGCGGTAGGATCATGATTATCAAAGGCGGATGGAGTTTTGTTCTTGCCCCGCCAGGCATCGCGGGCGCGTTCCTCGGCGCGACCATAATCATAAAGGCGCCAGTTGATGGCCGTGAGGTCGTCACCAAGGAAGGCACCGTTCGCTTCGGCTTGAAGGTAACGCCTTGCTAGACATCACGAATTAGACTTTAGAAGCCCGGTTGATCCGGGCTTTTTTTATGTCTGGATTACATAACCGGGAGTGATGGAACGCTATGCGTCACGCATAGACGTATAACACTTTGGATATTTCTGTCGCTAAAAAGAGCATGCGCCAGCCATGTCCCCCGCATGGGTGGTGCCCCAGGAAGGACCCGTGAAACAATTGTTTCACGATAATATGTAATGATACCAATGTGTTACCTGCGCATATTGCGTATTACATAGTTATGTATGTTTGTGCGCTGTAATGCATGCGGGGAATTGCATAACCTACAGGGTATGGCCACCCATCAATTGAAGTGATGGGTCACGTCCGCTTCTTGAACTTGCCTTCGGATCCGCGCCGCGTGGACTTGTTCTTATGGAGAGACGTGTAGCGTTGCAGTTGCCGGAGAACGTTGACATGTAGACGCTCGGCGCCATAGGTCTCGTTAGCGTTCGATATAGCATCCTTCGCCATGGCCTCGGCGATGGCGGCACCCTTTGCTTTCCTAATCGGTCCCCGTTTATCCTTGGAAAGCCAGGACGCACCAACTCTAACGAAGACGTGGCCACCCATGGATAGGTCGCGGGTCCTGTCGTCATCAGGGCCGCCATAGATGAAGGCGCCGGGGTGATGGACGGAACCGCACCATATCTTCGCGGTGACGCCGTCACCAGCCTGTTTAGCCCCATATGCCTTGAGCGGGATCACGGACCCGGAACCACGGATAACAGCGGTTAGCGTTGATGCCGTGGAATACGGCCTAATCCATATCCCCTTCTTCGCTCTACGTGCCGTTACGGAAAGGGACTTCGATGTTAGTTGTTCCGCCTTGCGCTCCACCTGGCGCGTGGAGTCATTGACGGCCACAGACAAGGCTTGATGGAGGCGGTGCCCCTGCAGCTTCTCCATGAGGGCGCGGACCTCTTGCGTCTTCCACTTCGCTGTAATTACGAGGCCATCGGCCATGTTGACCCCCTTTCAATGAAAAAGCCCGTCGCATCTGCAACGGGCTTCCCGGATCAAATCTTCTGTCAGTCCTACGCCGGGAACTGGACCTTGAGGTCGGCGATGATGTCCGCCTTCTTCTTCGAAGCGTCTACGGTGTAGCCGTTGGTTGCCGCGAACTCCGAAAGCTGATCCTTCGTCATCGCTTCAAGTTCGGCATCCGTAGGTTTACCCTTGGCTTCGCCATCATCGGAACCGTTGTCATCACCGGAGCGGACGAAGCCGATTCCGTTCTGGCTGTCTGTTGCCGTAGCGGTTTCCGCGTCGGTGGTCATGTTGGGACCACCACTTCCGGCACCATCGGGATCAACGAAGATGACGGCGGCTCCGGCTCGGTTCAAGCGCTGATAGGTGGAAACACTGATGTCCTCGCGGAACTTGCCTTCGCCCGTGGGTTCGAATGTTTCGGCTTCGCCTCTGTCGTTGGCTACCGTCATCTTGCGGGTGATCTGGACTTGCATGACATTTCCTCCCATCGGGGTAACGTAAAGTAATCCGGTGTAATGTGGCCCCGACGTTGCCAAATCGTCAACCCTGTATTTTTTTTCAACCTGTATTTTTTCATTCGGAAAAAAACACAACCGAAAATACATTCAACTTACTGTTTTTACTCAATATATATATATCTATTTTTTTTAGAGAAATATATATATAGATGTGTCTGCGCATATGCATATGCTGCGCTCGCATCTGTGTGTATCGCGCATTTGTGTGTATTTTTTCCGGAAAATTTCATACATCCATACAAAGCCAGCAAATACAGCAGCTTACATCTATTTTGATGTGTATTTTTTGATGTATTTTTCCGATGTTTGCGGAAATCTCGCCAGTTCAGCCGTTGACGCGTTGACAACGTGATATGCGTGGCGCATATATACCCGTGTTGGATGACAAACACGGAATGGAACCACGGACATGGCAAAGCTCACTTTCACACTCTTCGGCAAGACCCACGAAGCCGCCGACATGGCTTCGGCCTCCGCTCTGTTCTCTTCCTTGCGTGACAAGTCCGGGCGCGGTTCTTCGACCATGCCCCTCCCGGAAATCATGTTGGAAGGCGCCGTGGTTGGCCACTTCTCCTACAACGGCAAGGTTTGGGAAAATCCGTCCCGTGACTGGACGCCGGTCGCAACCCCAATCTTCAACCCTCATCAGGCCGCCGCTTGAATGCGCGTCTTCGTCGGCATGGAGACATCCGGCGTAGTCCGCCGCGCCTTCGCCGCGAAGGGTTGCGAGGTGATTTCCTGTGACCTTCTACCATCTCAAGACGGTGCCGACGTCTCCATGCCTGTTGCGATCAATGGGGGGGGGCACATCCAAGGCGATATCTTCGATGTGCTGGACCGCCTCGAGTCTCTTGGCTGGATGCCCGACCTCGGCATCTTCCACCCGGATTGCACCTACCTAACAGCATCGGCCGAATGGGCTTATGCTGATCCTGATTTCGCCAAGTATCCGGGAGTCGGATACCACCAAAACGTTGAACCCGGAACATTGACCGGAGCGGTTCGCCGGGAAGCCCGTGAAGAAGCAGTGGAGATGGTCCGCCGGATCTGGCGCCTCAAAATTCGCCGGAAGTGCGTGGAGAACCCGGTCGGCTATCTGTCCACGGCGTGGAGGAAGCCGACGCAAATTATACAGCCGAACCGGTACGGAGATGACGCCAGCAAGAAGACGTGTCTATGGCTTCTGAATGTTCCAGCGTTGATCCCCACGAAAACGGTGCGTGGCCGCTTCGTGAAGAAGGAAGGCCACCTAACGCGGTTCGTGGAGCGGTGGGACAATCAAACCGATAACGGCCAAAACCGGCTTTCACAGACCGATGACCGATGGCAGAAGCGAGCGGACACCTATCCCGGTATCGCTGCAGCCATGGTCGACCAATGGTTGAACCCATTTCAGGGTGCGCTTTTTGATGCGGTAGATGTTGACGATTTGCAAATAATGAGGAAAACAGCATGACGGAAGATCAATTAAAGAAGTTGGCTTCCACATGGGCGTCGGCCTCCTCCGCTAACAGGAAGCTCCGGAAGCTGGCGGCCGAACTGTTCCCGGTGGGGTCAACTGTGGCCTTCCCCCGTGGGGACTCAATTGTTCATGGGACCGTCCGGAAGCACGCGGAGTCCGTTGCCTACATCTCTGTGACGGACACCGGCACCGGGAAGCCGCACCGCGTCACCATCTCGGAAATCATCGAATACCAGCGGGGACCACGGACATGATGACGGAAGAGGAGCGCAAGGCGCGGCACCGGGAGCGCCAGAAACGATATCTGGCAAAGCCGGAATCGAAAGCTAAGGTCGCGAAGTGGAAGGAAGAGAACGCGGACAGGGTGCGGCTCCATAACTCCACCTACTACCGGAAGAACCGGGAAAGAATGCTGGCGGCGTCGCAGGTCTGGAAAGAGGCGCACCCGGAGAAGGTCAAAGAGCATCAGGACCGCGCCACCGCGAAGAGGCGAAAGACGGGCGAAGCTATGCCAACAGGGTTTGCAGAATGACGATCTCCGGGACCCTCTTTGATGCCGCCACCATCGCCGCCGCCTGGGTCTGCTGGCACCTCTACCGTGGCGCCCGTGATGCCATCTCCGAAATCAGAAAGGATCAACAGAAATGACCGAAACACATAGCGAAAAAGGCATCCCCTTGGACGGTGCCGTCGCGTTGCGGTGCGGCTTCGGGTCAAAGGCGAACCCATTCCCGAAGGGCACATGGCAGTCCCTTCGCTGGCTCGGTGAGTGGTATACGGAAAACGCGGCTTGCTTCCGCTCCCATGTGGAGTCCCGTCCTGTATTCATGAACGGCGGCCCGCTCACCTTCTCCTACCGGAACTGGCGCGGTGAAATCGGCACCCGCAACGTGCAGCCGGTCCGACTTGAGTACGGCGCCACGACCTGGCACCCGGTTCCGCAATGGCTTCTTATTGGGTGGGATATCGATAGAGCGGAGGAACGGTCCTTCGCTATTGCGGACATCAATCCGTCACCAGAGGGGGAGACCCCACCACCCGAGTCACATGTGGACGTGGAAGATGTCCGCGAACAGAAGCTCGCCACCATTGTCGCTCCAGACAACGGAACTCCGCACGAAGTGCTGTCTGCTGTTCTCGCATGTGCGAGGGCATGGGTTCCGGAAGCTCGCATTGTCGGGAATGTCAGAGCCGGTGACATTGTTCGCGCCATTGAATACCTACCAGCGCCCGAAACGAATGTGCAGTTGCCGCGAGACATCAGCACAGCCCCCAAGATGACCGACGTTCTTGTCTGGTGGCCGATCGTTAAGCTTGACGACGACGGCGAGCCGACCGACGAAGTCGTCGACGGTCGGTGGCTGATCAGTGAAGACCAGGGATACTGGATCGAGCCAGAGGTTATGAATGCCATTGGTGATCACCTCGGCGACGATTTCACCTATGCGGATAAGCCGAGCCACTGGATGCCATTGCCCACTGCGCTGTTTACCGCGTCGGAGGACAAGTGATGGAAGCCATAAAACTCGACGAGTTCCGCGCTCGCATCAAAGCCCAAGGCACGTCCGATCGCGCACACGCCGCCTTCAAATGCCCGATGTGCAAAACAATCCAATCTATGACCAGCTTCACCCGCGCCGGTACGGACGCTGAGACGGCCGAAAAGTATATTGGCTTTTCATGCGTCGGCCGCGTGACTGGCGCAGAAGGCCCACGCAAGCAACCTGACGGAAAGCCTTGCAACTGGACGCTCGGCGGCCTTTTCCGTTTTCACGAGCTGGAAGTGATTGACGACGCGGGCAAGGCACACCCGCACTTTGAGGTCGCCACCCCGGAAGAAGCGCAGGCACTTGAAGCGTCCATCACCACCACGGAGGGCCAGCCATGAGCGACCATCAGGAAATCTGGTGCCAGCCGGCAGATCAGCCAAAGCGGCAATTCCTCGTATTGTTCGATGATCCTCAGATGGAATTGGCCGTCTTCGACGATGAAGCGGAGGCCCGCGCCTATTGGGAGACGGCCAATCACAATTGGACCTGCTACCTCATGGGCACAATGCCGCGTTCCCCAGCACCCTCACCGAGGGCGGTGGGGGCACCATCAGTTGATCCCGCCCGCATCTTCCCGAAACCTTTGACCGTGGAGACGAACCGGCTTGCTACCTTCATCACGGAAGACGGGATGTCGGTGGCATGCTTGACCGGTGAAGACCACCATGAACGCGCCCTTGCCTTTGTGACGGGGGTCCAGCCGGGACGCCAGGAATGAAGAAGGCGCGCGGTATCTGTAGGTTCGTCGAGGTTTCGCCGGACAAGGCCGGTCGTATCATCATGCGGAAAGATTTTCGTTACCCTTGCCGCGCCCCGGATCCTCCGGTGCCGGACATCCCAGCGTCAATGTCAAAATCATACGGCTTCAGGTGGCCTCCACACCGGCAACAGATCGGCAAAGAAGAATGCGCTGAGTGTCCCGTCTGGACGCCACGCGAAGAGAAGAAGGAAGATGGAAATGCGCACCAATAACACAAGAGCCACCGAAATCGCGGAAGCCGAAGCCGCGTTGGCCCGCCTAACGAATGCTCAATACGCGGCCACGATGTCCAACGGCCGATACTATACCGATGGGAGCAAGACCAGGGACGACCACGAAATCGCCGAAGCCCGCCGCATCCTCGATGAACTGAAAAAAGATCAAGCCTAGTGCGTTGACGAATTGACAACAGTATATGCGTGATGCATATTCCCTTCATCGAACAAGGGAACATCATCATGCAGAACGTTGAAAGACAGTTGGAAGCCCGCCAGTCCCGCCGCATGCACGCCGAGGACCGCTTTCTAAACCGCATCGAGAAGAGGGAAGCCGCCGCAGAAGCGATGATTGGCGAACTCAACAGCGGCAAGCTCTACGTTTCCCCGGTCGGGGGAAAGTACCGCGAGGGCACCCGCGCCGACCTCATCGCCTTCTTGCTCCGCAGCAACTACGCTTGACCGCGAGCGAGTAGGAAGCGGGCACAGTGCCCGCTTCTATCATCCCTAATGCAGACAATTTGAATAAACATTGGTGATTTCACAACGCACTATGCATTGGGCATAGTGGAGAAACGCAGACAGGGGATATTGACTTATGTCAAACCAGAATTGCGGCGGACGAGTCGGCGGATACCAACGCTCCCGAACGAAAATTAATCTTGGCACCTTTTACAAGATGGAGCCGGTTGACAGGGGAAGGATTACAACCCTAATTGTTCTCCTAACGTTCTCATTTTTGGGTGTCTTGTATGTAACCTGTCATCGCCTATCCGAGATCAACGCGAACCTCGCCCCCCTGTAGCAATTGCCAATCTGGCGCCCGGAAAGGGCTGGACGCCATGCGGGTTATTGCCCGGAAGCCACCAGACGAGGGAACACCGTAGTAATCATGAAGATTGAACAGACACGTGAAGGCTTGCGGAGCCTTCTTAACGCCACGGAAATTAGCACGGAACCCGGACATTGTGCCGCCATAGCTTCGAATATTGATCCGAGCGGAACTGGTGCCCTCCTAAGTGGAGAAAGCTACGAAGAGGTTAAGGCGAGGGCATCCAACGCGGAAAACGAACTTCGGGCGATCCGCCGGGAGCTTGTGGAGCGCGGATTCGGAGGTGACGCCACCCACCTCCGCTTCGCCGTTGGCCTCGCCCTTGATAGCGGCACACCCACGGCGGCACTTGAGGCCGACCGGGATAACTGGAAGGCGCGCGCGGAATGTGCCGAAGAGGCGGTGGAAGCAGTCCGCATCGTCCTGATGTCCACGGAACACCGCGCCGAGGGCGCCTCCGTGGATCTGCTGGTTGATGCAGCCATAGACATCGAACGGGAGCGGAGCCAAGCCGCCTTAGCCGCTAAGGACCGGGAGTTTTCGGACGCCATACAACGGGTGCAACGGTCGCTTGCCATAGCCAAGGGCCGAGCCGAGAGAGCGGAAGAAGTGGCGGCCGCCAGGCTGGCCCACGCCACCAGCCTGATAAGCGCCGTCAACACCATGAACCGACACCTTGCAAAGGAACTCGGTGCCGCCAAAATCGTGCGGCTTTGATCCTTTCTCCGCGTTGATGTGTTGACATCAAAATATGCATGATGCATAGATTAGGCATCAACGCGGGAGAACACGAACATGAACGTAGCAGAAACCATCCTGGCTCAACTCGGCGGCAACAAGTTCCGCGCGATGACTGGCGCGAAGAGCTTCGTGGGAGGCTCCGACCTCCTGCAATTCGACCTTCCCCGTGGCTTCGCCGCCAACAAAGCCACGAAGGTTCGTATCACTCTGGATGTCTCCGACACCTACACCATGGCCTTCTACCAGTGGAACGCCAAGAAGCTGGACATGAAGCAGCTTTCCGAAATTCCCGGCGTCTATGCCGATGACATCCGCCGTATCTTCACTTCCGAAACCGGCCTAGACTGCACTCTAGGCCGGGCCGCCTGAAATCCACCGCCGCCGACTGGAAAAGCCCGGAGTGATCCGGGCTTTTCTTTTGGGAGGAGGTAGGGGTTACGGCCGTCGCCACGGCACCGGTTCGGCATCGCGGGTTGCAGCGGTTCGGAGCTTGCCGGATCCATCGGGAACACGAAGGGAACCGCTACTTCGGTTGATGACGACGACGCGGACTCCGCCGATTTCATGACGGCGAAGAACGGCGGGGACCACCGCAACAGCAACAGGCGTTGAAATCTGTTCCGTGGATGGCTCAAAGGCCGGGACGGCGTGAACCGCCGGAGCAACGGGCGGGATCGCCGCGACCGCTGCAAGTGGTGCCGCTGCCATTACGGCAAGAGCGAACAGTGAAGAAAAGAAACGCCTGGACAATGCCGAAGCCCTCCGGTTGATGGCGGAAGGCGAGGGGTTCACAGTCCTCCGCCTCCCGCGTGGTACGGTGCATATGCATGATGCATTTGCCCCTATACGGCCGCAACTTGATCCTTAGAGGTTAGAGGGATTCCGCAATCTCGGCATCAGGGTCTTGACGGCCGCCGCTGTTCCCGTAGCCGGTCAATCCTTCCACGGGGACCGAAACGAATGGCGTGTTCACCCCGGACGCAAAATAGCGGTTGCCTTTACCCACGGCGGCACCCGGTATCGTTTCCAGTATCTTCCGCCACTTCGTCCCCGCCCATTCCGTCCCCTTGAGGATGCGGCGGAAGTTTTCGTGGGACGTGGTGACATCGCAAAACATCTCGTCAATCTTGGCGCCGTGGACGCGGAAGCCGAGCCGGGCAAGCGAGGCGTGGGCGGAAGCCTTCTTCTTGTTGTCCACGTAGTCCGTGCCGAACTGGCTATGTTGAGCGACCTTGTCCTCTTCCCATGCCGCGATTTCGATAAGCTCGCCTATCGGACGTTCCCATGTGCCGCCCTCCGGCGTGTTGTGCCTGACGATGTGGCCCATGATATGTTGCAGGAAGCGGTCGGTGTCCCTGGCGGAATCCCGCGCGGTATGCTCCGCCCAATCGTTCCCCCGGATCCATTCCAAGGCTTGTTCCACCGTCACCGGCTTCGCACTATTCAACAGGTAGGCACCGGCGAGCATGGGGCCGAGCTGGTCGCCAAGACGTTGCGCGCCTAAGTGGACGGTAGCGGCGGCCGTGAAGACTCTGACGTATTCGCGGAGAACGGGAAGGTTCAAGATGGTCCGGGCGAGCAACCGCTTCGAAAACTCCGGTGTCATCAGGCCCACCATGTCGGACACCAACTTTTCATAGTGAGCCTTACCGGCCGCCTTTTCCTTCGGATCATCCGGAGGGCCGGAAAGCGTCAACTGTGTAAACCGGGTTTCGTCCGCGTAGCCTTCCACTTGCGTGTTGATGGACGCGAAGACGAACATGGAGCGGGCGCGGTAACCCTTCGTCTTCTGGTTTGATGTCCCCTTCAATATGAGGCCATCGCTTTCCGACGCCGCCACTCTAGCAAGGTCAAGGATGGAGCGGATCCGCGCCTGGCTTAACATGTCCTTCGGTTCGGACTCGTCAAAGATGATAGGCAACGCGTCCATGCCGAGGGCGCCGCGAATACCGGCTTCCGTGGTGTTGCCGACAACGGAATGTGCTGTTGATCCCAAAGCCGCCTTCACAATCTTGTCCATGACCGTGGATTTTCCGGACCCCGCTGGACCGTTCACCCATATGTGAGGGCGCCAGTTCAAGAAGCCGCACACCGGCGCCACCACGCACCAACCGGCGAGGAGGTAGCCGGAAAGCGCGGACTGCCATCGAAGCGATTTGCAAAGGGTAAGGAAGCGGCGGGACTCCTCGGTTGTGGCGGGGTCACCAACGGAAACCGGGATGAAGTCGCCTTCATCGTAGACGAAGCGGCTTGTGTGGTCATGGATGGCCACGGGTTCACCGTCAACGATAAGGGAGTCCCCGGAGTGGAATACGGCGGTCCTGCCTTCGAACCACGCGCCACGGCCGCGAACGGCGTTATGCGGGATGAACTTCCGGCGCTTCATACATGCTTGCATGCACGCATTGATGGCCGCGTTCCAGTTGACTCCGCCGTCCTTCGATTTGCCGGGGAACTCGAATTCCCACCATTGCAGCGGAGCCAGGCGGAGCATTGCGGCGCCCTTCATCTGCGAGGCGGAAAGCTCGATGACTTGCGCCACTTTCGCGGGCTGGAAGTAGCAGGTGGTTCCGTCGACGCCGAGGCACCGGAAATGTGGCGCCCCGAAGCCGTCCAGCGGGTGTTCCCGTGGTTCCCGCGTCTTCTCCTCCGGCTTCGCCCTGCCTTCATCCTCGCCGCCGTCTGGACCGTCTGGAATGCTATCCATGGGTGGCGGGTCCCGCTCATCCCGGCGCCGGTTCCGCTCCGCGTTGAAATCCACGATATTGGCAATCGGGTTCAATACGGCTTCGATATCGGCCCGGATGCGGTCAAGGCCGAATTGTTGCACCAGGTCGTCGTAATCGGTACGGGTAATATCCCCATCTTCGAACTGAGGGATGGCCACCCGACCCTTGACGGCGTCCGCCGCTTCCTTGGCTTTCGTGACCCCCGGATTTTCTACCGGCGTCAACGTCATCCGGTCATTATCGGCGGCGAACACGATGCGGGCACCCGGATACTTCTTCCGGATGGCGCGGGCAACCGGGAGGAGGTTGCCAGCATCGAAGGCGGCAATAGTCAGGAAGCCGGTCGCTTCGTGCATCCTGGCGCCGGTGGCGTAGCCCTCGGCGATGATGATGACGCCGTTACCGTCTTCCGGAGGCTTCCCGATGCTGTGATAATTGCCTTCCTTCGCCGTCCCCTTGATGAAGCGCTTCGTTCCATCGGGCTGAATAATTTGCGCGCCTACGATGTCACCAGACGGTGAAAACATCGGAACCACCAGATTACCGGCGCGGGCGACCTTCGGCTCCTCCTCCGGATCAATAATGTATTTGACGTTGGTTTTGAGGACGCGGAGACCGGCGAAGACGGGCAATCCCTTCTTCGCAAGATAGGCGTGGGAGGGGTCCGCCTTGCCAGTGGACTTAAGGATCAATGCAGCGGCGGATGCGGCGGCTTTGTGAAGCTCCGCTTGTGCAGCGGCGCGGTCGGCGGCCGCCTGTTTCATCCGGTCCTTAAGCGCGCGGCGTTCCTCATCTGTGAGGGTGGAAGGCTTCTTCGCGCACCATGTATCTTCAATCCCTAAAGCGTAGTCACCGAAGGCGCCAGCGGCGAGGCCATCGGCGTGGAGAACATACCAGACATGCATATTCCTCTTGCTCTTCTTGCCGAGAGCATTGGCCCTATGCAACTGGCCATCCGGGACCGGGTGCGGCCCCTTCGGCGAGGCGGTGTCGATGTTGACGCCCGCGCTCTTCATCGCGTCCAAGAAGTCCGCGACCACGTTGTTGATTTCCACGCCCTGCGCTTGCATGTCAGTCCTTAAAGAGTCTGGCGGCTACTGCTTCTTGCTCATTCCGGACCACCTCGGCGACGCCGCCAGCATTCCGGACGAACTTTGCAAATTTGATCTGTGCTTCCGTGGCGCGGCCGGTCCCGGACTTGACTTCCCAGGAACAAAAGATGGCGACCCTTGTACCCACCATCTCCGGCGTGATGACAACGGAGTCTATACCGATGAGGTCCCCGGAGCCGACACACAATCCGGCCTTTATCGGGTAAGCTTCCATCACAACACGTTCGCCGCCCTTGGCGCGGTAGACTTCACCGGCGCGGAGTTCGAAGGACTGTCCCGCCCATCCTTGCGCCGTGGTGTTCCGCCAGACCGTTCGCCCGGCTGATGACAACGCCAGCATGATCCGGTTCATCAACGCGGTGGCGGCCTTCATAGCAGTTCACCCAACACGGCCGGTTCCGCTTCTTTCGGCGCCCACTTTTCATAATCCGCTTCGATCTGCAGATAATTTACCGGGTGTTGGCGGCGTAAGCCGATTGGAGCCGTCCCTAAAATGTAGTGCCCCCGGAATCCTTCGCGAAGCGCCAACCATCTCATTTCAAGCCAGCGGCGCCGGCAGATTTCGAACAGCTTGAAATCTGCAATGGTGACGAATCCGCGCCTCTCAAGGATCACGCAAATTTTGATTGCCTTGATCTTCCACTCGGAAAGCGATGACGGGCCGGAAGCTCCGGCTATGACATCGGGGACATACTCCGGAAGGGTTTCCCGCTTCGCCGGGCAATGGTCGACCCAATCCTCGCGCCACACCCAACGTTCGCCATGAACGGGAAGATTAGGCGCGAAAGGCGCCCATTCCCGCGCGGCTTGGCTTTCGGCGCCCGTGCGGCCCCATCCGTGGGAAATATATTTCTCCACAAGCGCTTCTTTGGCGTCCTCCGCCTTGCATTCAAGGACGGTCACGCCGAGTTTTTTGGCAATTACCTTCATTTCATGGGAAGCGGTGCCGTGCGGAACCAACGCGGCGCGGTAGTCTGGACCACTGCAACCGGCCTCCCGGCTGGAATGCAGACCTTCCACGGCTTGCAAGAGAACCTTGGCGTTCAAGGTCATCTTCGCTTCCACGCCGATTTGCGCGCCGTCCACCTGGCGAACAAGAACGATGTCGAACCCGGCCGTTTCCGGGTAGGCCGTCCAACCTTCGGGAAGGGCTGCGATGAAGGTCGCGCACAACGCGGCCTCATTCGCAAACACGGCCTTGGATGGGCGAGGGGCCGTCATTGGGCGACACTCGTTTGCGCCTGGCGCTCACACACCTCGGCGTAATGCCGGAGGACTTCACCAGCGGCGGCCGGGCCGTACCACTTCACCAGTGAAACGGCGATGATGTCCAAGGCACCAAAGGCGGACACCTCCGCTGGCAAGCCCTGTTTCACCGTGGCGTCAAGCGTGGCCCGCATCCCGGCCTTCGAAGCCTCCCGGACGGACTGATGCTTGATCGCTTCTTGCTGCGTCATCTCGCCGGTGCGGATGTAGTCATGATAAGTTTTCGCCGTCATCGCGCGTATCTCCTTTGTGTCTTCTGATTTCGGGCGGCCAATACGTTGCGCGCCCATCCGTGGGGGTTCTTCATGCCGCGCTGTTTTCCGAGCGCGACGAGGTCATCAAGGCTTTGGGCTTTGGCTTGCTCTCGCTTCCGCTCCACGGTCGCCGCGTTGCGCTCGACTTCCTGCAAGTCGCCCTCAAGCTCTTTGACGGTCCGGCCCATGGAGGGATATTCAAAGCCGCACCCCGTGCAGACCGGCCCCGGCTTATGGACGCGGAAGCAGTTCGGGCATTGCCGGGTTGTCACGGCGGCCTCTTCATCCTCGCCGGATCCGCTGCGCGCCTTCTTCTCCCGGCCCGCCAGGGTCCAGTTGCGCTCATCGTCCGGCATGCCGTGGCCGCGTCCGCCTTTCTCCCGATCGATGGTATTCGCGGAGTGGTCCAGAATGAGCGCGTAAGGCTTCGGCCCCGCTGCTATCGCGGCGACGCGTCCCTCTTGCGTGTTGAGGTCGAAGCCGGGCGCGTAGACCGGCCGGAGGACGCGGCCCACCTGCTGCAGGAATAGAGAAAGCGAGTGGGTCGGCCGAAGCAGGATAGCCACTTCGATGGCGGGGAGGTCGAAGCCCTCGGAAACGAGGTCAACCGAAGAGAGAATTTCAATCCGGCCGTCTTCGAAAGCCTTGATGAGTTCGTCACGGTTCGGGCTGTCACCGTCGATGTGGGCGGCCCGGTAGCCAGCGTTTTGGAACTGCTCGACCACAGCAAGCGAATGCTTGATGGATACGCAAAACGCCATCGCCTTCCGGCCGTGCGCCAAGGTCCGGTAGTGCTTGACGACGTCCCCCACTACGGCGGCGCCGCCCATGCGCTTCTCAAGCTCGCCGCGATTGAAGTCGCCGCCAATCTTCTTGATGCCCGATAGGTCCGGCATCGAAGGCGCAAAGAGGCGGTACGGGGAAAGGTAACCTTGATCTATGAGCCAGGCCGTGGACGGACCGGACACCATGCGGTCGAACCATTTGCCAAGCCCGGTTCCGTCAAGCCGCTCCGGTGTGGCGGTGAGGCCAACAATCCGGGATCCTTTTTGCTTGTAGGAGTCGATGATTGACGCCCACGTCGCGGCCCCGGCGTGGTGTGCTTCATCGGGGATGTAGAGGTCGGGGGCACCGTACCAATCCAGCCGCCGCCGAAGCGTTTCGATGCTGGCGATTTGGACAAGCTGATGACGGTCGCCGGTGAACCCGGCGGCGATGATCCCGTAAGGAATTCCCACCTTATCAAAAGTCTTCGCGGTTTGCTTGATAAGCTCTTTCCGGTGGCAACCGAAGATGACGCGCTTGTTCCGCTTCGATGCGGATCCGGACATATATCCGGACAAGGCCGTTTTCCCGCCGCCGGTGGCCATAACAGCCAAGACGGATTGCACATCCCGGAGATTGTCCCGCGTCTCTGTGACGACATCAGCCTGGTAGGGACGAAGAGCGAAGCTCATGCCGCCACCTTCTGGCGCGGCGTGAAGTGGTGGGGACGGGCGGAGATGAAGGCGTTAAGCGAGGCCACGGACGCCATGCGGAGGTGTCTTGCGATGAACTGGACGCCGACCCCGTCCGCCCACATTTCTTTCGCTATTTGGAATTGCTGCTTTGTCATCTCATCTTCGCAATGTTTGCAAAACGTCAACGTTGGGATCAAGAAAAAAGAGGGAGTCCCTCTACGGGAACCGCTTCCGTTCGCGCCCGCTTCTTCTCGTCTGGACCGGCGAGAACCAACTTCATCCGCTTCGCGATATCTGCCTGATACTCGGCTTCGCGCTCGCAAAGGATGGCCGCGCATCCTTCCCAATACGCGGCGGCACCCGTGGTCCCGGTCCCGGCGAAGGGGTCCAGAACAACGCCGCCCTTTCGGCACACCAACCGAACAAGCCAGCGCATCAAGTCCACCGGCTTCACCGTTGGATGATTTGAGCCGAGCCGGTCGTCGCCATCGGCCTTCGCCGAATAGAAGAACCGGGCGGCGGAGCCTCCGGCATCGGTGTGACCGACAAACGCGTCCGTCCCCGCGAAGTCCCCGTATGCATTCGTTCCCTTCTTCGGGGTCTGCTTCTGTCCTGGCGTAGCCGGTGCGCTTTCAGGGAACATCGCCATGACTTCCGGCGAACCGTCCGTGATAACGTTAGCGGGAAATCTGCCTTGGGACGGGCGAGGGGCACCATCCTTGCCGAGGCCGGAGTTCGACTCGTTCCACGTACCGCCGCCGCCAGCGGACCCGCCCCATCCGGTGGCCTTCTCCGCCTCGATCTTGCAAGCCCGAACGTTGATGGCGCCGGTCCCCCAATACAGAAGGTTTTCCGCCACGGTGGCTTCGCGCATGCCGCCCTTGCCATCGGGCACCGCGCACGGCTTCCTTGCGATGCAAATAGGCTCTACGGCGGGTTTAAGGGCTGTTCCCCATCCATCCCATTCCATGGCCTCCGGGAGAATGGACGCGGAGACATCGCGGGAGTAGGCGGCGCGGGCCGCGTCCTTCCCGGTGTTGAGGTGACCGGAATTCCGCATGTCATTGGTGATTGTTTCCGACCCTATGACGTCGCCAATTATCCCGGCGCGGCGTCGGAAGGCGGCTTCAATGCGGCCCCGGATACCCTTGGACACCTTGCGTTTGTCCCGGCTCTTCGCCCATGCATTAAGCTTGGCGTAGCGGGTCCTTACCTCCGGGTGGACATCAAGCCATTCCTGAAACTTATGGGTCTCGATAGCCTTCGGCATATCGTGGGATTTCGGGAACCCGGTCCCGTAAAGCCACTGGCCCATATCCCGGATTTCAAATCCGGCGTCTTCGATAGCCACCGCCATCCGGTGATATGTCCGGGTCCCGGAGAAGGCGACAACGAAGCCGCCAGGCTTAAGAACGCGGAACACCTCTTGCCAGAACTCCACGGCAAAAGCCGTTTCCCCGGTGTCCCAATGTTTCCCCATGAAGCCAGCGGAGGCGCGGGAATAAGCCCCGGCGCTTCCCTCTTGTGGCACCGCTGGCGCCGCTGTAGCGGAGCCGAAGCGCTTGACGATGGACACCAGCGCATAAGGCGGATCTGTAACGGCCGCATCTACGCTGTTGTCCGGGATGTGCTTAAGGCTTTCCCGGCAGTCACCGGGCTTCAACACGACGCGCCCGTCTAAAAACGATTGATCCATGTTTAGAACAAGTCCCCTTGTTTCGGCGGCACCATTGGCTTCAACGGCTCCGGTTCCTGCTTCTTTGCGGGTGCGGCCCGCGTTTGCAAAACGTCAACACGATGGTCAAAGCAACGCCAGTTGCCCGGCTTCCCGTTCCGAAGCGACACATTGAACCCAAACGGCGCATGTGCGGCGCCGCAGACTTCGCAGGGGTGGAGGAAAGCGACGCTTCCACCCGGTATTTGCCTAAGCTTAGGCCTAGTGTCTTCCGGTGCAACCATTGATATTTACCGATATGCGTTGACATTTTGTAACCATATTCACGGTATGTTTGCAACCCTGTTCCGTCAACTTTTCTTCGGCTCCGGAAACAAATCTTGGATGGCTACGGGGACACCCTTGGCGGCCGCGATGCGGACAACCGCACGAACATACTTTTCCGGTATTGTTCCCCGCATCCCTTTGGCGCGGCGCTCCGGGTTGTCCCATCCTGATACCGTGGACCTATGGACATCAAGCAACCTGGCCAGTTCGGAGCGGGAGCCGGAAGCCAATATTTCGGTTATTCTGTCCAGTGGTGTGATATCAGCCAAAATGATAACCCGTGATATGAGATGATAAGAGTTGACAAAACCGAAAGTTTAATGCGAAGAATCACCCATTGCATTTTGCGTATTTTATTGGGGGGCAACAGCATGGCCTTAGAAAATTATAGATGGTTCGCCGAGAGACTCCGGGACAAGCGGATGACGCAACGCGCGCTTGCGAAACTGCTGGAAATGGATCCATCTTCGCTCTCTCTCCTTCTGCACGGGAAGCGGCGGATGCGGGTGGAGCAAGCCGCCGAAATCGCCAAGCTTCTCGGCGTCCCTGTTAATGAGGTCATGCGCCACGGTGGCGCCGATGTCCGCGAAGCGGTTGTGACCGCTCCGGCCACGCTCCCGATAGTGGGGTGGATAGATGGCGAGAACCGGGCGAAGCTGGATTGGAATTCCAAGGGGAGCCGGTGCGATATCCCCGGATATCCGCCAACGGCGGTCTGCCTTCAATGGCGCACTTCTCAAAACTCTGGTTCCCTTGTGGACGGCTGGATGTTGGTGACGACGCCGCCACGGGAGCCGGATGCGGAAGAGATGCTTGATAGGTTCTGCCTGGTCTGCATCAAAGACGGCGACGCCATGCTTAAGACGGTTCGCCGAGGCTACACGCCGGGTAAATACACTCTTCTTGATATGTTTTCGGAGCCGATGCACGACGTTGAGGTCGCGTGGTTCTCGCCGGTTCTGGCTATCCGGCCGAGCTAAAAAACTTCCTGAATATTTATTGTCAACTTTTATCATTACTGCGCATATCTTGTTGACACGTCCCGCTGAGGTTTGCATATTACAAACAATTGTTGATTTGCAAACGAGGTATAAGAGGACATGGGGCAAGCTGATTTTGCCGATTTTGGCCGAACCGACGATATTTCAAGTTCTGAAATTCCATCTATGAAAGCGGTTGTTTCCGTTGGCCGCCTTGTCCCTCGGGTGGTTCCGGAGAAGCCAGCGGATTCCCGCGAACTTACCGTGTCCGTCTGGCTCGGCTTCGCCCCGTGCGTGGCCGATGTTGTTGTTACCGGTGATGTCGTTGCCATCAAGCACGCCCGGCTTGAACCGAAGGCAAATCCGGGCCGCATCGGCTTAACCGACCGCGATCTGGACCGCGTGGCAATCGTCACCGGTTCCGGCGCCGTAAGTCTTCGTGACGCCATCAAGGCGCGCGCCAAAGAAGAGGCTTACGCATGACCCCGCGCAAAGGCCGCCACCAATACACCGAAGAAGCAGAATGGTTTTGGCCCCGCACCGAAGCCGGGTGGCACAAGCACCGGCGCGGTGACATCACTGCCACGGCGGCCGCGTCTCTCTTCGGGGTTTCCCCCTACATGACTCCCTTCGATATGTTCCACCGGATGGCGGGCACCATGGAGGTGGTGATTGAAGAGTCGGAGCGGATGCTTTGGGGTAAGCGTTTGCAAAATGCAATCGCCGAAGGCGTATGCGCCGACAACGGGTGGGAAATCGTAGACGGCTATGAATTCCTTTATGCCCGTTCGAAGCTCTATCCGGGCTGCGGAGCCTCGCCGGATTACATCATCAGGGACCCCGCGAACCCGGAACTCGGAGTCGGCGGCCTCGAAATCAAGAACGTTGATTTGTTCGTGGCGAAGGATGATTGGACCGATGAAGAGGCGCCCCCTCACATCGAATTCCAAGCTCAACACCAGATGATGGTTTGTGGCTTCCGCTGGAACGTCATCGCCGGACTCATCGGCGGCAACACGCCGAAGGTATTCCGCCGGGTCCGTGACGAAGAGGTGGTGGCGGAACTGGCAAAGCGTTGCGCCGAGATGCACGACCGCGTTCTGAGGAATGACCCGCCGACTCCTGACTACCTGGCGGACTATGAGACGATCCGCGCTCTCTATCGCAACGCTACCCCCACGAAGTCCTTTAGCTTGGATATCCCGGACCCGGACTCCGAACTGGACGCCGCCAAACTCCGGGAACTGATCCAAGCCAAGTATGACGCGGACATTGCCAAGAAGTTGGCGGAAGAAGACGCCAAGACGGCGGCCGCCGCGCTTCTCCACTACATCGGGGACACCGAAACCGTGTTTGGCGAAGACTGGAAGGTGTCCGCCACCACCACCCACAAAGACGCTTACACCGTTGAGTATAAGCCCACCAGCTACCGAAACCTTCGGGTATCCAAGCCGAAGCCAAAAGGATCAAAGAAATGAACGAATTGACAACCACAAGCCAGAACCGCAAGCCGCTTTCCGTGTTCTCGGACATGGCGTCCTTCGCTGATGCGCAACGCATGGCGAAAGCTCTTATTCATTCGGATCTTGTCCCCGTGGCGTATCGCGGCGAAGACAAGATGGGGAACGCCTTGATTGCGATGGATACCGCCAACCGGGTCGGCGTCTCCGCCATAGTGGTTATGCAGAACCTTCACATCATCGAAGGACGGCCGTCGTGGTCCTCTTCGTTCATCATTTCCGCGCTGAATTCATGCGGCCTCTTTTCGCCTATCCGCTTCAAGCTGGAAAAGCTCGGCGAACGGGAAGTGTCCTATGACGCCTGGGAAGGCGCGAAGGGTGAGCGCCGGAAGGTTACCCGGAAGATGCGGGTGAAGGATATGACCTGCATGGCCTACGCGGTGGAGAAGGACACCGGCGAAGTCCTGGAAGGTCCGGAAGTCTCCATTGCCATGGCCGTGGCCGAAGGCTGGTATACGAAGCCCGGATCGAAGTGGGTAACGATGCCCGACCTTATGATCCGCTACCGAGCCGCCGCCTTCTTCGGGCGCCTCTATGCTCCGCACGTCATGAACGGTATGCAGACCGCCGACGAAATCTCGGACGCCGTTGAAATCAAGGACATCACTCCGGACGCGGCCCAACAGGCTGCAGCGGGGACCGAAGAGGCGAAGCCAGCGGGCCGCCCCCGTGGCGTCCATGCCGCGATGAATGCGGGCAAGACCGCCGAGGAGGTGAAGCCACGCGGCCGGAAGAAGGCGGAGCCTCAAACCATCGAAGGTGAAGCCGAGGAGGTCAACGAACGCCAGGACGAAGAGCGAAGCTTTGCCGATGGCGTTGACAATTCGCAAACTATTGATGGTGACTACCGCAACGACGACACCTTCGGCGCCCCTGGCGATGACGAAGATGACGACTACACACCGGCGTGAATGACATGACCGAAGCAAAGATTGAAAAGCTCTTCACCCCCGCCGAGGTAGCCGACCGGCTCCGCGCTTCCCTCCCCACGCTGGCACGCTGGCGCGGGGAGGGGACCGGCCCCGCCTACATCAAGCGGCGCGGCCGCGTCTTCTACCGGGAAGACGATTTGGCGGCCTACGTGTCCGACAACTTGCGGACGAAGACGCGGGATTCCAACTAACCGTGCGGCGTCACCGGCGCCGCTAAAGTACCACCCTTTTTAGGCCGCCCCCATGAAGGAACGATTCATTCAAAAGCGGTTCAACCGGTCCAGCGTAAAGATCATTGAACAAGCGAACGGCATCATTGCAGCGTATCAGGCGCAAGGGTTCACCCTTACCCTTCGTCAGCTTTACTATCAGTTCGTTTCACGGGACATCATCCCGAACAAGCAAAGCGAATACAAGCGTCTCGGCTCCATCATCAACGACGCCAGGCTTGCCGGTCTGGTTGACTGGAACTCGATAGAGGACCGAACCCGCAACGTGCGCGGCGTCTCCACATGGGAGGATCCCGCCGAGGTCATCCGGTCCGCTCTTCACAGCTACCGTGAAGACCTTTGGAGAACCCAAAGCTTCCGGCCGGAAGTCTGGATTGAAAAGGACGCTCTTGTCGGTGTGGTGGAACCGGTTTGCCGCCGGTGGCGGGTCGATTACTTCGCGTGCCGTGGATACTCTTCGCAGTCCGAACAATACAGCGCTGGCAAGCGCTTCGCCGCGATGCGTGGCGAGGGTATCCGCCCGGTGGTCCTCCATCTCGGCGACCATGATCCAAGCGGCGTAGACATGACGCGGGACAACCGGGACCGCCTGGCCATGTTCGCCCGGCAAGGTGTGACCGTTAAGCGGCTTGCCCTCAACATGGATCAAATAGAACAGTACGACCCGCCACCGAACCCGGCGAAGGAAACGGACTCCCGCGCCGCTGGCTACATTGAGGAGTACGGCGACTCATCGTGGGAGCTTGATGCCCTTGAACCCACGGTAATTGACGCCCTCATTGAGGCGGCAATTACGAAGGACTTGGACCGCCAGGCGTGGGACCATGCAAAGACCGAAGAGGAGGAGCGGAAAGACCTTCTTCAAGCCACCTCGGATAATTGGGACGATGTTTCCGATATCGTTCGGAAGTCTCCGGACCAAATCGAACGGGTCGCCGAATTCGCGCGAGGTCTCGAATAATGGCCCGCGAGATATTCACCACACGCCTTGAGGTCACGGAACGGCACGACCGCGCCGTTGTGGCCAATTACGGGTTGCCATCGCGTCCAGTCATCATTCCCCTTGCCGGGGTAGACTTCGAACCGGACGGCGGCCGCTTCTACAAGGCCACGATGTCGCGGGAGACCGCCAAGGAATACAGGCTGGACATATGACGGTTCGCGATATCGACCACTTCGCGAACTGGCTAACGGACTGCGGCGCCGAGGTGTTGGAGCCGACGTCGGAATGGGAAATCTTGAGGGTCCGAACATCCTCCGGCCTTCTGGTAGTCCACCAGAACAGGAAGGGAATTCAAACGTGGCCTTCCTCCCTTCTGGATATCGCCCGGTCCTATAACGCCGGTATCAAGCTCGCCCTGGCGGCCACCAGGCGCCGCCGGAAGGCGTCTAAAACATATCAGGACTACGGCGCGCTTGTCCGGCGTGACGGTAACGGCTGCTTCTTCTGCTCCACCATCGTGGCGTCGCCTGAATCTCCGGTGCCTTCGGATTTCGCATGCACTGTTGAACACCTTGTTTGCATCGCCCACGGCGGTCCCGACCACCTGTCAAACAAGTTCCTGGCACATCGGAAATGCAATGAGATAGCCGGAAACCTGTCCGCCCCGGAGAAGATCAAGTTGCGGGAAAGGATGCGCGCGGAGAGATGCGGACAATGAGCAATTCCGAATACAACATGAGAGACCAAAAGACGGCCATGGCCGCATTAGACGAGGAGCGGCGGAACCGGGGGATGTCTCTCGGCGACATGGAAGAGCGGTCCGGCGTGTCCGTCAATTCCGTCTACGCGTGGCGGTCCTGCGCGAGGTCCCCGACGCTCTGCAACGCGGTAGCCATTGCCGAAACATTCGGCTTCGAAATCATCATGAGGAGGAAGACATAGATGCGTGCTTTTCTGCTTAAACTTTTGCGGTGGTCCAGCTTCATCACGTTCGCGTCGACCATCATGATTTTTCTGGTCTTTGCCATGGCCGGAGGCACCGCCATTCTGCTTTCAGTGTCCGGGTATGAACTCGGCTCCGCCGTCATGGCCGACGTGGCTACCGGACTCTTCGGTGCCTTCATCGTGGCTCTAGCGGGCTTCGTTCTGCTTTCCATCATCATCCGGCTCGCCCGCTTCGAAATCGAACCCTTCATAAGCTAGGCGTTGACGTTTTGCAAATAAAAAGGATCAAGAATATGAAAATTGAAAGGATGCGAACGACGGGGTTCTGGTATCTCGCCAGCCCGTATAGCCACCCCGAGCCGGAGGTTAGGGCGGCGCGCGCGGCGGCCGTTCTTCATGCCTCCGGTAAGCTTCTGGAAGCTGGCATCCACGTTTATTCGCCCATCCACGCCACCCATGCGGCCGCCGTGGAACATGAACTTCCGAAGGATCATGTTTTCTGGCTTGCCTTCAACAAGGCGTTTATTGATCCCGCCGTGGGTGTAGTGGTCGCCGGAATCGATGGGTGGACGGCTTCCGAAGGTGTCCGCCAGGAAATCACCTATGCGCAACAGGCGGGTAAGCCGGTCTATCTGCTGGACGATGACGGAACCCTCCGCGCCATCGGCATGCAAGACATCGTAGACTTCGCCGCCATCCGCGACTTCACGAATGACCTAGCCGGTATGTCTCCGGATCATATGGCGCGGGAACTTGAAGAAATCAGCGAGAAGATTGAGGGCGACACCGCTTGGCAAGAAGCGCTTGCGGCCGCTCTTCGTCAGTCACGCTTGAAAGGCGAGAGCCGATGACAAAGCTTCTTGATTACGTGGAGGAGGTCGCCACCCCGGAAGTTGCCGCATCGATCCGGAGGCTCCGGAGCGGCGAGGCGGGAACGCCTGGCGTCAAGATTATCCGGCACATCGCCCCACGCCAACCAGCGGAAGGCGGTGACGCATGAAGGGGATTTTCGCCGTCATCATTTGGTTTTCAATCGGTATGGGAGTTCAAGTCGCGTGGGTTAAGAACCACGGGAAAGAGCTTCCGGAAGATAGGTCGGTGCTATTCTTAGGCGCGGTTCTGTGGCCCGCGTATGTGGCCGTTGACATCTACCGCGCTGTTGGACACGCCCCCGCCAAGGAAGGCGGTGACGCATGAGCCGAGCCGAGCGGAAAGCCCTTGAAGTCCTCCGGGACCGCCAAGCCCGCTTCAAGGTGTCCGGATTGATGTCCGTCCACCTCGGAAGGAATACGGCGCAAACGCTACGGCAACTGGTGGGCGCCGGTCTCGTCGCCATCGAAGGCAACGCGCAACGCTTCGTCTACTCCATCACACCGGAAGGCAAAGCCGCGTTGGAAGGCGGTGGAGTATGAAGCCCGGCGAAGAACTCTCTATGGACGCAAGAGTCCTCATCACCGCGTGGTTCGGCTACGGTTCTAAAACATCCATGAAGGTGGGCGGCGACGGAGCGCAAAGCGTGATGACAGCACGGGCCACGGGCGCCATGAAAGAGCTTGTCGACGGCGGCTACGTCATCGCTTCGGAATTCAATCGCTTCGGCCGGATGCTCTACACCGGCACGGAAAAATGTGACGGACTCCGGCTATCCATGGCGAAGATGAAGAAGTTCGGCCGCTGGAGTCTTACGGAGCCGAACCCGGCGAGGAGAGGCGACCCGGAGGCAGTGAGATGAAGCCCGGCGACTTCTTCTATGAGGCTGGTCAAATCATATCTGGCATCGGGTCCGGTGGACTGTGCGCGTTTCTCTACCACGCCGAGATTGACAGACTCGGCGATTGGCTGGCGGAACGGTCACCACGGTTCAAGCGGTGGAGTCGGCGGTGACCGTCTACGTGGATCCGCCCGGCTACCGAATCGGCCGCCTCATCATGTGCCACATGGCGGCGGACACCCTGGCGGAGCTTCACGCCACGGCCGACTTCCTCGGCGTCCGCCGGTGGTTTCAGGACAAGCCCGGCGCACCTCATTACGACATCTGCAAAAGGAACCGTGCCCGCGCCATCGCGGCGGGAGCGGTCGAAGTCAACCGGCGGGTTCTCCTCGCCAAGGCAAAGGGATGCCAGCTATGAAACCCGGTGACGTTCTCTTCGAGGTTTGGGCCGAAGACGGAAACGGAAAAATCGCGTGGTCCGAATGGGTAGTTCGCTCGATCAGGAAAGGGACGGTTTACGCCACCCTTAAGGCTTCGTGGACGTGGGGGAAGAAGTCAAAGAAACACGGCGACTTCGGCTGGCTTGATCCTATTGGGCCAGAGTGGCGGGTTTCTTGGCCGGTGGATGGAGAGCCGCGTGGCCAGCTTGCCACCACCAGGCTTACCGCAATCAAAAAGGCGATAGCGCTTCAAAAAAGGTACGGCTCCCCGGATGACTACGCCGAGGCCGAAACCCATGCCAGCATCATCAAGCGACTCGAGACTATGTTGACGAAAGAGCGCGGCAAGAAGGCGCGCGCCAAGGCGAAATCCAAGCCCCCCGAAGATGTCCATACGTGAGAAAAATGGCCGGGGAGACCCGGCCATTCCATCACTTCTTCGGTTTCTCCGGGATCCGGGACCGCGCCGCCTCCGGGAGCATCAGGAAGACGCGGAGGAAGCTAAGGGCATAGTACGGCGGGTCAACGGCATCGTCTCGATCCGATAGCCAACGGTTCACGGTCATGACCGAAACGCCGAGAAGCCGGGAAAGCTTTGTCTGGCTCAATCGTGATTGATCGAACAGAAGCGCGAACTCGCGTTGGTTTTTATCGTTTGAGACGGTCATGGATTTCCCTTTCACCGTCTATATACATGGCGCATATCCGCGCGGCAATTACCGGATACTGCGAAGAGGGACAACGTTCCCGCCTCCGGTCATTATCGCCTTGACGTTATCGGCGGCGGTATCGGCGGCAATTTGGGCGGCACCCACCAGAAGGAAGGCGTAGCGCTTCGTTGTTGACGCTTCCATGTGGCCTAGTAGCTCGCCGACCTGCGATAGCTGCAGACCGCCAGACAAGCCCGCTGACGCGAAGAAGCGGCGGAGGTCGTGCCGGACTAGGTTTTCTATGTGGGCGGCCTTCATTAGCTCTGTCCATGGCTTCGACACGTTGACTAGGTGGGCACCCTTGCGGCGTCCCACGATGATGTAGGGGTTCCCTTCGACCTGCGGGATCGTGGCTAGGACATCCCGCGCCAGGCTGGACAACGGAACCACTTTCTCCCCGGTTTTTGAATCCGGAAGATGCAAGCCGTCATCCTTGACCCACTCCCACTTCGCGTTCTTGATTTCGCCGAGGCGGGCGCCAGTAAAGCATAGAAGCTCCACCAGGCCGATGAACCACGGCCGTTCTTTCCGCAACTTGTCCATGGCGATAAGAAGTCTAACGGCTTCATCGGCTTGCGGGTGTCTCCGCCGCTTCGTTTCCTTGTAGCGCTCCACGTCGACCGGGTTCGAGTTCTTTGGCCGCCACCCCCACGTCTCCGATAGGTTGAACGCTTTGTGAAGCATGGACATCACCCGGTTTGCCATGGTCGGCGTTTTCCGCATCTTGTGATGGAGGTCGGAGACTTGCGCCAAGGTGACATCAGCCACGGCAGTTTCCGGCTTCCAATGCTTAAGGATGTGGTTGTCGTAGGCGGCGGCGATTTCGTCCCGCCACGTCTTCTTGTTCTTCTGATCCGCGTGGCGCTCAAGGTGCCAATCCTTAAGCATCTGCATTGTGGCGCGGTTCGCCTTGTCTGACTTATCGGCGCCGGGGTCCTCGCCGTTGGCGACGCGTTGGAGTAGGGCGCGGGCTTGCTCCCGTGCCCCTGTCAGGGTCAATACACGTTCGTCACCGACCCGGTGATTTCGCTGCTTCCCGGTTCGTGTGCGGTAGTAGAGATAATATACCGCCTTCGTTTCGAGATAGCGGAGGCGGAGGCCGGGAACCTTTGGATCATTCCAAGATGTCCCCGGCTCCCCTTTCTTTAGAGGTTTATCGGACATGGCTTCCTTTCACGGGTTGATGCGGGCTAAACCCGCATCGGCATCAGAACAGCGAATTCACCAGTCGGTGACTCCGGCGTGGTAATAGTGATGGGGTCACCGGGTCCCTTGATGGCCAACTTGAGCTTCTTGGAACCGAACGCCTTCGCGATGCTGGCGAGGTAGTAAAGGTTGACGCCGAACGGCTCGAATGGTGCCGAGGCTTCACCAGGCGCGGAACCGGACAACTTCACTTCGCCGGGTGAATGAATTTGAAGGCTGAAACCGTGACCGTCCGCGTCCGTGATGCGAACCGCACGCGTGGAAATGGAGCCATGTGCCCCGGCGCCCCTGGCGATGGTAGCCAGCCGTTCGAACGGTTTTGCGTCAACGGTGGCAACGGCGTCGCCAAGAACCTTCGGGATGACCCGGCGCCAGTCCGGATAGGTGCCGTCGATGAGCTTCGACACCACTGTCCAGCCTTCGCGGGTGAATACGGCGTGGGATGGGAATCCGGCGTGCTTGTTCTTCATGTCCTCCGGCCATGCGTGGAAGTGGGCGAAGCACTGCGCGGGACCGATGATATCCAGGAGCGCTGAAACCGTTCCACGGGGAAGGATGGGCTTCGCGTCCCACTTTTTCAGAGGAGCCGGGGTCGCACCTTCGCGGACTGCGAGGCGGTGGCCATCGGTAGCAACAACGCGGAAGCGGTCGTCATCCACCTCAAAGCAGACGCCGTTTAGGTAGTACCGGGTCTCTTCCGTGGAGACCATTGGCATTACAAAGGCAACGGCGTGCTTGAAGACGCCTTCCGACATCGCGAAGGAACGGACCGGTTCGCCGGGCAAGCTGATTTGCGGAGCGTCTTCGATGTTGTTCGGGACGATTTCGGACCGCCAGGCGCCACAAGTGAAGGTCACGACATCATCGCTATCACCCTTGGCGATGGTGACGACGTCACCGTCCGCGCCGGACATGAAGGCCAGAAGGGTTTTCAGTGGGACGCACGTAGATCCGGAGCCGGTGGCCGGGATGGTGGCCGTCATCGCCTTATCAAGCCCGAAGTGGGACACCCGCATATAAAACTGGTCTAGTTCAATCGTCACGCAATTGAGGATGGGGATCCGAGGTCCAGCGATGTCCGCGTGCCGTGCCAAGGTGCGGAGCCGGGCGGTTAGCGCGCGGGCATCAACCGATCCGGAGATGGTGCCGGGTTTCAGCTTTGGGAGCTTCTTTGCGTTCTGTCTCTGCGACATCAGGGTTTCGCCTTCTTCATCATTGCGGACGCCGTGAAGGCGTAGGTGAGTAGCCAGATAATTCCAAAGATGCCGAGGCTAGGGCTTCCGCCCATGGCAGCAACGACTCCGGTGACACCGGCGGCCGCGAACAGCGAAACCGGGATGGCCTTAAGCGCGGCCTTATTGGCTGGACTGTTCCAGCGCTCTTTCATGCTCATTTCCGCTTGATCCTTTCAATCGCACCAATTCACCTTGCGGCCCTTCCGCCATTCCCTGGCGAAACCCTCCCGGAGCAATTGCGCCCCTATCTCTCTGTCGCCGACGTAGACGTTCACCAGAGGGCGGCCGAACTTATCATGGCCTTTCGCCGCTATCTTAGGCTCCTCGCCGTCCAGCAGTTCCCGGAGGCGATTTTTCGCCAGCTTGGCAAGGCGGCGTTCCTTCTGACATTTCCACGTCCGAAGCTCCGGCGTGTCTATGCCCACCTCATTGACGACCCCGGAGCCGAGGAGGCGGAGAAGTTGGCCGTCACATTTCAACGTGTCACCATCGGACACGGACAAGGTGGCGCAAAGGATAAGAGCGGATATCATACCGGGGAAACCTTCATCGCGCGGATAGCAGCGGCGATAACATCACGATGGTCGATGGCTCGCCTTCCGGGCGGATCATCTGGACCGTCCCAATGCATACTTACATTTATCGTCGCATGCTCCGCCATAGTGGCGGCTTCCTCAAGAACGGCGTCGCGCTGCATGTCAGCGGTGGCACTTCGACGCTTCGGACGGCGGTTCCACCAGTCGGCCGCTTCCTTCTTGCTTTCCATATCCGGACTTGTAGCGTGGCCGTGTTCACAACCGGCGGTCCAATTTGGGTGCTTAACCCACGACGCGTTTGCCCGGCGATATACGCCGGGTCCACCGCAGAACGGGCACGCTTTGAGCTTAGCCATCTAGACTTCCCCTGTATGCGCTACGCATATCGCCTTCTTGCTATACCGTCAAGCGGCGTGGTAGCTGACTGGTAGCAGATGGGTAGGAAGGCGTGATAATGACTAATATGGCCGGAAGTGCTAAGTCATTGATACTGATACGGTTTGATATCCATCGATTTCCACTGATAATAAAGGATCGCTGATTTGTAATCAGGGGGTCACGAGTTCGAACCTTGTCGGGGGCACCATTAAAATCAAGCATTTAGGTGCATCCTCTCCCCTTTGAAACTGCTCCGGGCTAATGTCTGCGGTAACAAAAGCAGAAAACCCGCCACAAGGGCGGGCTCTCTTTTGACGGTGGATCATTGCCTGAGAACCTAGGCAGATCGACGCGAACTGTGAAATCACCTTATTGGCACCTTGGCCCCTGGGGGTTCAATCGCGTTCCAGCAGACCGGGCGCGAAGCCGTCCCGCGTGGCCTCATCGAGTTGCCGGAACCTCCCATGACTTGCGCATCATTGCCACATCCTCGAAACCGGAAACGACAGCTTCCGCCTGGGGAACAGCTCTGCGCATGAACCCAAAACCACGAAGCAGAAAAACGCAGGAAATTGACCACGACGATCGATCCTGAAAGTCGGGTCAATTCTCGATGGCAATTTCCCGCAATCCCGGGTCGGCTCTCAGCAAATCAAAAATGCGCCAAAGGAACCATTGTGAACGCGTTCAAGGCAATAATGCCAATTGGCCGCTGGATCAGGCCGCTTTCTTGCGGCCCTTGGCTTTCGCGCCCGCCTTCTGACCAAGGCCCATTTCCTTTGCCAGGCGCGAACGCTCTTCGGCATAGGCCGGTGCAGTCATCGGGTAGCTGACAGGCAGCGACCACTTTTCGCGATACTCTTCCGGGGTGAGGGAGTGCGAGGCGTTCAGGTGGCGGCGGATGGATTTAAAGGACTTGCCGCATTCGAGGCAGGAGATGGATTCCGGCTTGACCGACTTCTTCACCGGGACTGCAGGCTCGGCGACGAAAGCGACAGGCGCTTCCGGCGTGTGGCCCAGTCCTGCAAGCGCACCATGTACAGACGAGATCAGATCGGTAAGAGCTGACTGCGGAACGACGTTCTTCTGAACATACGCGCATACGATATCAGCGGTCAGTGTGATCATCTCTTCGTTTTGGCCTTCGAGGTCTAGCAAGTCGGTCTCCTTGATTTCAGTCAAGTAGTTCCGTTTAAACGTCTGCAGTAGATCCGCAACCTCTTGCGGGTGTGACGAAAGGTCTTCTTTGGGATTGTTGGAAGACGGAGGCAGGGCTGACAAGACTTTCAGGGCGTTGGATGGCGGCGCCGTTTCGCCATCACGTTCTGTACATCTTTCTGTCACATTGGCCCGCTATATGAGTGACATCGGCATTGCTGATGAGCGCTGAATGAGTTCGCCGCTCGCAATCGCCGCCGTCGCTTTAGACTTTTGACCACGGATGTACTGGCACTGGTAGGTAAGCGATAATGAGGAAGGTCGGTGCGATTTCGCCCCGGCCTTTTTTATTGCCTCGCTACCGGAACGGGGCATTCAGGTATTCGGCTATGCCAGCTGCAGCTTGGTGGCCGCGTCTATCCTGCGTCCCCACGCTATGAAGTGCGGGTTGGCGAAATCCGCCTCGTGGGGCTGGTTGGTCTTCCCGTAGGTGAGGGGGTGCCCGTCCAGAGTGGTGGTTGCTCCACCGGCTGCTCGAAGCACCGCGTCGCCTGCCGCCGTATCCCATTCCATGGTCCGTCCGAACCGGGGGTAGACGTCGGCATCTCCCTCCGCCAGGAGGCAGAACTTGAGGGACGAACCGATTGACCGAGTCTCGGTGATGTTGGATGTCCGCAGAAAATCATCCGTCTCCGGCGTGTTGTGAGACCGGCTGGCAACCGCGATCGGAGAAGCCCCGACAGGACGGGCCTGTATCGGGCTGCGCTGAACGATCGAGAAGTCGGGACCGATCGTCAGCCGGCAGGCACCATGGCGGTCGCCGGAATATGCCACACCCAGCGCCGGCGCGTAGACAACGCCGGCAACAGGAACGCCACCCTCAATCAGCGCGATATTGACGGTGAACTCGCTGCGGCGCGCAATGAATTCCTTGGTTCCGTCGAGCGGGTCGACCAGGATGAAGCCCTGGTTTGAGATGCCTGGCACATGCCCGGCCGCGGCCGCTTCCTCCGCCACCACGGGAATATTCGGAAAGGCCTGCAGCAGGGCGTCCAGAATGATCCGCTCGGCGCACTCGTCCGCTTCCGTTACCGGAGAACAGTCGGCCTTGTAGCTCGTCGTTGGACCGTTCTCGTAGATCTGGAGGATAACTTCTCCCGCGTCGAGTGCGGCGCGTTCGAAGACGTCAAGCATCGTCGTCATGAATTTGCCACCGCCGCTCCAGAAGTTCCTGAATTTGCATCGCCGGCATCTCCCGCTGGGCTCCCGTTGACTTGAGGCGAAGCTCTGGCTTCTCCGAAGCTTCGCAGGCAGAAATGATGCCCGCGACGTTACAAATATCATCGGACAGGACACGCTTGTAGAGGCCCTTCGCCCCGCGTCGCGCACATTCTTCAAGCGGCCTATCGATACATACCTCGATAAACGCTCCCCGCTCGATCAGATCGCGAGCCAGCTGCTATCCTGCTTGTAACGCAAAATGAAGTTACAGCATCAAGCGGGGGACTTGCCCACTTGATGCTGTAAAAGTCGGGAGATGCTAACGTTTGCCGCCTGCCAGATGCTGCCGGCTGGCGTAAAGGGCAATGGCTGCCGCATTCGAAACGTTGAGGGATTTGATCGCGCCCGGCATGTCGAGACGTGCAAGTGCATTGACCGTTTCGCGCGTCTTTTGGCGCAGGCCCTTGCCTTCGGATCCCAGTACGAGTGCGATCTTCTCTCCGGCGAACGCGCCCTCCAGTGCCTGCGGTCCCTCCGAATCGAGTCCGATCGTCTGGAACCCCAGCCGTTGAAGCTCTTCCAGAGCCGTGGCCAGGTTGGTGACCTGGATGTAGGGGATGAGTTCCAGTGCGCCGGAGGCGGATTTTGCCAGGACGCCCGATTCGGTCGGGCTGTGTCTCTGTGTGGTGACAAGCGCGCCGGCGCCGAAGGCAACGGCTGACCGCATGATCGCGCCGACATTGTGGGGATCTGTCACCTGGTCGAGAACGAGCAGAAGCGGGCTTTCCTTCAGAGCCTCAAGTCTGCGCACCGGCAGCGGCCGTGTCTCCAGCATCACGCCCTGATGGATCGCGTCGGGGCCGAGCACCTTGTCGATGTCCTGCGGCGAGACGAATTCCACGGGGTAGGAGAGGGCGCCGGGATCGCCGATGTCCAGCCGCGCGAATGCGTTCTGGGTCACCGACAGCTTGATGATCGTGCGTTCCGGATTGTCGAGGGCCGCCCGCACGGTGTGCAGTCCATAAAGATGGACCTGGTCCGGCTGCAGCTGTGGCGGCTGCCATCCTGCCGCCTTCTCTCTCCTGCGAGGTGAAGGCGTTGGAATTTCACCGCGCTCGCGCTTGGCATCGCGAACGGCTCTGCGCAGGGTGGCGTAATGGCCGTCACGGCCGGACTTGTCGTTTTTGTCATTGTTGCTCATGCGGTCTTATAACCTTGGTGATGGCTGCGGCCTAGTCACTGGTGCCGGTACCTGCCAATCTGGCGTCAAATATTTTTTCGCGATTTTGGCGGAAAAGCTGTGTTGACAGACGGACATGAGGCCGTCATATACGCGGCGCAGTCGGAAGCCGAACCGCTTCGGACTGCGAGCTTGGTCTCACGATCCAGACGGAAAACTGGAGGGATGCCCGAGTGGTTAAAGGGGACGGACTGTAAATCCGTTGGCTCAGCCTACGTTGGTTCAAATCCAACTCCCTCCACCATTCCGTCTCTGGATCGTAAGGGCAGACCCGCGGGTATAGCTCAATGGTAGAGCAGCAGCCTTCCAAGCTGAATACACGGGTTCGATTCCCGTTACCCGCTCCAGTCTTTTCAATGACTTAGATTTTCCTCGTGTCACTCATGTCACCTCGTGTCACGGGCTCTATTTTTCCCGCTTTCCTACCCTTGCCTCGGCAACAAGCCGACTGGCCTCAAGACCATCCCCACGACTGTAGCGCCTCGTTGTTTTCGTCGTGGTGTGGGTGGCAAGATCCCGAGCAGCTTCGAGCGAACCTGTCGCCTCGACGGTCTCCGAAACAGCCCCAGCACGAGAATCCATAGACCAGACGTTCGACGGCACGCCGGCGGCATCTCTCACCTTCCGGAATTTCTCGGTGTACCGATTTTCCCAGTATGGCTTTCCGTGGTCCTCATCGATCACCACCGGGCCGATGTCGGGTATCCGGTAGGACTTCAGCGCTTCCGATACCAGCGGATAGCCATTCAGATCTCGCGCTACCGCGGCGCCGGTCTTGCTCGTCTTGAGCGTCAGGATCTTATCTTTTGATATATCCTTGGCCATGAGGCCACTCCAGCGGAACTCCCCACCTTCAGGCGGCGGCGCCCATTCACCGATCACATCGATTCGGCGGAGAGCCGTTTCGAACTTCACGGCCTCGACAAACCCGATAGACGGGCATTCCAACTCTGCACTTTTCTGCACGATCGCCAGGCACTGCTCATAGGTCATCGCGACCGTGCGCGGTGCGGGCTGCTCGAAGCGCATGTCCGACAGGATCAATCTCGCTTCAGCGCATCCAGGAAGCCGCTCACCGGCTCCGTAGGAGATTATCAGCCGGAGGAGCTTGATCGCGCCTGTGGCCCTCCTGTGGCCTTTCCCGCGCCATCTCGCGAACCATCGCTTGACGTCAGACGCGGTGAGGCCGGCGACATACCGATCCCCGATGTTTTTCGTCAGCACTCTCAGGCTGGGCTCATAGTCCCGGATCCTCGTGGAGTGCTTGACAGTATGCAGCGAACTCGTCGTGTCAGCCCGAAACATATCGATCAGCGACTTGAACGTGCCGTCGAACTTCTTCGGCGTCGTCAGGTCGACCAATTCTGCCTTCAGCTCCGCCGTGCGGCGCTGGCATTCTTCGGTTATTTCTTCGTCGGTGAGACCATCGGGGAGGCGAATAGCCGAGAGGGCGGCAGGTGAACCCTTTACCGCCCTCTTTGGATTCCAGTAGTGGATCCTCGTCCCGTCTCGATTGTCCCGGTACTGATAACCGGGTCTGTCAGTCCTCATCCCAGTTTTCCTTTCCGTATGGGGCACCATTGCCCGTTCGGATGATGGGCTGGACTGCGGATGTGTGGTCAATGCCGTCATGCTTGTGGATATCGGGGATAGCGGTAACAACCAGCGTTTTAATATCGATCTGGACCGCCATGCCCTGGCTCTTGGCTGCGCGGAAGATACGTTCCATGTCTGCCTGTCTGAAAGCGGCTCGCGTCATCCCTCACCCCTCCTTATGGCTGAGAGAGCGGAAGACATCGCGAGCGCGGCGGAGGTCTCCAATGGTAATCTTCGTGCTGCCGTACTCGGTGCCCCAATTTGTCTCGTGATCCTTCCACAAGCCATCAAGCTTCCCGGCGCGGACGGCGAACGGCGCCAGCGCCTCTCTCGCCTTCTGTAGTTCCGCATCAAGGGTGGAGGGAGCGCGACGGTTCCAGGCGGCTCCCGCATCCTCGACGGAGTTCTGGTACGGGCCTTCGCAGCCGCAATTGTCGCGGCCGTTGTCGCAGATGATCCAGAAGACACCGAGACCGTTGTTTTCAGGTTCTGCGTTCGGCTCACCACCACAGAACGGGCATGGCTTGAGTTCAACCGTCATAGCCGACCCTCCGGGGAAGGGGTGGACACAGCCGCCGTCGTCTGCGGCGATGGGTTTGCGGTATCTTCGAAAACGAAGTCCCATTCGTCGCAGAGGTACCCAATGGCTGCGCGGCAATCGGCGTCAAAAGACCTCCAGTCGCCGCGAATGACGCCGTTCTGGCTTTCCTCATGGCCGTAACGTTTCAGGAATTCTAGCGCGTCATCGTCGCTGGTGAAGGTCATTTCGGAATACTGCAAAGCGAGCAGCGCTCTTTCCCCGTCAGCAATACCGTTTCGAGCAATCGATATGTTGGCCTCGTCAACAGGCCCGCCGTCCGCAATGATCTGGTCTATACCCTTATCGAGTTCGTGCCGCTTGATGACCGCATAGATTTCCTCGATCACACGGGCGTCTTCGATCGCGCCGTCGAAAACCTCATCAGCGATCTTGCCCATAAGGTCGCGGCTCATGCCCGCCACATTCGGCTGGGGCGGCGCTGCGGCCGCAGCATCAATGCGAGCGCGGATCATCCCAGCGATCTTGTCGCGACGACGATCTGCCCCCGGCTCACGCGATGCATCGTCGCCTATCCCGAGGTAATTCAGGATCTCTCGCGCTGTATCGGTGTCATCGACAGTCCAGTCGCCCCACTCCACATTCGGTTGGGGTGA
>NZ_JAJAWH010000049.1 GCF_020531965.1 Pseudorhizobium xiangyangii | reverse complement strand
TCCCGAGCTCGTGCGGAACAGCGGGGCTGGGAGGGGAAACAGGTTTCGCGGGGAACCGCCTGCACGAAACGCAGCGCCAGCGCAGTGAAGGAAGGTGGGCGGAAGCCTGTTAGGGGATGAGAAGGGGCAGCGCCCCTTCGGCCTCCCCCGCCTTCGAAAGAGCAAAGCGCCGGCCGACCGTGACTTGGATACCTCCGCAGGCTAAGATACTATCGGCGTCCAGATAGAGGGCGTTGCATTTCGACGCTTGATCGACCGCCGCAACCCTTGCATATCCAATCTTCACGGGTTCTTTCGCCGTTGCGCATTACAGAACGTTTTTCAGCAATACGCAACGCTTTAAAAATTACCTCGGATGGACACAGCATTTCCGGGCTCTTTCCGGGTCTCCCCGGGCGTTTGCGCAACGGGTGTGTAAACGTTCGTTTAGGCAACGCCGTTGCGTATTAATTCTAAAGCAATTGGGATACGCAACTAGGACGGCGGTGAGCGCCAGCAACAAGCCTCGCAGGCCGGTCGATCCGGCCGGAGGGGCTTACAGCGCTAAGCAGCATTATGCCTCGGCGTTAGATGGAAGCCGATTGCCTTCAGAACAGCGACAATTGTTTCAAGCGTCGGATTTCCATTTGGGCTCAAGGAGCGATACAGGTGTTCACGGCTCAGCCCAGTGTCTCGGGAAATTTTAGTCATACCTTTTGCACGCGCGATTGTTCCAAGTGCAGACGCAATCAGCTTGGTATCTCCTGATTCCATAGCCTCCGCGAGAAAGGCTTCGATAGCCTCGTCGCTCGTCAGCATTTCCGCTACGTCGAAGTCGTAAAATTTCTCAGCCATCGTTTTCACTCCATTGGGCGGCGATCTCTTTCGCCGTGCGGATATCTTTGTCCTGCGTGCTCTTGTCGCCTCCACACAAGAGCACAATGATCAGGTCACCGCGTTGCTGGAAATAGACGCGATAGCCTGGGCCATAGTGAATGCGCAGTTCGCTTACACCTTCTCCCACCGGAGCCACATCGCCTGCATTTCCGATTGCCAGGCGCTGCAAACGCATAGCAATCGCCGCCTTTGCCCGCCCGTCCTTTAGCTTCATGTGCCACTTTCGGAATGTGGCGGATTGCTTGAATATGCTCATGACCACTTGTAGGTTAAAAGCTACAGTTTGTCAAGTTTATGCCATGGAGATGGTGGTGGATTTCCGCGCCAGCACCATCTCCTTTCTAGGTTCAGGCGGCGACCTTGATGCCCTTGAGGGCGGCCATCCGCTCGCCCAGCAACCACAGGGCCTTGTTAAGCTTCACGTCCTGATCGATGCCATTGACGGCGCGGCTCCTGACACGGCGGGGCCTACCGAGATCGTCCCGGCCGACGGCGCGTAGGCGAGCAGGTTCAACAACTCATCCCGGGACTGCTCGAATATTCAAGCCGCTTGAAGACTTCCTGCTCTCCACCCTCCTATATGTCACCGAAGTCCAGGAGGATCCTGAGGCCGGAATCGTCGATCTTCCACGCCGCAACAACCGGGCTTCCAAGGCTGCCTTTTCAAGCAAGAATCCAATGGTTGCCGCCGACGAGAGCCTGTTCAAGATTTCTTATGTCTCGTCGGTAAAGCGTGGCAGCTATGGTCCACGCGGACCCGAGGAAGGCAAACGAGCTCCGTACAGGAGACATGAGGTTCCGGGTTTCTGGCGCAGACAGGCTTATGGTCCTGGCAGGAGCTTGCGGCGTAGAATTTACATCAATGATTTCGAACGCGGCCATGGCGAGCTGGTGCCCAAAACGTCGATGACGAAGGTGACCGCCGTCAATTCAGACACCCTCGATAAGGTGATGGCTTAACGGCCGTCACCCCTTCCGGACATCATCTGTCGGATCTTTGATAACTGCCTTTCCGTCGGCTAGCTGCTGGACGCTCTCGCTCAAACGTTCGGAATTAGCTGGGGTGGATAGCAAATGGAGGGTCGGCTCTTCCTCATCACCGGACGGAACACGGTCCAGGATTCTTAATGCCGCATCGACATCACCTCGAGCGGCACGTTTCTTCAAATTATCGAAGCCCTGTTCATCCTCGTAGGCATCAGGGATTGCTATAATCCTATCAAGATCATCGATGACATCGTCCAGGTCTTCCCACTCACCAGCAGCAATCTGCTCTCGCCCTCGGATTACTGCCAGGATGTCCTTGCCCTCGGCCGCCAGATAGCTTTTCAACGCCCGCACGATGACCCAGCTTCTGGTTCGGTCGCAGGCCCCAGCGATTTTCTCGATGTCGGCCAAAACATCGACGGGCAGCTTCATCGTCAAGGGATCTGAAAGCTTGTCTGCCATCATTTTGGTCTCCATCTGAATAATATAAAAATGGCTCCTGAGGTTCGAGCGCGGGGGCCTCGTATCTATCGGCGAAACGCGCCGCCACTATACGTCTCTTCTTTGTCGTCTTCATCACTGCCGTCTGCAATGCTAAGCTCGACTGGCGCATATGCGTCCTTCTGGCGTGCGTCCCTGATTGCGGCAATCTCGATGATGCCGTCGCGGGCGCGAATAGTGAGCACCAGAGGAGGCATACTCACCTTCCGAGTCCCTTCCAGAATTCCTTTTTCTGTCATCTGAGGAAACGTCGAAAGGAGATCTTTCTGCCTCTCCAGCCGTTCAATTAGCCGTCGAGCAGCTCCAGGGTCCATTTCCGCAAGTTCGGCAACCCTGCTCAGGAACCAGCGTTCCGCGCTTTTAGATAGGCGAACAGGAGGCATTAACCGACCCGCATGTCGCGTCGATATTCGGCTGCGTCAACGATAGTTCGAGCCTTCTGGAGAACGTCCTCTAGGTCAACGCTTTCCCCGCGATCCAGTTCGTCTATACCTTGAGCATCGCGGAGAATTTCAGCACCTTGCCCTGCCAGGTAATGACTGAGCGCCTTCTGCATCACCCAGGTGCGATCACGCTCCAGAATCCCGGCAATCCGGTCAAATTCAGCAACTAAAGGTGTCGGCAGCCTCAGCGACACTTGAGTTTTTTCGCTATGAAACATGTCCAATTGCTCCGTATTTCAATGAAATACACCGTAACCCACTCTCAGTGAAAGTCAATGTCCTAAGCTTTGATGCCTGGAGGGATGCCTCCCAACCATCACCCCACCATCCTCGCTGGCTCACCGTTCGTTTTCAGCGCCGCCATCAACATCGGCCCGACAGAGAACTCCCCTTCCCTCGCCTTCTCGGTCAGTGCCCGCAGATATCCCCCAGCCGAATTGATGTGACCGGACCTTTGCAGGATGCAGGCAATAACAATCGCGGTGCTTTCCTGACCCATAATGTCGAGGGCATCCGCATAGGCACTAGGCGAGATCCCAAGGAAACCGCGGACCTGGGCGGCAACCATCATGAAATCGCGCCAGCTGGTTATTCCCTCGGGGGCGTAGTCGATAATCTCGGGGCAAGCCTTCAGCACTAATCCAAGTGGGTAGGCCTTCGGCGGGTTCATTGGCCGACTGATTGGCTGTGCCCTCGCCTCCCCTGCATTTTCGAAAGCGGGTTCAAATTCAAAAATAGAGTCTGGTTTTGATTCAGTTTGCTGCCGTCCATATTGAACGGCATTGCCGCCCATATTTTGAGTATTTGTGAGCTTTTCCAACATCATGTCGATATCCTCGCGGATCTCGCTGAGATCGCCCACGATAGCCTCGAGCTGGGCGACAGTAGCTCGGCGTGGGATTGCATCCACAACAGCCCGGAAACAGCTCCAGAGAGCCTGCCAGTCGCCAGCAGCGCCTTCTTCCATGGCTGCCTCGATGATCTTGTAGATATCGCGCCTGTAGAGCGTCACACGCTCACGCATCAGCTTCAACGCACGGTTCTCTGCCCGAACATGATCGGCGGCCGCCTGGATCTCTTCTGAGCGAACAAGAAGCGGTGCAAGGGAGAAACCAAACGCCTCTTCCAAGGCCCCCTCCCCCGTCTTGCGGGCATAGCGCTTACCATTGGGGCTATCACGCCTCAGGATGAGCCCGGCATCAACGAGAGCAGCCAGATGCCGTCTGAGGCTCGTATCGGCCATGCCGTGAGCTCGCAGGGACAGCTGCCGATTGGATGGAAAGACCACCAGGCCGTGTTCCTCAGACAATTCAGCTTCGGGGTAGAACGACAGCAAGGCGTGCAGGATCGCCAGCGAGCGATCACTGACACCAATGATTGCCTTAGCTTCGCAGAGATCGTGATAGACCTTCCACTTGTCGACGACCTTCCCCTCTGGGATCTCGTCAGCTTCCTTGTAGCCAGCCAGTAAGGCAAGCGACATCGCACGGCCACCGAATGGGGTGGTCGCAATGTTATGCGTCTCCATTTTCCTTCACCTATCTTCAGGCAAAAGAATTCCAGCCGTCCAAACAGACGTTACGACTCTTGACAGCGATTCGGGGAAATGCGATTCTCACTTTGCTAAGAGATGAGAGAGGCTTCCACGACGGTGACGTTTGGGGCCTTTTTCTTTTGCGGGTTTAGTCTCCTGGTTGTTTCTTTTCCGATTTCCTGAATGCCTCGTAGAGGTCATCCAATTGGGATCTGATAAATTCTCCGAACGGCTTCGCGTCCTTCTCCGTGAATTCTAGCGAATACCCCTTCGGCTTTGATTTCGAAGCAATGATAACAGCCTTGTTTTCAGGAGCCCAGGCATCAGCTGCTTGGTCGGTTGTAGGTCTCTTTGGCTTCTTTGCCTTCGCTTTCAGGTGAGCGAGCATCTGGCTGAAGCCCTCTCCCCTCCCCTGCGCATCCTTGAATTCTTCTGAAGCAATGAACTCGACTGCCTTGTCAGCATTTGCAGGAACCATGACGAGTTTCTTCAACTCTTCCCAGCGATCACGGCCAATCCCCTTCCCCGCTCCAATGGCCTCGAGAACGGTTTCAGGAATCGTCTCGACGACAGACAGCATTCTGGAAAGAAGCGAATCGTCGACTGTTAGCGCAGACTTGGCGACCTCTTTGGTCATGCCGCGGTCGAGAAGCCGCCGAGCAAACAGTGCCTTTTCAATAAAGGTCAGGTCAGCTCGAGCGGTGTTTTCCTGCCCCTGAGCGATGACGTGCTCGATATCCGCCATCTGCTTGATAACAGCACGAACCTGAATACCCAGCTCGCGGGCAGCCTTGGCACGTCGGTGACCGAAGATGATTTGATACTGACCAGTTGCATCCGGATGAGGGCGTACCAGGATCGGCGTGGATTGCCCACTCTTCCTGATAGCTTCCTTGAGCGTCTCGAAGTCATCAGCCTGCTCACCAATGCGGTCAGCAACAAAGGAACCCTCGAGGAAATTGGGATCGAGAGAGATAATGGTCTCCCCATCCACCATCCTCAAACTGGCCTCTGCCATTTCATCCAAAGACTGCAGCATTGAACGTGAAGCACCGCGCTTCGTGTAATCAGCTCTGGCTTCAGAAACTTCGGCTGAAGCTGTATCGCCCTTGATCGATGCGGTCACGCTTGCCAGCAGGTTTTTTCTAGCCATTGAAACCTCCTGAAACAGCCTTCATCATCTTCATATTGTTAGCGAAATTGCCATTCTGCACGGCTGTCAAATTCATCATTTGCGCCCCCATGCTTTATGGATCAGCGACACGACTTCACCATTGACGGCATTCAAGCTTTCGATGGCCCGATCATATGTGGAGCGCGTGAACTGCGCCCGCTCGATTTCGTAGACGCTCTGCTTCGTGATTCCCGCGTCGGCGATCGCCGTGGATTTCACCATCTGGTTTTTGAGCATCCTGTTGCTGAACATCGCCTGCAGGAAACCAACCATTGACAACTGCGGTCCATCTGTCGGCTCGTAGCGCGTGACCAGATACCGGAACCACTTGAGCTTGACGGTCGCTCCTGCGGACTTGATGGACTGCAGGATACCGCCGAGCATGAGTAGGAATTGACTCATGGACATCACGTCGAGCATTTGGGGGTGGATGGTGATCAAAACCGACGTTGAAGCCGTCAGGGACGTAAGAGTGAGATAGCCCAGCTGAGGCGGGCAATCGATCACAACCACGTCGTAACGGTCGTCGACTTCCTTCAGGATCGTCGAGATGCGAGTGAAGAACAGGCGACCTTCTGGCGAGCTTTTGTTCGATGCTGCCAAAGGCGTTTCGTACTCGTATTCCTGAAGCTCCAGGTTTGCAGGCACAATATCCAAACCTGGGAAATTCGTCGGCCGAATGATCTCTGTTATAGAGATCCGCTGGTCATCGTATCGGAGCGCTTCATAGAGCGATGGGTTCTTATCCAACTCAGGCTGGATGCCATGCAATGAAGTCAGGGAAGCCTGAGGATCGAGATCGATCGCAAGAACGCGATGGCCTGTTAGCGCCAGATATTGCGCCAGGTGAGCAGCGGTCGTCGTTTTGCCCGAGCCACCCTTGAAATTCACCACAGAGACGACTTGAAGGGCTTCACCCTGACGGCGATGAGGTACGTACCGTTTGAAGTCAGAACGGCCGTGCTTGTCGAGGTACTGACGCAGTTCAAGCATCTGCTGAGCCGTGTAGGAACGACGGCCAGAGGATGAGACTTCAGGGGAGGGGCCCTTGCCGTCCAGGTGCAGCTTCTTGATGTGATTTTGAGTTACGCCGAGGAAGTCAGCGACTTCTGCAGATGAGAAAAGCCGTAGTCCCTTTTGAGCATTCGGCGGATACTGCTCGATCCTCAACATGTTCAATTTGTCCGAAATGAGCTCTCCCTGCCGGAGGATCTCCTCGTCAAAATCGATATCAAAGTCGTGATCTGGCATCACATTCATTTTCTGCTGAACCCGGAGTAACGCTTTTCCGAAGCAAATCGCTTCGCAACCGGGATTAAGCCCCGATTCTCCGATTCCAGCAAGAAGTTTTTCGTTAACGAAAGGTTAACCCGTGGACAGCCCCTTCAACAGATGCAGAAGAATGCTGGGGCCTTAAAGGAACTCAGGGTCTGATCGGGAATCAGAGCACTGTATTTTAGACGCTAAACGCTTCTCATTACATGCTTTTTTGGCAATCTGCACGGCTGTCAAATTTTGCAGTGACGGCTGTCGTCCGAAGCATCAAACCATCACCTTCTTCGGCCGCCCACGCCTACGCTTCGGCTGATCCCCGCGATCGATCTCGACAGCATTAGCTGGCTTCAACCGTGCAATAGCCACCCAATACTCAGCAGGCACCAAAGGCTGAAATTCGACAGGCTTCTTCTTGCGACTATCGCCAAAGGCATTTGAAACCACATTTGAAGCCCATTGGAGGCCACTGATAGCTAGGACCTCCAACACGTCGACAGGGGGCTGTGACGGATAGGCCTTGGTACCAACTATCTGCTCTGAATCGACAGCCCATTTCTTGGCTGTGTGCTCGGAGACATTGATGAAGGAACCAACGTCGGCATACCGGATGCCCTGAAGTCGAACCAATCTTGCGTAGAGATCCCGCTTCTCAGGCACGGACAACGCACCAGGCTTCACCACCAGCTCCTGATAACGATCCCAAGCAAGCTCTCTGATGGTGGATCTGCAATCATCCAGGGATTTGCCACCCAGCTCGTAGTGCAGATGGCCAAACGACGGCGTAGCTCGCTCATTACCAAGACGTCGCGGCTTGCCGTTGATCCTGATGGTTACAGATTCTGGCTCACCATCAACAGCCAGCAGGGCATACCCATTCAGCTGGTGGTCAACGTCTTTAAGGAATTCTTCTTCCTCCAATCCATCGTCAGCAAAAACCCTGGCGGCCTGGCGGATAATTTCCCATGCATAGTCAGGAATGGCAGCTGTGAGTTTATCCAAGACCTCTTGGCTGGGCGCATTTCCCAACTTGCTCAGCCCGTTGTCCGCGGACTTAGCGAGGAGCTCAGCAATCCTCTGCTGGCAGAAGCCCTCATTCAGACCGTTGATGGAATTCAGCATCTCGACGGCTCTACTGGGATCGCTCGTCAGTTCCTTGACCGAATAGGATCTTTTGGCGAACACTCTGGCTGCTGCTCGGGCAACCTCCCAGTCGTGAACGTCCGCGCTGTAAGTGGAGGACTCCTTTTTACAACTCAGCAGGCTCGCATTGATATTCGAGATCAGGGTCTTCGCAGCAGTATCAGGATCTTGTTCAAGGAAGGTTCTGACTTCCTTGTCCTCAAGGTTCAGGATCGTGGCTAACGCCTTAAGCTGATTGCTGATACCCAACTCAGCCTTCACGATGTAATTATTGATACGGTCCTCGGCTGCTCGAGCTGCTCGAGCTTGGACAGCCGTGTGAACATGCTGCTGGAATACTGGGGTGGCGAGGCCGCATACTGGGCATTCCTTGGCACCAGCGAGGATTTCGTCCTTGCCACCCTGCGCAGGATCGGCCGCCCACGCATCATTGAGTTCCAGGTACCGATTTCGTGCACCTTTTACGGCGAAGCAGGTGCAGGCACCGCCACCAGCATTATCGATGCCTATGCCACCCTACATGGCATCCAGCGCTATCCCAGAGACCTCGACATCACCCTGACCGCTCCCCTGCCCTCGTCCGCCGTCCTCGAGATCCACACAGAAGGGAACCGGACTTCAGACGTTTTGGTGTCCGTTGCCCTGCCAGCTTTGTCAGTGTAGACGCCTGACCTGCATATTGTTGACACCAATGTGGATGGTCTGGAATTTCTCAGGTTCAGTTCGCGACAGGCAAGGCGTTTCCTGTCGATTTATCAAACAGGTGCTCCAACCCTGCTGACGGGCTGATCATAATATTGTCGCCCTTCTTGACACGCGTGCGCTCCTTGAGGGAAACGATGACGTTCTGCCCCTCCGCTTTGGCAATGATCAAAGTGTCAGCACCGGTGAACTCTGTCGAGAACACCTTGAGGCTGATCGCATTAACATTGTCCGCTGTGATCTCGCAGTGCTCAGACCGGAAGCCTAACAAATGCGGCCTGCCGCGTGTTTGCTGCCCTCGACTACGAACTTTTACCCTGTCACCCGCCTTGGTGAGAAAGACGGAATCATCGTCCTGTGCTATTTCGCCCTCAATAAGATTCATCATAGGTGAACCCATAAACTTCGCGACGAAAGTGTTGGCTGGCGCGTCGTAAAGCTCCGTTGGCGAGCCGACCTGCTCAATTGCCCCTCCCCGCATGACGACAATCTTATCTGCCATGGTCATAGCCTCGACCTGGTCATGCGTTACGTAGACAGTGGTGGCTCCCAGCCTGTTATGAAGATCCCTTATCTCGGACCTCATCTGAACCCGCAGATTGGCATCCAGGTTGGACAGAGGTTCATCAAACAGGAAGACCTTTGGATTTCGCACCATCGCACGTCCCATTGCCACCCGCTGGCGTTGCCCACCGGATAGCTGACGCGGATACCTGTCAAGCAAGCTACTGAGCGAAAGGATATCAGCAGCATGTTTGACAGCTTTGTCGATCTCGGTCTTCGAGGACTTCTTCAATCGCATCGAGAATGACATATTCTCCGCGACCGTCATGTGTGGGTAGAGCGCGTAGTTCTGGAACACCATCGCGATGTCGCGATTCCGCGCCGACGCATGAGTTACATCACTACCCTCGATCAATACATCTCCTGAAGTTGTATCCTCCAGGCCAGCAATCATCCTAAGCAAGGTTGACTTACCGCACCCGGACGGGCCAACGAGAACGCAAAATTCTCCCTTAGGGATGTCGAGCGATAGGTTTTCAATTATTTTGACAGCACCAAATGATTTCGAAATGCTGTTCAACCCAACTGCCGAGTTCATTCTAGCCATCCCATGCAATTCCTCTAACTACGATATACTCAGGCGGGGTACTTAACTTGTTCCATTAAGCTGGCGGCCGCAGACTCACAGTGCTGCCGAACTAGCAGCGCCGCTGCCGCACCATTCCGGCGCTTGATCATCTCAACGATCATGTCATGTTGATCGCAAATTTCAGCTATCCGTTCTGGCGTGTAGGGGAACCGCGATCGCAGAGCGACCACCAGCTCCCAGCCACTTTTTAACATGCGCATAGCTTCAGGATTGTCAGCAGGTTCGTACATCGCATCGTGCAATCGGCCATTGATCTCGACCATAGCCCGAACATCATTCACCTTTGCGGCACCAGTATATGCGTCCTGAAGGTCAACGATTTTAGTGAGTTGATCGGCAGTCAGATTTTCGACCGCTTCGTGGACTAGATAAGCTTCAATTTGGGTTCGAACGCCCCACAGGTTCCTGATAAAACTTACATCAATTTGCCTGACAATGGTCCCTTTGTGTCAATCGGCTCGGAATATTGGGTCTGACTCATTCTCGATGATGTTTCGGATTCTACTGGCCTGGTTTCCGATGGAGAATCAGCACTATGCGAGCCCATTTTCGGCTTTCCGATCTGATCCCTGCCGAGTTGAACGTAGAGGCAGTGCACCACAGCGAAGATGTGATCGTGGTCGCCGCACATGGTCAGTCCCGAGATTGCAGGTGTCCCGAATGCGGCACGATCTCCCATCGTGTTCACAGCCGCTACCCTCGGATGATCGCCGATCTGCCGTGTGCAGGCCGGAGCATAGAACTGCATCTGACCGTCCGACGCTTCGTCTGTAGCGCCGTCCATTGCTGCCGAAAGATTTTCGCCGAGCGTTTCGGTGATGACATAGTCCGACCGATGGCCCGCAGGACAGCACGCCTGGACACCTTGGTGCACCATTTAGCTTTGGCATTGGGTGGTCGCCCGGCAGCACGGTTCGCAGATCGTCTCGGGTTTCCGGTTAGCAACGACACGCTGCTTCGAACCGTTCGTCGATATGATCGACCACCACCAACGCCGCCGAGCGTTATCGGCATCGATGACTGGGCGTGGCGTCGCAATCATCGATATGGCACGATCATCTGCGACCTTGAGCGGCGGAAGACGATCGCCCTGCTGCCCGACCGAGAACCGGCGACAGCTAAGGCCTGGCTGGTCCAACAGCCGCAAATCGAAATCGTGGCAAGAGATCGCGGCGGCGGGTATGCGCAGGCCGCTGCACGAGCCCTGCCACATGCCGAACAGGTCGCCGACCGCTGGCATCTCATGGAAAACGCTAGCCACGCCTTTCTTGACGCCGTTCGCAAGTCAATGCGGCAGGTGCGCGTGGCAGTTGGTACAGCAACCGTAAATCCCAAGCTTCTGACTGCCGCCGAGCGCTTGCAATATGACGGATATCTGCGGCGTGAAGAGACAAACTCTGTCATTCGTGGACTCGTCGGCGAAGGCGTGTCCATCAAGGAGATCGTGCGAAGAACTGGGCATAGCCGAAAGCTAGTTCGCAGCGTCGTCCGTGGTCAAAGGACAGATATCTTCCGCGTCCGGCAAACTTCGCTCGAACCACACCTCCCGTGGCTCGAAGCGCAATGGGATGCTGGATTACGAAACGGTGCTGAACTCTGGCGACAGCTTCGGCTGGCTGATTTTGGCGGCGGTCTCCGCGTTGTCACGGAATGGGCAACACGACGACGAAGGGCCGAAAAGGCCGAGAACGGGCTTGGCCACGCGCCGGCGGCACGCACCATCGTCCGCCTAATGACCCTTGAGCGTAACAATTTGACTAAGGCGCAAACGATGACGGTCGCCGCGATCGAGGAGCAGCTACCTGACCTTGTCGAGGCAAGAGACGTCGTGGAGAGCTTCCACGATATGCTGCGGCGTAGGTCTAAAGATGATCTCGACACGTGGATCGACCGCGCAGCAGCAAGCTTGGTCGCGTCATTCGCCAACGGCATCATCCGCGACAGAGCAGCGGTTCAGAATGCAATCACTTCAGTTTGGTCGAACGGCCAGACAGAGGGTCAGATCACCAAACTCAAACTCATCAAGCGCCAGATGTACGGGCGCGGGAAGCTCGATTTGCTTGAGGCACGTATCGTCGGTGCCCCCTGATGTCATCGAGATTGCGTCAGACCCCAATTTTGACCCCCCACCTGTTTCGTCTGACCATCCGTCTTTTGCTGGCGGATGGAGGGGGAGTTGAAGCGAGTGGATACGATTGCGCGTGTTCGTCGAGCCTTCCATGTGCAGGGCTGGTCAGTGAAGAAGATCGTCCGGGAGCTGCATGTTTCCCGTAACACGGTCCGCAAGATACTGCGATCTGATGAGACGGACTTTTCCTATGAGCGCGAACGGCAGCCACTGCCGAAGACCGGAGCCTGGAAGGCTGAGATCGAGCGCTTCCTGGCCGCGAACGAAGGCAAGCCATCTCGCGAGCGACTGACACTGATCCGGATTTACGAAGAGCTTCGCGCGTTGGGTTACGACGGCAGCTACGATGCGATCCGGCGCTATGCGAAGGGATGGTCGAAGGATCGAGGGGCCGGGACGGCCGAAGCCTACGTTCCGCTCTACTATGCGCCCGGCGAGGCTTATCAGTTCGACTGGAGCCATGAGATCGTCCTGATCCAGGGCGTGACGACGACGGTGAAGGTTGCCCATGTCCGGCTCTGCCATAGCCGGATGATGTTCGCGCGGGCCTATATGCGTGAGAGCCAGGAGATGGTCTTCGACGCCCACGACAAGGCCTTCAACTTCTTCCGTGGCACCTGCACGCGCGGCATCTACGACAACATGAAGACGGCGGTGGAAGCTGTCTTTATCGGCAAGGAACGGCTCTACAATCGCCGTTTCCTGCAGATGTGCAGCCATTATCTCGTACATCCCGTAGCTTGCACGCCTGCATCCGGCTGGGAGAAAGGACAGGTCGAGAACCAGGTTGGCCTCGTACGGGAACGCTTCTTCACGCCACGCCTCAGGGTCAAAAGCCTGGAGGAACTCAATGTCTGGCTGCTCGACAAGTGCATTGCATATGCCAAGGCCCATAGCCATCCCGAACAGACGACGCAGACGATCTGGCAGATGTTCGAAGCTGAACGTGGCAGTCTTGTGCGTTATGTCGGCCCATTCGATGGTTTCCACAGCGTGCCAGCGTCGGTGTCGAAGACCTGCACCGTCCGCTTCGACAACAACAAATACTCGGTCCTGTCGACTGCCGTCGGCCGCCCAGTCGAGGTTCATGCCTATGCTGATCGGATCGTCATCAAACAGGATGGAGCGACGGTCGCGGAACACCAGCGCAGCTTCGGCCGTGGCGATACAGTCTATGATCCCTGGCACTATGTCCCTGTCCTTGCTCGCAAACCCGGTGCCTTGCGCAACGGCGCTCCCTTCCGAGAATGGGTTTTGCCAGCCGCCATGGAGAAGGTCCGCAAGCGACTGAAGAGCGTCGATGACGGTGATCGGCAGATGGTCACCATACTCGGGTGCGTTCCCGCCGATGGTCTCGCAGCCGTTGAGGCTGCCTGCCAGGAAGCGCTCAATCACGGCGTCTGCTCGGCCTCGGTGATCATCAACATTCTGGCGCGAAGCCGCGATCCGGCTCCCGCTGCAACCCTGCAAATCCCGGATGCGCTTCGGCTTGCCCATGAGCCGGTCGCCGACTGCGCCCGTTACGACAGGCTCAGGAGAGTAAGTTGATGGAACGCACACAGGTTCTCGAACTGATGAGCACGCTGAAGCTCTACGGAATGCGTAGCGCTTATGACGAGGTCATGGGAAACGGCATC
>NZ_JAJAWH010000048.1 GCF_020531965.1 Pseudorhizobium xiangyangii | reverse complement strand
GTCCTTCACCCAGAACGAGAACGCCACGTCATGGCTCTGCAGAAGCTGCGGGACGATGGGTATTACGTTCATTCAAGACTCCCCCGACTACCTCGGCCAAACTCACTTTCTGGCAAAGTGGATTGTATAACAATCAATTGTGAATTGAGTATTCGTAACGAGTCAATCGGTTTTCGAAAATATTTTTGGCGGACTTTCGCCAAGCTTGATTTTCCGCGGGTTCCCGCACTTCTTCGAACGGAGACCCACATACGACATTGAACTACGCACTCCGTATCCCCTGTCCGAAAACGGTCGATTGCGTACAGGGGCAAAACACCATGTCCACAAATTATCTTGACAGGATTTTGAACAGAAGGGATATTTCGGACAGCTTATTCGGACAAAATTGACCCCATGCCACGCACCTTTGCCTATGTCCGCGTCTCCACGATCGGACAGACCACTGAGAACCAGATCCAGGAAATCGAAGCCGCCGGTTTCCACGTCGAGCCGCGCCGGATCGTCACCGAGACGGTTTCCGGAAGCACCGCCATTGCGCAGCGCCGCGGCTTTTCCCGACTCATGGACAAGCTGGAGTCCGGCGACATTCTCATCGTGACAAAGCTCGACCGCCTCGGCCGCGACGCAATCGACGTCAGTACCACCGTCAGGCGGCTTACCGAAATGGGCGTGCGCGTCTATTGCCTTGCGCTCGGCGGCGCGGACCTAACCAGTTCGGCCGGCACGATGACCATGCAGGTGCTCAACGCCGTCGCTCAGTTCGAGCGGGATTTGCTGATTGAGCGGACACAATCCGGTCTTAAGCGCGCAAAGTCGGAAGGTAAGGTCCTTGGACGGCCTTCGACGCTCAGTGATGAGCAGAAGCAGGATGTCCGCAACGATCTCGTGACAGGCATGAGCGTTTCGGCCATCGCCAGGAAATTCAGGGTAAGCCGCCAGACCATCATGCGGGTTCGCGACGAAGGTTCACGGTCCGTTCGAGCTTAGCGTACGATTTTCTGCAAATCTTGTTCCGACCCCATTTTCAGCGGTCTGGATTCAAGGGGTTGTAGAATCGGAAGAATCGCGGTTTCCTGTAACTATGAGTCGAACCGCTATACCAGTCAAAGAGAAGGTCGCCGCCCATCGGGAGCGGTTGAAGGCGGCCGGCCGTATTTATGTGAACACCGATCTTCCCGCCGATCTGGTCGCGCGTCTTGACCAGATGAAGGAAGCCATGGGCGCGTCATCGCGTGCCCCGATCATTGAAGAAGCTTTGAGGTTCTATATCGAGAACGCACCGAGGGCATGAAATGAAAAACCCCTAGCCGTTAGCAGCGGCAAGGGGTTTTCGGATCACGGAAACGGCTTTGTTAGGAGCGCCTGAACAGCCCCTAACATAGTCGAGAGTGAACCACCCGGCAAGAGAGAGTCTCGCCGGGAACGGGGAATCTTTGTCCGTCGTCCGCGCCGTCATGTCCTCCGAATGGAAGGACGAAGGACAGATGTTGAGGACGCAGATTGCGGCCGCGATTGGCTGCGCGCGCGGAAACGCGCTTGATGAAATCATGCGGGAGGTTTGGACGCGCTACAGCGCCGGCCAGCTCTCCGAGATCGAGGCCGGGGAGCTATCCACCCTCGCCCATGAACGGCGGGCCGCGTGGCGGGGAGATCAGGCCGGGCTTGGTCTAGTCATGCCGCCCCCTGCCCCGCGCTGCCCGACGCCAGTTCGCCGGCATAGCCATTTCAAGGGGCGATCCGAGGGCCAGATATGGCGGCCGACGACGCGCAAGGACGTGCAGGCGATCTTGAAGGCGGCCGAAATCTACAACGAGGCCGGTTTGCACGAGAAAGGCGAGCGCAGCGGCCCGCTCGGGTCGGTGGCGCTGGACGTGCTGCGGCTGTTCGTCAATCTCATCGACTTCCGCACCGGCCGGCTTGAGCCGTCAATCAGCACGATCATGGATCGGTTGGGCCGTTCGCGGGATACGATTGTGCGGGCGCTGAAGAACCTGCGGGCGCATGGTTTCATTGACTGGTTGCGCCGCTACGAGCCGACCGGCAACGAGGGGCGCGGTCCCCAGGTGCAACAGGCGAGCAATGCCTATCGCCTGTCCCTGCCGGAAAAGGCCCGGCAGTTCCTTGGCCGGTTCGCCAAGGCCCCTCCCCCGCCTTCGGATCATGGACAGGATCAGCAGGCATGGAGCGAGTCGATCGACGCCTACAAGAAGCCCCTCCCCCTCGATGAGCGGACGCAGCTAGACGCCGGCGATAGCCCGCTCGGGCAGGCCCTTGTGAAGATGGCAAAGAGCTTCATGAAACGTGAGTCCGATAACCAGACTGAATCCCCCTCTAATTCTATTCTCTATGTGAAAACATAAGCGGTCGCCGCTGTTCGGGCCGCTCACGCGGCCCTGCGGCGGTTCCGGACCACGTAAAAGGCGGTCCGGTTCGGCACCCTCAGAGCAAAAACCGTAACCCTAGCGTCTGCGGCTGTCGTCGTATGGGCTTTCGAGAGAAAGCACGCGGCAAGGGGTGCGGCTAAAATGATAGCTGTTTACTAGCAGCTATCATTTTAGGATAAGATTATAAGTGGCTGCTTAACTGCTTATAAAGAGCATACTGCTAACATGCTGCTAGTTATTAGATGAGCGGAGGGCGTATGGCGGTCATATCATTTGTTTCGAGCAAAGGCGGGGTTGGTAAAACGACTTCGGCCGTTGTCCTCGCCGGCGAGCTAGTCGCGGCGGGCCGCAAGGTCTCGTTGATCGACGCGGACCCCAACAGGCCCCTTGTAGCCTGGTCGCAGCTCCGCCCGGTTCCGGAAACCCTGCGGCTCATAGTCGATGACTCGGCCGAAACAATCATAGACACGATCGAGGATGCCCGCGCCGAGGCCGATTTCGTCATAGTTGACCTAGAAGGGACCGCGACCGATCGCGTCGGCTTCGCCGTCGCCCGGTCGGATTTGGTTCTGATTCCGCTGCAAAGCTCGGTTCTCGACGCAGCCGAGGCCGCGAAATCGGTCAAGCTGGTGCGCCAAATGTGGAAGGTGGCGAATCGAGAAATTCCATATCGCGTGTTCTTTACCCGCGTCCCGCCCGCAATCCGCGAGCGCACAGCGCGCGACATAGAGCGGCAGTTTACCGGCGCTGCGGTCCCCGTGCTGCCGGCGACTTTGATCGACCGGGCGGCCTATCGGGCCTTGTTTTCCCTGGGCGGCACGCTGCACGAGCTAGAAACGGCCGATGTGTCCGGGCTGGAGACAGCCAAGGAAAACGCCCGCGAATTCGCGCAAGCCGTCATCAACGCCACTAGGGGAGGGAACGCAGCATGACCGCCGACGACAAAAAACGCGCAACGCTCGACTTTGGCGACGAACTCAACACGCCGCCAGTGCCCCCCGTTGATCCGAACGCGGTCAAGGCTGCCGCCCGCGCTGCGGGCTTCCGAGAAACCCCGAAAGCCGCCGAGCTATTCCCGTCTTCTTCTGGGCGACCCCAGCGCCGCACGCGTCGCAAAACAGGCCGCACCGAGCAGTTTGCAACCCGGCTACGGGCCGATACTATCGAGGCGATCTATGCCTATGCCGACCGCCACGAGATCACGCTTGCCGAGACGATCGAGCGTGCAATGAGCGCACTTGGCGAAGGCGAGCAGTAGCGGTTTCGCTTGTCAGTTTATACAAATTTTGATATAAAGGGTTCATGGCTGACATGAAGCGGCTCGAATTTCTTGGGGATTCCCTTGAGCAGTTGCGGGAGTTTCCCGAGACGGCGCGGAAAGAGGCCGGTGTCCAGCTTCACAAGGTTCAGCAGGGTTTTGAACCGAGCGACTGGAAGCCGATGGTGAGCGTAGGGCAGGGGGTGCGGGAAATCCGCATCCGCGACGAGGCAGGAGCCTTCCGAGTGCTCTACATCGCCAAGATAGAAGATGCCATCTATGTGCTGCACGCCTTCCAGAAGAAGACGCAGCAGACGGCGAAACGAGATTTGGATCTAGCCGCGACCCGGTTGCGGCAAATCTAGCGGAGGCGTGACAATGGAACGTCAGAGCTTTGCGAATGTATGGGATGCACTGGAAGATACGCCGGCCGAGGCCGCGAACATGACCATGCGTTCCAATCTGTTGATTGCCGTTGAGCAGCGGGTACGGAGTTGGGGCGTCACCCAGGCCGAAGCGGCACGGCGTCTCGGGATCACGCAGCCCCGGCTTAACGACCTGCTGCGGGGCCGGATCACGAATTTCAGCCTCGATACGCTGATTAATCTCGCTACCCAGTCCGGGCTTGCGGTGCGGCTCGATATCGCAGAGGCCGCATAGGCACAACCAGCCCCCGGCCGTCCTTGGCCTCTGAATATTAAAAGGGCACAGATATACGGTGGAAAGCGAAAACTACCGTTCGCCGCCCCAAGTAATACGACCGCCATAACGATCAGCCAATCGCAACGGCGCACGTCCTTTACTGATAATAATCGATGTCAATGTAGGCATTGAGTTTGGCCGCAGCCGCCGCCATTTGAGGCGGAATCATAACCGATGGTATGCGCCCCGTTGCGTCAACTATGATTGTGATCATCACTTCACCGCTCTTTGATATCTCCTCGAATTTATCCCATACATGTTCAATTTTACCAAATATTGATTTCCAATGATCCTCAACTTCATCGGAAGAGCCTGTTGAATATATTGACCACAGATTAGATCTTGGCAAGTCCTTACTGCCATCTCTCTCGCCTCTAAGCATTTCCTTGTCAGGAGTTACATTCAAAATTCGTGTTATCTCCTTTGGAGGAGTAAGGTTCCCTTCCAAGCAAAGATCAATCCACAATTTACGTTCCATGAATATTTATCCCAAGTGATCTTGGTGTTCCTGTGCCTTGTCTAGGCCCAGAATACATAGTTCCATCTTTTCCTGCAAAGATGTCGCTCTTTGAGTTCAACCTATATTCTCGTTTTAGCTCGTGTGCATCTCTAAACCCATTCTTCTTTGCCGCCTTATCCAACTCCTTGTCCGACATACGCTTGGCGTCTTTTGCCTTTTTCTCTTCGTCGTCTTCCGGCGGCGGCGTGCATGTTAAGCATGCATCGGTTGTTGGGGCAGCCTTGTACCTTTTCTCGGCCTTTTCCCGCGCATCGGATGACATCGCCAGTGTTCCGGAAGCGCCGATACCAAGCGCCCACAACAGCCCCTCGATGGCCGCAGGAATGGCGAGAGCAACAGCCATCAGCGCGCTTCCTGCAACTGGTTGATCTGGAATTCCATGAGGTATTTGACGCGGTCATTTGCAGAATGGGAAACGGACGCATCGGTCATGAACGTCTGCAGCTTGCCGAAATCTGCAGACGTTCCGGTGAGGCGCATGTAGGACCACTTGGCGTAGGCGACGTCATGGGTGACGCCGAGCTTTTTGGCTTCGCGCATATAGTCGAGCGCCCTGCCGCGCAGGGCTTCGTCGGACATATCGCCGGTTTTGTCGGGGGCCACATCGCGCAGATAGTCGGCAATCGACCAGCTTAGCCTGACCATCCGCGTTTCGCTGATGGCGTCCAAGGTCTTCTGGTCCCAGTGGAGCGGGCCTTTCGGGATCGTGAAGGAGAGCGGGTTTTTGAGATTCCTGGCCCGAATGCAGTCGCCACCCCATTCCTCGTATGGGGTGAACAGGACGGCGAGGGCAGGGCCTAGAAAACGGGCATAGCGCGGTTCGTCGAGGACGGGCAGGACCTGGGCCATGACGTTGGCGTCGGCATGGCGGAAGGTGACCGTTTCGGTCTTGAACAGACTGCCCGGCTCGGTGGCGATGGTGACGCGGTTGAGGCCGCGCAGGTGCTGGTAGAGGATTTCCTCGGTGAGCGACGCGTCGCCAATCCAGAACACCGCGGCGCGGCTGTCGGTGAGGATGCCGAGCAACGCCTCGATCTGGGCGACCGGGTCGGCGGGCCTCGGCACGACGTTGCGCCTCATGACCACGGAATTGTCGCCGTAAGGCTCATAGAGGTCATCGTCGGTCAGGTGGTGATGGTAGAGATCGGCCAGCCACGGGCCGCCCGCTATCAGGCTGCTGTCGGCCTTGAGATAGAGCGAGCGGTGGGCGATGCCAGCGCCGGTCAGCTTGGTGGACAGGCCTTCGGCACAAGAAGCGCCATCGTCGTGCCGAGCGGCGAAAGCCAGAGTCGGGGTCTGAGTAGGAAGGGAACAGACCCACATAAGGATTTAAGATTACTTGGGAGAACATCGTTCGATTTCGTACGATAAGGATGGCCCATTAAAGAATGGGACCAAACACCTGGCTTACAAATACAGCTCCTCAAAACGACTTGGTAGAGCCAGGAGCTCGGTCTCGAGTTCGGGAACTTCGGCGATGGTCATCAGCCATTGCAGCAACAGATCTTCGTTCATTATCTTGGTGAGACCTTCGAGCATGGTTTGACAATTTGCGCGCGGGAAGAAGGGCGCAGGGTCGCCGGGAGCGAGATTCCCCATTTTCAGACAATGCGCCCAGTTCCAGTCGATCTTCGGCCCCCGATGCGGCAATCCCGAGGGATCCTCGATGCACCCTTCGAGAAGGTCATGAGCGCCGACGAACCAGACCAGAAGCTGCGCGCGCCAGTAGGGGCAGGCGATCGCGAGGACGGATGCGATCCATGCGGGGATTTCTTCGGGCGATAGGTATTTCAGGTTGAAGAACATGGAGGCGGAGAGGTCCCCGCTTGCATCATGCCAGCCCCAATGCCCGTTGGGCCATTTCGTTCGATGCAACAAGGTGCCGTTGACGATCCGGCCATCGTGCCAGCAGGCTGGGTTCATCATCGCGCGGCCCAGCGTGTTCAAAGCGTCCTCCCGGAACTGCGGATAGGGAGGGTCAACCACACCGCAGGGGTATTGCGTCATGAACGCGGTGACGAGCGTTTCGCTCAATGCCGAGACATAGCGTTCGGTGGCGCGCGGGACGAGGTGTGGCAAGAGGTAATGGAACCAGTCACGCCATTCCTCGCGGGGGCCGAACGAGCTGGTTCCGCTGGCGATTTCCTCCAGTGCCTTGTGAAGGGCGTTGACAGGCAGGGTGTCTAGGTCTCCCATCAAATCAGTGAACATGTGGCGCTTCTCGCCCATGAACCATGCTTCACCCATCAAACTGGAAGGGCGCGGGAATGTGTCGCGCATGCGGGCGAGCGCGGCGACCTCAGAACCAGCGCCCGGCCGCCATTGGTAGACGATTTGTTTCATGTCGATCTCGTGCTCACTCCCGGTCACTCCAACAAACCCCGGTTTGATGTGATGCGGCGAAGCAGCTCGCAAAAGCGGCCCATGCGAGCGTCGCCTGGCTCATGCTTCCCCCTCCGTTCGTAATTCTGCTTCTTGCCGCTCGCGGTCCCGTTCATAGCGGTCGCCTTCGTCGGCAGCGCCGCGCTCATAGCCGATCTCGATAATCCTGGCGGTGATGCGGGTGAGAAAATCCAGCGCGTTTGCTCGTTCTAGATCTGTCAGGGCCGATTTCGGCAACTGCCTGAGGACAGTTTTTGCCCAGACGGCGGCCTGCCGTTGCCCCCAGGCATTCGGTTTGCGATGCCCACCGGGGAGGCCGACATCCTTGTCCTGTTGCTCAGCATCGGCCTTGGCCGCCGCTTCGGTCATCATCGACAGGCAAAGTTCAATGCATTCGTCGCAGATGAAGGTTGTCGGACCGGCGATCATCGTGGCGACATCGTTGGTGCTTTTGTCGCAGAAGGAGCAAAAGAACAGGCGCTTCTCAGCAGAGCGCTTGGGTTGGTCGTTTTTTGTCATCCGGGCTCCTGCGAGGTGACGAAGGTGAGGTTTGGTCACTTAATCGTCCTTTGCGGCTAGCAGATCGGCAAAGAGTTCCTTGTCGCCGTCGCGCGTCAGGAAGCCGGGCAGTTCCCGCCGCAGCCAAGTTGACAGGTTGCGCGAGAAATCATCCTTGCCATTTTCGAGGCGACGCAGAACGAGCGCCCCAAGCAGCACCTTTCGACGGGTGTCATTGGCGCGCTCTTGTTTCGACAGGCGGGCTTTGAGAGCGGCGCGCTGTGCATCCAGTTGAGCGAGACGTTCTTCGATGGATTTGCGCGCCATGTCCGAATCTCCTTTTCAGTTTGTTTGCCAAGGCTATCATTCCCGTGCGCCTTTTCCAATGTTTCTCAGTCACGCTTGAAATTCGCCGGCTTTGCGGCACAATAGCTGCCTCAGTTGATCGCATCGAGCTTGCCGCGAGTACCACACCAAGAAGCGAAAGAGCGTAGCGATTGATCTTGGAAGGGCGCACTTACGAGTTATTGCATAACTCAGCGCGCCACCATATTAATATCTGGTGGAAAAGATGAAACGGCAAGGGAACTTATTACTTGGCGATCTACCATTTCAGCATGAAGCCAGTTTCGCGGGCGAAGGGCCGTAGTGCTGTCGCCGCAATGGCTTATCGTACCGGGCAGAAGCTGACGAACGAGCGAGACGGTATCACGCATGATTATACGGCCAAGCAGGGCGTAGAACATGTGGAGATCGTCTTGCCGGAAGGCGTCAACGCCAATTGGGCGCGGGATCGTTCAGCCTTGTGGAATGCCGCCGAGTTTGCCGAGAAGCGGAAAGATGCCCGCGTTGCTCGCGAGTTCGAGATTGCCTTGCCGCATGAGCTTTCGACCGAGGATCGGCTAGAGGCAACACGGGAGATCGCGCAGGAGCTGGCGAACCGTTACGGCGCGGCGGTGGACTTCGCCATTCATCAGCCGCACGATGCCAGCGACGTTCGCAATCATCATGCTCATGTGATGATGACGACGCGGCAGGTTGGCGAAAACGCTCTAGGCGACAAGACCTATCTTGAGCGCGAGAACAAATGGCTCCTGGCGAACGACCTGCCGCCCACCGACATGCAGCTTTGCGATCTTCGCCAGCGGTGGGAGGTTCTTGCGAACGAGCGGCTGGCGAAGGCCTTGCTTGATCTTCGGATCGACCATCGTTCGCATAAGGAGCGCGGGCTTGAGATCGTGCCGACCGAGCATGTGGGCGTCCATGCCACGCAGATGGACAGGCGGGGCCTGGCCGTGTCGAGAACGCGGGTGGATGCGGAGGCTGCGCAGCGCAATGCCGAGCTGATCCGCGAGAAGCCCGAGCAGGTTCTGACCCTGATCACCGGGGAAAAGAGCGTGTTTGATCGGCGCGACATTGCGCGGGCGCTGCATCGCTACATCAACGACGATCCGCAGGAATTTAGAAACGCCTTTGCGAAGGTGATGGCCTCGCCGGCCCTGGTCGAGCTTCAGACCGAGCGCGCCGACGTAGTGGGGGACCATGCAGGCAAGATCGAACTTGCGCGCTATTCGACGCGGGAAATGGTGGAGATCGAATCCGGCATGGTCGAGAGCGCACAGCGGATGCACGCAGCGCGCGGTCATGGCGTCGATCGCCGGCATGTCAGCCAAGCTATTGGTGCGCAGGACGCCGCCATTCAGCGGAGCAGCGGAGATATGTCGGCCGGGCTGTCCGCCGAGCAGCGCCGGGCGATCGAGCATATCACCGGGCCGGAGCGAATTTCCGCCGTTGTCGGTTATGCCGGCGCTGGCAAGTCCACCATGCTTGCGGCGGCGCGCGAAGCATGGGAGGCCGAGGGCTATACCGTCCACGGCGCGGCCCTGTCGGGCAAGGCGGCTGAGGGGCTTGAGGAAAGTTCCGGCATCCAGAGCCGCACACTGGCGTCATGGTCCCGCGGTTGGGACAACCCACATAGTGGGGACCGCTACAAGCTCAACCGCGGCGACGTGTTCGTGATCGACGAGGCGGGCATGGTGGGGAGCCGCCAGCTCGCCCGGTTCGTCACCGAGGCCGAGGCGCGCGGGGCAAAGATCGTCCTTGTCGGTGATCACGAGCAGCTGCAGGCGATCGGGGCCGGTGCACCGTTCAGGGCGATCACGGAGGAGATCGGCTATGCCGAGCTTTCGGAGATTCGCCGGCAGCGTGTAGACTGGCAGCGGGAGGCGTCGGTCGCCTTCGCCTCACACCGGACGGCGGAAGGGCTGGCGGCCTATCGGGATGGCGGCAATATCAGCTTTGCCGAGACGGGCGAGGACGCGCGCGGCCAGATCGTGAGCGACTACCTTGCCGACGCGCAAGAGCGGCCGGAGGGAACCCGGGTGGCGATGGCGCATCGCCGCGCCGATGTTCGCGCTATCAATGACGCGATCCGGGCCGAGCTACAGGCCCGCAGCCATGGGCTGAACGGGGGCGAGCTGGCGCATGGTGCCCTTGGGGGCGGCCTGATATTCCAGACCAATGACGGGCAGAGGGAGTTCGCTCCGGGCGACCGTATCGTGTTCCTTGAGAACAATCGCGACCTTGGCGTGAACAACGGGATGCTAGGCACGGTCGAGCGTGTCGAGGCCGACCGACCGGGTGCCGGCCCCATGATCGTCGTGCAGCTCGACGGCCGGGGTGGCGATAGCGTCAGCGTGCCGATGGGCGACTATCAGGCGGTCGATCACGGCTATGCGACGACGGTTCACAAGAACCAGGGCGCGACGGTCGATCGGTCTTATGTGCTGGCGTCGGGGACGATGGACCGGCATCTCACCTATGTTGCCATGACCCGGCATCGCGACGGCGTGCAGCTCTATGCGGACAGGCAAGAGTTTGCCGATCATTACGCCGGCCGCCTGGTCGAGCATGGGGCGGCACCCTATGAGCACAAGGACGGTAACGGCCAGAGCTATTTCGTGACGCTGGAAACAGACCAAGGGCAGCGTCGCACCCTATGGGGCGTCGATCTTGAGCGGGCCATGAAGGGCGCGGAGCGCGCGCCGGAGATCGGGGAGAAGATCGGCCTTCAGCATCTAGGCTCAACCCCCGTCACCTTGCCGGATGGGACGCAGACGCATCGCAACACATGGAAGGTTCAGGACGCCGGCGATCTGGCCTATGATCAGCTTGAGCGCCGCCTGTCCCGGTCGGGCGTGAAGGAAACGACGCTCGATTATGCCAAGGACTTTGCCGAGCGGCGCGGGATCGCGGAGCGCATGGGTGTCCGCAGCGAGATCGAGATTGCGCGCGAACAGCTTTCTCAGGAGCGGGTCGAGCACCGTGCGGACAGGGGATCGGCGGCCGAGCGGGAGCGCGCCGGCGACAACGGGCCACCGATCGACCAGAAACAGCAGCAGCAGGCCGAGAAGCAGCGGCGCGGCATGTTCGCCGGCCTCAAGCTCAATGCCCGTTCTGCGTCCTCTCAGGAGCGCATCGAGGCATCGCGGATGCAGCGGCCGCCGGAAAAAGAAGGGAGCTTGCGGGCATCGTTCGCGCCAGAGGGGCGGGCGCCTGACCTTCCCCATATTGATAGATTGGCCGAGCGGGCGCGGGGGCAGTCGCGGCTTGAGGTGGCCGTCGACCGCTATGCGCGGGCCTATCAGTCGATCGACCAGCACCGGCACGAGGGCCTGCCGGTCCTCGACATGCAACGGCAGGAAATGCGTGCGGCCGGGCTTGGGCTCGACCAGGTGCGCGACGGCATGGAAGACCTGATGCGCTCGACCCTGCAATATGACCCGGGCACGGTGCGCGCCATGACCGAGCTGTCCGGCCGGGAGCGTGTCGCGCATGTTATCGAGGGCTTGAAGCGCGAGAATGCCGCGCTAGCCGACCCGAACGTCCGGGCCGAGCGGTTCGTTGAACGCTGGCAGGAGCTATCACGCCAGCGCCGGGAGCTGCGCGGCTGGAGGCAAGACGACGCCCGCGCCAAGGTCGAAAGCCAGATGGATGGCCTGATCAAGGGTCTTGAGCGCGACCCGCAGGTAGATTCCATCCTGCGCAATCGCCGTCAGGAACTCGGAATCGGGCAGGAGCAGCGCCGGGGACAGAGCATCGCCCACGCGCTACAAGAGGCAATGACACGCGGCCACCGGCTTAGCCGGGACAGCGGGATGGAAAGGTAGGCAGGGAGATCATGACGGAACTGGACGACGACAGGGAAGGAATCGCACGGCAAGCACTGAACGAGGACGCCGACGACCCGGCCGCCGCCTTCGATGCGCTACGGGGAACGGTTGAAAGTCTCGCCAGCGACCTCACGCGGGAAATGACCACCATCCGCAAGGGTGTCGAAGCCGCCTTTGAGGAATTTGATAGGCAGGGGCCGACGCAGGACTACAAGCCGGAACTGGCGCAGATCGTGCAGCAGCTCGCCCACGTTGGGGAGCGCCTGCAGGGTGTCGAGCGGTCGCCCATTCTTCGGCAGGGCGCGCAGCACTATGCGGCGGCGCTCGAGCGCAGTGGCGAGGGCCTGATACGCACCGCCGCGCAGCAGCTCGAACGCCAGGCATCCGACCTCGAGCGCGCCGGCCGGAACCTTTCCGTGCATGTCGCCAGCGCGCGGGAGCGTCGCCGGCAAGACCAGTGGCTAGCTGGCATTGGCGCGGCCGGTCTGGTGCTTGGCGTCCTGTTGACGCTGTTTGCCCCGCGTGTGCTGCCCTTCTCGGCCGCGCCGCGTGTCGCCAGCACCGTTATGGGCGAAACGCCGTGGCAGGCCGGCATGAGTCTGATGGCGTTTGGCAGTTCAGCCGGGTGGAATCGGGTGGCGGCGGCCGATCGGCTCATTGAAGCGAACAGGGAGACGGTGACGGCCTGTCGGGAGGCGGCCGCCGAGACGGATAAAGATCAAAAATGCACGATCACGGTGGCTGCGCCGGAGCAGTAGCGAAACCGGCGCGGCCTTGGGACCGGAAACGCCATATAAAGTGGCTCTTCATTGCTGCTCAGCGCTATTCGGTCATTGGAGGCGTACCTGGAATACGAACGCGGATCGATAGACCGTTCCCGCAATCGAAAGCGCCTTCATCAAAAGACGTGCCAAAGGCATCGCTAAACCAGTCACTGCTACCGGGTGGGAACAGCCGGTCCATCAGCTCCAGCGCCTTGTCACGCGCCAGGCTCAGGGCAGCCTGAAGCGGACGGGTTTGTGGATTGATCGCGAATGTTGCAGTCAGGCGCGTATCCTGTGAACCGTTGCTGACCACGAGAACCAGACGCTGCCCACCACCTGACCCTGTTTTACGCAGCGCCAGCCGCAGGGTAAGCCAAAGGGGCCGCAATGCATCAAACCGGGCGTTGATCTCCGCCAGCCGTTCTTCCCCCACCCGCATCGCGGTGGCCAGGGCTGCTTCATCCATCAAGTCCGGATCTTCGAGTAAATCGCCAAAAGCGGTTTCAGCGGCTTCCTTCGAAGGACCGTCCTGGAGCAGAAAGGTGATTTCCGCCTCTTTCCACCAGATCTCCCGTTGCGCGACGGCGCGTGCCCTTGCGCCATCTTCGCCATAATTGGCGACATCGAACCAGGCGCGCTGGAGGCCGTGCCTGGAAGTCAGCGTCGCTTGCCAGGAGGGTGTCTTGCCCCAACGCAGCACCCGGTAGACGCCAGGGGTGCCGCTCGTGTTGCGCGCCTGCTTCTTTGCAGCCTTCTCCCGATTGGTGCAGGGCGGAAAAACATCCAGAACGGCATCCCGGTAGGCTCTGGCCGTATCCAGTGCCTCCTCGCAGCCGCCATAGACACCATCGAAAAAGCGTCTCTGGATCACTCTGCCTCTCCGTCGGACTGTCACCGCCCAGCAGGCTGTCGTATCCCCGCGTTCCCAGCGGGTAATGCCCCGCATATCAGGAGGTCTGCCTGCAACCGCGTCAGGCTCCGAATCCCGTGCAGTCCCGTTGGCGCCGACTGTTCCCTTTCGCGTCATATTGCCGAGCCGGAGACGGTGGTGATTTTCTGCCGCGCTTCGATGA
>NZ_JAJAWH010000047.1 GCF_020531965.1 Pseudorhizobium xiangyangii | reverse complement strand
GCCGGGATATCCCGGCCGGTGGTCTGCCCGAGATGGAGGCCTCGAATGTATAATCCGATTAAGCCGACGGACATGATCGACGACACGCTCGGTGGGCGCATCTCGCTTGCGCGTGACGCTGCCGAAATGTCTTTGGAAGATGCGGCGGCTGTCGTGGGGGTGGAGCCGCAAACCTGGAGCAATTGGGAAAATGACCGTTCCGCGCCGAGAGCCAACCGGCTCGACATGCTGGCGGGTGTCCTGGGGATCAGCATCGGATGGCTGCTGAGCGGTCGCGGTCGCGGACCTGGCTACAGCGAGTAAAGCAAAGACCGGACGTGCCGGTTGGTCACGCTCGGTAACATTGAACAAGCAAGTTGCAGCTTCGCGAAGCTGATGGTGTCGCCCTACAGGCGTCACCGTGTCTTTCATTCTGGTGCTGAGAAAGCGTTCTCGATCAAAACGAGGTTCGAGATCGAGTATGATACCGTACACTCGGTCCCATTCCCGCCAAGCCTTGGTGTTACCCGTCGAACTTGACCAAGTCCTTGAAGATCAGGTCACCCCAACTGTTTCCGCGAGCCTGTACGAGTAGCCCGCCCTCAGACAGCCCGCCGAGGTTGATCGGCCCGAAACCGAGGCTCTTCGCGAGGGAACCGATCTCCTTCAACGCCGCATCCGTGTCGCTCGACAGGAACACCACTCTTCTGCCGCCGTTCACCGCAGGGTCTTGGGCAAGGACCGCAGCGGCCAGATGATTGAAGCCCTTGACTAGCCTCGCGCCGGAGAACGCCCATTCAACGACTTTCGAAGATGGCTGCCCGCTCAGTTCTTCCGGAGGCACTCCGTAGGCGTTGGTCACGTCAACCACTGTCTTTCCCTGCCACGTGGGCAGCGCCTTCGCAACATCTTGGATCGCTTCGAAACGGACCGCAAGAAAGACTATGTCCGCCTTGACAGCTTCCGACAGTGTTTTGGGCACGATCTCGGGGCCGATCGCGGCCGCATCGGCCTCAAAGCTCTCCGGCTCGCGAGTGGTGGCCACGGATACTTCGATGCCTTTACGGGCGAACGCCTTGGCCAGAGCCTGACCGATATTGCCGAAGCCGATAATTGCGTAGCTCATGCGTATTCTCCTTAGGTTGACCGCCCACCAGGCGCTTCGAACGATCAAGCGGAGCGCCCGGTGTAGGGGGCGTCAGAGTTGTGCGAGGCCGCCGTCGACAGCGACTTCGCTGGCGGTCATGAAGCTGCTGTCCGGCGACGCGAGAAAGGCCGCGACGGCACCGATCTCGGCCGGATCGGCCATGCGCTGGAGTGGAGTCATCGCGCCATAGGCCTTCTGGCCTTCCTCGCCCAATGCGTCCTTTGCAAGGTCGGTCGCTGTCGCGCCGGGCGACAGCACGTTGACCCGGATACCGGTGCCCTTCAGATCCTCGGCCCAGGTCCGCGCGAGGTTGCGCACTGCCGCTTTGCTGGCGCTGTAGGCGGTCATTCCCGGAGCGCCCGTGGTGCCGGCGCTTGAGCCGGTCAGGATGATCGAACCGCCTTGGCCCATCAGCGGAAGTGCCTGCTGGACCGTTAAGATCGTACCCTTCACATTGGTATCGAAGGTTTCGTCGATGTGCTCGGCGGTAATCTTGCCTAGCGCAAGCTGGCTTCCCGCTCCGGCATTGGCGAAGACGATGTCGAGGTTTCCGCGCTCGGCTTTCACCGCCGCGAAAAGCCGATCGAGTTCGGCCAGATCGGAGACCGAGCCCTTCACCCCACGGGCATTGGGGCCGAGGCCGGCCACGGCGGCGTCGAGCGTTTCCTGGCGGCGGCCATAGATGAAGACGAAAGCGCCTTCCTCGATGAAGCGCTTTGCGGCGGCAAGGCCGATACCAGTCGCGCCACCTGTAATGACAGCAGTCTTTCCATTCAGTCTGTTCATTTCATGCATCCTTTGCGTGGTTAGGCGGATGCCGACGAGATGATGCTTTCCAGCATTCCGGCGACCTTCGCATTCAGGCTGCTCATGTTGGAACAGCCGATGAGCTCAAGATAGACTTGCTTTGTCCGCGCGTTCAGTCCGAAAACACGCACAACGGTGGTGCGCAAACGATCCAGCACAGATTTACCCGATGCAGACGACGGCGGTCGCGAAACCGACAACCAACACCACGTAAAGCGCCGATATATCTTTGGTGTAGTTCCGAACTGTTGTACGACGGGTGACGTAATGGTTTTTGGAAGGCGCACCCAGGCGGTGCTGGTTTGCACCATGATCGACTGGGATGATGTTCGCTATTTTCTCGCCGTCGCGCGTGCGGGCTCGGTGCGGGCTGCCGCCGAAGTCCTCGGGGTGAACCACGCGACCGTGCTGCGACGCATCGCCCACCTGGAAGAGCGCCTCGGCACGCAGATGTTTGAGAAGCTGCCTTCCGGCTACCGGGTAACGGTTGCCGGGGAGGAAGTGTGTGAACTCGCCGAGCAAATGGAGGCGTCGTCACACCAGCTGGAAACGCGCGTTTTAGGACGCGATCAGAGCCTGCGCGGGCTTCTGCGGGTGACACTGCCCTCGCCCCTTGCAGGAGACCTGCTCATGCCGGACTTCGCCGAGTTTGCGCGTCTGCATACCGATATTGAGATGGACGTTTCGTCGTCGGGCGAACTGGCGAACCTGACCAACCGGGAGGCCGACGTGGCGATCCGCGTCGTCTACAACCGCAAAGCCCTGCCCCTTAATCTTCATGGACTGAAGGGAGCGGAAGTATTCGGAGGCTTTTACATTTCCGCCGACCGACTGGCCGCATGGCGAACCGGTGGCCCGGAACCCAGGTGGATCGCCATAAGCGGCCATGGCCTGCCTGCCTGGACCAGTGAGGGAGAGTCTCGGGCAACGGGCACTCCGTTTAGGACCACGGACTTCGAGGCGCAGGTCGCGGCGGTGCGGCAAGGGATCGGCATCACGACGCTGCCATGTTTCGTAGGAGATGCCGACCCACTCCTGGTAAGGGTACCGGATACCAATCTACACCTTTATGGAACGGTCTGGCTTCTGACTCAGGGGGAGGCACGCAAAACCAAGCGCGTGCGGCTTTTCACGGAGTTCGTATCCCGAAGGCTCGCCGCGTACGCTCCGCGTCTCGCGGGGCTGTCCATATCGTGCGAATAGTACCCGTCGGTTTCCCGCCAATGCAGGCTTCGGCCGAGACCTCTTCTTTGCCAAGCAGGTATGGTTGTCGATCTAGAACGGTGGCGACAGCCGCGTCTTGTCGAAGACCTATTCTGGAAGAATGCGCCAACGACCCCAAAGGGCCGACAGAAGCCGAACGGCCCTCACATCGGCGGGGTGCCTACAGACCTGAGACTGAAAATCATTCGCAGCGATGCCTTCAGATCGATTCATCGAATGAATCTGCCTCACTCTGAGTAGCGAAGGTGAATGTGACCAGCTCACTGTCATCGTCCTGACGGATACCAATTGCAGTCACAATCAACCGAGCGATCTCGTCCTGCGCTTCGCGTCCTGACCGGGACGAGTTCACCGTTTTCTCGATGGCTGGTGCAAATACTTCGCTGATGACACCGAGGCGCATATTGTGTTTCATGATGATATCCCGGTCCTCGATGATCGCTGCCTGTTCAGCTTTCGGGATTGCGGCATTGTCCATTGCGGATATCGTGGCATTCGTCGCAAGCTTGATCGGACCTTCCTCCAACCAGCGATCAACCATCTGATGGAACTGACGCATACGCGCAGCGGGGATTGTTTTCTGTACAGTGATCGACATCTGCGTTCCTTTGTCAGCTTCCATACATACCGATACACGCTCTCTAAATGAGGGATCGGCTATCGCAATCTTCAAGAACTTGCGCGAGCAGGGTGTATGGGGTCGATCAACAAGCTTCAATGAATTTGTGTTGAAGGTCAGCCCGCCACGGAAGGTGGTGCGGAGCGAAAACGATGATGTAGGGCGACCTGATGCATCGCCTTGGGCTGACTGCCGTTACGACGGGGTTGCGCCACTGTTGATTTCCACGCGGAACTGAGCCGGTTTTTCCACCGAGAAGTGAGCCACCTCTGAGTATGGTTTTCTGATCAGGGTTTGGTCAAGGGACCGGCTTTTCTCCTCTCTTTTGCGCTGCGGCGGCCGAACTGGCTTTGAAGCGGTAGCTGTCATTGCCTGTTTCCAGGATATGACAGCGGTGGGTGAGACGATCGAGCAGAGCGGTCGTCATCTTGGCGTCACCGAAGACCGTGGCCCATTCGCTGAAGCTGAGATTAGTGGTGATGACGACGCTGGTCCGCTCGTAGAGCTTGCTCAACAGGTGGAAAAGCAGCGCTCCGCCTGAGGCACTGAACGGAAGATATCCCAACTCGTCCAGGATCAGCAGATCGAGGCGAACCATCGTCTCTGCGATCTGACCCGCCTTGCCTTTTGGCTTCTCCTGCTCGAGAGCGTTGACCAGTTCGATGGTCGAGAAGAAACGAACCTTCCGGCGGAGATGTTCGATCGCCTGGACACCAATGGCGGTCGCCAAGTGTGTTTTGCCTGTGCCCGGTCCGCCGACGAGTACAATGTTCTGCGCTCCGTCCATGAACTCGCATCGGTGCAGTTGGCGCACTGTCGCTTCGTTGATCTCGCTGGCTGCGAAGTCGAAGCCGGAGATGTCCTTGTAGGCCGGGAAGCGGGCAGCCTTCATGTGATAGGCGATGGAGCGAACCTCGCGCTCGGCCATCTCGGCTTTCATCAACTGGGACAAGATGGGCACGGCCGCATCAAAGGCCGGAGCACCTTGCTCGATCAGGTAAAGGACGGCTTGAGCCATGCCGTGCATCTTCAGGCTCCGGAGCATGATGACGACGGCGGCGCTGGCGGGATCATGACGCATGGCGACCTCCCACGATCCGTACGCGCAGACCATCATAGCGTTCTACGTTGGCTTTGGGTTCGCTAAGCAAGGTCAGCGCCTGTGGCGTATCGATATCGGGACCGTCAGTCGTCTTGCCGTCGATCAGCCGATGCAGAAGATTAAGCACATGCGTCTTGGTCGCCACGCCCGCATCCAGCGCCAGTTCCACAGCCCTGACGACGACTTGTTCGTCGTGATGAAGGACAAGAGCAAGGATATCGGCCATCTCACGATCACCACCGGAGCGGCGAAGCATCTGGTCCTGCAGTTGCCGAAAGGCCAACGGCAATTCCAGGAAGGGTGCACCATTGCGCAGGGCACCGGGCTTGCGCTGAATGACCGAAAGGTAATGCCGCCAGTCGTAGATCGTTCGTGGCGGCTTGCCGTGGCTGCGTTCAATGACACGCTCATGCTCGCATAGGATATTGCCCTCGGCTGCAACGACCAGGCGCTCGGGATAGATCCGCAGGCTGACAGGCCGGTTCGCAAACGATGCAGGCACGCTGTAGCGGTTCCGCTCGAAGATGATCAGGCATGTCGGCGAGACTCGCTTGCTCTGCTCGACGAAGCCGTCAAACGCAGGAGGCAATGCCATCAATGCTGCCTGCTCATCAGCCCAAACATCTGCGATCGAACCAGGTAGTGTGTTATGCGCTGTGTTGAGCCACAGGTCCTGGCAATGCTGTTCCAGCCAGGCATTCAACGCCGCCAGATCTGGAAAGTCCGGCATCTGTTGCCACAAGCGTGGTCGGGCATCCTGGACGTTCTTTTCGACCTGTCCCTTCTCCCAGCCTGTCCCTGGGTTGCAGAACTCCGGCGTAAAGACGTAGTGGTTCGTCATCGCAGGGAAACGGATATTGACCTGTCGCTCCTTGCCGCGGCCTACACGATCGACCGCTGTTTTCATGTTATCGTAGATGCCGAGACCAGGTACGCCGCCAAACACACGGAAGCCGTGCCAGTGGGCGTCGAACAGCATCTCATGCGTCTGCAGCAAGTAGGCCCTGACCAGAAACGCGCGACTGTGCGATAGCTTGATGTGCGCGACCTGAAGCTTCACGCGATCGCCGCCTATGACGGCATAGTCCTCACTCCAATCGAATTGGAATGCTTCGCCTGGGCGGAATGACAGCGGGACAAATACGCCGCGACCCGTGGTCTGTTGCTCGCGTTGCCGATCGGCCCGCCATTCACGGGCGAAGGCGGCCACGCGACCGTAGGAGCCGGTAAAGCCGAGTGCCACCAGATCCGCATGAAGCTGCTTCAGCGTTCGGCGCTGCTTGCGCGACTTCCCGGCCTCTGTCTTCAGCCAGCCCGCCAGTTTGTCGGCAAACGGATCAAGCTCGCTCGGTCGTTCCGGTACCGTGAACGTCGGCTCGATCGTATCAGCGCTCAAATACTTTGTGATCGTATTGCGCGACAGCCCAGTGCGCCGGCTGATCTCGCGGATCGACTGCTTCTCGCGCAGCGCCATCCGACGGATGATGTTTAAAAGCCCCATGTGGATCACTCCGTTGCCCCCGTCGCTCACCGCGTTGGGGGGAAGGTTCACATGGCTCAATTCTCAATGGAAATTGTGCGCCTAACCGGCTCAGTTTTGCGCGGAAATCAACAGTCGTGCGATTTCGGCATTGATCGCCGCCATCAATCTCTCGTCGGGACTAAGGGCCATCTCATTTCCTGGAATGCGATCTCAATACCTGGGGCTGCCATGCGCGACGCCCTTGACCTGCGGGCCGTTCGCTAGAGAAGAGCGGAGGCGTGACCAGTCCATTCACCTAACAGAACCCATTCACTTTCAGTATCTTGTGCGCATCAATCACCGCTTGAAGCTGGCTCTCTGACCCCCGGTCGCCCTCGTTGGCATCAGGATGGTGCAGTTTGAGCAACTCTTTGTAACGACTCTTGATTTCAACGGGCGTTGCTTCGTAGTCGAGCCCCAGCGCTTCGAATGCTCTCGCTTCTAAAACTTTGAGTTTTCGGGCCTCATCTTGACGCTTTTGCTCTCGCCCCTGTGCCGCGGCCTTGCGCGCGTTAAGTGCCTTTGCTGAACCGGATCGAGCCGAAGAGGGTAGGGGCGCTTCTTGAACTCTATGGACCGCTCCTGAGGTCGCACGGCTACCTAACGCGGCGGCCCTCTGATAACCCGCAACAACTTGATCCGAGAGGTCTGCGTAGTAGTTGTAGCCGCGATTATATTCCCTGACGTGTTTGTTGCAAAATCGCAGATACAGCCCTTCCGCCTCTTGCCCAACTGGTGCTCTGGCTGTCGCACCGTCGTCGCAATCATCCCACTGACAACTGCCCTCAGTAATTTCCGCAGGAACGGAACGCTTTCCACGAGTGGGCTTTAGCCCAACGAATATTTTCGAATCGGTCATCGAGTTCATATGAAGGACGCCTAAGGCGGCAGCAAGGACCGAACACACCAATTGATGCCTGAGCGTACCGCATTCACTACGCTCCATAGCGCTTAGCGTCGCGCACTGAAGAAGACTATTTCCGCCGAAAACGTGCCGTTAGCTTTCCAAGTCGAGCCCCTTTGCCTGTTGCGGCGCTGGGTGCGTTAGTGCCTTCGCTGGGAGTGTTGGCCCACGGTGATGCTAGCTCGGCGGTAGAGCCGCATTAGAGCCGTGAGCGGCGGCAATGTCGCATACGCCTCTTCTCCTGACCGCAGGTACCTTTTGGATCATGCCAGCGAAAATATCCACAGCGTCACTAGATGAGGATTGTCGTCGTACATCACGGCAACGAACGTCAACCTTCGAGAAATTGAAGTGGCCCTTCGAACAGGTTCTTATCACGATTTTAGTGAGTTAGCTCGACGTCAGGCATGACGGCAGGGGCTTTCTATGGCCTTCCTGCATAAAAGGCTATGTCAAACGGGTGGCGCAGTGTCAAACCTAGTGGCGTCCTACACCACCCTCATCTCCGGTTGACACCATCTGTATGCGGCGTTTTATTGGTAGGATGTCAGACCAATTCCGTATCGATCGTCGAGAGTCTCCTACGATGTCGCCGCTTCCGCGAATCGATCGGGCTCGTGACGTCAGTGAAGCGCTTGCGAACTATATAGACGCAGCGCAACTCAAATCTGGTGACCGCCTGCCGCCGGAGCGTCAGTTGATGACCGCACTGGCGGTCGGCCGCTCGACCATCCGCGAAGCAATCCGGCATTTTCAAGCGCTCGGCGTGATCGAAGCCCGCAAGGGCAGCGGTACCTATCTGCTCAAGCCGGTATCGAGGTCGACCGTCCACATGCCGCTGTCTCTGGACACGACAGATTTGCGCGACGCTCTCCTCAAGACGCTTCAGGTCAGGCGAGGCCTAGAATGCGAAGCGTCAATGGTCGCCGCACGGATGCGCACTGCCGATGACGTGGACTTCATGGGCGCGAGGCTCGACGAAATGGAGCGGGTTCACCTGGAGAGGGGTGCGTCGGGGCCGGAGGACTTGGCGTTCCATCTCGCGATCTACGACGCTACGCATAATCCTCTTTTTCGCCAACTGCTCGAGCAGATGCGGGAAACCTTCGAGCGGTTCTGGAGCCATCCGTTCGAACGCTATGATTTTGCTCGCCGTTCGTTCCCTTTTCATCGCACGTTGTTCAATGCCATCGTTTCGCAGGATGCAGAAGCGGCACGTGCCGAAACACTCAAAATCCTCGAAATTGTCGAGGAAGATATCAAGGAAATGTCGAAATGAGTGACGGTGCCATACCGTTCGATGCCGCCTCGCTGATCGTCGCCCATGACGAAGGCAACGCCTATGATGCGGTGGTCCCGCCGATTGCGCAAACCTCTCTCTTCACGTTCAACGATTACGACGAGATGATTGCTTCGTACCGCGGTGAAAAGGTTCGCCCCATCTACACCCGTGGCCTCAATCCGACAGTCCGTATGTTTGAGGAAATGCTGGCGAAGCTTGAGACAGCAGAGGATGCCCTTGGGTTCGCAAGCGGTATGTCTGCCATATCGTCCGCAGTTCTAAGCTTCGTTGAGCCTGGCGACCGTATCGTCGCGGTTCGCCACGTCTATCCGGACGCATTTCGGCTGTTCGGGACTATCCTGCAGCGCATGAAGATTGATGTAACCTACGTGGATGGTCGCGACGAGGAAGCCGTCGCCCGGGCCTTGCCCGGTGCCAAGGTCTTCTACATGGAAAGCCCTACCAGTTGGGTTATGGAGGCTCATGATGTGGGCGCCCTGGCCGCACTTGCAAAGCAGCATGGCGTCGTGTCGATGATCGACAACAGCTGGGCGAGTCCGGTGTTCCAGCAGCCGATCACCCTCGGCGTCGACCTGGTTATTCACTCCGCTTCAAAATACCTCGGCGGGCACAGCGACGTCGTGGCCGGTGTCGTGGCGGGCTCAAGGGAGTTGATCGCGCGGATCAAGGCGGAAGCATACCCCTATCTTGGGGGCAAGCTGTCTCCCTTCGATGCTTGGCTTCTTATTCGTGGCTTGCGGACACTCCCAATTCGCATGAAGGCCCACGAGGCCTCTGCCCTGCAGATCGCCCGCAGACTGAACGCACACGACGTGGTGGAGCAGGTGTGCCACCCCGGCCTAACCAACGCCCTGCCACCAGGCCTTACGGGGACGTCAGGGCTGTTTTCCTTCATCTTTCGCGAGGGCGTCGATATTCGTGCCTTCGCTGACCGGCTCAGGCTTTTCAAACTGGGCGTCTCCTGGGGAGGGCATGAGAGTCTCATCGTTCCGGGTGAGGTCGTCCTGCAGCAGAAGGCTCAACCGAATTCCGCGCAAACGTTTGGCATCCATGCGCGGTCTGTACGCCTCCATGTCGGCCTCGAGGGAACCGAGGCACTCTGGAGCGATATCGAACAGGCGATCGCAATCGCCACCTAGAGCAGCAAGCGAATAAACAACTGGGAGAAAAAGAAATGAAAACGCTGATAACAACCGCTCTTTTCGCCTCGCTGATGGCAGGAAGCGCGCTTGCGGACACAACGCTGAAACTGGTGGAAGTCATTACCAGCCCGGAGCGTACGGAAACGCTTAAATCGATTGTCTCGAAGTTTGAGGCGGAGAACCCCGGCACGACGGTCGAGATCATCTCGCTTCCTTGGAACGAGGCCTTCCAGAAGTTTGCAACCATGGTATCGGCCGGCGACACGCCGGACGTCATGGAAATGCCCGACACGTGGCTGTCGCTCTATGCCAACAACGGCATGCTGGAAAGCCTCGAACCCTACCTCGCAAAGTGGGAGAACACCAAGGAACTCACTCCGCGGGCTCTCGAACTCGGCAGGGACGTGAAAGACACGGCCTATATGTTGCCCTACGGCTTCTACCTGCGGGCGATGTTCTACAACAAGAAGCTCCTGGCCGAGGCCGGCATCAGTGAACCACCGAAGACGATGGAAGAGTTCACAAAGGCCTCTGAAGCTGTCTCCAAGATTCCCGGAAAATATGGCTACTGCATGCGCGGCGGACCGGGCGGGCTGAACGGCTGGATGATCTTCGGAGCCTCGATGGCGGGTAACAACGCATACTTCAGCGAAGACGGCACCTCGACGATGAACAGCGAAGGCTGGGCAAAGGGCCTCGAGTGGATGGTCAACCTGTACAAGAACGGTCTCGCTCCGAAGGACAGCGTCAACTGGGGCTTCAATGAAGTCGTCGCCGGGTTCTATTCCGGGACGTGTGCCTTCCTCGATCAGGATCCCGATGCATTGATCGCAATCGCCGAGCGGATGAGCACGGATGATTTCGGCGTGGCACCACTGCCGAAGGGCCCGGATGGCAAGTCTTTCCCGACAATCGGATACGCCGGCTGGTCGATGTTCTCGGCAAGTGAAAACAAGGATCTATCCTGGAAACTGATTGCAACACTTCAGGGCAAGGAAGGCAATCTGGAGTGGAACAAGCGGATTGGTGCGCTTCCGGCTTACACGTCCGCCGAACAGGATCCGTTCTATGCCGGTGACCAGTTCAAGGGATGGTTCGAGGAGCTGAATGATCCGAACACCATCCCGACGGTCATGCCGACATATCTTGAGGAGTTCGCCTACTTCAAGGATTCGGTTGCGATCAAGACCTCCCAGGAAGCGCTCCTCGGCGACATCACGCCAAAGGAATTGGCTGACCAGTGGGCCGACTATCTCACCAAGGCGCAGCAGAAGCATCTCGCCAAGCAGTAACGACAGAAACACCACCGACCGACGGCTGTCCAAGCCGTCGGTCCTCAGCATGCCAAGACGGCGCAAAGCCGCGCGGGGACATATCACGTCATGAGCCTGACCGGCACTATCAACGGAAATCGGACGTCGACGCCATTCGTAAAGCGCTTGGCAGACGCCTCGGAACCTTACCTCTACAGTGCACCGGCACTGATCCTGATCATTGGCGTCATGATGGTGCCACTCGTGGTTGGCATTTCCTACGCTTTCCGGGACATCCAGCTTCTCAACCCGTTTTCCGGGGGCTTTATCGGCCTCGATCACTTCCGTGCTCTATCCGAAGATGCCGCCTTTTATCGTGCACTGAAGAATACCCTTTGGTGGACGGGTGCGTCGGTATTCCTGCAGTTCTTCCTCGGTCTCATTCTGGCGCTGCTCCTCGACAAGCCTTTCTGGGGAAGGGGTCTCGTACAGGCGCTGGTTTTTCTGCCCTGGGCAGTTCCTTCTTTTCTGGCCGGGCTGAATTGGGCTTGGCTGTTCAATCCGGTTATTGGCCCGTTGCCGCACTGGTTCTTTGCAATGGGCCTGATGGATCAGCCAGGCAATCTTCTGTCCGACCCTCGACTTGCAATGTGGGGGCCCATCATCGCCAATGTATGGTGGGGCATCCCGTTCTTTGCGATCACGCTACTTGCCGCGTTGCAGTCCATTCCGCGTGACCTTTACGAAGCCGCCTCTATCGATGGCGCCAGCTGGTTCCAGCGGTTCTTTTCCATAACCTTGCCGTTTCTTGCCCCGACGATCGCCATCACGGTGCTTCTGCGTACTGTGTGGATTTCGAACTTTGCCGACCTGATCGTGGTCATGACGGGCGGAGGGCCCGCCGATCGCACCCAGATCGTGGCGAGCTACATCTTCACCCAGGCCTTCAAGCGATTGGATTTTGGCTATGCGTCCGCTATCGCACTCGTACTGCTGGTGCTGTTGCTCGCCTATTCGATGCTGATCATCTTGCTGCGCCAATCTCTTCTGAGCAAGGATTGAGCCGATGCGTCGATCCGTTATTCCTGTTGTTGCACATCGGCTGGCGATCCTTTGCTATGTCGTTTTTGCGCTGTTTCCGTTGTTCTGGCTGCTCAAGGTGTCGATCACGCCAAACGATCTCCTGTATTCGGAGGGCGTGAGGATGTGGCCGTCGCGCACGACCTTCGAGCATTACACACACGTCCTTCGTCACAGTGATTTCCCGACGTTCTTCAAGAATAGCGTTATCGTCTCCGGATCGACGGCTGTCGTGGTGACAGTATGTGCCTCGCTCTCCGGTTATGCGTTGTCCCGCTTCAGCTTCCGCGCGAAGTACTGGATCGTAGCGTTGATGCTGCTGACCCAGATGTTCCCGCTCGTCATGCTGGTTGCGCCGATCTTCAAGATGTTGTCTCCGCTTGGGCTCACCAACAGCCTGACCGGACTTGTCATCGTCTACAGCGCGTTCAACGTCCCGTTTGCGACTTTCCTGATGCAATCCTTCTTTGACGGGATCCCCAAGGACCTGGAAGAGGCGGCGATGATCGATGGGGCGACCAAGTTCACGGCTTTCCGGCAGATCATCCTGCCGCTGACATTGCCGGGGATCGCAGCGACACTCGGTTTTGTTTTCACGGCCGCCTGGAGCGAGTTGCTTTTCGCACTGATGCTCATCAACGGCAACGATGCCGCGACCTTCCCCGTGGGACTTCTGACATTCGTCTCGAAGTTCTCCGTCGACTTCGGGCAGATGATGGCGGCCGGTGTGCTGGCCCTCATTCCAGCAGGTCTGTTCTTCCTTCTCATACAACGCCATCTCGTGCGCGGCCTGACGGCTGGTGCGGTCAAGGGGTGATACATGGCATCCATTCAAATTGAGAATCTCAAGAAGTCGTATGGCAATTTCTCCGTCCTGCACGGGATAGACCTCGACATCGCAGATGGCGAATTCATCGTGCTCGTTGGCCCCTCGGGCTGCGGCAAGTCCACCTTGTTGCGGATGATTGCGGGTCTGGAAGATGTGACTGACGGTGAAATCCGGATTGCCGGAAAGCGGGTCAACGAGTTGCATCCGAAGGATCGTGACATCGCCATGGTATTCCAATCCTACGCGCTTTATCCGCACATGACGGTGGCGCAGAACATGAGCTACAGCCTGAGACTGCGAAAGACACCAAAGGAGAGAATTGCTTCCGCCGTTTCCGCCGCGTCATCGAAGCTGGGACTCGATCCTTTCCTGGAACGCAGACCGAAGGCCCTTTCCGGCGGACAGAGGCAGCGTGTGGCAATGGGACGTGCCATCGTTCGTGAACCGAAGGCCTTTCTCTTCGATGAACCGCTCTCCAATCTCGACGCGCGATTGCGGGAGCAGATGCGCGCTGAGATCAAGAAAATGCACGGCGATCTAAGCGCGACCTCGATCTATGTGACGCATGACCAGATCGAGGCGATGACCTTGGCAGACCGGATTGTCGCTATGCATGGAGGAGTGATCCAGCAGGTCGGCAGCCCGCTTGATCTTTATGACCGCCCGGCGAATATGTTTGTGGCTGGCTTCATAGGCTCGCCGGGAATGAACTTCCTTGAAGGCCGGCGCGAGATGAACGGTGTTCGTCTGGCGGATGACACCGTTTTGGACATTCCACAGCTGAGCAACTGTTCGGACTTAGACAACGTAACAATCGGTATCCGACCTGAGCACGTGACGCTGACGAGCGAAGGGACGAATGCGGCCGTGGAACTTGTCGAACCGACAGGATTTGGCATCATTCTGCATCTGTCGTTGAATGGTTTGCCGTTCAAGGTCTTTACGACCGACCGTGAGGCACTGCGACCAGGCCCGGTGGTGCCGGTGTCCTTTCCGACCCGGTACCTGCATGTCTTTGGCGCGGATGGACGACGGATCTCGAACTAGGGTCCGGCCTGTGGCGAAGTGTTGATGCACGCGACAGGACCCACGGACAAGGAGCCGTAGACAAACGAAAATGGGCGCAGAAACGAAT
>NZ_JAJAWH010000046.1 GCF_020531965.1 Pseudorhizobium xiangyangii | reverse complement strand
GTGGGGGAAGGGGCCACCGGCCGCGGAAGCTGTCATCGAGTAAGTCAACGATGCCAGACCTATGCCTGCCATGGCTACTGCAAGTGTCTTCGACATTTCTCTTCGTCCTACTGATATTCCAAGGTCCAGCCTTGGTTGCCACGTGGGAGAAACGATGTCAGTTGTCGCCAATCGGCCCCTATGAGCTGGTTTGGGCGTTCGATCTTCACAAGAGCGCCGCCCAGGCTAAATTCCTGATCCCAGTATATATGATAAAACTTATGCTACAATTGGTATCGGTCAGACTTTATCGGTATTGATGAGTCTGTTGCTTTATCGATACTGTGATGAAAGTCTGAACCGTCGGCGCTACCTGTAGAGATTGGGCTATCCGTCTGTAGTCTCTCCGCAATTTGGAGGGGCTTTACTCAGGCGCCGTTTAGTACGACCTCTTGACGAGGCGCTGGTCACGCGTCAACTGTCATTATGTGATAGAAGCAAACGCGGGTTTGGGAGAGCAAATACGAAGCCTAGGAAAGTCATCGACCTCCTCACCTCCCATCACCCTCGGCAGCCCCGCTAAGCCGCTGAAGAACGAGTTCCTTTGCACCATCGAGGATGATACGTCCCTGGTCCATGACGATAATGCGGTCAACCAGTTCGAGCATGGTGGGGCGGTGGGTGGAGATGATGAACGTCCTACCCGCCAGCCAAGGTACCATCCTTGCCAGCAACTGCCTTTCCGACGCCTCATCAAGCGAAGCTGTGGGTTCATCGAGTAGAACCACAGAAGAATCACGAAGAAATGTGCGGGCCAACATCACTGACTGTTTCTGTCCACCCGACAATCCAGCGCCTCCTTCAAGGATAGTCGTCTCAAGCCCCTTGGGTAGAGACTTAACAATCAAATCTGCGCCGCTTAGGTGTAAAACGTGTTTGACTGCCTCATCAGTTGCCAATGGTGCCCCCAGTTTTATGTTTTCCAAAAGAGACCCAAAAAACAGCCGGCTATCTTGCGTAAGCAGTGCAACATGTCGCCTCACATCACCAACGTCGATATGGCGCATATTCGTGCCATCGATAGAGATGGTCCCGTTGGTGGGCGGTATCGCGTTGGCAAGTAATCTCAAAAGGGTCGATTTCCCTGCACCGTTGCGCCCGATGATTGCAATTTTTTCGCCGGGCCGAATCTGCAAGCTAGAGATACGCAGGTTGGGACCTTGCTCCAGATCATAAGCGAAATCGACGCTGCTCAGTTCATATTCGCCGTTGATGAAAGTCCGACGCAGCTGCCCAGCTCCCGCTTGATGATCTATGGGCTTCTGGAGCAATTCATCCAGTCCCTTGCGCGCCGTTTTAGTTGCTTGCCATTTCGTGAAGATCTGGGCGAACTGGGCGAATGGTGCCAGGGCGCGGCTGGTTAGGATACTAGCACCAATGACAGCACCGGTGGTTAGATCGCCGGCCAGCACCATGTAAACGCCAAGGATGATCACGGTAACGTAGCATATTTGCTGTACCGACGAGATCCAGAATATGTAGGTCGAGATATACTGTTTTTGCTTCAGAGCGACATCCGAAGACGCCACCGAATACTGGTCCCAAAGTCGATGAAACCGCCCTTCGGACTGGAGGGCCTTGATGTCTTCGATTCCGGCAATCGACTCCACCAAGATGGCATGCCTAAGCGCTCCTTCTCTCGAGGCAAGATTTGACATTTTTGACAGTGGGATCTGAATTAGTAGGCCAGGCACAATAATCAACGGCAGGGCTAAGGCGACAGCCCAGATCAGCGGGCCTGAAACTGCCCAGATTACAAACAAGAACGTAATTGCGAAGGGAATATCAATTGCAGCCGTAATTGTCGTTGAAGCTAGGGATTCTCTGATCGTTTCGGTTTCTCGCAGCTGCGCAATAAATGCGCCAGTCGACTTAGGCCGGGCATCATTGCAGATATCCAAAGCCCGCCCAAAGACCATACTCGATATCGTGCGATCCACTTTTTTCCCGAGAGTATCAGCGATTGTCACCCGCGAAACACGCAGCATAAACTCAAACATGACCGCGACAAAAACACCGGAAACCAATACCCATAGGGTAGAAAGTGACTGCGAAGGTACAACCCTGTCCCACACCTGCATCGAAAAAAGAGAGCTCGCCAGTGCTAGCAGGTTGGCGAGAAACGAAGCCACTCCGATCTCAAGGTGACGGCGTTTGTCCGCAAAAAGGAGCGACCAGAACCATGAGGGTGAATAGGCTGCAAGATACCTGCCCAGCTGGCTGTCTCGAACCGAAGCTGCCGGACTCAGCATGAATAGCCGCGCAGAGAATAGCTCGCCAGCTTCCTCTCGCGTCATTACCCGCTCCATCGAAGCGGAAGAATCGACCCGCAATAAGGAAATCGTTTCGTCACCTACAGTCGTGACGATTGCGACATTTCCATCCTTCAGCTCAGCAATGATGGGAAGGACATAAGACGGAATATCAAATATGCTTCGGCTGATGAGTTCGCCTGTCAAGCCCACACGGCGCGTCACGTAGGTCAGTAATTCTTCTAGTGGCTTGTCGGCCGCCCAAAGGAAAGACTGCCGGATCATATCCGCCGATGCGGCACGTCCGTGGTAGCGCGCGACTACTTCGATTGCGACGGCCCAGCTATTTAGACTGTGGTTCATTTGGACACCAGGTTGTAAGGTGATGGACCCACCAGCGGGTCGGCCGCACCGGGAGTAAAGGGTTGGACCGGTCCGGCGGCATCAGAACGGGTGCCGACGTCGACCTCAAAGCAAGTCATAAGTTCCCTCTACGTATAGATGCAGCGCACTCCGGAGCTCGTACGAGTTGGCAAATACGCGAACGTCCAACGGAAGCGTTTGTATTGGCATGGAGAACGTGATGAATGTATCATAGGAGACTATTGGATACAAGTGAGCCTAATTTTGACTGCGACGGGCGCTGAAATGAGCGTCTTAGCCCAAGCATCTGCCACGAGGCCCGTTCGTTTTCTGGACCGCTGGAGGCCAGTGGTGAACGATCGCTGAAGTGACGCTCACTAGACATCGCGGTAGGTAGTGGATTTGCCGAAGAGGGGCGTGCGACCGCCTTTGCCTAGGCGGGATCCCGAACCATTAACGCTCCGTCGTGGCCCCCTAAAGTCAAGGTGACGGGCTTGTCATGTTTCGCTCCGTGAAGATCCAAGGCTCCTAAACACGATCCCGAGCGCTATCGCCTTCTGGAGAACAGCGTTATATCCATCGTGCTCGGCTTCAATTTGCGCGACCTGCGCTTGATAAATGCTTCCTTCAGCCGTCAAAAGCTCAGACAGTGTCCGTTTACCCAGCGTATATTGCTCAAAGAAGAGATCTCGCGACGCATAAGCATCATTCAACTGCTGTTCGACGATTTCTTTACGGCTGGCGGCACCAGCAGCATCCTGTTCGGCAACCTTAAAGCGGGCTTCATTTTGCATTCGGATTGACTCCACCTGCGTCAGGGCGGCAACTTCATTGCTTGATGCTGCCTGGACGCGGGCGCCCTGAGCCCCGCCTTGATAGAGATTTCCCTTGAGAGTAACCATCAGCGAACCGCCATGACTGCTGGGATCGTAGGGATCCACACCGTAGGAACCCTGTAAGGCTAATCGTGGATAAATCGATGCCTTCTCTGCTGCAAGTTCATAGCGTGCCGAGACAGCCTGCTGCTTCGCCGAGAGGATCTCGGGATGCGATTCCAGCCGATGAACATTAAGAGCTTTGTCAATCCGTGAAAGCGGGCGAGCGACTGGCTGAAGCACTGGGGGATCTATTCCGATAGCACTGGATATCGATGATCTGGCCGCGCGTTCGTTCGTTTCAGCAGCGAGAAGGCCGGCTCGGGCCCCATTCAAGATAACGTCGGCCAGTAAAACATCAGCTCGATCTGAAACGCCGCTTTCCTCGCGCAAGCTGATGATCGCGTGCAGTCGTGTAAGAGATTCCAAATAATCCTGCGAGGCCTGTCTCAGCGCTGTAGCACGCAGTGACGCCAGATATTTTGCGGATGTTTCAGCCGCGATTCTTTCCGTTACTGCATCGACTTGCACGTCCGCTGCAGTTTCGTTGGATTTTGCAGCGCCTATAGCGGCAGGAGTCTTCCCAAAGTCATACAGGAGCAACTCGGCTGTCACACCTATACTTCCATTCTGTCGACCAGCGCCTTGTCTCGAATTGGAAAAGGAGTTACCTACCCCGCTGTCGAAAGAGACCTGCGGATATCTCGCCGCCTGAGCTACGATCACGCCTGAGCGCTCCCTGTTTAGGAGCGCTTCGGCTGAATGAATGTCGGGATGACGCCTGGCTGCCATTTGGATTACCCGCATCAGGCTCAACCCGTTTTTCGCAGTGCGGTCGTCCCTATTTGCTCGGCCCCCTAAAGCTAGGTGCCTTGCAATCTGTCCGTCAGGAAGGGATGCTAGCTCCCGCAACGCCTGACTATCGTCGGTGCTCAAGGAGGGGCGAAGCGCGATCTCTTGAATTGTGACCGGGATCACTATTCTCTCAAGCTGGCCCGTGGACGAAGATCGTTTTCCAAAGACGCTCGCTTTGGACCTCGGGATCAAAGAGGCACTGACGAATGAACCCATTGGAAGTGCGTGCTGATCGATTTTTGAACGCGCTAGAAACCGTGCACTCGGGGAAAACGGAGAGGCACTCCACCACCCGCCCTCTGAATTCGAAGACCCTGTGAACATCTGGTAGTTTTGTTGATGTTCCCTCGGCCCAGCCAGCAATGGCGCCGTCAACAGGGGCATAAAGGATAAGGCAATACATGCCCGCAAGCGAAAGGCGTTCAATAATTGGAGTTTTACACCCATAAGAGCACCCGTTTGCCGTCATCTGCGATAGGTCTGATATACATCGGGGATGGTTAATTGTTCCTTAATTTATTGGCATTGCAGCCTTGTTCAATCCGAATAACCTCTGTCCGCAATCGATGTTTTTCCGCCCGCCCGATTGAATAGCTTGCAGGCCGGCTAGATCGGTATACCGACAGTCCCCCAAACGAGTGGTGTTGGTGAAGTGGTGGCTGACTCCAGCTAGGGCTTCCCACCTGATGTATTACTTCCGAAACAGCCATTCTTGGCGATGCTTTGCAAAGTGATGCACTGATGACGCAAGTATCCGCTTCGTGAGTTGGAAGATCCGATAACAGGCGCTAGTACGTTTCTTGTCCGCAAGCCCCGCCGATCTTGGTCCTTCGGATCTGGCGCTCTGACCATCGCACATACACGTGGCTCGCCGCGCTTGAAGGCGAGCAATGTGCGCGTCAGACCCTCTCCATCGATCTGTCGGTCTTCGCACGGCGGCATCAACGGGAGGTAGCGATCGAATCTGCGTCAACAACATAACTCTCGATGCCGTGGGCTTCCAGCACGCGATGTATCGAGCCGTGCAATCCGGCCTCCTGGATCCTCACGATGGGAATGACTTTCCTGTTCGCAACCGCGCCTTCAGTTGTAGCTGCTCAAACCGATCCAGCACCTCGGCGACATTTCCACCGTCCACTACATGCTTCGCCATCTTCTCGCCGTTGCGCGGCAACAACGAAGTTACAGGTCGATCGGCTCAGTTCCAAGGACAGAAAATTGCGCCAAGATCAGTGCGAACAGCGGTCGGATGAATGGATGGAGGTTTAAACTGCTCTGCGAGTGTTTCGATGCAGCCTCACTCTGCCAGAGCGTCGGCCGGTTGTTCACTCCTCACGGGACCTAAAGCCGAAGAACGACATCACCCGCACTTGGCCTACCCTATGCAACTCCGGCCAGCGCCGGGCAGGCCAAGAGCTGGTCGGCTTCAGGGGGTGAACATGGACGCCGATAAGGGGCCAACATTCCGAACGATGACGTAATTGCTGCCGGCATGTCCCAGTCTCCTCGATGGTGGCAGACTGGTCCCAGTGACAACGGGAGGACATCACAGTGAAACAGTATGTCGGATTGGACGTCTCACAGAAGGAAACTGCTGTTTGCGTCGTTGACGAGACCGGTCGCCTGCTCTTCGAGGGCCGGGCGAAATCGGATCCTGGCGCTTTGGCGGCGCTTCTGGCGAAGAAGGCCCCGGATGCGGAGCGCGTTGGCTTCGAGACCGGTGCTATGTCGAGCTGGCTCTGGCATGAACTGAAGAGGACCGGCGTGCCGGTGGTCTGTATCGACGCGCGGCACGCACATGCGGTTCTGTCCGTCCGGATGAACAAGAGCGATGAGAACGACGCGCGCGGCCTAGCCGAACTGGTTCGGATCGGATGGTATCGCGAGGTTGCGGTGAAGAGTGAGGCCAGCCAACAGGTCCGCTCGATGCTGATCGCGCGTTCCCGGCTCGGGACGATGCGACGAGATCTCGAAAATCAGGTCCGATCGATGCTGAAAGAATGCGGACTAATCTTCCCTCGCGCCATCGCAGGTCAGTTCCAGCGCTGCGTCACCGAATTGACCGGAGACGATCACGTGCTTTGGCCGATTTTGCTACCACTGCTCTCCGTGCATGCCTATGTTTGCCGAGAGCTTGACGGGTTGGACCGCCAGGTCCGACAGATGGCTCGAGCAGACGAGACGACAAGGCGGTTGATGACCGTGCCGGGCATTGGCGTGGTAACGGCATTGACCTTCCGTCATACGATCGACGATCCGTCCCGCTTTCGAAGCGCAACATCCGTGGGTGCCTATCTCGGTCTAACGCCGCGACGCAAGCAGTCGGGCGAAACGGATACCATCGGCCATGTGTCTCGATGGGGCGATCGTTTGCTGCGAACGTATCTATTCGAAGCAGCCAGTGTGTTGCTCCATCGGACTCGGCGCTGGTGCGCGCTGAAAGCTTGGGGACTGCGGCTGGCGAAACGCAGCGGCATGAAGAAGGCACAGGTCGCTGTTGCTCGCAAACTGGCCGTCATCCTGCACTGCATCTGGATCGATGGCACCTCGTTCCAGTGGGGCAAAGAGCCGGCCTGACACTGAACATTCACCCGAGATCGCAGGGCTGCCTTGGGCCTGTGATGTCCCGCCGGGACGGTGGTTGCGGTGACCTCGCTCAATCGGCTGCGGCTCAAACAACCGCGCTCCGCACGTTGAGGCATCCGACCCGAACATCATCATGAGGCCATGACCTCGAAAAGGACCATGACCCCGGCACGGACAAAACAGGCTTGACTAAGTCCCGCAATTAAAGGGCCGATTGACAGTCATCTTTCTCGAAGAGCTTCATTGAGCTTGTTAAGAGGTTTGACGAGATACTCAAAGACGGTTTTAGAGCCCGTCTTGAACTCTACGGTTGCGATCATACCCGGCATGATTGCGTGATCCTTGCCATCGGCGGTTTGCAAATACGAGCGACTGGTCTTCACATAGACCCGGTAATAGATGATGCGCTTATCAACCTCGTCGATGAGCGTATCGGGGGAAATACGTTGCACGACACCGTCCAGCGCACCGTAGATAGAATAGTCGTAAGCCGTCAACTTTACCAGCGCGTCCATGCCCGGTCGGACGAATGCGATGTCGCGCGGATTAACCTTAGTTTCAATAAGAAGCTGATCCTCCACGGGGACGATTTCCATGATGGTCCCGCCGGGAGCGATGACACCCCCAACTGTCGTGACCTCGATGTTTTTAACGATGCCTCTCAAAGGCGCGGTTATCGAGGTTCGATCGAGCTGGTCGCGGCGGCCTTCATTCAACTTAATCTGGGAATCCAGCTCTGCCATGGTTTTTGTGTATGATTCCTTTGCCGTGACCTCGTACTGGCTTTTGAGCTCATTCACTTTCCGCCGCAATTCCACAACTTGCTGCTTCAGCCTTATGACTTCTACAGCGCTTGCTGCCCCTCGTGCCACGAGCGGCTCCGTCAGCTTCAACTCCTGGGACGTCAGGGAAAGTGTTTCCTCGAGTCCGCCTAGATTGCTTTCGAGCGCCTCTTTGTGGGCTTTGAATAAGCTTCTCTCGCGATCCATGAGATCAGGATCACTTTGAACGATTTCTGGAAATTCCAGGTCTTTGCCTGACATCTGAGCCCGCAACCGCGCAGCGGCGGCCTCAAGCGACAGGATCTTCGAGTCCAGTTCGCCGAATTGAGCCCGAAACCGGGTATCATCGAGCACAGCTAGTGTTTGGCCCTGGTCGACTATGTCACCTTCGCTAACCATCATCTCCGATAAAATACCGCCCTCAAGGGACTGGATGGTCTGCGCCTTTGACGAGGGAATTACTTTTCCGGTTCCTGACGAGATTTCTTCAAGTGGCGAGTGATAGGACCAGACAAGCAATGCGGTGATGGCTGCCAGTCCAATCCACACGATGGCCGAAGGGCGGTTTTCGCCTCTGCGGGATAAACCCGAGGAAGCCGGCAGATGAAAGGGTGCACTCATTTTTACGTCGGAAGCAGGAAGGTCTGGACGTGCGTCGCACCGGGCTCGAACGTCACCTGAGAATTTCCAAACAGGCCAAGGCCCGTGAGGTTCGCCGTAATGCCTAACCTCTTATATCGGAACACGTTAATTCCTCTCCCCGGGCTCGCTTCGGAATGTGCGTTGTTGATTATTGCAGTCGCAACAATGACGAATGAATGCACTCGAAATAATCAGGAGATTGGCCTGCCTGAGGAGCGTTTCTTCGCAGGTTTTGGCCTGGCCGTCGCGGGCCTGGCGGTTGGCTCAAGCACGATGGTTGCGGGGTTCGGGTAATGATCCAACGCCGCACCAGTTGCCGCGTCCGTAGCGAGGCCGATAACTCCCCCGATGAGGACGTTGCCTGCCATACTTGCGGCGCCCTTACCGCTTGCCTTGGTTTTAATTTCGTGGCTGCCGCGTTTGTATCCGGGCTTTTCGGCGTAGGCAGTAAACTCTGTCTTACGACTGACGTCGACCTTGCATGGTGACTTGCAAACGTGGCCCAAGGAGGTAGTAATCTTCGCGTCATCCGGCTCAGCTCGAATGATGACCACTTCGGACGTGCCGCGGGTTATTGTACCGCATGAAGCAAGCGCCGATGCGATGCCAAAAATAACGATCAGTTTGCTAGACATCTTGTCGGAGCCCCGCGGACATTGGAGATTGTAAAGAATAATCGCAGCGTCACCGTGCGACGCCTCGATTAACAGATAAATTGAAAATATCTTGTTATTGCATTGTGTACGTCAGCGCAACAGCTCGAAGCGCATAAATTCTTTGCTATGGCTTTTCGACGTGCGGCGCTCCACTCCCAAGTAGAACCGTTGAAGAATCATCGCAAAGCTTCTCGGCGCGAATTGTGGATACCCCTCTAGATCAAGGACTTCAGCAGCTAACAGCGGCGAATGCTGCGGGTGCTGGGTGGGCGTTTCTTGATTGTTGGCGACTAACCAACCCGCAGGTGTATTGACTCGTTGTATGATATACGTATGGTATCTCAATACATGAGGCGATGGGGCGGCGTGCGCCGTCAAGGGCTAGGGTTGCAATGAACAGACTATCGAAGTACCTGCTGGCAACCTTGCTGGCTGCCGCAGCGGCTAATATCGCGCGCGCGGATGTCACCGAGGGCATCCGGCTGCTGGAGAGCGGCAATCCGGCCGATTCGGTCAAGCAGTTCCAGGCGGCGTTCGAGGCCGGCAATGCCGATGGCGCGTTTTATATCGGCCGGCTCTTCGAGATGGGCCTGGGCACCGACCGCGACTTGCGCCGGGCAACCGAACTCTATGCCGCAGCAGTCTCAAAGGGCAGTGCCAAGGCGCAAAACCGGCTGGGACTGATGTATCTGAGCGGCGAGACAGTCCTGCAGGATTACGCCCGCGCCTCGGAACTCATTTGCGCCTCGGCGGATGCCGGCGATGCCAACGGACAATTCAACTGCGGACTGCTTTATTCCGAGGGTAAGGGCGTGGTTCAGGACTGGGTCCGGGCGCTTGCCTACTGGCAGAAGGCGGCGGCACAAAACAATGTCGCCGCACTCAACTATATCGGCCAGGCCTATCGCGATGGCAGCGGCGTGAGCGCGGACCCGGCCAAAGCTGTCGAATATTTCCAGAAGACTGGGGCCGCCGGCAACCCGATGGGCATGTTCGAACTGGCCAGGGCCTATGCCGACGGATCGGGGGTCGAGGCGGATCCGATCAAGGCGCATGCCTATGCCAATATGGCAGGGGTTCGCGGTCAGCCGGAGGCCATTGCCCTGCGCGACACTATTGCCGCCCAGCTTTCTGCCGAGGACCTCACCAAGGCCCAGGCGTTCGCACGGTCGTGGAAGGCCGTGCCGATCGAACAGACCAAGCCTTAGGGCTTCGTCATGGCGAGGGGAATGCAAGGGGTGCGCCGGGTGCGGCGTGCGTTTGCTGGCCTTTTGGCTTTTGTCGCTGCTTCTGGCCTTGCGAACGCACAAACGCCGGCTGGAGAGTGGCGGATCAGCTGTGCATCAGCGGCTGTGCCTGGCCGGTGCCAGATGGTGCATCCGATATCTCGCCCTGACGGCGGTCCACCTGACTTCATGCTCACTATTTCGGCGGCAGCCGGTTCGAAAGACCACTTTGCGGTTCTGACCGCGCCGCTGCGTGTCTTTCTGGTCCCGGGGATCCAGCTGCAGGTCGACACACGCCGCCCCTTCAAGGCGCATTTCGAGATGTGTGACGCAGTTGGCTGTCACGCCGGCTTCAAGCTCTCGGATCCGGTTCTCGACGCCTTCGCCAAGGGAAACATCGCCAAAATCCACGTCTGGACCGCGAAAGACAAGGGGATCGAGCTGCCTGTCTCGCTGAACGGGTTTGCCCGCACCTATGCCAGGTTCGCCAACGGGGAGCGCCAATAATGACCGCCAACAGATATTCATTGCTGGCTGCGGCCGCGGGCCTGATGCTCGCCGCCACCGGGGTTGCGGCCGGAGCGCTGGAGGAGGGGCAGGCGGCTTTTGAGGCAGGGCGCTACGAGGCGGCGTTCATGAGTTTCTCCAGGGCTTTTGCCGACGGTGACGGCGAGGGCGCCTATGCCGCCGCCCGCATGCTTGAGCTTGGACTGGGCGTCGATCGCGACCCTGTTTCCGCCGCAGTGCTTTACCGGCGCGGGATGGAGGCGGGCCATCCCGCCTGCCTGAACCGCGTTGCCCTGATGTACTACCGGGGCGAGCAGCGCGTCGGCCAAAATTACCCCCAGGCGCTTGCGCTGTTTGCGCGCGCAGCAGAGGCCGGCGACGCCAACGGCACCTTCAATCTGGGAAAGATGTATTTCGAGGGCAAGGGAACCGATCGGGACATCGAACGGGCACTGGCCCTTTACCGCCAGGCTGGCGAACGGGACCATGTCCTGGCACTCAACACGCTCGGGTCGCTTTACAAGTCCGGCTCCCAGGAAGGCGATCTGGACAAGGCGCGCGGCTATTTCGAGCGCTCGGCGCAACTGGGCAATGCGCTTGGGCTCTACGAGACGGCGCTGTTTCATCTTCATGACGGCGATAGCCCGCAGAACCTGCGCGCTGCCCACACAAATCTCAATCTCGCTTCGGCGCGGGGCTTCGACAAAGCCAGTGAGGCGCTTGAGCAATTGACCGCGTCCATGCGCCCGGACGATGTCGCGGCCGCTCAAGCAAACGCGCGCGCCTTCAAAGCCGCACCTGCGCCAAAGGGCGACTGATGACATTGTCGCGTGTAAAACACTGGCATTTTGCCGGATGGCTCATCCTGGCCGGCCTTGCCACAGGGCAGGCGAGCGCCCAGTCCGTCACGGATGTCGAACGCACCCTGCGCGACAGCCTGCAAAACCAGGCAAACGCCGAGGCGCTGGCAGAGCGCAGCCGACGTGATGCTGCACGGGCGCGCACGAGCCGCCTGGGGGGCCCCGAAGGTGCTGATCCCCTGTCACCGGCACCCGGTGGACCCTGCTTTCAGATCAGGCAGATCCGCATCACCGGGCATGAGGCCTTCGGTCGCCAGCCGCAAGGTCATCGCCAACTCCTCGATCGTTGTTCGACAGCTGCCGACATTGCGGCCGCTCTCAACCGCATCAATGCCGACTATCAGTCACGCGGGTACATCACCACGCGCGCCTATTTGCCCGAACAGGACATCTCCAGGGGCGTGCTGGAAATCACCGTCATCCCCGGGCACATCGAAGGTTACGTCTACGGGGACGGCCGGCCGGCCGATGCTCGTATTGCCGGCGCCTTCCCCACCGACCGCGGCGACCTACTGAACCTGCGCGATCTCGAACAGGGTCTCGACAACTACAACAGCCCACGATCGGCCAACGCAAAATTCCAGCTCGTCCCCGGGCAGGCCAATGGCGGCTCTTTCGTTCAGGTGCTTGCCGAAGACGGCCGCCGGTACTGGGCATCCTCGTCGAGCAACAATACCGGCTTCGAGACAACCGGCGTCGTCAAGAGCTCGGCCAGCCTGGGAATGGACAACCTCGTCGGCATCAACGACCAGATCAGCGTCGGCCTGACGACGACGCCCTTCGATCCGCGCTCGCGCCGCTATTCCGACAGTCTGTCGCTCAATGCATCCGTCCCTTACGGAAACTGGTCCTTCGGGCTGGACGCCGGCGCCAGCCGCTATTTTTTCATGCTCGACGGCATCAACCAGTCTTATCCGGTCAGCGGCCGCACCAACCATGTGACGCTGTCGGCCGAACGTTTGCTGATGAGGGATCAGCGCAGCAAATACTATGCCTATGGCGAGCTCAAGCTCACCCGGAGCCGCAGCTATATCGACGACTTCGAGATCGAGAGCCAGCGCCGCAACCTGACGATCGCCACGCTGGGGCTCAGGGGCGAGACAAAGTTCGACGATGCAGGCCTTGCCTGGGACGCCGGTATTCGCTTCGGCCTAGATGCATTCGACGCCTATGTGCTCGACAAGAGCATCGTCGATCCGCAGTTCCAGATGGTGTTTGCCCGGCTCGACTATCAAAAGCCGATCGCCAAGACCGATCTCGTCTACAGCGCCCAGCTGTCTGCCCAGTACGGCGACGACATCCTGCCGGGCTCCGAACAGTTCTCGATCGGCGGCTGGTCGAACGTGCGCGGTTTCCATGACGACAATCTCTATGGCGACAGCGGCGTCTTTCTCCACAACACGCTGGAATGGACCGCCCATCGCTCGGATGAGCTCGATATTCGCCTCAGCGCCGGCCTGGATTTCGGGGTGCTGCGACCATCGGCCCTGCGCGACTGGGATCAGCATCATCTCGTCGGTGCAAGCATCGGCGCAAACATCAAATTCCGCCAACGGCTCAACCTGACCGCCGAAATCGCCCACGCACTCGATCGTCCATCCGACTTCGAGGCGGGGCGGACGGTCGCCTTCCTGGGGCTTGGCGTCAGCTTCTAACCAACAGCGACGCCGGCAAAAAACGCCTGGCGAAAGCAACACAATCAAACGGCACGGCAGACGCCAGGGGATGGCAGATGTCGCATGGCATGAGGGGCGTTACGATGACGACGACAATTGGGAAGCTGTTTAACGCCTTCCTCGCCACGGTGATTGCCCTTCAACCCGCCATCCTGCAGGCCGGCGAGATCCATCATACGCTGCCTGACACGGCACGCCCGCGGGTGGACCAGGCCTACAACGGAACCGACATTCTCAACATCGCCACGCCCAATGGCGCCGGCGTTTCCCATGACGTCTATGACCGGTTCTCCGCCGGCGACCTGATCGTCAACAATTCAGCAGCCAATGTCGACACCCAGCTTGGCGGATGGATCGAGGGCAATCCAAACCTGGCCCCCGGCCAGGCCGCAAGGCTGTGGATCGGCGAGGTGGTCGGCGGCAGCCAGACGCAACTGAACGGTATCCTCGAGGTGGCCGGTCAGCGCCTCGATGTCATCCTGGCCAACGAATACGGCATCACCTGCAACGGCTGCGGCTTCGTCAACACCGATCGCGCCACCCTCACCACCGGCAAGCCGCGCTTTTCGCCATCGGGCGCCCTCCAGGGGTTCGACGTTCGACAGGGAACGGTGACCGTCGGGGCAGCCGGCCTCAATCCGCAAGGCCGCCTTGGCATGGACGACACATCCCGCGTCGATGTGATCTCCCGCGCGGCTGCCATCTACGGCAAGATGCGCGCCGACAGCCTGAACATTGTCGCTGGCGCCAATATCGTCGATTACAACTGGTCCTACGATCCACAGACCGGCCAGGTCACCGGCGTTACCCCGCAGGCCGGATCGGGCGGTGCGCCGGCCCTTGCCGTCGATGTCGCAGCCCTGGGTGGCATGTACGCCAACGCCATCCAGATGGTGGCGACCGAACGCGGTGTCGGTGTGCGCCTCGACGGCACCATGGCCTCCAGCACCGATATCGCCATCAGTGCCGCCGGCAAGCTGACGCTTGGCTCGGCAGGCGAGGGGTTGAAGGCCAGGCAGAAGGTTGCCATCCGGGCGCAAGGTCCGCTTCAGCTCGAAGGATCGGTCGTCTCGGAAAACGACGATCTCGTCGATATCAGAACAATGGCGGCACTGACCTTTACCGGACAGGCATCCGGCGGCGCGATCCTGCTGGAAAGCGTCGGGCCAGCCCAGATTGCCGCTTCTGTCGCCGCCCGCCAAGACCTCGACATCCGCTCGCTCGGCGGCAATGTCGTCATTGCCGCAAACGCTGCGCTGTCAGCTGGCAACATCAGCATCGATGCGGCCGCCAACGCCGTCGTCGATGGAAACATCAAGGCAGGTTCCGAGCTGACGATCGCAGCTGGCCAGTCGATGGCAACCGGTCTGCAATCGCATCTCGAGGCCGGCACGGTTTCTCTTGTCGCCGCAGCCACGGACACACACGGCCTCATCAAGGCCGCTGACACGCTGGCAATCACCGCAGGCGCCGGCGGCGCCTCCCATGCCGGAACGCTGAGCAGCCAGGACATCGTCCTTCGATCGGCCGCTTCGTTTGCCAATACCGGTATCGTCTCGGCCGGCAACAGTCTGACCATCGAGGCCGCGAGCGCGATCACCAATGCCGCAGTGCTGATCTCCGGCAACGACATGTCGCTCTATGCCCGCCAGATCCTCAATGATGGCGGCGTCATCTGGGCCAACGACACGATAACGCTCGCCGGCAATGCCGATCTCGAGCGTGCCGATCTCATCCAGAACACCGGCGGGCGCATCGAAGCCTTCCAGGGCGATCTGACAATCCGCGCCGACGAGGTGCACAACCTTGGCAGCGCCCCGACGATCAGCCTCAGCCAGATCATCAAATGGCTGGAGCGCGGCAGTGCCGAAGCCATCATCCCCTCCGAGCAGATCATCAAGCTGATCGATCCCGCCTTCCTCGGCGCCGATGGTCGCATTCTGCCAGGCTATGAAGCCGCCTATGCAGCCCTGTGGGCCGATGTCGTCAACGGTGGTGCGTCGCTGTCGCCCGAAAGCCGCTCGATCCTCAAGCCAGGTGTTCTGGCACCAAGCGGGACGGCGATCGCGGCAGATTTTGCAACGCTGTGGGCGGATATGAATGCCAAGGCCAATGCCGCCGGCACACCCGATCCCGCAGCAAGCATCGAGGCAATGCTCGCCCCGAGCGTCCTTGACGCCAATGGCAACATCCTGCCCCAGTACAGTGCCGCCTACGCAAGCCTCTGGGACATCCTCGGATCTGGCGCAACCACAGTTCCCGACGATGTGAAGGCAATCCTCAACCCTGCCTTCCTTGAGACAACCACGCACTTCGACCCGCAGACAGGCGAACTGGTCACGACCGTGACCAACCGCCTGGTGGGTTCGGCAACCAACCTTTGGGCTGCCATGACGGCAGGGGCGGGGGCTGGCTACGACATCGTCAAGATCCTCTACCAGGACCGCTTCAACGACGACGGTATCCTCGCCGAGCTGGTCGCCGGAGGCAGCATCGATATCGAAGCCGACACGGTTCACAACATCTATGGTGACGTCTCGGCCGGCCAGGATATCACGATCACCGCGGATGAGGTGAAGAACCAGGCCATTGGCGCCACCCAGGTCCTGCTTGAGGTTCACAAGAAGCCGAGCTGCTTTACCTGCCATGAGGGCAAAGTCGACTTCTACGACACCTTCGGCGGCCGCATCGAGGCCAATGGCACGGTCTCGATCTCCGGCAACCTGGAAAACACCACCGTCAACTCGTCGCAGATGTCCACCCAGGACGTCATGGACAAGCTCAACGCCTATATCGCCGAGCAGCAGGTCGAAGGCGACCGCGAGCTTGCCGGCGTGCCGCTTGCCCATCTGACGAATTTCGAGCTCATCGACCGCCGCATCGACGATTACACCGCCCCCGTCTCGGGCAACGGAAGCGATATCCGCAAGGTCGCAAGCACAGACACCGGCTCGCAGACCGAGGTCGATAACGGCCCGGTCATCCCGCTCGACACCCATCAGATCGGCAATAATCTCCGCCCGGTGGCCCCCCTCATTCCTGGTCTGACAGCTGGGGCCTCGGGCGATGCGCTGTTGGCCGCCGGCCTCAACACGCTTGCCGAAACCAATCCGGAATTCACCGAATACGCCAACTTCATCACCTCCAACTACATGATGGCCGAGCCAAGGCTCGCCTATCGCGACGATCTCATCAACAACACCAATGAGGCGGTGCTGTCCGCCCTCAAGCGCGGCGAGACCGCGGTCGGCCAGGTCGATGTCGATTATCTGAACAAGCCCGTCCAGGTACCGTCACCCGATGGTTCGGGCATGCGCACGGTCTACCCTGCCGAACGCCCGCTGCAATTGCAGACCGACGGCGCGCTGATCAAAGGCGGCGACGTCACCATTACCGGCGACAAGGTCGCCAACCACCACGGGTCGATCCTCGGACAGAAGGACGTCTCGGTCACTGCCGGAACCCTGTCGGGGACCGGCGGAACCATCTCCGCCGATACCGGCGAGCTGGCGCTGACGGCGCTCGGCTCGATGACCTTCGAACACACCACGCTCGACGGTCACAGCATCGACATCGTCGCCGGACAGGATTTTACCGGCAAGGGTGTCACCATCCAGTCGCAGACCGATGCCTCGATCCTCGGCCTGACCGGCGTCACACTCACCGCGCTCGAACATGAATACACGCTCAACCGGCCCGGCTCGACACTTTCCGCCACCGACCAGCTGACCTCGTCGATCCATGTCGGCGGCGACCTTTCGATCGTCACCTTCGGCGATCTGGTGCTGGCAGGTGTCGACGTGATGGCCGAGGGCGGGATCGGCCTGTCGGCCGCCGGCGATGTCATCCTCGCAGCGGTTGAATCCACCAGCGAGTTCCACGCCAAAGCGAAGAACTCGAGCAAAGACATCGAGACGGTCACCAGCCATGTGACCTCGCTTGGCGCCGGGGGCGACGTCAAGGTCGTCGCTGGCGGCAGTGCTATTCTTGTCGGCACCGGGATCGACAGCGGCGGTTCGGTAACGCTGGCCGCGGCACAAGACGTCATCCTCGCCGCCGCCCAGGACATCTACGTCTACAATTCGCAGACCAAGAAGAAGGGCTTCCTCTCCAAAAAGCAGAAAACCGTCTCGACAACGCAGGTCACCAACACCGGCGTAACCATCGGCGCACGTGGCGATATCGATATCATTGCCGAAAGCGGCAATCTCATCACCGCCGGCTCAAAGTTCAATTCCGCCGATGGCAATATCGATCTGACCGCCATCGAAGG
>NZ_JAJAWH010000045.1 GCF_020531965.1 Pseudorhizobium xiangyangii | reverse complement strand
TCGCCTCCATCATCGAGTAATTTCTGCTCGATGACTTGATTTGGCCCCGCCGGCGACGGCGGGGCCTTTTCTATTTGTGCGTCGTCCACCGTGGTCGAAAAGGTCTCCGGTCGGTGACGTGCGGATGGTTTGGGCGTCTTTTTCATTAAGTCCGGAAAGGCGAATATTTCCTTGGAATAACGCTTGTCATCGAGGGGCAAGTTGACTATTAAGCCGCGTGCCCGGTCGCGACAGTTTGTTGCCCGGGCATTGAAGGGGTATAGCTCAGTTGGTAGAGCGGCGGTCTCCAAAACCGCAGGTCGTCGGTTCAAGCCCGGCTGCCCCTGCCAGTCTCTCTGTTGCGGCCGATCGCTGCGATGTCGAGAGGCGAGGTTGCTAACCGCTAAGGTCGGCAAATTAATCGAATATCGATTCCCTCTTGTGAAAGTGGGCGTCGGTGTTTATGTAAGGCAAAACAGACACGCGGTGCGTGGGGCTGAGCGAGTTCAGCTTTACGTGCCGTAATGGCGTGGATATCGATGGCTTCCAAGACAAATCCAATTCAGTTTCTGCGACAGGTTCGCTCGGAAGCGTCGAAGATCACTTGGCCTTCACGTCGCGAGACGATGATATCGACCGCGATGGTCCTGCTGATGGTCATTTTCGCTGCTCTGTTTTTCTTTGCCGCTGACCAGCTTATCGGCTGGCTTATGAGCCTTGTGCTGAACGTCGGCAATTGATTGTGGAGATGAAGATGGCGGCGCGCTGGTATATCGTCCACGCATATTCGAACTTTGAGAAGAAGGTCGCGGAAGACATCGAGAACAAGGCTCGCCAGAAGGGGCTTGAGCACTTGTTTGAGAAGATTCTCGTGCCGACGGAGAAGGTGGTCGAGGTGCGCCGTGGCCGCAAGGTCGACAGCGAGCGCAAGTTCTTCCCGGGCTACGTCATGGTGCGCGCAAACCTCACCGACGAGGCCTATCACCTCATCAAGAATACGCCGAAGGTTACCGGCTTCCTCGGTTCGGACAGCAGGCCTGTTCCGATCCCTGATTATGAAGCCGAGCGAATCCTAGGTCAGGTGCAGGAGGGCGTCGAGCGTCCGAAGTCCTCCATCAGCTTCGAGATCGGCGAGCAGGTTCGCGTCTCCGATGGTCCGTTCGCTTCGTTCAACGGTACCGTTCAGGATGTCGACGAAGAGCGTTCGCGCCTCAAGGTCGAAGTTTCGATCTTCGGTCGTGCGACCCCGGTCGAACTGGAATACGCTCAGGTCGAAAAGGTCTGAACGGAAGGGGAGGGAACTCCCCTTATTTCGCGTGGAAGATGGCTGCCTGAAGCCGGGCATGCTCAATCGCACCACGCAACCGCAGCCGCCAGCCCTTCGGGTTGGCATGAGTGGACCGGCTAGCCGGTCCGATTAGAAAGGCAGAGAGAAATGGCTAAGAAAGTTGCAGGCCAGCTCAAGCTTCAGGTCAAGGCAGGATCGGCAAACCCGTCCCCGCCAATCGGCCCGGCGCTTGGTCAGCGTGGCATTAACATCATGGAATTCTGCAAGGCGTTCAATGCCGCCACGCAGGAAATGGAAAAGGGTATGCCGATCCCGGTCGTCATCACCTATTACCAGGACAAGTCCTTCACCTTCGTCATGAAGCAGCCGCCGATTACCTACTGGCTGAAGAAGGAAGCGAAGATCACGTCCGGTTCCAAGACGCCTGGTAAGGGCGGCAAGGCCGGCACCATCACCAAGGCTCAGGTCCGTGCGATCGCCGAAGGTAAGATGAAGGATCTAAACGCGGCCGATATCGAAGGCGCAATGCTGATGGTTGAGGGTTCTGCCCGCTCCATGGGCCTGGAAGTGGTGGCGTAACATGGTAAAAGTTGCAAAGCGTCTCCAGAAGATCCGCGAAGGCGTTGATCCGACCAAGCTCGTCGCTCTCTCCGACGCCATCTCGATGGTGAAGGAACGCGCGGTCGCCAAGTTCGACGAAACCGTCGAGATCGCGATGAACCTCGGTGTCGACCCGCGTCACGCCGACCAGATGGTTCGTGGCGTTGTCAATCTGCCGAACGGCACGGGCCGTGACGTTCGCGTTGCCGTCTTCGCTCGTGGCGCCAAGGCTGACGAAGCCAAGGCTGCCGGTGCAGACATCGTTGGCGCCGAAGACCTTCTCGAAATCGTCCAGGGCGGCAAGATCGATTTCGATCGCTGCATCGCAACCCCGGACATGATGCCGCTCGTCGGCCGCCTCGGTAAGGTTCTCGGCCCGCGTGGCATGATGCCGAACCCGAAGGTCGGTACGGTCACCATGGATGTGGCCGGTGCGGTCAAGGCTTCCAAGGGCGGCGCTGTCGAGTTCCGCGTTGAAAAGGCCGGTATCGTTCACGCCGGCATCGGCAAGGCTTCCTTCGACGCCAAGGCGCTTGAAGAGAACATCAAGGCCTTCGCTGACGCCGTCGTTAAAGCAAAGCCGGCTGGCGCCAAGGGTAACTACGTCAAGCGCGTAGCGATCTCCTCGACGATGGGTCCTGGCGTCAAGATCGACCCGTCGACGGTTACGGCCTAATAAACGTTCAGAGCCCTCGTTGGTTCTGACAAAAGAATTCCCGGTCCTTCGGGGCCGGGAATTTCCAGGGAAACCTGGAACTCCTGTCCGAGATTGTGGGCGGCCTTAGGGCCTTAATGAACGCCTGCATGAGACGGGTAAGAACGGATTTTTCAGATGCTTCGCGCATCAATTGAAAGTTGGTTCGAGCCTGGTGTGCCTTGTGCTTGCAGCTACGGCTGCGGAGCAGGGGGGCAGGATCCTCAAGCGCCGCTTGGGATCTTTTAGTAGATCCTTTGTGGCAAAGGCAAACCGATGGGGCCTGCAGGATTGCGGTCCCGTCAACTGGAGACAGACAGTGGAAAGAGCGGAAAAACGCGAATTCGTCACGGAGCTGAACGAAGTCTTCAAGGCTTCCGGTTCGGTTGTCGTGGCCCACTATGCTGGTGTCACAGTTGCGCAGATGAACGACTTCCGTTCGAAGATGCGCGCTGCTGGCGGCACTATCAAAGTCGCGAAGAACCGCCTGGCCAAGATCGCTCTTCAGGGTACGGAGTCCGAAGGGATCGTTGATCTCTTCAAGGGTCAGACGCTGATTGCTTACAGCGTCGATCCGATCGTGGCTCCAAAGGTCGTCATGGATTTTGCCAAGACCAACGACAAGATCGTTGTTCTCGGTGGCTCCATGGGTGCGACGATGCTCAATGCGGATGCAGTCAAGTCGCTTGCGACCCTGCCGTCGCTGGACGAGCTTCGCGCCATGCTTCTGGGCATGATCCAGACGCCGGCCACCCGTATCGCAGGGGTCGTTGCAGCACCGGCAAGCCAGCTTGCCCGCGTGTTTGCGGCCTATGCAAAGAAGGACGAAGCCGCTTAAGGCGGTTTTTCGCTGTTCAAAACCAAGTTCGAACCAATATAAGGAACTATGAAAATGGCTGATCTCGCAAAGATCGTTGACGACCTCTCGGCTCTGACCGTTCTGGAAGCTGCTGAACTTTCGAAGCTTCTCGAAGAAAAGTGGGGCGTTTCTGCAGCTGCTCCTGTAGCTGTTGCTGCTGCTGCCGGCCCGGCTGCTGCCGTTGAAGAAGAAAAGACCGAGTTCGACGTCATCCTTACGGATGCCGGCGCGAACAAGATCAACGTCATCAAGGAAGTCCGCGCCATCACCGGCCTGGGCCTCAAGGAAGCCAAGGACCTCGTCGAAGGCGCTCCGAAGGCTGTCAAGGAAGCTGTTTCCAAGGCTGAAGCTGCTGACCTCAAGAAGAAGCTTGAAGACGCCGGCGCCAAGGTCGACGTTAAGTAATATCGGAATACGGAGGGAGAGGGCGCAAGCCTTCTCCCATCGCTCGTTCCTTTGAACTAATTACCCAAAAGCCCATGAAACGGCTTTTGGGTAATGGGTTCTCAAGAGGATGGTCTCCTTCCAGGTGGTACGGCAATCCGGCCGGCGGTCTGGACAGTGAGACGAGATTGAACACCCATGATCGACGGGATCGACTGGCCAGCGAATCCCGTCCGTTGCAGGCCCGGATGCAATTTTTGAAGGAGCGACGATGGCTCAGACCCTTTCGTTCAACGGTCGTAGGCGCGTACGCAAGTTTTTTGGAAAAATCCCCGAAGTCACACAGATGCCGAATCTCATCGAGGTTCAGAAGGCGTCGTATGACCAGTTTCTCATGGTTGATGAGCCGGAAGGCGGGCGTCCTGACGATGGTCTGAACGCCGTTTTCAAGTCGGTTTTCCCGATTACGGACTTTTCGGGCGCCTCCATGCTCGAATTCGTCTCCTATGAGTTCGAGCTGCCGAAGTTCGATGTCGAAGAGTGCCGTCAGCGCGATCTGACCTACGCAGCGCCGCTGAAGGTGACGCTGCGCCTCATCGTGTTCGATATCGACGAGGATACCGGCGCGAAGTCCATCAAGGACATCAAGGAACAGTCCGTCTACATGGGCGATATGCCGCTCATGACCAACAACGGCACGTTCATCGTCAACGGCACCGAGCGAGTCATCGTTTCGCAGATGCACCGTTCGCCGGGCGTGTTCTTCGATCACGACAAGGGCAAGAGCCATTCTTCCGGCAAGCTGCTGTTCGCTGCCCGCGTGATCCCTTATCGCGGTTCCTGGCTCGACATCGAGTTCGACGCCAAGGACATCGTGTTCGCGCGTATCGACCGTCGCCGCAAGATCCCCGTGAGCTCGCTGCTGATGGCGCTCGGCATGGACGGCGAGGAAATTCTCGACACGTTCTATACCAAGTCTGTCTACAAGCGTGACGGCGACGGCTGGCGGATTCCGTTCCATCCCGAGACCCTCAAGGGCACCAAGGCTTTGTCCGACATGATCGACGCCGACACCGGCGAGGTTGTGGTCGAATCCGGCAAGAAGTTGACCCCGCGTCTTCTCAAGCAGCTGACAGAAAAGGGCCTCAAGGCTCTCAAGGCCAGCGACGACGATCTGGTTGGTAACTTTATCGCCGAAGACATCGTCAACGTGGAGACAGGCGAAGTCTATCTCGAAGCAGGTGATGAGCTCGACATGACGCTCGACGCCAAGAGCGGCGAACGCAAGGGCAGCTTGATCGACATCATCAAGCTCGGCTTTGACGAGATCCCGGTTCTCGGCATCGACCACATCAATGTCGGCGCCTACATCCGCAACACGCTGTCTGCCGACAAGAACGAGAGCCGGCAGGACGCGCTGTTCGATATCTACCGCGTCATGCGTCCCGGTGAACCGCCGACCATGGAATCGGCCGAAGCCATGTTCAACTCGCTGTTCTTCGACAGCGAGCGCTACGATCTCTCCGCGGTTGGCCGCGTGAAGATGAACATGCGCCTCGACCTCGACGCGCCGGACACCGTCCGCACGCTCCGCAAGGAAGACATTCTGGCGGTCGTCAGGATGCTTGTCGAGCTACGCGACGGCAAGGGCGAGATCGACGATATCGACAACCTCGGCAACCGCCGTGTTCGTTCGGTCGGCGAGTTGATGGAGAACCAGTATCGTCTGGGTCTGCTCCGCATGGAGCGCGCCATCAAGGAACGCATGTCGTCGATCGAGATCGACACCGTCATGCCGCAGGACCTGATCAACGCCAAGCCGGCTGCCGCTGCTGTTCGCGAATTCTTCGGCTCCTCGCAGCTGTCGCAGTTCATGGACCAGGTGAACCCGCTTTCGGAAATCACCCACAAGCGCCGTCTTTCGGCTCTTGGACCGGGTGGTCTGACCCGCGAGCGCGCAGGCTTTGAAGTCCGCGACGTTCATCCGACCCACTACGGCCGTATTTGCCCGATCGAAACGCCGGAAGGCCCGAATATCGGTCTGATCAACTCGCTCGCAACCTTTGCGCGGGTCAACAAGTACGGCTTCATCGAAAGCCCGTACCGCAAGATCATCGACGGTGTCGTGACCAAGGAAGTGCTTTACCTCTCCGCAATGGAAGAGGCCAAGTACTACGTGGCGCAGGCGAATGCCGAGCTCGATAAGAACGGCTCTTTCGTTGAAGAGTTCGTGGTCTGCCGTCATGCTGGCGAAGTCATGCTGTCCCCGCGCGACACCATCAACCTGATGGACGTTTCGCCGAAGCAGCTCGTCTCCGTCGCTGCGGCTCTGATCCCGTTCCTGGAAAACGACGACGCCAACCGCGCTCTCATGGGCTCGAACATGCAGCGTCAGGCCGTGCCTCTGGTACGCGCTGAAGCCCCGTTCGTCGGCACCGGCATGGAGCCGGTCGTGGCCCGTGACTCTGGCGCTGCCATTGCTGCCCGTCGTGGCGGCGTGGTCGACCAGGTCGACGCGACACGTATCGTTATCCGCGCCACGGAAGAACTCGAATCCGGCCGGTCCGGCGTCGATATCTACCGGCTCCAGAAGTTCCAGCGTTCGAACCAGAACACCTGCGTCAACCAGCGCCCGCTGGTCGCCGTCGGCGACATTCTGAACAAGGGCGACATCATCGCTGACGGTCCGTCGACCGACCTCGGTGACTTGGCTCTCGGCCGCAACGCGCTCGTCGCGTTCATGCCCTGGAACGGCTACAACTACGAAGACTCGATCCTGCTCTCCGAGCGCATCGTGTCGGACGACGTGTTCACCTCCATCCACATCGAAGAATTCGAAGTGATGGCGCGCGACACCAAGCTTGGTCCGGAAGAAATCACCCGCGACATTCCGAATGTTTCGGAAGAAGCGCTGAAGAACCTCGACGAAGCCGGTATCGTTTACATCGGCGCTGAAGTGACACCAGGCGATATCCTCGTCGGCAAGATAACGCCGAAGGGCGAAAGCCCGATGACGCCGGAAGAAAAGCTTCTCCGCGCCATCTTCGGTGAAAAGGCTTCCGACGTTCGCGACACGTCCATGCGCATGCCTCCGGGCACTTTCGGCACCATCGTCGAAGTTCGCGTCTTCAATCGCCACGGCGTTGAGAAGGACGAACGTGCGATGGCGATCGAGCGTGAGGAAATCGAACGCCTCGCCAAGGACCGTGACGACGAGCAGGCGATCCTCGACCGTAACGTCTACGGCCGTCTGATCGACATGCTGCGTGGCCAGAAGTCCGTTGCTGGTCCGAAGGGCTTCAAGAAGGGCGTCGATCTGAACAACGCCATCGTCTCGGAGTATCCGCGTTCGCAGTGGTGGATGTTCGCCGTCGAAGACGAGAGCATCCAGGGCGAGATTGAAGCCCTGCGTGGTCAGTACGACGAATCCAAGTCGCGCCTTGAGCAGCGCTTCATGGACAAGGTCGAAAAGGTCCAGCGCGGCGACGAAATGCCTCCTGGCGTCATGAAGATGGTCAAGGTCTTTGTTGCTGTGAAGCGCAAGATCCAGCCGGGCGACAAGATGGCCGGCCGTCACGGTAACAAGGGCGTTGTCTCTCGTATCGTTCCGGTCGAAGACATGCCGTTCCTCGAAGACGGTACGCATGTCGACATCGTTCTGAACCCGTTGGGCGTGCCTTCGCGCATGAACGTCGGCCAGATCCTCGAGACGCACCTCGCATGGGCTTGCGCCGGCATGGGCAAGCGTATCGGTGAAATGCTGGAAGAGTATAAGAAGTCCAGCGACATCACCGATCTGAAGCGTGAGTTGAGGGAAACCTACGCCAGCATGGCCAACGACGAAGTGGCGAACTTCGACGACGAGTCTCTCGTTCGTCTCGCCGAGCAGTCGAAGCGCGGTGTCTCGATCGCGACGCCGGTCTTTGACGGTGCTCACGAGCCGGATGTTGCACACATGCTGACGAAGGCAGGTCTCGACCCGTCGGGTCAGTCGGTCCTGTACGATGGTCGTACGGGCGAACAGTTCGACCGCAAGGTCACTGTTGGCTACATGTACATGATCAAGCTGAACCACCTTGTCGACGACAAGATCCACGCTCGTTCGATCGGTCCGTACTCGCTCGTCACCCAGCAGCCGCTTGGTGGTAAGGCGCAGTTCGGTGGCCAGCGCTTCGGCGAAATGGAGGTCTGGGCTCTGGAAGCCTATGGTGCCGCCTACACGCTGCAGGAAATGCTGACCGTGAAGTCGGACGACGTGGCCGGCCGTACCAAGGTCTACGAAGCGATCGTCCGTGGCGACGACACGTTCGAGGCCGGTATTCCGGAGAGCTTCAACGTTCTCGTCAAGGAAATGCGTTCTCTTGGTCTCTCCGTCGAGCTTGAAAACTCGAAGCTGGAGACGGGCGAGGCGGGTCAGCTGCCGGACGCAGCCGAGTAATCTCCGAAAGGCGCGCGCTGCCTGGTGGCGCGCGCCTCTCCTCTCCTGTCGGGTGTGGACCTGAAGGGTAGGGGAAGTTTCGCCGCATTCTGCGGCTAAGACCGTTTTTGAGCGTCGGACCTTGCGTCCCGGGAATTGGGCCCCGGAAACTGCGAAGGTCACGATTGCAAGCTGAGGGCTAATAGCCCCGTAAGGAGATAGGCATGAACCAAGAGGTCATGAATCTTTTCAACCCGCAGGTGCCGGCACAGCACTTCGATTCGATCCGTATATCGATCGCGTCTCCCGAGAAGATTCTCTCCTGGTCCTACGGCGAAATCAAAAAGCCGGAGACCATCAACTACCGTACGTTCAAGCCGGAGCGTGACGGTCTCTTCTGCGCGCGCATCTTCGGACCGATCAAGGACTATGAGTGCCTGTGCGGCAAGTACAAGCGCATGAAGTACAAGGGCATCATTTGCGAAAAGTGCGGCGTCGAAGTTACGCTGTCGCGCGTTCGCCGCGAGCGCATGGGCCATATCGAGCTTGCTGCTCCGGTTGCCCATATCTGGTTCCTGAAGTCGCTTCCTTCGCGCATCTCGACGCTGCTCGACATGACGTTGAAGGATGTTGAGCGCGTTCTGTACTTCGAGAACTACATCGTGACCGAGCCGGGTCTCACCTCGCTCAAGGAAAACCAGCTTCTTTCCGAAGAAGAGTACATGATCGCCGTCGACGAGTTCGGCGAAGACCAGTTCACCGCGATGATTGGCGCCGAAGCCATCTACGAGATGCTGGCTTCGATGAACCTCGAGCGTATCGCTGGCGAACTGCGTACAGAGCTGGCGGAAACAACGTCCGACCTGAAGCAGAAGAAGTTCATGAAGCGTCTCAAGATCGTTGAGAACTTCATGGAATCCGGCAATCGTCCTGAATGGATGATCATGAAGGTTGTTCCCGTGATCCCGCCGGACCTGCGTCCGCTGGTTCCGCTGGATGGTGGCCGCTTTGCGACTTCCGACTTGAACGACCTGTACCGCCGCGTGATCAACCGTAACAACCGCTTGAAGCGCCTTATCGAGCTTCGTGCGCCGGGCATCATCATCCGCAACGAAAAGCGCATGCTGCAGGAATCTGTGGACGCGCTGTTCGACAACGGTCGCCGTGGCCGCGTTATCACCGGTGCTAACAAGCGTCCGCTGAAGTCGCTGTCCGACATGCTCAAGGGCAAGCAGGGCCGCTTCCGCCAGAACCTTCTCGGCAAGCGCGTCGACTATTCGGGCCGTTCGGTTATCGTGACTGGTCCGGAACTGAAGCTGCACCAGTGCGGTCTTCCCAAGAAGATGGCGCTCGAACTCTTCAAGCCGTTCATCTACGCCCGCCTCGACGCCAAGGGTTATTCCTCGACCGTCAAGCAGGCCAAGAAGCTGGTTGAAAAGGAAAAGCCGGAAGTTTGGGATATCCTCGACGAGGTCATCCGCGAGCATCCGGTTCTCTTGAACCGCGCACCGACGCTGCACCGCCTGGGCATCCAGGCCTTCGAACCGATCCTGGTCGAAGGCAAGGCCATCCAGTTGCACCCGCTCGTCTGCACGGCCTTCAACGCCGACTTCGACGGCGACCAGATGGCTGTTCACGTGCCGCTGTCGCTCGAGGCTCAGCTTGAAGCCCGCGTTCTGATGATGTCGACGAACAACATCCTGCATCCGGCCAACGGTGCTCCGATCATCGTTCCGTCGCAGGACATGGTTCTCGGCCTTTACTACCTGTCGATCCTGAACCAGAACGAGCCGGGCGAAGGCATGGTCTTCTCCGACCTGGGCGAACTTCACCACGCTCTGGAAAACAAGGTCGTCACCCTGCATGCCAAGATCCGCGGTCGTTTCAAGACGGTCGACGAAGAAGGCAAGCCGGTCTCAAAGATCTATGAAACGACGCCTGGCCGCATGATCATCGGCGAACTTCTGCCGAAGAACCCGAACGTGCCGTTCGACATTTGCAACCAGGAAATGACCAAGAAGAACATCTCCAAGATGATCGACGCGGTCTACCGTCACTGCGGCCAGAAGGACACTGTGATCTTCTGCGATCGCATCATGCAGCTCGGCTTTACCAATGCGTGCAAGGCCGGCATTTCCTTCGGTAAGGATGACATGGTCATTCCTGACTCCAAGGCCAAGATCGTCGGTGACACCGAAAGCCTGGTGAAGGAATACGAACAGCAGTACAACGACGGTCTCATCACCCAGGGCGAAAAGTACAACAAGGTTGTTGACGCATGGGGCAAGGCTACCGACAAGGTTGCTGAAGACATGATGGCCCGTATTAAGGCTGTAGAGTTCGATGACAACGGTCGTCAGAAGCCGATGAACGCGATCTACATGATGTCCCACTCCGGCGCCCGTGGTTCTCCGAACCAGATGCGTCAGCTGGGCGGCATGCGCGGCCTGATGGCAAAGCCGTCGGGTGAAATCATCGAAACGCCGATCATTTCGAACTTCAAGGAAGGCCTGACCGTTAACGAGTACTTCAACTCGACTCACGGTGCCCGTAAGGGTCTGGCAGACACCGCCTTGAAGACGGCTAACTCAGGTTACCTGACCCGCCGTCTCGTCGACGTGGCGCAGGATTGCATCGTCGTGACGCCGGATTGCGGCACCGAGACTGGTCTGACCATGACGGCTATCGTCGATGCGGGCCAGGTCGTTGCTTCCATCGGTACGCGCGTTCTCGGTCGTACGGCTCTGGACGATATCGACCATCCGGTCACGGGTGAGCGTATCGTTGATGCCGGACGCATGATCCTCGAGCCGGATGTCATCGAAATCGAGAAGGCTGGTATCCAGTCGATCCGCATTCGTTCGGCTCTGACCTGCGAAGTTCAGACCGGCGTCTGCGTAGTTTGCTACGGTCGCGACCTTGCTCGCGGTACCCCCGTCAACATGGGTGAGGCCGTCGGCGTTATCGCCGCTCAGTCCATCGGTGAACCGGGCACCCAGCTCACCATGCGTACCTTCCACTTGGGTGGTACGGCGACGGTGGTCGACCAATCGTTCCTGGAAGCCTCGTACGAGGGAACGGTTCAGATCAAGAACCGCAACATGCTGCGTAACTCGGAAGGCGTTCTCGTCGCGATGGGCCGTAACATGGCGGTGACGATCCTGGACGAGCGTAACGTCGAGCGTTCGTCGCAGCGCGTTGCCTACGGTTCGAAGCTGCTGGTGGACGACGGGGACAAGGTCAAGCGTGGGCAGCGTCTCGCCGAGTGGGATCCTTATACCCGCCCGATGATGACGGAAGTGGAAGGTACGGTTCACTTCGAAGACGTGGTCGACTCGATCTCGGTTTCGGAATCGACCGACGAGTCTACCGGCATCACCAAGCGTCAGGTCATCGACTGGCGTTCGACGCCGCGCGGTACCGATCTGAAGCCGGCAATCCTCATCAAGGACGCTTCCGGTAACATGATGAAGCTTGCCCGTGGTGGCGATGCTCGCTTCATGCTTTCGGTCGACGCGATCTTGTCCGTCGAGCCGGGTCAGAAGGTAAGCCAGGGTGACGTTCTTGCGCGTGTTCCATTGGAAAGCGCCAAGACGAAGGACATCACCGGTGGTCTGCCGCGCGTTGCCGAACTGTTCGAGGCACGTCGTCCGAAGGATCACGCCATCATCGCTGAGATCGATGGTACGATCCGCCTCGGCCGCGACTACAAGAACAAGCGGCGCGTGATGATCGAGCCTGCCGAAGACGGTATCGAGCCGGTCGAGTACCTGATCCCGAAGGGCAAGCCCTTCCACCTTCAGGACGGCGACTACATCGAGAAGGGTGATTACATCCTCGACGGTAACCCGGCACCGCACGACATCCTGGCGATCAAGGGCGTGGAAGCACTCGCTTCCTACCTCGTGAACGAAATCCAGGAAGTCTATCGTTTGCAGGGCGTTGTCATCAACGACAAGCACATCGAAGTCATCGTCCGTCAGATGCTGCAGAAGGTGGAAATCACCGATGCAGGTGATAGCCAGTACATCGTCGGCGACAACGTCGACCGCATCGAACTGGACGACGCCAACGACGTTCTGATCGGAGAGGGCAAGAAGCCGGCATTCGGCGATCCTGTCTTGCTCGGCATCACCAAGGCATCGCTGCAGACGCCGTCGTTTATCTCGGCCGCATCCTTCCAGGAGACCACCAAGGTTCTCACGGAAGCTGCGATCGCCGGCAAGACCGACACGCTGCAGGGCCTCAAGGAAAACGTCATCGTCGGCCGCCTGATCCCGGCTGGTACCGGCGGTACCATGACGCAGATCCGCCGCATCGCGACTTCGCGCGACGACCTCATCCTCGAGGAACGCCGCAAGAGCTCCGGTGCCTCGGCCGCAACGCCGATGCTTCAGGAATTGTCGGGCGAAAACACGCCTGCTGAATGAGGTAGCAAGGCGAGTGCAAGATGTCGCGCTCGCCGGACTTGACGAATGGAAAACGCCCGGAGCAATCCGGGCGTTTTTCCGTTTCGACTATTAGCGATGGGTGATTTATTGACCTGACTCAACGCCGCAGTTTGGAAGAGTTTTAAAGTAGATTCGTTCAATTAAGAACGGAGGCTCAAATGAAAAAGCTCTTGTCGTCGGTCGCCCTCGGCGTATTCCTGGCGACTGCGGCCGTTGCGGCTGAGCCGGTTCCCGCCAACCTAAGGGAAACCGCGCTCGAACTGTTTAAACCGCTGCCATCGACAATCCCGGCAGTCAGAGACAACAAGATCACACCTGAAAAGATCAAACTGGGCAAGGCGCTGTTCTTTGATCCACGCATGTCGGCGTCGGGTGTCTTCTCGTGTAACTCTTGCCACAACCTCGCAACCGGCGGGGACGATAACCTTGAGACATCGATTGGTCACGGCTGGCAGAAGGGTCCACGCAACTCGCCGACGGCTCTGAATGCGGTGTTCAACATTGCCCAGTTCTGGGACGGTCGCGCCGAGGACCTCAAGGCGCAGGCCAAGGGCCCGGTTCAGGCTGGCGTCGAAATGGCCAATACGCCGGACAACGTCATCGCCACGCTCAAGTCGATGCCGGACTATGTGACCTGGTTCAAGGAGGCCTTCCCGGAGGAGGCGGATCCAGTCACCTTCGACAACTTTGCCAAGGCAATCGAAGCCTACGAAGCGACGCTGATTACGCCGGCCCCATTCGACGCGTACCTGAACGGTGACGAAGATGCGCTGAGCGTAAAAGCCAAGCAGGGCCTCGATCTCTTCATGGACAAGGGTTGCGCCTCATGCCATGCGGGCATCAACGTCGGCGGGGAGGGGTACTATCCCTTCGGCCTGATCGAACGGCCTGGTGCCGAGGTCCTGCCGGAGAACGACAAGGGTCGCTTCGCTGTCACGAACACGGCAGATGATTCCTACGTGTTCCGCGCGGCTCCGCTTCGCAACATCGCCGTGACGGCTCCATACTTCCATTCGGGCAAGGTTTGGGATCTGAAACAGGCCGTCGCCATCATGGGCACGTCGCAGTTGGGTGAGGAGCTGAACGACGGTGAAGTCGACCTGATCGTCGCCTTCCTCGACACGCTCACCGGCAAGATGCCGGATGTCAGCTATCCGGTCCTCCCGGCGGAAACGGCTGCTACTCCGCGCCCGATCAGCGTGATCACCAAGGCCGATTAACGTAAGAGCCGACACCGACACGAGCATCCGCCGGTTCGCCGGCGGATGCTTTTGCTGTCGTCAGTTATCGAAGCGGATGATGGCGACCTCGCCCTCGAGTGCGCCCTGATACGCGGAAGCGTGCGGCTCTTCGTCGGGTACGTCCTGCAGGACGCCGATCTGGTCAAGGTCGGCTTCGATGAAGCCTTCTTCGGACAGTGCGTTCAGCGCTTCCCTGACAGCGGAGTCGTCGTCGGGCGCGCGCAACAGGATGTGCATCTCTATTCCCGCGCTGTCCTTGGCTTCGTAGGCCTTGCCGATGATGATGAAAACCATTGGCCCATCGAGGCTGTTGTCGTTATCTGGTGTGCTTTCCATCATCTTCTCCGTTTGGCGGGCGGCGCTGGCTGGCAAACTCAAAGCCCGGCGCCAGGTTCAACTGATTCTGAGACCGGTAAACGCGCTTTTTAAAATCAGTTCAACGAGTCTTGCGCAAAAGTGACTGAATTCTTAATTTTATGTCACCGGTACTGCCGCAGAGGGCCTGGAATCCATTATTTTCCCCGCCGGCCTTGACGGGAAAGGGGTAAAACAGTAAACGCCGCACCATCGGAAGCGATGTGAGGCTTGCCCGTTCGGAACGACTCGTTCCGGAGTACGTCTCAAACAAGGTTCCAGACGCACGTTGAAGACGCAAATGCTGCACGCATGACGCATGAAAAATGCGTCCTCTGCCTTTTGTGGTCCATCCGGAGTTCCGGATAGGGCCACGTTTTGCGCATGAGGCAATGTGTGTGTCGTCGCCGGAAACGGCATCAGATTGGCCCGAAAGGGTTTGGAAGAAGATTTTGCAAGGGATGGTTATATGCCTACCGTAAACCAGCTGATCCGCAAGCCGCGTCAGGCACAGGTAAAGCGCAACAAGGTTCCTGCTCTGCAGGAAAATCCGCAGAAGCGTGGCGTTTGCACCCGCGTTTACACGACGACCCCGAAGAAGCCGAACTCGGCTCTGCGTAAGGTTGCCAAGATCCGTCTGACGAATGGCTTCGAAGTCATCGGCTACATCCCGGGTGAAGGCCACAACCTTCAGGAACACTCGGTGGTGATGATCCGTGGCGGCCGCGTAAAGGACTTGCCGGGCGTTCGTTATCACATCATCCGCGGCGTTCTCGACACCCAGGGCGTTAAGAACCGCAAGCAGCGCCGTTCGAAGTACGGTGCGAAGCGTCCGAAGTAATATTCGGATCAACCCGATCATGGCGCTGCGCGAGGTTCTCCGCGTGATAAAGCGCCCAACACCTTTGAGAGACGAAAAGTATGTCTAGACGCCACAGTGCAGAAAAGCGCGAGATCAACCCGGACCCGAAGTTCGGCGATCTCATCGTCACCAAGTTCATGAACGCCATCATGCTCCACGGCAAGAAGTCCGTGGCTGAAGGCATCGTGTACGGCGCGTTCGACGCCGTGCAGGGCAAGGCAAAGCAGGAGCCCCTGGGAATCTTCCACCAGGCCCTCGACAATGTTGCTCCGCACGTTGAAGTCCGCTCGCGCCGCGTCGGTGGTGCAACGTATCAGGTTCCGGTCGATGTTCGTCCTGAGCGCCGCCAGGCTCTCGCGATCCGCTGGCTGATCGCTGCTGCCCGCAAGCGCAACGAAACCACGATGATCGATCGCCTCTCGGGTGAGTTGATGGACGCCGCGAACAACCGCGGTTCGGCCGTCAAGAAGCGCGAAGACACGCACAAGATGGCGGACGCCAACCGCGCATTCTCGCACTACCGTTGGTAATCTTCATCCGATCGAAATTCGAAAGGCAGTCCTATGGCTCGCGAGTATAAAATCGAAGACTACCGAAATTTCGGTATCATGGCGCACATCGACGCCGGCAAGACAACGACGACCGAGCGGATCCTGTACTACACGGGCAAGTCGCATAAGATCGGCGAAGTTCATGACGGCGCCGCCACGATGGACTGGATGGAGCAGGAGCAGGAGCGTGGTATCACGATCACTTCCGCTGCGACCACGACCTACTGGAAGGGTCGCGACGGCAAGATGCGTCGCTTCAACATCATCGACACCCCCGGCCACGTCGACTTCACCATTGAAGTCGAACGCTCGCTGCGCGTTCTCGACGGTGCGATCGCTCTTCTCGATGCCAACGCAGGCGTAGAGCCGCAGACGGAAACCGTCTGGCGTCAGGCTGAGAAGTACAACGTTCCGCGTATGATCTTCTGCAACAAGATGGACAAGACCGGTGCGGACTTCTATCGCTCGGTCGAGATGATCAAGACCCGTCTTGGTGCCATCGCGGTTGTCATGCAGCTCCCGATCGGTGCAGAAACCGAATTCAAGGGCGTTGTCGACCTGGTCGAGATGAACGCGCTTGTATGGCGCGACGAGTCGCTCGGCGCTGCCTGGGACGTCGTTGAGATCCCGGAAGACATGAAGGCCAAGGCCGAAGAATATCGCGAAAAGCTGATCGAGACTGTTGTCGAGGTCGACGAAGCGGCGATGGAAGACTACCTGAACGGCATCATGCCGGACAACGACAAGATCCGCGCCCTGGTTCGCCGCGGCACGATCGACGTCAAGTTCCATCCGATGTTCTGCGGCACAGCCTTCAAGAACAAGGGCGTTCAGCCGCTTCTTGACGCGGTTGTCGACTACCTGCCGTCGCCGCTCGACATTCCGGCGATCAAGGGCATCGACTTCAAGACGGAAGCTGAAATCGAGCGTCATCCTGACGATAACGAGCCGCTTTCGATGCTTGCGTTCAAGATCATGAACGACCCCTTCGTTGGTTCGCTGACGTTTGCACGCATCTACTCCGGCAAGCTCGAAAAGGGCGTGTCGGTCATGAACACGGTCAAGGACAAGCGCGAGCGTGTCGGCCGTATGCTGCAGATGCACTCCAACAGCCGTGAAGACATCGAGGAAGCCTTCTCTGGCGACATCGTTGCTCTGGCCGGTCTGAAGGAAACCACCACGGGTGACACGCTCTGCGATCCGCTGAAGCCGGTTATCCTTGAGCGCATGGAATTCCCCGAGCCGGTCATCCAGATCGCGATCGAGCCGAAGTCCAAGGGCGACCAGGAAAAGATGGGCCTCGCGCTCAACCGCCTGGCTGCTGAGGATCCGTCCTTCCGCGTGAAGACGGACCAGGAATCGGGTCAGACGATCATTGCCGGCATGGGCGAACTTCACCTCGACATTCTCGTTGACCGTATGCGTCGCGAATTCAAGGTTGAAGCTACCGTCGGTGCTCCGCAGGTTGCTTACCGCGAAACCATCACGCGCCAGCACGAAGAAGACTACACGCACAAGAAGCAGTCCGGTGGTACCGGCCAGTTCGCGCGCGTCAAGATCATCTTCGAACCGAACCCGGATGGCGAAGAGTTCAAGTTCGAATCCAAGATCGTCGGCGGTGCTGTTCCGAAGGAATACATCCCGGGCGTGCAGAAGGGTATCGAAAGCGTTCTGTCTTCCGGTCCTCTGGCTGGCTTCCCGATGCTCGGCGTCAAGGCGACGCTCATCGACGGTGCATTCCACGATGTTGACTCGTCGGTTCTCGCCTTCGAAATCGCATCGCGTGCCTGCTTCCGTGAAGCAGCGAAGAAGGCTGGTGCACAGCTTCTTGAGCCGATGATGAAGGTCGAGGTTGTTACGCCGGAAGATTACGTCGGTGACGTTATCGGTGACCTGAACTCCCGCCGTGGTCAGATCCAGGGTCAGGAAGCCCGCGGTATTGCCGTTGTCATCAACGCGCACGTCCCGCTGGCCAACATGTTCAAGTACGTCGACAACCTGCGCTCCATGTCGCAGGGTCGCGCCCAGTACTCGATGGTGTTCGACCATTACGCTCCGGTCCCGTCCAACGTGGCAACGGAAATCCAGGCAAAGTATTCCGGTCAGAAGTGACCGGACTACACTGAACCTAACAGCGAATTACCCCGCACGGGGATAAGAACGGAGAGCCTGCAATGGCAAAGAGCAAGTTTG
>NZ_JAJAWH010000044.1 GCF_020531965.1 Pseudorhizobium xiangyangii | reverse complement strand
CTCGATCGAGACCGGCGGTTTTCTTCGCCTGCCGTTTGTGGGATAGAGGCGACGGAGACACATGAACCATGGCCAGCAATCCCCTTTATATCAATAGCCGGATCACGATCGCAGGTTGGGAACTGACCGAGCAATTCGTCCTCGCTGGCGGCCCGGGCGGACAGAACGTCAACAAGGTGTCGACCGCGGTCCAGCTCTTCTTCGATGTTCTCAACTCGCCATCGCTTCCGGACCGGGTCAAGGACAATTCGGCACGCATCGCCGGTCGTCGGATGTCGAAGGACGGCGTGTTGATGATCGAGGCCAACCGCTTTCGCAGCCAGGAACGCAATCGCGAAGATGCGCGGGAGCGGCTGAAGGAATTGATTCTCAAGGCCGCGGAACCGCCGCCGCCGCCGCGCAAGACCACAAAGCCGACCAGGGGCTCCGTGGAGCGGCGTCTTAAGGAAAAGGCGGGACGCTCGGACGTGAAGAAGATGCGCGGCAAGCCGTCGGGGGATTGAGACGTTATGTCCGGTCTTCCTGAAGGTGTGCGATATCTGCCTGGATACCTCGATCGGCCGGCGCAGGCGCGTCTGGTCGAACTGATCCGGCAGGTGGTGGTCGAAGCGCCGCTCTACGTTCCGGAAATGCCTGGGACGGGAAAGCCGATGTCCGTGCGAATGACCAATTGCGGATCGCTTGGCTGGGTTACGGACAAGATGCAAGGCTATCGCTATCAGAGCGTTCATCCGAAGACGAACAGGGCGTGGCCGGCGATGCCGCCGGAATTGCTTGCGCTCTGGGACGCCCTGGCAGCCCATTCGAAGCCACCGGAAGCGTGTCTCATCAACTTCTATTCGGATGAGGCCCGGATGGGGCTGCATCAGGACAAGGACGAAACTGACCTGTCGGCGCCTGTCGTGTCAGTTTCGCTCGGCAATGCCTGTCTTTTCAGGGTCGGCGGTGTGGGCCGCAAGGATCCGACGTCTTCGTTCCGGCTGTCGAGCGGCGATATCGTCGTGCTGGGTGGCCCAGGGCGCCTTTGCTTCCATGGTGTCGATCGGATCTACCCGAATACATCGACGCTTCTGAAGAGTGGCGGTCGGATCAATCTCACGCTGCGTCGGGTGACCGACTGAAAGTCAGAGTTTTCTCAGGGCGACCGTTTCCACGAGGTGGTTCGATCCTTTGCGAAGGATGAGGTCGGCGCGGGGGCGGGTCGGCAGAATGTTTTGCCGCAGGTTCTTCAGGTTGATATTCTCCCACAAACCCTCTGCGATCGCACGGGCCGAGTCCTCGGTGATGGTCGCATACCGGTTGAAGAACGAGTTAGGGTCGCGGAATGCGGTCAGCCGCAACTTCATGAAGCGCTCGACATACCAGTGGTGAATTTGCGCCTCGTCGGCATCGATATAGATCGAGAAATCGAAGAAATCGGAGACCATCGGCACAAACTTGCCGTCCGCGGGGAGATCGCGCGGCTGGAGCACGTTGATTCCTTCGAAGATCAGGATGTCCGGCCGGTCCACGGTTAGGAACTCGTCCGGAAGAACGTCGTAGGTCAGGTGCGAGTACCGCGGAGCCTTGACGTTGGGTTGCCCGGCTTTGATGGCGGAAAGGAAGCGGAGCAGGGCGCCGATATCGTAGCTCTCCGGAAAGCCCTTTCGCTCCATAAGGTTCTCGCGCTTGAGGACCGCATTGGGATAGAGAAATCCGTCGGTGGTGATGAGGTCTACCTTGGGGCTCGACGGCCAGCGGGCCAGAAGCTCCTGAAGAATGCGTGCGGTGGTCGACTTTCCGACCGCGACCGAACCGGCAATCCCGATGACGAAAGGCGTCTTGGTGACGTCGGCCAGGCTGAGGAAGCGATTGCGCTGCTGGAACAGCAACTGCGACGCCTCCACATGCGCCGAAAGGAGGCGCGACAGCGAAAGATAGATGCGCCGGACCTCGTCGAGGTCGATCGGATCGTCGAGGGAGCGCAATCGGGTAACTTCGTCAGCCCTGAGCGTCAGCGGCGTATCGGCGCGGAAGCGTGCCCACTCGGCAGACGCAAAGACGTGATAAGGCGAATAGGCGGCATAAGGCGCTTGCTCGGAACCCTGTGCCGGTTGCATTGCCACTGTCATGATTGCCGGTTTGCCTTTTCCTGCAGGCCCGATTGCGCGGTCCGCCGCTGAAGTTCGTCCAGCACATCCTGCAGCGGAATGCCGGCAATGTTCAATACGACCATAAGGTGATAGAGGAGGTCCGCACTTTCGCTGACGAGTTCCTGTCGGTCCTGGGCAACGGCAGCGATGACCGTCTCGACCGCCTCTTCCCCGAGCTTCTTGGCAGCCTTCGTCTGGCCCGCCGCGACGAGTTTCGCCGTCCAGGAGGTCTCTGGAGACGCCTTTGCCCGCGCGCCAACGATCCGCTCGAGGTCGGTGAGGGAGAAATCGCTCATGTCATGCCTCCTACGGCTTCAATGGAGCCGCATCGCGATGCCGTGTTCGGACATATAGCGCTTGGCTTCCCCAACCGTATAGGTGCCGAAGTGGAAAATGGAGGCCGCAAGCACTGCCGTGGCGTGGCCGTCCCGGATGCCGGCGACGAGATCGTCGAGGGAGCCGACGCCGCCCGATGCGACCACCGGAACGCGAACGGAATCGGCGATCGTCCGGGTCAGCACCAGATCATAACCGCTCTTGGTGCCGTCGCGATCCATCGATGTGATCAGCAGCTCGCCTGCACCACGCTCGACCACCTTTGCGGCAAATTCGACGGCGTCGATGCCGGTCGGCTGGCGCCCGCCATGAGTAAAGATCTCCCAGCGATCTGTTTCGCCTGGTATCGAGACCTTCTTGGCGTCAATCGACACGACGATGCACTGATTGCCAAACTTGTCGGCTGCTTCCGCGACGAAATCGGGGTTCTTCACGGCGGCCGAGTTGATGGAAACCTTGTCGGCGCCGGCCAGAAGCAGCTTGCGGATATCGCCGACCGCCCTGACGCCGCCGCCGACCGTCAGCGGCATGAAGCAGTGGTCGGCGGTGCGGGCGACGACGTCGAAGATCGTATCGCGATTGTCTGACGACGCCGTGATGTCGAGAAAGCAGAGTTCGTCGGCGCCGGCGGCATCGTAAGCCTTGGCGGCTTCGACGGGATCGCCTGCATCGATCAGGTCAACGAAATTGACGCCTTTGACAACGCGACCATCTTTGACGTCCAGACAGGGAATAACGCGGGCCTTGAGGCTCATGCGGCATCTCCTTTTCTGGCGCGGATCAGTGCCAGCGCCTCGGTCGGATCGATCCGGCCGTCATAGAGCGCGCGGCCCGAAATCGCACCTTCGAGACGGCTGGCGTCCGGCTGCAACATGCGCCGGATGTCCTCCAGCGATGCAAGGCCGCCGGAGGCGATGACCGGAATGGAAACGGTGTTCGCAAGCTCGAGCGTCGATTCCCAGTTGATGCCGGCCAGGATACCGTCGCGGTCGATGTCCGTGTAGATGATCGCGGACACGCCTGCACCCTCGAACTTCCTGGCAAGCTCGATCACGCCAAGCTCGGACGCCTCAGCCCAGCCTTCGACGGCGACCTTACCGCCCTTGGCGTCGATTCCGACGGCGATCTTGCCGGGGAAACGCTTGCAGGCCCCGATCACCAGCGCCGGATCGCGAACGGCCACCGTACCCAGGATGACGCGGGCGAGACCACGGGACAACCAATTCTCGATATGCTCCAGCGTGCGAATACCGCCGCCGAGTTGCACGGGGTTCTTCGTCGCCTTGAGGATCGCGTCGACCGCTGCACCATTGACGCTTTCACCGGCGAACGCCCCGTTGAGGTCGACCACGTGCAGCCACTTGAACCCCTGGTCCTCGAAAGCTTTTGCCTGGGCGGCGGGGTCTGGATTGTAGACCGTGGCCTGCTCCATGTCGCCGAGCTTGAGACGAACGCACTGGCCGTCCTTGAGGTCGATTGCGGGAAAGAGGATCATGTTCAGGGCTTCCAGCGCAGGAAATTGGCGATCAGGGCGAGGCCGAGGGTCTGGCTCTTTTCGGGATGGAACTGGGCGCCGACCATGTTGTCGCGTCCGACGAAAGCCGTCATAGGACCCCCATAGTTGGTGGTTGCGATGACGTCCGAGGAGTGTTTCGCGGCCAGATGATAGGAATGGACGAAATAGGCATGCAATCCGTCCGCACCCGTCGGGATCCCGTCGAACAGGGGGTGAGGGTGCTTCAGGTCGAGCGTATTCCAGCCGATCTGCGGGATTTTCAGGCCAGGATCGCTCGGCGTCATCTCCTTGACGTCGCCCTCTATCCAGCCCAGTCCCTCGGTGACGGTCTTTTCGAGCCCGCGTGAAGACATCAGCTGCATTCCGACGCAGATGCCCAAGAATGGACGTCCCTTCTTCTCGACGACGTCTACGATCGCGTCATGCATGCCGGGAACGGAATCGAGACCGGCGCGGCAGTCCGCATAGGCGCCAACGCCCGGCAGCACGATACGGTCAGCCGTCGCCACCGCGTCTGCCTTGTCCGTCAGGTCGATCGTTGCTTCGATGCCCGCTTCACGGGCGGCACGCTCGAACGCCTTGGTGGCGGAGCGCAGATTGCCCGATCCATAGTCGATGATAGCGACGCGCATCAGCGTCCTCCTTGATTGTCGAATAGCCCGATCCCGCCGTGGTCCCATCCCGTGGATGGCAGAGCCCCGGACGTTTTGGCCCAGCCGGAAACGGCGGGAAGTTCGGCGCGGACCTGTCGCTGGCCGGCGAAGTAGAACTCCTCGGCGGTTTCCAGGTCGGTAGCGGTGATCACGTCCTCCAATGTCCAGCCGCGCCTTATGAGAACTTCGCTATAGAAGTGGCGTCCTTCAAGGGCAACAAGAAGGTTGATCGACAAAGCAGCCAGCAACCCGACAAGCTCCAGACCTGGGACCTGGATCAACTGGCCCGCGACCGCCTGAGCCACGAGGACGGCGATAGCAGGGAGCCAAAGCCGCTTCGTCAGCAGCCAGATCCACGGAAAGAACAAAGCCAGCCAGGAAAAGCGGTCTGCCATGACGATCGTCTTGCGATGATCCGGATCAGATCCGCCTGGTGGCGTCAGGACGAGATAGCTTTTCAAGACAACTCCTTCGCCGTCTAGACGAGCGTGCCCTTCGTGGATGGCACCCGGTTCGCCTGGCGCGGATCGATTTCCGTCGCCGCTCGCAAGGTTCTGGCAACCGCCTTGAAGCAGGTTTCCGCGACATGGTGGTTGTTGGCGCCGTAATAGTTGAAGATATGCAGCGTGATGCCGGCATTCTGGGCAAGCGCCTGGAAGAACTCCCGCACCAGTTCCGTATCGAAGCTGCCGATCTTGGGTGAGCTGAATTCGACGTTCCAGACAAGGAAGGGACGCCCCGACAGATCCACGGCCGCCTTCGTCATTGTCTCGTCCATGGCAAGGTCGATCGAGGCGTAGCGCGTGATGCCGCGCCGGTCGCCCAGCGCCTTCGAGATCGCCTGACCAAGCGCAATTCCCGTGTCTTCGACGGTGTGGTGATCATCGATGTGCAGGTCGCCCTTCACGTCGATCTCCATGTCGATCAGCGAGTGGCGGGACAATTGGTCCAGCATGTGATCGAAGAAGCCCACGCCTGTCGAGATCTTTGCGGTTCCGGTACCGTCGAGATTGACGGAGACTGAAACCGAGGTCTCATTCGTCTTGCGGGACACCGATCCGGTGCGTGTGGCGGCTGCTTCGCCCATTGTCTGCTCCATGCGATTGACCAGCGCTCCATAACAGGCAGTCTGGCAAATATCCAGCAAAAGCACTGTCGGCAGAACACCGTATCTGGAGCTGTTTGCAATCGGCCAAGGCCCACTTACATAGGATTGACGGAGGCGATCGAGCCTTCTCAAGACAATGCCCGATACGGGCCAACGGGTGAAAGATGACAACAATCATTACAGTCCGGAAGGGCGGCAAGGTGATCATGGCGGGCGATGGTCAGGTAAGCCTTGGCCAGACCGTCATGAAAGGGAATGCGCGCAAGGTTCGCCGCATCGGCAAGGGCGGCGAGGTCATCGCCGGATTTGCTGGGGCGACCGCAGACGCTTTCACGCTGCTCGACCGATTGGAAAAGAAGCTCGAGCAATATCCGGGGCAGTTGATGCGTGCTGCTGTCGAACTCGCCAAGGACTGGCGAACGGACAAGTATCTGCGCAACCTCGAGGCCATGATGCTGGTCGCGGACAAGACCATTACGCTGGCCATTACCGGCAATGGCGATGTGCTGGAGCCGGAGCATGGTACGATCGCAATCGGATCAGGCGGGAATTTTGCCTATGCCGCTGCCCGGGCCATGATGGACGGAGACAAGTCGGCGGAAGACATCGCCCGCGCCGCGCTCGAGATAGCAGCGGAAATCTGTGTCTACACGAACCACAACATCGTGGTGGAAGCACTGGATGCCGAGGGCTGACCAGAGGCCTCTCTGCTCATTCCGCGGCGTGCGCCAAGAGGATTTTCCGCCTCCTTGAACGACGCGCAACAATCTACGGTCCGGTCCATTTCGTGGCACTGGACGCACCACAGGAACGGATTTGACATGATGACATTTTCACCGAGGGAGATCGTCTCCGAACTCGACCGCCACATCATCGGTCAGCATGATGCCAAGCGCGCTGTGGCCATAGCGTTGCGCAACCGCTGGCGCCGCCAGCAGCTCGACGAGAGCCTGCGTGACGAGGTCATGCCGAAGAACATTCTGATGATCGGCCCGACCGGCGTCGGCAAGACGGAGATTTCGCGCCGGCTGGCAAAGCTCGCCGGCGCACCCTTCATCAAGGTCGAGGCCACCAAGTTCACTGAAGTCGGCTATGTCGGCCGCGACGTCGAGCAGATCATCCGCGATCTCGTGGAGGTCGGCATCGGCCTGGTGCGCGAGAAGAAGCGTGCCGAGGTGCAGGCCAAGGCGCATATGAGCGCCGAGGAGCGGGTGCTTGATGCGCTTGTGGGCGCAACTGCGTCGCCGGCTACACGGGATAGTTTCCGCAAGAAGCTCCGCAGCGGCGAAATGGACGACAAGGAAATCGAGGTCGAGGTTGCCGACACCGGTTCCGGCATGCCCGGTCTGGAAATCCCCGGCATGCCGGGTGCGAACATCGGCGTCCTCAACTTATCCGAGATGTTCGGCAAGGCACTGGGCGGTCGCACCAAGAAGGTGCGCACGACCGTGTCCAAGTCCTATGCCGAGTTGATCCGCGATGAATCGGACAAGCTGATCGACAACGAAGTCATTCAGCGCGAGGCCGTTCGCTCCGTCGAAAACGACGGTATCGTCTTCCTCGACGAGATCGACAAGATCGCGGCCCGCGATGGCGCCATGGGTGCCGGCGTGTCGCGAGAAGGCGTGCAACGTGACTTGCTGCCGCTGGTCGAAGGCACAACGGTTGCGACCAAGTATGGTCCGGTAAAGACGGATCACGTCCTGTTCATTGCATCGGGCGCGTTCCACGTGGCGAAGCCCTCCGACCTCTTGCCTGAACTGCAGGGCCGCTTGCCGATCCGCGTCGAGCTCCGCCCGCTGACGAAGGAGGATTTCCGCCGCATCCTGACGGAAACGGAGGCAAGTCTCATCCGGCAGTACAAGGCGCTGATGGACACGGAACAGCTCAAGCTCGATTTCACCGACGATGCCATCGACGCGCTGGCCGACGTGGCGGTGCACCTAAACTCATCGGTCGAGAACATTGGGGCGCGGCGTCTGCAAACCGTCATGGAGCGTGTTCTGGACGAGATTTCGTTCAACGCACCTGATCGGGGCGGCAGCGCGGTGACGATCGACGCTGACTATGTCCGTAAGCATGTCGGCGACCTGGCGGCGGATACCGATTTGTCGCGCTACATCCTGTGAGGCGTGTCGCCGCGGCAACGTATGACAAATGTCGTAGTGATGCTGACAGTATTTTGAAGTAAACCACCTCGACATGAAGCCTTCCTTGCTCGTAAGGGAGGCTTCATTCGATTGAGAGCGTGCGGTCAGGTCAGCAATTGTTTTGCGTAGGGCAACCTGAAACCTCCCTGGCAAGTATTCCGGAAATGACATCTTGAAGCGTCTTATCCTTGCAGTTCTTCTTATCGTCGGTGGCATTTCGGGTGCCGAGGCCAGTGGCCTGCGTCCTGTTCCCGACGGCAACCGCAACGTTGAACAGCCGAAGGTTCCTGGTGCTTCGGTACGACGGACCCGCGCCGGCAGCACCACGTTCGATAACAAGTACGACAAGATCCGCGACCTGCTGGCGAAGGACAGGGCGTTGGTCGGCAAGATCAAGGCGACGGCCGCCGACTACCGGATCGATCCGATCCACATGATCGGTGCCATCGTCGGAGAGCATACCTATAACGTCGATGCCTATGATCGGCTGCAATCCTACTACATCAAGGCTGCGGCCTATGCTGGGAACCGGTTCCGGTTCGGTTATGAGGACGAGTCGGTCGCCGAGTTCGTGGCCCGTCCGCAGTTTGATCGTTGCGACGACAAAAAGGACTCCTACCGTCTCTGGACTTGCCGCGAGGCTGTCTGGGACAAGGAATTCCGCAATCGTACCGTCGGCGGGCGCGCCTTCCCGAACAACCGGTTCAGCGCGGTCTTCTTCCAGCCGTTTTACGCCGGCCAGACCTTCGGGCTGGGCCAGGTCAATCCGCTGACGGCGCTCATGCTGTCGGACATGGTGGCCAAGGCGTCAGGCTATTCGAAGCTCGACGAGAACAATGCCGCGGAGGTCTACGAGGCGATCATGGACCCGGACAAGTCGCTCGCCTACATGGCAGCGAGCATCCGCAAGTCCATCGACGACTATGCGTCCATTGCCGGTGTGGACATCTCAACCAACCCGGGGATTACGTCGACGCTCTACAATACCGGCGGTTCCGACCAGCGCGCTGCCGCCCTTCGTGCGCGCGGCGGTTTTCCAGAGGAGAACTACTACGGCTGGCTGGTCAACGATAAGCTTGCAGAGTTGAAATCGCTGCTCTGAGTGCTGATATCCTGTCTAGAGGAAACAGCCGCAGGAGGGCCGTCCTTGGACATGCGCCCCGAACACTTCGTTCCGCCCGCTCCCGTTCCACGAACCGTGCCGCCCTCGCGGCTCGAGATTATCCGGACGGTTCTCAAGAACCCGCTGGAGCTGTGGGGTGTCCCGTCCTACACGCTGCCGTGGATCGAGACGAAGTTCCTCAAGGAACGCACCATTATCGTCAACGACCCGGGCCTTATTCGCCACGTGCTCGTCGACAATGCTTCCAACTATGAAATGTCGGAGATCCGCCAGCTTATTCTGCGGCCAATCCTTCGAGACGGTTTGTTGACGGCTGAAGGCCCGGTCTGGAAGCGGTCGCGCAAGGCCATGGCGCCGGTCTTCACGCCGCGGCATGCCAAGGGCTTTGCGGGGCAGATGCTGCGAAAGTCGCTGGAATATGCCGAGAAATATGAAGATGTGGGGCCGGAAGGCAAGGTCTTCGACATTTCGGTCGATATGACGGAAATCACGTTCAACATTCTATCCGAGACGTTGTTTTCGGGCGAGATCGTCACCGAGAGCAATGACTTCTCCGACGATGTCGACAGCCTTCTCCACCGCATGGGTCGAGTCGATCCGATGGACCTGTTGCGGGCGCCGCCATGGGTGCCGCGGATCACGCGCATCGGCGGCAGGCGAGTGCTCGACAAATTTCGTGAGATCGTCGCCAATACAATGGCGTTGCGGCAGAAGAAGATGCGCGAGGATCCCGACAATGCGCCACAGGACTTCCTGACGTTGCTGCTTGAGCTCGCAGGGCCTGACGGGCTGACGATGGAGGAGATCGAGGACAATATCCTGACCTTCATCGGTGCCGGCCACGAAACCACCGCAAGGGCGCTCGCATGGACGCTCTATTGCGTGGCCAACAGCCCGCATGTGCGCGAGCGGATGGAAAGCGAGATTGATCAGGTGATGGCTTCCGGTGCCGAACCGGTGGAATGGCTGGACCAGATGCCGATGGTCAAGGCTGCCTTCGAGGAAGCCCTGCGCCTCTATCCGCCGGCACCATCCCTCAATCGCGCCGCCATCGCCGACGATGAGTGGACGAGCCCGGACGGCAAGACGGTCAGGATTGACGCCGGCGTCACCGTCCTCATCATGCCGTGGACCCTGCATCGCCACGAACTCTACTGGGACAATCCGCGCGCCTTCATCCCGGAGCGCTTTCTGCCGGAAAACCGCGGCAAGATCGGCCGCTTTCAATATCTGCCGTTCGGTGCGGGGCCTCGTGTGTGTATCGGCGCCACCTTCGCGATGCAGGAAGCTGTGATCGCGCTCGCCGTTCTCATGAGCCGCTACCGATTCGATTCGACGCCGGAAACCAAACCTTGGCCGGTGCAGAAGCTGACGACGCAGCCGCGCGACGGCCTGCCGATGCGGGTCAGCTTGCGACACGGGATGTCTTCGGGAGCGAATTGATCTTTGTCGGTCATGCGGTAATGGTCAGCGCATGGTTCACTAGGAATGCCGCGTGTCCTCACTTTATCTTCTCGGTATCGATACCGGCGGAACATACACGGATGCCGTGATCTTTCGCGAACCGGAAGGGGTTATCGCCAAGGCAAAGTCGCTGACGACGCGGCATGACCTTTCGAAAGGGATTGCTGGCGCCGTGGAGAAGGTGCTGGCGACAAGCGGCATCGCACCTTCGGATATCGCAATGGTGTCCCTGTCGACCACGCTCGCGACCAATGCGCTGGTGGAAGGGCAGGGCGGACGCATCGCGCTGGTCATGATCGGGTTTTCCGAGGAGGATCTCGCCCGGGGCGGACTGGCGGACGCCTTGGGCCAGGATCCGGTGGTTCACGTTCCCGGCGGACACGATGTTCATGGCAACGAGATGGCCCTGGACATGGGTGCGGTGGATGAAGCCGCTAAAGCGTTTGGTGACAATGTCTCCGCCTTTGCGGTTGCCGGCTATTTTGCTGTTCGCAACCCGGCGCACGAACTGCGTGTCCGTGAACGCCTGCGCGAGAAGACCGCGCTTCCGATTACCTGCAGCCATGAACTGTCCTCGAAGCTCGGCGGCCCGCGCCGTGCGCTGACGACCCTTCTCAACTCCCGCCTCGTGCCGGTGATCGATCGCCTGATCGACGCCTGCCAGGGATTTCTCGCAAGTATCGGCGTCGATGCTCCGCTGATGGTGGTGCGCGGTGACGGCGCCCTGATCTCGGCCGCCGAGGCGCGCCTTCGACCTATCGAGACGATCCTGTCCGGTCCCGCGGCCAGCCTGGTCGGTGCTCGCTATCTTACGGGCCTCGACCGTGCCGTCGTCTCCGACATCGGTGGCACGACCACGGATGTTGCCGTGCTGGACGATGGCATGCCGCGGCTCGCGGAGGAGGGTGCCATCGTCGGCGGTCACCGCACGATGGTCGAGGCCGTGGCGCTTCGGACGTTCGGGCTGGGCGGAGATTCGGAGGTCCACATCGATGATCGGGGCCTTACGCCCGCCATCGCGCTAGGTCCACGCCGTATCCTGCCTCTCAGCCTGCTTGCGGCACGATACGCGGACGTCGTTGTGTCGGTCCTCGAAAAGCAGTTGAGGTCTGTGCGGCCCGGCCGCCATGACGGGCGCTTTGCGATCTCCACCGGGTTGCCGCGAAACCTCGTTCACGGCCTGAAGCCGCAGGATGAGGCGCTGCTACAACGCGTCGGTCCGGTGCCGGCACCTCTCGATGATCTCCTGCAGGCGACTGCGCAGAAAGCAGTGCTCGACAAACTCGTGACCCATGGCCTGGTCCATATTGGCGGCATCACCCCTTCCGACGCCTTGCATGTGCTCGGTCGGCAGGACCAGTGGAATGCGCAGGCGGCCCGGCTGGGCTTCGAGCTTGAGGCACGCAGGAAGGACGGTTCCGGCCGTACGATGGCGGGTTCGGCCGAAGCGCTGGCGGAAATGGTCGTGGCGCAACTGACCCGCTATTCGGCGGAAGCCATTCTCACGACCTGCCTCGGCGAGGACGGCGGCGAGACTATCGATCCGTCCGGTTCCCCTGTCGTTGATCGTGCGCTCCGCCGACATCCAGGAATTGCTCGCTTTTCCGTGTCGCTGGACCGGCCTCTGGTGGGTCTGGGCGCCTCGGCGTCGATCTACTATCCCGCGGTCGCGGATATGCTGGGCGCAGATCCGGTCATTCCCGATCATGCCGATGTCGCCAACGCCATTGGCGCCGTGGTCGGCCAGGTGCGCTCGGTCGTGGTGGTGGTGGTCACCTCGCTCGGTGAAGGCCGCTACCTCGTATCCGGCGGGGCAGACAACCTCGTCGTGGTGGGTGATGAGCATGATGCACTGACAGCTGCCCGGGAAAGAGCTCGCACCAAAGCCCTTGAGCACGCCGCCCGAGATGGTGCAAGCAATGCCCTGGTCACCATGGCGGAAGAGGTGGACAGGCCTGAGGTGGAGGGCTTCGCTCGGCTCCTGGAGGCCCGTATCATCGCCACCGCGGTCGGACGGCCGCGCACGACCTCCCTTTGAGGGCGTATGCCAGGGTCACAACGGCCACGACCGGCAATTCCGGCAGCCTATTCGCTAAAGGTCACCCAATAACAAGCGAGCCCGGAGCATCATTTCAAGGTTGCAGTCTTCCAATGCAAAAGGCCGCCGGAGGGATCCGGCGGCCTTTCTGATCGGATGCGAGATCCTTACTGGATCACGATGACCTTGGAGCTGCGGCCAGGCCGAACCCGATTGTAGAGATCCATGACGTCCTGGTTCATCAGACGGATGCAGCCGGAGGATGCCGCGGTGCCGATCGATGCCCATTCCGGCGTGCCGTGCAGGCGGAAGAGCGTGTCCTGGCCCTTCTCGTTGAACAGGTACATGGCGCGTGCACCGAGCGGGTTGCTCAAGCCGGGGCCCATGCCCTTTTCCACGTAACGGGCGATGTCCGGCTTGCGCTCGGCCATCTCCTTCGGCGGATGCCACATAGGCCAAGCCTGCTTCCAGGCGACGTATGCTTCGCCTTCCCAGGAAAAGCCCTGCTTGCCGACGCCGATGCCGTAACGCACGGCCTTGCCGCCCGGCAGAATGTAATAGAGGAAGCGTTCGCGGGTGTTGACGATGATCGTCCCGGACTTTTCCGACGTGGAATAATCGACGATCTGCCGGTGGAACTTCTTGTCCACGCGGTTGATCGGGATTGCAGGAAGAGCGTAGCCGGCATCACTTACCTGTCCATAGGAGTCGGTGAAGATTTTGCTCGTCTCGACACGGGTGACTTCGGTGGTTTCGGACGTGGTGCTGGAGCATCCGGCCAGGGCGAGGGTCGCCAACAAGCCGAGTGCGATCATGCTGTTGCGGATGCGCATGGAGTTCTCATGAAAAATGAATAAAGCGAAGCAGGCGGAAAACCGTCTTTGTCGACGGGTTATTTTCTATTAGATTTGGCTTTGCAAGCCGCAGCACCGCGTCAGGGCCCGGTGTCGACACAATTGCGGGTGAGATGGCCTTTTTGCAACATTTGGCTGTACATCAGCCTTCGGATCCCATGACACTTGTCAGCATAGCGAACAACAATCCTCTGATCGACGGACGTCAGTCGGCACGGGCAATGCTGGTGCGCCGCGGTCTGCAGATCCTTCTCAACGACATGCGCCATGCGGCTTTGCCCGAACTGGTGTTGGCAAACGGACGCAGGGCGGATCTAATCACAATATCGGAGAAGGGGGAGATCTGGATCATCGAGATCAAGACCTCGATCGAAGACTTCCGGGTCGACCGCAAATGGCCGGACTACCGCGCCTACTGCGACCGGCTGTTCTTTGCCACCCACAAGGACGTGCCGCTGGAAATATTCCCGGGGGATTGCGGTCTTCTGCTCTCGGACGGATACGGCGCTCACCTCATGCGGGACGCACCGGATCACCGCCTTCCGCCGGCGACCCGCAAGTCCGTCATGCTCAACTTCTCCCGTGTGGCGGCCCAGCGCCTGACGATGGCGGAATGGGCAACCGGCAAGAGCTTCGACGAGATATAACCAGGCCTACTTCGGCGCCCGCTTGGCGAGGATCCGCTGCAGCGTCCGCCGGTGCATATTGAGACGGCGCGCCGTTTCGGACACGTTGCGTTCGCACATCTCGTAGACGCGCTGGATATGTTCCCACCGCACCCGGTCGGCCGACATCGGGTTTTCGGGGACATCCGCCTTCTCACCCGGACGTTGAATCAGTGCATGATAGATGTCATCCGCATCGGCGGGCTTCGCGAGATAATCGAGAGCGCCAAGCTTCACGGCGGTTACGGCTGTTGCAATGTTGCCGTAGCCCGTCAGCACGATGGTCTTCGTGTCTTCCCGCTGCTGGCGTATCGCCGCGATCACGTCGAGGCCGTTGCCGTCGCCGAGACGAAGGTCGACGACCGCGTATTTCGGCGGGTTCGTCTTCGATTTGGCGATACCTTCGGCCACGGATTCCGCAACGTCCACCACGAAACCGCGACCTTCCAGTGCGCGGGCCAGCCGTCGGAGGAACGGACCGTCGTCATCCACGATCAGAAGCGACGGATCGGGACCGATAGAGTTTTCCGCAGTTTCGGCGGCATGCACGTGCGTTTCCATGTCTTTTCTCCAGATGCGTCCCGAGCGGCGGAAGCCGGTATTTTCCAGCTCCCCTCGACCAAGTTGCGCCTCTACCCTTCCTCGAGCATCGCCCGGGGCCATTCGATGCGGATTCGGGCGCCACCTTGGGTAACATCCCGGTTCTCGAACCGCAGTCTTGCACCAGAGCGCTCAAGCAGTGTCTTGGCGATGAACAGACCCAATCCCAACCCACCGGCGCGCTCAACTTCCTTGTTTCTTTTTGTCATATAGGGTTCGCCGATGCGAGAAAGAATATCGGGCGAATACCCCACACCGTCATCCTCGATGATGACCACTACCCGTTCGGCATCATGACCGACTGTTAGTGTGACCTTGTCTCTTGCATAGTCGACCGCGTTTTCGAGAAGGTTGCCAAGCCCGTAGAGGATGCCGGCATTGCGTACGCAGACAGGCTCCTTCGAGCCCGTGCCGTTTTCGACAAGAGCGATCTCTATGCCGAACTGCCGGTGCGGGGCGATGACCTCCTCGATCATCGAGGAGAGGGGCAGACGTCGCATATGTTCTTCGTTTGCGGCCGACAGCGATGTCAGCCGCCGCAGGATGTCGCGGCAACGCTCGCTCTGGCTGCGCAGCAGCTGCACATCGTCCCGCAGTCGCTCGTCGTTGCCGAACTCGCGCTCCATTTCCTTGGCTACGACACTGATCGTTGCGAGCGGCGTGCCGAGTTCGTGCGCTGCTGCTGCTGCAAGTCCGTCAAGCTGGGAAAGGTGTTTTTCGCGCTCGAGCACCAGTTCGGTGGCGGCAAGCGCGCCCGCAAGCAGCGTCGCCTCGTTGGAAACCCGGTAGGCATAAAAGGCGGCAAAGCTCATCATCGAGACGATCGAGAACCAGATGCCGAGCTGCATCACGGCCGACAGGCCCAGCGTTTCGCCAGGATACCAGGGAAGCGGGTAGGGTGAGAAGGCAAGCGCGGTCGTGCAGATCAGCGCAAAGAGAAGAAGCGGGATCGAGTGCCGCAGCGGCTGCGATGCGAACGAGATGATGACGGGGACACAGATCAGCGGCGCAAAGGGGTTTGCCAATCCTCCGGTTATGAACAGCAGGGATGCCATCTGCAGGAGGTCGAAGCTGAGAAGCGCCAGTGCCGCCTTCGGCCCCAGACGGTGTGTCGCCGGAAACCAGAGCGACAGCATGATGTTGGCAATTGCAAGTGCACCGACGAGAAACGCTGCTTGCAGCAGGGGCAGGTCGAAGGCGAGAAGCAGATCGACGACGAGGACCGTGACCGTCTGACCGGCCACAGCAAGCCAGCGCAGCCGCACGAGCGTCTCCAACCGGAGGCTCCGGGTGGGCTGGTCGAATTGGGCATCTCTGACCGAGGGTGCGTCCATGTCATTCCTCTGACGACGTGCGTCGATCGCAAGTGTTCAAGCTCAAACAGTTCCTTAGCCCGCTGGGCGCTCGCACCCGAGGCGGCATTCTGTCACGTCCCTCGCGGCTTGGCGCGGGCAGTAGGTGCCGCCTGTGCGGGATTTTCCGGCCAGGGATGTTTCGGGTAGCGTCCACGCATGTCGGCGCGAACGTCTTTCCAGGAGCCTGCCCAGAAGCCTGGGAGATCCTGCGTTGTCTGGATCGGCCGGTGCGCCGGCGATGTCAGTTCCAGGAGGAGAGGCAGCCTGCCGCCTGCAACGGAAGGGTGGATTTTCATTCCGAACAATTCCTGGACGCGAATGGTCAGGACCGGATCAGCGCCGTCGTAGCGGATCGGATGGCGCTGTCCTGTTGGCGCCTCGAAATGGGTGGGTGCCATCCGGTTGAGTTCTTGGCCCATCCCATGGGGAAGAAGCGAGCGCAGGCCATCGGTAAGGCTTCCTGGATCAATACCATCGAGGCTGGTGCGACCGCCCTGGAATGGCACGAACCACTCGCCCAGCCCCGACAGCAAGGCTTCATCGCTCATGTCTGGCCATGGCTCGCCGATCGTCCGGTGCAGGAAAGCGATCCGCTGCTTGAAGTGCAGCGCCTCCTTGGAAAAGGGCAGTGCGTCGAGCCCGAGTTCGCGAATCCCCTCGGCAAGGGCACGGGCAACCTGTTCCCCGGCCGGTCTCGGTAGTGGCGTTTCGTCGAAGATGATAGCACCCAGGCGGGTGACGCGGCGGGCACGTACCTGTCGGCTGGCCGGATCGAAAAAGCATTCGTCGCCTTGAATGACCACGTCCGGAAGACCCTGCAACGTCTCTGCGCGGCTGACCTCCGCCGCCGACAGGATGCGCGCCCGCGCCGCCCGTCCGCTGAGGTCCGCGATCACCAGCATGGGTGCCGCTGCCATGCGATCGGTTTCGGGAAGCTCGGCGCCGCGGCCGTTTGCCATGACGAACCTCCCGCGGCCGCCGCGTTGCATTGCAATCCGGTCGGGATAGGCATGCAGCAACAGGCGCCCGGCGGGGACCTTGTCGTTAGAAGCTCCGCCTTTCGGCAGCGCGCGAGCGATGCGGTCTGCAAGCCCCCTGGCTGCATCCGCGCGGGCGCTCCTCTCGTTGCGAAAGCGCCTCAGCCTCTCGTCCAGATCGACGTCGCTGCCGCCCAGTCCTTGTTCCGTGATCAGCACTGCCAATCGGCAAGCTTCGCGACCATACCCTTCCTCAGCTGCGGAGATCGCCATTGCCGCCAGCCGTGGTGGCAGCGCAAGGCGCCGCATCAGGCGGCCCTTTTCCGTCACCCCGTGCTGTGCATCGAGCGCACCCAGCTGCGCCAGGAGGGCGCGTGCCTCGGCGAGCGCCGGGACGGGTGGCGGATCTAGGAAAAGAAGGGAGGAAGTGTCGCGGACGCCCCAATGCGCCACATCGAGGGCAAGTTGCGAAAGGTCGCTCGATAGGATCTGGGGTGGCGTAAAGGCTGGCAGCGCCGCCGTCTGCCCGGGATGCCAGAGGCGGATCGCCATGCCGGGTTCGGTTCGGCCGGCTCGTCCGGCACGCTGGTCGACGGAGGCGCGGGAGGCGCGCACTGTCTCAAGGCGCGTGATGCCGGTCGATGGCTCGAAGACCGGAAGTCGCTGGAGGCCGCTATCGACGATGATCCGCACACCGTCGATGGTTATCGAGGTTTCCGCGATGGACGTCGCCAGCACGATCTTCCGCTGTCCGGCGGGACTCGGACGGATCGCGAGGTCCTGTTCCTTCTGCGTCAGGTTCCCGTAGAGCGGAACCACTGTAGTCTCCGGGCCGAACCGTCCTTCCAGGCGTTCCACGGTCCGCAGGATTTCCCCCTGTCCCGGCAGGAAGGCGAGGATGGATCCGGTCTCGCTCCTGTGCGCTTCGAGGATTGCTGCGCTTACGCTGTCTTCGATCCGCTCACCGGCGGGGCGGTCCCGATGGCGGATATCGACGGCAAAGCTGCGGCCTTCGCTGGCAATTAACGGCGGATCGCCGAGCAGAATTCCTACCCGTTTGGTGTCGAGCGTCGCGGACATGACCAGGATCCTCAGATCCTCGCGCAGGCCGGACTGGACGTCGAGCGCAAGCGCCAGGCCGAAATCGGCGTCGAGCGAACGCTCATGGAATTCGTCGAAGATGACGGCCGAGACACCGGCAAGCTCCGGCTCTTCCAGCAGCATGCGGGCAAAGACGCCCTCCGTGACTACCTCTATGCGGGTTTTGGCGGAGATGCGGCTGTCGAGCCGCATCCGGTAGCCGACGGTATCGCCGATGGGTTCACCGAGAAGGGAGGCCATGCGCCCTGCGGCGGCGCGGGCGGCGAGCCGCCGCGGCTCGAGAAGGATGATCTTGCCATTGCACCACGGCTCGCCGAGCAATGCCAACGGCACGATTGTTGTCTTGCCGGCGCCCGGTGGCGCCGAGAGCACGGCGCGCGTACCCGAGGCAAGAGCCTGGGTGATCTCCGGCAACACCGCGGTGATGGGTAGGTTGGGCAGTTCTGGGGAGGGGCGTTCCGTGTGCATGGACATCATCTAAGAGGCTCGCACTGCTTTGGGAAGGATGCGGAACAATCTCCTCGGCATTGCAGTTGTGGCAAGCAATGCGTTCGCTCACGTGAAAGGCAATTGTTATGGTGTGATGGCTTTGGGATTGGTGTGTGTGCGGGTGTTTTGTGCTGGTTATTGAGAAAAGTGGAATTTTTTCAAAACGGCTGTTGACGATTGGGGTTGGGT
>NZ_JAJAWH010000043.1 GCF_020531965.1 Pseudorhizobium xiangyangii | reverse complement strand
CCATCCACCACATCAGGTTAAGTTTGCGAAGGGTGTTTTCGGTGGGTCCCTCAGAGCGTCTTCAGAACGTCGCCAAGCGCTTCCACCAATGTATCGGCGTTCTCGCGGGTGAAGACGAGCGGTGGGCGGATCTTGAGGATGTTCGCAGCCGGGCCGGAGGCGCTGATCAGGACGCGGCGTTCGCGCAGGCCGTTGACAATCCGCGTCGTCAATGCCGCGCTGGGAAGCTTTTGAGCCCGGTCGGCGACGATTTCCACGCCGATAAAGAGGCCGGAGCCGCGTACGTGGCCGATGGCGTGATAGTAGTCCGAGAGGCTTTTGAGCCCGTCGATCAGATAGCGGCCGACGTCCAGTGCATTCTGCTGGAGGCCGTCGATGCGGATCGTGTCGAGCACTGCCTTGCCGGCCGCCGCGGCGACGGGATTGCCGCCGAACGTGTTGAAATAGCGCGCTCTTGGACCGAACTCGGCAATGACTTCCGGCCGCAGCACGATGCCGGCCATCGGGTAGCCGTTGCCCATCGGCTTACCGATTGTCACCATATCGGGCGCAACGCCGTGGCGCTCGAAGCCCCACATGGCCTCGCCCGTGCGACCGAAGCCCGGTTGCACCTCATCGGCGACGAAGAGGCCGCCTGCCTCGTGGATCGCGTCCACGGCCGGCTTCAGAAAGCCTTTCGGTCCGGCAAAGATGCCGTCGCTCGAAAAGATCGTGTCGGTGATCAGCATGGCTGGCTTGATGCCGTGGCGCTTCAGGTCGGCGATCGCCGCGCGGACGTCGCGTCCGAATTTTTCCATCATCTCTTCTGGCGAGTGACGATAGCTGTCCGGGGCGGGCACGGTGCGCACATGGGGCCCAAGCGTCACGGATTCGCCGAGCGAGGGCGAGAACTCCGCCACCGCGCTCGTCAGGCCGTGATAGGCAAGTTCGGTCGCGATGATGCCCGTGCCGCCGGTGATGTCGCGGGCAATACGCACGGCGAGGTCGTTCGCCTCGCTGCCGGTGCAGGTAAACATGGCCTGGCTGAGCGCTTCGGGAAAGGTGGCCGTCAGCGTCTCGGCATAATCGACGATACCTTCGTGCAGGTAGCGCGTGTGGGTGTTGAGGATGGAGGTCTGCTTGGTGATCGCCTCCACCACGCGCGGGTGGCAATGGCCGAGCGAGGCGACGTTGTTGTAGGCGTCGAGATAGCGTTCGCCTGCTGCATCATAGAGGAAGACGCCTTCGCCGCGCACGAGATGCAGCGGTTTTTCGTAGAACAGGCGGTAGGCGGGGCCGAGCACCTTTTCCCGGCGTGCGATTAGCGCTTTTTCCGCTTCATCCAGCCGTTCGAAGTCTTCACGCGAAAACGCATTCACCATCGACATGATTCAAGCCTCTGAAATGTTGGGGGCGAGCCTTTTCAGCCCTGCGGGGGTGAGGTCGGAGATGTTCTGAAGACCGCGCCAGGCACTGGCATGGTTACGCATGATGTAGTCGCGGTTTTCCGGAAAGTGTACCGAGCGCCACTCAGCGATGATGATCGACATTGCGAGCCTTGCCCGGGTGAGAACCGGCAGCAGGTCGATTTCTGTCGGCTCAAGCGCACGTGCCGAACAGAAGCCCTCCAGGAAGGCACCCGTGCGCGCGGCCCAGTTTTCTGTGGCAAGGTGATAGGAGAGCGCAACTGCGAGGTCATTTATCAGCGGCGCATGGACCATGTCGCCGAAATCGATGATGCCGACGACATCGTCGGGGGATGCCGGATCGAGCAGGATGTTGTGCGGGTTGAAGTCGTTGTGGATGATCTGGCGCCGCTTCAGCCTCGTGATCGCCGGAAGCGCACGGTCGAATTCGGCGAGTACCGCTTCCGCATGTGCCCGCCGCTCGGGTGCGACATGATCGACTATGGCGACGAGGTCCAACGTGTGGGAAATGTCCCACATCAGTTTTCCTTCGGGCGGGCGTCCATCGTAGTCCTCAAGACCCAGTCCGAGTTCTCCCAGTGCCCGGCCGACATTACGGCTCTGGGCTTCGCAGGCCGGTGTGCGATACTGCAACTTGCCCCGCAGGAAAGTCAGCAGGCGCATGATGCGGGTGCCATCGGCCGTGAGCAGTGAATGGCTCAGCTCATTGTTGGCCGTCGAGACAAGCCGGGGTACGGGCACGTCAGGGGCAACGGCCGCCAGATGCTGCAGCGCGCCGTCCTGGAAGTCGAGGGCGGCCGGATCCTCGGCGGGATTGGCGATCTTGAGGACGAACTCTGTTCCATCGTCACGAGTGAAGAGGAAGGTCTCGTCGCGTTCGCTGGAAAGACGCTCTATCTTACCGGCAAATCCATAGGCGTCCGCTACCGCGGCCTGCGCATCGGCGAGCGACGTCGGGTTCCATGTCGCGGACATGGAGTCTGTCTTTTTCTTGGCGGCGGGTGAGTGCTCCGTCATGTCTGCTCCTGCGCGATTCCCCGCATGGCCTCTGAGTGGCTGGCCTTGCCCCGGAAAAGCGTGTGTGGCTGCTTTCCCTCTACGCTTCACCTGGCGGAAAAAGCCGTTTGGCGGCATCCTGACTTGAAACAAGTTCAAAAAAGATGCATCAAATATCTTGTTTACTCGATTTTCCGGATCAGTTCCATGCCTGAATTCACGACACTGGAACATGAAAACTTGAACAAGGCCGTCTACGGCGCCCTGTGCGACGCTTTGATCCAGGGGCGTTTTCAGCCCGGTGACCGGCTGAAGATCCGCGATCTGGCCGAACAGTTCGGCATCAGCGTCACCCCCATCCGCGACGCCATCCTTCGGCTTGCCAATGATGAAGCGATCATCTTTCGCTCGCCGCGGGATATCCGCATTCCGGACTTGAGCGAAGGCCGCTACCGGGAGATTCGGGCCATTCGAATCAAACTGGAGGGGCTCGCAGCCGAAACGGCTGCGCAGGTGGCTACCAGCGCGGATATCGAGGTTCTGGAGCGCATTCTTTGCGAAAACGAGAAGGCAATTGAGGCTGGCGACCGTCTTAAGGGCGCGGAACTCAATCAGGCCTTCCATTTCATGCTGCCACAGATTGCCGGATTGCCCGTGCTGAACGGCATTCTACGGCGGCTATGGTTACAGATGGGGCCGCACATCTCCGACGCCTATCTCCCGGGTGGGCGAGCCATGATCGATCACCACTATCCGGTTGTCGAAGCCTTGAAGCGTCACGATTCCGGCGCGGCTTCGATGGCGATCGTTGACGACATCCTGCTTGGTGGCAAGCCGATCCTCGAGCGGATCGAACGCGGGGCAGAACGGAAAGCATTGTAGGTGCATGCCTCTTCCGAGGGGAGGCTTGCATTTCGCCGGCTGCTGATTACGATGTATCAAGCATCAAAAGAGAGTGCCCTGCATGACCGAAGAACGCCGCTATATGTTGCTGACCGGTGCGAGCCGCGGCATCGGCCATGCGACTGTCAAGCTGTTCCAGTCAAAGGGCTGGCGCATTCTCACCGTTTCACGACAGCCATTTTCCGAAGAGTGCGCCTGGCCGTCCGCCCGCGAAAGTCATATCCAGGCGGATCTGGCGGACCTCTCGCAGATCGACCGCCTTGCCGCGACTGTGCGCGAGCGCCTGCCGAACGGCCGACTGCACGCGCTGGTCAACAATGCCGGCATCTCACCGAAGGGCCCGGAAAAGAGCCGCCTCGGTGTGATGAGTACGGATGCGGATGTCTGGACACAGGTACTCAATGTTAATGTCGTTTCGACGGCGCTGATCGCTCGCGCACTCATGCCGGAGCTTGAGGCGGCAAAGGGATCGATCGTCAACGTCACCTCGATCGCCGGATCGCGGGTCCACCCGTTCGCCGGCGTTGCCTACGCTGCATCCAAGGCTGCGCTTGCCTCGCTGACCCGCGAGATGGCGCACGAATTCGGTCGGCGCGGCGTGAGGGCGAATGCCATTGCGCCGGGGGAGATCGAAACGTCGATCCTTTCGCCGGGGACCGACGCGCTTGTGGCTGCGGAAGTGCCAATGGAAAGGCTGGGCGAACCGCGCGAAGTCGCGGAAACCATCTATTTCCTGTGTACCGAGCAGTCGTCCTACATCAACGGTGCGGAAATCCACATCAACGGAGGGCAGCACGTTTGACAACGGTCAAAAGGGAAAAAATTCCCGTTGACCGGCAATGACTGGAATGCATCAATCGGCCGACACGCCTTGGGGAAAGGGCGAGACGACCGAGAGGCTGCAATCACTGCCGACGGCCAAAAAGGCGAGGCGGAGGTCAGCAGTCGCATGAGATCGTCATCGGAGCCGACACCAACCGGTTCCACTGCAAACGAAGAAAAGGGGAATGCAATGAAAACCATCATGAAATCCGGGATTCTGACGGCCGCCGCCGTCGTTCTCTCCGCAAGCCTTGCCGCGCCGGTTTTTGCGCGCGACCTGACCGTCGTCTCCTGGGGCGGCAACTATCAGGATGCGCAGCGCGGCATCTATTTCAAGCCGTTCTCTGAAAAGACCGGAAAGCCGGTGCTCGATGAAGCCTGGGACGGCGGCATTGGCGTCATCCAGTCGAAGGTCAAGGCCGGCGCGCCGAACTGGGATGCCGTGCAGGTTGAAGCTGAAGAGCTGGCGCTTGGCTGTGCCGACGGCCTTTATGAAAAAATCGACTGGGACAAGATGGGCGGCAAGGACAAGTTCCTGGATTCTGCCGTCAATGACTGTGGCGTCGGCGCTATCGTCTGGTCGACGGCGATCGCCTATGACGGCGACAAGCTGAAGGAAGGTCCGACCTCCTGGGTGGACTTCTGGGACGTCGAAAAGTTCCCAGGCAAGCGTTCGTTGCGCAAGGGCCCGAAATACACGCTCGAGTTCGCGCTGCTCGCCGATGGCGTCTCGAAGGACGAACTCTACGACGTGCTGTCGACCGAAGAGGGCGTCGCGCGCGCATTCAAGAAGCTCGACGAGCTGAAGCCGCACATCGTCTGGTGGGAATCGGGCGCGCAGCCGCTGCAGTTCCTTGCATCCGGCGAAGTCGCGATGGCGTCGGCCTATAACGGCCGCATCACGGGCATCAACCGCTCGGAAGGCAAGAACTTCAAAGTCGTTTTCCCGGGCAGCATCTACGCCGTCGACAGCTGGGTCGTGCTGAAGGACGCCGAGAACAAGGACGCCGCACAGGACTTCATCGCCTTCGCGAGTTTGCCCGAGCATCAGGCCAAACTCCCGGAATTCGTAGCTTACGGGCTGCCGAACAAGGAAGCTGCCGCGCAGGTGCCGGCAGAATTCGCCAAGGACCTGCCGACCGATCCGGCCAACATGACGGACTCGATCTCGCTGAATGTCGATTTCTGGATCGACAACGCGGAAACGCTGACGCAGCGCTTCAACGCCTGGCTCGCCCAGTAAGGACATTTCGGTGAAGGGCGCCTCAACAGGCGCCCTTCCTGTCCGGCCGGATGCGTTCTCACGGATATTTTCCGCATCGCATCTTTGCCTCTAGCGATGGAGTCTTCCGTGGCCGAATTCATTCGATTTGACCGCATCACAAAATTCTACGGCTCGCTCTGCGTGGTCGAAAACCTCGAACTCGACATCGCGAAAGGCGAGTTTGTCAGCCTGCTCGGGCCCTCCGGCTCCGGCAAGACGACACTGCTGATGATGCTCGCCGGCTTCGAACAACCGACCTCGGGCGACATCCTGCTTGATGGAACGGCGATCAACGCCGTGCCGACCCACAAGCGGGACATGGGAGTCGTCTTCCAGAACTACGCCCTCTTCCCGCATATGTCGGTCGGCGAAAACATCGCCTTTCCGCTCCAGATGCGTGGCATGGGCAGGGCCGAGATTGCAGAGCGCGTGGCGCGGGCCCTCGACATGGTGCAATTGTCCGCTTTTGCGGAGCGCAGGCCATCGCAGCTGTCAGGCGGCCAGCAGCAGCGCGTGGCGCTATCTCGCGCTCTGGTCTTCGAGCCGCGCGTTGTCCTGATGGACGAGCCGCTTGGCGCGCTCGACAAGCAGCTGCGCGAGCAGATGCAACTCGACATCCGCGATCTCCACCGCCGGCTCGGCCTGACCATTGTCTTCGTCACGCACGACCAGTCGGAGGCGCTCACCATGTCGGATCGTGTCGCCGTCTTCAACAAGGGCAAGATCGAACAGATCGGCACGCCTCGACAGGTCTATGACGAGCCGGCGACACGTTTTGTCGCCGAATTCATCGGCGAGACCAATCTGGTCGAGGGCGTCGTGGAGGCAGTGCAGGGCGAGGAAGCCAGTGTGCGGCTGACCTCCGGAGCCCATATCGTTTCGGCCGTTTCCGGTACGGTGGCGACTGGCCAGACTGTCTATCTTTCCATTCGTCCCGAGCGGGTCGATCTCACCGAGATCAGGGGTGGCGCGCGCAACTGTCTGGAAACAGAAGTCACGGACTCCGTCTACCAGGGCGATCACCTGCGGGTGCAATTGCACAACGCCGCCCATCCACTGATCGCCAAGCTTGGGCGCAGGTCGCGGGAATTTCCGCCGGGCACCAAGGTCTTTGCGGGCTTCTCGGCCAGCGATTGCAGGGTCATCGCGCCATGAGTGCAGGCTCGTCCCGGACCGGGCGGTCTCTGCTTCTGCTTGCGCCGCTTCTCCTCTTCCTCATCGGATTCTTCGTCTGGCCGCTTTTCAGCATGATGTCGCAGGCAGTGTCGGATCCGGCGGTGCTGCGCCTGCTTCCGCGGACGGCGGAGGTTGTCGTTGACTGGGACCGCAAGTCGCCGCCGACCATGCCCATGCAGACGGCGCTGATGGAGGACCTGAGGACTGTCGACGACGATCAGGCGCTTGGCGATATGGTGCGCCGTCTCAACAGCGCCCGCTCCGGCTTCCGCACGCTGATGTCGAAGACCACAAGCGCGCTCGAGGACACGGCCAATCCGCCCGCCGACCTCATCTCCATCGACAAGCGCTGGGAGAAGCCGGAATTCTGGCTGGCCATCGCCGATGCGCTGTCGCCGCTGACTGACCGCAACCTGCTTGCAGCCGTTGACCTTGGCCGCAACTCCGCCGGTGAGATCGAACACCTGCCTGCCGAACAGTCGGTCAACCGCGTGATTCTCGTGCGCACCTTCTGGATTGCCGCGCTTGTGACTTTCACCTGCGCCTGCATTGGCTTTCCCTATGCCATCATAGCGGCTTCGCTTACGGGCTGGAAACGTGACCTGATGCTGGCGGCCGTGCTGCTGCCGCTCTGGACCTCGCTTCTGGTGCGCACGGCCGCCTGGTTCATCCTGTTGCAGGAACAGGGCCTCATCAACGATCTCCTCCGATGGCTCGGGCTTATCGATGCACCGCTGCCGCTGATCTTCAACCGCACCGGCGTCATCATCGCCATGACCCATGTGCTGCTGCCGTTCATGGTGCTGCCGATCTATTCCGTGCTGATCACCATCCCGAACAACCTGATGCCGGCGGCGGCCTCGCTGGGCGCAAATCCGCTGCGTGCGTTCCTGCGTGTGCTCCTGCCGCTCAGTCTTCGCGGTGTTGCCTCCGGCGGCCTGCTCGTCTTCATCTCGGCCATCGGCTATTATATCACCCCGGCGCTGATCGGCGGTCCCGGCGACCAGATGATCTCGTCGATCATTGCCTTCTATGCCACGGGTTCTGCGAACTGGGGCATGGCCGGCGCACTTGGGGTGGTGTTGCTGATCGCGACGCTTCATCTTTACAGCGTCTATGCGCGGCTTTCCGCTGAAGAGCAGGGGAGGCGCTAGACCATGCCGATGAAGCTCACCAAATTCGCCTTCGCGTCGCTCGCGATCCTTTTTCTCGTCGCGCCGCTCATCGCCATCCTGCCGCTCGCCTTCACGTCGAGCGTTATCCTCACCTATCCGATTCCGTCCTGGTCGTTGCGCTGGTTCGAGGAACTCTTTACCGCCGATGCTTGGCGCCGCGCGATCGTCAACAGCCTGATCATCGGCTCGGGCACGACGTTGCTCGCCACCGTGCTGGGCGTGGCCGCCTCATTGGGTCTGCGCAACCGGCTCATCTTCTTCCGCGGCACAATGCGCACGCTCTTCCTGCTGCCAATGGTGGTGCCGGCGGTGGTGCTCGGGGTCGGCCTGCAGGTTTTGCTTGCGGGTTTCGGCCTGACGAACAGTTATGCCGGCGTGATCATCGCCCACACGGTCGTCGCCGTGCCCTTCGTCGTGGTCAGCGTCACCGGCGCGCTCGCCGGCATCGATGAACGAGTGGAGCTTGCCGCGCAAAGCCTCGGCGCCTCACCCACGACAGTCTTCCGGCGCGTGACGTTGCCGCTCGCCATGCCAGGGGTGCTCTCCGGTGCCGTGCTTGCCTTCGCAACATCGCTGGACGAGGTCGTGTTGACGCTCTTCGTCGCAGGTCCCAACCAGCGTACGCTGGCCCGGCAGATGTTTTCCAGTCTTCGCGAAAACATCAGTCCGGCGATTGCAGCAGCGGCTTTCCTCTTCATTGCCATGACGCTGTTGATCGGGTTGGTCGTCGTGCTGTCCCGGTCGTTCCTTGCCAAACGGCGATAGTGCATCGATCGTCTCAGATGGGCCAGGGCCATCCGGGGTCGGATTTTCTCAGTCGATACAGCGCTTGTTGTGGTTTGCAAGGACGCGGTGCAGGCCATCTATAGTGGCAGTTGGCAGTCCTTGAAGAATATGGTGATCCCGACGCGATTCGAACGCGTGACCCCCAGATTAGGAATCTAAAGTATTTTTCTAAGCTTATGCTTCAGATTCGCTTGCTTTTGTAAAATATCTAATCAAATCAATTACCTGATGCCGATCCTAACGGTCCTAAAGTGCGGTCGAGCGACATACTGCAAAGAAAGTTGACGCAGAATGTTGGTCCCGATGTGGTCCCATGCTATGAGCTGGGACGAATTCACTGAGGGTTTTAGATTATGGCGACGATACGGGCGAAACTCACGGCTTCACACTTGAACATGGCCCGCCAGATGGTCATCGATCGCTCTGGCGACGGCACGACTTTTGCCGATGATAAGACTGATGGACTGATCTTGAGAGTACGCAAATCGTCAGCGGCCTTCTCACTAAAATATGCGGGAAAGACACGGGTTTTGGGCGAACTGTCGGAGTCTGAAAGAGGGGCGTGTCGGGCTAGTGAAATCCAGACGATTCAGGCGGCACGAGAACTCGCGGATAAGGTCAGGGCACTTTTGAAAGATGGTCTAGATCCTGCCAGCTTCATATCCGGCAAGGGTGTAGGGAAGTCGGATGAAGATGCCAAAAAGGCAGTCGAGCGACAGGCTGCCGTGGATGTTGGTCGGTGGACGTGGGAGCGACTGGTTTCCGAATACACTGACGGATATCTGGCAAAGCCTCGATTGGTAAAGCAGCGCATGCGCCAGCCATCTGAGAGATCAGTAGAGAACGCTCGCCGTGCTCTGACAGCGCCAGAAGCCGAGGGATTGAAGGGACTTTTGCTTTCCGAACTAACCCCCGGCCATCTTGAAACGGTGCGGGATAAATGCGCATTGAGAGCAAAAGGCGGCAAAACCGCCAGCCGCTCCTTTGTCGCAAATTCAAAGGCTGCGCTATCTTTTGCGAAGCGTAAGCACAGGGAAAATTCAGGTCTAGGGGGTGAAAGAAGGTGGTGGCTGGAAGTCGAAATTCTAGATTCGACTGCTGTTGAGCCGCGCACGAGGATGCCAAGTCTAGAGGACTTGGCCAAAGTTCTGTATCGCGCCGAGAAATATCGAACTTTGCCCGATAGGAAGCAAAAAAGGCGGACATCGGAAACGGTGCTTTGCGGGCTATGGTGGCTTGCACTGGTGGGCCAGCGGACAAGTGCGGGGCTGGCCTTGGAGAAGGTTCACGTTCTCCCATACCCTGACGGCCCTACGGGCTGGAAGGTTGTCTTTTGGTCTGAGGTTGCCATGAAGTCGAGGCGAGCGCATGCCTTGCCAATACCACCCCGATTGGTGCTTCTGATCGAAAGAGCGTTGAGCCACAACAGGAACGGCGGCAGCAAATTCGTCTTTCCAGCTACAGCTTCGCGTGGAAAGAAGTCCGACGCGCCGATTGCGAGAACCGCGCCGAAAAACCTACTGGTGAGAATGCGCGGAATTGATAATTCTCCGAAGCGAAAGGGTGTTGAGCGACGTATAGGAACTGACCTTCTTGAAGATATCCCGCACTTCTCTATGCACGACATTCGACGGACATTTGCCACCACATTGTCAAACAGGGCAGTGCGGGGCGATGCGATTTCCGCCGTTTTGGATCACGCAGGACTTGAAACAGGACAGCAAATGATGAGGGCGGCAGAGGTCACAACTCTGGCTTATGCCATTGGACAACGACTTGATCTCAAGCAACTAGCAATGCAGGCTTGGACGGATATCGTTTTTGAAGCTGTAGAGGGCGAATGGAAACGGAATCGGAACGTTGGATCTAACAATCCCCTCAAGCGACTGGCGAGGATGAAGGCAGTTGAGGATATCTCGGAAGGCGTCCGGTTCAGTGAAGATGAACCATGGTACGCGATCATGGAGAGATTAGAGACTAAGAAGCCTTCGCGGAAAATTGAGCTTCGGAAGACGGTGGACGAGGCTGACGATCTTGAGAGCCGTCGCTACGAAGCTATTGAAGATGAAGGTGCTTGAAAAATAAGGGATACATCACAAAAACAAATGAGTCCTAAACCTTCTCCGTCAAAGATTTAGAACAATCAAATAAGGTTTCAGCCCCCTAATTAAAATCGATAAATCGTTATTTGCCTCGTGAAACCAGTAGCTTGAGACATTTTTCATCAAAAGAAAGAATTGGATTCAAGATTCATCGCAGGGCATTGATCAGTCACGCCAGCCGCAAGGGAAGGCGATTGCAAAGGAACTGATTGATGAAAATTATTGATTTGGATTGGTCGTCGCAGAATGAACTCGCTCATGCACAGACAGATACTATGTCGGCATGGGTGGAGCGCACGAAAGACCCCGATTTTGAGCGCTGGTTGTGGACTATCGATACATTGGAAGGACATATGTCCGATGACCAAGAAAGTGCGCTGATCGGGCATGGCATCGAAAGCACAATGGCGCTGGCAATCCAGGCTGCTGAGAATGCAGTGAAGGCTGCCGAAGATGCGGCCAGAGACCTCGCGCTGAGCTGATTTTTCCACGGGTGCAGGTAAGGCAGACATCAGAAAGGCCCACAAAATGGGCCTTAAAACCGCTCCAAATGTTACCAGAAGGCCCGATTGGGGCCTAATTGGTGGTTTTTAGCAGCTTGAGGGGTCGGACGCCTTCTCCCTTTTTCATGTATTTTGAAGATACCAGAGACTTCGCGGCGGCTGCTGGCACAGCTGCCGATGACTGGCGTCTTGCTTGGCGATCGAGGATTTCCATCCCTTTCAAGCGGAAGGCCCTTAGGGCTTTGACGCGGTCGGTGGTTACTTTCGGAAGCAGTCGATTCCAGTCGTGACTTTCCAATATTGCGTCGTCAGTCACGTTGAGTCCGAAGAACGCCGTTAGATATTGGTCGTCTTTGATTGAGGTGTCATGTCCGAGGACATCGCACCACGGGCCAGGCTGGCGGTAACGGCGTGAGCCTGCTTTTTGTTGGGCTTTCTTCTTGTCGCACCCTACCCATCCGACTATCCCGCTGTCGTGCTTGATGGGATAGACATATCCCATTGACTTTCGTCCAGCGGCCTTTGCCTTGATGTAGCGACGCAGTGCATTGGCCTGCGCCTTTTCTTCAGTATGATCGATAATGTGACTTACGAAAATCATTGCGGGCTCCTTGGTTTGGGGCCATCGGGATCTTCGCATTCAGTGAATTCCGCAGTGTCCTCCTGCTCCAATAGAGCATCCTCGACTGCCGAATTTGGCGTGCTGGTGCTGGTAGGTTTGGTGGCCTGCGCCTGCTGCTGTTGCTGATCATCTTCAAGGATTTCACGACCTAGCTCTCTCATGCCGTCAAGCTGAGGCTCTAAGTCAGAATCCTTTTCCTGAGCCAGTAATTTCAGCTGGTCGGCGTCGAGGTGTTGAGCGAGAAAAGCGGTCAAATGCGCGTCCCGCTTTTGGAGCTCGGCAAGGCTGTCCTTGTCACCAGAAGCCGCATTTTTCATGAGAGAGGTCAACTTTTTGACCTGGCGGATGCCCTCGATTTGAGTCTGATTGCCCTGCATTTGAGCGAGATCGGACTGCCAGCGAGCAAGGATTTCGGGACTTGGGGCGTAGGGCTCGCCGTTGGTGCTGTCGAAAACTTTGACCCCCTGACGCTGAGCTTCCAGCCAGAGCGAATCTTTGAAGGACTTGCTGCCAGTGATTTCGATCTCGGAACCCCATTCATCGCTGGCTTTGGCAACCATCGCACGAAGGGCGGCCTCGGTCGGTTTTCCGTGCAATCTGACTTCGTCGCCCAGATCCTGAATGCGAGATTGGCCTATGCGGACGTAGACACCATCGGGCGATTCTTGGATGTCGGTATACCCACGCGAGCGCCAGCGATCCGCGATGGTCTCGGCTTGAGCATCAGGCATGGTGTTAGGAATGTGTTGCTGACGACGCCCGTTTTTGCCAATGCGGGCGCTCTCTTCCAGGCGCTCGATGTGATCGGCATAGCCTGCGGATTCGAGCTTTTTAGCGATTTCATCGGCATAGCCTTGCGGGCCATAGGTGCGGATTTGGCGATTTTCGACTTCCAGCCAGCCGCCATCGCGACACTGCACGCGAGTGATGCGGGGATCTTTGACATCGATCATGTACAATTTTTGGGGGTCGATTTGACCCGCCGCGTCGGGGAAACGGCGATTCAAAAGCGTGGATTTGTAGTCTTGCTGATGGCGCGGCTTGATGCCGTTTTTGTCTGAGAATTGGTGTTTTAGATTGATAGCCATGAGTTCTTTCTCCGTTTTCATGAGTTCATTTTCGCAAGCCTTTGCTATGCGCATGGTGCTGACGACGGCGGTTCTGCGGTCGCCCTTTCCGCGATTGCGGGAAGCTTTTTTGCGGCCTTCGCCGATTGAAGGCTCGGGTTCTTGGTCTAGGCCTCGGGCCGAATTTGACAGGTGACTGACGCGGCGAGGGCTGTCGGTTTTTTCGAGATAGGAATTCATCACCGTGGCGATGCGCTCGCGTTCAACCTTTAGGGCGTCAGCTTTGGAGCCGCCGCCATGACGGCCGCCGCTTTCGAAAAGCCGCGTCAGGTCGTCGTTTTTCTTTTTCGAGAAGCCTGAATCTGTGCTGGCATCCAGCTTGCGGAGCGACAGCATAATATGGAGATGAGGCTGAGGCTCGCCGTTTACGTCTGGCGGGCAGTGGATGGCGATATCAACGATTGCCCCGGCCTCGACCCATGGCTGAGCCACGTCGCGAGCGAAATCCTCCCATCGGTCGGCGGGGATGTCGCGTGGAATGCTGATTTCCCACTCCCGCGCAACGACAGAATTCTTTTTGTATTCCGCCAGTTCGACACGATTCCATAGTTGCTCGCGGTCTTGCGCCCAGGTTGGAGAGCCTACGGGTGCCACGATGAAGGCGGCGACAGCGTGCTTTTTGGTGTAGTCGAATTCCTGCCCGATACGGTCGTCTACCAGCTTTGAGGCACTGCGGTAGGCTGCGGCGGCGACGGCGGAACGACCCGCGCTACGTTGAAAAACTTTGGCTTGCGCATGGTAGAGCGCAGTGTCGTCGGGGAGGGAGGTTTTCACCTTCAAGCCCTCCCGTTTCTGATGAGCCACCCGCGCATGTCGGCTAGCATGGCTTCGAACGGAGCGCTGGCGATCGTCTTCGATTCAAGAAGATCTAGAAGGCGCTGACGCTCTTCTTCACTGCTAGCAGGGCGGGAAAGATGCCCCGCAAATGCTGCCATGAAATGTGATCGGGCTTGATAGAGAGACTGTTCGGCTGCCTGCAATTTGCGCAGGCTGGCGTTTGCTAGTGGGGTGAGGGGAGGGCGTTCGGTTCTCATTTTGGGGCCTCCTCTAGTCCGAACCACCTCTCTACAAGATGCGCGATCGTGAGACAGGCGATGGCCGAGAAGGTGAAAAACCCTGCAAAAGGGAGAAAAACCACCGACTCAATAAATGGATTAGCCAATAAGTATTCAGGCAGCGGGGCAGGCTTTGAAAGCACGGCCACGGATGACCAGAAGTCAAAAAGATCTGTGGAATACAGGTAGGTGAGAGCACCGCTGACCGAAGCCCCGAAAGCAATAGAGATCAAGTTAACGCCGATGACGAAGATAAGCAGAAGAGGCGTCTTCATAACGCTGCCTCCTTTTCGGAGGGCCGCGAGAACCGCGCAAGGAGGCTATCGATCGCATCCCAAGCCTCAGACGCGGCTATGATTGGCATTATGAGGACGGCCAGTAGCGCAAAACCATATTCGGGTGACGGCTTCGCGGAAATAAGAGCGGGATCAACAAAAATCTGATCGAAGAAGAGCCAGATCAGCACGTGCGCTACGATCAGTGCGGCTAAGATTGAGCCCAGAACTTTCACGATGGTGAGCAGGATTTTGAGGAGGAGGTTTCTCATTTTGAGGCCTCCCGCACTGCCATTTCCCGCTCGAAACGCTTCCATTCTCTCTTTGCCTTGGCCCAGCCGTAATCAATCCAGCGGATACGATCACGTTTGACTTGCTTCATGTATTTGCGGCGAGCGAGCTTCAGGAGGTGGCGGCGCTGGTAATAGGCGCGTTTGAAGGCGTCGGCGTGGGCTAGGAGGCCGTCGTTATACCGACAATCGGCGTAGTAAGGATATTTCCAGCCAATTGGCAGCTTGATGATATCGCGAGCGTGGAAGCCATAGAGCGTCAACGTCTTCACAATGTTTTCGTAGCCGGACCAGCCGTCATGGAAGAGGGTGCCCGTCTTCCGATCGGCGGGGTACCAGGTGATCAGGTCGGCGTAGAAATTGGTGTCCTTGTCACCCTCCTCGGTCGCAGGAGCGCCCAGCACAACGTTATAAAATTCTGTCGCTAGGGGGTGTCGATAACAAGTACCTTCGGGGGTCTCTTCTTTAATCCAGCGGGCTTTGACCATCTGACGAAAATCGTCGTGGTCGTCGTCTCGGGGAAGCCCAGCTAGCATGCGTCTCTCTAATAAGAACACTAGAGGGGCGCATGCTAAGATAATCACAACCGAGACAATTCCGCCGTAATGAAGCGCTGTCAGAAATCCTGCAAAACTCGCAAGCTTCATTACGAAAAATAAGGCGTCCAGGACGACGGGAGATTTGAGGAGGTTTCTCATCTTGAGGCCTCCTTATTCGAGGCCTCTGTCCACTCGGCTACCAGATTACGACCGTCTGGCGTGAGGAGCTTTATATGTTTCGCCGTCAGGGTTTTAATGACCGGATCAGCGTTCTGGAAATGGAGGAGGACGCGGTTTCTGGAAACGTGTTCGACAGTGATGGACTTGCGGACTTCATAGATAGTTTCTTTGAATCCGAAACGGCGATACTCGGCATATACGCCGCTGATTTTCTCCCCGTAGCTCATGAGGCGTCTCCCTCATGTTCATCAACATCAAAGGGCACGGCGCGAAAAATCTTGGATGGTTTTAGCCGATAGCCAAGGGCTTCGAGCCGCTGGTGCAGAGCGTCTTTTTGACTGCTTGTTGATCCGCATAACAGCGACTGACCATCGTCATTTTGAAAGTCGAGGAAGCCCAAGCCTTTGACGTAGTGTCGTAGCTGCGCAGGCGTGATCCCGTCGGGCACGACGATGAAAATTTCCGTGTCGGGATAGTGACCGTAGTACAGGCCGATTTTGTTCATGTTTTTCTCCTCGATCGCTTTGAGAGAGGCCCTGCCAGGCGCGGCAAACGAAGTTTGCTTAACCGCGCCCTTAGAGCAGGGGGCTCTCTCTTGGTTTCTTAGAAGAAGAAAAACACGACTACTTGCTTCATGCAAATGTTGCTGGGACTATAGATAAGTAAGGCATTTTTGATGACTTGTTTTATCTAAGCAACGCTTCTCTTGTCATCATTTTTTGCTTTCGGTTTTTCGAGACTCTTGCTTTCGAAATCCGCCGACAGAAAATTATAGATGGAGAAAATGACATGTTAGAATTGAGAAAGACGAGCTCCGTATCCGAGAAAGAGAAGCGACTGCTTCAGCGTAAGGCAAAGCTGGAATCCGATTTGGCGAGGCTTCAAAAAGCTGCCCGGGATGCCAGCAGGCGCGACGATACGAGGCGCAAAATTGTCATCGGTGCAGCCTTCTTGAAGGCAATTCAGGAAGGCAAGATTTCGGAAGACATGGGTCCACGCTTGGTCGCCAGTTTTGCGACGGATCGCGACAAGAAGCTTTTCGACGGCTTCATTTTCAAACTGACTGAATCGAGCGAGGTCGCTCCTGTAGAGCAGGAGTGAACCGACATGGGCTTGGCTGTCTCCGATCTTCTAGCGACCCCTAGCGAGCACAATATCGCGTGGATGTGGGTGAACGTCCTTTTGCCGTCAGACACGACGACGGGCTTCGGCCTGGCTATGTCCATCTTTTCGTCCACGCTAGTCTATATCGGCTCTCTGACGCTGCTAGGAATGATTTTTCAGGGCGTCATTTCAACTGCAGCTTCTGGCAAAGTCCTCGGAGACAAATATCACCAGATATATGCTCCGTTGCGCGTTGTGATCGGGATTGGATTGATGATCCCGGTGTCCCACGGCTTTTCGAACGGACACCTTTTCCTGCGGGATGTCGTTGCCCGCGCTTCTATCAATCTGGTGGACGCGATGTGGGTTGGCTACGTCGAGCATGTCGTACAGAAACACCACGCGCTTATGCCAATGAGTGCGGGTGGTGAGAAGGTCGTCCTTGATCTTCTAGAATCGGAAATCTGCGCAGCCGTTCACAATAAAATGGCTGAGCCTTGGGGGCTGACGCCTGTCATTCTGCCGGAAAAAGAAGGTGTGTTAAACGAATTCGATAAGCTCGGGGTGAATATCCGAGCTTGGGACTACGGACAAGACTGCGGCCGCGTCGATGTCGTGAGAATAAATGACAAACCAGGTTTCTCTGATGATCGTGAAAAAGCGGTAGCCGATCAAGTCGAAAATTTGCGGGCTTTTGCGGCGTATTTTGGAAAATTATTTTCAGTACAGAACCATTCTCTATCCAACGAACAGGCCCTGAAAAACATCACATCCGGGACCCTCCCACGAGTAGCAAATGCCTTGCGCCGCATGGGCGACGACTACGATGCCAAAATATCGGCAGCGGTCGCTACAGAAATGGCGCTCGATAAAGAAGGCGTGAAGAGACGAAAGAAAATAGTAGAGGCGGCTCGCCAGCAAGGTTTTGTGACTGCCGGAATGTTCTGGATGGCGATCTCAAAAGAGAGTGCTGCCGTCAACCAACTGGTGGGGTTAAAGCATAGTCGGACAGGGGTTCGAGTAGACGAAGATGGAAGCAGCAATAGCGACAATATCCGAGCGGCTTTGCAGACTCTTAGACATTTAATTTCTGGAGAAGAAGCGGAGATTGGCCTTGAAGCCAATGACTTGGCTGGAGCGTCTGACCAGAAGAAAAATTTCATCACGAAAGCGCTCGCCCCGTTTGCTCGATCGCTAGCTGAATGGATGATGTCGAGACCGAAATTTCCGGATGAAACGATCGTCGATCAGATAAAAAGGTCAGACCCAATAGCAGAGCAAGTTAGCTCTGGGCATACCTTTATGGCGATTGCCGTCACGGGGATTTTAGCGACCTTGGTCCCCGTAATCGCAGCTTTCACGATCGCGGGTAGCACTCTCGGAACGGATGGAGCCGCATTATGGGCGATGCCATGGCTCGGAACCATTTTTGGTACGCTCTGGATGATTGGGGCAGTACGAGCCTACATCATTCCTGTCCTACCCTTCATCTATATGGTCATCTTCGCAGGTCTCTGGCTTCTAGCAGTCCTTGAAGCCGCGATTGCGATCATCGTATGGGCTTTTGGATGGCTTCGGATGGACGGCGAAGACATGCTGGCACAGGCATCAAAAATGGGGGCCATGCTCCTGTTTTCCGTCTTCTTAATGCTACCCATTGGAATGCTAGCATTCATCGCGGCTTTCCTTCTGTTACCCCTCCTTGTCGGCACGGTTGATGTGCTGTGGAGCACCATGTGGTGGGGCAATCACGAGGATCCAGGCCTGACCTCGATGCTCGTCGGATTCATCCTAAGCACATTCCTCCTGATGTATTTGATAATCCACATCTTTGGACAGATTTTCGTCATTGTAGACCGCATCCTGACTTGGATGGGTCAGCAGGGTCACGGATTCTCAGACAAGGGAATGCTGGTCGGTACAGCTGGCGCAGCGGCTGCTGTACTCGGCAAGGGTATGCCGGGCATGCCGACGATTCCGAAGTCTGGAAAGAAAGATGAAGGCGGCGAAGAGGGCGGCGTAAAGGCTCGGTCTGCGCAAAAGAATGACACTGCTGGATAAGAAATTTGTGAGTCACGAAATTATTGAGGAGACTGAAAATGAAGACTTTGACGACAATATTAGGAATGTCTTTGATAGCTGGAGGGGCAGCAGCTGCCGGCCCCAATGACATAGTTTTTCGATATCAAGGCACGGGCGTGATTGGTGTCGCTGCGCCCGTGGTGCCCGTGGTGCCGGAGGTGCCAGAATTCTTTCAGGTGACATTCCTAAAAGTCTCGCAGATTGGATCAGGAATGCCCATCTCGGAAGGGGTCTACCGCACTTCATATAGCGTAAAAAATGACTCTGGGACCGATATGCTGGGTGGACTGAGACTAAAATATGGAGTCTCAAATAGGACGACCGGAGATGTCTGGCCGGAAACTTTTCACGGCACTTGTGAGAGTGACAGCATTCCGACAGGTGGTGAAACGACCTGCTCGGTGACGATACCGATCACTGAAGAATTGAAAGCATGGATTGCGCCGAAGGGATACACTACAGACTCGTTTTTGTGGGGAGGCCATCTCTATCAAAATCATCCCGATACGCTTGAGAAAGTCGTGGGGGGGTCTGTCATCGCGGGAGGATTGATACTCATCAACTCTCGCTAAAAGACCTCGCGAAGAAGAAGATAAAGCCCGCAATTGCGGGC
>NZ_JAJAWH010000042.1 GCF_020531965.1 Pseudorhizobium xiangyangii | reverse complement strand
AGTCAACACGGCTACGAAAAGCGGCACGACAACCTGTGCGGGTTGGACACCCCGGGCATGACCCGCAGGATCCTGCAAGTGAGTTCGGTGGGCAGCGACGGCTAATTTACCGACCCGATCCGGATCATCCGCGACGGTATGGGCACACGGCCCCTGCTCCGATTAAATCGTACGCTCTCGCACCTGCCCTCACCGGCCCTTCAAGCTGCGAGCGAGCCACCGCGGCCTAGAGGTGCGCGTCTTCTTCAAAAACTCCGAATTCGATCACCGCCAACGATGCCACCAGCGGCAGGCAAGCCAGCCCGCAGCCACAGCCGGGCCGACAAACGCTGGCAGCGCTAGCCGTATTCGTTTCCGATTGTAGGTGTTAACAATACTTTGATTTTAATGGTTAATGAATAATTTCGGTTCTTGTTTTTCCTGACCCAGAATGACACCTGATACTGAGTATTGGGAAGACCGTATGAGTGACATGTTTTGACCGAACGTCAAAACATTCTGGGCGCGCACCAGCGCACTTTGCGCTCTCACAAGCTGCTAGCGATCTTGGAATGAGGCATGGCCGATTGTCGCTAACGCACTTTCCTCCAAGCCCGAAGAACCGTTGCATGCGGCGTGGCCGAGTATTTTTTCGACAGGGAACTAGATGTCATTGCGTGCCGCGGAAATTGCCCAACACGCCGACTTTTTTGCGTGCGTTCAACGACAATCCGAGGCCTTCTTGCAGGTCAATGAACGTAGCCCACGCCTAGCGTCGATTTTTTCGACCCAGCATAGATGGCTGATGGCCCACATTGGCCTGTCGCTCTACTTTCGAGGACGTGCGCAGGAGCGTTTCGACGGGCTGACAGCATCAAGATTCTCTGAACACGTTCGAGTTTTTAACGTCGCGAGCCGCAATACGGCGGCATCTTTCCTAAGCGAGATGCTGAAGTATGGAGTTCTGCTGGAAAAGCCCGACAGGTTCGACCGCCGCAAGAAGTTGCTGGAGCCATCCTCCGAGACGCTTGGTGCACTCGATACCTGGATGAGTATCCATGCCAATACCCTGGACATGATCGACGCGGGCACCCGGCTGGCTGATTACCAGTCTGACCGGGCCTTGATAACTCAGTTGCAACCATTGATCGCGGACGGATTTGTCCAACATTCCAGTATACGTGAACCAGCAACCGCGTTCTCTCACTTCATGTGGGTGAACAATGGATTTTTGGTCACCGAGCGGCTCATCTTCGCCTTGGAGGAACCGGGAAACGGCTCCGGGCCTATATTGACATCGTTTCGTTCCATCCGGACATGGCCGCCGGAGTGAGCTTATCGAAATCCCATGTGGCGCGGATCATCCGGGAAGCAGAAGCACTTTCGATAATGGGATGGACTGGCATGAAAGGTCGCTCACCGATATGGGTCTCCCGGAACTTTCTCGAGAGCTTTCTTGCCGTCCAAGCCGCGAAACTAAGCATCATCGATAGCGCATTCAATCAGTGTTCATCCGCCATGCAGCAGCAAGATCGACCGCGCGGCCCTTTGGACCGGACACCTGCGTCTGCAGGCAGCTGAAGCCGCAGGCCATCCTGGGTTGACCAAGACGCTGGCCCGACAAATATTTCATCATACGTGAGAACTTCAAGCTTCCGGAAATTCTGCCGAGCTTCCTAGCGAAGTGCCGCAAGATGCGGGCAGTTGTGTGATAACGATCAAGGCCATCTCAGCTCGAGCGGATATCATAGACGCAGCGAAGGTGCGGCCGCTCAGGGTGAGCATAATCTGATGGTAAGCGAAACGGTTTCGTCGGTGAAAGCTGGATTGCGGCTCACCACTATAGCGCAGCTCAAGGTCATGGCTGTCGCATTCCGGCGAACCCCCGTGAGAAGCCGAGTTCTGCTTTCGGCTGGGACAGTGTTTGTCCTCATTCTTCTTACCACCTACTCCCAGTACCGTCTCAACCGTTGGACGGCGCCCTTCTATGATGCGTTAGAGCGCAGAGACGTCGATACGCTCCTTGTCCAACTGAAGGCTTTCGCTTTTATCGCAGCGTCGCTGATCGTGCTGAACGTAGCGCAGGCATGGTATAATCAGGTGACCGCACTGGCCATGCGCGAGGGCCTCTCGAGTACGATGATGGACCAGTGGCTGAAGCCCGGACGGGCGGTCCGGCTTGCGCGCTATGGAGCGCTTGCGACAAATCCCGACCAGAGGCTTCACGAAGATGCGCGGAGCCTCGCAGAGAACACGACCTCGCTCGCAATCGGGCTGGTGAATTCCACGATCCTCCTGGCGAGTTTCGTGGGCGTGCTGTGGACTGTTTCCCAGCCCTTCTCCATCGACATTTTTGGCGCCCGTGTGGTCGTACACGGCTATCTGGTCTGGGCTGCCATCGGATATGCGAGCATCGCGTCCCTATTGAGTGCCATAGTCGGAAGGTCTCTGCCGACGTTGAACGCGCAGAGATACGCCCTGGAAGCGGAGCTCCGGTACTCGCTCGTGAATGCCAGCGAGCATATCGTCTTGATAGGAATCGCCCGTGGCGAGGAAAATGAACGGCGGCGGCTGAACCGTGCACTTTCGGCCGTGCTTCTGACGCTGCGGCAGGTCATTGTCGCCAGCACGAACCTGACTTGGGTCTCTGCAGGCTTCGGATGGATGTTCCAGATCGTCCCCATACTTGTCGCTGCGCCCATGTACCTCCAGGGGAAGATCAGTTTCGGGGTGTTGATGATGGCCGTCGGCGCCTTCATCCAGGTCAACGCTGCCTTGAGGTGGTACGTCGACAACATCCGGGGGATCGCCGACTGGCAGGCCACCCTGATGCGGGTATCCACCTTTCTTCACGCCCTATCGCAGTCGGACGCACCGGCGAATGGAAAGAACGAGGGCAACCAGGAGAGCGGTGCGAGCCTTGTCTTGAACAATGTGGAGTTGCGGCCAACGCCCGAAACGCGAAGCAGGGGGCTGAGGCTGCCGGGCGAGACCGTCATGCCCCCTGGGCAGAAAGTCATGATCTCCGCGGATGGTGACGCCGATCTGCATCTTCTGTTCAAGGCGATGGCATCCGACCTGAAGCCCGCGGCGGGAAAGATCTCTCTGCCTGCGGGATCGTCCATATCCTACATGCCGCAGGTCGGCTATTTCCCGATCTCGACGCTCGCCGAACTTCTTACCTATCCGCTTGAGCCGGAAGAACGTAAACGCAGTTCATTGTCAGAGGCGTTACGTGCAGCCGGTGCAGCTCATCTTGTCGCACAGCTTGAACGGCAGGCGAAGTGGGCCAACGAATTGGACAGGGAAGACGCGGTCCGTGTGCGTGTCGCGAACTCCCTGGTCGCAAAGCCCGACTGGCTGATAATTGACGACGTGGTCGAAGGTCTGGAGCCGGAGGCCCAAGCGGAACTTTGCCGGGTCTTCGCAAGCATGGCCTGCGGGATCGTCTATGTCGGTAATTCCGAGGCGTTTGCCGAGATCGTAAGACCGCGGACCTTGAAGGCGCAGGAGCTTGATGAGCGGCCGCATCTCGCCCCGAATTAATAGCGTTCGACATGCCGGTGATGAACGAACTCGATCGCTTTCATCTGGCCATCGAGGCAATCGAACGCGCACCGGAGTTGGGGGAGGAACGACCTGCGCGGCAGGGTCTATTCCATTTAATATTACATCGGCAATTCGGAGAGGACCTGCCGGAGATAGAGAGCTAGAAATGGTCCATCTGACCGTCGACAATGGGATCCGCTTGACAGTGATCAATGCATTGCTCCCCAAAAGCGAGAGAATGGTGCATCCAACCTTAGCTACGGATATCCGCCGATGACCCCAGATGCTCCTTCTCAATCCCAGCGTCGGGACGACATGTACAGGGCGATACTATTGGAACGCCGCGCGCGGCTGGAGGCAAGGCTCCGGGCTATCGAAGACGACTTCGAGTAGCCGCGAAATCCGGACGACGACGACCGTGCGGTCGAGCGCAACAACGATGAGGTGCTCGACGAGCTTGGCCAGACCGCGCAGAACGAATTAGCCGCCATCAGCGCCGCTCTCACCAGGTTGGAGAAAGGCACCTTCGGACATTGCGTGAAATGTGGAAACCCGATCGACGATCAGCGGCTAGAGGCCGTTCCACATACGCCGTTCTGCCGCTCCTGCGTTTCCCCTGGCTAGGCGGCGGTCAGGCGAACGGACAGGTTACATTTGACGCCGGTCACAGCGCTTTACTGACACCTTGGTGATCTTTTAACGTTGTGTTGGAGTTCACTGGCAGTCGCAAATGGTCCAAAAAGCTGAAGGAGCCGGACCTCTTCAAGCCTATCGAGGCTATTGCGCTTCGCGAAGTCCCTTACAGACCAGACGCGCTTTTCGATCTCGTTCTTTACGCTATTGGGGTCTAGATGCTGCATTTGGATCTCCTCCATCCAATGATGAAGGAACCCTACTGAAGTCTACTTTAGGGACAAGTGAAATATAGGCGGTGCGACATTTCGCTCCGAAGAAGACCCCTTGCATGGACGGGCCCAGCCCGGCGATGGCGGGCGCACCGCCCAGTGCAGGCGATGCGACGTTGGCAGCCAATTACTGATTGGCCGTATGGATACCAACGAGCTCGTCATAGCAACTCGTGTTGCTGGCAAGAACGGGGTGGCCTTCCAGCAGCTTCGCCCCCTCCGTCGGGAAAGGAAGGCAGCGGCCGCCGGCTTCTTGCACGAGGCAGTAACCGGCCATGCAATCCCAGGCGCGCATGAACGGCTCATAGTAGCCGACAAGCCTTCCCGCGGCGACATAGGCAAGCATCAGCGCACCCGACCCGTTGCGGATGAAGTTGCCTCCCTGGGCCAACAGGTCAGTGATGATGGCGCCTACCCGCTCCGGCGTCACATAGGTGTTGGAACCGATACCGGTCATGGCGTTTTGAATGTTGCGTGACGGATCGAGTGTCATGATGTTTTCATTCAGCGTCGCCCCGAAACCTCTGGCAGCGGCAAAGATTTCATCCGAGCAGGGAACATGGATCACGCCGACGACTGGTTCGCCGCCGTGAAGCACTGCGATAGAGACGCACCAGGTTGGCATTCCATTGACAAAGGGGGCCGTTCCGTCAATCGGGTCAACGACCCAGGTAAAACCTGAGCGCCCTTCCGCAAAGCCGAATTCCTCGCCCAGAAACCCGTCTTCAGGATGGATTTCGGCCACGCGCTGCCGCAGGAAGGTCTCGACGTTACGATCCGCGATCGAGACGACATCCTGGAGATCCCGTTTTGTCTCGATCACCAGCGTATCGCGACGGTTGAAGTAATCGAGTGCCATGGCTCCAGCATCGGCAGCCAGGGACTTCGCCAGCGCAAACCGCGCGGACAGCGCCACATCGTTCGAATTCATGCTGTGTTCCTTCGCTTGGTAAATTTGTTATGCGGGGATCAGGGCTATGCCACGCTTCTTGAATGCCAATGTGACATCACTGCTGGCTGGATGGGCCTCGTCGAAATCGTGGTCGATGACAAAGAGTGTGCCGACATCCGTTTCAACCTCATATTCGACATGGCCACCGAGATAGGCCGAGTGGAGAACCCTCCCCTTCAGGCCCGGTCCGTTCGCATTGCCGATCTTGATCGAACCTGGTCGCACGGCAAGTTTGGCCGCGCCTGTGCGCGCCTGAACACTGTAGACCTGGTGCTCCACATCGCTCACCCGAACGAGCGCCTCGCCCGCTTCCCAGCGGATCACCTCGCAGGGCAGCACATTCGCCTCGCCCATGAAGTCGGCGATGAAAGGCGATGCCGGGGCTTCGTATAGCTCTCGCGGCGCACCGGATTGGGCGATCTGGCCGTCCTTCATCACGACGATACGGTCCGAAACCGCAAGGGCCTCGTCCTGGTCGTGGGTGACATAGACTGCCGTAAAACCGAGACGTTGTTGCAACTCGCGGATCTCCGTCCTGACCCGCCGCCTGAGGCGCGCATCAAGATTGGAGAGTGGCTCGTCGAGCAGGAGGACCTGCGGCTCCAGCACCAGAGCACGGGCAACCGCCACGCGCTGCTGCTGACCGCCCGAAAGTTCCGCCGGCAGACGCTGTCCCATGCCGGCGAGACCGACGAGCTTTAGCCCCTCCTCAGCCTTTTCACGCGCTTCCTTCTTCCCCAGGCCCGATGACTGCAGGCCATAGGCGACATTCTCCAACGAACTCATGTGAGGAAAGAGCGCATAGGATTGGAACACCATCGAGACGTCCCGCTCATTGGCTGGCAACATGGTGACATCCTGGCCGCCAATCAGTATCCGACCTGAGTTTGGGTGTTCGAGGCCGGCAAGCATGCGAAGGGTGGTGGTCTTGCCGCAGCCCGAAGGCCCCAGAAGCGTCACCAGCGTGCCCGGCTCGATAGTGAGCGACAGGTCGGGTATGGCGGTAAAGGCGCCGAAGGACTTGGCAACGTTCTGGAACGTGACGGATCCAGCCTTGACGGTGATCATGCGGTTTTCTCCTGACCGAGAGGAAGGGTACCGTTGTTGCCAATGCCGGCAACGCGGTTTTCGCGGCGCAAGCGACGCTCGCCGACCGCCAGCTGGAAACCGGCGATGACACTGATCATCACGAGGATCAGCATCGACGAATAGGCGATCGCCACGCCGTACTCGCCATTTTCGACGAGGCCGACGATATAGGAGGTCGCCATGTTGTACTCGGCGCTGACGAGGAAGATGACGGCGCTGATCGAGGTGATCGCCCGGACAAACGAATAGACGAGCGCGGCAGTGATGGCCGGCCGCAGAAGCGGCAGGATAATCTTGCGGACAGTTCTGAAACTGTCGGCACCCAGTGTCAGGGAGGCTTCGTCGAGGCTCTTGTCGATCTGGCTCATTGCCGCAACTCCGCCCCTAACGCCGACCGGCATGTTGCGGAAAACGAAGCAGGCGATCAGGATCAGCGCGGAGCCCGTCAGTTCCAGCGGCGGCAGGTTGAAGGCCATGATGTAGCTGACGCCGATGACCGTGCCGGGAATGGCAAAACTCATCATCAGCGCGAACTCGAACAGGTTCCGACCCGCGAACTTTTGCCGGACGATGATGTAGGCCGTGAGCAGTCCGACGGCCGCCGTCAGGGGCGCAGAGATCAACGATATTTCCATCGTCGTCCAGAAGGAGTTCCAGGCAACACCCGTCCAGGCGATGCTACCGTTCTCGAAGCTGACGGAGAAGGCACGGGCGTAGTGATCGAGCGTCAGGCTGTTGTCGAGGCCCCAGGTCTTCACGAAGCCACCGACGAGGATCATGCCGTAGACGACGAGAGTGAAGATCATCCACGGGATGACGATGGCGTGCACGCCGATCGACAACCCGCGCGGCAGCGCGATATGCGCCCCGCTGTCGCCTTTGCCTGTCACGGTCGCGAAGTTCTTGCCCGACAGCCAGAAACGCTGTGCGAGGAAGGCGGAGAGCGTGAAGCAGAGCAGGACCAGCGCAAGAACGGCGGCACGGGAAGGATCGTTCTGCGAACCGACGACGGCAAAGAAGATTTCGGTCGACAGTACGCCATGGCTGCCGCCGAGCACCAGCGGATTGCCGAAGTCGGCCATGCTCTCGATGAAGCCGATGAGGAAGGCATTGGCAAGGCCCGGCTTCATCAACGGAAGCGAGACCCGCCAGAAGGTGCGCCAGCGGTCGGCGCGCAAGGTCTGCGATGCTTCTTCCATCGATGGGCTGACGCCCTCGACGACGCCGATCAGGACGAGGAAGGAGATGGGGGTGAAGGAGAGCACCTGCGCGATCCAGATACCGGTCAGCCCATAGAGCCAACGGCCGGGCTCGATACCGAAGAGGTATGAAAGGCCCTCGGTGACGACACCGGCACGGCCGAAGAGCAGCGTGAGCGCCAGACCGATGACGAAGGGCGGTGTGATGATCGGCAAGATCGTCAGCAGCCTGAGCCCCTTCTTGAAGGGGAAGCGGGTGCGGGTCGCCACCAGCGCAAAGGCGAGTCCAAGCAGGGTCGAGCCGAGGCCGGTCATGATGGCGAGCCAAAGCGTACGCCAGGCGACGCCGCAGCGTGCGCCGCCGGTCAGGCAGCCGAGGCTCCAGATACCGGGATCCTGCATGTTGCGGATAAAATTGTCTGGATTGAACGAGCCGTCGAAGTCCTGAACGGCGCCGATGAACATGCTGCCGATCGGGTAGAAGACGAAGACGGTGACGAGGAAGGCAAGCAGCGCGATCGACGCAATGACGAAGGCATCACCCTTCATCACCCCGCGTTCGGCAAGGCCAAAGGCGAAGAGCAGTACGAAGACGATCGCAGACAGCACAGCCCCCGCCCCCATCGCCGGCTGGCCATTCGGAAGCGCTCCGAACAGGCTCTCGCTCAGCGTCCAAGTCCAGCCGGAGAAACCGATGGCCAGGCCCTGGAGCGACAGGAACAGTACGCCAATGCCGCCCACCCATGCCAGCACCCCGCCGCGCCGCATCGGGTCCGCGATGCCGCGCATCGCACCGGCGGCGAGCAGCAGCAAGACGACAACCGCCAACCACAGCCGACCGTGAGAGACGATCTGCACCAGCCCGGGCGCCGCCTCGGACGAAAGCGGGAAACCGGCTAGCCAGCCGAACCCGAAAAAGCCTCCGTCGATCCGGTACCAGGGCAGAAGCGTCAAAGCGACCACGCCCAATATCACGGCCACGTTCAGCCTGCGTTTGCCATGCGTCACGGCATACCTCGCTGTCACTTGCGTTGTTGGAAGGCGGCGCAGAGGAGACCTGCGCCGCCGATCAGAATGTCATCAGTTCGCGATGCCGCCGACTTCACGATCCCAGCGCTCGAGCAGTGCCTTGCGCTTTGCCGGGTCGCCATAGGTCTTGAAGTCGTAGTCGATCAGCTTGATGTCCTCGAAGCGTGGGGCTTCCTTCGGGATTTCAGCACTTTTATTTGAGGGAAGCTGGAAGGACTTCGCATCCTTCATGCGCGACTGGACTTCCGGGGTCAGCGCCCAGTCGTACAAGAGCTTGGCGTTGTCGAGATTGCGCGCGCCCTTGATGATCGACATGGAGCCGATCTCGTAGCCCGTGCCTTCGCAGGGCGTGATCGACTTGACCGGAAAGCCTTCCGACGTCTGCGCGACCGCATCGTGTACGAAGACGATGCCGAGCGCCGTCTCACCCCGGGCAGCCGCCTTGACCGGCGCGGATCCGGATTTGGTGTACTGCGAGATGTTGTCATTCAGCTTCTTCAGGTAGTCGAATGCCTGGTCCTCGCCCATGATCTGTACGAGCGAGGCGAGCGCTGTGTAGGCGGTGCCGGAAGAGTTCGGGTTGGCGATCTGGATTTCGCCCTTCAGCTCCGGTGCCAGCAGGTCGGCCCAGCAGACCGGCTCCTTGTAACCCTTCGACTTGAAGATTTCCGTGTTGTAGCCCCAGCCGAGCGCACCGGCATAGACGCCAACCGTGCGGAAGCCGGAGCTTTCCGCCTGGCTCTTAGCCCAGTCCTGCAACTCGTCGAGCTTCGGTGATTTGTATTCGAGGGTGAGGTCTTCGGACGCCGCTTGCAGGTGGGGATCACCCGTGCCGGCCCACCAGATGTCGGTCTTCGGGTTGCGGGCTTCCGCGCGCACCTTGGCGTAGGTCTCACCGGACGACAGGCGCACCATGTTGACCTTGATATCGCTGTGCGCCTTCTCGAAATCGCCCTTCATCTGCTCGCAGATGACAACGTCCGCCGAGCAGATGAGGTTAAGTTCGCCGGCCGCCTGTGCCGGGAGCGATGCAAGCGCGGTTCCGGCAAAGAGCATGAGGGAAAGGGTCTTCTTTTTCATGGGGCATTCCTCCTGTTACCTGGTTTTGGATCAGTTCCATGAACGAGACACGGAAAGGCCATCGGCCTGCGCATAGGTGCGGCTCGTTCACTGTTTCGGGGTAGCTTAGGTCTCGATCAGTTCATCGCGGTAATGTCTGCATCGAACCTTTCGAGCAGCCGACTTCGTTCTTCCGGCGAGCCGAAGGTGGCGAAGTCGTAGTCCACCATCTTGATCATCGAGATATCAGGGGCCGCGAGCGGCAGCGTCGCCAGGGCGTTCGACGGCACCTGGTTCTGCCCCGAGGCCGCACCGGTGCCCTGCCCTTCCGGGCTCAGCGCAAAGTCGACAAAGCGTTTCGCGTCTTCGAGATGGCGCGTACCCTTGACGATGCTGACGGCGCCGATCTCGTAGCCGGTACCTTCGCACGGGGCCACGATGACGAGTGGATAGCCGGCCTGTTTCTGGGTCACGGCATCATGCATGAAGGAAATGCCAATTAGCACCTCACCGCGCGCCGCCGCCTTGACAGGCGCAGAACCCGCGGTCGTGTACTGATCGATATTGCGGTTGAGCGCCACCATGAAGCGGAAGGCCTCCTCCTCACCAAAGAGCTGCACCAGCGTGGCAAGCGCGGTGAACGCCGTGCCCGACGAGTTCGGGTTGCCGCTGCGGATGCGGCCGCGATAGGCAATGTCCGTCAAGTCCTTCCAGCAGGTCGGCGCAGGAAGTTTCAGCTGGCGCAACAGATCCGCATTGTAGGCAAAGCCGAGCGCGCCGGCATAAATGCCCGCAGAACGGCCACCGGACATGGCAAAGAAGTTCTGCGCCCAAGGCAGCATATGACGCTCATGTGCTGGCTGATAGGTCTGCAACAGGTCTTCGGAACCGCCCTGCAAATGGGTGTCGCCCGTGCCGCCCCACCAGACATCGACGCTCGGCACTGGCTGTTCTGCCCGGATCTGGTTGAGGATGTCGCCCGTGCTCTTGCGCGTCATCGAGATTTCGAGGCCTGACTTCGCTTCGAAGGCCGTCTTCATAGCAGCGCACCACATCTCGTCGACACCGCATAAAACGTTGAGCGACGGCGCTGTCATGCCGGCTGTGGCACTGCATAGCCATACGGCCACGCCCGCGCCGAAAGCGGTGATGCCTCTCACGATGTTCCTCCCTCTTGGAACTTGCGTCCCAATCTCCGCAGTCAGGATGGCATATCTGACGCGCGCTGCAATCGAAGAATGGTTACCGTTCTTACAGCCGCAGGCGTGATCGGCCTCACCAAGATGACAAAGGTTACAATTGTGACAAACCGCATAATGCGAGCCCGCTTTGAACATTGTGGCAGCACTGCCTATGATGCATGCGGGAGGACTGGCATGTGTTGAATGAGAGGATTCGGATTCTGATCGTCGAGGACGATCCGGACATGGCGGAGCTGATCTCCGATCTGGTGGAGGCGGAGGGATGGATACCCCTGACCGCACGCTCCGCCGAAGATGCGATGGGCGTTCTGGCGCGCGAGACGGCGCATCTCGTTCTCGTAGACCACAACCTGCCCGGCACTTCCGGCCGCACGTTTGCGCAACGGCTTCGCGCCCAGATGAATATCGGAATCATCATGGTGACAGCGGCCGGCAGCGCAGCAGACCGGGTGCTCGGCCTGGAAACAGCCGCCGACGATTATGTCGTGAAGCCCTTCGAACCAATCGAACTGACGGCGCGCATCAAGGCGGTGCTGCGCCGGACGATCCCCTCCCTAAAGCCTGAGCGGGAAAGCGAACGCGAACACGAACCGGCGCACCTGAAGCTCAGCGACTGGTCGGTTGACCTCAAAAGCCGCCGCGCGATCTGTCTGGCCGATCCGACCAAGTCGTTGACCAGCGCCGAGTTCGCCCTTCTCGAAATCCTCGCGGAGACGCCGAACACGCCCGTCAGCCGCGCCCATATCCTTGACCGGCTCGGCGCGGAGAGTGACCGCTATATCGACCGCAATGTCGATGTGCTGGTGCTTCGGCTGCGGCGCAAGATAGAGCGCAATCCGGACCTGCCGCGCCATATCAAAACGCGGCGTGGCAAGGGATATGTCCTCGATACGGACGAAGGCGAGTTGCAGCCGTGATCAACCGTCCCTTTCTCTCCTCGATCGCCTTCCGCCTGCCCTTTGCTATCGCCTTCATCTGCGTCCTCGTCTTCAGCCTGGCGACGATTGCTGTTTACGGCCTCCAGCGGGCGCGAGAGGAGATGGCGGCCTATGGCTTGCAGGCTTTTTCCAGCCTCGCCAAGGCCTCGCTTGTCTCGCGCCAGGTCTCCGACCTCGTTTCGAGCGCGCCCTTCCTGATGAACGCAACCTCGCCTTACCGCGTCTCGAGCGAAAGCCGCTCGGTGGTCGCGCAGGTCGATACGCTGCTGCGTGCCATGGAGCCGGAAAACGGGGAAGCAACCGTGAAGGGCTTCGCCAGTTCGCGCATCGTCGAGCTCCTCGAAACGATCCGCATACAGACAATGGCACTCGCCGACGACGCGGATTCCGCCCAGCAGCACAAGGCGGAGGCCGCGGCCGCACTTGGCGAGATCGCAACGGGCCGTGGCATTGCGGATGAGGATTTCCGCCGGAAGCTGAACGCCATCGTGCAATCAGCCTCCAATTCCGACAGCCTGTTCCAGCTCGGCGAACTGCGCCGTCGCTTTGTCTCCGAAACGACAGCACGTCTTGAGCGCGCTGCACCGGACGTACGGATTTCGACCGTTGAGCTTGCCCCCTATGAGCGTGTCTTCGAGGCCCAGACGCGCTACCTGCTCGAAATGTTTGCCATCCGGGCCGCCGTTTCGCGGCTGCATTCGGTCTCGCGCGAGCTGTCGCACGCGACGGAGACGCAGAGCGAGGCGGTGGCGCTTGGTCTCAACGAGGACCTTGTTTCGACCTCCGAAGCGCTGAGCCGATTGCTCGTGATCGTTGCTGTCGCCTCCCTGCTCGTGCTGGTCATGGCAATCTTCTCCATCCGCTCGGTCATGCGCGTCTCGCACGGAATTGTCGCTCTTTCCAACGGCATGAATGCGCTGGCAAAGGGAGAACCAGAGGTCTGGCCGCCTGTCTATGCAGGTACTGAGACGGAATTGGTACGCCTGCTTGATGCGTTTCGCGCCTTCAAAGATAGCGTCGACCGTGTCACGCGCCTGCGCCGGACTGCCGAAGCAGCGGCACGCACCATCCGCTCGACGTTCCGCAACATGAATGAAGGAATCGCGCTTTTCGACGTCTCCGGGCGACCGATTACGATGAACCGGCGCATCATTGAACTAATGCGCCAAACGGGCTCCGCCCGAAAACTACCACTTCGCCACTTCGCCGAGACCTTTCCTGAGCTTGATCCGCGCCTGTTGCCCTCGGAACGGGATCCCGGTGAACTGATGGAACGGGTTGTGCTGCGCCATCGATCGGACGATCAGTTGGTGGTCGAGGTCTCGGTGTCACGGCAGCCGGATGGCGGCATCGTGCTGCTGGCAAGGGATGTGAGCGCCATCGATCGCCAGGAGGCGGAGGCAGCAAGAGCCCAGCGCCTGGACGGCATCATGCGCATGACACACCAGGTCAGCCATGAGGTGGGAAACATGATCGGGATCATCACCGGCAGCCTTGGACTGCTGGAGCGCGAGCCCGGCTTCAACGAGCGCCAGACGCGCCACATTGTGCGTATTCGCAAGGCGGCGGAACGCGGCCGTGCCCTGGCGGCAAGCATGTTGTCGATTGGCAGCCAGCATCCTATCCGCCCGACCTCCGTCGACGTCGGCAGCCTTCTGCGCGGGATGGCGGACGTGCTGGAAATGGCCATTGGATCCGAGAACAGCCTACACATTGATGTCGACGCTGGGCTTCCGTCCATTGCCCTCGACCCTGCCCTTTTCGAGCAGTCGATCCTGAACCTCTGCCTTAACGCCGCAGCCGCCATGCCGAGTGGCGGGCCGGTCCGGGTCAGCGCCCGACGAGAGGGAACGTCAGTTCTGGTCACGGTCACCGATGAAGGAGCAGGCATGACGCCCGAAGTCTTGGACCAGGCCTTTGAGCCCTACTTCACCACAAGATCGAAAACCGGCGGCTCGGGACTTGGTCTTGCCATGGTCTATGGCTTTGTGCGCCAGAGTGGTGGCGAAGCTTCGATCCAGTCGCGTCCGGGAGAAGGCGCCGCCGTGGCGCTAAAATTCCCGATGTGACCGGCAGCACCTTAACGTTGATTGCCGCGAAAACCGGGCGCGCAGATCAGGCTGAAGGACACCTTCCCTCTCCCTGGCGCCGATCTGCAGGGTGGCCATTCTTTCTCGATTTATCTCAGGCGAGGTTGACAACGGCAATATATCCGATATTCTGGATATATGGATAACACAACAGCAATCGCGACGCTTGGTGCGCTAGCCCAGACGACAAGGCTCGAAACGTTCAAGCTCCTGGTCCGGAACGAGCCCGATGGCGTTCCGGCAGGCGAATTGGCACGCCTGCTCGGCGTTCCACAGAACACGATGTCAGCACATCTCGCGACGCTTTCGCGTGCTGGATTGGTAAGGAGCGAACGGCAAAGTCGATCAATCATTTATCGAGCTGACCTCGGCGGGCTACGAGAACTGACGCTCTTCCTGCTCAAGGATTGCTGCGGCGGCGCTGCGGAACTTTGCGCTCCCCTGATAGCAGAGCTTCAGCCGTGCTGCGGACCAGAGGTGAAGCTCTCATGATAGTCGTTAAACTGGAGCCGGTTACAGCAAGTGACATTGGCCTGAGCGCCGCCCTTTCCGAGGCGGACCTTCCAACCGAGGACATTGGCGACCCCGGTCGTTCATTTTTCCGGGGCACTGACACCAGCGGCAGCACCGTTGGTTACTCTGGCGTCGAAGACTGTGGGAACTTCGCTCTGCTGAGGTCGGTTGTCGTCCTGCCGGGTCATCGTGGGAAGGCACTAGGCAAACTATTGGCGGAAGCTACGCTGGAAACCATTTCACCCGGCTCGCAGGTCTATCTGGCGACGACGTCCGCCGCTCCGTTCTTCGCAGCTCTGGGGTTCGTGGCTGTAGATCGTGCAGAAGTTCCAATGGCGATCCTTTCTACCCGCCAGCTTTCGGGCATCTGCCCGGCATCAGCCATCATCATGAAACTCGGCAGGCCTCCGACCTAAACAACGGATCAAGACCATGACTGACAAGACGTACAACGTGCTCTTCCTGTGCACGGGCAATTCCGCTCGTTCTATTCTCGCCGAGTCCATTCTGAACAAGGAGGGCGGCGGGCGCTTTAATGCATACTCGGCAGGCAGCCAGCCGAAAGGCGAAGTCAATTCGCACGCGCTTGGTGAGCTTCAGGCGCTCTGTTATCCCTCAACCGGCTTCTCCTCGAAAAGCTGGGACATCTATGCTGAACCCGGCGCTCCTGAATTCGATTTCATCTTCACGGTCTGCGACAGCGCAGCTGGCGAAGCATGTCCGGTCTGGATCGGACATCCCATGACCGCTCACTGGGGGGTCGAAGACCCGGCGGCTGTCAAAGGATCAGACGTCGAAGTGCAGCGCGCATTTGCGCAGGCTGCCCGATTCCTGAAGAACCGTATCACTGCATTCCTTAGTCTTCCCCTCGAATCCATTGACCGTATGGCGCTGGAAACGCGCCTGCGTCAGATCGGCAGCATGGAAGGTCTGACGGGCGAAACGGACAGGGGCGCCTGATGTCAACGTTCGAACGCTATCTCACCATCTGGGTGTTCTTGTGCATCGTCGTGGGCGTCGCCTTGGGCCATGCGATGCCGGGCGTCTTCCAGCTGATCGGCGCCGCTGAAGTTGCCAAGGTCAATATCCCGGTCGCGATCCTCATCTGGCTGATGATCATTCCCATGCTGCTGAAGATCGACTTCCGTTCCCTGGCGAAGGTCGGCACTTACTGGCGCGGTATCGGAGTGACGCTATTCATCAACTGGGCGGTCAAGCCATTCTCAATGGCACTGCTCGGTTGGCTGTTCATTGGCTGGTTGTTCCGGCCCTATCTGCCCGCCGACCAGATAGACTCCTACATCGCGGGTCTCATTATTCTCGCAGCGGCACCTTGCACGGCAATGGTGTTCGTCTGGTCGAACCTCACACGCGGCGAACCGCTGTTCACCCTGTCTCAGGTGGCGCTCAACGACGCCATCATGATCGTGGCGTTTGCGCCGATTGTCGCGCTACTACTTGGACTGTCATCGATCACTGTTCCCTGGGACACGTTGGTAATCTCCGTCGGCCTTTACATTGTCGTGCCTGTCATCATCGCGCAAATGTTGCGGAGAAAACTGACAGCCCGTGGCTCCGTCGGAGCGTTGGACAGGACGCTGACGAAGTTGCAGCCGATCTCGCTCGTGTCGCTTTTGGCAACACTCGTTCTACTCTTCGGCTTCCAGGGAGAGCAGATCATTGCGCAACCGATGATCATCGCCCTCCTCGCGGTGCCCATCCTGATCCAGGTCTATTTCAATTCGGCCCTAGCCTACCTGCTGAACCGGCTGTCAGGTGAGCAGCATTGCATTGCCGGACCATCCGCCCTGATCGGAGCATCGAACTTCTTTGAGCTCGCTGTTGCCGCAGCGATCAGCCTGTTCGGCTTCCAGTCGGGTGCCGCACTGGCTACGGTTGTCGGTGTTCTTATCGAGGTTCCGGTCATGCTTTCGGTCGTCTGGATCGTGAACCGCTCCAAGGGCTGGTACGAGGCCGCTCCTGCGGTTGCCAGAAACATTGTCACGGAAAGGACGTAACCATGGACGTCACCATCTACCATAATCCGGCTTGCGGCACTTCACGCAACACCCTGGCCCTGATCCAGGCTGCAGGCATCGAGCCGAACATCGTCGAGTACCTGCAATCACCGCCGTCCCGGCACGATCTTGCGAGGATGATTTCCGATGCCGGACTTACGGTAAGAGAGGCGATCCGAGAAAAAGGCACGCCCTACGGCGAGCTTGGCCTAGATAATCCCGATCTGACGGATGAGCAGTTGCTCGACGTTATGGTCACGACACCAATCCTGATCAACCGCCCGTTCGTGGTCACGCCCCTTGGAACGAGGCTCGCCCGCCCATCCGAGGCCGTCTTCGACATTTTGCCTGAGACGTTCAAGGGCTCCTTCACGAAAGAAGACGGAGAACAGGTTCTCGATGAAAAAGGAAAGCGCGTTGTCTAAGACATTCCCTGCCCTCCAGCAGCAGCACCTTCGCCTGGTTGATCGCGATGCCCTGCGCCCGCCGTTTTCGACGCACAAGCCGCGCATCCTGATCCTTTACGGTTCCCTTCGGGAGGTATCATATAGCCGGCTGCTTGCTCACGAGGCGCGCCGCCTTCTTGAGCACTTTGGTTGCGAGGTCCGGATGTTCGATCCCAAAGGGCTGCCGCTTCCTGACGAGGCACCGACAAGTCACCCGAAGGTGCAGGAACTTCGTGATCTGTCTGCCTGGTCCGAGGGACAGGTTTGGGTCAGTCCGGAGCGCCACGGTGCGATGACGGGCATCATGAAAGCGCAGATCGACTGGGTGCCGCTTTCGGTCGGATCGGTGCGGCCGACGCAGGGGAAGACGCTGGCATTGATGCAGGTTTCCGGCGGCTCACAGTCTTTCAACGCGCTGGGTCAAATGCGCATTCTCGGTCGCTGGATGCGCATGATCACGATCCCCAACCAAAGTAGCGTTGCGAAGGCATTCCAGGAATTCGACGCGGATGGGCGGATGAAGGCCTCCTCCTACTACGACCGCGTCGTGGATGTGTGCGAGGAATTGGTAAAGTTCACCCTACTGACGAGGGACGCGTCATCCTACCTCACCGACCGGTATAGTGAGCGAAAGGAAGACGCCGCGAAACTGGAGCAGCGTGTCGCTCTCAAGTCCATCTGAGACCTGGTTTCGCCACCGCATCACGCCGTCGTGTCGAGCGCGCGACGGCGGTGAACGCAACAATACTCACAGCCCCCAGCAAAACTTTACGAGCGCGGCGTCCGGCAGGACGGGCCGTTGAGCATCTTAATCAGCTAGCGTCGGTTCGCTGGATGGCGTCGTTGGGCATGAGCCAACACAACCCGCGATGGTCTTGGCCTTGAAGCTGCCCATCCATCACCACTTGCAGGCCACCCCTGGGATTTTCGCTCCACTGCGGCCGACATCCGTAGATCTCTGCGAACATGGCCGCCGTCAGAACGTCCTCCGGAGCGCCGGTCGCGTGCAATCTCTGGCGATCCAGTACGATAACGTGGTCCGCCCACTGCGCAGTCATGCGATTTACGTGGCAAAACAGGCGAGTATCAGCATCAGCTTAATTGTTTTTTTATTGGATAGTGTTTCGGTCTTCCGGGACATTGATCGAGTTTGATCGCCTTTGTGCATGATGTGCGTTGTCCAGGTGGAAGATATCTGTCTCCCCCCGTCCCTCCCTCGGAACACCTCATATTCCTGCCATTTGAGAAGGTCATCATGCTTAAGAACTGGACGATAAAATCCAAATTCCTCATGGCCATCGCCATCCTCGGATTTATCTCCCTGGCTGGCCTGATGTTTGTCACGAGCAAATTCAGCGCTGCCAACGAAGCCTATAGCGGCTTCCTCCAGCGCGAAAGCAACGCCGCCACATTCGGTCCGCGCGGTGCTGCCGGCATGTGGACTGCGACGACATGGCTGAGCCGTGCGCTCGCCCAGGAACCTGGATCACCGGCGTTCCAGGATTTGTCCGCACGCTTCTCCAAGGAATTCAGCGGCGCACGTGATCGTCTGTCGCAGATCCCGGCTTTGGTACCAAGCCGCAAGGAAGCGATCGATGAACTGCTTGCCGGCGCTGACAGCCTCAAGGCAGTCGGCGACAACCTGCTTAAAGCCCATGCAGAAGGAAATGAAGAACAGGTGGCTACGCTGTCCGGCAAGCTGGATCAGGCGATCACCGACCTCTCGCCGAAGTTCGGCGCCAACAACGGGGCCATGGCGGAAATCCTGACAAACGGTGGCCAGCAACTGTCTGCGTCCGTCTCGGCGACAATCTTCACCGCCATCTGCGGCCTGCTCGTCGGAATCGCCTTCGCCGTTGCTATCGCATTGACGATCGCGCACAAGGGCGTCGCAGCCCCGATGGCTCTCCTTCGCCAGCGTATGGCATCTCTTGCCGCCGGCGAGACCGAAGCCGGTATCGACGGCCTCGACCGCAAGGACGAAATCGGCCAGATGGCGGAGGCCGTTGCCGTATTCCGCGACAACGCCCTGGAACGCGCTCGACTGGAACAGGAAGCCGCAGCCAATCGCAGCCTGTCAGAGACCGACCGACAAGAGCGCGAAGTACAGCGCACCCGCGAGGCCGCAGAAGTCAAGTTCGCGGTCGACAACATCGCTGAAGGCCTGAGCAACCTGGCGGACGGCAATGTCTCCTACCGCATCGAGCAACCCTTCACGGTGACGCTCGACGGCGTCCGCAACGACTTCAATGCCTCGGCTGGCAAGCTCCAGGCAGCTCTGGAGCAGGTCGCCCAAAACGCCCGCAGCATCGAAGCCGGCTCGTCGGAGATCAAGTCGGCCGCCGACGATCTCGCAAAGCGTACCGAGCAGCAGGCCGCTTCGGTCGAAGAAACCGCAGCCGCTCTGGAAGAGATCACCACCACGGTGAAGGATGCTGCCAGGCGCGCTCAGGAGGCAGGTTCACTTGTCGCGCGAACCCGCACCGGTGCTGAAAAGTCCGGCGAGGTCGTGCAGAAGGCAGTGAAGGCCATGGAACAGATCGAAAAGTCTTCGGGCGAGATCGGCAACATCATCGGCGTCATTGACGACATTGCTTTCCAGACCAACCTTCTGGCCCTCAATGCCGGCGTCGAAGCCGCGCGTGCGGGCGAAGCAGGCAAGGGCTTTGCAGTCGTTGCACAGGAAGTGCGTGAACTGGCACAGCGGTCTGCCAACGCCGCGAAGGAAATCAAGACGCTGATCAATACCTCGAACCAGCAAGTCCAGAGTGGCGTCCAGCTGGTCGGAGAAACCGGCCGCGCGCTGGAAACGATCGTCACCGAGGTGCAGGAGATCAATCGTCACGTCAACGCGATCGTTGAATCGGCCCAGGAACAGTCGTCTGGACTGCAGCAGATCAACACTGCCGTCAACACGATGGACCAGGACACGCAGAAGAATGCCGCAATGGTAGAGGAACAGACGGCAGCAAGTCATGGCCTCGCCCGCGATGCCGCTTCGCTGAACGCCCTTCTGGCCCAGTTCAAGCTGTCTTCTGGCCGCATGCAGCAGTCTGCTGTTCGATCGGTCGCAACACAGGCAGGACGCCGCGAGTTGCCGGTTGCCTCTCCTGCCCGCAAGCTGGCGAACAAGGTTGCGACTGCATTCTCCGGCAACGCGGCTCTCGCCGCCCCAGCCTCAGACTGGGAAGAGTTCTGAGAACCTACTCCCCGTTTCAGAAGCGGTGATGAAATAAAATGGGCGCAGAAACGAATTCGTTTCTG
>NZ_JAJAWH010000041.1 GCF_020531965.1 Pseudorhizobium xiangyangii | reverse complement strand
CCCGCTTCCATGGAAGCGGGCCTTTTCGTTTCGAGATCCAGCTTCGGTTTAGCGGCGCTGGTTGTAGACGTCGACGCAGACGGCACCGAGCAGAACGAGCCCCTTGATCACCTGCTGGTAATCGATGCCGATGCCGAGAATCGACATGCCGTTGTTCATAACGCCCATCAGGAACGCGCCGATGACGGCACCCGTCACCTTGCCGACGCCGCCATAGGCGGATGCACCACCAATGAAGCAGGCGGCGATGACGTCGAGCTCGAAGCCCGTACCGGCCTTCGGCGTGGCACTGTTCAAGCGGGCAGCGACGACGAGACCCGCAAGAGCCGCGAGCACGCCCATGTTGACGAAGGTCCAGAACACCAGACGCGTGGTCTTGATGCCGGAAAGCTCTGCCGCGCGGGCATTCCCGCCAACGGCATAGATCTGCCGACCGATGATGGTGCGATTGGTGAAGAAGCCGTAGGCGACGATCAGCACCGCCATGATGATCAGCACGTTGGGCAGGCCACGATGCGAAGAGATCAGGAAGGCGACGTAAGCGATGGCCATAAAGACGAGAACGTTCTTCGCGACGAAGAAGCTGAAAGGCTCACTCTCCACATCATGCGCGATACGCCGCGAGCGGCTCTTGAAGTTCTGCCAGATCAGGAAGGCCGCCAGGACCAGGCCGACGATGAACGAGGTCGCGTAAAAACCGCTACCCGCGGAGATCAACTCGGCCACATAGCCGGAGGAGAGCTTCTGGAAGATCGGCGGGAACGGCCCGATCGCCTGGCTGCCGAGAATGGCAATCATGAGCCCGCGGAAGACCAGCATGCCCGCAAGCGTCACGATGAACGACGGAATCTTGAAGTAGGCGACGAAATACCCCTGGATGCCGCCGATCACACCGCCGACGGCAAGGCAGATAAAGATGGCCGCCGCGAGATTGACACCCCATTTGACCATCAACAGCCCGGCGAGACCGCCGATGAAGCCCGCGACGGAGCCGACCGAAAGGTCGATATGGCCGGTGACGATCACCATCAGCATGCCGAGCGCCATGATGACGATATAGCTGTTCTGCAGCACGATATTGGTGACGTTGAGCGGCTTCAGCAGAATGCCGCCGGTGGCGATCTGGAAGAAGATGACGATCGCGATCAGCGAGATCAGCATGCCGTAATCGCGAAGGTTATCCTTCCAGAAACCGGTCCCCGTCTTGGGAGACGAAATTGCTTCCTGTGGAGTGCTCATGATTAATTCCCCTTGCGGCGCATGATGGCGCGCATGATATTTTCCTGCGTCGCCTCTTCGCCAGCCACTTCGCCGACGAATTCGCCTTCATGCATGACCATGATCCTGTCGCAGGTGCCGATGAGCTCGGGCATTTCCGACGAGATCACGATGACAGCTTTACCGGCATCCGCAAGTTCGTTGATGATGGAATAGATTTCGTATTTCGCGCCGACATCGATGCCGCGCGTCGGTTCGTCGAGGATCAGGATGTCAGGGCCAGTGAACAGCCATTTCGACAGCACCACCTTCTGCTGGTTGCCGCCGGAAAGCTTGCCGGTTTCCTGATAGACGTTGTGGCTGCGGATCCGCATGCGGGTGCGGAATTCCTGCGCCACCTTCATTTCCTTGATGTCGTCGATCACGCCGCCAGATGAAACACCGCCCAGATGCGCCAGCGAGACATTCTTGCGGATGTCTTCCGCAAGAATCAGCCCGAGCTGCTTGCGGTCTTCCGTGACGTAAGCCAGGCCGGCCTTGATCGCACGATGGACATCCGACGTATCCGCTTCCTTGCCATGGATCCTGACGGCGCCTGAGATATCGCGGCCATAGGTCCTGCCGAATACGCTCATGGCAAATTCGGTGCGACCGGCGCCCATCAGACCCGAAATGCCGACGACTTCGCCGGCACGGACCTTCATCGAGACGTTCTTGACGACCTGGCGGTGCACATGCTGCGGATGATGGACGGACCAGTTCTCGACCTCGAAGATCACGTCGCCGATCTTCGGCGTGCGCTTCGGGTAGCGGCTTTCGAGATCGCGATCGACCATGCGGCGGACGATCTCGTCCTCGTCGACCGCGCCTTCGTGGCAATCGAGCGTGCCGACTGTCTTGCCGTCACGCAACACGGTAATGCGGTCGGCGACTTCGGTAATCTCATTCAGCTTGTGGCTGATCATGATCGAGGTGATGCCGTGACGGCGAAATTCCTTCAAAAGCTCCAGAAGAGCCGCGCTGTCGGTTTCGTTGAGCGACGCGGTAGGCTCGTCGAGGATCAGCAGGCGCACGTCCTTCGACAGCGCCTTGGCGATCTCCACCAGCTGCTGCTTGCCGACGCCGAGATTGGTGATCAGCGTGTCCGGTGCCTCGGTGAGGCCGACCTTTGCAAGCAATTCCTTGGTGCGAACATGGCGAGTATCACGGTCGATCACGCCGAACGTTGACGGCGCATTGGCGAGAAAGATGTTCTCGGCGATCGACATCAGCGGAATGAGCGCGAGCTCCTGGTGGATAATGATGATGCCGAGCTTCTCGGAATCGTTGATATCGCGGAAATGTCGCTCCTCGCCATCAAAGAGGATCGAGCCCTCGTAGGAACCATGCGGGTAGACACCCGACAGAACCTTCATCAGGGTCGATTTTCCGGCGCCATTTTCGCCGACCAGCGCGTGTATCTCGCCTTCCTTGACGGTAAAGCTGACGTCAGAAAGCGCCTTGACGGCGCCAAAACTCTTCGAAATTCCGCGCATTTCCAGAATGGGCGGTTTTTCCGCAACAGATAATACGGGATCAAGCATGACCGACTCCCAATAGAAAATGGGCCGCGCGGTTTTTGAACCGCGCGGCCTTTAAAAATTACTTCAATTCGTCTGCGGTGTAATAACCCGCGTCGACGAGCGTCTGCCAGTTGGTCTTGTCGATAGCGACCGGCTTCAGCAGGTAGGACGGAACGACCTTGACGCCGTTATTGTAGGTCTTGGTGTCGTTGACCTCAGGCTCCTTGCCGCTCATGGCAGCATCGACCATGTCGACGGTCACCTTGGCGAGATCGCGGGTGTCCTTGAAGATGGTGGAATACTGCTCGCCCGCGATGATCGACTTGACCGACGGAACTTCAGCGTCCTGACCGGAAACGAATGGCATCGCCATGTCGCCCGAACCGTAGCCGACGCCCTTCAGCGAAGACAGGATGCCGATCGAGATGCCGTCATAAGGAGACAGAACGGCATCAAGCTTCTTGTCGGAATAGGTCGACGAAAGGATGGCGTCCATACGTGCCTGGGCGGTTGCCGGATCCCAGCGAAGGGTAGCAACCTTATCCATGCCGGCCTGGCCGCTGCCGACGACGAGCGTTCCCTTGTCGATCAGCGGCTGCAGCACGCTCATCGCACCATCGTAGAAGAAGTAGGCATTGTTGTCGTCCGGCGAGCCGCCGAAGAGTTCAATGTTGAACGGGCCGGCTTCGGTGTCGGCCTTCAGCGCCTTCACGAGCGTCGTGGCCTGCAGAACGCCGACCTGGAAGTTGTCGAAGGTCGCGTAGTAGCTCACATTCGGCGTGTCGCGGATCAGGCGGTCATAGGCGATAACCTTGATGCCCTGGTCGGCGGCCTGCTGCAGCACGTCTGAAAGCGTCGTACCGTCGATCGAGGCGACCACGAGAACCTTGGCACCCTTGGTGATCATGTTCTCGATCTGCGACAGCTGGTTCGGAATGTCGTCTTCCGCGTACTGCAGATCGGTCTGGTAACCGCGTTCCTGCAGAACCTTGACCATGTTGTCGCCGTCGGCGATCCAGCGTGCAGACGACTTGGTCGGCATGGCAACGCCGACGAGGCCCTTGTCCTGTGCAGACGCCGGAGCGGCGAATGCCATGGACGCGAGCATTGCTGCGGTCGTCAGATACTTCATGAATTTCATGACTTTTCCTCCTAAATGACGGATCCTCCAGACCCGTCGATGAAATGGGCGGCAGCCTCCTGCCGCCGCCCCTTTGTCAACTCAGTGGTTGTCGCGCGGAATGCCTTCCGTCTGCGCGATCCGCTGGTATTTCACGGCCGGTTCGAGAACCGCGCCGGTTTCCATTTGACCAACGAAGGTCCGCTGGATTTCCTGCCAAGGCGTCTGGTGCTTGGGGTATTTGTAACCGCCCTGCGCATCCAGTTCGCGGCGACGTTCGGCAAGTTCTTCCTCGGAGATGAGGATGTCCGCCTTGCCCCGGCCGACATCGATGCGCACGCGGTCACCGGTCTTGAGAAGCGCCAGACCGCCACCGGCAGCCGCCTCGGGAGATGCGTTGAGGATGGACGGGCTGCCCGACGTACCGGATTGACGGCCATCGCCGATGCATGGGAGCGAGGTGACTCCCTGCTTCAGGAGGTAATCGGGAGCGCGCATGTTCACAACTTCCGCAGCACCCGGATAGCCGATAGGACCTGCACCGCGCATGAAAAGAACGGTAAAGGCATCGATCCCGAGCGACGGGTCGTCGATCCGCTTGTGATAGTCTTCCGGTCCATCGAACACGACCGCGCGGCCTTCGAAGGCGTCCGGATCGCTGGCGTTCGACAGATAGCGGTCACGGAATTCCGGCGAGATGACGCTGGTCTTCATGATGGCGGACGAGAACAGGTTGCCGCGCAGGACGCGGAAGCCGGCACGCTCCTTCAGCGGCTGGTCGAACGGCCGGATAACCTTTTCATCCTCGATGATCGCGCCGCGGCAGTTGTCGCCGATGGTCTTGCCATTGACCGTCATGGCATCCTCGTTGATCAGCCCCTGGCCCATCAACTGGTTGACGACGGCCGGCACGCCACCGGCGTGATAGTAGTCCTCACCGAGGTACTCACCGGCCGGCTGCAGGTTGACGAGCAGCGGCACGTCCTCACCGTAGGTCTGCCAGTCGTCCACCGAAAGCTCGACGCCCATGTGGCGGGCAAGCCCGTTCAGATGGATCGGTGCATTGGTGGAGCCACCGATCGCGGAATTGACGCGGATGGCGTTGATGAAGGCGTCCTTGGTCATGATGTCGGACGGCTTCAGGTCCTCCTTCACCATCTCGACGATCCGAAGACCGGTGAGGTAGGACACCTCCTGACGATCACGGTACGGTGCCGGGATAGCGGCCGAGCCCGGAAGCTGCATGCCGAGAGCTTCGGCAAGCGAGTTCATGGTGGTCGCCGTGCCCATCGTGTTGCAGTAGCCGGTCGAGGGTGCCGACGAAGCAACCAGCTTCACGAAGCCGGCATAGTCGATTTCGCCCTTCGCCAGAAGTTCGCGGGCCTTCCACACGATCGTACCGGAACCGGTGCGTTCGCCGCGGAACCAGCCGTTCAGCATCGGACCAACCGAAAGCGCGATCGCCGGGATGTTGACGGTTGCCGCGGCCATGAGACAGGCCGGCGTGGTCTTGTCGCAGCCGATCGTCAGCACGACGCCGTCGAGCGGGTAGCCATAGAGAACTTCAACAAGGCCAAGGTACGCCAGATTGCGGTCGAGGCCGGCCGTCGGGCGCTTGCCGGTTTCCTGGATAGGATGGACCGGGAATTCGATGGCGATGCCGCCGGCTTCACGAATGCCTTCCCGCAGGCGATTGGCAAGCTCCAGATGGTGGCGGTTGCAGGGGGACAGGTCAGAGCCCGTCTGTGCAATGCCGATGATCGGACGGTCCGACTGCAATTCCGCCTGGCTCAAGCCGAAGTTCATGTAGCGCTCGAGATAAAGCGCCGTCATGTCCGCGTTCTCCGGATTGTCGAACCACGCTCGGGAGCGCAATCTGCGCACTTCACCGCGCGTGCGGTCGGTTTCGGCGATCTCGGTGGATGGCAGGTTCTCGGAGTTGCTCATGATCTCATTCTCAATCGGACAGAAAGGTAGTGGCAGTCGACGATCGTCAGTCCTCGAACGTCTCGACTGTATGCCGGCGCCCCAGCATGAAGGCGTCGGCAACATGAACCAGCGGTGAAAAATCGGCGTCGGAGCGACCTTCCGTCACCAGCCGGACAAAGTGCGCGTAGAGATTGCGGTATTCCCGATCCTCTTCGACGATCCGCTCCTCGCCGTCGACGGAGAGGCGGCTGCCGCCATGCGTCAGCACCATCGGTCCCTCATCTGTCTCGATGCGGATATCCCAGGTCTGCGGCCCGGTCTGACGCCAATCGAACTCGGCGGAAAGAGGAAGTCCGCCCGCAGTTTCGAACGAAAGGTTCGCCGCAATCGGCGCCGCCCGGTTTTCGGGAAAGAACAGGTCGGAACCAACCAGATGAAAGCTCTCCGGCATGATGCGCGTCACGATTGACAGTGCATTGATGCCGGGATCGAAGACGCCAAGGCCGCCCGGCTCCCAGATCCAAGCTTGGCCCGGATGCCAGTGGCGAACATCTTCCTTCCACTCGACGCGGACACTGCGGATCGTGCGGGTCGCCAGGAGCTTGCGGGCCGGCTCGACGGCAGCCGCTTCGCGGGAATGCCAGGTCGAAAAGAGCGTTAGCCCCTTCTTGCGTGCCGATGCTTCCAGCGCGTGGACTTCGGAGATTGTCGCTCCCGGCGGCTTCTCCAGCATCACATGCTTGCCGGCATCCAGCGCCGCTTTTGCCTGTTCGAACCGCCCCTGCGGCGGGGTACAGAGCGACACGGCATCGACAGCCACATTCGACGCCAGCAATTCACTGATGTCGTGAAACGATGCGACACCGTCCAGACCGGCATGGCGGCTGGCAACGGCGGTAAGCTCGATGCCATCCGTCGCGGCAATCGCACCGAGATGCTGATCTCTTGCGATCTTTCCCAGCCCGACGATGGCGAGACGAATACTCATCGAATCTCTCAGAGTTTTTGGACGGCAGCCGAGGTCGCCGCGGCGACGGTCAGCTTGTTGACGAGCGGCAGCTTGAACGGCTCTGCGGCAATCTCGAAGACATCGCCCGGTTCAGTCTTGATACCCTCGGAAAAGGAAAGCGTCGCCGTCCCGAAGAAGTGGACATGCAGATCGCCCGGGCGACGGAAGAGATCGTACTTGAAATTGTGGTGCTCGAGATTGGCGATCGAATGCGACATGTTCGCCTCGCCCGACAGGAACGGCTTTTCGAAGATTACCTCTTCGCCGCGCTTTACCTTCGACGTGCCTTCCACATGGTCCGGAAAATCGCCGACCAGCAGTTCAGCACCCAGAGACGCCTGGCGCAGTTTCGAATGCGCAAGCCAGAGGTAATTGCCCTTCTCCGTCACATGGTCGGAGAACTCGTTGGCAAGACAGAAGCCAAGACGGTAAGGCGTGCCATTCGGACCGATAAGATAAATGCCGGCCAGCTCCGGCTCTTCGCCGCCATCGAGCGCGAATGCAGGCGATACGAGATCCTCGCCGGTCGCCCGAAGCTGCGAGCCATCGCCCTTGTAGAACCATTCCGGCTGAACGCCCGTCTGGCCTTCGGCAGGCTTGCCGCCTTCGACGCCCATCAGGAACATGCGCATGGAATCAGTCGGCTTTTCCGCCGATTGCGCCGCCTTGTGCATCTTATCGCGGCCATCGGCAGAACCGAGATGCGTGAGCCCCGTACCGGCAACAATAAAGTGTGCGGGATCGCGATGCGAAACAGGCAGCTCAAGCCGTCCCTCGGCCTGAGCGCGCTTCAGATCGACTTCCTCGTCGTATCCAAGTGCCTCGATGCGCTGGGCCAGAGACTGCCCAGCCTCGATGGCGCTCCAGGCGAGATCATAGGTGGAGGCAGCCCCACGCACCACGCGTGCCGCGCCAACACCGTCCCAGGCGACGACCCTCAGGTTATCGCCGTCCCGCACTTGAAGAATTCGAAGCATTGAACCTCACCAAACTATGCACTTGCCCTATGCCACTCCCCGCGGCACGTTCTCCCACCGCCATCTCGGGTCGATGAAACAATAATACGACTATTTGACCAAGAGCCTCATTGTCAAGAGATCTGCCGCCGGTAGCAATCCTGATCCAAAATTTCCATTATTTTACCTAACATACTGATTCAATGGAATTGGATCGGTCCAATTTAGTGCAGCGGCGCGGAAAAACCGTCTGGAGCCTGTGAAAAGCACTTGCAAAAGTAATACAATATGCAGATTGTCAGCGTGTCCATATGCCATCATCTTCTGGGAGGATTTAAGATGAAAAAGGCTCTCGCGGCGCTTACCGTCGCTTTTTCCGCATGTCTGGCTTCCGGCGTTTCCGCGCAGTCACTGACCGTAGGCTTTTCGCAGATCGGCTCTGAGTCCGGCTGGCGCGCTGCCGAAACGACAGTGACCAAGCAAGAAGCCGAAAAGCGCGGCATCGACCTCAAGTTTGCCGATGCGCAGCAGAAGCAGGAGAACCAGATCAAGGCGATCCGTGGCTTCATCGCGCAGGGCGTTGACGCCATCCTCGTCGCACCGGTCGTCGCGACCGGCTGGGATGCGGTCCTGAAGGAAGCAAAGGAGGAGGAAATCCCGGTCATTCTGCTCGACCGTCAGATCGAATCTCCTGAGGATCTCTACCTGACCGCCGTCACCTCCGACCAGGTGCATGAAGGCAAGGTTGCCGGCGAATGGCTGGTCAAGGAAATCGGCGACAAGGATTGCAAGGTTGTCGAACTGCAGGGTACGACCGGTTCTTCGCCGGCCATCAACCGCAAGAAGGGCTTTGAGGAAGGCATTGCGTCGAACGCAAAGATCACCATCGCCCGGTCGCAGACCGGTGACTTCACCCGCACCAAGGGCAAGGAAGTCATGGAAAGCTTCATCAAGGCCGAAGGTGGCGGTAAGGATATCTGCGCTGTCTACGCTCACAACGACGACATGGCCGTCGGCGCCATCCAGGCGATCAAGGAAGCCGGCCTGAAGCCGGGCACCGACATCAAGATCGTGTCGATCGATGCCGTTCCGGATATCTTCAAGGCCATGGCCGACGGTGAAGCCAATGCGACAGTGGAACTGACACCCAACATGGCCGGTCCCGCATTCGATGTGCTCGACGCATACCTGAAGGACAAGAAGCAGCCGCCGAAGTGGATCCAGACGGAATCCAAACTCTTCACGGCTGCGGATGACCCGATGAAGGTCTACGAGGCAAAGAAGGGCCTCGGCTACTGATTGTGCCGTTGGAGGTGCATCGTCACCTCCTCCTGAAAGAATCGGCCGGAGCTGCGGAAAAGCAGCTCCGGTTATCGGTCGCAGGACATCCTTGATATGGAAACAACGTCCCTTCTGGAAGCACGCGCCATCGGCAAGAGCTTTCTCGGCAATAAGGCGCTGGACGGCGTCGACTTTACACTCGAACGCGGCGAAATCCATGCGCTTCTCGGCGAGAACGGCGCCGGCAAGTCGACGCTGATCAAGATCCTGACCGGTGTCTACACACGGGACACGGGAAGCGTCACCCTCGATGGATCCGAGATCACGCCCGCCAATGTGGCAGACGCCCAGCAACTCGGCATCGGCACGGTCTATCAGGAGGTCAATCTCCTCGAGAACCTTACCGTGGCGGAGAACTTGTTCCTCGGCCGTCAACCGCGCCGCTTCGGCCTCGTCGATCGCCGCGAAGTGCGCCGGCGCGCTCGTAGCCTCCTGCAAGGTTACGGTCTCGATATCGACGTGGACACGCTGCTGTCTTCCCACTCGGTCGCCATAAGGCAGATCATTGCGATTGCCCGTGCCGTTGATCTTTCCGGCAAGGTGCTGGTCCTCGACGAGCCGACAGCGAGCCTGGACAGCCAGGAGGTCGAGATGGTTTTTGCCGTCCTTCGCCGCCTGCGCAACCAGGGTCTGGGCATCATCATCATCACCCACTTCCTCAACCAGGTATACGCCATTGCCGACCGGGTGACGGTCTTGCGGAACGGCCGGCTCGTCGGAAGCCGAAAGATCGCAGACCTGCCCCGCATGGACCTGATTTCGATGATGCTGGGTCGGGAGCTGCAGGATATCACCCGCGAGCATCAGGCGACCGAAGAGACAATTGCCGCGGGTGAAGCACCGATCCGCTTCACCGGATATGGAAAGCGCGGCAGTGTTACGCCATTCGACCTGGATATCCGCCCGGGAGAAGTGGTCGGCGTGGCCGGGCTGCTCGGCTCGGGCCGCACCGAAACCGCTTTCCTGCTCTTCGGCATAGACCGGCCGGACAGCGGCACGGCAAGCATCGACGGTACGGACGTCCGCATCGCCTCGCCCGTCGCAGCAATTTCAAACGGCTTCGGCTTCTGTCCGGAAGAACGGAAGAATGATGGCATCATTGGCGACTTTTCCGTGAGCGACAACATCGCCCTGGCTCTCCAGGCGCGCCAGGGCTGGGCAAAACCCCTCTCCTCGCGCCAGAAGGCCGAGCTCGCAGACAGGTTCATAAGATCGCTCGACATCCGTCCGCCGGACCCCGACCGCCCCATCAAGTTCCTCTCGGGCGGCAACCAGCAGAAGGCGATCCTCGCCCGGTGGCTGGCCACCGAGCCGCGGCTACTGATCCTCGATGAACCAACGCGCGGGATCGACATCGGCGCGCATGCGGAAATCCTGAAGATGATCGAACAGCTCTGCATCGATGGCATGTCGCTCATCGTCATATCCTCCGAGCTGGAAGAGCTGACGGCCATCGCCCACCGGGTCATTGTCCTCTCCGACCGCCGCCATGTCGCGGAACTCAAGGGTGACGCCATCACTGCCGACAACATCATGAAGGCGATCGCCGCACCATCACAGACGGAGGCCGCATGATGAATGCAGTCTCTCGTCGTCTGCGTCGGATTGCTCCGCAACTGGTGGCGCTCGGGGTCATCATCGCGATGATCAGCGCGATTTCTCCCGGCTTCCTCAACATCACCTTCCAGAATGGCCGCCTCTACGGCAGCCTGATCGATGTGCTGGTCCGCGCAGCACCGGTGGCGCTGCTGACGATCGGCATGACGCTGGTGATCGCCACGCGCGGCATCGACCTTTCCATCGGTGCCGTTATCGCCATCTGCGGCGCGGTTGCCGCCACGCTTATCAGCAATGGTCACCCTCTGGTGACCGTGATTTTCGTATCGCTGGGCGTCGGGTTGATTTGCGGGCTGTGGAACGGGTTTCTTGTCGCCGTTCTCGACATCCAGCCGATCATCGCCACGCTTATCCTGATGGTTGCGGGCCGCGGCATCGCGCAGCTCATCACCGAAGGTGTCATCCTCACCTTCAACAACGAGAGCTTCGCCGCCCTCGGTTCCGGTTCGCTCGGCGGCATACCCCTTCCTATCCTGATCTGGGTGGGGGCAGCGCTTGTCGTCGGTTTGCTTGTCCGGCGCACCGCCCTCGGCTTCCTCATTGAGGCAACCGGCATCAACCGTCGTGCAGCGACGCTCGCTGGCATCCAGGCACGCTTCCTTCTATTCTTCGTCTATGCGGTTTCCTGCATCATGGCCGCCGTCGCGGGACTGATCGTGACGGCCGACATTCGCGGCGCGGATGCCAACAATGCCGGCCTGTGGCTGGAACTCGACGCGATCCTCGCGGTCGTCATCGGTGGCACGTCGCTGAATGGCGGGCGCTTCTCCATCCTGGCATCGCTGATCGGGGCGCTGATCATCCAGTCGATCAATACGGGTATCCTGGTTTCGGGCTTCCCGCCGGAATTCAACCTCATCATCAAGGCCGGCATCATCATCGCGGTCCTGACGCTGCAGTCACCTGCGATCGGCACGCTGTTCGGCTTCCTGAAATCCTCAAGGCAATCGCCGCCGGCTGCAAAAGTGGAGAGGACGGTGCAATGATCGATACCCGTAACCTGCCCTTCGTCGCAGCGCTGGTGATCTTCCTGGTCGCCTATGCCGCCTGCGTCCTGCAGTTTCCCAACATGCTCTCCACACGGGTGATCGGCAATCTGCTCACCGACAACGCCTTCCTGGGCATCGCTGCTGTCGGGATGACCTTCGTCATCCTCTCCGGCGGCATCGATTTGTCGATCGGCTCGGTGATCGCCTTTACCAGCGTGTTCGTTGCGGTGATGGTCGGATCGCTGGAGGTCAATCCACTGATCGCGTTCGCGGCAGTCCTGGTCATCTCCACCGCGTTCGGAGCAACGATGGGCCTGATGATCCGTTTCCTGGCCATCCCGCCCTTCGTCGTGACGCTGGCCGGCATGTTTCTCGCCCGTGGCGCCGCCTATCTCATCTCGACGGAATCCGTTCCGATCTCGCACCCCATCATCGACGCCATCCAGGGCTTCTATTTCCGCTTTCCCGGCGGCGGAAGGCTGACCGCCATGGCCATGTTGATGCTTCTGGTCTTCGCGGTCGGCGCCGTCGTCGCGGGACGCACCCGCTTCGGCGCCAATGTCTACGCGCTGGGCGGCAACCCGCAGTCCGCGGAACTCATGGGCGTGCCCGTCGGCCGTACCACGGTCGGCATCTATGCGTTGTCCGGTTTTCTCTCCGGTCTCGCCGGCATTGCCTATACGCTCTACACTTCGTCGGGCTATTCGCTGGCGACCGTCGGCGTGGAACTCGATGCAATTGCCGCAGTGGTTATCGGCGGAACTCTGCTGACGGGCGGCGCTGGCCTTGTAGCTGGCACCTTTATCGGCATCCTGATACAGGGACTGATCCAGACCTACATCGTCTTCGATGGCACGCTCTCCTCCTGGTGGACGAAGATCGTGATCGGCGCCCTGCTGTTTGCCTTCATTGTGTTGCAGCGCGGGATCGTATGGTATTCGGATCGGCGACTGGCCGAAGGACGCCTGAAGGAGGCATGATTGGGACTGCTTGAAACCACGATCACCGGACGCAAAAGGCGCAGCAGCCATGCGCATGTGGTCGCGGAACTCGGCAGTGCCATCGTCTCGGGAGAGATACCGGAAGGCTCGCTCCTGCCTGGCGACACCGATCTTTCCGCCCGCTTCGGGGTTTCCCGCACGGTCCTGCGTGAAGCGATGAAGACGCTTGCGGCCAAGCGCCTCGTGGAGCCGAAGGCCAAGGTCGGCACGCGGGTGCTCGATCGCGCCAGCTGGAACTTCTTCGATGCCGACGTGCTTGGCTGGCGTTGCGAATCCGGCCTCGATTTCGAATTCATCGAGCATCTGGCGGAAATGCGCATGGCGCTCGAGCCCGCAGCGGCGGCAGCCGCCTCCCTGCGCGCCTCCAACGACGATATCGTCCAGCTCTATGCCATCGCGGCAAGGTTCGACGACCTCAGCCACACACCGGAGACGATCGCCAAGGTAGACCTCGAATTCCATCTGGCGATAGCCCGCATGTCCGGCAACCCGTTCATGCGCTCGGCAAGCGCCATCGTCGAGGCAGCGCTGGCGATCTCCTTCCAGCTCTCGTCCCCGGCTGCCTCCCCGGAAAAGATCGACGAAGTGGCGACGAACCATCTGCGGATTGCCCATGCCATAGCCTCGCGAGACCCCGACAAGGCGATCTCAGCGATGCGGCACGTCATCAATGTCGGCAGGTCGCGGATCCGTGCGTCCCTTGCGGTGTCACCGCCCTCCCCGCCACCTGAAGCGGCCTGATCCCATCATCGTATAGCGATCTTCAAGCCCCGCGCTCGCTGCCTTTCGACGATGAAACGTACGCGCGCCATCGAAATATCTGTCGCTCGCAAGACCGATCACGCGCCTCTCCACGTTCACGGATAACTCTGTTCTGGCGCCGGAGACGGACCCCGCGATGCTCAAGGTATCATCGCACGCGGTCCCTTGCCGTCAATCGGCGGCTCTGCCATGGTCCCGCGACCTTAGAATCACCTAATATGAATTCCACACCAGTAAGTTACGCAGTGCCCTTCGAAACAATTTTGACGTACCAGGACGATGGCATGAAAGCCAGATCACGCGGCCTGGGCTACCAGAGCAACCCCTTTCTGGCCAGGAACCTCATGCCGCAGATCACCGGAGAGCCGGTTTTCGAGTGGCGGCAGAAAGCCGAGGCCTGGTTGTTTGGCTGGCTTCTGGAAAACGCCTGGGCTGAGACCAACTGATCCCTGGCTTTGCATGGGAACTCCTCTGGCACCTCTGCATTCTAGCCTGCAGGCAGAATGCGGAGCAAAGTCATGAAACCCCTCGCATCGTTGATCCTGGGTCTGGGGCTTGCCGTGGTCCTCTTCGTCGGTGGCGTCGCCGCCATGACATGGCTTCTCTCGGAAGGCAGACCACACGAATTCGCAAACCTGGATGAAAAGCCATTATGGACCAATCGTCCGGTTCACGTCGATCCAGGCGCGCAGTCGTTCGAAAGGATAGCGGCAGCGCCTGTTCCGCCTGTCTTCCAGGCAATGGCGGTGGATATTCCCGAGCATATGGAGGCTCAACTCCGACGGGCCTCGGCAGGCCGCTCGCAAGAACCCGGCATTGACGAGACCACGACCGGGGCGGTCGGTTCCTATGCGATAACCGACCTGGAGAACACGCCGCATGCTGAATGGTGTCTCCAGAAGTACCGCTCCTATCGGATCGAAGACAACAGCTACCGGTCGTACAGCGGCGAAACACGACAGTGCGAATCGCCTTACATGGACCAGGTCTCGGCAGACAGCGGCTTCGAAGACGTCGCGCGCTCCGGCATGTCTTCCCAGGATGCCGTCTACGCGCCAACACAAGCAGGTCCCGGATATGATGGCGCGGCTGGAGGCAATGCCCATATCGAATGGTGCCTGCACCGGTATGGCTCCTACCGTTCGGCGGACAACACCTACCAGCCCTACCACGGCCCGCGCCGCGCCTGCCAGTCGCCCTTCGGCTAGAGCGCGATAGGAGGAGAGAGTAAGGGACCGCTGCCGGGTCTAGAGGAGTTCCCGAAGGGAACTGGTTCATCGACCTTCAGAAAACCACCTTCTGAGCTGTTATCTTTTTCGGCGCAGTCCTCCGGTCCCATCATCCCCTTGGGCGATGGGAGACCTTGCGGCCCCGCGTCCATAGTTGAACCGCCGGGTCGGTTTAGTCAGGATCGTATGTGAAGATTTCCTCGATGGTCGCCTCGGAAAATTCCCATCGACCTTCCAGATAATGACGCCTTAAGCGATGGAATAGATCACTATCTTGGCTGATCCAGATGTCAGTGTCTGCGACGTAAGGAAATTTATTCCATGTCACCTTGTAGTGAATCAGCTTTTCGTCCGAATTTGTTTCTTCGCCAATCCGCCTGCATTCCGTGAATTTCGGGATAAACCTGTCCCATGTCTTTCCGAGCGGCCGTGAAGACCTTATCCACTTGTTGTCGAAGACGCGCCAAGACTGCAATTCAGACTCGATGAAGATCATGTGGCGGTAAGTTCGAGTGGAGCCGTCCTCCCTTATCAGGGGCATTTGCACCGAGTAACGCGGAAAAGCCCGCGTCTTCAGGTAGCTTCGGTTCACCTCCGCGCAACTCGCGTCCTCCCACGGCTCATCGTTCGCGAGGGTCATGGACCATGACATAAACGGGGCTGCCGCGAGCACAAGTAAAAATGATAGAACTTTATGTTTAAATTCGACCATAACGATCTCGAAATCAATTCAACCGGCAAACCTTAAGTATTTTTACCAAATTGACGGATTCGCGCAAGCCTCTGAACAATGGAGGTCAGCAAATGATGGTATGCGTACATGCAAAATGTTGAATATCTGCCACTAGGCTAGCATGATCACGTCCAATAACTATCAAGTACGAGGACTGAAGGAATACTCCATCTTGAGCTGGCCGAGCCGTTTCTCAGCAACATACATCGACCATTGAAGCCCCACAGACTTGTGAGTTCGAAGTCATTGCCGGCCACCGGACCACGCTGCTCAACCCGGCGATCATGTTGTGCGTAAAAGATACGAATGAGATTTGAGGAACTGTTTTGCCTATCCGCGCAGTGAGTCGCGAAAGCGCCTGGCACGTCCAGTCGCGTTGGCCCGTAGGTGCGCCTATTGTTGCGACGGTGGACCAATTGGAGATTACGTCATGAAAACAAGAAATGGTGGGCCCGGAGAGACTCGAACTCCCAACCAAGCGGTTATGAGCCGCCGGCTCTAACCATTGAGCTACAGGCCCTGCCCATAAGGCATGGGGTGGCGCAATGGTTCGCCAGCCCTTGGCTTCGCTCTAGCGCAAAATGTCGGAACCCACAAGCCATTGCCCCAATAGCTACACAATCTCAAAGCAGCTAGTATTCAGGGACACATATGAAGAGGAATCATCGATGCAACGATCTGCACCCCTGACAGCATTTGCCGCCCTGTCGCTCCCGGCACTCCTCATGCTGCCGTTCGCGGGCAGTGCCCATGCCCAGGAGACAACCGTACAGCGCCAGCCTGTCGTGCGTGTGTCGGCGGTGGGGGAAGCTACGGCCGTTCCGGACATGGCGATCGTCACCTTCTCAGTTGTCCGCAACGACAAGACAGCCCAGGCTGCCGTGGACAAGAACAGCTCTGCGATGAATGCGGTGATGGCAGCGCTCAAATCGGAAGGCGTGGAGGCGAGAGACCTCCAAACCACCAATTTCTCCATCTTCCCACAGTATCGCCATTTCGAACCGAAGGACGGCGTGATGGAACCGCCGGAGGTCGTGGGCTACGAGGCCACCAATACGCTGACGGTGAGGATCCGCGACATCAGCAAGGTCGGCGCAATTCTCGACCGTTCTGTCAAGCTTGGGGTGAACCAGGGCGGCCAGATCATCTTCACCAACGACAACCCTGAAGACGCCCTCACCGAGGCCCGCAAGCAAGCGGTCGAGAGAGCTCTTGCCAAGGCACGCACCCTGACGGAAGCGGCCGGCGTCAAGCTCGGACGCGTCCTCGAAATCGACGAGCGCGTCAACACGTCGATGCCACCGCAGCCGATGCATCGCATGGCGATGGCCAAGGAAGCGTCGGATTCCATTCCGGTCGCTGCCGGCGAAAACACCTATTCCGTGTCTGTCGACATGACCTACACCCTGGAGCAATAACAAAAATGCCCCCGCAGGACCTCGATGGTCTTGCGGGGGCCTTCATCCGTCAACGGGCGAAGGAGACGGAAGTCCTAGCGGCGAATGACCGGGCAACCGCGATCGTTGGCAAATACGATCCGATCGCGCCCGTGGCGATCACGACCAACGACGGTAACGGTGCGGCGATCGACATCGACCACCCGTGCCCGGCGCAGCCCCATGTGGCGCGCCTTTTCCTCGGCCAGACCCGGCGAGCAACGGCCGCCGCGGTTGTGATGGCGGGGACCGTCCCAGCGGTCGCGACGGCGATCGTCATGCCAGCCGCCACCGTGCTGAATGTAAATTCCGAATTCCGGTCCCTGGGCAGCAGCCACCGTAGCCGTGCCGGCAAAACCCGTGAGTGCAATGAGAGCGGCAATACCGGTCTTGACGATGAGATTGGTCATTGGTGTCTCCAGATCGGGCCTGAGCTGGCGCCGTTTGAACTCTCCCGTCTTCCGGGATTGGAGACACATTATTGAGTTGAGCCTGAACGCTTTCCGAAGTCGGTATTCACTGAGCATTCATCGGAATCATGGGGACGGAATCACGGGGAAAGGTGCAGGACCACGTCCCGTCGATGCGGCCGGTCGCGGTGCTCGAAAAGATAGATGCCCTGCCACGTACCCAGCATTGGCCGTCCCTCCCGCACGGGAATTCCGAGCGAGGTCGTCATCAAGGCGGCCTTGATATGGGCAGGCATGTCGTCCGGCCCCTCCATCGTATGCGTCACCCAGGTCATGGATGGCGCATCCGACGGCGGCACCAGCCTGGAAAAGAAAGTCCTCAGGTCCTGCTGCACATCGGGATCGGCATTTTCCTGGATAAGCAGCGAGCAGGACGTGTGCCGCACATAGACCGTCAGCAGCCCCTCCTCCGCCGATTGCCGCCTCACGAAGTCCACCACCTGATCGGTGAATTCATGGAGGCCCTGGCCTCGGGTCTGGATGCTCAGAATGGTCTGCGGCATGTCTTCCCTTCGCGATGAGAGGTGCCCGAAGGCACCTCCGTCACAGTGTCAGAAAGGCGTCGAAGCCGCCATAGATCATCCGCTTGCTGTCGAAGATCTCCTTCCACTCCTCTACGGCGAAGCGCGGGTCGGACATGATCTTGCCGTTGATTTCGTCCCGTTTGGCACGGTTCTCGTAGGTGATCCAGGCAAAGATCACGGTCTCATCGTCCGTTGCCTGCACGGCGCGCGGGAAGGACGTCAGCTCACCATAAGGCACATCGTCACCGACGCACTCCACATAGGACAAGGCGCCGTACTCCATCCAGACGTCACCAGCGGCACGGGCCATGCCTTTGTAAGCCTCCAGCTTCGCCTTCGGCACAGCAAGGATAAATCCGTCGACATAGGGCATTTTGGTCCTCCTTTTCCTTGTTTAAGGTCCCAAGGACGGTGCGGCTGCCGGCAGTCCGACACCCAAAACGAAATTTTTGTCCGCCTGGGCCCAATGCTCAGAAACGGGTGATCACGCTGATACCGGGCATCGTGGCGCGATCCATCTCCATCAGAGCAGGCACCGCCTCCCTCAGGCTGATGCGCTGGGAGATCAGTTTTTGCGGCGCCATGCGCCCGCTGCCGATCATGGCCAGCATCGCATCGTAACGCCAGGCCTGCATGCCATGGCTCCCGTAGATCTCCAGTTCGTGACCGATGACCTGCGCCATCGGGATCTGCGGCGTGGCATGGTCCCCCAGCATCAGACCCACCTGTACATGCCGTCCTCGCCGCCGAAGGTTCTTGATCGAATTGAAGCAGGTGGTCGGATGGCCGAGCGCATCAATGGAGACATGGGCTCCACCCTTTGTGATCTCGCACACCGCCTCGACGACATCCGCCACAGCGCTCGCGTTGATCGTTGCCACCGCACCGCATTGGCGGGCGAATTCCAGCTTTTCCTCGGACAGGTCTATGCCGACGACGTTCGCGCCAAGTGCGGTGGCGATCATGATCGCCGAAAGCCCGACACCGCCGCAGCCATGCACCGCCACCCACTCCCCCGGGCCGGTCCGGGCCTGGTCGGCAATGGCCCGGAACGAGGTGGCGAAGCGGCAGCCGAGGCTTGCCGCCGTGGCATCATCGATCTCCTCCGGCAGGTGAACGAGATTGGTATCCGCATAGGCGATGGCGACATATTCCGCGAACGAGCCCCAATGGGTGAAGCCCGGCTGGAACTGGCTGGGGCAGACCTGCTGATTTCCGGAATGGCATTCGGCACAATGACCGCAGCCCGATACGAAAGGAACGGTAACGCGGTCGCCGACCTTGAAGTGCATCACGCCACGACCGGTCGCCACCACGTCTCCCGCCAGTTCATGACCCGGAACGTGCGGCAAGCGGATGTCCGGATCATGCCCCATCCAGCCATGCCAGTCGCTACGGCAGAGACCGGTGGCGCCCACCTTTATCACCACCCCGTCTGCCGTGGGCTCGGGGTCGGGCAGCGTCAGGATTTGCGGCGCTTTTTCGAACGCATCATAGAGCATGGCTTTCATGCGGATACCTTTCGTTTTGGCGCAGAAGATAACACTGCACTCGGCCGGTCAACGACGGATCGCATGCCTGTCTCATTCGCAACCACCGGAGATCTTGAGCAAAGTTGCTCAACCGGCGGCAGACGCAAATCACGCGCGCTCAGGAACCGGGAAAGCCGCGGCGTTTCCATTCGCTGCGCGGAACAGGATCGCCGACATCGAAGGCAAAGGAGACCACCTTGGTGGCGTCACCATTGACCTCGCAACGGAAGCTCAGATTGAGCCATCCCTCATCGGCACGAAATGCCGTTCCTCGAAGCTCAAGCACGTTACCCTCCGATAGCGGCGACCTGGGAATGAAGTCCGGGTTTAGTCGTGGCGACGCATTGCGCAGCTGTTCAGTCAGCTCTGTCTCGCATAGTTGCGTGGCGCGAAGGCCGCGCGGCAGGTCTTCCATGGCGACCCGTGCCACCGGATCATCTGTCATATCCTCCGAGAAGATGGTCTGCGCTTCAGTAAGCGTCGGCAAAGCCACCTCCGCTTGCACTCCGGTTTCCTCGGCCTGCGCAGGCTCGGCGGCCGGTGAGAGCGGCGGCGCCTCAGCGGTGGCGGCGGCGCCATCCTCGCTTGGCGTACCAGCCAGCATCTCGGGCGCGTCGGATTGCGTACCCTCCTCCTCAGCTGCCTCGGGCTCCTCCGTCTCCTGTGGTTCTGTCGATGCTTCCGTCGAGCTATTGCCCTCCGGCGAGACCTTGGGGCCGGTGGCTTCCTCTCCGAACTCAAAGACTTTGCGAAGGACAGGCATGGGTACTTGCTCCGCAGCCTCTTCCTTGGAAGGCGTTTCCGGTGGCGGCTCCGGTTGCGTCTGCTCCTCGGGCTCGGGCTCAGGTGCCGGCGGCGGAGGTGGCTCCGGCTGTGCCTGCTCTTCCGGTTCCGGCTGGGGCTCTGGTTCCGGTTCCGGTTCCGGT
>NZ_JAJAWH010000040.1 GCF_020531965.1 Pseudorhizobium xiangyangii | reverse complement strand
TCATCGAAGCGCGGCAGAAAACCACCACCGCTTCTGGCTCGGCAACATGACGTTAAAGGGAGCAGCCGTCGCCAACGGAACTGCGCGGGATTCGGAGCCTGATGCTGTTGCGCAGACAGACCTGCAGACATGCTGGGCATTAGCCGCTGGGAACGGGGGGATACGACAGCCTGCTGGAATGTGACAATCCGACGGAGAGGCAGAGCCAGCGGATTTCCTCGGGAGTCAGCGGCTCAAGCGCTGTCAGTCACCCCTGTCCTTTGCGCAAGGCGCGCATGACCTCAAAGCCCTTGATCGTCGCATAGGCTGTTTTCAGGGTATTGAACTCTCTGACTGGCTTGATCAGTTCCTTCAGCTTGCCGTGATCGGCCTTCGGATATTTGACCTGTCAGGCACGAGTTCTACGGGACATTTGCTTTTGGCCTTCGAATGTCCGCGAACTTTCACATAGTTTCGTCAACGCGCCAAATGACGCCACTTGAAATCGCCCATCAATAGTCTCGCTGAAAATCTTCGGCTCTCTTTCGGACATCAACGGGATCTTTGCAACAGTGCCGCCGGCATCACTAGAATACGAGATCAATGTCAGCCGCGCCCGGCAATGATGACTACCTGCGCTTTTTGGTTTGGAGTCTGCCGATGCGCTCCATCAATTCAGGCTCCCATTCCCTCACCGTACGATCGGCGATACCTTCGCCCAGCCTACTGGCCTGGGCCGAGACATGGGCCTTCATGCCCCAATCGCTCAGGCACTCCATCACCAGAACCTCCCAGATTGCCGTCGCTCGCGGATTTTGCATATTGCCACGGGTCTGGTCCATCAGCGAAAGCGCAACATCCATGCGGCCATGCCGCTTGTGTTCTCGGGCCGCCTGGATGCTCCCTCGCATTTCCTGATCAACGAGGCTGCTTTCTGGAAGAAGTTCGGCCGCATCGCCTTCGGGCAATGGGCGCGCGCCCTCCGGGACAGTGCGCCGGCCAGCAAGCCAGGCAAGGATTTCCTTGGAAACGAAGTTCGACCCGTCGGAGAATTGAAGTTCCGTCATCCATTTGAAGTTGGTGACGAACTGCGCCGTCTCAGCCCGGATTGCCTCGGCCGCGAGACCACGACCGCACGCCAGTGCGAGCCGATGGGCAATGAATTGGCCCTCGATCCAGAAGGGCTGAATCAGGCAGCTCCGCTCCAGCTTGTGCGCCGTCTCGGCGCTATCGTGGCCGCGCTCCATAGCGACCCTGTAGGTATCGGCGCTCTCCTCGGAAACCGGCTGAATGACGGTGCGGTGCCCGCTCTTCGCCGGCGGTGGCGACGAAATCCCGTACCAGGTGGCATAGCGCCTGATCCGGTAAGACAGCGGGTGAGAAACGTCAACGCCAAGAAGATAGTCCGCAACAACGGACAGGCTCTGTTTCAAGGCGCGTTCGCTGCTTGCGTCGAGCCGCAAGCTGTCCGCCCGCAGAGAGGCGACTGCCGAGACTGTCTGCGACGAGACAGCCTGAGGTGACCGCTTTGGCGCGGGGTCTGCTGACGGGCCCTCTATCGGCGTTTCCTTATTTGCGAGCTTCTCCATCTGTGCCGGCAGCACCGCCAGGCGAATTCCAAGATCTGGTGAGATTTCGGCGATCAATGACGAAGTCCGCCGAAGTGCATTTGCGGTTGCCGATCGCTCTTCGTCTTTCAGCGAGCCTTCGGCTGCTTTGGTGACCATCGCCTCGATGGAATCGACGACGTGCCTGAGCGGCGCGATACGGCCCTTGCCATGCGGGAAAGCGGTATCGCACCAAAGAACGATGAAGCGGGTGAAAAGCGCCGCAGCAAGCGGCAGGGTGATGCCGATGTCAGACCGGGACGCCAGCGATTGGACCATGAATGCGAGAAGACGGTAATCCTTTGATCGCTCCTCCATCAGCTGTCTGCACTGGTCGCCCACCCACTCCCACCGGATCTTGGCGTGAGACAGCGTCCCACGTTTCATCATCTCGGTATCGATCTCCTCAAACTGCTCATCATCATCGATGGAAGTCCCGTGCTGGCACTCTTTCGAGATGATAAGGCCGACGGCTCTGAGCCAGGGGTGGCCGTCAATCTGGTGCAAGCCACTCGCGTAGTCATGTTCGCTGAACTCTGGAGGTTGCATCACAATTGCTCAGGCAATTTCATCTGGCTCAACGGGCGCAGAGCAAAGGGATTCTTGTCCGTCGCGGACATCCGGACGCGGTAGGTGATTTTGCCGCCTGAGGTCGTGAACGTCAGATTGACGCTATCGACGGTGACATCGCTAATCTTCGCCTTGTCAAAGAGCCGGAAGCTCGACCAGAGCCCCTGGTGGGACAGCAAGCCGGAGCTTCCGCTCTTACGGGCGCCTGAGGTCGATATCTGGCTGACATCCTGCTTGCTCGACAATGCGTTTGGCCAAAGAATGCTGGTTGGACGCGACGGTCCGTGACTGTAAGGCACAAGCTGGCCCTCGATATTCAGCACCGCTCGCGACAGGTTTCCTGACATACCGACAGGCTCGACGAGATAGCGCAGCGTCGGAACGCCGTCGCTATTGAAGAAAATATCCCTAACACTGCGGACCGTGCCGATTTGCTTGAGAAATTCAGCACTGACGCGTAGCCCCTGGCCGTCGATGATGACCGGCTTGCCGGTATGTTCGTCGATGAAGGTCTTCAGATTGTCATTAAAGAACTGATTGAACTCTCCCTCCGGCCCAAAGAAACGCTGGAATTCCTCAAGCGAGACCTCGTCCATGCTATTTATGTTGAATGGATAGCGGCCAGCCAACTCAACATTGAATGTTCGGTAGACGTGGCTCTGCCAGACCAGTTGGAGATCGATTTTGGCGGCGACAAGAATGACGGTCCAGCTGTTGTTTGCAGCCTGCGTGAAGAACCGATCGAACGGCTTCGGTAGATTTCCGCCGACACGGCGCAGGACAAAAATCGGGTCGTCACCCTGCAGTTTGGTGCGCTCCTTTGCCCGCTCGAGCGCAACGGGCTTGCTCGATGCCTGCCCGCTCTGGATCCCGCGCAGATAGGCTTCCATTGCACTCAGCGGAACCATCAGCTCCTCGAACGGCGCCATTTTGCCTTCTGGCGACGTGACCAGGCTCGACAGTTCCGTGAAGGCACGGGCGATCCTGAGACCATGCTCGCGGTTCCTGTCGAAGGTCACCTGCGTCCTGGAACGCTTCGGATCAGTCTCGAAGGGCTTGGCATCGTAGATCTCCGTTTGCGCCTTGACGGTCGCAACCAGGCGAACGAAAGGACTGGCAGGACCATTGATCTCGGTGAATACACGGGTTGCGTCATCCACGCTGCGAAACGAAACGATGTTGAGGCCGTTTAGCGCCGCCGTCCAGGTGTTGATGTAATCAGTGGCATAGCTGTTCCGGATCTTCTCGCGGAACGCCTCAAGATCATCTGCCGAATAGTGGACCTTTTCCCGCTCGCCGGTGACCCAGGCGTCTTCGACGGCGATGACCGACAGGGCATCGTTCTTCGGAACGAAGAACTCAAGAAAGCCTGCTTTCGTATAAAAATACGGGATCAGGCGATCGGAGCTGGCGATCTCGCCGTCGCCCTTCTGCCGGAACACAATATCGTAGCTTGGCCCGATTTCGTTCCGGAAGCTGATGCCGCCGGGTACCTGACGTTCTGACAAGGCCTTCAGACCGCGATACAGGCGCACGTCACGCGGTACTTCGCGCAATGCAATCTGTGTATTTTGTATAGTCTGCCGGTCAATCGGCGCCGCCAACCGATTGGTATCGAGCGCATATTGAAGGTGCCGGGTAAGATCTTGCTGAACCGCGCTCTTACCCTCGAACCGGTTGTGCCAGTTGTGCTGCAGCCAGGCTATCACGGCCATCTTGCCGAGGCTGGCGGTCTCATCGCTGGAATCCAGTTCCTGCCGCCGCTGGAGATCGCCAAGTAGAAGGTAAACTCGCAGAGCATCCAGGCGTTCATCACTGTTGGATGTCGATCGATCCTGCCCAAGCCGGTCGATCTCTAACTTGATTTTGGAGGAGATGCTCGGCAGGAAGCGCTGCCGCAACAGGTCCTCATAGGCCTTTTTGACCTCTGGACCGAGCCGTCTGCCTTGATAAAGGGCCGCATAGCGGCGGGCGTCGCTCTTTTCCTGCCAACCGGGAAATTCGTTATTGGCGGACGAGATCGCATTGAGGGCGGCAAGGAAACGGGTTTCGTCGCCGCTATCCGTATCTGCGTTATCGCGCGGCAATTCGATGAAATCCTTGCTTGCAGCCAGAACATTGGCTGCCCGGGCAAAGTTATCCTGCATCGCTGCGTTGAGTAGGAAGCCGAAACCAAGCACCAACAACACGCTGGCCAGCACCGTCCCACGGAACACCAACCGCTTGCGCTGTTCGACCTTCAGATTGTCGCCGGAAAGCCCCGACTCCCGGAAAATAACCTGCTTGAACAGGAGATCGGTGAAAAACCGCATCGAATGGCCGGAATATGCCGGCAGCACCGGTGGCTGCATGTGGTAGTCGCGCGCGATACGATAAAGCAGAGCATTGAAGGGAACGCCTTCCTGCCGTGCCGACGTAAGGTAGATGCCGCGCACGAGAGGCGGCGTCGAAAACCTGTCCGATAGCAGCGCTCGCTTGAAAAAATCCGCGATTGCCGGGCCTGCTGCGGCGATCTCGCGGGAGAACGTGTAGATGTTGCGACGGCTAGCCGTGTCGCGCTGTCCATAGAGCCGGTCGAGCATGTCGTCATTGGCCTGGGTTATGAAGGCCTGGAACTCGCGTTCGAAGTCCTCAGCCCATTTATCGGCCGACACTTCATCATAGATTGGGAAGGAGAAGCCGAACGGCGTCGTCCGTTCGGTCCGCGAGAACTGTGAGAAGTAGTCGCGGAATCCCGCAAGTCGATCGAGCTTTGTCAGCACGATATGGACGGTAAACCTCGTTCCAAGCTTCTCGGAAATCTCTACCAACCGCCCGTGGATCGCCATCGCTATTTCGGTCCGGCGTTCGTCACTGGCCCGGATCAGATCGACAATATCCATGGTGAGGATAACGCCATTGATCGGCCTGCGCGGCCGATGCTCGGTCAAAAGTGTCAGAAACGCGTCCCACAGCCGCTTTTCCTTGGTCTGTACCTCAGACCTCGTCGCGCCGGTCATCGCCGCCGCCCGCTCCCGGTTGAGTGCGGTTGCCTGGGTGCGTTCCAGCCATGTGCCCGGAATGTCGAATAACATGCTTTCATTCGTGACCCAGTAGTGCGGTAGATCGGCACTGACACTCGACTTCGCATGGTCGTTGAGGGCATGTCCTAACGGGAAGGACAGATCCGCGTCGGTGATCAGCGAAGTTTTCCCACTCTGCGCCGGCCCGATCACGAGATACCAGGGCAGCGCATAAATCGAACGCGCCCGGCGCTCCTTGCCCATCCACTTCTCGCGAACGGTCCGCACCGTGTTGCGGAAGGACTGACTGAGGAGTGCGATCAGCTCCTCGTCCGGATCCGGCGCGGTCCACTCAATGGCGACCTGCTTCCTGGGTTTTATTCGCGCATTCGCTCGCGCCAGAAAGTAATTGTTGATGCCCCAGAGAACGACGAGAACGCCAACGGCGATCACGCGGTTGGTCACCGGTTCGAACGGTGCGTATTCCAGATAGTAGAAAGAGGGGCCGTAAAACCAGATAGCCGAGGCAAGCAGGATCAAAAGTGCCGTGCTCAAAAAAAGGCCGGATTTAAGACCTCGAAACAGCCTGCGGACCAATGTCATGATCGTGTTATTCATCGCCGTTCCAATCACTTTTTTATTTTACCAATGACATGCGGTTCGCAGTGGCTTCAGCTGATCCTTCAGATCGCCGATGTCGAACAGGAAGGCTCGGGGGCCGTCCGGATAGCCGACCTGAAGCTGGATCCGTTCAAAACCGGCGATCGCCTTGATCGTGTCGATGCTCTCAAGGCCGCGGCCGGCAATCACAAAATCGCCGTTCTCGATGTCACGCCAGTTGAGCCGGAAGACACTCCCTTGCCCTCCTGAGAGCGACAGCTGCGCCTGGAGCGTCCGGATCGGCTTCGGCAGAAGCACGCCAAGCGTTGTGATGTCGTTTTCGCAGCTCAGCATCAGTACCGCCTCTTCGCCCGGCGACTGACCAGCGGACAACTCGGCCTGCTTTGTGGTCATGAAGATATCGACCGTCTGCGGCGTCCATTCGTGCTGGGCCGCATTTTCGCCGGCCGGTTGGCGGTTCTGGGTGCCGGTCAGAGTTTTTCGGAAGTCGTCGTCCTTCATCAGCATGAACTCATGCCAAGGGCGCGCCCGGACGAGCCATTCATTGCTGCCGGCCGGCCGTGATTTCTCGACCTCTTCGATCAGCGCACGCAAGGGGGCCGGCGCCGTCGTGACCGCAGTGGATGGAGAGGTCGTCGTTGTCGAAGCGACCGGCGTTGCGAACAGCTCGTCGAAGCATAATAGACGGGAGACCCTGTCCTCCATAAGCCCGCAGTGCTTGCCCTGAGCAAGCAGGTTATCTTCGGCTGAGGCCCTGTCGAACTGTACCAGTGGCAGGATCACTATAAGACCTGCGAGCAATGCCATAGTCTTCAATTTCATTACCATATCTTTCAAGGCCATATTTCTTCAACTTATCGGCAAGGGTTCTGAGGGGAACTCGCAACTCTCTCGCGGTTCGCGATCGATCCCCCCCCTTGCTGAGGAGGCTCCTTCGGATCAGGTCACGCTCGTAGATGTCGCAGGCTTGCCGAAGCCCGGGCCAGTTCCCGGGCTCGCCATCAGGCCCCCCTTCGAGAAGGCACCGAACGTGCTTCTCGTCGATTGTCTGTCCCTGCCCTGTGAAGTGGATTGCATCGGTGATCAGCGTCTGAAGTTGTCGGACGTTTCCGGGATAGGCACATCCGAGCAAGGCCCGCTCGGCCGTCGGCGAAAGCACGTTGGCGCTGCGTCCCCTCAATTGGGCATCGCGCTGAAGGAAGTATTGGCTCAGTTCGATGATGTCGTCCTTGCGTTCGCGCAGCGGAAGAAGCTGAACCCTGGTCGCGAATTGCCGATCGAACAGTCGGTCGTGAAGCCGCTGCCTTGCAATGAGCGAATTGATTGGTCGTTGGGTCGCCGCAATCAGGCGAAAATCGCTTGTGAGTGCCTGAGTGGAGCCGGCCGGGAGGAACGACCTTTGCTCGTGTGCACGCAGAATTTTCGCCTGCAATGACAAAGGCAGGTCTGAGACCTCGTCGATGAATAGGGTTCCGCGATGGGCGCTCTCAAGGAGCCCTGCCCGAATGACAACTATCCCCGCTTCGTCATCTGAATGCCCGAAGAGATGCTTGTCCGGTTTGACAAGTTCGCTGGCGCGAACGCGGACGAATGGGCCGTTGCGTCGTTCCGAAAGACGATGCAACTCAAGTGCGGCAAGTTGCTTGCCGGTCCCGGTCTCACCTTCGATCAGAACCGTACCGGAACCGGGTGCCAGCGACGATATCAGCGACCGCAAATCCTGCATCTGGGGGGACTGGCCGACCAGCGTTGCTGACAGCGCCGCAGGCAGCGCCTGCTGGTAAAAATCCCGGCTTCTATCCGCACTCTGCACGGATCGCGCCAGGACGTCTGCCGCGGCAAGACTTTGATGCAGCTGGCGCAGGACGTGACTTTGGCGCGCGCTGAATCGAGCGAATTTCTCGGCAAGCTCAGTGGGGCCTCGCGCGGCCCCGCCTTTCGCGACGAAGGCGAAGAACACCAGGTCGGCGAAGCTGCCAGATGCGAAACGGGCCGGCACAATCACGAGCCGGGTGTCGTCCTGTTCTCCATCGAGGATTCCTCTAAGCGCCGCCATCGATTGTTCGCCCTGCGCGGCCTCCTCGATCAAGCGCGGCAGGTTCAGCGCCCAGATGATCGGATGGTCGGCGCGTTCGGATGTCGCGAGATTAAAAGCCGGCAGCCGATGGCCGATCGGCCAAGTGGCGAGGGGTACGCAGGCTTCCTGGGTCTCATTCAGTCCCATCAGGGCGACGAATTTTGCACCAAGAATCTGCGCCATGCAATGGACGATCTGCGTGCGTAGCCGCTCGACATCATCGATACCGGCGAGCTCGACACACAAGTCCAGCACATGGCTGCTGGCGAGCGTCATTGAGTCGCCTCAAGAGCTGGTTCGTCCTCACTCTTGCGGAAGGCGAATGCGAATTCGCCGTCATTCCCAAGCTTCACCTCAACCGACAAAAGGTGTCGCTCTTCGAGGCTGCAACGCAGCAGTTCGCGGGAGATTTCCGGCAGAACTCGCCTTTGAATGAGCTTGTCGACCAGTCGCGCGCCTGTCGCGCCTTGCGTGCAAAGAGCCTGCAAAAGCTCAATAACGCCCGGCGCCACAGAGAATTCTAAGCCCTGCCTTACCATGAACGTTTTGGTGAGATCGGAAACCCGGGCAAGAATGATTTCGCGCATGACTTCGCCCTTCAGCGGAAGGTAGACGATAGGCTGCATGCGGGCCAAAAGCGCCGGCTTGAAGTGCCGCGCAAGGACCGGCTCGATTTCGGCGCGGATGGTATCGGGATTGAGAGGCGGGCTGGCCGTCGCGAGGTCGAGGATCTCGTCGGAAGCCAGGTTCGAGGCGAGAATGAAAATGGTGTTCTTGCAATCGATCTCCCGCCCCTCGCCGTCCGACAGGGTACCCTTGTCGAACGCCTGGTAGAAGAGGTTTAGGACATCTGGGTCGGCCTTCTCGACTTCGTCGAGCAGGACGACCGAATAGGGCTTCTTGCGGATGGCTTCGGTGAGAATACCGCCCTCGCCAAAACCGACATATCCAGGCGGCGAGCCGATGAGCCGCGAAACCGTGTGCTTTTCCTGGAACTCGGTCATGTTGAAGGTTGTCATGAACTGTTCGCCGCCGAACATCTTGCGCGCGACTTGAAGCGCGGTCTCGGTCTTGCCGACGCCGGAGGGGCCGACAAGCAGGAAGACGCCCAACGGTCGGCCAGCCTGGTGAAGATCAAGCTTCGCCGACTGCAACTGCTCCTCGATGGCTTTCAGGGCATGGTCTTGCCCCTTGACGACCTCGCCAATGCTGATCGCAAGCGATAGCAGTCCGGAGACCTCGTCCTGCGCCATTGAGGAAACCGGAATCCCGGTCCAATCAGAGATGACGCTCGCGATCTCCGCTGCACCAACCTCTAGCGCCGTCAGGGGCGTGCGCTTGCGTTCATTGTCGAATTGTTGTCGCGCCAGGACAATCGCCGCGCGGCGACCTTCAGGGCCCTCGTCCGCCGCGGATCCCGAGAGAAGCGATTTCAGGCTGTCGCGCAACTGCGCCTGATAGGCGTGGTTGGCTTCAAGCGCTCTTTGCTCCGCTTCCGTCTCAACAAGCTGCCTATCGATGATTTCAAGCCGCGACAGCAGGTCCCTGTCGGCAAGACCGGTATCAAAATCGCGCTGGAGCGTTGCCTTCTCCTGCTCCATCGCTATGACGGACCGGCGGAGTCGTTCGATCACCAAGGGCAGGCCGCTCGCCGCAACGCGCACGCGCGCGCAGGCCGTGTCGAGCACATCAATCGCCTTGTCCGGCAATTGGCGACCGGTGATATATCGGGCCGACAGCCGGACGGCAGCGTCAAGCCCCGCCTCACTGATATAGACGCCGTCATGGGCGCGCTCGTAAGCCGGCACCAGTCCCCGCAGGATGATCCTGGCCTGTTCCGGCGTCGGCTCGTCCAGCTTCACCAGCTGGAAGCGACGCGTTAGGGCCGGATCCTTTTCAAAGTACTTCTTGTACTCGGACCACGTGGTGGCCGCGATGGTTCTGATCTCGCCGCGGGCCAGAGCCGGTTTAAGCAGGTTGGCCGCATCGCTGCCACCGGCCTGTCCGCCCGCCCCGATCAACGTATGCGCCTCATCGATAAACAGGATCGTCCGGCGGTCTGCCTGCTTCACCTCATCAAGGACCGCCTTCAGGCGTTTTTCGAACTCACCCTTGACGGACGCCCCAGCTTGGAGCGCGCCCAGATCGAGGCCGTAGATCTCCGCGCCGGCCAAGCTCTCGGGCACGTCCCCTTCAACGATCTTGAGCGCGAGGCCCTCGACCACCGCCGTCTTGCCGACGCCAGCTTCACCAACACAGATGGGGTTGTTCTTCCGCCGCCGTGCGAGGATGTCGACGATCTGGCGGATTTCGAGATCCCGGCAAAAAACAGGATCAATCTTCCCCTGTCGGGCCTGCTCGGTGAAATTATGGGCGAACTTTGCAAGCGCGCTGCTATCGGCGCCTCCATCCGCCCGGTCCAGCCTACCGTTTGCTGGCGCGGCCACCGTTGGTTCCTCGACGGATCCCCGGGTCAGACCCGCAAAGTCGCGTTTGATGGCGTCTCTTGGGATCGCATCGAGCAGGGCGGCATATTCGAACCGGGCAAAGCGCCCGAGATCCTGAAGCAGCGCAACAAGGACAGCGCCACTTCGGATGCTCGTCTCACCAAGCTCAATCGAAGCCACCATCCAGGCGTCCTGCAAAAGCTCGATCAGCAGCGGCGAAAACACCGGAGAGTTGCCGTCTCCATGACGGAACCGCTCGAGACCCGATTTCAGGCCCTCGATCAGCCGTTGTGGATCGATTGCGTAAGCTTGCAGCAGTATTCGCAGATCTCCCGATGGCTTTTCCGCCAGCGCCATGAGGAAATGCTCGATCATGACCTCGCGGTGACAATGCGCAACGCAGACGGATGCCGCGTCCTCAAGCGCCGCCCGGCTCGGATTGTTCAGTCGGTCGACAAGCCCCTTAAGTTCAACTTTGGCCATTTTTTTCTCCCTATCCGCGCAGGACTTGCGTCAACTCCGCAATAATTCCGTTGGTGAAGTGCTCGGTGTAAAAGAAGAAGCCGAGATAGGTGCCAACGGCAAGCGCCAGGGCCGACGCGATCACCGCGGCAATTGGTGTCTGCCAGCGCATGTGATGGGCACGGTCAACGATATGATCGGCTCTGAGCGTCATCAGCGGATCGACGGGACCGCGTTCCTTGCGAATAACATCGTGCACTTCCTTGATTAGCGCCTCGAGCTGCGCGCGCCCGTTGTGCACCGGCCGGTAGCGGCCCTCATAGCCAAGACACAGGCACAGATAGAGAAATTCGATGATCTGCAGGTAGCGCGACGGTTCCATCATCAGCCGCTCGAGGATGACAAAGAACTTTTCGCCGCCCCAGGTTTCGTCATGGAACAAGGCCAGCAAGCTGCGCTCAGACCAGCTGCTCACCTGCCCCCAGGGGCTGTTCATGACCGCCTCGTCGATCACACTGCAGAGGCAATAACGCAACGCCAGCACGGTCACCCGGTCATAGCCCAGCCTGTGTGTCTCAAGTTCGACGGCCTCGATCTCGTGCCTGCAGCGCTTATGAAGCTCGTCAACGTCGTCATATTGGCCGAGATCGGATACGCGCAGCACCAGGGCGAGCAATTCGGCGGTAGAATCGACCAGAGAATTGAGCGCACCGCCCCGCATTGCGAAGGAAAAGGCCTGATCCGTCCGGGCACGGATTGCGCGTGGCCGTTCCGGCTTTTGCTCGGCCACGGCAGTGGAGCCGGCCTCGGCTAAAAACAGCTCGTTGTTTTTCAGTCCGCGGTTTGCACTTCCGTTGATTGTTAGCTCATTCATGGCGTACCTGCCTGACCCTGGCGTCCGCGGACGGCCCAAAGCTGCATCTCGAGATCGGGGAATTCGCCGGCGATATGGAATGCGAAACCGCTGGATCTGGCGAGGTTCTTCCAGCCGCTGGAATTGTGGTCGAGCATGAAATAGGTGTAGCCGGCATGGTACGGCAGCTGGCGCGGGGCCGTTGCCAGGGCTTGGAGTACAACGCCTGGCAGATGCAGATTGATCAGCTCGCGGATCTTTTCGATCGACGAGATCTTGACCTGCGCCGGAAAGGTCTTTGCCAGCCGGTCGAGCGGCACGGCGGCACGCACCGCGAGAACGAAGACGCAGGTGCTGAAGAGTTCAGGATCGCTGATCGGCGCGGTGAGGATGCCGTACTTGTGCTTGTGCAGCGGCAGGGCGACAGCGTTCGGCTCCAGCAGCACGCTGAGCGAACGGTGCAAGGAGGTGATCAGCGGATCGAAACAGACGCGTGGCTCTTCATGTGAGTATGCCAGCCAGGGGCCCGCTAACCTCGACGCATGGGTGAAGGTTGCAAGCTCTCCGGCGGCGCCAGCGAAAACCTCGAACAAACGCTCCGGATGAACACGCTTGATCGTGCTCAGATGCCTGAACACCGGCCCTAGACGATTGACAGTCTGAAGCATCATGAAATCGGCAACGTCGGCGACACCGCCTTGATGAACAGCGCCAAGGCGGGTGGCTATTTGTTGGGCACGCTGGTTGAGCAGGCCTGAAAAATCATCGAGCGTCCGGCACAGCCGCGGGATCGCATCGATGTCATAAGCCATCGGCATGAAATCGGCATCGAGCACAATGCTGCCATCGCTACGCTTCTCCTTGATGCGCGCAATCGGAATGCAAGTGTATGAGCTGCGGTCCTCGCACCCGAGCATAAGGTTTGTGCTGAGCTGCCCGACATCGACACTCCAAGGTTCCGAATCGTCGCTTGCCGTATCGAGCGTCTCTTGGCTCAATATTGAGAGCCGGGCAGCCTCCTTGGCCCCTCCCTCTGTCAAAATCTCCGGGATGCCATTCGCCCAGAGAGGCAATGCAAGATAGACAATCTCGTCGGCAATATTCGTTCTGGAGATATCCAGGGGCTTGGGCGGAGGGGTTTCGCCTGGGATTTCGAAGACCGTGCGGTCCGGGAAAATGCCGCTGGCCGAGACAATGGAAACCCGGCCATGAAGGAGATTTTCGTGATTGATTTCGATGCTTTCCAGGCCATACTGGTAGGCATCGAGCGCATCGCCGCGCCGGCGTGTCACATACTCGTGGTAACGCACCTGCTGCTGAAAATGATTTGGCCTTAGAAAAGCGCCATCTGCCCAGATGACCTGATTACGCAACGACAAATTCTTCTCTCCTCTCCGGCCCCGGGGGGCCTTCCGAAACGTTAGCGATGGATCTGGATCGCTGCCTTGTTCTTTCTGATGGGGATGACGATGGTGTAGATTTCGCCGACGGCCTTGACCTTCTCGACCGCCCGCCAAGTGGCGTTGTCGAGGCTGGCAAAACCGACCGCCACGCCGATGAAGGCAGTGTCTTCCTTCAACTTGAGGGACGGCAGCACCTCCGACTGGCCGGGCGAGACCTGCTTGGTCTGATGCCGGACATAGGAGACGCCGAGCGTTGCCTTGGGATCCTGCGACAGGTTTAGAAAATCTGCGGACATAAGCTGGTCGTCGCCGGCCAGTTCGAAAATCCAGACATCTACCGGAGCGTCGGCCATATTCGTCCGGTTTGCGCCCGGCTCGGAGTAAAGGGTGATCGTCGCCGTCGACGGTTGTTCCTTCGGGGGACCGATGGGAAGATCGGGGTCCATGGCGATCTTCCCCATTTTATCTATGGCATCGAACGTCTTCGCCGGCGTGCACCCTGTGCTCAGGCTGCCCAATGCTGCGATCAAACTTGCCTGGAGGAAGGCGCGCCGGAACATGCGTCACCCTTCCATCGTTAATTGGCGCATCTCGCGGTCATAGACTTGGCCGTAGACCTCCCAGAACATGCGGGAAAGCCCGCCTTGCTGGTCCGAACGCATCTCGGCGAAATAGTGCTGGTACATCGTCCAGTGCCACGCATCGAGATCGCCCGAGCGCGGTGCGTGGCCCTTGTACTTGAGGAAGCGCCTGGCCAGTGCCACCGGGCCGAGTGCCTGCAGGACACGGTCAAGCGCAGCCTCGGTCGCGGCTTCGCTGGCACGCTGATGATGTCGTAGCTGCTCCAGGCTCTCGCCGATCGCCGCTGCCGCCGAAAGGTGAACCGGGCTTTGGGCGAGGAACAGGTCGCGGATCGTATCGTCAATCGGCTGCTGCAAGCGCAAGGGGTTGTCCTCGATCGCATGCAGGTGCGTCTCGGCAAGGTGGCTCTTGTTAGACAGCTCGCGCTGGTGTGTCGCCATCAGACCGGCGATCGCCGTCTTCAGCGCCTCACCGATATCGCGCGCGAGCCGGTTTGTCTGTGGCACACTCATGTCCTGCACGGGCAATCCCAGCGCCTGGCAGAGCGGCCGCAGGACAACGTGGTCGATAAGTCGCTCGTCGGCCGCTTCCGACTCTACTCCACCAAGCCAGCGGTCTCGCGTCGAGGCATCGCGAAGGTCTTCGGTGCTAACCGAGCGAGGATAGAGCGCCGAGGTGGTGAGAGATTCCAAGTAGGCATCCATATCCCCAGCAGGCGCCTGTCCAGCCCGGCTGGGTTTGCCCGTCATCTTGCCGTCTCTCACCCTTGGCAGTGTCAGATGCGCCGATCCCGGCTGAAGATCGTCTGGCATTTCAACGCGGTTGGCCTTTTCCGGCTCAACATTAATGATATCGCCCACCTTCAGCACCATAATGTCACCTTCTGCTTTCTGGTCCCGGTCAAAGGCCGCCACCGGGTCCTTTGTGCTCGTCATGCGGCTCTTACTGTCCTCATCGAGCACCTCGAGGGGATCGGTGCGGCTGGCACGCGCCAGCCGCTCGGAGAGCTGGATGTTTCCGTCCCGGCGCATCAGCCTGGACTCGAAAAGGTTGCCGCTGGAGAGCTCCTCTTCGGCCTGATCGCCAACGAGCGCACCGACAGACATGAAGCGACGGGCCCATTGTGCTCCCCGCTGCGACATTTCTTCGTCCTCGTTCGACGTCACCGTCACGTAGGCGGAAACCTCGAAACGTCCGATCGCCAGCGTGTCGCCATCTGTCACCCTGAAAATGTCTCCCAGACCGATGACGGAAGAGGCCCCATTGACCTGAAGGCCGGCCGCGGCGAGCACCTCGAGACAAAAGCCGCCGTCAATGTATAGGACACGCAGGTGCTGCGGTTCCACCGTGGCGCGCCGGTCCGCCAGCACCCACTGGCAATCATCGGCGCTGCCGATGCTGCCGCCCGTTTCGTCGAAGGAGGCAGTCGCCTTGACGCCGCCGTTCAAATCGCCGGTATTGTTGACCATGAGTGTGAGGCGCATCGTGATCAGCTCCTCACCCGGATGATGACGTCGCGCGCTTCCGCGTATTTACGGTCGCCAAGAAATGACGACCAGCCAAGCCGGCCGGGGCAATCCCGCTTCATTGTCAACGGATGGGCTTCTGACGGCAGAAGTCCGAGCTTGAGGTCATAAGCGAGTTGGTCGCGCATCATGAATTCGACGAGACCACGCAGCCGCTTGTAGTCAGCCCCATGGGGCAGAAAGTCCTGGAAGCGTTGAAACGTCAGGTTCCGGATGACAATGCGGATCTTACCCTGGATATCGCGCGCGCCGTTGCCGAGGATCATGTTGTGGCCGAGCGACGAATTTCCACGGCCAAGCCTCGTCGTCTGGTCGGCGGAAATGCGAACTTTGCGCTGCACCCACTCATCGATATCGACGGCGCTCAGCCGAAAGGCGTGGACAATGATCCGCGCCATCATTGAAGGTGACCGGTTGCGCGTCGACAGCATGCCGGCGAAGCAAAGAAGCCGTGGCCAGTAGATGTGCGTAGACGCGCGCGATTCTGCGCTACCGAGACCGAACAGTGAGAACACCCACGACGAAAACGGATCGCGGCCACCCGGTTGATACCGCCGATAATAGCGGTGCTTGCGCCAGGCCCGGAAAAGCAGTCCGACAAGTCGATTGTGGAAGAAGTCGTTGAAGCCCTTGGTGACGGATTCGTCCGCGTCGAAACGGGCGATCTCTTCGGCGAAATAGCTGGGCAGTGGCGTACCGGATCCGTGAAGCCCAAGGAAGGTCACATTTATGCGGAAACGTTCGACCCCACCATCGTTGGTCGGCGGGAGGCGGCGGATGTCAGCGACGTCGGACAAAGGAAATGCCAGGCTATGGTCGACGCCGAAAAACAATTTCTCGTCGGCTGCCAGCGCATGCGTGCCCGTTTCCCGGCCGCCATCATAGTGGCCCTGGATGAGTTCGATTGCCTGAAAGGCGGAAAACCTTGCGGCTTCCCGCTCAAGGTGACCGCCTAGATCAGCGGCTGTCGTCCGATCCGAGGCTGCCATGTGTATATCTCCCCATGTTCTTCCCCACGCGCTTCAAGTTGGTGGAATGAATTGACCGTCGCGTAGAGCGCGAAAAACTCCGCGAGGATGCTTGCAAAAAGGTACATCTCCCCTTCCGACTGAAAGCAGCTCTCGCGCATTGTCATTTTGGTCTTGAGCCCGCGAATGGGCATACCCTTGAACAGGCGATCCACCGGCTGCGTTGTCAGCGTTAGGATGCCTTCGAGCCTCTGTCGCGCCGCACGTTCAGCCTGGCGGTCATAGAGGCTACGATAATCGTAGGTGGACAGGATCGCAGCGATCGCATCGCGGTCGAGCAGCGACATGTAATTGAGCGAGAGATTCGCAATAAGATTCCAGTTAAGAGTCCCATCGAGCGGCGGATAAACCGGCACTGTTGGGCGCGTCACATTGGTATACTCGACGAAGGTCGCCGCCGACTTAGGTGCAGTGCGGATCTCACCGATTGCGAGTTCTGCGCAGATATTCCGATTGAAACAGGTCAGGTCGACCGATAGCGACTCTTCCACCGGAACCGCTTCCCTCGAATTGTGCAGGACAAACGAAATCTCATATTCAAAGCCGTCGTGCGAGAGCGACTTTTTTGCCCGGTGGCGATAGTAGATCTGCTCGCCATGCGGCCCCTCTCCAACCTCATGGTTGAACGATTCAAACGCAGGATAGGTTCGCCCGCTGGAAATCCGTTCGTCCCGGCCAGACGTGATATGGCTGGTGCAATGGTCGATCGAAAAGACCTCAAGCTGGCCGGTTTCCTGATCTTGCGGACGGATGCGATAGGCGGTTTTTCGATGATCGATCAGCAGCGGGTCGGCGCCGGTCAAAAAAAGGTTCACTGCGGGGACACAATAGAGCTGAATGGCATCCGGCCGGAGACGGATGTCAGCTGGCAGCGAGCGTTCGAACTCGAGTTCAATCTCGAATTCGCTTTCGGCGCGTCCGGCAAAGACCGGCCCAAGCTTGAGGAGGTCGTATCCGTAGAATTTCGCCGGGAACACGAAATATTCCTGGAGCAGGCGGTGCCCCTCGAATGCGGTTCGTGGCTGCGGAAGTATTGCCTCGCCCGCGCTCATGCCGATCGGATAAAAATGGCTGTCCGGGGGCAGCGATCGTAAGTCGTCCTCACCAAAGACGATCTTGATGGCCTTCAAGTAGCGACCGGTCCAAAGATGCAGCACCTGCGAAGTTGTCGCATCGCCTGTGAATGTGAGCCGGAGGTCCGTCAGATTAATCTGCCCAAGCGGCAGCCCCGACAGAGTTTTGAAGGCAATGCGGATCCGCGCGTTGTCGCGAGACTTTTCCAGTCGCAGCCCGGCGATTTCCAGCGGATAGACCGCGCAATCGCTTGTCGTTACAAATCGGCATGGCACGCCGTCGACTGGGTTCGACAGCACTTCGGTCGCTTTCGCGACGATCTGCCGCTCGGTGATCGATCGATCGATCGGCGTAAGTTTCATCATAGTGGTGGAGGGAAAGACACGCAGGAAATTCGGCCACACGATGGAGATCATCGAGTGGGTGAATTCAGGCATCTCGTCTTCGATCTTGCCCCTGATACCACTGGTCAGAAAGGCGAAGCCCTCCATCATGCGCTCGACGTCAGGGTCGGTGCTTTCCTCGGACAGATATTTTGCGAGCTTCGGATTGAGTTTGGAGAACTCGCGCCCGACATCTTTCAGATAGTTGAGTTCGTCCTGAAATAGCTTGTTCAAATCGCATCCTCCTGCGTGCACGCAACTAGCCGAGTTGATGGATCCGGCCATCGCGCATCGCCATGTCGATGCGGATCTGTTCATGGACATCGTCGACGTCGATCGAGCAAAGAACGGCGAACTTCAACAAAAGCGGCGCTTCCGGATCCGGAATGTGCTTGACATCGACGCAGCTGATTCGAGGCTCTGCGGCCTGAATACAGCTCTTGATCGCTGCGGTCATGTGATCGGCGACGTCGTTTGAATTCACCGTGCTGTCATTAAAATCGGTCACACCGACGAGAGGGTTTGCCGCGGCACCGCCGGCATGAATATTCAGCGCCCGGTCGAGATTGCGCTTGATCGAACGAAGAAGCGCATCGATCCGGCTATCATAAGCCAGAACATCGAGGTCTTCCTCGTCGATCAGCAGGCGCTCGAACAGACTGCCGGCCGCCGTCCGGGACCTTGAGTTCCAGACGGCGCCGCGTGCTGATAGTGCCAGATTCCTCCCCCCCGCCATCGGCTAGACGGCCACGTCTGACGTGACGGTCGCCTTGTCGAGTTTGCCGACTAGCGACAATTCGAAGTTTGCGCCCATATACTTGAAATGCGGACGCACCTTCAGCGCGACCTGATACCAGCCTGGATCCCCCTCGACATCCGAAACCTCGATGGTAGCGGCGCGGAGCGGACGACGGCTGCGTACCTCCGACGGCGGGTTTTCCTGGTCGGCGACATATTGCTTGAGCCAGACGTTCAGCTCCCGCTCGAGATCCTCGCGCTCTTTCCAGCTGCCGATCTGTTCGCGCTGGAGCACCTTGATGTAGTGCGCCAGACGATTGATGATGAACATGTAGGGAAGCTGGGTGCCGAGCTTGTAGTTCGTCTCAGCCATCTTCCCTTCGCGCGTGTTTGGGAACCGCTTCGGCTTCTGGATCGAATTTGCCGAGAAAAAGGCGGCGTTGTCGGTGCCCTTGCGCATCGTCAACGAAATGAAACCCATCTCGGCCATCTCAAACTCGCGCCGGTCGGTGATCAGAACCTCGGTTGGGATCTTGGCCTCGAGCTGTCCCATCGCCTCATGAATATGGACTGGCAGGTCATGCACGGCACCGCCGCTCTGAGGGCCGATGATGTTCGGGCACCACCGGAACTTCGCAAAGCTGTCGGTGATACGGGTCGCCAGCACAAACGCGGTGTTGCCCCACAGAAAATGCTCGTGGTCGGTCACGACATTCTCCTCGTAGACGAAGGAGCGCGTCGGGTTGTCGAGCGGGTCATAAGGCTGACGCAGGAGGAAGCGCGGTCCGGTCAAACCAATATAGCGGGCATCCTCACTTTCGCGCAGGCTGTTCCACTTGCGGAAGCGTGGCCCCTCGTAGACCGAGGCCAGCTCCTTCACCGACGGAAGATCGACATAGCTCGACACGCCGAACATGTCCGGTGCTGCCGCGCCGATGAACGGGGCATGCGCCATCGCGCCGACAGCGCCGACATATTGCAGAAGTTTCACGTCCGGGGCGGACGGCCCGAAATTATAATTGGCGACCATTACCCCGGTAGGGTCGCCACCGAACTGGCCATAGCCCGCCGCGTACACATGCTTGTACAGGCCGGATTGAACGACCTCCGGGGCCTGCTCGAAATCGTCGAGAAGCTCTGTCTTGGAGATCGAGAGCACGTCGATCTTGATGTTTTCCCGGAAGTCGGTGCGGTCCACCAATAATTTGAGCGAGCGCCAAGCCGATTCAATTTCCTGAAAATCGGCGTGATGCAGGATCTCGTCAACCTGCTTGCTGATCTTTCGGTCGAGTTCGGCGATCATCCTGTCGACCACCGTCTTGTTGATCTTCTCTTCCGCCCGGTTGGACCTGAGAAGGTCCACCATGAACGCTTCGACCCCCTTCAGGGCGATGTCATAGCTTTCTTCGCCCGGCTGCAGCCGCGTTTCTTCCATTATCTGGGCGAGGAGCGATCCCTGCCCGGTGTCATTTGCAATCCCTGAATTGCTCTGCTCTTTCAATTCCGCTGTACCGCTCATGCCGAAACTCCTCTGCGAACGGGAATAAAGTCCTTGTCACATCGCATCGCGACTATTCGCCCGGACGAACGGTTTCGAGTTCGGTCAGCAGCTGCGCACGGCTATCTTCATTGTCCAGGAGTTGCTGGAGGCGGCGGCGGAACGCGGGCATGTTGCCAAGCGGCCCCTTTAAGGCTACGAGCGCTTCGCGCAGTTCGATCAGCTTCTTCAGTTCAGGAACCTGCTGAACGATCGCATCCGGTTCGAAATCCTTCAGCGATTTGAAGCCCAGCGAAACCCTAAGGTCGCTGTCGGCGTCTTCAGCGAGAACATTCTTTACGGTCAGGTCGCGACCAATACCGGCGCCCTCCATCATCGCGGCAAAATTGTTCTTGTCGACCACAAGCGGGCGACGATCTTCCAGCGGCGTTGCGTCGTCCTTGCCGACGAAATCACCGATCACCATGAGGCGAAGCGGAAGCTCGGCCTCTTCCTGCTGTCCGTTGGTTGCCGGCACATACTTGATATTGATGCGCTCTTTCGGCGCCACAGAGCTCTCTCTACCCACGCGTGTCCTCCTCGGCTTGCCAATTCAAGCTGTCCGTCATTGTTCGCCTCAGAGGGTATCAGCGATCTTGATTGATTTGCAAGGATCAATCGAATCTTGAATTCAAAATGTGAGAATATTCAATTTGCAGAATAGTGGCCAGATATCAATATGATAATCGTCAGGTACCGATTGCCGGACCCATCTGCCCTTATGGGCATTCGGATTGGGCGTCATACCATAAAGATTTTTGGCGATATTTCGCCAGAACAATAATATCATTTGTGTCAATGGGTTAAGGGCGTTTCTCTCGTAGTTTTACCGTCTGGATGTGAAAAATCTGGCGGAATTCCGCCGAAGGTAGCCTCTGCGTTTGAGGCATTCGGCATGTGCGAGTGCAGCCCCTCTTTCAGCAATTGTTCGCGCTATATCAATTCACTAGCTAGTTTTGTTCGATGCGATTGCCGGTGCATTTCGATTCTGATTGACTGGGGGTTATATTCACATACGCCGAAAGACATTCGGTCGACGGTCATTCAATAGAAGGACAGGCTGATGCCGACACCCGCATACATCTCCATCGAGGGCGCGACCCAGGGCCCGATCACCCAAGGCGCCGCCACCGAGGATTCGATTGGCAACATCTGGCAGGAAGGTCACGAGGACCAGATCCTCGTTCAGGGCGTCGATCATATCGTCACCATTCCCCGCGACCCGCAATCCGGCCAGCCCTCCGGCCAGCGCGTGCACAAGCCGTTCAAGTTCATCTCCTCGCTGAACAAGTCGACGCCGCTGCTCTACAATGCGCTGACCTCCGGCGAGATGCTCACCAAGTGCGAGATCAAGTGGTACCGCACCAACACCGCCGGCAAGCAGGAGCACTTCTTCACCACCAAGCTTGAGGACGCGCTCGTCGTCGACATCGACTGCTGCATGCCGCATGTACAGGATCCGAAGAACGCCGACTTCACCCAGCTCATCACTGTTTCGCTCTCCTATCGCAAGATCACCTGGGAGCACACCGTTGCCGGCACCTCCGGCGCCGACGACTGGCGCGCACCCAAGGCATGAGCCTGAGTAAGCCGGGCTGGCGAGCGTGAGCCTGAACGTCTCGGCATTGCGGGGGCGGGGCCTGTTAATTCCGGCCCTGCCCTACCCTTTATCCTGAACCTGCCGAAGGAGGCGACTGCCGTGAACGTCATGCCAAAACTGCCGCAGCTGTTGCAAAGCCATGACGTGGCATTCTCGTTCTGGGTGAAGGACGTGCCCGAGAGTGCCCTGGTGGTGACGGCGTTCGCGGCCGAGGAGGCCATGTCGGGCCTGACCCGCACCGAGGTCATGCTGGTGAGCCGCGACGCGGCGATCGATCTCAACGCCATGCTCGACACCCCGGCGACGCTGACCATCCACCACAAATATCTGGAGACGCCGCGTCATTTCTCCGGCGTTGTCGTTGAGGCAGAGCGCGGCGATAGCGGCCATCACCGCACCGCCTACAAGGTCACCCTGCTGCCGGTGCTCTACCGGCTCGATATCCAAAGTGATTCCAGGATCTTCCAGGGCCAGAGCGTGCCGGACATTGCCAAGGCGGTCTTTGCCGAGAACGGCATCGAGAACATCCAGTGGGAGCTGACCGCCGAGCACCTGACGCGTGAGTACTGTACCCAATATCGCGAAAGCCATCTCGCCTTCATCGAGCGCATTCTCGCCGAGGAAGGCATCTTCTATTTCCTGCGCCATGACGACAAGGGCCGCCACACC
>NZ_JAJAWH010000003.1 GCF_020531965.1 Pseudorhizobium xiangyangii | reverse complement strand
ATCGTGAAGGCCTTCACGATGGCAACGCCCTGGATGGTTTCCTGCATCGCACCCAGCACGTGGCTGTTGAGCTCGATCGACTCACGGGTGGCGGACCGCAGCCGGCGCGAAACGTAACGCAGCGCAAGGAGAAGCGGAGGAGCAACCACGAAGACGATCAGCGACAGGATCGGATCCTTGCTGACCATCACGCCGATCAACGCCACCAGGGTAAGAAGATCACGCGCCGCCGAGGTGACGGTCAGGTTCAGGACGTCGCGGATGCCGTTGACGTTCTGGCTGATCTGGGCGGCAAGATAGGCCGAGCGGGACTCGCTGAAGAACCCGACCGACAGGCTCATGAGATGCGTGAAGAGGCGCCGCTGGTAGCGGGCGACGATGTTGTTGCCGATCTTGGACAGGGTCACGGAGTGCCCATAGGTCGCCAGCCCGCGGACGACGAAGGCGACGAAGATCGCACCGCAAATCAGCCAGACGACATCGGCTCGCTGGTTGGCAAATGCCTCGTTGACCACCGCTTCCATGACCCAGGCCGTGAACGCCGTGGTCAGTGCCACAAAGATGAGGCAGGTGATGGCAAACGCGTATCCGCGGATATGATCACGACCGTTTTCCGCGATCACCCGCTTGAGTACGCTGGTGACCGTGCCGGAATCCAGATGTGGTTTCTTGTCTTTCGCTGCGCCCAAAAAAGGAACATCCCGTGCGTGCTTGGCGCTGGAGCCCGGACGGCTCCGCGTGGCGCGTCTATACCGGGAGAGGCCGGGCTTGGCTAGTGCGGAGAGTCAGGACGCCTTGGTGAAGGCTCTACTTCTGCCAGCGCCTGCCCTGTGTGGAGATGCCGTAGTCGGAGGGTGTGCGGGCATAACTTGCAAGGCCTGCGAGTGCGGCAAGCGGGTGGGTGACGACGAAAGTCGGGATATAGCGCATAAATTCGGAATGCGGGGCCTTGTCTTCGAAGCCGGCGCGAAACTCCGGCTGCTGGAGTGCCGGGATGATCTTCTGCGAGATCCCGCCGGCAAGGTAGACGCCGCCTTTCGCCATGAAAAGCAAGGCCATGTCGCCGGCGAAGCGGCCGAGATAGGTGGAGAAAAGGGACAGCGTTTCGACCGCTTGGCGGTTGGATCGGTCGAGGCCCTTGGCCGTGATATCCGCAGGATCGGTAAAGGCGGGCTGAATGCCGTCAGTCTTGCAGATGGCCTGATAGATGTTCACGACACCGCGTCCACTCAAGATTTCTTCAGCCGAAACGCGCCCATCGATACGGTCGAGATGCGGGAAGATAGCAAAGTCGCGTGGCGAGCGCGGGCCGACATCCACATGCCCGCCTTCGCCGGGGACCGGAAACCAGGTGTCGCGTGCATAGATCAACCCCGCGACGCCAAGCCCCGTGCCCGGACCGAGCACGACCCGGGATGCGGTGAGGGGCTCGATCTTCGGGCCGATGTCTTCGCGATATTCGTCGGTGAGGCATGCCACGGCGAGCGCCTGGGCCTCGAAATCGTTGAGGACGAGCACATCCTCGAAGCCAAGATCGGAAATCAGGGCGTTGGGTCGAACGATCCAGTCGCAATTGGTAAGATCGATCTCGTCGCCCTCGATGGGACCGGCCACGGCAAGAATGGTGGAACGCGGTCGCACCGCAGTTTTCTCCAGCACGTCCTTGGCGATGGCCTCGTCGATCGTCGGATAGTCAGCCGTCTTGATGTTCGGAAACCGGATCGGCTCGGATGTGTCGTCCACCAGGATCGAGAACCGGGCATTCGTGCCGCCGATGTCGCCGAGCAGGATCGGAAAGGGCAGGGACTCATTTTCAGTAGTGTGATGCATCTGTCCCTATCGCCGCTTACTGGAAATCGATGAGCTTTTCGGCCGTCGCGCGATTGAGCGCCATCGGAATGTCGTAGACCGTGGCCAGCCGGGTCAACGCCTTGACGTCGACGTCGTGCGGCATGGATGAGAGTGGGTCGATGAAGAAAAGCAGCATATCCACATCGCCGGTGGCGATCATCGCGCCGATCTGCTGATCTCCGCCGAGCGGGCCGCTTTTAAGCCGCGTGACCTCAAGGCCGGGGCAGGCCTCCTGTACCCTGCCGCCCGTCGTGCCGGTGGCGACAATGCGAAATTTCGCCAGCGCCTGCTGATGCAGGCGGGCGAAATCCGCCATGTCATCCTTCTTCTCGTCGTGCGCGATCAGCGCGATGCAGGGGGGTGTCAAGACCGTCCTCGCCTTCGGTATTTAAATCGATTTACAGGCCTTCTACAGGGACTTGTTTCCGTTGAAAAGCCTGCTCACGGGAAGGGTCGCGGCAGCGGCACCGGACCCAGGTCGGGTAGCACCGCAGCGCTGTTGATGATGGCTTCGATGTTCTGCACCGGTGCGGATGGGGCAGCTGCGGAATAGGCTGTGACATTGGTAGCGAACGTTGCGTCTTCCATGGACCGCGCAGGGGCTGCAAGAACCGCCGCGCACGCTTTGGGAAGGTCGGACAGCATGACGTGCCTCGGCTTTACCGGTTTCGCGTCTGGATCTTTCTTCGGCTTCGCCCAAGGCTCTTTCGTGAACCACCAGGCAAGCGACTTGTCGCAGCCGTCACCCTTGGCGACCGGCGCCTGCGGCTTGCAATTGGGAGCACCCTGAGGACAATGGATGCGGATATGGAAATGCTCGTCGTGACCGTAGACCGGTCGCACCTTGCCGAGCAGCGACCGGTCGCCCTGCCAGGTGTCACACAGCTTCTTCTTGATCGCCGGGTTGACGAACACCCGCTCCACTTGCGGATAGCTTGCGGCCTGCATCACCACGCGGGCATGGGTGTTGGTCCAGCGGCCCGGATGCACAGTCAGGAACTTGCTCTTGTCGAGCATCGAGGTGAATGGCATGTCCTCCCGCTGCTGGGGCGAGAGAGCCTGGGCAGGCTTCGGCGTGAACCAGATATCGGCATCGAGTCCGACCTGATGCGACGCATGGCCGAACAGCATCGGGCCGCCACGCGGTTGTGAGATGTCTCCGATCAGGATGCCGGATCCCCAGCCGAGGTTCACGGCGTCCTGCGAAAACCGCTCCAGCAGGGCGATCATCTGCGGATTGCCCCAGCGCCGGTTGCGGGAAAGGCGCATGGCCTGCCAGGTCGGCCCGTCTGTCGGGATCGCGACGGCGCCTGCCATGCATCCCTTCGCGTAGGAACCGATTGGCGCCGCCTGCGAGCGGGTCGGCAACTTGGCGCCACCGAAGAGTTCCTTGGCCGGCGTTGTTTCCGCAAGCCCCGGCCCCGCCAGAGCTGTAAGGCACAAGCTTGCTGCAAGCAGCCGCGTCAAAATGCGTGATGTCCGCATGCCGTCATTCGTCCCCGCAAATCACTTTCGATCGAATCTACCGTGAAAGACGATTTTGGTGAAACGGAGATCGCCGGCATTCGGGTCGATGCGATAAAACGCTTGTGAGCGGGACAGCCTGTTTTTTGCCCGACTTTGCCTTATGCTTCCGGGCAACAACCAGAGAAAAGGGAATTCTGCATGCAATTGGCCCGGCTGAAGACAGGTCTTGCGGTCGCTCTGGCGATAACGGTTCTAGGATCATCGGCAACGATGGCCCAGGAACCGACATGGCGCCATGGAATGGCGGTCATCGGCGACCTGAAGCTGCCGGAAGATTTCAAGCAACTTCCCTATGTCGATGTGAACGCACCCAAAGCCGGCGAACTGCGTTTGGCCGATGAAGGCACGTTCGACAATCTCAACCCGGTTATCGACCGGGGCGCACCGGCCGCCGGTATCACGATGATCTTCGATACGCTTATGAAGCGGTCGGAAGACGAGGTGTTCGGAACCTACGGACTGCTTGCCGAAGCGGTCTCCTACCCCGACGACATCTCATCGGTAACGTTCAGGCTGAGGCCTGAGGCGAAATGGGCGGATGGCCAGCCGGTGACGCCAGAGGACGTCATTTTCAGCATGGAGATGCTGAAGGAGCATAGCGCGTTCTACTCCGGCTATTACCGCCACGTCACCGGCGCAGAAAAGACGGGCGAGCGTGAAGTGACCTTCCGCTTCGATGAAAAGAACAATCGCGAACTTCCCTCGATCGTCGGCGACTTTCCGGTCCTCCCTAAGCATTGGTGGGAAGGCCAGGATAGCCAGGGCAAACAGCGGGACATTTCCCGCACGACGCTCGAAGCGACGATGGGGTCCGGGCCCTACAATATTGCTTCCGTTCAGCCCGGTGCCGCGATCCGGTACGAGTTGCGGGACGATTACTGGGGCAAGGATCTGCCGATCAATGTCGGCCAGCACAACTTCCGCGCCATCAGCTACACCTACTTTGCCGATAGCGATGTGGAGTTCGAATCCTTCCGTGCCGGTACGGTGGATTTCCGCCAGGAAAACAGCTCCAGCCGCTGGGCGACGCGTTACGATTTTGACGCGGTGAAGGATGGGCGCGTGATCAAGGAGGCGCTGACCAACCCGTTCAAGGCCACCGGCATCATGCAGGCATTCGTGCCGAACATGCGTCGGGACATGTTCAAGGACGCACGTGTTCGCGAGGCGCTGAACTATGCCTACGACTTCGAGGACCTCAACAAGAACCTCGCCCATGGTGGTCTGAAGCGCGTCGACAGTTTCTTCTGGGGCACGGAACTCGCATCCTCCGGACTGCCCGAAGGCCGCGAACTGGAATTGCTGGAGGAATTGAAGGACAAGATCCCGGAACGCGTCTTCACGACGCCCTATACAAACCCGATCGGCGGTGATCCACAGAAGGTTCGCGACAATCTGCGGAAGGCAGTCGGCTTGTTGAAGGAGGCCGGCTGGGAGCTGAAGGGCAACCGGATGGTCAACACGAAGACCGGCCAGCCGATGAGCTTCGAGATTTTGCTGAACAGTCCTTCGCAGGAACGCACCGTGCTGCCCTATGTGGCAAGCCTCAAGAAGATTGGCATCGAAGCCCGCCTTCGCTCGGTTGACGCATCGCAGTATATCAATCGCATCCGCAGCTTCGACTACGACATGATGTACGGCCTTTGGGGGCAATCGATGAACCCCGGAAACGAGCAGGTGGAATACTGGGGATCTGAATCGGTAGACCGGCAGGGATCGCGCAATTATGCGGGTATCGCCGACCCGGCAGTGGATTCCCTTATCCGCAAGATCGTGTTTGCGACTGATCGGGACGAGCAGGTGGCAGCGATCAAGGCCATGGACCGCGTGCTCCTGGCCAATCACTACGTCGTTCCGATGTTCTATTCCGGTGAGTCAAAGATCGCCTACTGGAACCGCATCACGCATCCCGAAAGATTTCCGGAATACGGACTCGGCTTTCCGGATACATGGTCGGCCAAACAGGGCTCCAATTGAGGAGGCTTGCGCCCCGCATCCTCAACTGGTCCAAATGGCCGGAATGATTCGCACCAGAACGAAGGAATGCCGTTTGATCCTCGCGCAGACACGCGGTGAAACCGGACCAGCGACGGTCGGCGCACTTGCAACAGGCGGACAGCTCTGATGGGCGCCTATATTTTCCGACGTCTGCTTCTTATGATCCCGACGATGATCGGCATCATGGGGATCTCCTTTCTTGTGGTGCAGTTCGCGCCCGGTGGTCCCGTCGAGCAAGTGATCGCCCAGTTGCAGGGCTCCGATACCGGAGACCGTTTGTCCGGTAGCGGAAACGATCTAGGAAGCCAGGGCGGCGGCTTCGAGGAAAGTTCGCGCTATCGCGGCGCGCAGGGGCTGGATCCGGAATTCATCGCCAAGCTGGAGCAGCAGTTCGGCTTCGACAAGCCGCCGCTCACCCGCTTCCTCGACATGATGTGGAATTACATCCGTTTCGATTTCGGCGAGAGCTTCTTCCGCAATGCCTCGGTGATCGACCTTATCATCGACAAGCTGCCTGTCTCGATTTCGCTTGGTTTCTGGATCCTCATCGTCTCCTACCTGATCTCCATTCCGCTCGGCATCCGCAAGGCCGTCAGGGACGGATCTGCCTTCGACGTGTGGACCTCCGGCATCGTCATCATCGGTTATGCGGTTCCGAGCTTCCTGTTCGGCATTCTTCTGATCGTGCTCTTCGCCGGCGGCTCCTTCCTCGACTGGTTCCCGCTGCGCGGCCTCGTATCCGACAACTTCGACCAGCTTTCCTGGTGGGAGAAGATCGTCGACTATTTCTGGCATCTCACGCTGCCGCTCATCGCGCTGTCGCTTTCGGCGTTTGCAACGACGACACTGTTGACGAAGAATTCCTTCCTCGACGAAATCCGCAAGCAGTACGTGGTGACGGCCCGCGCCAAGGGGCTGGGCGAACGCCAGGTGCTCTACGGGCACGTCTTCCGTAACGCCATGCTGATCGTCATCGCCGGCTTCCCAGGCGCCTTCATCTCTGCCTTCTTCACGGGCTCACTGCTGATCGAAAACATCTTCTCCCTCGATGGTCTCGGTCGCCTCGGTTATCTCGCGATCGTCAACCGCGACTATCCGATCGTTTTCGGCACGCTCTACATCTTCTCGCTGATGGGACTGGTGGTCAGCCTGATTTCCGACCTGATCTACACCTGGATCGATCCGCGCATCGACTTCGAGCGGAGGGACGTCTGATGGAGGCTCCCGTAACCACCGCCACCGTTACTGCCCGAACGACGCCACCGAAGCGTGGCTGGCTGGCGCCCACCAATCGTCGCCGGCTTGAGAATTTCCGCGCCAACAAGCGCGGCTACTGGTCGTTCTGGATCTTCATGGTCCTGTTCGTGCTCAGTCTTTGTGCGGAGCTCATCGCCAACGACCGCCCTGTCGTCGCGTCCTACAAGGGCGAAATCCTCTTCCCGGTTCTGGTGGACTATCCGGAGGAGAAGTTCGGCGGCTTCCTGGCGATCACCGATTATCGGTCGACGTTCATAGCAGAAGAGATCGAAGCGAATGGATGGATGGTCTGGCCGCCGATCCGCTACTCTTATCAGACCGTCAATTCCAACATTCCGCATTCGGCACCGACGCCACCCTTCTGGCTGATGGACAAGGATGAGCGGTGCGCCGGCTTCCCCATGGGCGCGCAGGATCCGGGCTGCACGCTCGGAAATCTCAACTGGCTCGGCACCGACGACCAGGCGCGCGACGTTACCGCCCGGATGATTTACGGCTTCAGGGTTTCTGTGCTGTTCGGCCTTGCGCTGACGCTCGCGTCAGCCGTCATCGGCGTCACGGCCGGTGCCGTACAGGGTTATTTCGGCGGTTGGACGGACCTGCTCTTCCAGCGGTTCATCGAGATCTGGTCGTCCATGCCGGTGCTCTACATCCTGCTGATCATCGCCTCCATCATGCCGCCGGGCTTCTTCGTCCTGCTCGGCATCATGCTGCTCTTTTCCTGGGTCGGCTTCGTCGGCGTGGTGCGCGCCGAATTCCTGCGGGCCCGCAACTTCGAATACGTCAACGCGGCACGCGCGCTCGGCGTCGGTAACGGCACGATCATGTATCGTCACCTCCTGCCCAACGCCATGGTCGCGACATTGACCTTCCTGCCGTTCATCCTGTCCGGCTCGATCGCCACGCTAACCTCGCTCGACTTCCTCGGCTTCGGCATGCCGCCCGGCTCGCCGTCGCTCGGCGAAATGATCGCGCAGGGCAAGAACAACCTCCAGGCGCCATGGCTGGGGCTCACGGCCTTCTTCACCATGTCGATCATGCTGTCGCTGCTGATCTTCGTCGGCGAGGCGGTTCGCGACGCCTTCGACCCCCGCAAGACCTTCCGGTGATCCGATGACAGAACCGCTTCTTTCCGTTCGCGATCTGTCGGTGGCCTTCCACCAGGGAGGGACGACATCGCTCGCCGTCGATCACGTCTCGTTCGATATCATGCCTGGCGAGGTCGTGGCGCTCGTCGGAGAATCCGGTTCCGGAAAGTCCGTTACCGCCAATTCCGTCCTGAAGCTGCTGCCCTATCCCGCCGCGAGCCATCCGTCGGGTGAAATCCTGTTCGGTGGGCAGGACCTCTTGAAGGCGTCGGAACCGACGCTGCGCCGGGTGCGCGGCAATGACGTCACGATGATCTTCCAGGAGCCGATGACCTCGCTCAATCCGCTGCACTCGATCGAGAAGCAGATCGGCGAGATCCTTGACCTCCACCAGGGTATTTCCGGCGCGGCGGCGCAAACCCGGATACTGGAACTGCTCAACCAGGTCGGCATAAGGGAGCCGGAAAAGCGGCTGCAGGCCTATCCGCACCAGCTTTCGGGCGGGCAACGCCAGCGCGTGATGATCGCCATGGCGCTCGCCAACCGGCCGAAGCTACTGATCGCCGACGAGCCGACAACGGCGCTCGACGTTACGGTGCAGGCGCAGATCCTTGATCTGCTGCGGCGCCTGAAGGGCGAGCACGGCATGTCCATGCTGTTCATCACCCACGACCTCGGGATCGTCCGCAAGTTCGCCGACCGCGTCTGCGTCATGACCAAGGGGAAGATCGTCGAGACCGGTCCGGTCGAAGAGGTCTTCGTCAACCCCAAGCACGAGTACACCCGTCATCTTCTGGCGTCCGAACCGCGTGGTGAACCGCCAGTGCCGGATCCGTCGAAGCCGGTGGTGATGGAGGGTCAGGATATCCGCGTGTGGTTCCCTATCAAGGCGGGGCTGCTGCGCAAGGTGGTGGACCATGTAAAGGCTGTCGATGGGGTCAGCCTGTCGTTGCGCGCCGGTGAAACGCTGGGCGTCGTTGGCGAGTCGGGTTCGGGCAAGACCACGCTCGGCCTCGCGTTGGCGCGGCTCATCTCGTCGGAAGGACGGATCGCCTTCATCGGCAGCGGCATCGATCAGTTTTCCTACAAGGAGATGCGACCGCTGCGCGATAGGCTTCAGGTGGTCTTCCAGGACCCATTCGGGTCGCTCAGTCCGCGCATGTCCGTCGGCGAGATTATCGCCGAAGGCCTGAAGGTCCACGAGCGCGCAATGTCGGAAGACGAACGGGACGAGCGCGTGCGCTGGGCGCTGACCGAAGTGGGCCTCGATCCGGAAACGCGCTGGCGTTATCCGCACGAGTTTTCCGGCGGGCAGCGGCAACGGGTCGCCATCGCCCGGGCGATGGTGCTGAAGCCGCGCTTCGTGATGCTCGACGAGCCGACCTCCGCGCTCGACATGACCGTGCAGGCGCAGGTCGTGGATCTTTTGCGCGACCTGCAGAGGAAGCATGATCTCGCCTACCTCTTCATCAGCCATGACCTGAAGGTGGTGAAGGCATTGGCCAACCACGTCATCGTCATGCGCGGCGGAAAGGTCGTGGAGGAGGGGCCGGCCGACCAGATATTCTCGGCCCCCAGGGAAAGCTACACCCGGGCATTGATGGCTGCGGCCTTCGATCTCGAGGCCGTGGAAACGGCCGCCATCAGTCAGTAGGACAGGGTCACGAAATGTCTTCCGAAAATGCCGTCGTCATAGATCTGAAATTCGAGCGCCGCGAGGTGGATGCGGCCTTGGGACACGCGTTCGCAGGGCGGCAGGTCTTGCGGGCCTCCGACCGCGAGCAGGATCTTTCGCAAGCGCGCTATGCCGTCGTTTGGAAGCCGGAGGCGGATCTCTTCAAGCGTGCGCCGAAGCTCGAAGTGCTGTTCTCGGGAGGCGCCGGCGTCGACCATGTCCTCACTCTGCCTGATCTGCCGGATATTCCGATCGTCCGCTTCGTGGACCACAGCCTCACGACGCGGATGAGCGAATGGGTCGTCCTGCAATGCCTCAGCCATCTACGCCAGGTGCCGGCCTATTCGAGGCAGCAGCGCGAGCATGTTTGGCGGGAGCTTTCCCAGCCGGAGGCGAAGGAACTGACGGTCGGCGTCATGGGCCTCGGCGTTCTAGGCCAGGATTCGGCGGCGAAGCTCAAGGTCATGGGGTTCGACGTCATCGGTTGGTCGCGGCGGAAAAAGGAGATCGAAGGGGTCGAGACATTCGACGCGAACGGTCTGGATGAGTTTCTTTCGCGCGCGGATATCCTCGTCGGTCTGCTGCCGCTGACGGAGGAAACACGCGGCATCTTCGACGCATCGCTTTTCGGCAAGCTGCGTCAGGGCGGGGCCTTGGGGAAGCCGGTGTTCATCAACGCCGGTCGCGGTGGAAGCCAGGTCGAAAAGGACTTGGTGACGGCTCTGCGAACCGGTGTGCTCGGTGGCGCTTCACTTGACGTTTTCGAGGCTGAGCCCCTTTCGTCCGACAACCTGTTCTGGGACATGGGCAACGTCATCATTACGCCGCATGCGGCGTCCGCCTCCGACGTCCGCGCATTGTTCCACCACGTCGAGCGGCAGATCGCCCGGCATGAGGCAGGCGAGCCGCTTCAGCACGTAGTGGATCGACAAACGGGTTACTGATCTGGGGCGGAACCTTCCGAGCATTCCGTTCGTTCCTGCAACATGAACTCGGTCCTTGGCCGCAAGCAGGAGTGGCGTCATGAACACGCAATTCGATCCGAAACAGTCCCGTAGCGGTCATTCCAATCCCATTGTCGCACCGGCCGGAGAGCCGATGAGCGCGACCGAGGCGCGCCAGGGCCGGACTGGTTTCCCGGTGTTGAAGGTTCTGATCGCTGGCCTCGTGCTTGCGATGATCGCCTGGGGCGTGGCCGAGATGTGGGGCGAGGCGAGCGATCCACCGGCGAAACAGACAGCGACGCCGCCTGCGGGAGACACGAATCCGGCCACCCGGAATGCACAGCCCACCTCTGATCCGGCGGAGGCACCCGCTCCTGCGCCACCGACGGGCGCGGCGCCCGCCAACTGACCTATTTAACGGTCTTGCCCGTTCGGCTGCGACAACTCGCGGCCGAATTGCGTGTGGACTTGAGAGGCGTTTTTCCATAAGTCTTGCCACCGGAGGTGGATCACTCACGGCCTCCGAATGCAGCTGAACAAGCGGAGCGGTCCCGGGTGGGGCCGGGGCAGGGCAGGCATGACGAAGACCGATATCGCGACCCGGGTCTATAACCACACCTGGAAGCTCGATCCGATCATCCGCAGCCTGATCGACACGGACTTCTACAAACTCCTGATGCTGCAGATGATCTGGAAGCTGTATCCGCATGTCGACGCAACTTTCTCCCTGATCAACCGGACGACCACTGTTCGTCTGGCAGACGAGATTGATGAAGGGATGCTGCGCGAGCAGCTCGATCACGCCCGATCCGTCAAACTCTCCAAGAAGGAGATGATCTGGCTGGCGGGTAATACCTTCTACGGCCGCAAGCAGATTTTCGAGCCCGAGTTCCTGAACTGGCTCGCCACATACAGGCTCCCGGAATACGAACTTTCCAAGCGGGACGGCCAGTACGAGCTGCATTTCCATGGCCGTTGGATGGATACGACGCTGTGGGAAATCCCCGCCCTTGCGATTATCAACGAACTCCGTTCAAGGGCAGCCATGCGGCATATGGGCCCTTTCACGCTGGACGTGCTTTACGCCCGTGCGAAGGCGAAGATGTGGGAGAAGGTCGAGCGTCTGAGTGCGTTCCCGGGCCTGCGCGTTTCCGATTTTGGCACCCGTCGCCGCCATAGCTTCCTGTGGCAGCGCTGGTGCGTCGAAGCCTTGAAGGAGGGCATCGGTCCCGCCTTCACCGGTACGAGCAACGTGCTGCTGGCCATGGATTCAGATCTGGAAGCCGTGGGGACCAACGCGCACGAATTGCCGATGGTAGTGGCCGCGCTTGCAAATTCCGACGAGGAGTTGCGGGCATCTCCCTACAAGGTGCTGAAGGACTGGAACAGGCTCTACGGCGGCAATCTGCTTATCGTGCTGCCGGATGCGTTCGGCACGGCGGCCTTCCTGCGCGACGCCCCGGAATGGGTGGCGGACTGGACCGGCTTCCGCCCCGATAGTGCGCCCCCGATCGAGGGTGGCGAGAGGATCGTCGAGTGGTGGCAGAAGATGGGCCGCGACCCGAAGAGCAAGCTTCTGATCTTCTCCGATGGTCTGGATGTCGAAGCCATTATCGACACCTACCGGCACTTCGAGGGTCGTGCACGCATGAGCTTCGGCTGGGGCACGAACCTGACGAACGATTTTGCCGGCTGCGCGCCGCAGAACGTCGAAGCCCTCAAGCCGATCTCGCTGGTCTGCAAGGTCAGCGAAGCGAATGGCCGGCCGGCGGTGAAGCTCTCGGACAATCCGCGCAAGGCGACCGGGGATCCGGCGGAGGTGGAACGGTATCTGAAGTTCTTCGGACAGCAGGACCGCGTGGATCAGGAAGTCTTCGTTTGAATAAAAAAGGCCCCGCACGGGGCCTTTTTCGATGATGAACTGCCGATTCCCGCCGATTATTGCAGGACTTGGACCACTGTACGGGTCGTCGGGTCTATGATGACACGTTGTTCGTTCACGACCGCGTACGAATAGTTCGTATGATCCGGGACCGGGGTCAGCACGACCGTTTCGGGTATGGGTTTACCAACCACGATCTCTTCCTGGACCACCACTGGTGCCGGTGCCGGCTGCTCCTGAACGTAGGTGATGACTTCCTGCGGTGGCGGATCGATGGCTGTGCCCAGCACAGCGCCTGCAACGCCGCCAACAGCAGCGCCGACCGGGCCGCCGACAATTGCGCCGGTGACTGCGCCGCCGGCTGCACCGCTGACTGTTCCGTCCTGAGCTGCCGCATTGGTCGCAACGGTTGCTGCGAGGATCGCACAAGAAGCGAAAATAATCTTCTTCATCGGTTTCTCCTTTTATTGCCCTTCCGCGCAGAAGAACCCTTCAGGAGAAACCTTGTTCCGATTTTGCAGTCACCCTTGATTAACCGCCGTCATCCTTCGCGAGGACGAGAAAGCCGATCTCGGTTCCAGAAGCCTGTCAGTGGAACGTATCGCCGCGGATTTCTTCCTCGAGAATGCGGAGCGCATCATCAAGTGACTCGACGAGCGCATCCGTCAACGCATCGGATTTGTTTGCCTCGAGGAGGAGAGCGAGCGTCTCTTCCGAGATGCTGATGAGCGAATTGAGTTCGCGAGACACAGTCATTGTTCTCCTTCGTAGCCGATCATCCGGCATTGAAGAAATGCACGACCATGCTTGCGCGAAGCTAGACCGCAGCACGCCATCTTGCGGCAATTAGGCCGGAGAGCCGAAAAGTGAAGAGGAAATTGCTAAGAGGAAAGCAATGGCGGACAAGGTGGGATTCGAACCCACGGTACGCTTTCACGCACACACGCGTTCCAGGCGTGCGCCTTAAACCACTCGGCCACCTGTCCTTGGTTGCTTTGCATCGTCTCGGATGCAAAGCGTTGGAACGGCGCGATATATACCGATGATTTTTTTTGGATCAACCGGTATTTGCAGGAAAAGTGTCAGACGCCATCACATCACACATGCGTTGCGCCGAAAATGCCCCAAGGTTATGCATTTGGGACGTGCCGGAACGTCCGGCCCCGATGAAAAGAGCAACGGTACCGGCCATGAGAATCGTTTTCCGCATCCTAAGCCTTGTCGCGTTGACCGCAGCGATCCTGACCGGCACGCTGGATGCGATTCAATCTGTCTCCTCGTCGTCCGTCGTCCTCACCTCCCTTGGGAACCATTGGCTGAACTTCGACGTCGAAAGCCTCGCTCTGGCGGAGGAGGCTACCCGCCACTATATTAGCGAAGACATCTGGCGGGCCGTTGTCACGCCTGTTCTGGGGCAGCCGGCATTTGCAGTTTTTCTGGTGCTGGCCCTGATATTCTGGATGATCGGTTATCGGCGACCTCGCTTTGCCGGCCGGTTTTCCGCCTGACGCGCTATTGCCGGCGCCCGCCCAATTATGGAGACGACGATGTTTCTGATCGATACCTTCAACAGGAAGACCGCGATGCCCACCTCGGAAACGGCGCTGCCTGGTCGCGACGAGCCATTGCACACATCCGATGTCCATTTCGTCAACGGTCGTCCGTTGAAGGAACCCTATCCGGAGGGCCTGCAAGTCGCGTATTTCGGCATGGGCTGCTTCTGGGGTGCGGAGCGTCTGTTCTGGAAGATGCCGGGCGTTCACGTGACATCCGTCGGATATGCCGGCGGCATCACGCCGAACCCGACCTATCACGAGACCACGACGGGGCTGACCGGCCATGCGGAAATCGTCAAGGTGGTGTTCGATCCTGCGATCGTATCCTACCGGGCATTGCTGAGGACGTTCTTCGAGGAGCATGATCCGAGCCAGGGCATGCGGCAGGGCAACGACATCGGCACGACCTACCGTTCTGCGATCTACACGACGACGGCGGAGCAGGAGACTGAGGCGAAGGAGGCGTTGAATGCCTTCCAGCAGGCGCTGGACGTTGCCGGGAGGAAGGTGCGCATCACCACCGAGGTTGCGCCGATCGACGTCTATTACTACGCCGAAGACTATCACCAGCAATATCTGGCCAAAAACCCTGGTGGCTATTGCGGCTTGAAGGGAACAGGTGTTGCCTGCCCGATCGGCTGAAACGCCCGGCATTGTCTTCAGGAACGCCGCTGATTTCATCGATCGGCGGCGTTTTTTTGTGCAGGCTGCACTTGTAGTGCAGGATTTTTACCAACTGAAAAAAATCGGGTGAATTTTTCCAGAACCCATGCAAAAGTGCGCGGAGCCAGTCTCTTCGGGAGGGCTGGTGGCCGCAGACGCGCCTCAATTCAAGGCATGCGGGAGGACCCCAGCTATTAACATTAAAAAACAGGGCTGAACGATGAAGAAAACCCTTTTGACCCTCATGGCCATGGCCGCGATGTCGGCAACCGCGCTGGCGGCAGAAATCAAGCCGGCGCTGGTTTATGGTACAGGCGGCAAGTTCGACAAATCCTTCAACGAGGCAGCCTTCAATGGCGCCGAGCAGTTCAAGAAGGAGGCCGGGGTCGAATTCCGGGATTTCGAGCCGACGAGCGACACGCAGGGTGAGCAGGCGATCCGCAATTTCGCAAGCCGCGGCTTCAATCCGGTGGTTGCCGTGTCCTTCGCATGGACATCCGCAATGGAGAAGGTCGCCGCTGAATTTCCCGACACCAAGTTCGTGATCGTCGACGCCGTCGTCGATCTGCCGAACGTCCGCTCCGTCGTCTACAAGGAAGAAGAAGGTTCCTACCTCGTGGGTCTTCTTGCCGGCATGGCCTCACAGACCGGCAAGGCCGGCTTTGTCGGCGGCATGGACATCCCCCTGATCCGCAAGTTCGGTTGCGGCTATGTCCAGGGCGTCAAGGCAGCCAAGGCAGATGCGACCGTATTCCAGAACATGGTCGGCACCACCGGTGCGGCCTGGAACGATCCGGTGCGTGCAGGTGAGCTCACCAAGAACCAGATCGACCAGGGCGCGGACGTCATCTACGCGGCAGCCGGTGCAAGCGGCCTCGGTGTTCTGCAGACGGCAGCCGATAACGGCAAGTTCGGGATTGGGGTGGACTCCAACCAGAACCACCTTCATCCCGGCAAGGTCCTGACCTCCATGGTCAAGCGCGTCGACCTGGCGGTCTTCAACGCATTCAAGGACACGCAGGACGACAAGTTCACCGCGGGCGTTCAGTCCCTGGGCGTCAAGGAAGATGGCGTCACCTTCGCCGTTGACGAAAACAACAAGGCGTTGATCACGCCGGAAATGTCCGCAGCCGTTGAAAAGGCCAAGGCCGATATCATCGCGGGCACCGTGAAGGTGCATGATTACATGTCGGACAACTCCTGCCCGAACTAAGTTTTGATGGGCGCATGTAGGGTTTTCCTATATGCGCCCTCTTCATATCCGGAATTCGAAAGGCAGACGCTTGAGCCTCGACCCTTCAACAGTGCCGGCGATTGAGCTTGTCGGAATCGACAAGAAGTTCGGTCCGGTTCATGCCAACAAGAACATAAACCTGGGCGTCGCCAAGGGCACGATTCACGGCATCATCGGTGAGAACGGGGCCGGCAAGTCGACGTTGATGTCGATCCTCTACGGCTTCTATCAGGCCGACCAGGGTGAGATCCGCATTGGCGGCAGACCGACCGTCATCCGTGACAGCCAGGCTGCAATTGCTGCCGGCATCGGCATGGTCCACCAGCACTTCATGCTCGTGGAGAATTTCACCGTCATCGAGAACATCACGCTCGGCGTCGAAGGTGGGCCTCTGTTGGGGCAAAGTGTCGATCGGGCCCGCGTGGAATTGCAGCGGCTGGAAAAGGAATACGGCCTAGAGGTCGATCCGGATGCCGTTATCGAAGAATTGCCCGTCGGCGCCCAGCAGCGCGTCGAAATCCTGAAGGCGCTCTATCGCGGCGCCGAAATCCTGATCCTTGACGAGCCGACCGGGGCACTGACGCCGGCAGAAGCAGACCACCTGTTCAACGTCCTTCGCATTCTTCGCGATCAGGGCAAGACCATTATCCTCATCACCCACAAGCTGCGCGAGATCATGGCGATCACCGATACCGTGTCCGTCATGCGCCGCGGCGAAATGGTTGCCACCAGAGCGACGGCTGAAACCACCGTCGAGGAACTGGCGGAACTTATGGTCGGTCGCCGCGTCCTGCTGCGGGTCGAGAAGGGCGAAGCCAATCCTGGTGCCGTTCTGCTGTCGGTCACGAATTTGACGGTCAAGGACAGCCGCGGCGTCACCATGGTCGATAACGTCTCGTTCGAGGTGAAGGCTGGGGAGATCGTCGGTATCGCAGGTGTTGCGGGCAACGGCCAGTCGGAACTTCTTGAGGCGATCGCCGGCATCCGCAAGCCGACGTCCGGCGAGATCCTGATTGATGGCCAACCGGTAGCAGGTCTCGATGCCTCCCGCCGCCGTGATCTTGGCCTTGCGCATATTCCCGAGGACCGTCACCACATGGGGCTGGTTCTGAAGTTCGAGGAATACGAGAACTCCATCCTCGGCTATCACCGCGATCCGAAATACGGGCGCGGTGCTCTGCTCGATCTCGACGCAATCCGCGCTGATGCCGAGGAGAAGATTGCCAAATACGACATCAGGCCGCCGAACCCTCGGCTGAAGACCGCCAATTTCTCTGGCGGCAACCAGCAGAAGATTGTCGTGGCGCGTGAAATCGAACGGGATCCCAAGCTGCTGATCGTGGGACAGCCGACCCGTGGCGTCGATGTGGGTGCGATCGAGTTCATCCATCGCCGAATAATCGAGACGCGGGATGCGGGAAAGGCGGTGCTGCTCGTGTCAGTCGAACTGGACGAGGTCCGCTCGTTGTCTGATCGTATTCTCGTTATGTTTGCAGGCAGGATCGTCGGCGAAAAAACCAGCGATGCTGGTGAACAGACTCTCGGCCTGATGATGGCCGGTATTGCGGCGTGAGGCGTTCATGACAACAGCATCCGTGCCTCTGCCGAACTGGATCAGCTATGGGCTGATCCCGCTTCTCAATCTCATGCTCGCCTTCTTCTTCTCGGGCCTCGTTGTCTGGGCTATCGGCGAAAACCCTTTGAAAGCGTTGAACTTCCTGATCCAGGGCTCGCTCGGTCGCGGAGATGCGATCGGCTTCACGCTGTTTTATACGACAAGCTTCATCTTCACCGGCCTGTCCGTTGCCGTGGCCTTCCACGCCGGCCTGTTCAATATCGGCTCGGAAGGACAGGCCTATGTGGGCGGTCTTGGCGCGGCCCTGGCCGCGCTCGCACTGGACCACTACGTGCCATGGTACGTGACGATGCCGTTCGCGATCGCCGGTGCCGCAATCTTCGGAGCGGCGTGGGCCTTGATTCCCGCCTGGCTCCAGGCAAAACGCGGCAGCCATGTCGTCATCACAACGATCATGTTCAACTTCATCGGCGCAGCACTGATGGTCTATCTGCTGGTGAACGTGTTCATCGTTCCCGGAAAGATGGCGCCGGAAACGCGAACCTTTCTGCCGGGCGGGCAGTTGCCCAAGCTCGACTGGTTGATGGGGCTTTTCGGCCTCGACCAGGGACCTGCTCCGTTCAACGTCTCGTTCCTGATCGCGCTGGTCATGTGCTATCTGGTCTGGCTGCTGATCTGGCGCACCAAACTCGGCTATGAAATGCGCACACTCGGCATCAGCCCTTCGGCGGCGATCTATGCCGGTGTTCCCTATGTTCGCACCGTCATCATCGCCATGCTGATCTCCGGTGGTCTTGCCGGGATGATGGCGCTGAACGCTGTCAACGGCGCCGCTGCGCGCCTGCAGGTGGAGTTCGTGGCCGGTGCAGGCTTTGTCGGCATCGCCGTCTCGCTGATGGGACGGAGCCATCCTGTCGGCATCATTCTGGCGGCATTCCTGTTCGGTATCCTCTACCAGGGAGGCGCGGACCTCTCCTTCGAAATGCCGTCCATCACGCGCGACATGATCGTGGTGATCCAAGGCTTGGTGATCCTCTTTGCAGGAGCACTGGAATACATGCTGCGCCCGACGGTCGTTCGCATCTATCAGCAATTCGTGAAAGCTTGAGGGGGGACGGATGGAGTTCTTCGATATCTTCGTCAGCATCCTCGGGTCCGCGGTCCGGCTTTCCGTCCCGCTGCTGTTCACGGCGCTCGCGGGCCTCTTTTCCGAACGCGCCGGCGTGTTCGACATCGGTCTGGAAGGCAAGATGCTGGCTGCGGCCTTCGCTTCGGCCTGCGCGGCCTATGTCACGGACTCAGCCTGGATGGGCCTTTTGGCCGGTATCGGCGTGTCGATCGTTTTCTCGCTCGTGCACGGCTTTGCCTCGATCACCAATCGCGGCAACCAGATCGTGTCCGGCGTAGCGCTCAACTTCATCGCCTTGGGCCTCACGGTCGTGCTGGGCCAGGCCTGGTTTGGCCAGGGCGGTCGCACGCCGCAGGTGTCGGGCGAGGGGCGCTTCACGCCGATCATCCTGCCAGGTGCTGATGCCATGCGCGAGGTGCCGATCATCGGGCCGCTCTATGTCAATGTCATCTCCGGCAATAACATCCTGACCTATATTGCCTTCCTGATGGTGCCCATCGCCTGGTGGGTGCTTTTCCGTACCCGTTTCGGCCTCAGGCTGAGAGCTGTGGGAGAAAACCCGGGCGCGGTGGATACCGCCGGTATCTCGGTCGCCTGGATGCGTTACCGCGCCGTCATCGTCGCGGGCTTCCTGTGTGGCTTTGCAGGCACCTATCTTTCCGTCGCCCAGTCCGCGGCCTTCATCCACAACATGTCGGCAGGCAAGGGCTATATCGCGCTTGCAGCGCTGATCTTCGCGAAGTGGAAGCCGGTGCCGGTCATGCTCGCCTGCCTGCTGTTCGGCTTCCTGGATGCATTCGCCAACTTCATGCAGGGAAAATCGGTGCCGCTGATCGGCGAGGTCCCCGTGCAGATATTCCAGGCCATGCCTTATATCCTGACCTGCGTCCTGCTTGCTGGCTTCATCGGGGTCGCACGCGCCCCCAGAGCCGGCGGCGTGCCTTACGTAAAGGAACGTTAATCCATGTCTCACGACCTGTTCGAAGCCGCCCGTGACGCGATGGGGAAGGCTTATGCTCCGTACTCGAAATTTCCGGTCGGCGCCGCTATCCGCGCCGAAGACGGAAGGGTCTATGTCGGCGCCAACATCGAGAACCTGTCCTTTCCGCAAGGGTGGTGTGCGGAGCCTTCTGCCATCAGCGCCATGATCATGGGTGGGGCGCACCGCATTCGCGAGATTGCGGTCATCGCCGAGAAGCTGCCGCTCTGCACGCCATGCGGCGGCTGCCGCCAGAAGATCTCCGAGTTTTCCTCGCCAGATACCCGCGTCTACCTTTGCGACGACCAGGGAGTGCAGAAGACCGTTACAATGGCGGAACTCCTTCCCTATGCCTTCGACACGGACGTCATCGGATGAGAGACGTCGCTGACCTCCTCGTCGATCGGCTGGATGGCCTTATGCCACGGTGCGCGGTCGTCCTTGGTTCGGGCCTTGGGTCACTGGTGGAGAACATCACGGATCCGATCCGCATCCCCTACAGCGAGCTGGCCGGATTTCCGGTCAGCGGCGTGACCGGTCATGCCGGGGAACTGGTCGCGGGCCATCTCGGCCGGGAGCCGGTGATCATGTTGTCGGGCCGTGCGCATTACTATGAACGGGGTGATGCGAAGGCGATGTGCTTTCCCCTCGAAGTGTTGAAGGGGCTGGGCGTCCAATCGCTGATCCTGACGAATTCCGCGGGGTCGCTCCGGCAGGATATGCCGCCGGGGTCCGTGATGCAGATCACCGATCACATCAACTATTCCGGCATGAACCCCCTGATCGGCGAGCCGGGCGACGAGCGTTTCGTCGGCATGACCAATGCCTACGATGCCGAACTCGCCTTGGACATGCGCAATGCTGCAATCCGCTGCGGGGTCCCGCTTCTTTCGGGCGTCTACATGTGGTTTTCAGGCCCGAGCTTCGAGACCCCGGCGGAAATCCGCATGGCCAGAACCTTGGGTGCCGATGCGGTCGGCATGTCGACCGTCCCCGAAGTTATCCTCGCACGGTATTTTGGACTGAGGGTTGCCGCGGCCTCGGTGATTACGAACTATGGTGCTGGAATGACCGGGGCAGAACTCAGCCACGACGAAACCAAGGACATGGCGCCTATAGGTGGTCGGCGATTGGCCGCGGTCCTGCAGGAAATGCTCTCAGAAAAAGCGTAAGTATTTCAGCAAGAAATCGGCGTCGGCCGCTTCTGTCTGCGCTGATTGTGCGGTCCGGGTTGCGTCTGGTCGTTTCAAGCCCGAATATGGACGACCCAACGAGGAGGTTATCAGCCATGGAGATCAGCACTCCCCGGGAGACAGCAAGCTTCGCGCTTTCTCTGCTCGACCTCACCAATTTGCGGGATGACTGCGATACGGCGGCGATCGACGAGCTTTGCCGCCGCGCGCAAACTCCCTATGGCACCACCGCTGCCATCTGCATCTGGCCGCGTTTCGTCGCTCAGGCACGCATCACATTGGGCGAAGGTCATCCCGTACGCATCGCCACGGTCGTGAACTTCCCGTCCGGCAACCTGCCGGTCTCGGCGGTCGTCGAGGAAACCAAAGGTGCAATCCGGGACGGTGCAGACGAGATCGACCTGGTGATTCCTTACGAGGCCTTCCTCGCAGGAAACGAGGCGGCAGTGACCGAGATGGTTTCGGCTGTCCGGGATGCCTGCCCGAACGCCTGCCTGAAGGTCATCCTCGAGACCGGGGAATTGAAGGACAGCGCCCGTATCAGTCGTGCATCGGAACTGGCGATCGAGGCGGGCGCCGACTTCATCAAAACCTCGACCGGCAAGGTTTCGGTCAACGCCACGCTTGAGGCCGCCGACATCATGCTTCGCGCCATCCGCGATTCCAGGAAGCGTATCGGCTTCAAGCCGGCTGGCGGCATCGGAACGGTTGCCGATGCGGATCTCTACCTGCGCTTGGCCGAAACGATCATGGGCTCCGACTGGATCATGCCGTCGACCTTCCGCTTCGGGGCCTCTAGCCTCCTGGATGACATCATGGCGGCCTTGAGCGGGGCGCCGTCTCAGCGCGCGGCGTCCGGTTATTGAGCGACGAATGATCCCGCAGGAAATCATCAGGCGCAAGCGTGACGGGGCAGTGCTTTCCCAGGAGGAAATCACGGCCTTCATCCGTGGGCTGACGGCCGAGGAGGTCACCGAGGGGCAGGTGGCGGCGCTTGCTATGGCGGTCTTCTTTCGCGGCATGTCCCGAAACGAGACAGTTTCGCTGACCTTGGCAATGCGCGACTCCGGCGATGTCATGAAATGGGACGATGTTGACCGCCCGGTTGCCGACAAGCATTCAACGGGTGGCGTCGGCGACAATGTCTCCCTCATGCTGGCGCCGATAGCTGCCGCATGCGGACTGGCTGTTCCGATGATCTCGGGCCGGGGGCTTGGGCATACGGGTGGAACTCTGGACAAGCTTCAGTCCATTCCGGGCTACAACGTGACGCCGGATGCCGCGCTGTTGCGGAAGGTCGTGGCAGAGGTCGGATGCGCGGTCATCGGCCAGACGGCCGATCTGGCACCCGCAGACCGCCGGCTCTACGCGATCCGCGACGTCACCGCGACCGTTGAATCTGTGCCGCTGATAACGGCTTCCATCCTTTCCAAGAAGCTTGCTGCTGGGCTTGAGACCTTGGTGCTCGACGTGAAAGTTGGCAACGGTGCCTTCATGGAGACCATGGACGAAGCCGAGGCGCTGGCGCGCTCGTTGGTGGATGTCGCCAACGGTGCCGGCACTCGCACGTCAGCACTTCTGACCGACATGAACCAGTCGCTGGCGGATGCTGCCGGAAACGCGCTCGAAATTCGCAACTGCCTCGATTTCCTGGCCTGCAAGAAGAACGGTACGCGTCTTCATGATGTCGTCATCGCGCTTGCGGTGGAGATGTTGATGCAGGCCGGCATTGTCCGGACGAGGGAAGAGGCAAGTTTGGAAGCGACGAAGGCGCTCGACAGCGGCCGCGCGCTGGAGGTCTTCTCTCGCATGGTTCATTCCCTCGGAGGACCCGTCGATTTTGTCGAGAACGCCGATAGACATCTGCGCAAGGCACCGTTCGTGATGCCCGTGCCGGCACCGGAGAGTGGCTGGCTTTGCGGGTGCTCGACGCGCGAACTGGGCCTCGCCGTGGTGGAGCTTGGCGGAGGACGCAAGCGCCCACAGGACGATATCGACCATGCCGTCGGTTTGGACGAGATCCTGCCGCTCGGACGCCAGGTGACGAAGGGGGATCCCATCGCCTTTGTGCATGCCTCCGGTCGTGATGGAGGCGAGCGGTTGGTGAAGTCCGTCGCAAATTGCTTCACCATTGCAGATCAGGCGCCCGATCGACCGCCCGCGATACTCAAGCGGATCGACTGATTACTGCTCCAGCCTCATCGTGCCGTCCTCGACCTTGAAAGCGGCAAGCTTCTTGAGGAAGCTCATACCGACGAGCGTGCCGTCGAGCGCCCGGTCGCGAAGCACGAACGCATCGACGTCGCGAACCTGCACGCCACCGATCTCCATCCGGTCCAGGACGACATGCGCGGCTTCCGTCTTGCCGTTGGCCGTGCTGACGGAATGGCGGAAGTCGAGGCGGTTGGCGCTGAATCCGAGACGCCGCGCGGTGCTTTCGTTGAGGGCGACAAGGGAGGCACCGGTATCGACCAGTCCTTCGACCGGTTTGCCGTTGATGCGGAAGCTGGCGTTGAAATGACCACGCCCGTCTGCCCGAAGCACGGCGCTTCTCGGCGTCAGCGCGGCGGGCTCTGGCACCGCGACCACCGCTTGCGTGGAGGGGGCAGCATCGGGTGTGATGTCAGTCAGTCCGATCAGCGCCGGGATTTGCGATGCAACCACGGCCGCGACTGCGGCAAATAACAGACTGCGCATCAACATCTCGGTCTCTCCAAACTCAAGCTGCCGGTATCATGAGCGGGAGATATGAAGAAGGCCCTGCCGGATTGTCCGCCAGGGCCTGGAGATGGTCGTGCGGTTAAGGCCCGGTGAACGGAGCCTACTTTGTCCCGTACATGCGGTCGCCGGCGTCGCCGAGCCCCGGCACGATGTAGCCCTGCTCGTTCAGATGGCTGTCGATGGCCGCGGTAAAGACCGGCACGTCGGGATGGAACTTGCGAAAATTCTTGAGGCCTTCCGGAGCAGCAAGCAGGCAGAGGAAGCGGATGTTGTGGGCGCCTCTTTCCTTCAGCTTGTCGATCGCCGCGATGGCCGAATTTCCCGTCGCCAGCATAGGGTCGACCACGATGATCAGGCGCTCGGCGATGTCGTCCGGGGCCTTGAAGAAATATTCGATCGCCTGGAGCGTCTCGTGGTCGCGATAGACGCCGATATGGGAAACGCGGGCAGACGGCACTAGCTCCAGCATTCCCTCGAGAAGGCCGTTTCCGGCGCGCAGTATGGAGGCGAAGACGAGCTTCTTGCCTTCCAGGATCGGTGCTTCCATCGGCTGAAGCGGCGTGTCGATCGTTTCCATCGTCAGTTCGAGATCGCGGGTGACCTCATAGCAGAGCAGGGTGGAAATTTCCCGCAACAGGCGCCGGAAGCCCGCCGTCGAAGTTTCCTTCTTGCGCATGATCGTCAGCTTGTGCTGCACCAGCGGATGATCGATGACCGTTACGCCGTCCATCAGAACCTGCCTTCCCCTGTTTGTTTGAATGGTTCACTTCTTGATGGGATTGAGCGGAAACCGCAACCCCCTGATTGCCGCTTTATCCGTGCTGCGTGTTCAGATCCGCCGTCTCCAGCCGCATAAGCAGGCGTTGGCGCATCTCGTCATCAACGAAAGCTGCTTCGAGGGCGGTTCGCGTCATGCCGTTGATTTCGGGCACCGAAAATCCCAGGTCATCGGTTGCAATCCGGTATTCGTTTGCAAGCGAGGTACCAAAGAATGGCGGATCGTCGGAATTGAGGCAGACCCTTACACCGGCTTCCATCAGCCGTTTCAGCGGATGGCTGCGGAAATCGGGATAGACGCCAAGGGCTATATTCGAGCCGGGGCAAACCTCCAGCACGGTCCCGAGGTCCGCAAGCCGCGCCACCAGGTCGGGATCCTCTGCGGCGCGTACTCCGTGGCCGATCCGCGAGGGACGCACGAGATCCAGGGCGTCGCTTACGCTGAAGGCGCCGCACACCTCGCCAGCATGGATCGTTAGGCCCAATCCCGCATCCCGGGCGATATCGAAAGCGCGGACATAGTCCGCCACGCGGCCCATTCGCTCCTCGCCCGCCATGTTGAAGCCGGTCACGAGCGGATTGTTGCTTTTGGCGGCATATTCTGCGACGGCAATCACGCTGTCCGGTCCGAAATGCCGCTCGCCGGTGACGATAATTCGAGCTTCGATCCCGGTTTTGTCCTTGGCCAGCCGGATACCTTCGGAGATGCCGGCCAGATAGGCGTCGGCGCCAAGCCCGATGCGGTCGCCATGATCCGGCGAGACGATGATCTCGCTGTAGATCGTGTTCATGGACGCAAGTTCGTTGAGGTAGGTCTCGGTCAGGTGCGCATAGTCGACGTCGGTTCGGAAGAGTGCGGCCACCCGGTCATAACAGACCAGGAACTGCGCAAAATCGGACCAGACGTAAGACCCGTCGCGCAGGAAAGAGCCGGTGTCTACGCCATACTTGGCAGCCTGCTCGGCCGCCAGGGCAGGCGGTGCTGCTCCTTCGATGTGGCAGTGGATCTCGGCTTTCGGGAGATGTGTGGTCAAAGAAAGCTCCACCCCTGCGCGCCGGCGGGAATAGCCAGATGAGCGGCCACGGATTCCCCGATGTCGGCATAGGTCGGACGAATTCCGATATCTCGCGAACGGATACCGGGCCCGAAGGCCATGACGGGTACGCGTTCCCGCGTATGGTCCGTGCCGCGCCATGTCGGATCGCAACCATGGTCGGCGGTCAGGATAACGAGGTCGCCCGGATGCAGTCGCCGGTGGATTTCGGGCAGTTCGCGATCGAACGCTTCGAGTGCCGCGGCGTAGCCCGGCACGTCGCGCCGATGGCCGTACAACTGGTCGAAATCCACGAAGTTGGTAAAGACGAGATCACCATTTTCGGCCGCTTCCATAGCCTCCAGTGTGGCAGCCATGAGCGCCGCATTGCCGTTCGCCTTGGCGACGCGGGAAACGCCCTGATGTGCGAAGATATCGCCGATTTTGCCAATCGCATGAACCGTGCGTCCAGCCTCCGTCAGACGGTCCAGGAGTGTCGGTTCCGGAGGTGGGATGGAGAAGTCTCGCCGGTTGCCGGTTCGCTCGAATGTTCCCGCCGTCTCGCCGACGAATGGCCGCGCTATGACGCGGCCGATGTTGAGCGGGTCCACGAGCCGGCGCACGGTCTGGCTAAGTTCGATCAGTCGCTCTAGTCCGAAATAGCTTTCGTGCGCTGCAATCTGCAGCACGGAGTCGCTGGACGTGTAGCAGATCGGCTTGCCGGTTCTGATATGCTCCTCGCCCATCTGTGCGACGATGTCTGTGCCGGATGCATGGCAATTGCCAAGGATGCCCGGCACATCGCCTTCGCTGCAGATGGCATCCACCAGTTCCGGCGGAAAGGCATCGCCCTCCGACGGAAAATATCCCCAATCGAACATCACGGGCGTACCGGCGATTTCCCAGTGTCCGGAGGGTGTGTCCTTGCCGCGCGAGATCTCGTCGGCGGCGCCATGCAGCCCGAAGATGCGTTCCGGCCGTTGCATGCCTGCCGGATAGTCTCCGCTCGCGAGCCTGGCTATGTCCAGAAGGCCGAGCGATGACATGTTGGGAAGCTTGAGCGGTCCCTTTCGCAAGCCCGCCCGGTCTGCGGCACCTGCGGCGCAGAATTCGGCGATATGGCCGAGAGTATTGGAGCCAAGATCACCATAGGCCTCGGCATCGCGCGCCCCGCCGACGCCGAAGGAATCCAGAACAAACAGGAAGGCGCGCGCCATTTATCACCCAGAAACAGAAGTCGCGCCGACTGCGGGCACGTTGTCGGGTTACATATAGTTTAGCATAAGCTTTGGCAAAGGGTGGATCGTTCGGTTAGCAGCCGTTGCAGACGATCTGGTCGCCGGTTCGGGCGCGGAAGTAGTAGTCGCGGCGAATGGTAATGTTGCGAAATCGGCTTGGAATGAGCCCCGGCATGAACATCATCAACTGATGGGGAACCCAGACTTCCGCATGGACCACGAAAGATCCCGGCACTTTCATCTGCTCGGGAATTTTCACGGTACTGCCCGGTTCGTAGCCATTTTTGCCGGACTCGCTCCAGGTCCAGTTAACCTTTGCATTCGCGCCATCGACCGAAATGCCGGTGATGTTCATCGAAACATCGTTCAGTCCGTAGGGAACGAAAATGCTATCCGCCACCTGGACCATTGTCCCGAGGAAGGTCTTGTCGACGAATTTCTGCTGGGTCACGAGATCGGCAATGGTGCCGGATGCACGGGCGACCCGCTTGGACACGCTAAGCCCGATCGTCAATTCAAAGACGGTGAGATAGATCATCAGCAGCAAAGGCGCGATGAGCGCGAATTCGACGGCGCCGACGCCAGTGCGGTCACGCCAGAAAGTGCGAAGGCGCGCCATGAGGCCAGTTGCGATCGCGGCTTTTCTCATCCACCCCATCGTCAGTAGGCCTCGTTCTGGAATGTGGCTGTCGCGACGATGAGGAACTCGTTTGGAAGTGATCCATCGGCCGGGCGGAGACCGGAAATATAGGGGCGGACCAGATCGGTCACGACGCTCCAGCGGTAATAGGCGCGTAACATGTTCTTGCTGCTGGGGCCGCCCGGGGTAAACGTGTTTGCCGCGTCGAGGTCACCGTTTTTGCGGGGAATGTAGTCCGGGATCTCCGCGAAGGTGGAAAAGCTGCGAACGTCGAGGATGAGTTTGTCCCCTCCATCATCGCTGCATTGGATGAGAATGGAGATTTCATCGCAGAACATGTCGCGGAACTGAGCTTCCGTCTTGTCGGTCGCCACGTTGTACGCCCGGGTGATCTGACCGGTGCGCAGCTGGCGGGCCATCGTATCGGTGGCATTCGCGACAAGCTGTTCGCCCGTGAATGCGATGAACGTCTCTATGATTGCGAAGACGACCAGGAAGTAGGGAATGGCAAGCAGCGCGAACTCGATCGCCGCCGCACCGTCGCGTGAACGCACGAGCCGCCATGCGAGCCGCTTGGGGCCAGCATCGGTCGAGTCTTCACTGGATGTGTTCAGCGTCTTGCACATGGTTCGATCGGACCTGCTGTAGAGCAGGCGGATCGTACGCGGGCTTTATTGAGATTCCGTTGCCGGGCAACACGCATTTGGAATCAAAAATGGCCGGCCCTGTGCATCAGGGAGGGGTGATGTTGGAGAATTCCGCGTGTTGCTCACAATTGGGAGTACACGACAGAATGGCGCGATCGGTCTGGCGGAACACGCGCACGGTATTGCCCTCATCGATCGAGACAAGGACGCGTTCGTCGGCGATGGCATTGCCCTCACTGTCGAGAAGCACGAGATTGGTGGTACCAAAGCTGCGCCCGGTCAGAACAATAGTTGTGGGATCGGCCACCGTGGCATCGGCGACGTTGGCGTTGCCGACGATCACCTTGCTGACTGGTCGATCGAGCCGCAAGACGCGGGCCTGATTCATGAATACGCGCAGCAGGTCCTCTTCCTCAGCAAAGGACGGCATGGTGCTACCGGCCAGTGCGGCCAGGGCAATGCAGAAGCGGACGGTGGCGATGGATGGCATTCCCGAACCTTTAAGTAGGTGCTGCCACGGCACCATGATGCAGATTGGTGAATGAAGCTTTAAGGAGCCTCGATCCTCCAGCATCGAAACACGGTGCAGCGACCTCACACGTCGTCGCGGCAAGCGCTGGACCTCACTGGATAATTTGTTTCCAGTCGCAAAAACAATAATTTAGATTCACCTAAAGAGACATTGTTCCGGCCCGAGCCGTTAACGTTTCGGTAACGGTCTTCTTTAAGTGGATTGCAATCGTCTCGCGCTACGGTTGTTGCATCCGAACAACGGAAAACAGTTGTCGGGAAGTGCTGACCAACCAACACCGTGGGAGTTCCTATGTCTAAGTTTTTTGCACGCTTCAAGAAAGATGAATCCGGCGCGACTGCCATCGAGTATGGCCTGATCGCAGCCCTCATCTCCGTAGCTCTGATTGCTGGCGCATCGACGCTGGGCGACTCGTTGAGCAACACCTTCAACGGCATCTCTAACAAGATGGATACCGCAGGGGCAGCTCACGACTAAAATGAGCAACGCGGAAGGCTGTCATCGCTTGGCGGCCTTCCGTACTTCCTGGCTGTGAACCGGCGAAGCCGGTTTTGGAGGATCTTGAATGGGCGCTGCAATTCTTCTGATTCCGCCCATCTGCCTCTTCATGGCGGCGGTCATCGACCTTTTCACGATGACGATTCCCAATCGTCTTTCCATCTTCCTCCTCGCATCCTTCATGGTCCTGGCGCCCGTTTCCGGCCTGCCATGGGCTGAAATCAGCATGAGCTTTGCGGCAGGCGCCGTCGTTCTGCTGGTATGTTTCGGCTTTTTCGCGCTCAACGTCATGGGCGGTGGCGACGTCAAGCTGCTTGCGGCATCGGCTCTCTGGTTCGGCTTTAGCCCGGCGCTCGGCGCCTTCATCTTCCAAACTGCTCTCTGGGGCGGACTGGTAACCTTGCTCGTCATGCTGATCCGTTCGCAGGCCGATCGCTTCGCCGTCATCGGCACGATAGTCCCGGCGCAGATCCTGACGACGAAGAAGGTTCCCTACGGCGTGGCAATCGGCATTGCCGGCCTCATGACATTCTGGAGCTCTCCCATTGCGGTGAGCGCCATGGCCGCCCTCAAGCAGTAGCGGTCGCACGGTTACCATTCGTTAACCACACTCGTATTCCGGTTATTAACCTTAATTACACTATTGCGCGCCATTCTTCCGGACGTTGGGGTCCCGGGGAATGGTCATGAAACCTGCTCGTCTTTTAATTTTGATGGTAGCTGTCGTTGCCGCAGGCCTTGCCGGCGTGCTGGCAATGCGCCTGTCAGGGACGAGCGCGCCGCAAATTGCCCAAACCATCATAGAAAAGCAGCCGAGCGTGAGCGTGCTCGTTTCCTCGGCCAATCTGCCGGTGGGCAGCCGTCTCGATCAGGAAAAGCTGCGCTGGCTCCCATGGCCGAAGGATGGGATCGTCGAGGGCTTCATCACCCAGGACGCGCGACCCGAAGCAATCACCGAATTGAATGGCATGGTCGTCCGTCTCCCCCTGTTCGAGGGTGAGCCGGTTCGCGGCGAAAAGATTGCCGACTCTTCCAACAGGATCATGTCCTCGCTCCTGCCTGCCGGAAAGCGGGCTGTGGCAACCGATATCTCTGTCGCCACCGGCGCCGGCGGCTTCGTCCTTCCGAACGATCGTGTCGACGTCATCATGGTCCGTCGCAGCGATGAAGGGCGATTCCTTACGGAGGAAGTTCTCACCAACATCCGCGTCCTGGCTGTCGATCAGCAGATCCAGGAGAGCGCGGAGGGCACGAAGACTGTGCTTGGCACCACGGCAACGCTGGAACTGACACTGGACCAGGCAAAGGTCATCGTCGTTGCCCAGCAGATGGCCGACCGCCTCACGCTGGCGCTGCGTTCGGTAGCCGACGCTCAGGAGCCGGATACCATCGCGGCAGACTATCTGCTGAACGGCGGGGGCAAGGCCGAGGTCCAGGTGATCAAGTCGGGCTCCATCGTCGGCAGCCAGCAAAACAACAGCACGCATACGCAGTGAACGGAGCGCGGACGTGACGAAACAGGGACGCAAACTTCGCAGCACTGCACTGGCGGGCCTGGCATTCGCCATGGCCTTCTCCGGCGTGCCGCACGAATTCGGCGCCGGGGGTTTTTCGGTTCCACAGGCAGCAGCGCAGGAAAACAGCATTGTCCGGATCAGCCAGTCCGGTGTCGGTGTGCGCAAGCGCCTGAAGCTCGGGCTGAACAAGGCTCTCGTCGTCGATCTTCCGGCCGATGCCCACGACATATTGGTCGCCGACCCATCAATGGCCGATGCGGTTACCCGAACCTCCCGGCGCATCTACCTCTTCGGCAAGACGGTCGGCCAGACGAATATCTTCATCTTCGGCCGTAACGGCGAAGAGATCGTCAGCCTGGATCTGGAAATCGAGCGGGACATCTCCGGCCTCGAGACGAACCTCCGTCGCTTCCTGCCCGACTCTGACATCAAGGTGGAGATCGTCTCGGACAACATCGTCCTCACCGGATCGGTGCGCACCCCCCAGGACGCCACGCAGGCGGCCAAACTCGCCACCATTTTTCTGACCGGCGGCGAGGCCACGACCCGCACGGAAGTCGCGACCAGCCCGAACAGTGGCGACGGTGCCGTTGCGCTCTATGCCGAAGGCCGTCAAAAGTCTCAGGTCGTCAACCTCCTGACCATCGAAGGCGAGGATCAGGTCACCCTGAAGGTGACGGTGGCCGAAATACGCCGTGAAGTCGTCAAGCAACTGGGCTTCGACAACATCTTCCAGCGCAATCCGGTCGGATCTGGTTCCAGTTTGGACGTACTGGCGGTCGCCACCGGCGCAGATGGAGTGATCGGGCGTGTCGCGGGGAATGTCGGCAAGCTCAGCATCGATATGGTTCTCAGCGCGCTCGAACAGGCAAACGCCATCCGCACATTGGCTGAACCGACGCTGACAGCGATTTCCGGCCAGTCCGCTACCTTCAATTCCGGCGGCGAGCGCCTCTATTCGACGACCAATTCGGACGGGGATACCGTGATTACCCCTTACGAATACGGTATATCGCTCGGCTTCACGCCGACCGTGCTGTCGTCCGGCCGCATCAGCCTGCGCATCCAGACACGCGTTTCGGAACCGGTCGCGAGCACCAACGGCGTAGAATACCGCAAGCGCGACGCGGAGACCGTGCTGGAGCTGCCGTCCGGTGGTTCGATCGCCCTAGCCGGGCTGATCAGGGACGACGTCCAGCAGACGATGAGCGGCACACCCGGGGTATCCAAAATTCCCCTGCTTGGCGCCGCATTCCGGCAAAAGGCTCTGGAGCGGACGGAGACCGAACTGGTCATCATCGCCACGCCTTATCTGGTACGCCCCGTCGCCCGTAACGACCTTTCCCGCCCGGACGACAACTTCAATCCGGCAAGTGACGCCGCAAGCGTGCTCCTCGGCCATGTCAACCGCATCTACGGCCGCAAGGACGCTCCACCTCCTGCCCTTCCTTACGAAGGCAATGTCGGGTTCATCTACAAATGACAACCGCGCGCCCAACCAACACATCCGCCTTAGGCAGCGCGCAGGAAAGGCGCCCGACGATGAGCTCTACTCAGAGAATCAGAATTGCAAACCTCGGCAGGATGTCGGCGGTGGCCGTGTTTCTAGGCGCCGCGTCGCTGATGTCCGGATGCGCCAATCCAGACGGAATGCACACGAGTTCTCTTCCGGACGACTACCGGACCCGCCACCCGATCATCGTCGGCGAGGCCGAAAAGACGATCGACATACCGATTGCCGCAGGTGACCAGGGGCTGACCAGAGGCCAGAGCGAAGTGATCGCGGGCTTCGCCTCCGAATACATGCGTTCCTCGAAGGGCATCATCCGGATCATGACACCGCAGGGAGCACCGAATTCCGGCGCCGCCGCGTCGGCTACAAGCGACATCCGCCGGCTGCTTGTCCGCATGGGCGTACCGAAGAACCACATTCTGCAGACCGGTTTTGCAGCTGATGGATACGGCGCGTCGGCGCCGGTTCGGCTGGCCTATGTGGCGGTGACCGCCCAGACCGAACCCTGTGGGGAATGGCCGGCGGACATGACGCTGAACACGACCGAAAACAGGAACTACTACAACTTCGGCTGCGCCAGCCAGCGCAACCTCGCGGCCCAGATCGCCAATCCCAACGACCTTCTCGGCCCTCGTCGCATGACGCCGCCCGATGCCGAGCAGCGGGGCCAGGCCATGGAGCGCTATCGCGGGGCCTATACGGAACTGGAGGATATGAATTGATCCACCCTCTTCTGGTACAGCAGGTGGCGGCATGAGCCCGGTAGAATACAACATCCGGATGGAACCGGACGCGCACAGCGCGGTCCCGGACGATGCAGTCGTCCAGTCCGAGTTTGCCGCGCTACGCCCTCTGCCGCGCATCTCCATCCATGCCTTCTGCGAAGGCGATGCGATGCAGCGCACGATGGAGCGAATGGCACTCGACCGTCGCATGGCCAAGGTCAATATGCGGGTGACGAATGGCGGCATCGAAGCTGCTGCCAATATGTTTTCCTCCGCGCCCACACCGAACCTGATCATTCTCGAAACGGATGCGGAGCCGCGCAATCTGCTCGGCGAACTGGCGCCGCTTGCGGAAGTCTGCGATCCGACGACGCGCGTTATCGTCGTTGGCCGCTACAACGACATTCCGCTCTATCGTGAACTGATCCGCAACGGGATCTCGGAATATCTCGTTGGCCCGGTACAGATGGGCGACATGCTGGCCTCGGTCTCCGCGATCTTTGTCGATCCGGACGCAGAGCCTCTCGGCAAGTCCATCGCGTTCATCGGCGCCAAGGGCGGTGTCGGTTCCTCGACCATCGCGCATAACTGCGCGTTCGGGATTTCCAACCTGTTTTCGACCGAAACCATTCTGGCTGACCTCGACCTGCCGTTCGGCACGGCCAACATTGATTTCGATCAGGACCCGGCTCAAGGCATTGCCGAGGCCGTCTTTGCGCCGGAGCGGCTCGACGAGGTATTCCTCGACCGGCTTTTGACCAAGTGCTCGGAACATCTGTCGCTGCTCGCCGCGCCATCCTTGCTGGACCGTGCGTATGATTATGGCGGCAACGCCTTCCAGCCGGTGGTTGAAATCCTCCAGCGAAGCGCGCCGATAGCCGTTCTCGACGTGCCGCACGCCTGGAACGAATGGACGCGCTCCCTGCTTGCCGATGTCGACGAGGTGGTAATTTCCGCCGTTCCGGACCTCGCCAACCTTCGCAATACGAAGAACATGATCGATGCGCTTCGTAAGCTCCGTCCGAACGACCATGCGCCGCACCTGATATTGAACCAGGTTGGCATGCCGAAACGGCCGGAAATAGCTCCTGCCGATTTCTGCGAGGCTCTGGAATTGGAGCCCATCGCTATTCTGCCCTTTGATGTGCAGCTCTTCGGTAATGCCGCCAACAGCGGTCGAATGGTTTCCGAAATCGACGCGAAGTCACCCGCGGCGGAAACCTTTTCGCAGATCTGCCACGTGATTACGGGGCGGGCGACGCTGAAGAAGGCAAGGAAGGGCGGACTTTCCAAGGTCCTGGGAATGCTACGGCGCACCTGAGTGCGCGCCATGATGAAGACTGGATAGGTTGATGTTCGGAAAACGCGGAAACGAAGGATTCGGAAAGAGCGCCGTCGGTACCATCGTGCCCGCAGTGGTGGCGACACCGGTCGCCGCCACACCGAGCGGACCTGAGGTCTTTGCAGAACCCCTACAGGACGCCGCTCTGTCGCGGCACCAGCTCGCGTCCCCGCCTGTTGTTCCCGCGCCAGCGCGTAAGAAGACCGCGCGCACCGAAGTGTACTACGATACCAAGAGCCAGGTTTTTTCGGCGCTCATCGACACGATCGACCTGTCCCAGCTTGCCAAGCTGGACGGGGAAAGCGCACGCGAAGAAATCCGCGATATCGTCAACGATATCATCACCATCAAGAATTTCGCGATGTCGATCTCGGAGCAGGAGGAACTGCTTGAGGACATCTGCAACGACGTTCTGGGCTACGGCCCGCTTGAGCCGCTTCTGGCGCGCGATGACATTGCCGACATCATGGTGAATGGCTCCGGCCAGACTTTCATCGAAGTCGGCGGCAAGACCATCGAATCGGAAATCCGCTTCCGGGATAATTCGCAGCTTCTGTCCATCTGCCAGCGGATCGTCAGCCAGGTAGGCCGGCGTGTCGATGAATCGTCACCGATCTGCGACGCCCGCTTGCCGGATGGATCGCGTGTCAACGTCATTGCTCCGCCGCTCGCGATCGACGGGCCGGCGCTGACCATTCGTAAGTTCAAGAAGGACAAGCTGACCCTGGAGCAGCTCGTCAAATACGGATCGATCACGGCGGAGGGTTCCACGCTCCTGCAGATCATCGGACGTGTCCGCTGTAATGTCGTCATCTCAGGCGGCACGGGTTCCGGCAAGACGACATTGCTCAACTGCCTTACCCGCCACATTGATACGGACGAGCGCGTCATTACCTGCGAGGATACGGCAGAACTGCAACTGCAGCAGCCGCATGTGGTCCGCCTGGAAACCCGTCCGCCCAACATCGAAGGCGAGGGCGAGATCACCATGCGCGACCTCGTCAAGAACTGCCTTCGTATGCGGCCCGAGCGCATCATCGTCGGCGAAGTGCGCGGACCGGAGGTCTTCGACCTGTTGCAGGCGATGAACACCGGTCACGATGGCTCCATGGGGACGATCCACGCCAATACGCCGCGCGAATGCCTCAGCCGTATGGAATCGATGATCGCCATGGGCGGTTTCAGCCTCCCGGCCAAGACGGTGCGCGAGATTATTTCCGGATCTATCGACATCATCATTCAGGCGGCGCGCCTTCGCGACGGTTCGCGTCGCATTACGCATGTGACCGAGGTGATCGGGATGGAGGGTGACGTCATCGTTACCCAGGACCTGATGCGTTACGAGATCGATGGGGAAGATGCCAACGGCAGGCTGATCGGACGGCACGTCTCGACGGGCATTGCAAAGCCGCATTTCTGGGATCGCGCCCGCTACTACAACGAGGAACGTCGCCTGGCATCCGCTCTGGACGCCATGGATCAGATGACGAATTAGGGGCGCCTGAATGTTCGGTCTCGATATGACGGTCGTGCTGATCATCGCGCTGGCGGCGGTCGCGGCCGGTGCCCTATGCTATGTGTTCCTGTTCTCGCGTATCGAAACTGAGAAGAAGACCGATGCGCGCATCAACCGCGTCAAGGCGGCGGAATCCGATCTCACCAAGGTCAAGGCAGCACGCGACCGGGTGCAGGAAATGTCGAAGCGCCGCAAGTCGGTGCAGGACTCGCTCAAGGATCTCGAAAAGAAGCAGGAAGAGAAGTCTCGCAAGATGGGCAACGGCAGCATCAAGTCGCGCCTTGCCCAGACAGGCCTGTCGCTGCAGCTGAGCCATTTCTACATATTGAGTGTCGCTCTGGGTCTTGCCTTCCTGTTGATGCCTTTGATTGCCGGTGCTCCTTTGGTCGCCGCCCTTGGTGCCAGCTTCGTCGCTGCATTGGGTCTCCCGCGCTGGATCGTGGGTTTTCTCGTAAAGCGGCGGCAGAAGAAGTTTCTGAACGAGTTTCCGAACGCGCTCGACGTCATGGTTCGATCCATCAAATCGGGCTTGCCGCTCAATGACGCGCTGCGGCTGATTGCGTCCGACGGACAGGAGCCGGTCAAGGCCGAGTTCAAGCGCGTGGTCGAATCCCAGCAGGTTGGCTTCAGCATTCCCGAAGCCTGCGTTCGCATGATGCAGACCATGCCGCTGTCGGAAGTGAGCTTTTTCTCGATCGTCATCATGATCCAGAGTCAGGCGGGCGGTAACCTGTCGGAGGCCCTGGGCAATCTGGCGAAGGTTCTTCGCGAGCGAAAGAAGATGAAGGCCAAGGTCCAGGCTCTCTCCATGGAAGCCAAGGCGTCTGCAGCCATCATCGGTGCACTGCCCTTCATCGTGGCGCTGCTCGTCTACCTGACTTCGCCCGAATACATGATGATCCTCTTCACCGATTCCCGGGGTCACATCATCATGCTGCTGTCCGGGATCTGGATGTCCATCGGCCTCCTTGTCATGCGCAACATGATCAACTTCGAGATATAGCTGCCATGACCAAGGATCTCGCCGCGACCCTGACCGATCCAGCCTTTCTTTTCGCCGTGCTGGTCGCGGTCGCCGTGTTCGCGACGTTCTACACGCTCGCAAGCCCCTTTCTTGAGCGGGGGGATCTCAACAAACGCATGAAGGCCGTTTCCACGGAACGGGATATGATGAGGGCACGTGAGCGCGCTCGCATGAATGCCGATGCGTCCAAGACCACTCTGCGCACCCAGAACAACCAATCGGTTCGCCAGATTGTCGAACGCTTCAATTTGCGAAAGGCTCTCGTCGACGACAACACCGTCAACCGTCTGCGCGCGGCTGGCTTGCGAACGCAGAATGCCCTGAACGTGTTTCTGGTGGCTCGCTTCCTTTTGCCGTTCGTGTTTCTGACACTCGCGGTCCTCTGGATCTTCGTGCTCGGAAACCTGACGGATCGGCCCTTCGCCATACGCATGCTTGTTGCGATCGTCGTGGCCTATGTAGGCTTCTATCTGCCGAACATCTATATCAGCAACCGGGTGACCAAGCGGCAGCACTCGATCAAGCGGGCCTGGCCGGATGCGCTCGACCTGATGCTGATCTGCGTGGAATCGGGCATTTCGATCGAAGCCGGCATGCGGCGGGTCGCCGAGGAGATGAGCAGTCAGTCACCCGAGCTGGCCGAGGAAATGGTGCTGACGACAGCCGAGCTTTCCTTCCTTCCCGATCGCCGGGTCGCGCTGGAGAACCTCGGGACGCGCACCCAGCTCGATATCGTCAAGAATGTCACGCAAGCCCTGATCCAGGCGGAACGCTACGGCACGCCGATCGCCCAGGCATTGCGCGTGCTGGCGCAGGAGGGACGCGACGAACGGATGAACGAGGCCGAGAAAAAGGCGGCTGCCCTGCCGCCCAAGCTTACCGTACCGATGATCCTGTTCTTCCTTCCGGTGCTGGTGGCCGTTATCCTTGGGCCCGCCGGCATCCAGGTTTCCGATAAGTTCTGATCATGCCTGAACAAAGAAAAGCCCGGTGTTTGCCGGGCTTTTCTTTGTGTCGAATGGACGATCAGTTCGTCGCGGATTTCGGCTTGCCATCCTTGTCGGCAAGCTTTGCCCAGGAGTTCTGCTGCGACAGCATCGAGCGCAGATAGGTGACGTTGGCATCAGCCTGCTGCTGCGACAGTTCCCGCTTGGCGATCTCCTCGGCCTCCTGGAAGCGCCCCTGCAGGCCGACCACGAGAGCAAGGTTCTGGCGTACACGGCTGTCTGCGGCAGGCTGCTGGGTCGCGGAGCGCATGTAGGTCTCGGCCGTGCGAAGGTCGCCCGACAGGACATAGGACATGCCGAGATTGGACATCACCGTAGGCTCGTTGGGCTGAGTGTTCAGTGCCATCCTGTATTTCTGGCGCGCCTCTGCCGAGCGGCCGAGCTGGTCGAGAACGGCGCCTTCAGCGGAATAGAGGCGCCAGTCAGGGCGATCCGGCGTCTGGGAACGTTGGATCGTCGCGAGCGCCTGCTCCAGTTGGCCCGCGGCCGCCTGGGCCTTGCCGTAGGCTGCCAGCACATCCCTGTCGGTCGGATGGGCGATGACGACCTGCTGCATGACGGCGAGCGCCTGCGTGTGCTTGCCGGTCATGCCGAGAACCTGTGCATAGCGCAATCCGGTATTGCGGTCTTTGGGATTGCGGTCGTATGCCGCACCGATCGACTGCTCCGCATTGTTCAGCTGAGTTCCGCTCATGCCATCCAGCGATGCAGCGGTTGAGGGAATGGATCCCGTGGTCAACGTGTCGTTCTTGCTGGCGCAGCCGGCCAGCGCCAGTGCAAGCAGGACCGCACCGGTGGTCCGGGTGAGGCGGTCCTTGTTGGCAATCAAACGGCGTGCTGCGGTCATGGCGGTTATCTCATGGACTTGAGGGCAGGCAAGATTTCTAGAACCGGGGCCTCGAGTGGGTGGCGAATCCTCACGACCAGAAATAAAGTATTAACCCTAATGGAGCGTTAAAGCTTTGATCCGCCACGCATGAAGGTCTCCCATGACAAGCTTCCAGCACATCTTTCGCCCCTCGTTCTTTGCCGATCCGGCATCCGCCTCGCGCCCCGTGTTTGCCGTAACCCCGGCCGATATCACGGAGGGTCGCCTCGACGCCGGGACACTCGCATGGGTGCGGGCCGCGGGCTTCAAGGCTGAAGCGGGCGCCTTTCTGCTGGTACCCTCCTCAACCGGAGAGCTTGCTTCTGCGCTGTTCGGCCTCGGTTCGGAACCTGCCGAAGCCCCCTTGATCGCTGGCAGGCTTGCGAAACTGCTCCCCGCAGGCGACTGGCATGTCGAAGGGACTGGACTGCCGGCGGACAAGGTGGCCCTCGGCTTCGGGCTCGGGGGCTACAGCTTCGGCCGCTACAGGCAGGACAAGCAGAAGGACGTGCGTCTGGCGCTTGCCGCAGACCTTCGTGCGGATGTGGAACGCCAGCTGGCGGGTGTGTTTCTGGCACGCGATCTCATCAATACACCGACGAACGACATGGGGCCGGAGGATCTGGAGAGCGTGTTTCGCGCACTCGGCAGTCACTACGGCGCGGAGGTTTCCTCCATCGTCGGCGACGAGCTGCTGGCCAGGAACTTCCCGCTTGTCCACGCGGTGGGCCGCGCCAGTGCGCAGGCCCCGCGGCTGCTCGATATGCGCTGGGGCAGGGGCAGCGGCCCCCGGGTCACGCTCGTTGGCAAGGGTGTCTGCTTCGATACCGGGGGGCTCGATATCAAGGGTGCCGCCAACATGCTCCTGATGAAGAAGGATATGGGCGGTGCCGCCAATGTCATGGGCCTGGCGTTGATGATCATGGATGCCGGCCTGGATGTGGACCTGCGCGTCCTGGTGCCGGCAGTGGAAAACTCGATCGCCGCCGACGCGTTCCGCCCCGGCGATATTTACCGTAGCCGCAAGGGCATAACGGTTCAGATCGACAACACCGATGCCGAGGGCCGCCTCGTCCTTGCCGATGCATTGGCTTATGCGGAGGAAGAGCCGAGCGATCTTCTGATCGACATGGCGACGCTCACGGGAGCCGCGCGCGTAGCGCTCGGCCCGGACATCGCGCCGTTCTTCACAGACCACGACGATCTTGCTGCGCGTCTTTCTGAAATTGCCGGACAGGAGAATGATCCGATCTGGCGCCTGCCGCTCTGGCAGGGCTATGACAAGGATCTGAAGTCGCGCGCCGCAGACATCACCAATGCCCCGTCCGGCGGCATGGCCGGGTCGATCACGGCTGCCCTCTTCCTCAAGCGCTTCGTCGGCCGCCAGACCCGATGGGCGCATTTCGACGTCTATGGATGGACGCTCGCCGACAAGCCGCATTCGCCGGTGGGCGGTGAAGCTTTCGCAATACGCTCGCTCTACCGGCACATCCAGGACATGGCGAAGGCCTAGCAATGATCCGGTAATGGCTTGGGCTTAAAATCGCTTCTTCTGAAGAGCAGGGAGCGGTCATGCCGGTTGAACTGACATCGACGGAGGCGCTGGGCCTGTGGCAGCGGGTGACGCTGGAGCAGGTTCGGCGCGAAGGGCCGGATCTGAGCTTGCGGCAGATGGCGATCCTGCTGCATATCTATCTGGTCCCTCCGCCGCACACCGTGCGCGGTCTGGCCGCAGCACTGAACGTCACCAAGCCGGTAGTCACCCGCGCTCTGGATACGATGGGCGATATGGGGCTGGTGGACCGGGTTCGCGACGAGGCCGACCGCCGCAACGTCGTGGTGAAGCGGACGGTCGCGGGCGCGCTCTATCTGGAGCAGTTGGCGGATCTGATCCGCAAGGAGGGCCGGGTATCGGCGCGGAACTGATGACGACGATATTGGACAGAAGACTGCATGCGCACCGTCCCGATCTTGCCGATCAAAGGCTTGAGGGTCGCATCGCTGCCGAAAGGTTCGTAACGGGCGAACCTGCGAACATTGCACTGCCGGTAGCAGCGTTGCGCGCAGAGCCGGACATGGATCGCGGCATCGACACGGAACTGTTGTTCGGCGAGAGCGTGCGCGTTTTCGAGCGGGCGAACGGCTGGGCTTGGGTGCAGGCGGACCTGGACGGCTATGTCGGCTACCTTCCGGAGGACCAGCTCGGCGCGCCCGAAAATGTGACACATGTCATCCGAGCGCCAAGGACTTTCGTCTATCCGTCGCCCGAGCTTCGTCGTCCTGCCGTTGCGGCGCTCTCCATGGGCAGCCGGATCAGGGCTGTAGGCGAGGCGGAAACCCGCGGAACCCGTTATCTGACGATGGCCGACGGCAGCGCCGTCATTGCCGGTCATTGCCTGCCCGTAGGCGAGGCAATAGGCGAGGATTATGTGGCGGTCGCGGCACGCTTTCTCGAAACGCCCTATCTCTGGGGTGGACGCTCCGGCTTCGGTATCGATTGCTCGGCGCTGGTCCAGCTGTCCCTGATGATGGTCGGACGAACATTCCCACGGGATTCGGATATGCAGTCGGCAATGGGGACGGAGATTTCCCGAGAGGAACTGCAGCGCGGCGACCTTGTCTTCTGGAAGGGCCATGTCGGTCTGATGGAGGATCAAGAGATGCTGCTTCATGCGAACGGCCATACGATGACCGTCGCCCGAGAGAACTTCGAAGCCGCCGTGCAACGGATCGGGTGGCTCTACAGCCAGCCAACAGGCTACCGCCGGCTTTAGTCACGAGCCGGCCGATCACAAAAACGTGGCACGCGGCCCATGGCACGCGACGACGCGAGATCATATCTTCCGGGTGTTGATAGGGATTCGCCATGCTGAAAACTGCCTGGATTTTGCCGCTGCTGATGCTCTTGGCCGCCGTGCTCGCAACGCTTGCTCCTGCACGGGCGGATGACGGATTCCGGCAGCAACCGCGGAACAGCTTCCACGATCTTCCGGGTGTCGTACCGGAGCAAGAGCGTGTCGGCCGCGACAGCTATTCTTGCACGAGCAGCATCGAGGAGGTCTATATCGGCCGCGGTGACCGTTACGACATTCTGTATGGTGACGCGGCACCGCGCCGGGTCTATCGCTGCAAGACCGAAAGCGGGCTCTCCTTTTCCGGCACAAGGCTTCCCAACACTCAGTGGGTGCCGGGCCTGAACCCGTATCATCTGCCGAAATAGGCAATCTTTTTTCAAAGCGCTGCCGTATTGCGACCGGATCTTGCGATCTTGCCGGCGGTCATTGACGCCGCCCGTTCACTGCCTCACAAATTCTCTCAGGAGTAGGCACGCCTGGGAGGAGACCGGTGTTCCACGCATCCATGAGCTTTGCGCTCGGCGACGAGGTAGAGGCGGTTCGCGAGACCGTGCATCGGTTTGCGCGGGAACGCTTGGCCCCGCGCGCCGATGAGATCGATCGCAGCAACGAATTCGCCCGGGACCTCTGGCCGGAACTGGGAGCCTTGGGCCTGCTCGGCATCACGGCCGACCCGGAATTCGGCGGATCCGGTCTCGGCTACCTGGCCCATGTCGTGGCGGTGGAGGAGATCGCTCGCGCGTCTGCATCGACTTCGCTCAGCTACGGCGCCCACTCCAATCTTTGCGTCAACCAGATCAACCGCAATGCTTCGTCGGAGCAGAAGGCGCGCTACCTGCCGAAGCTCTGCTCGGGGGAACATGTCGGTGCGCTGGCCATGTCCGAGCCCGGTGCCGGGTCTGACGTCGTGTCGATGAAGCTCCGTGCCGACAAGCGTGGCGACGGGTATGTTCTGAACGGCACCAAGATGTGGATCACCAACGGGCCTGATGCCGATGTGCTGGTGGTCTACGCAAAGACGGATCCGGCAGCCGGGCCGAAGGGCGTTACTGCATTCTTGATTGAAAGCGGCTTCAAGGGTTTTTCGACGGCGCAGAAACTCGACAAGCTCGGTATGCGTGGCTCCAATACCTGCGAACTGGTGTTCGAGGACTGCGAGGTGCCGGCCGAAAGCGTCATGGGCGTTGAAGGCGGCGGCGTTCGCGTGCTGATGTCCGGGCTGGACTATGAACGTGTGGTCCTGGCCGGGATCGGCACCGGCATCATGCATGCCTGTCTCGATGTCGTCATGCCCTATGTTCACGAGCGGAAGCAGTTCGGCCAGCCGATCGGCGAATTCCAGCTCATCCAGGCGAAGGTCGCCGACATGTATACGGCGATGAACTCGGCCCGCGCTTACGTCTATGCCGTTGCGGCCGCCTGCGATCGTGGCGCGGTGACGCGGCAGGACGCCGCCGCCTGCTGCCTCTATGCATCCGAGCAGGCCACCCAGCAGGCACTGCAGGCAATCCAGATCCTCGGCGGCAACGGATATATCAACGACAATCCGACCGGCCGGCTGCTGCGCGATGCCAAACTGATGGAAATCGGGGCCGGCACGTCTGAAATCCGCCGCATGTTGATCGGCCGCGAACTCTTCCGGGAAACCGCCTGATGGCCGTCATACGCTCGCAGCTTAATCTCCGAAGTGAGGCCGCCGAAGCGAACCGCGCCGCCATGCAGGCGAAGCTTGCCGAGGTACAGGCCGCGGTTGCGCTGGCCGAGGCGGGTGGCGGCGAGGATGCGAAAGCGCGTCACGTAAAACGCGGCAAGCTGCTTCCGAGGGAGCGCGTTGCGCGGCTGCTTGACCACGGCTCGCCCTTTCTGGAGATGGGCGCCACGGCCGCGCATGGCCTCTACGACGGCGCAAGCCCCTCCGCCGGCATAGTGACCGGCATCGGTCGGGTCGAGGGTCGCGAGGTGATGATCGTTGCCAATGACGCCACGGTGAAGGGCGGCACCTATTACCCGATGACGGTGAAGAAGCATCTACGCGCCCAGGAAATCGCCGAGGAAAACCAGCTTCCCTGCGTCTATCTGGTGGATTCAGGTGGCGCCAATCTGCCGAACCAGGACGAGGTCTTTCCGGACCGTGATCACTTCGGCCGCATCTTCTACAATCAGGCGCGCATGTCGGCGAAGGGCATTGCCCAGATCGCCGCGGTCATGGGTTCCTGTACCGCGGGTGGTGCCTACGTGCCGGCCATGTCGGACGAGGCAATCATCGTCAGGGACCAAGGCACGATCTTCCTCGCTGGCCCGCCGCTGGTGAAGGCAGCGACCGGGGAGGAGGTTACGGCGGAGGATCTCGGCGGCGGCGATGTCCATACGCGTCTTTCCGGTGTCGCGGATCATCTGGCCCGTGATGATGCCCATGCGCTGGCGCTGGTCCGCCGCGCTGTCGCCGGCCTCAACACCCGCAAGCGGGAGACAGTGGTTCTCGAAAAGCCGGAGGAACCGCTTTACGATCCGGAGGAGATTTCAGCCATCGTCCCGGCGTCGCTTGTCGTCCCTTACGACATCCGGGAGGTCATCGCCCGTGTTGTTGACGGCTCGCGTTTCGATGAGTTCAAGGCGCGCTTCGGCACCACGCTGGTTTGCGGCTTCGCCCATGTTTTCGGTATTCCGGTCGGCATCGTCGCCAATAACGGCGTGCTGTTCTCCGAAAGCGCGAATAAGGGCACGCAATTCATCGAGCTGTGCTCTCAGCGAAAAATCCCGCTCGTCTTCCTGCAGAACATCACCGGCTTCATGGTCGGTCGGAAATACGAGGCCGAAGGCATCGCCAAGCACGGTGCGAAGCTTGTGATGGGGGTTGCTACGACTTCTGTGCCGAAGGTGACGATCCTCGTCGGCGGTTCCTTCGGCGCCGGCAATTACGGCATGGCGGGAAGAGCCTATTCGCCGCGCTTTCTCTGGACCTGGCCGAACAGCCGGATTTCGGTAATGGGTGGGCCGCAGGCGGCAGGTGTTCTGGCAACCGTGCGGCGGGAGGCGATCGAGCGCGGCGGCAAGACCTGGAGTACAGAAGAGGAGGCCGCCTTCAAGCAGCCGGTTCTCGACAGGTTCGAGGAGCAGAGCCACCCGCTTTACGCCTCTGCCAGGCTCTGGGACGATGGCATCATCCACCCCGCCAAGACACGGCAGGTGTTGGCCTTGAGCCTTTCGGCCGCACTCAACGCCCCGATCGAGGATACGCGCTTCGGCGTGTTCCGGATGTGAGAGGGCCGATGATCCGTAAGCTGCTGATTGCCAATCGTGGGGAAATCGCCTGCCGGATTATCCGGACGGCTCGTCGTATGGGCGTCGCGACGGTCGCCGTCTATTCCGACGTCGACCGCGATGCACTGCACGTCGAACTGGCTGACCAAGCCATTCATATCGGTCCATCATCTGCGATGGAAAGCTATCTGCGCGGTGAAAGGATCATCGAGGCGGCGCAGCGGACAGGTGCCGATGCCATTCATCCAGGCTACGGCTTCCTCTCGGAAAATCCGGATTTCGCAGAGGCCGTGACGGCTGCCGACATCCGGTTCGTTGGACCGCCGGCGACCGCCATCCGTGCCATGGGCCTGAAGGATGCCGCCAAGGCGCTGATGGAAAAGGCCGGCGTTCCAGTCGTCCCTGGTTACCACGGTGCCGACCAGACCCCGGATTTCCTGGGCGCCGAAGCGGATCGGATAGGCTTTCCAGTCCTCATCAAGGCGCGTGCAGGCGGCGGTGGCAAGGGCATGCGGCGGGTCGAGAACGCTGCCGGTTTCAGGGAAGCCCTGGCATCTGCCCAGCGCGAGGCTCTGGCGGCTTTCGGCGATGCTGCCTGCCTGATCGAAAAGTACATCACCCACCCGCGCCATATCGAGATCCAGGTCTTTGGCGACGATCACGGCAACGTCGTGCATCTCTTCGAGCGGGATTGCTCGCTGCAGCGCCGACACCAGAAGGTCATCGAGGAGGCACCGGCTCCGGGCATGCCGGAGGAGATGCGCCGTGCCATGGGAGAGGCGGCGGTGACGGCGGCCAAGGCGATCGGCTATTCCGGCGCCGGCACGATCGAGTTCATTGCCGATGCCTCCGAAGGACTGAAGCCAGAGCGCTTCTGGTTCATGGAAATGAACACGCGCCTGCAGGTGGAACATCCGGTCACCGAAGCGATCACCGGCGTCGATCTCGTCGAATGGCAGCTGCGCATTGCGTCCGGAGAGCTGCTGCCGCTTGGGCAGGACCAGCTCTCCATCAACGGCTGGGCTTTCGAGGCACGGCTTTATGCGGAGGATGCCGAGCGGGGTTTCCTGCCGTCCACCGGTATACTGACGCATCTGGAGCTACCGGAGCAGCTTGCCCGCATCGACAGCGGCGTGCGGTCCGGTGACCGTATCTCACCCTTCTACGATCCGATGATCGCCAAGGTCGTCACCCATGGGCCGGATCGCGCGGTCGCGCTTGCTCGGCTGTCGCAGGCGCTGGCCGGGGTTCGCGCCACGGGCGTCATAACGAATGCCGCCTTCCTTCGGCGGCTGACCAGTCAGCAGGAATTCGCTGCGGGCAGGCCGGATACCGGCCTGATCGACCGTCATCTGGCTGGACTCACCAAGGTCCCGCCGCCGCCGGTGGAGCTCACGGCACTTGCGGCACTCGTCCTGTCCGAGGCTTTTGAGGCCAGACCTTCGAATGATCCATGGGGCAGTCTTTCCGGTTTCCGGCTCTGGTCGGAGGCGACGGATTTCGTGGTGGTCGAACATCGTGGACATCCCCTGCACGTCTCCTTGAAACGAAAGGGCGCAGATCTATGGGGCGTGGCGGTGGATGCCGAGAGCGTCGAGATCCGGGTAACAGCAAGTTCCAAACGCTGGCTTCTGGAAACGGACGGCAGAACGGAGGCGGTCAATCTCGCCCGGGGCATCCACGACGTCACCATTTTCCGGGAGGGCGAGAGCTGGCATTTCACGCTGTTCGATCAACTCGAAAGCGAGGAGGAGTTCGCAAGCGGTGGAGACCGCATCGTCGCACCCATGCCCGGAACCGTGAAGCTTCTTCAGGCTAAGCCGGGTGCCGTGGTTGCCAAGGGTCAGATACTCGCGGTCATGGAGGCGATGAAAATGGAGCTGGCGCTTTCGGCGCCGCGCGATGGCAGGATCGCGGACGTCATGGTTGCTAAAGGCGAGCAGGTCCAGGACGGAATGACTCTTTTGACGCTGGAGCCGGACGATGGCTGAATTTGTCCGGGTTCATGAGGTCGGTCCGCGGGATGGGCTGCAGAACGAGAAGAGGATTATCGCCGCTGCCGACAAGATCCGGCTTGTCGACCTCCTGTCGGCCTGCGGTTTCCAGAAGATCGAGGTGACCAGCTTTGTGCGGGCCGATCGGGTGCCACAGATGGCGGACGCCGAAGAGGTCATGGCCGGGATCACTCGCCGACCAGGCACGCTTTACACAGCCCTGACGCCGAATCTGCGCGGCTACGAATCCGCTCGTGCCAGCCGGGTTGATGAAGTCGCCGTCTTTGCTTCGGCCTCCGAAGGGTTCAGCCAAAAAAACATCAACTGCTCGATCGCCGAGAGTTTCGAGCGCTTCATTCCACTTGTTGAAAAGGCACGTCAGGACGGAGTGCCGGTCCGCGGATATGTGTCCTGCGTGATTGACTGCCCCTATGATGGCGCCACGGAGCCCCGCCAGGTGGCGGAAGTTGCGGAGCGCCTGCTCGCATTGGGGTGTCGCGAGGTCTCGTTGGGCGATACGCTCGGCCACGGCACACCGGAGCGGGTTGCCACGATGCTTGATGCCGTCCTCGATCAGGTGCCGGCAGATTGTCTCGCCGGCCATTTCCACGATACGAATGGGCGGGCGCTCGACAACATCAGCGCCGGCCTCGACAGAGGCATTCGGGTTTTTGATGCCGCAGCCGGCGGGCTGGGCGGTTGCCCCTATGCGCCGGGCGCCAAGGGCAATGTCGCGACCGGGCAGGCTGTCGCACGCCTTCACCACCTGGGCTTCAGGACCGGCGTCAATACGGATCGCCTTGCCGAGGCGGAGGTCTTTGCCCGAAGCCTGAAGGGAGTTCCGGCATGACGACATCCTATCGGACCATCGAGCTTTTCTGTGACCGTCAGGGCGTTGCGACGCTCATGCTCAACCGGCCGGAAAAGCACAATGCTCTCAATGCCGACATGATCGCGGAATTGACGGAAGCAGCCGCCCGTATCGCAGCTGACGACAAGATCAGGGTCGTTGTTCTCGGTTCGCAGGGACTTACCTTCTGTGCCGGCGGAGATCTCCTGTGGATGCGCGATCAGGTAGCGAGGGATCGTGCGGGGAAGATGGAAGGCGCACTGGACCTCAGCCGGATGTTGAGGGCATTGGACGAACTGCCGAAGCCGTTGATCGGCCGGGTGCAGGGTAACGCATTCGGCGGCGGCGTCGGATTGATGTCGGTCTGCGATATTGTCGTCGCCGTCGAGCCCTGTCAGTTTGCGTTGACGGAAACGCGTCTCGGGCTCATTCCGGCGACGATCGGCCCTTACGTCGTTCGCCGCATCGGCGAAGGTGCGGCGCGCCGCCTGATCCTCAACGGTATCCGGTTTTCCGCTACGGAGGCCGGGCGAATAGGGCTGGTATCCGTGATCTGCCCGCTTGACGATCTCGACCGGCAGGTCGCGGAGCAGGCTGCGAGCTTTCTGGATTGTGCTCCGGGTGCTGTTGCAGCGACTAAACGGCTTGTTCGCCAGCTGGCGAGGCAGGAACTGGCGGACCCGCTGAGTGATACGGCCAGCCTGCTGGCGGATCGGTGGGAAAGCGTCGAGGGTCAGGCCGGCATAGAGGCGTTTCTCCAGCGCCAGCCCATGCCGTGGTCCAGAAAATGACAGGCTGAGGCGCTCAGCGACTGAAACCGGTGAGAGGGAACCTGCCGCGGTAGAGCGTTCTATTCCGCCGCTGCAGGGACAGGAGTTGGTGCAAGCCTGGTCTTCGTGTCGGCTTCTCTGAGCCAGTCGCGGTCGCGAGCGTTCATGTCCTTGAGGAGCTTCACGAGCCAGTCAACGAAGACGCGCACCTTGTTGCCGAGATGCCGAGTGCGTGGGTAAACGATGTAGAGCGGCAGAGATTCCCGGCTCCAGTCGGGGAGGATCTCGATCAGTTGACCGCTTTCCGCCGGCTCACGCACCATGAAGCAAGGAGCCTGGGCGATGCCCATGCCAGCGATCGCGGCGGCGACGTAGCTGCGGCTGTCGTTGACCGATACAGAGTAATTCGGCGTAACTTCCAGCCTTTCGTCGCCCCTGTTGAATTCCAGCGGAAAGACCCGTCCTGCCTGGGCATTGAGATAGCCGATGGAGGTGAAGTCGTTTTCCAGATCGCGCGGATGCTCCGGTGTGCCGAATTTCTCGATATAGCGGGGAGAGGCGTAGGTGTGCATGCTGATCTCGCCGACCTTGCGGGCGATCAGCGACTGGTCCGTCGGCGTGCCGGCCCGCAGCGCGCAGTCGACGTTCTCCGCAACGTAATCGACGAGGCGGTCGCCTACGCCAATGTCCAGCTGGATCTGCGGATAGCGCGTATGGAAGTCGCACAAGGCCGGTATGACGACGAGATCGGCAAATGCGCCGGCCATCTCGACCCGCAGCCGGCCGGACGGCTGGGACTGTGACGTGGCGATATTGCCGTCCAGTTCGTCCAGATCTGCGATGAGCTGGGCGGCGCGCTCGTAATAGAGCGCACCTTCGGTGGTCACCGCAACTCGTCGCGTGGTACGGTTCAACAGTTTCGCTCGAAGATGGCCTTCGAGGTTCTGAATGAGATTTGTCACCGTCGTCTTCGACATGTTGAGGGTGCGGGCGGCGCGGGTGAAGTTCCCCGTCTCAACCACGCGGACGAAGGCGCGCATCGCAGAAAGCTGATCCATGGTAGGTAGTCCTCGACACAGTGCTCTATTGTCCAGATATAGCGGACAGTGAATTACGAATATGAAGCTTGTGCAAGTTAAGCCGAACAATAATATCAGGTGGCATCACGGAAACAAGAACCTGCCTTGGATAAACAGCAGGCAGAGGTCTCGATGAGGATGCCATGGGAAAAAGTTGAGCTGGAAATTCCCTCGCGGGTCGCGATGCCGATGCGGCTTTACGAGCCGCCGGTGAAGGCGAAGAATTCGCCGATTGTGCTCTACTTCGGTGGCGGTGCCTTCCAGCAGGATGAGCCTGCTGAACAGGAAACGCCGATTGCCCGGGCGCTGGCCGAAAATGGCGCCGTGGTGGTCGAGGCCGACTATGGCAGCATCTCGGAGAACCGGTTTCCGGATGTGTTGGAATGCAGTTTGGCGGCTCTGCGTTGCCTCGGTTCGCGCCGTAAGGAACTAGGCGGGGCAAAATCCCGGCTGCTGGTGATGGGTGAGGAGGCAGGTGGCAATGTTGCTGCAGGTCTGGCGCTCAAGGCCCGCGATCAGATGCCAGGGCAGTTGAGTGGCCAGGTGCTTCTGTCACCGATGATCGATCCGAGCATGAGTTCGGTTTCGATCCGCGGAGCCGACAAGATCGGCATGCGGGAACGCTGGTCGGACGGCTGGATGCACTACTTGCGCGGCTTTTGCGGGTCTTCCCACCCCTATGCGGCGCCCTGTTTGTGTTCGCGGCTTTCGGCGGTGGCGCCGGCATTGATTGTGACGTCCGAGGACGATCCGCTGCACGACGAGACGGTCGGCTACGCGGAACGTCTCAGTGAAGCGGGCGTCAAGGTCCGCCAGCATGTCTTTCCAGCCGGATGCGGCTGGGCAGGAATTTATAACGAAGGGGACGGTGCCTGGCTTCAGGCTCTCTGTACGCAGTTCGACCTCTTCGTTCGGGATTTGAGTTCGTAACCGATTGATTTGAAATAACGCAGCGGCCGCGTTTGGCCGCAAGGAGAGAATTCATGACAATGACCAGCAGAACCTGGGCCCTGTGGGGCGCCGGAGCGGCTCTTGCTGTCTCGATTGCAGGTGCCGTCAGCTATTTCGATTTCGCACCGGCCGCCGAGGCAACGCAGGCCGAGGCTGCGCCGACGCCAGCCATTCCGGTGACTGTAGCGGCGATTGAACCGCGTAATGTCAGGACGTGGCAGGAGTTTTCCGGCCGCCTGGAGGCGGTGGATCGTGTTCAGATCCGCTCGCGGGTGGCCGGGACGATACAGGAAGTACATTTCCGCGAAGGCGGGTTGGTCAACGCTGGTGATCCTCTGATCACCATCGATCCTGCCCCATATGCTGCGGCGGTGGCGCAGTCGGAAGGTCAGGTCGCGTCGGCCCGGGCGCGTGTCGAACTGGCGAGCACCGAGCTCGAACGCGGCAATAGCCTGGTCGCGAAGAACACGATCTCCCAGAGCGAGTTGGCACAGCGGCAGAGCGCACAGCGTGAAGCTGCCGCCAGTCTTCAGTCCGCCGAGGCGACGCTGAAGATTGCGGAGCTGGATCTGGGATATACGCAGATCAAGGCGCCGATATCGGGCCGCGTCGGCAAGCTGGAGATCACGGAAGGCAACCTGGTTGCGGCGAGCGATGCATCGCAGGTCCTGACCACCCTGGTTTCCGTGGATCCGATCTATGCGAGCTTCGATGCGGGCGAAGAACTCGTCGCTCGCATCCTGGCAGAGCTTCCGGCACAGAACGGCGCCCGGGCGCTTGAACAGGTTCCCGTTGAAATAGTCACGCTTGCCGATGAAAAGCCGGTGCAGGGCAAGCTCCAGCTCATCGATAACGAGGTAAGGGCGGCAAGCGGCACCATTCGCCTGCGCGCTGTCTTCGACAATCCGGACGGTCGCCTGATCCCGGGTCAATTCGTCCGGGTGCGGATCGGGCAACCGAAAGCTCAGGACCATCTGTTGGTGAGCGAACGTGCGGTCGGTTCGGATCAGGACAAGAAGTTCGTCATGGTGGTCGATGCGGCCAACACGATCGTCTACCGGCAGGTCGAGCTTGGTGCTTCGATCGATGGTATGCGGATTGTGAAGACCGGCCTCAACCCGGGTGATCGGGTCGTCGTCAACGGCCTGCAGCGTATCCGTCCCGGCGCGGTCGTGGAGCCGCAGACGGAAGAGCACGTAGCCAACAAATGAAGACCGGCGGCAAGCGCCACCGCTAGCAAACACAACGAAGCTATGTCGCTCGCGGCCCGTCAGGGCTGCGAGACGGGCTTTCCTTTGTCTTGTTCAACCCCGGAGAGAGGGTTCTGACATGAGTATCTCAAGGTTTTTTGTCGACCGCCCGGTCTTTGCCGCGGTGCTGTCGATCCTGATCGTCGTCGCGGGCCTGATCGGACTGCGCTCCCTGCCGATTTCCGAATATCCGGAAGTGGTGCCGCCCTCGATTGTCGTGCGCGCCATCTATCCCGGCGCCAATCCCACCGTCATCGCCGAAACAGTTGCAACGCCGCTGGAAGAGCAGATCAATGGCGTCGAGGACATGCTCTACATGTCCAGCCAGGCGACGTCTGACGGCGTGCTGACGGTGACCGTCACGTTCAAGCTGGGCACTGATCCCGACAAGGCGCAGCAACTCGTGCAGAATCGCGTGGCCCAGGCCGAGCCGCGGCTGCCGGCCGAGGTCCGCTCGCTCGGGATCACGACCGTCAAGAGTTCGCCGGACTTTATCATGGTGGTCAACCTGGTGTCGGCAGACGACAGCTACGACATCACCTATCTCCGCAACTACGCGACGCTGAACATCAAGGACCGGCTGGCCCGGATCGAAGGCGTCGGGCAGGTTCAGGTCTTCGGCGCCGGCGACTATTCGATGCGCGTCTGGATCGATCCGCAGAAGGCGGCGGAACATTCGCTGGCCGCAAGCGACATCAGCAACGCCATAAGGGCGCAGAACGTCCAGGCAGCAGCCGGCACGATCGGCGCTTCGCCGAGCGTACCGGGAACGGGACTGCAGCTGAACGTCAACGCGCAGGGACGCCTCCAGACCCCGGAGGAGTTCGGTAACATCATCGTAAAAAGCGACGAGAACGGTGCCATAACCCGTCTGCGTGACGTCGCCCGTATCGAACTGGGCGCCGCCGATTACACCCTGCGTTCGCTGCTCGACGGCCAGCCGGCCGTGGCCATCGCTGTCCTGCAGGCCCCGGGCTCCAACGCCATCGAGATTGCCGACACTGTAACCGCCGCCATGGACGAACTTCAGCTCGCCATGCCGGAGGGCGTCAAATACGAGATCGTCTATGACACGACAAAATTCGTCCGGGCCTCGATCGACAAGGTGATCGAGACGCTGCTCGAGGCGGTCGCGCTGGTCGTTCTCGTCGTCATCGTGTTCCTGCAAACCTGGCGCGCTTCGATCATCCCGCTGATTGCCGTTCCCGTGTCGATCATCGGTACGTTCGCGGTCATGTATGCCTTCGGCTTCTCGATCAACGCCTTGACCCTGTTCGGGCTCGTGCTTGCCATCGGCATCGTTGTCGATGACGCGATCGTCGTGGTCGAGAACGTCGAGCGCAACATCGAGAATGGTCTGTCGCCGCGCGAGGCGACCTACAAGGCCATGCGCGAAGTGTCGGGACCGATCATTGCGATTGCACTGGTACTGGTCGCGGTCTTCGTGCCGCTCGCCTTCATCACCGGGCTGTCCGGCCAGTTCTACCGGCAGTTTGCCCTCACCATCGCCATCTCGACGGTTATTTCCGCCATCAATTCGCTGACCTTGTCTCCGGCTCTCGCGGCCCTGTTGCTGAAGGATCACCATGCGCCGAAGGATTGGCTCACGCGGGGAATGGACCGGTTGTTCGGTTGGTTCTTCCGCGGCTTCAACCGTGTTTTTGGAGCCGCATCGAACGGCTACGGCCGCACTGTTGGTGGGCTTTTGTCCCGCAAGAGCCTGGTGATGGTCATCTACCTGGCGCTGGTCGCTGCGACTTACAGCGTGTTCACGGCGGTGCCGGGCGGTTTCGTGCCGGCGCAGGACAAGCAGTACCTGATCGGCTTCGCCCAGCTTCCGGACGGCGCCACCCTGGACCGTACCGAGGACGTCGTCAGGCAGATGAGCGATATAGCGCTCGAACAGCCGGGCGTGGCTCATGCCATCGCCTTCCCCGGCTTGTCGATCAACGGCTTCACGATAGGCTCCAATGCCGGGATCGTCTTTGCCGTGCTCGATGACTTCGAGGACCGCGAAACGCCGGAGCTTTCAGGCGGTGCGATCGCCATGCAACTGAACCAGAAGTACTCGGGGATCCAGGATGCCTTCATCGCCATGTTCCCGCCGCCGCCCGTCAACGGGCTCGGTTCGACCGGCGGCTTCAAGCTGCAGATCGAGGATCGTGCCGGCTACGGCAACCAGGTTCTCGACGAAGCCACGAAGGCTGTCATCGCCAAGGCCTATCAGGCTCCGGAACTGGCAGGCATCTTCTCCAGCTTCCAGATCAACGTCCCGCAACTCTATGCCAACGTCGATCGCGCCAAGGCTGAACAGCTCGGCGTTGCCGTCACCGACGTCTTCGAGACCCTGCAAATCTATCTGGGCTCCCTCTACGTCAACGACTTCAACGCCTTTGGCCGGACCTACAGTGTCCGCGTCCAGGCAGATGCCGAGTTCCGTGCGCAGGCGGATGATATCGGCGAGCTGAAGGTTCGATCGCGGTCAGGCGAAATGATCCCTCTTTCGGCATTGCTGAACGTGGAGGAGACGACCGGCCCCGAGCGCACCACCCGCTACAACGGGTTCCTTTCGGCCGATATCAATGGTGGCCCGGCCCCCGGCTATTCGTCGGGCCAGGCACAGGCGGCGATCGAGAAGATCGTCGAGGAGACGGTCCCGCAGGGCATAGACTTCGAATGGACGGATCTGACCTACCAGGAAATCCTGGCCGGCAATTCCTCGATCGTGGTCTTCCCGCTTGCGCTGCTCCTCGTCTATCTCGTGCTGGCAGCCCAGTATGAGAGCCTGACGCTCCCGCTGTCGATCATCATGATCGTGCCGATGGGCGTGTTGGCGGCACTAACAGGTGTCTGGCTGACGGGGGGAGACAATAACATCTTCACCCAGATAGGCCTTGTGGTCCTTGTCGGACTGTCGGCGAAGAACGCGATCCTGATCGTCGAATTCGCCCGGGAGCTGGAACTGGAGGGGCGCACGCCATTCCAGGCTGCCGTCGAGGCGAGCCGGTTGCGCCTGCGTCCCATCCTGATGACGTCGATGGCCTTCATCATGGGTGTGATACCGCTGGTGATCTCCACAGGTGCTGGCGCGGAAATGCGCTCTGCCATGGGCATCGCCGTTTTCTCGGGCATGATCGGCGTGACCTTCTTCGGCATCTTCATGACGCCCGTCTTCTACGTGCTCGTTCGCATCATGACCGGCAGCCGGCCCCTGCGGCGGTCGGGCATGGAGGAGGTACCCGCTCTCTCTCCAGCGGAGTAGAACCTCCAATGCCGTGCGGGCTCTTTGCCGGAGCCCGCACGGCTTCCCTTCAGGTTTTCATGGAGTGCGTCGTCAGCCTTGGCGCCACTCGACCTTAAGCTCTTCGCGGAAGGCGAAGCGCTCGAGGTGGCGGATGACGACATCCTGCAGTTGCTCCAGTTGAGATGCATCGGGTGTCTCCACCGTAATCGCCAGTTTGGTATCGTCAGCCTGCAGCCGGCATTCGCCCGACATCAGAGTGATCTGCCCGGACGTTTCGTCGAAGGAGACCGGGCGCTTGTGGGCGAAGTGCTTGCAGAGCTGCTGCAGATAGCGGCTTGCATGCTCAGTGCCGATGTCCGTCGTAGCGCGTGCGGGGGTCGTAGTGTTTTCCTTGTCCATGGATGGAGCTCCTTGTTTCGCGATGGCGAGCAGCGTTTCTTTGTCGTGATGCTGGCCCGGGATCGGCGGTTCAGCCGTAGTAGACCGAGATGAGGTCGCCTCCGAGGTCGTGCACCTCGAAAGGGCAGCCGTAGATGTCTTCCAGCGTTTCAGGCCGGATGATCTCGCGCGGCTTTCCTTGCAGGAAGAGCTTGCCGTCGCGCATGACGATGATGTGGTCGGAATAGCAGGAGGCAAAGTTGACGTCGTGCAGGACCACGACGACCGTCTTGCCGAAATCCCGGGCCGCATTGCGAAGCAGCTTCATCATCGACACGGCATGGCGGATGTCGAGATTGTTGAGCGGCTCGTCGAACAGCATGTAGTCGGTGTCCTGGCACAGGACCATGGCGACGAAGGCCCGCTGTCTCTGCCCGCCTGAAAGTTCATCGAGAAAGCGTTCCGCGAACTCTTCCAGTCCGAGGTAGGCGAGCGCCTGGTTGATATGGTCCTGATCCTGTGGCGTCGGGCGCCCCTTGTTGTAGGGATAGCGGCCGAAGGCAACGAGATCGCGGACGGTCAGTCGCGCAGTCATGTGGTTGTCCTGCCGCAGGATCGACAGGCGCTTTGCAAGTACGTCGCCGGATGTTCTTGCGATGTCCAGCCCATCGACCAGGACCGTCCCGCGATCCATGGGCATGAGCCGGGCGATCATCGAGAGAAGCGTCGATTTGCCGGCGCCATTCGGTCCGATGATGGACGTGATGCCGCCTTTGGGCAATGCCGCCGTCACGTTGTCGACAACCACGCTGCTGCCGTAGGACTTGCTGATGTCGCGGATTTCGATCATCGGTGAGCACCCCTCAGGAGATAGAGGATAAAGAACAGTCCGCCGGCGAATTCGATGACGATCGAGAGTGCCGTATCGAATGCGAACAGGCGTTCGAGGATGGTCTGGCCGCCGACAAGACAGATGATCGCCACAAGCACGGCGGCCGGCAGCACATGGCGGTGCTTTGCGGTCGGCATCAGGATATAGGCCAGATTGGCCACCAGCAGTCCGAAGAACGTTACCGGTCCGACGAGCGCTGTGGAGATCGAAACCAGCACAGTCACGAGGGCCAGAACGATCATCGTGATGCGCCGATGATCGACCCCGAGGGAGACTGCCGTTTCGCGACCCAGCGCCATCACGTCCAAGGTGTGGAAGATCTTGAACGCAGCCACGCTGGTCAGGCCGATCAGCACGGTGGAGATCACCAGCAGGTTGCTGTCGACGGTATTGAAGCTGGCAAACAGGCGGTCCTGCAGGACTACGAATTCATTCGGGTCAATGAGGCGTTGCAGCAATCCGGCAAGGCTGCGGAAGAGCGTGCCGAAGACGACGCCGATCAGTATCAACAGGTGGAGCTCGCGCACGGATCCGGAAAACAGGAAGCGGTAGAGAACGAGAGAGAAGCCGGTCATCGCCGCCACTTCGATAACGAACAGCAGCCGCGGTTCGATTGCCGATGTCGTTGCGGCCCCGAGCGTGAAGACGAGGATCGTCTGGAGCAGCATGTAGAGCCAGTCGAAACCCATGATCGACGGGGTCAGGATACGGTTGTTGGTGATCGTCTGAAAGAGCACGGTCGAAACGGCAATGGCATAGGCGACCAGCACCAGCGAGAAGAGCTTCACGCCGCGGAAGGGCAGGATGAATGACCAGCTGCCGCGCGCGCCGAGCGTCATGAAGGCCACCATGGAGGCGACGGCAATCACTCCGATGACCAGCAATACGGTGCCGGAGGAACGGGAGGCTTCACGCTGCACGGAAGCGCCTCCTCAGGAGCATGTTCAGGAAGAAGATACTGCCGACGATGCCGAGAACGGAGCCGACCGGAATTTCATAGGGCGCATTGACGACCCGCCCGACGATATCGCAGACGAGGACGAGTGCAGCGCCGGTGAGCGCAATCCACGGCAATGTATGGCGTAGCCGGTCTCCCATGATCATGCTGACGAGGTTTGGAACGATGAGGCCGATGAACGGCAGGATACCAGCCGTGACGACGACCGAAGCCGTCACCATCGAGACGATGACAAGGCCAAGCGCGACGACGCGGCCATAGTTCAGGCCAAGATTGGTTGAAAAATCCTCACCCATTCCCGCGACGGTGAACCGGTCGGCTGCGATATAGGCCGCAACCGTCAGCGCGCAGGCGACCCAGAGAACCTCGTAGCGGCCGCGCAGGACAGTGGAGAAATCACCGCTCGTCCAGGCTCCCATCGCCTGCATCAGGTCATAGCGATAGGCAAAAAAGGTGGTGCAGGCGTTGATGACGCCGCCGAGCATGAGACCGATCAGCGGGACCAGAACGGGCGACCGCAACGGCACCTTTCGGAGAATCGCGAGAAACAGGCCGGTACCGGCCAGGGCGAACGCGGAGGCAACCAGCATCTTCAGCATGACCGGAAGGCCGGGTGCGAGCAGCAGGACGGCGAGCATTCCAAGGCTGGCGGATTCGACAGTGCCGGCGGTAGATGGCTCGACAAAGCGATTTCGCGACAGCATCTGCATGATCGTTCCGGCAACCGCCATGCCGGCCCCGGCCAGGATAAGTGCCAGCGTGCGCGGAAGGCGGCTTGCCGCAAGCACCATCAGCATCTTCTCGTCTGCCTGCCCGGAAACGATCGCGAGAAGCGAGACCTCGCTGACGCCCACGAATAGGCTGATCGCGGCCATTGCGACAGTGATCAGCAGGGCAGGAAGAAAGAACTTCAAAGAGACCACCAGTCATTGCTGAACGGCAGCAACCTTTTCAGGGCTGCTGCCGTTCAGATCTTGATCCTGTTCGCTTACTTGCCGTCGAAAGCCTTGGTCAACTGATCGACGGTGTTTTGCATCGAGGTCAGGCCGCCGCCGACCAGATACCAGCCGGTGGCGTCCAGGTAGACGACCTGGCCCTGCTTCCATGCGGTGGTCTGCGCCACGATGTCATTGTCCAGGAACTTCGAGGCAGCCTGGCCCTCACGACCGATTGCGGCATCCCGGTCGATCACGAACAACCAGTCGGGATTGGTTTCTAGGATGTATTCGAAGGAGATCGGCTGGCCATGGCTGCCAACCTTGATCTTCTCGTCTGCCGGCTGCACGCCGTACTCGGAAAACAGCATGCCGAACCGCGATCCGGGTCCATACGTGCTCATCTTTCCACCGGTCGTCAGGATCAGCGAACCCTTGCCGACAGATGCGCTCTTCTCCTTGAGAGCTGCGAGAGACGTATCGAATGCCTTGAGCGCCGTTTCCGCCTCGGCTTCCTTGCCGAAGATATTCGCCAGCGTGTTGATGTTATGCTTGGCACTGTCGATGAAGCGTGCGGCATCGACGGTCAGGTCGATGGTCGGGGCAATCTTCGCGAGGTCTTCGAACTTCGCAGAGGAGCGTCCGGCAACGATGATCAGATCCGGTTCAGCCGCATTGACGGCCTCGTAGTCCGGCTCGAACAGCGAGCCGATAGTCAGTACGTCACCGCCGGCGTACTTCGACAGATAGTCCGGCTTGGCTCCGGACGGAACGCCGTCCACCTCGACGCCAAGCGCCGTCAGCGTGTCAAGGCTTGCGATGTCGAACACCAGAACCTTCTCGGGCTTGGCGGCAAGGGTCGTTTCGCCCTTGCTGTGCTTCACCAGGATTTCCGCACTGGCCGTAGAGGCGTGTGACGCGAAGACGGCTGCGGCAAGCGCCAGGGCAAAGGGTAGGGATCGAAACTTCGGGAACATTAAGGTCTCCGCAATCGGCGCGCCGAAAGGGCACTGCCGAGATAAGTTGAGGGATTGAGGCTAGTTATGTGGGGTCATGCCGCTCGGTCAATCAGTCTATTTTGAAACATCTCCAAATTGCGAAAATCGCAAATCACGCAGTCGGGACGTCTTTCACAAGAGCTGCCTTCGGAACCGGTGCCGCGGCGCCCATGGCGCACACGCAAACTTGTAGCGATGCTTGGAAGAAAAGTTGAGTAAATCAGGCGAGTTATGTAAGCAAGCCGCGGGAGGTCGGAGATGGTAGAAGCGATGACCACGGAAAATGTGACACACAGCAAGCCTTCGGTTGAGAGCGGCCAGGTCCGGATCAGCAGAACGAAATTGCTTCTGGCTCTCGATGCATTGCTACGCGAGGGTAGTGTCACGGCCGCCGCCGCAAGTCTGGATATGCAGACGTCGTCGATGAGCAGACTGCTTGGCGAACTGAGGGAGCTCTATGGAGATCCGATCTTTCTTCGCACCGGTCGCGGCCTGAGACCCACGCCGTTCGCTGAATCGCTGAGATTGAGGGTCCGCTCGCTGGCAGAAGAGACCGAAGCGCTGTTCAAGGGCGAGAGCAGGATCGTTGTGTCGGCGCCGGCGTGCGATACAATGGGCGAGTGGCAGCAGAGATCAAAGGTCGCACCCCCGCCGCTATCGACTGCTCGGGCGGAACAGCTGGAGGCAGAGCCCACTCCCGTCGATATTGCCCGTCGCATCGCCGCGATCGGAGATAACGCCGATCCTCACCGTCGGCTGGCAAAGTATATCGCCTTGACCGCGTCGGGAGCCGGGAGGAGCCGGCCTCTCGATTTTGACGAGGCGCGGGATGCCCTGGGAATTATCCTGCGGGGAGAAGCCGATCCGATCCAGATCGGGGCGCTGCTGATGACGGTGAAGTACCGTGGCGCGACCGCAGTCGAGCTCGCAGGATTCGTTCGCGCTGTTCGGGATGTGTCGGTATTGAGCGTGACGCAGGATCTGAAACCGGACCTGGATTGGCCCGCTTACGTCTCCCCGCGCTGGCGAAATCCGCCATGGTTCATTCATGCGGCGCGTCTCGTTGCAGCGGCCGGCTATCGCGTCGTCCTGCACGGTCATTTTGGCAATGGCTCCGACAGTGGCAAGCTGGAAGCAGCGGCCGAACGCGCTGCCATTCCCGTCTGCACGGCATCAAACGAGATTTCCGCAGCTCTTGCTGCCAGCAATATCGCCTATGTTCCGCTGGGTGCCTTTGCGCCGCAAGTCAACGCCATGTTGAACCTCTATCCGCTCTTGGAGACGCGCAGTCCGCTTCATCACGTCGTTCCGCTCATCAATCCGTTCGATGCTTCGGCAACGCTTGTGGGTGCGGCCGGTGGGCCGCTACGAGACATCTATCGTCAGATAGGAAAGCTTTTGGGCATGCAGAACCTTGCGATCGTCAAGTCCATCCGGGATTTTGCGCAGGTCACGCCGACGCGGATAACGACAATCCTGAGGATGCTGGACGGCGTCGAGGCAAAGACAGCGGTTCCCGCTCGCCCCGGCATCAAGGCGGCCGGCACGGTCAGCAGTTATACGCAGAGCGAGTACTGGCAGGCCGTCTGGTCCGGTGCCGCTCGTGATGAGCAGGCGGAGCTTACGATCCAGTACACCGCCGCCGCAGCGCTGCTGTGCCTCTCGAAAGATCCGTCCGCGCGTTTCGAAGAAGGCCTGGACCAGGCAGCGGAACTTTGGGCTTCGCGTAAGCGGTAGCCCGTCGATCGCGTCTAGAGCGGCATGGCGGAACCAATTTCCGGGGCGGTCAGAGCCGGTACGGCCAATCCGTTGCGAAGACGCCCCAACAGCACGCCGTTCAGCCGTTCCGCAGACTCGTCTTGGCTCGTTACCACCCGCATGGGGTGGATGACGCCGGCCTCCATCATGGCCTGTAGCATCTGGTTGAGAAGTCCCGGTCTCGCCGTGAAGTTCCCGATCGTCTCCAGTTCGGCAAAGCTGGCAGGTGCCTGGGCAAGCCGCGCAAGAACCGGCGACACAAGCTCGGCCGGAGCCTCCACCGGCCCGATGCGCGTATCCAGCCGGAGCCCGCTTTCCAGGGGGGCGCCAGGGAGACTGCAGAAGATCTGCAGCCTCAGCGCTTCAATATGGTTCTGTGCACTCATCGCCGCGGGCTGGCGCATGTAGAGGTCGCGACGGTGGGCCTGGTTGCGGGCGATGTCCTTGAGACTTTCGCGCAGCGCAGGCTCCTTCGCCTGCTGCACAACAGGAAGGACACTTCCCGGGATTGAAAGCGCGTCGATGTTCTCGATCGGCGTCGCGCTGCCCACGTAATCCAGCTCAACGTCCTTCATGGAGGCCATGACGTCCGCGACATGCATCGGCGCAAAGCTGCTGCTGAGGTATTCATGGGCGATATAGGCTCTCTCTTCCCTTGAGAGATGCTCGAGCGTGTTCCCGACCGCGGGATGCGCAACGAAGAAACCGGCATTGGACTGCTTTAGTGTCGAAAGCAGCTTCAGCCCCGCCTCCACCGATTGCTCGGAGGGTCCGTCACGGGTAGCTGCCATCTGCCGGAAGACCGAATGGAATGTCGCGAACGGCGCACTGCCGGGATGCGTCATGTAGTGGAGATAGGCCACGCCACCCACAGCAAGCCGCTCTCCGATAAAGGTGCGGATGGCCTGGCGAACAGGATCTTCGACCCACGAATAGATTCCATGCGCAACGATGAAATCGAACTCGGAGGAGAACCCTGCACGACCGGCCGGATTGGCGAGGTCCATCTCGACGAATTCCACGTTCGTCAGACCCGCATCCTGCGCGAGTTGCCGGCCGGCAAGGATATGCGCCGGGCTGATGTCTATGCCGGTGAAATACATGTCCGGGTTGGCTGCCGCCAGCAGGCAGGCGCCGAGCCCCTGTCCGCAGCCGATCTCACACCAACGGCCACCGGAAAGCTCTGGCGCGGCATATCCCAGGGCGGCAAGGACGGCCGTCGTCCAGCTTGGCGCGTGCTCACGGTGGAACCGCGACGGGTAGGAAAGATTGGCCAGAATATTCCTGTTGTCCGTCATTTTCGTCTGCTCTTTTGGGATAGGATGAACCGCCCCCGGTGGGGAGGCGGCTCGATGTCGCGTAGCACTATCGACCTTAGAACGTCGCCGACAGGCCCACGTAAAAGGTGCGTCCGGGCTCGTTGTAGGTATTGGCCCCGGCCGCATTGCCATTGCCTTCGCGCAGGACGCGCTTGTCGAAGACGTTGTTTACGCCGCCGTTGAGCCTGAAGGTTTCGTTGATGTCATATTTGAAACCAAGGTTGACGAGCGTGTAGGGATCTCGCGCCTCGGGGTTCTCGACAGTACCTCCGGTGGTTGCCGTCACCGTGGGAGAGGGCGTTTCACCATAGTGGGTCGCGGACACGGTGAGGAGGAGATCCTCGCGGGCCTGCCAGTCGAGCCACGTGTTGATCGTGTAGTCCGGGACGAGCGAAAGAGGCTGGCCATTCTGCTTGTTCTCGGATTCCAGCATGTACGTGGCGTTTGTGTTCCATGTCAGCGCATCGTTGATCGGAACGGAAAAGTTGCCTTCCAGGCCCGAGACCACGGCTTCCGGAACGTTCTCCCAACGGAAAAGCGTACCGAACCGCGTGCCTGTTACGGCGCCGACGGCGCCTTCCGGAACCATGCCGGCGGAAATTCGATCACTGTAATCGTTGTGGAAATAGGTGATCCCAGCGTTCCAACCGGCATCGTCGCTGTAATTTATGCCGATTTCCTTGTTCCAGCTGGTTTCCGCGTCCAGATCCGGGTTGCCGATGACGAAGCAGCCATTTCCACCGGTAATGGTATTTGTGTAGTCAATCGGGCAACCGTTGCCCATCGTGTAGTAAACGTAGTTCGGGTTCAGCTGATAGAGGTTCGGAGCCTTGAATGCGCGGGCGACGCCTGCCTTGATCGTAACCTCGTCGGTTACCTCATAAGAGGCGTTCAGGCTTGGGCTCCAGTTCGCCCCGAAGGAATCGTGGTAGTCGAAGCGAAGTCCAGGCGTCAGCGTCAGCCTGTCGGTCACGAGGATGTTGTTCTCCAGATAAAGACCGCCCATCCACGCGTTGCTGTTGGGATCGCGATCAGCTCCGTCGATCGGAACGCCGGGGATTACGACCGGCGTCGATGTTCCGCCGGAGCTTACGTTTGTCGCCTGGCGTAGAGATGCACCATCTTCCATCCATTCGCCGCGGAATTCGGCACCGAGTGTCAGCGTCTGGTCCAGTCCGCCAAGGGTAAGCGGCACGTCCCATTCGCTTTTCGCCGTGACGTTGTCGAGCCGGATCTTGGCCCATTCATCCGTATTGATTGCCCCTTCGCTGGAGCCGGCAAGTCCTTCGAGCAGTCGCTCGTTCAGCGTTCTTTCCCATTGGATGTAGCTGACGGAGTCGGCGAAATCGTATGTCCCTCTGTGGGTCGCCGAGAGTGTGCCGCGCTGCATCCTGTTGGTCGTGTCGCCGATGACATCCAGCAGGGCATCGGGCGTCTCGGTCAGCTGCCGGTCGCCTGCGAAGATGTTGTTTTGCCGGCTGTATGCGGCCTCGAGATCAATGACATGGTCCGCGCTGGGCTCGAGCGAAAGCAGTGCGCGCACGTCCTTGTTGACGACCCCTTCCCGACCTGCGGGCGCCGGGCTGGCCGGATCAATGTGGGCGTCCGTATTGATGTCGGCGTCGTCGGCATCCGTCTTGTTGTAGCTGCCGAGCAGCCTGAACGACATCGTCTCGCTGATCGGGCCGCCCAGAAGGATGCTTCCGCGCTTTGTCGCACCCTCTTCCGAATGCTGCGGCACGTTGAGGTAGGTCGAGACCGTGCCGCCCAGCTTGTCCGGCCGCTTGGTGATGATGTTGACGACGCCGCCGGCGGCACCGGATCCGTAGCGGGCAGCCGCAGGTCCACGAATGACCTCGATGCGCTCGACGGCTTCCGGGGGCACCCAGTTCGTGTCGCCGCGCGAGTCACGCTCGCCGGCTCGGCCCATGCGCACCGAGTTGCGCGACAGGACCGGCTTTCCGTCGATGAGGATAAGCGTGTTTTCGGGCCCCATGCCGCGCAGGTCGATCTGGCGCTGGTTGCCTCGCTGGCCGCTGGCGGTTGTGCCTGTCAGGTTCACGCCTGGCATTTTGCGAATGATCTCGGAGAGGTCGTTGGCAGGCGGGGTCTTCTGAAGATCTTCCGACGTGATGGTGGAAACGCCGGAGGCCTGTTTCAGCTGCTGTTCTGCGGAGATGACGATGGTCTCGAGAACGGCCTCGTCCTCGCTCGATTGATCCTGCGCCCCCGCAGGACCAGAATGCAGCAGCAGGATCGATCCCAGCGCAGTCGTCAAAAGAAGATTTGGATTGCGCCTGCCTTTGCGCGCCCCAACGATCCCGAATGTTGCCCCACCGAATTGCACGTCAGCCCCCTAAAGATGATTAAAACGGTCACCTTTTGGTGGCAGGGCGAATAAGGGTCAATCCAGATGTTTTAGAACAAATCTAACTTGCGCAACGCGCAACACGGTACGCCATGTGGCCTGCCTCCATCGTCGGAAAATGGAGGCGCACGTATGGTGATGGACGCGGCTCAAGACCGCGCAGTACCGTTAACAATGGGGCGGGATGCCAAATCAGGCAAAGCCAAAGCCGCGTGTTCAGCTCTCATCCGGAGCGAACACCATTGCGGCATGGGAACGATCTCTCGATCGTTAAAGCTTGATATCAATCAAGCATTTAGTGGGAAATGGTGCCCAGAAGAGGACTCGAACCTCCACACCCTTTCGAGTACCAGCACCTGAAGCTGGCGCGTCTACCAATTCCGCCATCTGGGCGACGGAGAGCGATGTACGGGGGAGGCCCTCTGCTGTCAACCGGCTTTTTGAAGTTTCTATGTCTGCGGCGAGAAAACTTTCGTGCATGCCCGTAATCGGCCGGGTCAGTTGCCCCTGTCGTCGGCCGCTGACCGGTCCAGATGTCCAAGATCCCGCTGCGGGTCGATGACGTCGCGAACACGTTGCTTGAGCTCCTTGGGTCCCGGGAAGCCGCCGTCTCGCTTGCGCTCCCATAACAGTTCGCCGTCGATACGGATTTCGAAATTGCCTCCGGTCCCGGGAATCAGCGCCACCTCGCCAAGGGCATCGGAAAATGTCTGCAGGAGTTCCTGCGCCATCCAGCCGGCCCGCAGCAGCCAGTTGCACTGCGTGCAGTAGAGAATGGTGATGCGCGGCTTTTCCATTGCTGCTCCTTGTCTAGATGCACCGTGAAGCGGGCGTCATACTAGCAGGCGAGTTGAGTGCACAAATCAAGCCCCTTCTGGTGGCGAGCGGGCAGCAAATACAGGCAAGCGTGCGAAGAAAGGCTCCCGCACGGATGCGGGAGTCTTCCGGCAAGAACCTTCAGCAAGGTCAATGGGGCAGTGGATCGCTACGACCGACGCCGTCTGCCTGCTGATACTGCTGCGCTTCTTCCACGATCCGGTCCTTCGCCGTGTCGCGAACGTCGGAGGCGGCCGCCGCAGCCTTGTCGTATACGTCGGCCGCAACCTTCTCGGCCTTGTGTATGGCATCGGTGGCGGTGTCAGACAGTTGTTCGCGCACGCCCTCTGCAATCTCGCCCATGGCCTCGTCTTCGCGACGTGTATTCGGCAGCGCCGCACCGATCGCCGCACCGAGCGCGAATGCCAGTGCGCCGCCTATCAGCGGCTGGTCCTGAAAGTGCTTCGCTATGCTCCCATTGAGGTTCGTCGCATAGTTTCGCATCGAATCGCTGGCCGCCATAGCGCCAGTACCCACCGAGCGGGCACCACCCTTCACGCTGTCTGTCGCGTGCGAAGCTGAGGAGGTCATCCGGCCCCAGGTTCTTGAGGCCCACCCCGAGGCCTCATCGAAAAGTTTACCCGCCTCGTCCCGGATGTCGTGCATCTGCCGGCCTGTCGCGTCGGCAAAGCCGCGATAGGTCTTGCCGGTCTCGTCCATGAAATGACCGGCCCGTCGCCCTGTCTGGTCGGTGAGAGCCCTGAAACGGCCGCCGCCTTCATCGGAGAAATGACTGTAGCGATATTCGCCCTTCGTCTGGACCGGTCCGACCCGGCGCACAGATCCTCTCACGGTCGCGAGCGGATATTCGGGCTCATCTGCATCGGAAGAGTGCGACCCGGCTCGAGCGCCGGGATTGGCCATGAGCCATGCCATGCTGATTCCCATCAGCGCGACGGGAACAGGATTGGTTTTCATCGCGCTGCCGAGATTGGCGACATACTCGCCGCCACCGCTCGCCTTGGTATAGGACAGCGCCTCGTCGAGAAGCTGCCCGGGCGACATCTTCGCCTGGATGGCATCCATGCGTTCTTCTATGCGACGGCGATCCGCCGCGATTTCACGCTCGAGCTCTTCGGCTCGCATGCTGTCGGAACTAGCCATTACACGCGCTCCTTGATTATCTGGGCATCCCGGCGCAGCGACGATGCAGTGCGGTCAAGTTTCAGGTTTTCGCCACGGAGTGTCGAAAGTCCGCGGGAAATGATGCCCCATGCGAGCAGAGCGACCACAACGCCGACGATGACCGAAGAAAGGGCGTCAGCGCTTGGCTCGGTCATGCCTTGAGCCACCAGGAAGGCGGCCAGGCCGTTCACCAGGGCGGCAAGCAGCACACCCACAGCGGCGATCGCGAACACGATGCCAGCGGCAAAAGCTTCGACGCCGGTCAGCGCATGCGACATCTTCTCGGACGCCTCCGTCTTCGCCAGGTCGATCTCCTTGCGGAACAGTCCGGTAATGTCGGAAACGAGGCCACTCACCAGTTCGGAGAGCGGGCGGGTGTCCATCTGATTAGCCATTGTAGTTGCCCTCCGGGGGGTAGCCCGTCGCGTAGTTGGCGCCCGTAGCGGGGCCGACGGGAGATGCTGACGTGGCGGATCCGGTTCCCGGAGCCGGATTACTCGGCTGTTCGCGCGGGCTGTCTGTACGTCGTACCGCCGAAGCAGTTAGAAAGCGGCTGGCTGCAAAGCCGGCAAGGGCGGCGATACCCAGCAACGCTGCCGGCTGACGCCGACCGAAATCTTCGGCCATCGCTGCGATTTCGCCCATGTCCTTGCCTTTTATGTCGCTAGCAAAGCGCTGGATGCTGGAGCCAATCTGCTTTGCGTAACGACCGACTTCGGGCTGGTCGCCTTGCTCAAGCTCGCTCCCCACCTTTTCGATTGCGCTCGCGACGCCGCTAACGCGCTCGGCGGCAAAATTCTTTTGGTCTCCCGCCGCAGTCTTGGCGTGTTGCGTGGCGTGTGTGAATTCCGTCCGTGCAGCGGATTTGGCGGACTGCCAATCATCGGTAATCTTGTCCTTCAGCCCGCCTGCCGGCTGCCCCGCAGCCTGTTGATTCGACGATGACGGCAACGGAGTAACTGAAAGTGTCGAACCCACAGTGGATGGCGACGTTTCGCGGGCTGGATTGCCGCCGGCTGCGTATGTGGAGCCGGACTGCGAGCCAGCTCCTTGATTGATATCTCGTTCGGTCATGGAACTCTCCCAGGTATGGAGCGGATCGGATGACGACATCTGCGATGTGATGCGATCGGAAACGGAACAGCGGCGGGATCGAAAAGTTCCGAGCCGGCCATTATTTGGCCCATAGCCGGGGAGGCCTGCCTTTGCCGCGCACGAAATGGCGACATCACCCGCTCTAGGCTGACGTCGAATTGGCGGGAACAGTTAAGACTCGATTCAATCTTTCTCGGTAATCTTCCGTTAGCTTTTCCGCTCGGCGAACTTCTCGCGTCCGGCGGCCCCTCGGTTCTTGTTCTGCGTACGGGTTCTCATGCGTCTTTCCGCGTCCTCCGCTCTTCTTGTAGCCGCCCTTCTGCTCTCCAGCTGCTCGTCCAGTTCGGGGCCGGAAAGCCTCATGGCGGGCCTGCCGTCCAGGGAGATCACAAGTTCCGTCATTCCGGCGGCGCCTGTTCCGGCAGCCAGTGTTGCCCAGCCGATGGCAGAACCGCAGGGACAGCCGCAGGAGGTTCTGGCATGGGCCGGTGCAGCCCCTGAGCCGCAGGCATTCGCGCCCGTCGCCACGAAGGTTGGAATGCCACTCCCGTCCCAGCGGCCGATTGCCAGGCTGCTCCCGAATAATCCCGCTTCAAGCGGTTCGACCCGTTCGAAAGTCTACGGTCAACGTTTCCAGGATGCCAAGCCGATCAACTTCGGGAAAGTGCGGCCGAAACACTATGCTGTCCACGGCATCGACGTTTCGCGCTGGCAGGGTGAGATGGACTGGGCGACGCTGCGATCGCAGGGCGCCAACTTCGCCTACATCAAGGCCACCGATGGCGGGGACCACCTGGACCCGATGTTCAAGACCAACTGGAAGCGCGCCAAGGATGCCGGCATCCGCCGCGGCGCCTACCATTTCTTCTACTGGTGCCGGGCCGCCAGCGACCAGGCCGACTGGTTCATCCGCAACGTCCCGCGTGATCCCGATGCGCTGCCGCCGGTGATCGACGTCGAATACAACGGCGAATCCTCCTGCAAGATGCGCCTGTCGCGCGCTCGTGTGCAAGAGAAGATGCAGGTCTTCATGGACAGGCTCGAGCGCCACTACGGCAAGCGCCCTGTCATCTACACGGCGCCGGACTTCTACAAGGACAACCTCGACGGTGCCTTCGAGAACTATCCTTTCTGGCTGCGCGCCGTCGCGCAACATCCGTCAAAGGTCTATCCGGGTCGCAAATGGCTGTTCTGGCAGTATTCCGGCTCGGGCCTCTCGCAAGGTGTCGAGGGCAAGATCGATCTCAACGTCTTCAACGGCACCGAGGATGGCTGGCATAACTGGGTGTCGCGCTACGCGAGTTAAGCCGGAGAAGGCTCTACGCCGGCCTCTCGCCTGTAGCCATTGCTTCGGCTAGCAGCCACTCCGCCAGCTTGCTGGCGTTGGGATGCCTTGATTTCGAACCGAGCATCCAGTAGCCGCGATCCGTTGCGCCGACCTCCGGGCCGGCGGCGATCAGCATCCCCGATGCAAGCAGGGTATCGACCAAACCCAGCCAACCAAGCGCCAGACCCTGTCCGCCAAGAGCGGCCTGCACGACCATGGCATAGTTGTTGAAGCTGACGTCACCTCCGCCCGGCGGGGCCAGCCGGCGAATGCCCGCTTGCGAGAAGTAGCTTTTCCAGTCGAACCATGGAGAAGGCAGCGCGGTGTCGAGGTGAACGAGCGGTGCGCCTGCCAAGATGGACGTCGCGCCGTTCGTTTTCATCCGATCCAGAAAGGATTGGGAGCAGACAGGGATGACCCGTTCGGGCATGATCATCGCCCCGGATTGTCCAAATTCGGCGCGCGTTCCGAACGCGACGGCAATCTCCGCGTCATCCGTCCAATCCGCAGCAAGTCGCTGCGTCGAGATGATCTGGATATCGAAGTCCGGATAGAGCAGCCGGAACGCGTGCATTCTCGGGATCAGCCAGTGTGTCGCGAAAGCATAGTCGGTGCAGAGCCGGATGGCAGGTCGCTGGACATCAACTCTGAAACTCTCCGCCAGGTCGTCGATGTCGGAAACTGCCTTGGCAGCAATCTCGAAGACGCGCTTTCCCTCTTCCGTCAATGCCACGCCACGATGCTGGCGGTGAAGAAGCGACACACCGAACGCGGCCTCCAACTGGCGGATCTGGTAGCTGACAGCCGGTTGGCTCAACCCCTGCCTTCTGGCCGCCGCGGAGAGCGATCCATGCCGCGCGATTTCCACCAGCAACCGTAGCCAGCCCATGTCCACGGAAGCGCGCAAAATAAATCTCCTTTATGGCCGTTATTCGAAATCACGACCTTTACAGGCCGTTCTCGGTTGGCTTCAATAAGTCTATCAAATAGATGAAGGGGAACAAGCATGACGCTGCACTCAACATTGGCCGCACGTGCCATCGCTTGCACGACGGCGCTTCTCGCTCTGACGGTGGCTCCATTGTCCGCGTCGGCCGCGGACGCAGAGGCCTGCAAGGTCATCCGCCTTTCCGATCCGGGCTGGACCGACATCACCGCCACCAATGGCGTGGCCGCATATCTTCTGGAAGCGCTGGGGTACCAGCCCGACGTGAAGACGCTCTCCGTGCCGATCGGCTACCAATCGATGAAGAACGGCGAGATCGACGTCTTCCTCGGCAACTGGATGCCCGCGCAGCAGGCCTTCATCGACGATCTCAATGCCGCCAAGGCTGCTGAAGTCCTCACCAAGAACCTCGAGGGCGCGAAGTTCACTCTGGCCGTCCCGGCCACGGTGGCAGAGAAGGGCGTCAAGGATTTTGCCGATCTTGCGAAGAATGCCGATGGCTTCGAGCGCAAGATCTACGGCATCGAACCGGGCGCTCCCGCCAATACGAACATCCAGAAGATGATCGATTCCGGCGATTTCGACCTCAAGGGCTGGGAACTGGTGGAATCCGGCGAACAGGCAATGCTGGCTCAGGTCGAGCGCGCCAACAAGGAAGGCAAGTCGATCGTCTTCCTCGCCTGGGCGCCGCATCCGATGAACGAGCAGTTCGACATCAGCTATCTCTCGGGCGGCGATGACTATTTCGGTGCGAACTTCGGCGGCGCCGAAGTCTTCACGTTGGCTCGCACCGGCTGGGCGGAGGGTTGCCCCAACGCTGCGACCTTCTTCAAGCAGCTGGCCTTCACCGTCGAGATGGAGAACGTCCTGATGGGCGAAATCCTGGACGGCGAGGATGCCGAGGACGCAGCCGAGGCCTGGCTCAAGGAAAACCCGGCGGCCTTCGAGCCATGGCTTGCCGGCGTCACCACCTTCGACGGCAAGCCGGCTAAGGAAGCCGTTACAGAGGCCCTCGGGCTCTAAGGAAGACGTTACGTGCAGACACGACCGAATGTGCTGATCCTGATGGTGGATCAGTTGAACGGGACCTTCTTTCCGGATGGTCCCGCAGACTTTCTTCATGCGCCGCATCTGAAGTCGTTGGCGAAGCGCTCCGTGCGCTTTGCCAACGCCTATACGGCCAGCCCTCTCTGTGCACCGGCACGCGCCTCCTTCATGTCCGGGCAGCTGCCGAGCCGCACCCGCGTCTATGACAATGCGGCTGAGTTCGCCTCGGACATCCCGACCTTTGCGCATCATCTGCGCCGGGCGGGTTACCAGACGGCACTGTCCGGCAAGATGCATTTCGTCGGACCGGACCAGTTGCACGGTTTCGAGGAGCGGCTGACGACGGATATCTACCCGGCAGATTTCGGCTGGACCCCCGACTACACCAGGCCCGGCGAGCGGATCGACTGGTGGTACCACAACCTCGGTTCCGTGACCGGGGCAGGGGTGGCCGAGATCAGCAACCAGATGGAGTATGACGACGAGGTTGCCTACAACGCGACGCGCAAGCTCTACGATCTGTCTCGCGGCCAGGATGAGCGGCCCTGGCTCCTCACAGTCAGCTTCACCCATCCGCACGATCCCTATGTCGCACGGCGCAAGTTCTGGGATCTGTACGAGGACTGCCCGGAACTCGACCCGGCGATACCCGCCATTCCCTATGACGAGCAGGATCCGCATTCGAAGCGTTTGATGGACGCCTGCGACCACACGGCCTTCGATATCTCCAGCGAGGAAATCCGGCGCGCCCGGCGCGGCTACTTCGCCAATATCTCGTACATCGACGAAAAGGTCGGCGAGATCCTCGACGTGCTCGAGCGCAGCCGGATGGCTGAGAACACGGCGATCCTCGTTGTTTCCGACCATGGCGACATGCTGGGCGACCGCGGCTTGTGGTTCAAGATGAATTTCTTCGAGGGTTCTGCCCGCGTGCCCCTGATGATTGCGGCTCCCGGCTGGCAGCCCGGCCTTGTCGAACAACCGGTCTCCACACTGGACGTCTGCCCGACGATCGCGGCGCTCGCCGGTATAGATATCGGCCAGCTTGCCCCCTGGACCGATGGCGAGGACCTGGCCCCGCTGGCTGCGGCCAAGGGTGGCCGGGCACCGGTCCCGATGGAATATGCCGCCGAAGGATCGGTTTCGCCCCTCGTCGCCATCCGGGACGGTCGCTACAAGCTGACGCTCTGCGAGGTGGATCCGCCGATCCTCATCGACCTGGAGGCAGACCCCGCCGAACTGAGGAACCTCGCGGACGATCCCGCCCATGGGGAGGAAATGGTGAGGCTGACCACTCTGGCGGGCGAGCAGTGGGACCTTGGTCGGTATGATGCCGCGGTTCGCGAAAGCCAAGCGCGCCGGCACGTGGTCTACGAGGCCCTGCGCAACGGGGCCTATTATCCGTGGGACTACCAGCCGCTGCAACGGGCCTCGGAACGCTACATGCGCAACCATATGGACCTCAATGTGCTGGAGGAAAGCCAGCGGTTCCCGCGCGGCGAGTAGAGAAAAAACCCAGCAACTTCAGTCATTTGAAAGCAGCGCGGAACAAATTTCCGTGAGTCGCCGTTTTCCTGCCAGGTTTAACGGAGGAAGAACTCATGACCTATGACCCGAATGACACCCGTCCCGACCTGCATGACCGCCGGCCGGACCTCGTGAACAACACCATCGAGACCCGCAAGAGCGGTGCCTCCTGGGTGCCGTGGGTAGCCGTTCTGGCCGTGCTTCTGATCGGCGCCTTCATCTGGGGCAATATGGGCGGCGAACCGGGTACCGACCCGGCAACCACGTCCTCGACGACGACCCCGGAAGCAAGTGACACGGCGCCGGTCCCGGCTCCCATGACCCCCGCAGCACCGGGCGGTGCAACCAATGATGCCGCACCGGCTTCGCCGGCAGCTCCAGCTGCCCCGGCTGGTAACGGCGGCTAAACCGTCGCTTGCCGATACCTTCGTAAGCCGTCCGCCTTTCAGGCGGGCGGCTTTTTCTTTGCGCATACCGTTGCACCGCGGCTACGAACAAGACGGACTTCTCCCTTGGCGATCCCAAAACTTCTAAATTCGGACGGGGCGCTGAAAGCTGCCTCGTAAGGTTTTGGTTTAGGTGGCACCTCTCAGCGCCCCGTTCGGCGGTTTCTGCCCGTGACTCCGGTTTCTCTGCAAAGGCTCGTCCGGACGGCTTTGGCCGCCGGCTTCCCGATGTTCTCGGCGGACTTTGAAAGAATCCGGCGAAACCATCCGTCGAGCCCTCATGTGTGCCGCACAGGCACGCCCGGCGCGCTCTTTCGGGCATCAGAAGCGGGTGGCCGGTCCGTGACCTTCCCGCTTCCCCCGTGTCGCCGGAGGGAAACCATTTTCACACGGACCCGGATCGTAGGGTTTTGCGTCTCACCCCCACGCCCCGCGCCGGCCTCGCCTCGCTGGCACGCCTGCCGGTGTATCCGAGGGCGGAACGGGGCGATTGTAGGCACAGGTTTTAGGGGCGGGGGATGCGGATAGGGGTAAGTGGTTGATTTCTGGTGGGTGGATGTGCGGTTTTTTGGCGGAGTGGGATGGCGAGAGGGCGTGGAGGGGCAACCTCTCTCCTCGTCATCCCGGCCTTGGGCCGGGATCCAGCCGCCGCGGGTCTGCGCGGCGAGAGAACTCTTTTCTGTCGCTCGTTGAGCCTTGGGCGCCGCCGACGTGGCGCTGCTGGATTCCTGTGACAAGCACAGGAATGACGGGAGGATGGGGTGCCACCCGTACCGGATGGGCTCTCTGTTCACGGCTTCCGGCTGCAGGGGGCGAGGGGAAGCAATCCACCGGGCCTCCAAATCAAAATGACTCGCGTTCGTCCCGGGCCGGGCGTTAACTGGATTGGCCTGTGATGGAGGAGGCAAGTCATGGCCATGTTTCTCACGCGCTTCAGCTACACGCCCGAGACCTGGGCGCGCATGATCGAAAACCCCGAGGATCGAAGGGAGGCGGCACGGACGTACATTGAATCCGTGGGCGGGAAGCTTCACGGTTTCTGGTACGCTTTCGGCGAGCATGATGGTTGGAGCCTCTGGGAGGCTCCCGACAACGTATCGATGGCGGCTGTCTCGCTTGCGGTCGGCGCCGGAGGTGCGGTAAGCGCCTTTGAGACCACGGTCCTCCTCAGTGTCGAGGATACGATCCAAGCCTTGGGAAAGGCAAAGTCGGTTCGCTATCGGCCCCCGGCGATGTAGGCGTCAGCAGCCACCGCCGCACATGCTTCTTTTCGGATTGGTTCGACGGTCCCAGCTATGCCGGGATACGCCACTATCCCTGACGATCATTCGTCGCCAGATCAGGGAATTTATTGGCCTGCCATGGCCGAAAGCGGGCGTGAAAGACGCCCGCTTATATTCCTCAATCGTCCTTCATCTTCAGCGCGGCGATGAACGCTTCCTGCGGAATGTCCACCTTGCCGAACTGACGCATGCGCTTCTTGCCTTCCTTCTGCTTGTCGAGCAGTTTGCGCTTGCGGGTGGCGTCGCCGCCGTAGCACTTGGCGGTCACGTCCTTGCGCATGGCCGAGATCGTTTCGCGGGCAATCACGTTGCCGCCGATCGCCGCCTGGATCGGGATCTTGAACATGTGCCGCGGGATCAGGTCCTTGAGCTTCTCGCACATGTCGCGGCCGCGCTTTTCGGCAGCCGAGCGGTGGACCAGCATCGACAGCGCGTCGACCGGCTCTCCGTTGACCATGATCGACATCTTCACGAGGTTGCCCTCCTGATAGCCGTGCAGGTGATAGTCGAACGAGGCGTAGCCCTTGGAGATGGACTTCAGGCGGTCGTAGAAATCGAACACCACTTCGTTGAGCGGCAGCTCGTAGGTGAGCATGGCGCGCTTGCCGACATAGGTGAGTTCGGTCTGGATGCCGCGGCGGTCCTGGCAGAGTTTCAGGATGCCGCCGAGATAATCGTCCGGGGTCAGGATCGTCGCCTTGATCCAAGGTTCCTCGATCGAGGCGATCTTGACCACGTCCGGCATGTCGGCCGGATTATGCAACTCCTTCATCGAACCATCTGTCATGTTGAGATGGTAAACGACGGAAGGGGCCGTAGCGATGAGATCGAGGTTGAACTCGCGCTCCAGGCGCTCCTGGATGATTTCCAGATGCAGCAGGCCGAGGAAGCCGCAGCGGAAGCCGAAACCGAGGGCGGCGGACGATTCCATTTCGAACGAGAAGGACGCGTCGTTGAGACGAAGCTTGCCCATCGCCGCGCGCAGGTCTTCGAAATCGGCCGCATCGACCGGGAAGAGGCCGCAGAAGACGACCGGCTGGGCCGGCTTGAAGCCCGGCAGCGCCTTGGCCGTCGGCTTCTTGTCTTCGGTGATCGTGTCACCGACGCGGGTATCGGCGACTTCCTTGATCGAGCCGGTGAAGAAACCGATTTCGCCTGGGCCTAGGCTATCGACGGCAAGCATCTTTGGGGTCAGCACGCCGACGCGTTCGACCTGGTATTTTGCGTCCGTGCCCATCATGCGGATGGTCTGGCCCTTGGTCAGGACGCCATCGAGGATGCGCACCAGAACCATGACGCCGAGATAGGTGTCGTACCAGCTGTCGACCAGCAGCGCCTTGAGGGGGCCTTTTTCGCCGGCTTCGCTTTTCGGCGGCGGCAGCTGGTGGACGATGGCTTCGAGAACGTCGGGAATGCCGAGGCCGGTCTTGGCCGAGATCAGCACGGCCTGGGAGGCATCGATGCCGATGACTTCCTCGATCTGCTCGCGGATGCGGTCTGGTTCGGCCGCGGGCAGGTCGATCTTGTTGAGGATGGTGACGATCTCGTGGTTGTTGTCGATCGCCTGATAGACGTTGGCGAGCGTCTGGGCTTCGACGCCCTGCGACGCATCGACGACCAGCAGCGAACCTTCGCAGGCCGAGAGCGAACGCGAGACTTCATAGGCGAAGTCGACGTGGCCGGGCGTGTCGATGAGGTTGAGGACGTAGGTCTCGCCATTGTTCGCCTTATAATGCAGGCGGACGGTCTGTGCCTTGATGGTGATTCCGCGCTCGCGCTCGATATCCATCGAATCGAGGACCTGCTCGGACATGTCGCGTTCGGCAAGGCCGCCGGTCGTCTGGATCAGACGGTCGGCCAGCGTCGACTTGCCGTGGTCGATATGCGCCACGATCGAGAAGTTGCGGATATGGTCAAGCGGTGTGCGGGAAGAATTGGTGCTCATGGCTCGCGATATAGCAGTGAGTGGTGTGGCCGCCTAGCGGGTAGTGCAGGGCATTTGCGATAAATTGGCGGATTTCACGGGCGAAATTGCTCGTTTTATTGTGTGAACTGTTCTGGCCAGTCGCGCCGGGTGGCAACCTGGCCTTCGGTCCGCAGGCGCGCGACGTTCGCAAGGTCGATGTCGACGATCAGCCAGCCGCTCTCGCGGACGGTATTCTGCGGGCTCTCGGCGACGATGCCGGAGGGCGGCATGCCGTAGTCGGAGGGGACGTAGAGGGCAGCGCGGCCGTGGTTCTCGTCGAGCGCCGGTGACCATGGCGCGGTGCCGGCAGTCGGCGAGGAAAGCACCGCATACTGGTTTTCCAGTGCCCGTGCCTGGGCGCCGATCCGCACCCGGTAGCTGCCGGCAAGCGTATCGGTACAGGATGGCGCCAGCACCAGTTCGACACCGAGTTCGGCAAGCCTGCGGCCGAGCATCGGGAATTCGTTGTCATAGCAGATCAGGATGCCGAGTTTTCCGAGCGGCGTGTCGAAAGCCTGGAGGCCGTCCGTTCCGGCGGCGATGCCCCATTGCTCGCGCTCGAATCGGGTCATGATCTGCTTGTCCTGCCGGCCGATCAGACCGTCCGGGCCGAACAGGAAGGTGCGGTTGCGGTATTGTCCGTCCGGGTCGAGGACCGGGGCGGAACCCGGTTGGAAGACGATGCGATGCTTGCGGGCGAGTGTTTCGCAGAGTTCGAGCCAGCGCGGGATGATGGGCTGGATGCCGGCGATCGAGCCGTGCAGGTCTGAACGGGTGGTGGCGTCCAGCTGGCCGGTGAGCGCCAGCGCCGCGTATTCGGGCAGGAGCAGGAGTTGTGCGCCCTGACTGGCCGCCTCTTCGACCAGCGCGGTGAGGTGGGCCTCATAGGTCTCCCAGGTCTCGATCAGTTCGATGGCATACTGGCAGGCGGCGAGCTTGATCATACGGACAGGTCCTTGATCCAGAAGGAGAGGGGTTTCGGGCTCTCTGTCGCCTCGTCGAGATCGCGCCAGGTGAAGGTGGTGCGCAGCTCGGGGTGATGACGATAGCCGCGTTTCGTCCAGAAGGCGTCGAGCGGCACGTAATCTGCAGGGCGGCGCGGGTGGTCGGCGGGGCGCTCGACGGCGCAGAAGGTGGAAAACGGCAGGGTGAGGCGGCGGGCCTGTTTTTCGCGCTCGGCAAAGAAGGCAACGCCGATGCCGTGGCCGCGATAGGCGGGCAGGAGCATGCTTTCGCCGAAGTAGAAAAAGTCTTCGGGATTGCGGCCGGCGGCGAGGAAGGGGGCCTTGACCTCGTCGGTTTCCCCCGCCATCGGCGTGCCGGTCGAGGCACCGACGACCCTGGTCCCGTCAATCGCCAGCACGAAGATCGAGCCTTCGGACCTCGCATAGGTGGCGAGGTATTTCCGCTCATGGGCGAGGTCGCCGTCGTAGAGATAGGGAAAGTCGCGGAAGACGGCGATCCTGAGTCGCGCGACGTCTTCAAAGCGGGCCGCGGCGTCCGTTCCCGAAAAGGTTTTGATTTCCAGCGTCATAGGCATTTTCAGTTCGACATGGTCCGGGTTATACCTGCAGCGGGTCCTTCCGCCAAGCACAAGGGTTTTCAAGGAGACGTCATGACTGCCACCGATACCATCCGCGCCTATTACGATGCCTTCAATGCGCAAGACATGGATGCGTTTCTCGCGCTCCTGACGGACGATGTCGTGCATGACATCAACCAGGGCGAACGGCAGGTGGGCAAGGGCGTGTTCGCCGCATTCATGGAGCACATGAACCGCTGCTACCGCGAGCGACTGACCGATATGGTGGTCATGGCGAGCGAAGACGGTACGCGTGCAAGCGCCGAATTCATCGTCAACGGCGAATATCTCGCAACCGACGAGGGCCTGCCGGAAGCGAACGGTCAGACGTACCGCCTGCCTGCTGGTGCCTTCTTCGAGATTCGCGACGGCAAGGTTGCGCGGGTTACCAACTATTACAGCCTCACGGACTGGATCGCACAGGTGAACGGCTGACAGCGAGGCGGCTCCGGGCCGCCTTTTAGAAAGCCGTTGACTCCATTATAGGAGAATGACAATCTCGAATAATGGAATCAGGCGACAATATCTTCGACAAGTCGGTGGCCGAACGGGTGCGTGCGCTGCGCATCGCGCATGGCCTGACGCTGGACGAGCTGGCGACGCGTTCAGGCGTCAGCCGGGCGATGATTTCGCGCATCGAGCGCGCCGAGGCGAGCCCGACTGCGGCGCTCCTGGCGCGGCTTTGCGAGGCGCTGGAACTGACGCTGTCGGCCTTCTTCGCCGACGACGAGCGGCCGCCGTCGCCGCTCATTCGGCGTAGCGAGCAGCGACTGTGGCGTGACCCTAGTACCGGCTATCTGCGCCGGTCGGTCTCGCCGTCCGGCATGCCGAGCCGCGTCGATATCGTCGAGGTGGAGTTTCCGGCGGGTGCGCGGGTGAGTTTCCCGCCGCGCGAGGAAAGCCGGGTGATGACGCAGCATGTGTGGCTCTTCGCGGGAGAACTGCAGATGATCATCGGCGAAACGGTGCACACGCTGTTTCCCGGCGACTGCCTGTTCATGGACATCGGCGATGCCTTCGACTTCCACAACCCGACCGAGCGCCCGGCGCGATACGCGGTGATCCTCGATCGCGGCCGGTGAAACCTGACGAGACGACAGAGATGACGACGACGATCCGAATTCTTGACGCAGACGAAGCCCGGGCAGCGATACCCGACCTGTGCGAGACCCTCTCCGATTGCATCAATGGCGGCGCATCCCTGGGCTTCATGCTGCCGTTCCAGCCACAGGACGGTGCGGGCTATTGGCGGGATATCGCGCGCGGCATTGGCGAGGGGGGTATTGTTCTCGCCGTGGCGGAGGTGGATGAGCGTGTGGTCGGCACGGTGCAGGTGGGACTGGCGTCGAAGCCGAACCAGCCGCATCGGGGCGACCTGATGAAGCTCCTCGTCCATCGCAGCGCACGCGGGCTCGGGTTGGCGCGCAAGCTGATGGAAGCGGTCGAAGCCGAGGCTGCGCGCCGGGGCCGGACGCTGCTGGTGCTAGACACGGCGACCGGCAGCGACGCCGAGGCGATCTATCCGCGCTTCGGCTGGGAGCGTGTCGGGGTTATCCCCGACTATGCGTTGTGGCCGGACGGCGGCTTCTGTGGCACCACGTTGTTCTACAAGCGCATTGCCTGACGCACTCGGCCACCGTCGGCTAACCTCATGTCCCCCGCCTGTTCGGTGCGAAAGCGGGGCCGAAAGACGACAAAATCTGGCCGGCGTCGACTGTGAGCTTCAGAAGCTCCGCTTCGTGCGATCCTGTTGCGTCCCGGCTTGAGCAAGATCAACCGCTGCGGTGCGGGCAGGCGTAAAATGATGACACTGTCGAGGAGATCGATCGAGGTGCATCATGCTTACATTGATTGCCGAAGCCATTCTTGCCGCCGCCGGGGTCGTCGTGGCTATTTTCATCCACGAGGGACATGCGGCATTTCCTGTCTACCAGCTGTTGGTTCTGCTGAGTGCGATGCCCATCGCGGCGGTCGTGATCCTGTATGGATCACGCGTCTGGCACTTCCTGGACTGAGGCCTTCTCGATGCCTGTGCGGGTACTCAACCTAGCGGGCTGCAGCCGCAGGCGAGATGTCCTCCGCCAGATAGACACGGGTAGAGGCGGGCTGCTCCCTGTCGAGCATGGCGGCTAGAAAGCTGCCGCCGGCGATGACGAAAAAGATGAAGAGGACAGCGGAACTGAAACCGCCCCTGGGGCGCGGCCGTGAGGTATGGTGATATGCCATGGGTATGCCTCCGTATTGCAGATCCATAACGGATCAGGCGGAAGCGGAGTTCCGTGAAACTTCCCTGAAGAGCAGAAATTCCTGACGGAAGAAGCCCCGAAAGTCGGGGCTTCTTGGAGGCATGTTCGCGGTGGTCTGCAGCCCTAGAGCTTGCCGCTGCGCTGCTGGATCATCATGAAGGTGTCGTAGGTGTATTCCGCCACCTGCGCCCAGAGATAGGCGTCCTTCTTGAACGCCAGCTGGCTGTCGTAAAGCTTCTTGAATGCCGGGCTCGTCTCGGACAGTTCGGCATAGGTTTCCATGGCGGCCGCGTAGCAGGCGTCCATGATGTCCTGGCTGAACGGCCTGAGGATCGCACCTTCGGCGACGAGCTGTTTCAGAGCCTTGGCGTTCTGGGCATCGTAGTTGGCGAGCATGTCGTTGTTCGCCGAGGCGCAGGCGTTGGTGAGGATCTGCTGGTAGCTCTTCGGCAGGGCATTGAACTTTTCGAGGTTGAAGAAGGCGTGCATGGCCGGGCCGCCTTCCCACCAGGCCGGATAGTAATAGTACTTTGCCACCTTGTGGAAGCCGAGCTTCAGATCGTCATAGGGTCCGACGAATTCGGTGGCGTCGATCGTGCCCTTCTCCAGCGCCGGGTAGACATCGCCGCCGGCGATCTGCTGCGGGGTCACGCCGACCTTTGTCAAGACCTGGCCCGCCAGTCCGGCGATGCGCATCTTGAGGCCCTTCAGGTCGTCGATCGTGTTGATTTCCTTGCGGAACCAGCCGCCCATCTGGGTGCCGCTGTTGCCGGCAGGCAGGGCGTAAAGATTGCGGGGTGCCAGGAACTCGTTGATGAGGTCCGTGCCGCCGGTGGTGAACCACGCATTGGTCATGCGGGCATTGAGGCCGAACGGGATGGCCGTTCCAAGGGCGAAGGCCGGATCCTGGCCGATGTAATAATAGGAACAGGTATGCGCCATCTCGACCGTGCCGCTGGCGACCGCGTCGGCGGCTTGCAGGCCAGGAACGATCTCGCCGGCCGCAAAGACCTGGATGTTGAACTGGCCATCGGTAGCGTTCTTGACGCTTTCAGCGATTTCGGTCGCCGCACCAAAGATGATGTCGAGGTTTTTCGGGAAGGAGGACGTCAGTCGCCAGGTAATCTTCGGCCTGTCCTGGGCGATGGCCGGAGCTGCGAGTGCAGTGGCGGCTGCAGCGCCGACACTGGCCGTGGCCGCCTGCTTGAAGAAACGTCTGCGATCCATGAAATCCTCCACCGCACAAAAATGTTTGCCGTGGTCTTAGTCCTTTCGTTTCGGGAACAGCAAGCAGATTCAACGAGCTTGTGAAGCTATCCTCCCATCGGAAGCCGGCTCGGGCCGCGGAGCCTACCAGGCGAGCGTAGCCTCGTCCTTGAAATAGCCGGCTGTGGGACCGCTCGATCCGAGCGTGGCGAGCCGCACGGCAGTTTCAGCGGCCTGTCCGACGGTGCGGTAACCGGCGTGATCAGTCATATCCGTTGCCGTAAAACCCGGATCGACAGCGTTGATCTTGATCCCGAAAGGTGCGGCTGCCTTGGCAAGCGAGACGGTGATGGCATTGAGTGCGGTTTTGGACGAATTGTAGCCAAGCACATTGGTCTCGAAGAATTCGTTCTCCGGATCCAGGGCGGCATGAAGGGAGCCAAGCTCGCTGCTCAGCATGACGACGCGTGGCGCAGCCGACGCCTTGAGGAGCGGCAATGCGGCCTGGGTCACCCGGATCGGTCCGAACGTATTGGTCTCGTACACTGCCTTGATAGTGCCGATAGGCTCGTCCAGCGGCGAAAACTCGAACCCGATGCCAAGACCGGCATTGTTCACCAGTGCGTCCAGATGATCCGTTTGTTGCGAAAGCTCGGCGATAGCACGCGCAACGCTGGCATCGCTCGCCACGTCCAGCTCGAGAAGATGTACGTCGTGACCGGCGTCGCGCAGCGTGGCAACGGCAGCCGCGCCGCGTTGGACATCGCGGCAGCCGAGCCAGACACGATAGCCTTCGGCAGCCATGCGCCGCGAAATTTCGAAGCCGATGCCCTTGTTGGCGCCGGTCACCAGCGCGGTTTTCTTGTCGGTCATGATAAGTGCTCCTGTGAGAGTATAGAAATGCCTACAGAAGCTCGCTCGGCGTGAGCCAAAAACTATCGATTTCTTGCCCAATCCTCTCGGGTCGTCGCCGTAAAGCGGCTTGCCTCTTGTCGGCGGTTCAGGCGACTGGCATCACAGATCGATGACGACGCCCTTCGATGAAATCCGCGAACTGGTTCGTAGGCACGCCGACAATGGGCAGACGGCCACGCGCGTGCCCCGCCTCCTCATCACGAAGGGAACGGGTAGGACGGCGATGGTGCCGGGCTTCTACGAGCCGATGCTGTGCCTTGTATTGCAGGGCGCAAAATGCGTCCTGATCGGGGATCAGGCACTTCATTATGATCAGGCCAGTTATTTTGTCTCATCCGTCGAACTGCCGGCATCCGACCAGATCGTCGAAGCGAGCCCGGACAAGCCCTATCTGGCGTTAAGCCTGAAACTCGACATGGGAATGATCGCCGAGATCCTCTTGGATATGCGCGACGAGGTCGAGACCTCCTGCACCGCGGCTTTCGGCACCAGCCTTGTCACCCCGGAGCTTGCCGATGCATGGTTGCGCTTCGTCCGCCTGCTCGACAAACCTGAGGACATCGGGGTGCTTGCGCCGCTGTTCGAGCGCGAAATCCTCTACCGCCTGCTGCAGGGACCGCAAGGGGCCATGATCCACCAGCTGGTTCGGCCCGAAAGCCGTTCCGGGCAGATCCGGCGAGCAATCGGCCATATCCGGCACCATTTCGACGCGCCGCTGAAGGTGGAGGAACTTGCCGGCCTGGCTGGAATGAGTGCCTCTGCCTTTTATCGCCACTTCAAGGAGGTGACTGCCTTAAGCCCGATCCAGTACCAAAAACGGATCAGGCTGCTTGAAGCCCGTCGCCGGCTATTGGCAGAGCCCGGCGATACCGCACGCGTCGCCTATTCGGTCGGTTATGAAAGCGTAACCCAGTTCACTCGGGAATATTCGCGCCAGTTCGGCGTACCGCCGGCCCGCGATGCAGGCCACCTGAGGGCGCAGGCGTCTAGCGACCGGCATACCCCCACGGCTGAGTGAGAACGAGAAAGCCCGAAGCAATGCTCCGGGCTTTTCAGGGTGAAGGCTCTTGTCAGAGCTTGCCGTTGCGCTGCTGGATCATCATGAAGGTGTCGTAGGTGTACTCGGCGATCTGCGCCCAGAGATAGGCGTCCTTCTTGAACGCCTGCTGGCTGTCGTAGATCTTCTTGAAGGCCGGGTTGCTTGCCGAAATCTCGGCATAGGTCTCCAGCGCTGCAGCGTAGCAGGTATCGAGGATGTCCTGGCTGAACGGGCGAAGGATGGCGCCTTCGGCAACGAGTTGCTTCAGTGCGGTCGCATTCTTGGCGTCGTAGCGCTCCAGCATGCTGGCGCTTCCGGCAGCGCAGGCATCCTTCAGCATGCGCTTGTAGTTTTCCGGCAGACCGTTGAACTTGTCGAGATTGACAAAGGCATGAACGGCCGGGCCGCCTTCCCACCACGCGGGGTAGTAGTAATATTTCGCGACCTTGTGGAAGCCGAGCTTCTGGTCGTCATAGGGGCCGACGAACTCGGTGGCGTCGATCGTGCCTTTTTCCAGCGCTGCGTAGACGTCGCCGCCGGCGATCTGCTGCGGCGTGACGCCGACCTTCTCCATGACCTGGCCAGTGAGGCCGGCAATGCGCATCTTCAGACCCTTAAGGTCATCGATCGTGTTGATTTCCTTGCGGAACCAGCCGCCCATCTGGGCACCGGTATTGCCCAGCAGGATGGAGTAGATGTTATGGCCGGCCAGGAACTCGTTCAGAAGTTCGTTGCCGCCTGCCTGATTGAACCATGCATTGGTCTGGCGGGCATTGAGACCGAAGGGGATAGAGGTGCCCAGAGCAAAGGTCGGGTCCTTGCCGACATAGTAATAGGCGCAGGTATGGGCCATTTCGACCGTGCCTGACGAGACTGCGTCGGCTGCCTGCAGCGCGGGGACGATTTCACCGCCGGCGAAATGCTGGATCGTGAAGCTTCCGCCCGACGCTTCCTTGACGTGATCGGCGACGATCTGGCCCGCACCGAACAGGATGTCGAGACCCTTGGTGAAGGACGAGGTCATGCGCCAGGTGATCTTCGGGTTTTCCTGGGCGATGGCCGGAGCTGCCAGGCTTGTTGCAGCCAGGGCGCCGACGCCGGCGGTTCCTGCCTGGCGGAAGAATTTTCTGCGGTTCATGAAAATGCATGCCTTTCTATACGGACCCGGCTGCGGGCCGGCGTTTGGGTACCTTCTAATGCGATCATTTCGGCAACAGCAAGTCCGAAACGGCAATAATTGCGCCGGCAGCGCGTCTGCTTTTGCGAAAATTGCGCCTGACGTCTTTGTGTCCTCTTGCGTGTAGTCGCGGTTCCCCACTTGAACCAGAGGTCAAACTAAGTTAGTTTAGAATAATTCTAAATAGAGATTTCCCATGTTTTTCGCCCTTCTGCCTGCCTTCATTCCCGCCGCTCGCCGTTCGCTCGATACCCTGACGGAGGAGGAGATCCTGGCGCTCGCCATCGGTGCGGAGGAGGAGGACGCGCGCATCTACCAGGCCTATGCCTATAATCTGCGTGACCGCTATCCGGCGTCCGCCAAAGTGTTCGAGGACATGGCCGAAGTCGAGCAGACCCATAAGAACATGCTGATCGAGATGTTCCGCTCCCGCTTCGGCGAGCGGATTCCCTTGATCCGCCGCGAGCATGTGCGTGGCTTTTACACGCGCCGACCGGACTGGCTGGTCCGCAACCTTTCGCTCGAGAAGATCCGCCAGCAGGCGGAAGCGATGGAACAGCAGGCCTTCCGTTTCTATACGGAAGCGGCCAAGCGCGTCAGCGACGCGCCGACCCGCCGCTTGCTGGGTGATCTCGCGCTTGCCGAACAGGGGCATGAGGATATCGCCCGCATGCTGGAAGAGAAACATGTCGGCGAGGAAGAGCGTTCGGAAGAGGATGAGTCGGCCCACCGGCGGTTCATCCTCACCTATGTGCAGCCGGGCCTGGCCGGGTTGATGGACGGTTCCGTCTCCACCCTTGCGCCGATCTTTGCGGCGGCATTCGCCACCCAGGATACCTGGTCGACGTTCCTGATCGGTCTGTCGGCCTCGGTCGGCGCCGGAATTTCCATGGGCTTCACCGAGGCGGCGCATGACGACGGAAGGATTTCCGGTCGAGGTTCGCCGGTAAGGCGCGGACTTGCCTCGGGCATCATGACCACGATCGGTGGCCTCGGTCACACGCTTCCCTATCTCATTCCGCATTTCTGGACGGCCACCATCCTGGCCGTAGTCGTGGTCTTCTTCGAGCTTTGGGCGATTGCCTTCATTCAGAACCGCTACATGGAGACGCCCTTCATGCGCGCCGTGATGCAGGTCGTGCTTGGCGGCTCACTCGTTCTGGCCGCGGGCATCATCATCGGCCACGGATAGGGCAATCCAAGATTTCGCACATTGGACGATTGGAATTTGCCGGTATTCTCCCACGCAAATCGCCATGCGTGTTCGCGCCACAGGGCACGAACGGGCGAGCAGCCGATCGCGAGGAGGAGGATCAGATGGCGCGAATTCTCGGGTATATCGCCAGCAGCCTCGATGGCTTTATCGCCACCGAGGACGACAAGCTGGATTGGCTCTTCAAGTATGACGACATGGATCTGGGGGAGTATGACTACCGGTCGTTCATCAAGCGCATCCGCACCATAGTCATGGGACGCGGCACATATGAGTTCATGGCGAACGATCCGGCGCCGTGGGCCTATGGTGATCAGCGGGTTTTCGTCGTCACCTCAAATCCGATCCAGCAACCCAAGGGAGAACTGGAGGTCCGCAATGATGTTGACGCCCTCATTGCGGAATTGCGGGCGCTCGACGATGGCGATGTCTGGATGCTCGGCGGCGGAAAATTGCAGATGGCGTTCCTCGAGAAGGACGCGCTGGACGAGATCGAGATCTACGTCATCCCCGAACTGCTCGGTGGCGGACGACCGCTGTTTCCTGCGACGGGCCGCCGCCGCACTCCCAGACTGATCAGCGCAAAGGCGATCGACAAGGGGTGCGTCCGTCTTCACTACAGCTTCGAAGATGGTAAGTCGGCACCCGGCAACGGCTGAGAACCCGACGTGCGATGGTCGAACGCAACAAAAAATGCCGGGCAGGCCCGGCATTTTGTTGGATTGATCTGTCGACAGGATCAGCGCAGGGCGCCGACCACCACGTCGCGTCCGTTTTCAATGCTGACCCAGCGGCCCGTGTGGAACGAGGCCTGGCGCTTCAGGAAAGTATAGGACGTCTCGTACCAGGGCTTTACTTCGTTATGAAGATTGTCGAGCACGAAATCGCCCTGCTCGGTGCGAACCGTCAGCACTGCGTGGCCTTCGCCATCAGGCTTGCGTACGACAGTGATGAGCAGATCTGCGAGTGAAAAGCCCTTGGCGGCCAGCTCGCGACGCTTGACCAGCGCGTAATCCTCGCAATCGCCGGCGTCTTTCGGATAGGCCCAAACCTCTTCGCGCCCGTAGATTTCCTTGTCGGTCATCGCGGTGATCCGGTTGTTCACGGAGGCGTTGACGCTCTTCATGAGCGACCATCCGCGCGGGGTCAGCTTCGGCGCGGGAGAAGAAGCGAGGCGCTTGTTGCACTCGTTGGGCTTCTGCCGGCAGAATTCGTAGTGACCAATCGGCTGAGAGGTAACCGCGCCCGTGACCATACTGGCCTGTGCGCGGGCTGCCGGAACTGCTGCGGTCGTCGGCGCAAGAATAGATGCGAGGACCACAGCTATAAGCTGTGCCTTCATGGCAATTTTCATGGACCCGTCCCTTCAAGTCTTAACAAAAGGTTAAGATGCTTGGGGCGGGACTGTCAATCGCTCAACTTTTAACGATCCATTAAGATATCGAATATGGTTAAGAGTGGTGCTTTTTAGCCTCAGCTTATTTTTTAGTCATAATGTGTGATGGCGCCGATGGCCGCGAGCAGCTTTTCAATATCCTGGGGCCGGGAAAGCCGGTGGTCGCCATCGCGGATCAATGTCAGCACGACGTCGTCGGCAGGCAGGAATTCGACGAGCTTCAGGGCGTGCTGGTAGGGGACGTCCGGATCCTTCATGCCCTGCAGGATGTGGACCGGGCAGCCTGTTTCGATGATCCCGGTCAGGACGCGGTTCACCCGCCCGTCCTCGATGAGCGCGCGCGTATAGATGTTGGGCTCGGGACTGTACTCGGAGTATTCCTCGAAATACCCCTTCTCGCTAAGCGATGCGCGCTCCGTCGCCGTCAGGTGCGGCTCGATCAGTTCGGAGGTGAAGTCCGGGGCTGGGGCAACGAGCACAAGGCCTGCGACCTTTGGGCCGCCGCGCTGGCGAAGCTCCTGAACGAGGCGCAGCGCGATCCATCCACCCATGGAGGAGCCGACGAGAACGACCTGCTCGGGCTTGAGGGCAGCGAGAACCGCGACGGCTTCCTCAAGCCAGCGGGAGATGGTGCCGTCGCGGAATTCGCCGCCGGAGGCGCCGTGACCGGAATAGTCGAAGCGGATCGCGCCTAATCCGTTTCGGGCGGCGAAGGCGTCCATCTCTTCCGCCTTGGTGCCGGCCATGTCTGAACGATAGCCGCCGAGCCAGACGAGTACCGGCGAACCCGGCTTGCTGGCTGGGCGATAAAGAATGGCGATCTCTCTTCCGTGGCCGGCCGCGCTGCCCACGGTGATCGATTTCGTTTCGGGCGGCGAGATCGCGTAAAGCTCCGACATGACGTACTCCTTTAGTAGAGGGGCTTATAAATCAGATTCTCAACCGGCCGGCAGCAGGTGATTTTTTCGCGGAGCTATGCTATTGACTTCGCCGTCGTGATCACGACATTGCCGACGCCCGTGCATTTTGCGTGGGTTTTTGGCCGCTTTATTGGAAACAGCCTAGGAGAGTACGACCATTCGCAGACCGTTCAAAGCCGATGCCCCCGTCAAGGAAGGCCCGCGCTCAAACCGGGAAATCCGGATTCCGAAGATTCAGCTCATTGATGCCGAAGGTAACAATCTTGGCGTAGTCGCGACCGACGAAGCGATGAGAATGGCTGAAGAGGCCGGACTGGATCTTGTCGAGATTTCTCCGAACACGGAACCGCCGGTATGTAAGATTCTCGATCTGGGCAAGCTGAAATACGCCAACCAGAAAAAGGCTGCCGAGGCGCGCAAGAAGCAGAAGATCGTCGAAATCAAAGAAATCAAGATGCGCCCGAACATCGACACCCATGATTATGAGGTGAAGATGAAGGCCATTAACCGGTTCTTCGAAGACGGCGACAAGGTTCGCGTGACGTTGCGTTTCCGCGGCCGTGAAATGGCCCACCAGGAGCTCGGCATGAAGCTTCTGCAGCAGGTCAAGGACGACACGCAGGAGATCGCCAAGGTCGAGGCCGAGCCGAAGCTCGAAGGTCGCCAGATGATGATGGTGCTTGCGCCGCGTTAAGCGCCGAGCCCTACCGCTCCTTTCAAAGTCGTCCGTGAGGGCGGCTTTGATGTTTTTTGGGCTGCGCTTGCTGGCTCAAACCTGACAGGATGCTGACAAAAGCGCTCAGCGGCCTGTCAGCGAGACTTTGGCATTCTGCTCTCAACAGAAGAGAGCAGAAGGCGAAGATCATGAAAACGAACATTTCACGTACTTTACTGGCTTCCGTGGGGGCACTCGCGGTAACCCTATCTCTCCCCGCAATCCAGGCGTTCACCCCGGACCACTTCTCGTCCGCTGCATTTGCCCGTGGCGGCAGCGATGATGGCGATGGGGGCGGCGGCTCTGGCAGCAGCGGTGGCGGCAATAGTGGCTCCGGCCGCAGCGGTGGCAGTGACGACAGCGGTGGCGGCGGACGTGGTGGTGATGACCACGGCGGCGGCGGTCGTGGTGGTGACGATAACGGCGGTCGAGGTGGTCATGACGACGGCGATGATGATCATGGCGGTCGAGGCGGTCATGACGACGGCGATGACGACCACAGCGGTCGTGGTGGTCATGACGACGACGATGACGATCGTGGCCGTGGCCGCGGCCGCGATGATGGCGCTGAAAACGATCGCGATGAAGACGAGCCCGGCCAACATCGCGGCGACAGGCGCGACGACAATCGCCCGGAGGTGACGCTCTCGGTGTCCGAGGCAAGCCTTGCAGGGCTGCTGAACGGCTCACTTGCTGCCGTAGACCAGCTTGGTCGGCGCCTCGAGGTCGAGGTTGAGCTTGAACATGGTACGCGCTCGGTGGTCGCGCATCCCCATCGAGGTGATTTTGCCCGAAATCCTGGTGGGATCACCAGTGTCAATATAGTTCCCGCCTCGCGGTGATCGCCTGGTGCTCCGGGCGCTCCTTCGCAAGAAGAACTCCGTCGCACCCCGACGGAGTTCTTGCATTTTGTCTCATCGCGATAAAGGGTTCACTGTAGGCTCCGCGATTGTCGATGCATTGAAGTATTTGGAAGCTCAATGGACACAAGCCGTCGCACTCTGATGACGATGTTGTTGCTGGCGGCAGGGTTTGCAGCTGCCGGCCCAATCATTATCCGTGCCGAAGCCAAGGACGGTGACAGCGACGGCGGTGGTGGGGGTGGCGAAAGCGATTCCAGCGGCAGCGGCTCGTCCGGTTCGTCCGGGTCCAACTCGGGAAGCGGTAGTTCCAACTCGGGAAGTGGTAGTTCCAACTCGGGGAGCGGCAGTTCCAGTTCTGGTTCCGGTCGCGACGGCGGTCATGACGACGACGATGGCGGTGACGATCACGGAGGAGGCCACGGCAGCGATAATAGCGGACGAGGCGGTGGTCATGACGATGATGACGACGAGGATGATCGCGACGATGACGAGGATGATGACGGCGGAGGCCGCGGGCGAGGGCGAGGCGGCCGGAACTCCGACTATAATCGGGCGCGCGATGCCGTTCGTGACGGTCAGATACTTCCGCTGAAGACTGTTCTGGAGCGTATCGACGCAAAGCGCTACGGGCGGGTGATCGACGTCAAACTAAGGCGGACTGTGTTCAGCGATGTGTATCAGGTGAAAGTTCGCGACGGTGCCGGGGCGATCAGGACATTGCGCGTAAACGCCCGCAACGGAGCTTTGCTGGGAGGCTAGAGGGCCATGCGAATCCTGCTGGCGGAGGACGACCCCAATATTTCCGGCCATGTGGTCGAAAACCTTGGGCGAGAAGGTTACCGCGTCGAGGTATTCGCGAGTGGGCCCGACGTGTGGGAAGAGGGTGAGACGGGCGACTACTCGGCCATCATCCTCGACCTCGGCTTGCCGGGCATGGATGGGCTCTCCATCCTGAAGCGCTGGCGCGGCGCAGGCATCAATACTCCAGTTCTCGTTCTCACGGCGCGAGGCTCCTGGATGGAGCGCGTTGACGGCTTCGATGCGGGGGCAGACGACTATCTCCCGAAACCATTTCGCACCGAGGAATTGTTGGCCCGCCTGCGTGCCCTTTTGCGCCGCGCCGGCGCTGTCGCGGCTCGCGTCAAGTCCGCCAACCGCTTCACACTCGACGAAAGCGCCAGGCGCGTGACCTTTGACGGACGCGAACTCGACCTCAGCCCGCTGGAATACAGGATGATCGCGCTTTTCATCGGCAAGCCGGGCGAGGTGCTCAGCCCAACCGAGCTGGCCAGCCAGGTTCAAGGCCGAGACGACGATGCCGCCAAGAATGCCGTCGAGGTCATGGTGGCACGGTTGCGAAAAAAGACGGATAGCGATGCCATCGAGACCCGCCGCGGCTTTGGGTATGTTCTTCCGGAGCGACCAAAGTGATCCACTCGCTGCATTTTCGCCTGGCTGCCGGAGCGCTCGTCGCGATTGCGCTCGCGCTGACGCTCGTCTGGGCGGTGCTCAGCCATTTGTTCACGGACTATCTGGCCGCTCAGTATTCCAACGAGATGACATCGGTCATGGACTCCCTGGCCGCACAGCTCACTGTGGAGAATGGCGCTCTTGAATTGAAGAATGAGCCCGCCGACTCGCGGTTCCAGATCCCGGTCGGCGGTCGCTACTGGCAGATTTCACCGGATGGCGATGAAGAGCCTCTGCGGTCTCGCTCCCTGTGGGACGAAGAGATCACCGCGGATGAGTTGTCGAGGGACATGTATTACGGATTTCGCGAGACGGTCGGGCCGGATGGCTTACCGCTGCTGGTCTCCATGAAAACGATGACCCTTGGCGAAGGGACCTCCAGGAAGGACTTCGCAGTCTATGCGGCGTTCTCCAGGATGGAGATGGAAGCGGCCCTCGAGAGCTATCACAGGCCTTTGCGGCTGATGCTGCTTTCCACCGGCGGCGTGCTTGTTTTGGCGGCATTCCTGCAGGGTTGGATCGGCCTGCGGCCCTTGGTGCGACTGAGGGATCGCGTCGCTGATGTGCGTGCCGGACGAGCTGCGCATATCGGTACGGAAGGACCGAGCGAAGTCAAACCGCTGGTACGAGAGATGAACTTGCTGCTGAACGAGCGAGAGACTGCGATCGAGCGAGCGCGCGCACGCGCGAGCGATCTTGCTCACGGTCTGAAAACGCCCCTGACGGTGTTGTCGCATCTGGTCGAAGCCTTGCCCGAGGAACGACGCGACACCGCATTGCAGCAGATCGAACTGGTTCGGCAGCGTGCCGACCGTCAACTGCAGGCGGCCCGCATGGGCGTGGAGCAGATGGCCACGACATCGCTGCTTGGTATTTCCGGAAAGCTCGTGAACGTGCTGACACCGTTCACCGAGGAGAAGGGGATAGGTTGGCATCTCGATATCGATCCGGCGCTGACGGTTCAGGCGGATCCCGCAGATATTGCAGAAGCATTGGGCAATGTGCTCGACAACGCTGTACGCTTTGCCAGAACGCGGATAGAAGTCTCCGCAGGCCGCACGCAGGGTGATGTCGTGCTCAGCGTTTGCGACGACGGGCCGGGCGCCGATCCCGGGTGCTACGACCTGATGTTGAAGCGTGGAGTGAGGATCGACGAAGGCACCGCAGGCTCCGGCCTTGGGCTTGCGATATCCGGAGACATCCTCGAAGCCTATGGTGGCAGGCTCGATCTTTCAGCCTCGCGATGGGGTGGACTTGAAGTGAAGTTGATGATCCCGGCGATGGCGGCCCGCACGCCGGTCATCGCGTAGAAGATTAGCCGCCCACCCGTTGCGCTTTTGGCCGACTGCGGTTATAAGCGCCCGTCCGAACGGTCCGGCAGGGCATGCCGAGGCCGTTCTAAATGCTTGAAACAGGCGTCGTCTGCCAGTTTCGATTAGAAGAATGGAGTAGCAAAATGCCCAAGATGAAGACGAAGTCTTCCGCTAAGAAGCGGTTCAAGATCACGGCGACCGGTAAGGTCGTTGCAGCTGCCGCCGGCAAGCGCCACGGCATGATCAAGCGTTCCAACAAGTTCATCCGCGATGCACGCGGCACGATGATCCTCGCCGAACCAGATGGCAAGAAGGTTATCAAGAACTACCTGCCGAACGGTCTCTGAGACTTTCAGGCTTTTTGGATCAGTTTAAGGAGATCATGACATGGCACGCGTAAAACGTGGCGTAACTTCCCGCGCCAAGCACACCAAGACCCTCAAGGCAGCCAAGGGCTTCTACGGCCGCCGCAAGAATACGATCCGCGCCGCTAAGGCAGCTGTTGATCGTTCCAGGCAGTTTGCAACCCGCGACCGCAAGGTCAAGAAGCGCAACTTCCGCGCCCTGTGGATCCAGCGTATCAACGCTGCCGTCCGCGAATCCGGCCTGACCTACGGCCGCTTCATCGACGGCCTCAACAAGGCTGGCATCGAAGTCGACCGCAAGGTTCTGTCCGACATGGCTATCCATGAACCGGCAGCTTTCGGCGCCCTCGTAGAAGCCTCCAAGAAGGCTCTTGCGTACCTCAAGGACGCCGGCACCACCAACGAGTTTGAAAGCGCGGTCAAGTAACCAGCGCTTCCCAGGCTTATTGCTTCATTGATTTGGGAAACCCGCGCTGGTTTAAGCTGGCGCGGGTTTTTCTTTTGCGGCATGTCGGTTTTGACGACCGACAGCGACAGACAGCCGACACGACTTCGAAATAATCTCTCCGAACATCGACGGAAGACACCATGTCCGATCTGGAAAACCTGAAAACATCGCTCCTGGCGGAGATTTCCGCAGCCGGCGACGAGGCGGCGATCGAAGCCGTGCGCGTCAATGCCATGGGCAAGAAGGGCTCCGTGTCCGAGCTTCTGAAGACGCTGGGCGCCATGTCGCCGGAAGAGCGCCAGAGCCGCGGCGCCGCAATCAATGCGCTGAAGAACGAGATCACCGACGCGATCACCACGCGCAAGACGGTGTTGAAGGATGCGGCGATCGACGCGCGCCTGAAGGCCGAAACGGTGGACGTTTCGCTTCCGGTGCGCTCCTCGCCGGCCGAGCGGGGCCGCATTCACCCGATCAGCCAGATTGTCGACGAGATCACGGCTGTCTTCGCCGACATGGGCTTCTCCATCGCCGAAGGCCCGGATATCGAGACCGACTACTACAACTTTACGGCGCTGAATTTCCCGGAAGGCCATCCGGCCCGCGAGATGCACGATACCTTCTTCTTCCAGGCGGACGAAAACGGCGAGCGCAAGGTTCTGCGCACCCATACGTCGCCGGTGCAGGTGCGGACCATGGAGGCGCAGAAGCCGCCGATCCGCATCGTCATTCCCGGAAAGACCTATCGGCAGGATTCAGACGCGACGCATTCGCCGATGTTCCACCAGGTCGAGGGCCTGGTGATCGACAAGAAGTCGCATGTCGGCCATATGCGCTGGATACTCGAGGAGTTCTGCAAGACCTTCTTCGAGGTCGACAGCGTCGTGATGCGCTTCCGCCCGTCCTTCTTCCCGTTCACCGAGCCGTCATTCGAGGTGGACATCCAGTGTGACCGTTCCGGCCCCATCGTCAAGTTCGGCGAGGGCAGCGACTGGATGGAAATCCTCGGCTGCGGCATGGTGCATCCCAACGTTCTGCGCGCCGGCGGGCTCGATCCCGACGAGTACCAGGGCTTTGCCTGGGGCATGGGCCTCGACCGCATTGCCATGCTGAAATACGGCATGCCGGACCTGCGCGACTTCTTCAATGCCGATGTTCGCTGGATGAACCACTACGGCTTCCGCCCGCTCGACATGCCGACCCTGTTCGGCGGTTTGAGTGCGTAAGGGAGGGATAGAAACATGAAATTTACGCTCTCCTGGCTCAAGGAACATCTTGAGACCGATGCCAACCTGGACCAGATCTGCGAACGCCTGACGGCGATCGGCCTTGAGGTCGAGGATATCGACGACAAGGCGGCCTATAAGCCGTTCGTCATCGCCAAGGTACTCTCGGCGGAAAAGCATCCCGAGGCCGACCGTCTCAAGGTGCTGAGCGTCGATGCCGGTGATGGCAAGCCGATCCAGATCGTCTGCGGTGCGCCGAACGCCCGCGCTGGCCTCGTCGGTGCGCTGGCGCGACCGGGCACCTACGTTCCCGGGCTCGACGTGACGCTCGCGGTCGGCAAGATCCGCGGTGTCGAAAGCCACGGCATGATGTGCTCCGAAAAGGAGCTCGACATGTCGGACAGTCATGACGGCATCATCGACCTGCCGGAAGATGCGCCGGTCGGCACGTCGTTCGCGACCTATGCCGGTCTGGATGATCCGGTCATCGAGATCAACCTGACGCCGAACCGTCCCGACTGCACCTCCATCTACGGCATTGCCCGCGATCTCGCGGCGTCCGGCCTCGGCACGCTGAAGCAGCATGGCAAGCCATCCTTCAAGACGGAAGGCGAGACCTCTGTCGGCCTGAAGATCATCCTCGATGACGAGCGCCTATGCCCCGGTTTCGGCCTGCGCCTCGTGCGCGGTGTCAAGAACGGCCCAAGCCCGGCCTGGATGCAAGCGCGGCTGAAGGCGATCGGCCTTCGCCCGATCAACGCGCTGGTCGACATCACCAACTACATGACCTTCGACCAGGGCCGGCCGATGCACGTCTTCGACGCCGCCAAGGTGAAGGGCGACCTGACCGTGCGCCGCGCGCTGGACGGCGAGACCGTGCTGGCGCTCGACACGCGCGAATACAAGCTGACGCCGAACAACGTCGTGATCGCCGATGACAACGGCGTCGAATCGATCGGCGGCATCATGGGCGGCGAACATTCGGGCTGCGACGAGAACACGACCGACGTGCTGATCGAATCCGCTTTGTGGGACCCGATCAACATCGCTAAGTCCGGCCGTACACTCGGCATCATCACCGATGCCCGCTACCGCTTCGAGCGCGGAGTCGACCCGGAATACATGGTTCCCGGTCTCGACCGCACGACGGAACTGGTGCTCGATCTCTGCGGCGGCACGGCTGCGGAAGCCAAGGTCGTCGGCTACAAGGGCTACCAGCCGAAGGTGGTCGACTTCCCGACCTCGGAGGTCAAGCGCCTGACCGGCCTTGAGGTCTCGGCCGACGAAAGCCGGGAAATCCTGGCGCGCCTCGGCTTCGAGGTGAAGGGATCGGGCAGCCGCTTCTCCGTCTCGGTGCCGTCCTGGCGCCCGGACGTCGATGGCAAGGCCGATCTCGTGGAAGAGGTCATGCGCATTCATGGCGTCGACCAGATCACGCCGGAGCCGCTCGAAAACCTCGGCGCGGTCAACGGTCGTATCCTGACGACATTGCAGGTCCGCAGCCGCACCGCCAAGCGGGCGCTTGCCGCGCGCGGCATGCTGGAAGCCATTACCTGGTCGTTCATCCCGGAGGAGCAGGCCAGGCTCTTCGGCGGCGGCTCGCCCAAGCTGAAGCTTGCGAACCCGATCGCCTCCGACATGTCCGACATGCGGCCTTCGCTGCTGCCCGGCCTTCTGGCTGCGGCCCAGCGCAATGCCGACAAGGGGTTTGGTGACGTGGCGATCTTCGAGGTCTCGGGGACCTACGAGAACGATACGCCGGCAGGCCAGCGTCGCGTAGCCGGCGGCGTGCGCCGCGGGACCGCCTCGATCGTCGGCGCCGGACGGCTCTGGTCCAACAACGCAAAGGGCGGCGGCAAGCCGGTCGACGTGTTCGATGCCAAGGCCGATGCGCTTGCTGTGCTGGAAGCCTGCGGCATGCCGATGACCAACGTGCAGATCGAGACCGGTGGTCCGGCCTGGTACCATCCCGGTCGCTCCGGCACGATCAAGATGGGTCCGAAGGTCGTGCTCGGCTATTTCGGCGAATTCCATCCGAAGACGCTCGGGAGCCTCGACGTATCGGGAGCGCTCTGCGGCTTCGAGGTCTATCTCGATGCCATGCCCGAGCCGAAGAAGAAGGCGACCCGCACCAAGCCGCCGCTCGAGCTTTCGCCCTTCCAGGTGGTCAAGCGTGACTTCGCCTTCGTGGTCGACAGCAGCGTCGAAGCGGGTGCGATCATCAAGGCCGCATCGAGCGCCGACCGCAAGCTGATCACCGGCGTCAACGTCTTCGACGTCTTCGAGGGCGCCTCGCTCGGCGAAGGCCGGAAATCGGTGGCCATCGAAGTGCTGATCCAGCCGGTCGACAAGACCCTGACGGACGAGGACTTCGAGGCACTGACGGGCAAGATCGTCGGCAATGTCGAGAAGACCACGGGTGGTACGTTGCGCGCCTGATCCTTTCAAATCGGGTGGCAGACCCATGCGATCAGAGATAGCCTGCTCTTCGGAGCAGGCTTTTTCGTTTGGGAGACACGCATGCGGACGCCGCAATCGATGAAGGGTCTGGAAGAACTCGGCCGGATACGGCTGTCAGAAAATTTCTTCTTCCGCGATTTCCTGTTTTCGGAGATCGCTGCGGTCCACGGCATACCCAATGTGCCCGATGATCCTGACCTCGCGATCGAGACCGGCAGGCACCTTTGCGAGGAACTGCTGGAACCGCTGCAGGCTACATTCGGACGCTTGCATCTGCGCTCCGGTTATCGTGCTGCAAAGGTCAACGAGTTCGGCAACAGGAACAAGCTGAACTGCGCAACGAATGCCGCATCGTCCGCCGACCATATCTGGGACCTGCGCGACGCGGATGGCTTCATAGGCGCAACGGCATGCATCGTCGTGCCCTGGCTGATCGACAATCATGACCATGAAGGAGATTGGCAGAAGCTGGCCTGGTGGATCCACGACCGTCTGCCGTATGCCTCGCTATGCTTCTTTCCAAAGCTCTGGGCGTTCAACATCCAGTGGCACGAACGACCGGTACGGCGCATCATGAGCTATGCGGAGCCGCGCGGCGTGTTGACCAAAGCCGGCATGGCCAATCACGAGGGTGACCACTCGCATCTTTACGAGGGCTTCCCGAAGCTTCGAATGCCGCAAGCCGCAGCGTGATCAGCTATGCAGGTGGTAGAGCTTGCTGACGATCAACCACCGGCCGTCGATCTTGAGTAGTGACAGATAGTCGGAGAAGCGCACGCCGGACATCTCGTCGACCACCTTGACGGTCGCGGCGTCACCTGTGACGTCGAGCGTCTCGATCTGGATGAGTGGTTGCGTGCCGGCGGGCGCCGAACCTTCATCGGCAACCGCGGTGATGAATTCGTCGAGCGAGAGCCATTCGACGGCCCCCTGATAATTGCCGATGATGGACGCCTTCGGGTGGAATGCCTTTCTGAGCGCACCTTCGTGCGCAAAGGTCATTCCGTCCACGTAAAGATGTACGACGGCCTGGACTGCCTGCTCTTCTGACATGCCTGAGCTCCTCCTCTTCCGCTAAAAAAGTATAGGGCGGCGGAGCAGCCAGTCCACTGTTCCTAACGGTTGACCATTGCTGCTGCCGCATCGGAATAGCGCTTGCCGGAGAATTTTTCCGGTGCGAGAAGCTCGCCGAGCCGTTTGACCTCGTCCGCTGACAGCGAGATCTCCGTCGCCGCCACGTTCTGTTCGAGGTGAGGGATCTTGCGAGCGCCGGGGATGGGCACGATGAAGTCTCCCTGGTGAAGAACCCAGGCGAGCGCCAGTTGGGCGGCCGTGACACCTTTCTCCTCCGCCATCTCCTCCAGCAGTTTGATGAGCGAGGCATTGGCCGCCATGTTCTCGGCGCTGAAGCGGGGCAGGGTCCGGCGGAAGTCGTCGTCGCCGAGCTCTTCCAGCTTCTGGATCTTGCCGGTGAGGAAACCGCGCCCGAGAGGGCTGAAGGGAACGAAGCCAATGCCAAGTTCGCGGCAGGTGTCGAGGACGTCTCCCTCCGGCTCACGGGTCCAGAGAGAATATTCGCTCTGGAGAGCGGAGATCGGGTGGACGGCATGGGCGCGACGGATCGTATCCGCGCCGGCTTCCGAGAGCCCCAGCGCCCGCACCTTGCCTTGCGTGACAAGGTCCGCCATGGCCCCCACGGTATCCTCGATCGGGACAGTCGGATCGACGCGATGCTGGTAGAAGAGATCGATCACCTCGATGCCGAGCCGCTTCAGCGAGGCTTCGGCAACCGCTCGGACATGTTCCGGTCGGCTGTCGACGCCGGACATGGCCTTCGCATCCCGAGCGGTCGTGTCGATCCTGAAACCGAACTTCGTGGCGATCACCACCTTGTCGCGGAACGGCTTCAGGCCCTTGCCGACGAGGATCTCGTTTTCGAATGGGCCGTAGACTTCTGCGGTATCAAAGAAGTTGACGCCAAGTTCGACGGCGCGATGCAGTGTCCGGATCGAGTCCTGTTCGTCCTGTCCACCATAGGCATGGCTCATGCCCATGCAGCCGAGTCCGATCGCGGAAACGGTGAGGTGCGGTCCCAGCTGTCTGGTCTTCATGGCATTGTCCTCGCTCAAAATTCGATGCGATAGCGAATGTGATCGTCGGTCTCTACATAGCTGTCATAGAGCTTTCGTGCGGCTTTGTTGTTCTCGGCGGTATGCCAGTAGAGGCGAGACCAGCCGTTTTGCCGGCAAAGCGCAACCAGGTCGTCGAGGAGCGCGCGGCCGGCACCCTTGCCCCGCGCAGCCTCGTCGACGAAGAGGTCTTCGAGGTAGCAGTCGAGGTTGCTGATCCAGGTGCCCTCATGGGTCAGGGACAGCGTGAAGCCTACCACGCTGCCGTCCGACTCGGCCACCCGCATGAAGATCGCCGACCGGTCGCTCATGGCCTTTGCCCAGGTGGCGTCGGTGATCGCAGGATCGAGCGTCAGTTCGTAGAAGGTGAGGTAGTCGGACCAAAGCTTGCGCCAGGCAGCCTCGTCGTCTGGCCTCGCCCCGCGAACAACGACACGCGATGGGTTAGTCACGGCTTACGCTCCCGCCTCGTCGAGGAGTTTCATCTGGTCATCGGAAAGCACCAGTTCGCCGGCCTCGATCATCGTCTCCAGCTGGCTAAGGCTGGTCGCGCTGGCGATTGGCGCCGTGAGGCCACGCTTCCGGATCAGCCAGGCCAGTGCGATGGAAGCCGGTTCGGCATCCGTCTCGACGGCGATCTCGTCCAGTGCCGCCAGAATGCGGAAACCCTTGTCGTCAAGGTAGTCGCCGACCCGGTAGCCTCGTGCGGAGCCTTCGGTGTCTTCCTTGCTCCTGTACTTGCCGGTGAGAAAGCCTGCAGCCAGCGCATAATAGCTGATGACGCCGATGTCCTCGCGTATGCAGAGCTCCGCGAGCGGGCCTTCGAACTTGTCGCGGGTATGGAGATTGTATTCCGGCTGGATGACGTCATAGCGAGGCAGGTTCTCACGGGCCGCCGTATCCAAGGTCTCCTGCAACTGGGCGGCATCGAAGTTGGAGCAGCCGATGGCGCGGATCTTGCCCTCCTGCTTCAAGCGACTGAAGGCAGCCAGCGTCTCCTCATGCGGCGTTTCGTCATCCGGCTTATGAGCAAGGTAGAGATCGATATAGTCGGTTCCGAGCCGCTTCAATGAGGCGTCCACGGCTTCAGTGATCCACTTTGCCGACAGGCCAGTCTTGCTGCCTCTGTTGTCGAAGCCGACTTTGGTGACGATCACCGCCTGATCGCGCGAAACTCCGCTCCGCTTCAGCCACTTGCCAATGATGGCCTCGCTCTCGCCGCCCACATGGCCATCCACCCAGGCCGAATAGACGTCTGCGGTGTCGATTGTGTTGAAGCCGGCCGCGAAGAAGCGGTCTAGCAGGTTGAAGGACGTCTTCTCGTCCGCCGTCCATCCGAAAACATTGCCGCCGAAAACGATCGGCGCAATCGAGAGGCCGGTCCGGCCGAGGGCGCGCTTTTCCATGAGATCTCCGAAAATCTGATCCGGCGAATGCCGGCCCTCACAAATGTATGGCGTGACGTGCGTCTGTCAAAGTGCGAATTGTTGAAGCGTACCGATCCGTCCGCTTCCTCCGTTGCATCTGGGCAGGTGCGCCCATATTGTTCGGCAATATTCGAGGTTAGGGAGGTCAACCATGTTACGCTTTGGAATTCTGTCGACGGCCAAGATCGGCCGGGAGCTTGTCGTTCCGGCGATCCAGGATGCCGAGAATTGCGTGGTGACGGCGATTGCCAGCCGCGACCTTTCCAAGGCCCGGGCCATGGCGGACCGCTTCTCGGTGCAGCATGCCTTCGGCTCCTACGAGGAGATGCTCGCCTCCGACGTCATCGATGCCGTCTATATCCCGCTGCCGACGAGCCAGCACGTCGAGTGGTCGATCAAGGCCGCCGATGCCGGCAAGCATGTTCTGTCGGAAAAGCCGATTGCCTTGAAGGCGAGCGAGATAGAGACGCTGATCGCAGCGCGCGATCGCAACAAGGTGCTGATTTCGGAAGCCTTCATGGTGACCTATGCACCCGTCTGGCTGAAGGTGCGCGAGCTGATCGCCGAGGGTGCGATCGGGCGGCTGCGCCATGTGCAGGGCGCTTTTACCTATTTCAACCGTGACGCCTCCAACATGCGCAACATCCCGGAATTGGGAGGCGGAGCGCTCCCGGATATCGGCGTCTATCCGACGATCACAACGCGCTTCGTGACGCAGAAGGAGCCACTGCGCATCCAGGCGGTGACGGAGCGTGATCCGGAATTCGGCACGGACATCTATTCCAGCGTGAAGGCCGACTTCGGCGACTTCGAGATGAGCTTCTACGTAGCGACCCAGATGGCCAACCGGCAGGTCATGGTCTTCCACGGCACTGAGGGCTTTATCGAGGTGAAGTCTCCGTTCAACGCGGATCGTTGGGGTGCCGAGGAGGTCGAGCTTACCAACCAGAAGCATTCGGAATCGCAGATCTTCCGCTTCCAGGACAGCCGCCAGTATCGCCGCCAGGTGGAAACCTTCACGCGCGCGGTGGCGGGTGAAGCGGTCGAGGTGGTGTCGCTTGAAAACTCACTGAAGAACCAGAAATTCATAGATGCCATCTACCGCGCCAGCGAGCACGATGGCTGGGAAGCCGTCTAGCGACGAAAGACGAAGCGGGAATAGCCGAAGAAGCTGTAGGCCATGGCGGCGAGCGACGCGAAGACGATGGCCGCTACCGGCTGCAGTTCGGGCAGCCGGTAGATCAATGCCGAATAGACCGCGTAGTTGAGAAGGGCGGCGGTGATGCCGACCGCCCAATAGCGGAAGCCTTCCGTGACGAGTGATGCCGACGAGCGGCCGAATGTGAACTTGCGGTTGAGGAACCATGTGGCGGTCATTGCCACCATGATGGCCGGTACACGTGCCGCGAATGGCCCGATGGAGGTCAAGGCCAGCAGCAGATGGGTCAGCCCCGCATCGATGGTAAAGCCGGTGCCGCCTGCAACAACGAACCAGAGCAGTCGTTTCATGCGGCATCAACCGTGCGGGAGCCTTCATCAGCCGGCCTGAGCAGAAGATCAGCCGTGTCCCTGTCGCTGATCCGAGGCAGGCTCATGTAGTGCAGGCGCAGTTGCTCGTTGCGGCCCCGCGAGACGGAGTCGAGGATGAGGCCGGCGGTGAAGATCAGCAGGGACACCATCATCAGCGCCATGGACAGGATCCAGGTCGGAACGCGGCTGACGTAGCCGGTCTGGAAATACTCGGCCAGCACGGGCAGCATGAAAGCAACGCTTGCCGCCATGATCGTACCGCTGATGATGCCGAAGAAGGCGAAGGGACGCGTCTCCTTCATCAGCATGGCGAACATCCAGAGGATCTTGCGGCCGTCCGTGAAGGTGGAGAGTTTTGACTGCGAGCCCTCCGGCCGGCGACCGTAATGCAGCTCGATTTCGCTCACCGGCAATTTCAGCCGTGAAGCATGCACTGACATCTCCGTCTCGATTTCGAAGCCTGCGGAAACGGCTGGGAAGCTTTTCACGAAACGACGGGAGAAGGCGCGGTAGCCGGAAAAGATATCGGTGAAGCCGCGCCCGAAGATCGCCCGGTAGAGAAGGTTGAACAGGCGGTTGCCGGCGGCGTGCCCCTGGCGACCGGCATCGGCAAGAACGCCGCGTCGCGTGCCGACCACCATGTCGGCACCCTCGGTCAGAAGCGTGCGGATAAGTTCTTCTGCATCGGCGGGAGAGTAGGTGCCGTCGCCATCGGCCATGACATAGATATCGGCGTCGATATCGGCAAACATGCGGCGCACCACATGGCCTTTGCCCTGACGGCGCTCTCGCACGACATGGGCGCCGGCCAGCATCGCCTTGAGAGCCGTGCCGTCGGTCGAATTGTTGTCGTAGACGAAGACCCGCGCCGATGGCAGCGCTTCGCGGAACCGGTGCACCACATCGGCAATGGTGGCCGCTTCGTTGTAGCAGGGCAGCAGAATGGCGATATCCAGAGGGCCGGTTGTCATGATTTTCACTCGTTACCCAGAAAATCGGCGCGGTTTAGCCGGCGCGACTGGCTTTACTATTTCTTGGGAAGGTTAAAGCTACGTTTCCGGCTTCAGGGAAACGAAAAGCCAAGACCGATATGACACACGCCATGGCCGGAAGCCGCCAGGAAAACCGGCCTTCAAGACTGCCGATTTCAAGCCGACCCTTGCTGCTAGCCGGGCTCTATGCCCTGGTGACCATCCTGGCCCTGCTGGCTTTCTTTATCCCGTCGGCCACCGACTATGTCGGTCGCGACAACGACGATGTGATGCGGCTTGTGCAGGTGAGGGACCTGTTGGGCGGCCAGGGCTGGTTCGATCTCACGCAATACCGGCTTGGGTTGGAAGACGGCACGCCGATGCATTGGTCGCGTCTCGTCGACTTGCCGATTGGATTGCTGATCGGCCTGGGTTCACTTTTCCTGTCGCAGGTACAGGCGGAAGCCGTGGCGCTGGTCATCTGGCCGCTGTTGCTGATCCCGCTGCTGATCTATCCGATAGGCCTTGCTGCCCGATGGCTTGCCGGCCCTGTCGCCATGCATGTCGGGCTTGGGCTGGGCTGCCTCTTCGCCTTCACCTGCATTCGCTTCCACCCCGGCTCGATCGATCATCACAATGTCCAGTTGGTACTGGCGATCTGGGTCGCGGCCATGCTGGTCGATCCGGAGCGCCGACAGTCGGCTTACGCGGTTGCGGGAGCTGCCTGCGCCCTGGCGATAGCGATAGGGGCCGAGACCGTGCCCTTCGTTGCCGCAGCCTGCCTGTGCGTCTCGCTCCAGTGGATCTGGCACGGGGCGCCGATGGCTGCCGCCGCACGCGCCTTCGGCGTGGCCCTGACGCTGACGATCTCGCTCGTGTTCTTTCTCACCGTTCCGCCACAGGCCTATGGCGTGGTCACCTGCGACAGCCTCTCGCTCGGCTTTTATGCCCTTTCCGCCATGGGCGGGTTGCTGCTCACCGTGGCGAGCTCTCTGCCGCGAACGGACATTCGCGCGGTCCGGTTAGGGATCGGTGCGGGTGTCGGTGCGGTGCTCCTCGCATCGGCCGTTGTCATCGCGCCGCAATGCCTCGCCAGTCCGCTTGCGGGTCTCGATCCGATGCTCGTCGAACTCTGGCTAAGCGCGGTCACGGAAGCCCAGTCCTTCCGGGATCTCGTGCAGGGGCAGCCGCAGGGAGTGGGCGGCTTCTATGCCGTCGGGCTTCTGGCCATCGCGGTCTGCCTTTTCCGCGCCATTCAGGGTGACGATCGGGAGCCGCACCTTGTGCTGCTCGTCCTGATCGGTGTGAACTGGGCAATCGCACTCGTGCAGGTGCGCGGTTTCTTCTTTGCCAACCTGCTGGCCATTCTGCCGCTGTCGCTGTTGATCAGCGACCTGCGGCGAGGCTCGCAGGCCGAACCTGAAAATGCCAATGCCGCTTTCGCCTACGTGGTCACGGTGCTTGCCGCCGTGCCTGCCGTTTGGGCGCTCGCAGGCGTGCTGGTCGCCAAGGGGCTGGAGGAGCCGATCGGCATTGAGACGATCACCCAGGACAGCGGCGCACGGCCGGAACGCGGCGAATGTGCGACCGATGGGGGTATAGTGCAATTGGCCGGGCAGTCGTCGGGTGTGGTGGTGGCACCCTCCAACAGCGGTGCGGAAATCCTTCGCTTCACCAATCACCGGGTGCTGACGGCCCCCTATCACCGGAACCAGGCCGGAATGCTGACGGAACTTCACATCGGCTTGGCGCCGCCGGATGAGGCGAGAGCCTTTCTGGATGGCGCCGGCGTGACCTACGTTGCATTCTGCGCCAGCGATCCGCAGACCCGGTCTCTCGTCGGGATGAAGCCGGATGGGTTTTATGCCGCCCTCTCGAGGGGAGAGGTTCCGGCCTATCTCCAACCCCTCGGCGAAACCGATGGAGGCTTCCGCATTTATCGCGTCATCGCGGGGTCGTGACGCATTGGAATTGTTTCTACGGGAATGAGGTGAGATTTGCCGCGCTGAAGAGATGGGAGCGGAGTGCGTCGGGCACCGGACCGTCCCATGACAAGTTGACGTGGAAGCCAGGTGTCGGCCTTGTCAATGCGATGGGTTCGCCTTCGAAGGAGGCAGTCTCGTCCGTCGGGTGGTGGAGCGTCCCGGAGGCGAACAAAAGGTCGAGTGTGTAATGGATCCCGCCGACCTGACCGTCACAGGGAAGCCGAAGAACCTCGTTCCCATCGGCACAGCATTTGATGCCGATCTCCTTGAGGACAGCACAAGCTTCCTGCTGATCGCTGAAGCGGAGGAAGAGTGTGTTGGTCGACATGAGCCGTGTCTTTCCTTGCAACAATGGGTGCGACGCCGCTGTTGCCGCCTTTCCGAAGTAGGTCGAACGCCGCCGGCGTCCATGGAAATCTCGGTGGCCGAAGAAGGACGAACTCCATTCATCCCCATGAACGACAGCGTCAGGGAGGTGAAATCGCCTCTGTCTTCCTATAGAAGGAAGAAATGAACACGTTCGCCGCCAAGGATTCCCCCAGCAACCTCGTCGAACTCTCGGTCTCGGAGCTTTCGGGCTCGATCAAGCGGACCATGGAGACGGCCTTCGATCACGTGCGGGTGCGTGGTGAAATCTCCGGCTATCGTGGTCAGCACTCCTCCGGCCATGCCTATTTTGGCCTGAAGGACGACAGATCCCGCATCGACGCCGTGATCTGGAAGGGCACTTTCCCGCGCATCAAGTTCCGCCCCGAGGAGGGGATGGAGGTCATTGCCACCGGAAAGATAACGACCTTTCCCGGCTCGTCGAAATACCAGATCGTCATCGAGAGTCTTGAGCCGGCCGGCGCCGGCGCGCTGATGGCGTTGCTGGAAGAGCGGAAGCGCCGACTGGCGGCGGAAGGCTTGTTCGACCAGGCGCGCAAGCGGCCGCTGCCGTTCATGCCGCGCGTCATCGGTGTCGTCACATCGCCGACGGGGGCGGTCATCCGGGATATCCTGCACAGGATCACCGACCGGTTCCCGGTCCATGTCGTCGTCTGGCCGGTAAAGGTCCAGGGCGAAGGATCGGGCGAGGAGGTGGCTGCCGCCATAAGCGGCTTCAATGCGCTGTTGCCGGACGGGCCGATCGCGCGCCCTGACCTTTTGATCGTGGCACGCGGCGGGGGCAGCCTCGAGGACCTGTGGAGTTTCAACGACGAGATCGTCGTGCGGGCCGCCGCGGATAGCGCCATTCCGCTGATTTCGGCAGTCGGCCATGAAACGGACTGGACGCTGATCGATCACGCCGCCGATGTCCGGGCACCAACGCCGACCGGCGCTGCCGAGATGGCGGTCCCGGTCAAGGCGGAGCTTGAGGCACAGCTTGCGGGCCTTGCAGCAAGGCTGCGGGGTTCCGCGAGCCGTCATATGGATCAGCGTCGCCAGTCTGTGCGTGGGCTGGTGCGGGCGCTGCCCTCTCTCGATCAATTGCTGGCCCTGCCGCGTCGCCGTTTCGACGAGGCGGCTGCCGGGTTGGGACGGGGGCTGGAGCGCACGACGGTCGTCAAGCGACGGAGCCTGGAACAGGCGACGGCCGGGCTTCGCCTCGACCTTCTGACCAACCGCGTTGCCGAGCGACGCCGCTTCGTCGGCGAGCAGGTGCTGCGCAAGGAGCGTTGCCTGGAGCGTCACATGCTGCGGGAAAGGAGCAGGGTCGAGCGGGCGGATGCCGCGCTTTCGGCGCTACCTGCTCGCATTCTTGGTCACCTTCAGCGTGAGCGGCTGCGCCTCTCGTCGCTGGCCAGGCATGCGGATACCGCCGTCTCGAACACCCTTGCGCGAAGCCGCGCAGCCATTGTTTCGCAGGATCGAGTGTTGCAGTCACTCTCCTACAAGAATGTCCTGAAGCGCGGCTATGCCGTGGTGAGGGATGCCGCCGACAAGCCGCTGACACGCGCAGCCGCAATAGCCGCCGGCCAGGCCCTGTCGATCGAGTTCGCCGATGGCCGCGTGGAGGTCGCCGCGGGCGAGGCGCCGGACGGTGGTTTCGCGCCACCTGCCGCGCAGGATGTCGTGCGGAAGAAGGCGGCGCCGAAAGCCTCGCCAAATACCCAGTCGCCCGGAGACCCGCCAAAACAGGGAAGCCTGTTCTGATTATCGATGGCGGACGCCGCGCCCCATTTAAAATCGCGGTGCCTGGCCTACTTTATTGATGGAGAAGCGCGGACGCGGCGGTGCCATTTGCACCGGCAATGCGGGGCGCGTCATCAGGCCAGGAGACGTCATCATGAGAAGAGTTTTCGCTGCGGTGGTTGCAGCTTGCCTGTTCGGCCCGGCTGCAGCAGCAACACCGGCAATGGCCGGCCAGAGCGAGCTTTCGGTTTTCCTCTTCGGCAGGAACTACAATGACGGTGTGCTGGCGCTCTCTGTCCGGCGGGGACATTGGGAGGATGAGCGCGACGCATCGCACTACGAGTTCCCGGCCCAGATACGGATAGCGCAGGCCGTCGTGGCGCGTGATCCCGCCCTGCTGCAGGCGCTCGCACGACGCAATATCGCCCCGCATAATGTGCTCTGGGTGCGGACGGCCGCCAATGGCGGAAGGATCATCTACTACCGCTGACCGCAGCGCTTGCCCGGCGGGCGGCAGCCCATCCCTGGAAGGGATGGGCGAGGCAGGATCAGGCCCATTCGCCCTGGCGCATCACCGGCGCCTTCGATCCGTCTGGCCGGATGCCATCGATATCGACCTTGTCGGAGCCGATCATCCAGTCGATGTGGATGAGGCTGGAATTGCCGCCCTGTGCCTTGATCTGGTCCTGGCTGAGCGATGCGCCATCCAGGAAGCATTTCGAATAGCACTGGCCGAGCGCGATGTGGCATGAGGCGTTCTCGTCGAACAGTGTATTATAGAAGAGAATGCCGCTTGCCGAGATCGGCGAGGAATGCGGAACGAGCGCCACTTCGCCGAGGCGTCGTGCACCTTCGTCCGTGTCGAGTACCCGATTGAGCACTTCTTCGCCCCTGGAAGCCTTTGCTTCAACAATACGACCGCTTTCAAACCGTACCTGGATGTTGTCGATCAGGGTTCCCTGGTGCGACAGCGGCTTGGTCGAGGAGACATGGCCTTCAACCTTCAGCGCATGCGGCGTGGTGAAGACTTCTTCAGTCGGAATGTTCGGGTTGCAGGTAATGCCGTTCTTGGCTGTCGAGGCGCCGCCATGCCATTCATGGCCATCGGCAAGCCCGACCGTCAGGTCCGTGCCGGGGCCGGTGAATTGCAGCGCGGAGAACCGCTCGCCGTTAAGCCATGAGGAGCGCTTTGCGAGGTTCGCATTATGCTGCGCCCATGCGGCGACTGGGTCGGCGAGATCGACGCGCGAGGCGGCAAAGATTGCCTCTGCGAGCCGGAACACGGCCTCGTCCTCCGGAAGGTCAGGGAACACGACCTTTGCCCATGACGGGTTGGGATAGGAGATGATGTTCCAGTTGATGTCGAAATTGGAAATCTTCTCCAGCGCCGGCTTGTAGGCCATGGAATTCGCCTTGTTGGCGCGCGCCACCTTGGCGGGATCCTGGCTGGCGAGCAGCATAGGGTTGTCGCCCGCGATGGCGAGCCGTGCCGCGCCATTGGCATAGGCCTTCGCCATGCCTTCGTAGAGCCAGCCGGAGGCCCTGTCGAAGCTGCTGTCTGACGCATGGGCGTAGCGTGCCAGCGTGGATTCCTCATCGGCATAGAACGTGGTGACGAGGCCTGCGCCCGCCAAATAGGCGTGCTTGGTGACCAGTCGGACGAGCGGCAGGGCCGCGAGCGGCGCCGTGATGACGAGGTCCTGATCGTGCTTGAGCTGGAGGCCCACTTTCACGGCCACTTCGGCCAGCTTGTCGAGCTTGATCGGATCGACTGCGGTCTTGATTTCGGATTGAATGTTCATCGTCTTCACTGTCCTGTCTGCACGGTTGCGTCAGAGATAGTACTCTTTGACCGACGTTTGAAGCTATTCGGCGACGAGCGGCGCAGCAACCGCCTTTAGCGCCGACTGCGCGTCCTGCGGTGAAAGCCGAACCTGAAGGCCGCGCTGTCCCCCGTTGATGTAGACGTGCGGCTCGGCGAGAGCGGATACCTCCATCGCTGTCGGGACCGGCTTCTTCTGCCCGAAAGGGCTGATGCCGCCGACATGGTAGCCGGTCACGCGTTCCGCATCCGCCGGTTTCATCATGCTGGCCGCCTTGCCGCCGAAGGCTGCGGCCAGCCGCTTCATGCTGACTTCCCGATCGGACGGGACGACGACGCAGACCGGCCGGCCATCCACCTCTGCCATCAGGGTCTTGAGCACCCTGTGTGGCGCTTCGCCGATTGCTTCGGCGGCCTGCAGTCCGATGCGATCCGCATTGGGATCGTAGTCGTAGGTGGCCGTGGTGAAGGAAATGCCGGCTTTTGAAAGAGCTTGTGTCGCGCGCGTGGCTTTCGACATGGCGGAACTCAGGATAAGTGCGGTTCGTAAAATTCAGGTTTGAAGCCGACGATGATCTTGCCGTCTGCTTCCAGTATGGGCCGCTTGATCATCGAGGGCTGCGCCAGCATCAGGCCGATCGCCTTGTCACGGTCGAGATCGGCCCTGGCCGTCTCGTCCAGCTTGCGGAAGGTCGTGCCTGCGCGGTTGAGCACTGTCTCCCAGCCGGCAGCGTCTATCCAGCGCTCCAGATGGGTCCGGTCGATGCCTTGGCTTTTGTAGTCGTGGAAGTCGTAGGCAACGCCCTTCTGCTCCAGCCAGGTGCGGGCCTTCTTCATCGTGTCGCAGTTCTTGATTCCGTAGATCGTCGTGTTCAAAGCCAGCCTCCAATTATCTGGAGAAACGGATATCAAGCCGAACATGGATTGCGCAAGCATTGACCTGGATCAGAAAGCGCCATGCTTCCTGAGCATAGCTCCGTTGTTGCCTTGTGCATTGCACAAACGCCTGCTCGCGCCCACATTGAGGACAACAAAAAGGAGCAAAACATGTCCAGCACACGCAAGGCAATTTCCGGCGGTTTCATCGGTCGCGCCTTCGCAGTCTTCGGCGCCGCGATCAACGCTTCGAGCGCTGTCGAGAACCATCGCAGGCCTGCAAGGCGCGACCTCGCGATCCTCGGTATCGACCCCAAGGCGTTCGACCAGATCTAATTGTCGCGCGGCATCTGCCGCTCGACATCCAGGGCAGGCTATTGATGGTCTGTCGCGCTGACCTCCCGGCACCGGGAGGTTGAGGTAGGCACTCAGGCTGAAGTCGCGGTCAAACGACCTCAGCCTTGATAGGCCTTCTCCAAGGCGGCGATATCGACTTTCTTCATGGAAAGCATCGCCTGTACCACGCGGTTCGTACGCTCCGCATCCGGATCGGTAAGTATTTCCGGTATGCGTCGGTAATTGACCTGCCAGACGACGCCGAAACGGTCTGCCAACCAGCCGCACTGCTGTTCCTGACCGCCGCCCTCCAGCAACCTGCCATAGAGCCGGTCGATTTCGTCCTGCGTATCGCAATGGACGAGGAAAGAGACGGCAGCGTTGAACTTTGCATAGGGGCCACCATTGATGGCCACAAAGTTCTGTCCATCCAGTTCGAAATCCATAGTCAGCACGGATCCCTTTGGCCCAGGGCCGGCGTCTCCGTAATAGGAGATGCTGTTGATGCGGGAATTCGGAAACAGATCGACGTAGAAGTTTACAGCCTCCTCGATCTTTTCCTCGAACCAGAGATGCGGCACGATCTTCTGTAACATGGCCATAGGTAATCCTCCTTGCTTGGCGGATCCGGAGGACGCACCGCATGGACCTGTTCCGACACATCTTTGAATTATTTTGTCGCTGCGACAGCCGGTGAACGGTGAGTTGCCGCGGGACGGCTTTTTCTGCTTCCTTCCTTCATGCACAGTGCGAAGCCACAATCATGAAAGGAAGCCGCAGTGCCCTCAGGCATACACCACGTCACGCTGATTACCCGCAAGGTGCAGGACAATGTCGACTTCTATGCGGGCTTTCTCGGGCTACGCCTGGTGAAGCGCACGGCGGGCTTCGAGGACGCGACGCAGCTTCATCTCTCGCCTCGCCCGGTTCCCTCGTGACATTTCTTGTCTGGGAGGACGGCTCGCCCGGTCGCGTGGGGCATGGTGCCCCCGCCGAGGTATCGTTTGCCATTTCCCGGCAAGCCATAGGCTTCTGGCTCACCCGGGCCCTGCAGTTCAATGTGACGGTGGCGGGCCCGAGCCAGGAGTTTGGCGAGCCGGTCCTGCGCCTGACGGACCCCGACGGCATCATCGTCAAGCTCGTGGGCACGGACCTGATCGAAAACGCATCGCCATGGATCGTGCCCGGAATAACCGAAGGCGACGCCATCCAGCGGTTGCGCGGGGCAACCATCTGGTCCGAGAAGCCGAAGGAGACCATGGGTTTCCTGGAGCGGTACATCGGCTTTTCCGCGGGGCCGGAAGAGGGCGGCCTTCAGCGCATGACCTCCCTGTCCGGCGATATCATCGACATCCGCGATGCGTCCGGGTTCTGGACCGCAGCACCCGGCACCGGGACTATCGACCACGTTGCCTTTCGCGCCCGGGACCGGGATGAAGTCGAAGCGCTTCATGGTGCGCTTGGTACGGCGGGTCTCGGCGCCACAGTCGTTCACGACCGGACATACTTTTATTCGCTCTATGTCCGGGAGCCCTCCGGGACGTTGATCGAGGTGGCAACCGACGGTCCGGGGTTCGCCATCGACGAGCCGCTGGAGAGCCTCGGCTCCGATCTGTTCATACCGCCGCATTTTCTCAAGGACAAAGCTGACCTCGATGTGGTGTTGCCGCAGTTCGGACTGCCGGGCGAGCTGCGCACCGTCTATCGCGACCTGCCTTTCGTGCACCGTATCCATGTACCGGACGCGCCCGACGGGTCCGCGCTTGTGCTGCTGCATGGAACGGGTGGAAACGAAACGAGCCTGTTGCCGATGGGGCGGCGGCTGATGCCGAACGCGACGCTGATTGGTGTGCGCGGACGATCAACCGAGGAGGGCGTTGCCCGCTTCTTCCGACGTTTCGGTATGAACCGCTTCGACCAGAAGGACATCCTGTCGGAGGCGAAAGCCTTTGCGGCATTCGTGGAGGATCTCCCCGCGGCCTATGGCGTCGACCCGGCCCGGCTGACCTTTCTGGGTTACTCCAATGGCGCCAACATGCTCGGCGCCGTCATGCAGCTTCATCCTCAGTTGGTCCGGCACGCCGTGCTTCTGAGAGCGATGAAGGTCCTGGATGACAATCCGCCGCCGGCAGACCTTTCGGATGCCAAGGCCTTGATGCTGACTGGGAAGCTCGACCTGTACGGCCCCTACGCTAAGGGCTTGCAGGAACAACTCGCTGCGGCAGGCGCCACGATCGAGGAGCGGCGAATGGATGCCGGCCACGAGCTTGTGGAAGCGGATGAACTGGCGATCCGGGACTGGCTTTCGGCCTAGATAGCTTCTGGACGCAAGAACCGGGTTGCGCCACGAGCCTCATGGCGCGATTCTGGCGGCAATCAGTTGAGGAGCTGGCAGTTGAGGAGGCTGGCCATGGCCATACATCGATATACCATCTTCGAAACGCAAGGCGGCTTCTGCGGCATTGCATGGAACGACGTCGGCATCACCCGCTTCCAGCTGCCGACAGCGGACGAGGCAGCGACGGAACGCCTGTTCTTGCGGCGTCTGCCGAAGGCGGAGCGCGGAACGCCGCCGGCGCATATCGAAGACGCCATTGCCGCGACGAAACGCTATTTCGCTGGCGAGCGCGTCGATTTCTCCCATCTCGTTCTGGACCTTCGGGATCAGGACGAATTCTTCCGGCGGATCTATTCCGCCGCCCGCAATGTTGGCTGGGGCCATACGACTACGTATGGAACGCTCGCAAAGGAACTGGGCGCTGGACCGGAAGCGGCGCGCGATGTCGGCCAGGCGATGGCTAAGAACCCGGTGGCGCTGATCATCCCCTGCCACCGCGTACTGGCCGCCGGTGGAAAGCTGGGCGGCTTTTCCGCGCCCGGCGGAGGCATGTCGAAGACCCGGATGCTGGAACTGGAAGGTGTGCGTCTTGGTCCGCCGGAGCCGGCCCAACAGTCGCTTGGGTTTTAGAGGCTCGACGGCCTAACGAAAACGGAGGGCCAAAGCCCTCCGCAGGTCTGTTGTATTCAGCGGGGCATCAATCCCTTATTCCCACTCGATCGTGCCGGGCGGCTTGGACGTCACGTCGTAGACAACCCGGTTGATGCCGCGCACCTCGTTGATGATGCGGGTCGCCGTGCGGCCGAGGAAGTTCATGTCGTACGGGTAGAAATCCGCCGTCATGCCATCGACCGAGGTGACGGCCCGCAGGGCGCAGACGAAGTCGTAGGTGCGGTGGTCGCCCATGACGCCGACCGTCTGCACCGGCAAGAGCACGGCAAAGGCCTGCCAGATCGTGTCGTAGAGACCGGCCTTGCGGATTTCGTCGAGATAGATCGCATCCGCCTTGCGCAGGATGTCGAGCTTCTCGCGGGTGACGGCGCCAGGGCATCGGATCGCGAGGCCCGGACCCGGGAACGGGTGACGGCCGATGAAGCTTTCCGGCAGGCCGAGTTCGCGGCCGAGCGCGCGGACCTCGTCCTTAAAGAGCTCGCGCAGCGGCTCCACGAGCTTCATGTTCATGCGCTCGGGCAGGCCACCGACATTGTGGTGGCTCTTGATCGTTACCGACGGACCGCCGGAGAAGGAGACGCTTTCGATGACATCGGGGTAGAGCGTGCCCTGCGCGAGGAAGCGCGGCGAACCCTTGCCGTCTGCGGCGATCTTGGCAGCTTCCGCTTCGAACACTTCGATGAACAGGCGGCCGATCGTCTTGCGCTTCACTTCCGGGTCACTCTCGCCGGCAAGCTGGGTCAGGAACAGGTCGGACGCTTCCACATGGACAAGCGGGATATTGTAGTGGTCGCGGAACATGCCGACGACCTGCTCGCTTTCGCCCTGACGCATCAGCCCATGATCGACGTAGATGCAGGTCAGCTGGTCGCCGATTGCTTCATGGATGAGGACGGCCGCGACGGAGCTGTCGACGCCGCCCGACAGGCCGCAGATGACGCGTTCACTACCGACCTGGTCCTTGATCTTGCGGATCATCTCGGCGCGGTATGCTGCCATCGTCCAATCGGACTTCAGGCCGACGATCTTATGCACGAAGTTGGAGAGCAGCTTGGCGCCGTCGGGCGTATGCACCACTTCCGGGTGGAACATGGTGGTGTAGTAGTGACGGCTCTCGTCGGCGGCGATTGCGAACGGCGCATTCTCGGAGGTGGCGATCACCTCGAAGCCTTCCGGCAGCTTGGTAACGCGGTCACCATGGCTCATCCAGACCGGGTAGCGGCCACCCTTTTCCCAAAAACCTTCGAACAGCGGGCTTGCCGACTTGACCTCGACATCGGCACGTCCGAATTCCGCCGCATGGCCGCCTTCGACAACGCCACCAAGCTGGGTGCAGAGGGTCTGCTGCCCATAGCAGATGCCGAGGATCGGCACACCGCTATCGAACACCGCCTGCGGCGCGCGCGGGCTTCCCTCAGCCGTGACCGAAGCCGGGCCGCCGGAAAAGATCACGCCCTTGGGTGCCAGCTTGTTGAAAGCCTCGGCCGCGTTCTGGAAGGGGTGGATTTCGCAATAGACACCCGCTTCGCGGATGCGGCGCGCAATCAGCTGCGTCACCTGGCTGCCGAAATCGATGATGAGGATGCTGTCGGGATGGGCTGTCTGGGTCATGGCGAGCCTTTAAAGAAAAGTTGGCTGGCTGGCAACTGCGTCAGAGGCGCAATTCGCCGTTCTCGAGCGCTCTCGCGAGACGATCGACGGCTGCCGCCAACTTCTCGTCGACGACATGGAGGTACTCCGTCCAGTCACCGACATGTTTCAGTTCTTCCTTGCCATCCGAGATGCCGCGCAAGCCGATGAGTGGCAGGCCGAACAGGTGGCAGCTGCGCAGGATGGCATATGTCTCCATATCGACCATATCTGCCTCGATGTGGTCGTAACTCCCGCCGGAAACGATATTTCCTCCCGTCGAGAGCGATGCGGATGGAATGCCCGGCACAGCATACGGCAATTCGATCACGGCAGGGTGGTCCAGAAAGGGTGTCCGGCCGCGCTCGAAACCGAGCGGCGAGGCGTCCATGTCACGATAGGCGACGGAGGCAACCTGATAGACGCCCGTCTGTTCCAGGCTCCGCGAGCCGGCGGAACCGAGCGACACGACGAGATGGGGGAGCTTCTGCGAGGCATGCAGCGTCGTGAGCGTATAGGTAAGCGAGACGGCGGCTTCCACCGGGCCGACGCCGGTCATGAGGGGCGCGATCCGCCGGCGAAGATGCGGGCCGTATTCCGCATCCACCGCCATGACGAACAGAATGGAGCGGTCGCCTACCTTCGTGAGTTCATGCGTCATTCGACGATATCCTCGCGCCCGCGGATGACCATCATCGTGCCGGTCATCGAAGCGATCAGCTTGGCTGGGCCATCGCTGATGGCATAGGCGCGGCCGTCCGCAACGATGATGGTGGAGCCCGGTTTGGTGATCTCGCCGCGGAAGAGGAAGCGATCGCCCCGGCCCGGCGACATCAGGTTCACCTTGAACTCGATGGTGAGGAGCGAAACGTCCGGCTCGACCGTCGTATACGCGGCATAGGTGCCGGCGGCATCGAGCGCCGCAGATATCACGCCCGCATGCAGCAGCCCGTGCTGCTGCGTCAGCTTCGGATCGAAGGGCAGCTCGATTTCCACCATCGCCTGCTCGACGCGCGTGAGTTCTGCGCCGATCGTCTTCATGGCGCCCTGGCGGTCAAAGCTCCGCCGGATGCGTTCGCGGAAATTTTGGGTATCGATGTTGTTCATGCCTGCCTCTTCGCAGTTGCGAAATTGGCATGTCGAGACCCGTTCGGCAAGCCGCCGGACGCCGCGCGGTCAGTTTAGGAGCGCGATCGACAGGTTGAGCAGAGTGGCGAAGCTCACCCAGGCGAGATAGGGAATGAAGAGCCAAGCACTGATGCGGTCCACTTTCCAGGCGAGGGAGATGAAAGCGAGGACGGCAGCCAGCATCGGAATGATGACGACGAGCCCGAGGATCGGGCTTTGGGCCCCGAAGAAGGCGGGCGACCACAGAAAGTTCAGGATCATCTGCATGAACCAGACCTGCATCCGACCCGACGCCGGCGATTGCAGCCAGGTGCGGGCGCCGGCAATGGCGATCAGCACGTAAAGCGTGGTCCAGACTGGGGCGAAGATCCACGGCGGTGGCTGGAAGAACGGCTTGACGAGGGATTGGTACCAATCGCCGGGTGCGTTGCTGACGCCGCTTAAGGCACCCAAGCCGATGACGATGGCGATGAAGATGATGTAGGTGAGCGTTTTTTTCATGCGCCGGATATAGGGCCGGGTCCGGCCCGCGCCAGAGGCTAGGTGATCCGCGCGATGTGCTGGTCCCAGGCAACCCCGCTGCGGGTCTGGTTGAAGCGGCCGCCATAGGACGACACGGCGATGCCCTGGGCGGCCGGTGCGACACCGGCTGCATCGCGCACCATCTCCTCCTTCAGCAAGGCTCCGGTCTTTGCATCGAGCGTGATGGCCGCGCCGCCAACAGGCGATGTCAGGCCCACCAGGCCTTCGCGGCGATTGACGGCGATGGCTCCGACATAATTGCCCAGCCGGATGGTCGTTTCTTCCGGCAGGTCCAGAAGTGCGATGTCTTCGCCTTTGGAAAGCCAACCGGCTAACGGTGGCAATTCGTTGCGCGCCCCCTCCCATTGGCATGCGAACCATATCCGGTTGTTGTCGCCGACCGCGACGTGCCGAGTGGAAAGCTGGCGGAGCGATGGCGGCAATGCATGCTTCTGGATGAGCGCGCCGTTCCTCGCATCGAGCAGTACAAGCGACGGTTCCATGCGGTCCAGGTTGAGCTTGGTGCGGCCGAAATCCGGATGGGTCTCGATCCCACCATTGGCGATGACGATCGTCGTGCCGTCGTCGGTGACGGCCATGTCGTGCGTGCCGATGCCATGCGCGTCGAACTCGCCGATGCGATGGAAACGGTCGGTGGCGTCATAGATTCCGATCACGCCGAGATTGCCATCGAAGTCGTTCTCGCTGGCATAGAGGCGGCGACCATCCGGGGAGAAGGCGCCGTGGCCATAGAAGTGGTGGCCTTCCGGTGCTGTGATCATGAAGGGTTGGCCGGAGCCGGCCATGGGCAAGGCCAGAGCAAAGGTGCCCGGGCGACGCGCGAAGGCGACGATCCGGCCGCTCACCGGGCTGAACGCCATGCCATGGGCGCGAGCGGGCAGAGTGATGCGGTCGACGATCTCGCCTCGCTCAGAAACGGTGGCGATACCGAAGGATCCGTCCGGCGCACGGAAGCCCGAGGCATAGACCGCGTCGGAGCGTTCAAGCGCCATCAGGGATCGTGGCGCGAGGGCGGCCGCAAACGTGATGCCGGCGGCCCTCATGAAGCTGCGGCGATCGATGAGGTCGCTCCGCCAGCTCAACGTCAGTCTCCGTCCGAGAAGGAGAAGCCGGAGGTGAGGCCGATCGCGCCGCCGTAGTCGTCGTTCAGGCGGCCGATCACGTCGCGGCCGTTGATCAGAAGGAAATCGAGTTTCTGCCGCTGCCTTTCGTCGGAGACCACGGCTTCCATGCTCTCGTTCATCTGGCCGGTGACCCGCAGCATCGACGTCAGGATGAAATCGACGGAGCCTATGATCGTGTCCTGATAGCCGACCAGCAGATCGACCATGCCCGATGCTTTGACCAAATCCTGCAGGCCCCGCAGGTTTCCTTCGATCATTGTCCAGGTATTGCCGGACCGCCAGAAGATTGCCTGCTTGGGGAAAGCAGGCTTGTCCTTGCCCTTGTAGAACGTCTCGATCCGCTGATCGCGGACCATTTCCGCACCGTGCACGAGAATGCCGAGAAGCGCCGTCATCGCCTCCCGTTCGTCCCGAAAGACGGGATTGTTCGGACCCGGCTCCTTCCAGGCCTTTTGTACTCCGTCCGGGGCATCCCATAGGGCGACCAGCTCGGCGGCAATCTGCTCGATGTTTGTCGCGACGCCCCGACCGTAGCGGCACCGGAAGCTGTCGGGTTCCGAAGCAAGAGCATCCGAACCAGTGCCGGAAAGGACGAATTCCAGCGCGCCGAAACCCTGCATGGCAACACTCTTGCCGGAGAGGCCCTTTGGGGAGGTCGCACTTTCGTCCGGCTTGGCGAGCAGCGCCTGCACCTGTTTCAGGCCTGTGCTCTTGCGGTCCGGATAGAAGAGGATTCGCTCGAAACGGTTCTTTTCGATCGCCGGGCCTGTGCGAACGATCTCAATGCGGGCCCAGCTTGCGGCAGTTGCAGAAAAGCTCTCCCTGGCCTTGGCAAGCGTCTCAGGCGAGGGATCGGCGCATAGCGTCTCCATGCTCCCGGCCAGTTCGCCGGCAGCGCCATGGAAGCTGCGATAGCCCGGCCGTATGAAGTCGTCCACCGCCTTTGCGACCACGGACCTGATCGCCGATGCCTGCGGTACCGTCGGTTGCAGGGTTTCCTCCTGGGCAAGTGCTGCCGGTATGGAGAGAAAGGCTGCGAAAGCCGCCGCGGCAAAGGTCTTCAGCATCAGAGCGACTCCAGGAATGTGAGCAGTGCCGTTCTGTCGTCCTTGTCCATCGAGGCGAAGGCATCGCGCGCCACCCGCGCTTCACCCCCATGCCAGAGGACGGCCTCGGTGAGGTTGCGGGCGCGCCCGTCGTGAAGGAAGAAGGTATGGTCGTTGACGGTTTTTGTAAGGCCTATGCCCCAGAGCGGTTGCGTGCGCCATTCCCGCCCGTCTGCAACGCCGACCTCTTGCCCGTCCGCGAGGCCTTCGCCCATGTCGTGCAGCAGGAAGTCGGAGTAGGGCCAGATCAACTGGAAGGCGTGAGCCTTGTTCCCGGCATCGCGTCGCGTGACGAACTTCGGCGTGTGGCAGGATGTGCAGCCGGACTGGTAGAAGAGTTCCTTGCCCCGGAGCACCTTGGCATCGCCGGGTTCGCGGCGGGCCGGTACGGCAAGGTTTTCGGAGTAGAAAGTCACCAGCGGCAATACTGGGTCCGGTGCCTCCGTCGGCCCCAACCGTTCCTGCGCGCCGGTCGGGCGTGCCAGGCAGTCCGGCTGGGAGGTGGTGCAGTCTCCGTGGTCGAACGGCGCATCCGGGTTCGAGATGCCGAGATCGCCGGCAAATGCCGAGGCGGACTGGCCTCTGACGGATGCATTCTGTGCCTTGAAGCCGAACCGACCGAGCGTCAGTTCTTGCGTAAGGTGGTCGCGGACCATGGCGGGTTTTCCGGAGATGCCGTCACCATCCTCGTCGTCCGGGTCGGCCATGGCGAGAATGTCGGCCTCATGAATTGCCTGGATCATGCCCATGCCGATCATCGGCGGTGCTATCCTTGGCGACAAGGTGACATCGAGGTCCATCGGGCCATAGTTCAGGTCCTTCACCGAATAGGTCGGCTTGCGCAATGAAACGACTTCGCCGTCGGCCAGCGTGACGGGGATCTCCTCGTAAGAGATCACCATCTTGCCTTCCGCCTTCATGCCCGTGACCGCGAGATCCTGTAGCTGTTCGCCATAAGTGGAATCCGCAAAGTTCAGCGCCTCGTGCCGCGCGAGGATTTCACGTTCCTTTTCCGTGCGCGGCGGTCGTGCGAGCCGCAGGAACATGGACGTCGCGTCCGCTGCTCCTTCAGGCGGGTGACCGCGGCCATCCTTCAGATGGCAACTCTGGCAGGCCCGCGCGTTGAAGAGCGGTCCCAGTCCATCGGACGCTTGGGTCGAGGAGGGCGCCGAAACCCACAACTTGCGGAACAGCGCGTTGCCGAGTTTGAATTCCTCTTCTTCCGCGAATGTGAGGTTGGTGGAGAAATGCGAGAAGGCGTCGCCGTTGACGATTGCCTTGGTGGTGGCCGCGCCACCCTGCATGGATTCGAAGTTCTCCGCTTTCGAGAAATCCGATGTTGGCCGTGTTACGCCGGCAACCCGCTTCTTGTCCTTGGGCGATAGGTCCGTCCGCTCCGTCGGAAAGTTCGGGCTTTCGCCGATCGCGATCAGTGGAGACAAAAGGAGCGCGCCCGACAGGATCGGCAGCAGCAGTTTCGTGACTTTGGGCGCTCTCATGGTGGTCTAGGCCGCGCGGATGACCGGCGGCCCCCTTCAGGTCCTGCGGACAGTTAGGTTTCGGATGCGTGCCCTATGGCTTATTGGAACACCGCGTCAGGATTATCGAGGCTGTCGGAACCTTCAAGTTCGATCGTGCCGAGATCGAGCGACGCAATGACGCGCTCGAATGACTTTGTCTGGTCGATCAAGCCATCGATGGCGACCTGCACGGCGGCATTGCCATCCGCATTGCCTTCGCCGATCATCTGGTCATAGGCCTCGCCGCCCTTCGCCCGTTCCGCCAATGCGTTCATTGCGGCAACGGTTGTTTCGAGCTTGCCCTTCACTTCCGCGTCGAGCGCGGCATCCCTGGCGACGACCAGCTCCGACAGCGAAGGCCCGGTCATCTTCGTTCCATCGACGCGGGTGTATTCGCCGGTATAGGCAGACGCGATGCCAACGGCGTCGTTCAGATGCGAGGCATGCGTGTTGTCCGAGAAGCAATCATGCTCTTCTTCCGGATCATGCAGCAGCAGCCCGAGCTTCATGCGTTCGCCCGCCAGTTCGCCGTAGGACAGTGAACCCATGCCGGTCAGTACGGAGCGGATACCGGCCTGCGGATCGGCCGTAACGGCCTTGGTTGCTTCTCCTTCGGGAGCCCAGGCCGCGACCATGTCACCGAGGTCGGAGATCAGCAGTTCCGACGCAGCCTTCAGGTAGGCGGCGCGGCGCTCGCAATTGCCGTTGGTGCAATTGGCCGTGTCGAAGTCGGTATAGGGGCGGCTGCCCGCGCCGGCCTCCGTGCCGTTGAGATCCTGGCCCCAGAGAAGAAACTCGATGGCGTGATAGCCGGTCGCGACATTCGCCTCGATTTCACCGGCCTCGTGCAGGCTGCGCAGGAGATCGGGGTTGATGTTGGTCGCGTCGATCTCTTCGCCGTTCACGGTGAGCTTGGAGTGGGCAATGATGTTGGCGACATAGAGCGCATTCTCGTCGCTCTCCGTACCGTAGGAAGCATCCACGTAGTCGATCAGCCCTTCATCGAGAGGCCAGGCATTTACCTTGCCTTCCCACTCATCGACGATTGGGTTGCCGAAGCGATAGACCTCGGTTTGCTGATAGGGAACGCGAGCGGCGATCCAGGCTTCTCGCGCGGCCTTGAGCGTTTCTTCGCCGGGCTTTGCAATCAGGGCGTCGATGGCGGCATCGAGTGTCTTGGCCGTAGCGGACGAGTCCTCGAACTTGGCATGCGCCAGTTCGGCGTAGTGCTTGACGACTGCGGCCGGTTCAGTGGCTGCGGCCGGCGTGATGGCGAAGGTCGCGGAGGCGGCCAGAAGCGCAAAGCTTGCGCCGAGAATTGTCTTGCGGATCATCGTCCCTCCTTCGGCAGCCCTATCCCTCGGCTGCACAGGAAGTGCATGACCCAAATAAAAACTAGTGTCAAATGATCTAGTTTAGAACGAATTCAAGCAGGCAGGGCTGGCTTGACGACTGTCAAGCCAGATCAGTTTGCCCGGCGCATGCGGCAGAAAAAGAAACCGTCGGTTCCTGTGCTGGCGGGGGTCAGCGTCAGCGTCTTCTCGTTGGGGCTATGCGGCTTCGGTGCGGTTGCTCCGAAGAGCTCGGTCCATGTCTCCAATACCGGCTCCGGCGAAAATTCCGGGTTTTCGGAACAGAAGCGCTCGATCTGCCGGTCGTTCTCCTCCGGCAGTATGGAACAGGTCACGTAAACGAGATTGCCGCCGGCCTTTACGAAGGGGGCTGCCTCGGAAAGTGCCGCCTGCTGCTGGGCGATCCGTTCATCCAGGTTCTTTTGCGTCAGGCGCCATTTGGTATCCGGTCGCCGCCGCCAGGTTCCTGTTCCGGTGCACGGGGCATCGACGAGCACGCAGTCCAGCTTGCCCTTCAAAACCTCGAGTTGGCGGGCATCGTCATGAACCTGCACATTGCGTGTGCCTGCCCGGCGCAGTCGCTCTATGATCGGGGCGAGGCGCTTGCGGTCCGCGTCGTAGGCGTGGACCTGACCCTTGTTGTTCATCGCTGCCGCCATGGCGAGAGTCTTGCCGCCGCCGCCGGCGCAGTAGTCGAGAACCTGGTCATGTTCTCCCGGATGGGCGAGATCCGCAACGATCTGGGAGCCTTCGTCCTGAACTTCGAACCAACCTTTCTGGAACGAAAGCTCGGCAGTGACGTTTGGAAGCCGCGACGCTCCTTCTCCGGCCGCGATGCGAATGCCGTTACGCGCAATCTGCGACGGCACCGCGCCGGAGCGGTCGAGCGCCTTGACGACCTTCTCCCGTGACGCCTTCAGCGTGTTGGCGCGGAGATCGAGGGTCGGACGTTCCGCCAGCGCCTTGGCCTCTGTCAGCCAGTTCTCACCGAAGCATGCTTCGAAGGATGGCTGGACCCAATCGGGGATATCGCCCTGCACATGAAGGGGCGCGTCCTCAAGATTGCGGGAGGCAAGGGCCGAGAAGTTCGCTTCGGTAGGAGGCGGTGGAGCGAAGCGGTCATCCGCGAACTCGGCAGAAAGGGCCTCCGAGGAAAGCCCCCATTGTCGGATGAGGACCGCATAGGCAAGGGCACTGGGGCTCTCGTCGTCCATGAGCCAGGCGTGCGAGAGGCGCATGCGCAAGGCGTCGTAGACGATGTTGCCGATGGCGGCGCGATCGCCGGAGCCCGCAAAGCGATGGGCCAGGCCCCAATCCTTCAGGGCGTCGGCAACAGGGCGTCTTCGTGCATCGATATCGGCCAGAACATCAATCGCTCCAGCAAGCCGTCCGCCCAGTCGCATGTCATTCTCCGTCTCGGTTGAACCCGTATGTAACGGGTCCTAGCCCTCATCGTACCGAAGGGCAAGCCTCGCCGGAGTTAGCTGATGACCTGGTAACAGACCTGGGCGGTGCCGGAACGCACCATGCCGATGTTCTGGGCTGCCGCCTTGGATACGTCGATGACCCGGCCCTTGATGAAAGGTCCGCGGTCGTTGATGCGAACGATCACGCTCTTGCCGTTGCGCTTGTTCGTCACCTTCAGTTTGGTGCCGAAGGGCAGCGAGCGGTGGGCTGCAGTCAGGTTGGCCGGGTTCATGCGTTCCCCGGAAGCTGTCTTCGAAGTCAGCGCATACCAGGAAGCGTGTCCGCACCCGGGCGCAGCGTTAGCCTGCGCGGGCCCAAGAATTGCGAACATTGCAATGGCCGCCGCGGCGAAAGTCGAGCGTCGAATTGTTGTCAATGTCGTCGTCCCCGTCGAGTTGATCCCTGCACTTGGCGTGCAAGAAAGTTTAAGCGGGGCCAAATTTGGCGAAAAAGTGTGCGGCTCAGTTCACGGAATGTTACAGACTGTAATATTCGTGATCATATACGGTGCTATGTATTATCAGGCATTTAGGCGGGACGTCGCAAAAATCCGATTAGAATCAGGGTCAAACGCGGAATCAGATTTCAAGATTCAGGCGGAGTTCACGCGATCACGAAAATGCGAAAATTTTTTTTGTTGCAGTGCGCCAAAAGTAGGATTTTTTGACCGTTCTCGCCCAGATTTTGCCGCACAGCAAAAGCATTTTCATCTTCATTCTGGCGTTTGGATGAATTTTCCATTCGCTGGAAGCGTCAGAAACTCAGCCCTTCCAGCGCCCCGTCGACCATAATTCTTCGAGCGACTTGCGATATTCCGGGAAGCGGAACCGATAGCCCAGCTCGCCGATGCGGCGGTTGGAGACCTTCTTGTTGGAGCTGTAGAAAGAGCGCGCCATCGGCGTCATGTCGGCCGTCTCGAAAGCCTGTTCGGGAGGCGGCTCGACGCCCATGAGACTGGCGGCTCGGGAAATGACATCCTGAGGCGGGGCGGGTTCATCATCCGTGATGTTGAAGACACCACCCTGTGTCGCTTCGGCAAGAAACAGGGTTGCTCCCGCGATGTCCTCGACCCGGATGCGATTGAAGACCTGATCTTTCTTGACGATCCGGCGGGCGCTGCCCTTGGCCAGATTGACGAAGGCGTTTCGACCGGGCCCGTAGATGCCGGCCAGGCGCAGCACGGCCACTGGCAAGCCCGCCGCCTTGCCTTCGGCCAACCAGGCAGTCTCCGCATCGACCCGTTCCTGCGATCGGCCGAGCTTGGGATGGCAGGGCGTGTCCTCATCCACCCAGCCGCCCCCCTGGTCTCCGTAGACGCCGACCGTGGAGAGATAGCCGATCCATGCGAGCTTCGGGCAGAGCTCTCGCAGCTGCCCTCCGACGAGCTGCAACAGCGGATCGCCGTCGGCTCCCGGGGGTATGGACTGCACCAGATGCGTGGCTTTCGCCAATTCGGCGATCATGGCTTCGCTCAGCATGGTGCCGTCGAAAACCATGCCTCGCATGCCCTGCGTTTCCAAGGCTCCGGCTTTGTCATCGGTTCGGGCGGTTCCGACAGCGGTTGCCCCGGCAGATATGGCGGCTTGCGCTATGGCGGCGCCGGAATACCCGCATCCGAAGATGATCATGTGCATCATGCAACTCCCGCCAACTGCCACTCGTCCAGGACCTCAGGATCGTCCTCTTCCGCACGCGACGCGGAGAAGCGTACGAATTCCTCCGGCGACATCAGCCGCTTCAGCGCCCAGATGACCATGCCGCGAACTGTCGCAGATGGATCGCGCGCCAGCATCAGGCAGGGTTCGATCAGCGCAGTATCGGCGGAATTGCCGGCTGCGAGCAACACGTTGCGGATGAAACGGTTGCGCCCGATGCGCTTCACCGGCGAGCCGCTGAAAAAGGTCCGGAATGTCGCATCGTCAAGCGAAAGCAGAAAGGCCAGCGACGGCTCCTTGAGATCGTCCCGCGCCTTCAGTTTCATCTCGGAGGCGCTGGCGGCGAACTTGTTCCACGGGCAGGCTGCGAGACAGTCGTCACAGCCGTAGATGCGGTTGCCGATCAGCGGCCGGAACTCCGGATCGATAGGACCCTTGTGCTCGATCGTCAGGTAGGAAATGCATCGTCGCGCATCGAGCCTGTAGGGGGCGGGGAATGCATTCGTCGGGCAAGCCTCCAGGCAAGCCCGACAGGAACCGCAATGGTCCACTTCCGGCTCGTCCAGGACCAGATCGGCCGTCGTGAACATGCTGCCGAGGAAGATCCAGGAGCCATGTGTCCGGCTGACCAGGTTGGTGTGCTTGCCCTGCCAGCCTAGCCCTGCGGCTTCTCCCAACGGCTTTTCCATGACAGGAGCGGTATCGACGAACACCTTGACGTCCTCGCCGGCGCGTGCGGCGAAGCGGGTGGCGATCTCCTTGAGGCGGCCCTTGATGATGTCATGATAGTCGCGGTTGCGCGCGTAGACGGAAATGGCGCCGTGGCTTGGTTTTTCCTGCAGTCCCCGAGGGTCTTCTTCGGGACCGTAGTTGAGGCCGAACATGACGACCGAACGCACCTCGGGCCAGAGAACCTTGGGATCCGACCGGCGGTCCCGTGTCTCTTCCATCCATCCCATGGTGCCGTGATGACCATCGCCGAGGAAGGTTTCCAGTCGAGCGGGTGCCTGCGGTATGCTTTCCGCATGAGTGATGCGACAGAGGTCGAACCCCTGCGCTGCCGCTTCCGCCTTGACGAAGGCGGTCAGCTTGTCCTGCCGCCGTTGATCTGCATCGGCGCGGCCCGTAGGGTCAGAAATCAAGGTCCGCATAGTGAGAAACCGGGGTTATGCCCCGGACCCGTTCGGCCAGTAGCGGCCGGAAAGAGGGACGGGACTTCAGGCGTTGATACCAGTCCTTCGCAACCGGTATCTCCGTCCAGTCGATCTCGCCGAGATAGTCCAGCACGGAGATGGAAGCTGCGGCGGCAAGGTCGGCGTAGGTCAGGCGGTCTCCGGCAAGCCATGGCCGCGAGCCGGCGAGCCAGGAGAGGTATTTCATATGCTGCTTGATATTGGCGCGCGCCGTGCGCAACGCCTTGGAATCGGGCGCGCCACCACCTTGGGCCGCTGTCATCTGCAGTTTGTAGACGCGCTCGCGGACCAGCGGTCGCGTGACGTCCTGTTCCATCTTCGTCAGGAACCAATCCGTCAGTCGCCGGATTTCCGCTCGCTGGAAAGGATCTTCGGCCAGAAGGCGCCGGTCGCGCTTGAGGACGCCGTGCGTTTCGTCGAGGAATTCCATCAGGATATTCGGTCCGCAGAGCGCCCGCATGCTGTCATCGACGTAGACAGGCAGCGTTCCAGCCGGGTTCAGGGCCAGGAACTCCCGGCGCCTTTCCCATGGCTGTTCTTCTACGAATTCCGCCGGAAAGCCATATTCCGCGAGGATAAGGCGGACGAATCGCGAACTCGACGACATTGGATGGTGAAAGAGCGTGGGCATAGATACGTGAGCTTTACGAATACGATATAGGAAGATTTGCGGCTGCGGCGCTTAGCTGCGCAATACCGCAGCTATATGGGTTTGGTAAGGGGCAAGGCAAGAAAACAACCAACTCCGGTTCCGGCAACCTTGCCGTGGAACCATCAAACAAAGGATGAAGAATGCCGGAACAATCGATCGTCAGTGCCCTCGTTCTCGGATTAATCGAGGGACTGACGGAGTTCATACCCGTGTCCTCGACCGCGCATGTGCTCTTGGCCGGGCAATTCCTGGGCTTCAAATCTCCCGGCAATACGTTCGCAGTGCTGATCCAGTTGGGCGCGATCATGGCGGTCCTGCTCGTCTATTTCCACCGGCTGCTGAATATCGCGCGTGATATTCCCAACAGTGCCCGGGCCAGGCGTTTTGTCGTAACTGTCCTGCTCGCGTTTCTGCCAGCTGCAGTCATCGGCGTGTTCGCCCATGGCTTCATCAAGTCGGTCCTCTTCGAGACGCCGGCGCTGATGTGCGTCGTCCTCATTCTCGGGGGCTTCGTCCTGCTGGCTGTGGATCGCATGAAGTTCCAGCCAAAATACACGGACGTCATGGACTACCCGCCGTCGCTCGCTTTCAAGATCGGTCTCTTCCAGTGCCTTGCCATGGTGCCGGGAACGTCACGATCGGGGGCCACGATCGTCGGCTCGCTGCTGATGGGAACCGACAAACGATCTGCGGCAGAATTCTCCTTCTTTCTTGCCATGCCGACGATGCTCGGTGCCTTCACGCTCGATCTCTACAAGAACCGGGCGGCGATCAGCGTCGATGACGCCGCAGTGATTGCAGTTGGCTTCATCGCCGCCTTCATCACGGCACTCTTGGTCGTGCGCTCTCTCCTGGATTTCGTATCCAACCGAGGCTACGCCCTTTTCGCCTGGTGGCGGATTGCCGTGGGCAGCGTCGGTCTGATCGGGCTGCTGTTTCTAGGCTGATCAGTGGCGGTCACTGTTATGATGGAACAGGAAGTCATAGGCGGTCATTGCCAGGGTAACGGCGAACAGGATACCCAAATCGACACGCGGCACGCGCCAGAAGAACACGGCGAGGAACGCGCACAGCGTTAAGAATGCGAGCAAGGCCAGGATCCGGTTTTGCATGTCCGAACTTCCTCCTTTGGGTTGCAGTTATTTCGGGACCGCCGCGAGAGTTTGCGCGGCGGTCTCCACAACGCGGCCTGGTCAGCGGCCGTAGACTTGGTCCGGCAGGTAGAAGACCAGCTGCGGGAACATGTAGACCAGCACCATGCTCAGAAGCACCAGGCCCACGAAGGGCAGCATGCCCCGGAAAATCTCTGTCAGTTGCACGTAGGGCGGCGCTATCCCTTTCAGGTAGTACGCCGACATCGCCATCGGTGGCGTCAGGAACGCAGTCTGCAGGTTGAGCGCCACAAGGATCCCGAAGAACAGCGGATCGATCCCGAACATCGGCAGCAAAGGCAGGAAGATGGGCACGAAGATCACGATTATCTCGGACCATTCCAGGGGCCAGCCGAGCAGGAAGATGATCAGCTGCGCCAGGAGAAGGAATTGCAGCGGTGTCAGATCCAGCCCCTGGACGAAGCTGGAGATCACCTGTTCTCCTCCGAGATACGCGAAGACCGACGCGAACGTATAAGACCCCACGAACAACCAGCACACCATCGCCGAGGTACGGATCGTCAGGTAGACGCTTTGCCTGATGCGGTCCCACGTGAGTGCGCGATAGGCTACCGCGAGCACCAAGCCGCCGAGGGCCCCGATCGAGGCCGCTTCCGACGGCGTGGCAAGACCGAAGAGGATGGAACCGAGCACGGCGAGGATCAGAAAGGCCAACGGGAAGAACGACGTCATGATCATGAAGGCGAGCTTCAGGAACGGTACGTCCGGCACCTCCTCTGCCGTTGGCTTGGGTGCCACGCTCGGCTGAAGGATAGACCGGATCACCACGTAGGCGAGGTAGAGGCCGAGCAGCAGGAATCCGGGGATGAGCGCGCCCGCATACAATCGAACGATGGAGACCCCCGACGTCGCCGCATAGACGATCAGCATGATCGAGGGCGGGATCAGGATGCCGAGCGTGCCGCCAGCGCAGATGATCCCGGAGGCGAAAGAGTGATTGTAGCGCGCTTTCAGCATTGCCGGGAAGGCAAGCAGGCCCATCAGGGTCACCACGGCACCGACGATACCGGTGGCGGTCGCGAACAGGCCGCAGGTGATTAGTGCTGCAACGCCCATCGAACCGGGGACGTTCTTCGAGGCGACGTTCAGCGTACTGAACAGCCGGTCCACGATGTTCGCCCGTTCGACGATGTACCCCATGAACAGGAACAGCGGGATTGCCGTCAGCACGTCGTTCGCCATCACGCTATAGGTCTGGTTGACGAAGAGGTCGAATATGCGGTTGTTGAAGAAGCCTTCGACCCAGAGACTGGTGCTGTCCCAACCGCCTGCGTTTTCGTCCAGCCGGTTGAATGCCCGCCACATGCGGGATGGCTCGTAATAGGCGTAATATCCGAAGCCGATACCCATGGCCATCAGCGTGAAGGCGATGGGAAAGCCCAAAAATATGATGAAGATGAACAGGCCAAGCATCAACATGGCCACTTGCGGATCAGTCATTTCTTTCCCCCGGCCAGTTCTGCTTGCTTTTCCCGAATAAGGATTGCCTCGGTCTCTTCGACATCCACTTCAGCTTCGAACCAGCGCCCGTCGCGAATGCACAGAATGCACCTGAACACCTGGGCTATGCCCTGGATGAAAAGCAGAATGCCTGCTGCGACCATGACGGTCTTGAACTGGTAGATCGGGATGCCGGCCGGGCTGTTAATGCTCACTTCACCGTAGCCCCAGGAACGGGAGGCATATTTCCAGCCGGAGAAGATGAGCGCCGTAACGCCGGGAAAGAAGAAAAACAGGTAGAGGACGAGATCCAGCATCGCCTGCGTCCGCGGCCTCCACAGCCGGTAGAGGAAGTCGCCGCGTACGTGGCCGCCGAGCGAGAGTGTGTAGGCGCCGCCCATCATGAACAGTGTGCCGTACATGATGAAGGATAGATCAAGAGCCCACGGCGTGGGCTTGTTGAGCAGGTAACGCACGAAAACTTCGTAGCTTGTGCCAAAAGTCATGAGGATGATCAGCCAGGCAAACGCCTTGCCGAACCAAGCCGACGTGGCGTCGGCAAAACGAATGAATGCCAGCATCAATGACGTCTTTCCGTAATGGGTGGAAGTCGGCAGGAGCGGATGCTCCTGCCGTTCAATGCACGCCAGTGGAGATAGTCAGAGTTTCAGCTTGTCCGGGAAGTGGTGATTGTAGGCGAGCTTGTAATCCGGAGCGGCCATCAACTCGAAGTAGGTGACGCGCTCAACCCAGGCTCGCTGGCTGTCGAGCACCTTCTTCATGAAGGCGTCCTTCTCGAGTTCCACGATCAGGTCGTCCCAGGCCTTGATCTGGGCATCGAGGATTTCCTGCGGTGTACGGTGCAGGTTCACCTTATGCTCGTCCCTGAGCTTCACGAGATCGGCGGAATAGTTGTCCATTGCCGATGCCGTGTTGGCGGTCGAGGCTGCCTCCACCGCATAGCGTACGATCGCCTGCAAATCGGGATCGAGGTCGTCGTAGAAGTCCCTGTTGAAGATGAACTCGAAGCATTCCGACGCCTGGTGGTAGGACGCAAGGTAGTAGTGCTTCGCCACGTCCTGTGCGCCGAAGCGAATGTCCGACGACGGATTGTTGAATTCGAACGCGTCGATAACGCCGCGCTCCATTGCCGGAACGATTTCGCCGCCCGGCAACTGGGCGACGGACATTCCCATGGCCTGCATCAGATCGGCTGCAAGGCCGACGGTGCGGTATTTGAAGCCGTTGATGTCATCGACGGTTGCAACTTCGCCCTTGAACCAGCCGAAGGGCTGGGCAAACATCGGGAAGCCCATGAAGCCGACGACGTTGAGGCTGAGGATGTCCTGTTGCAGTTCGCGATAGAACTCAGCTCCGCCACCGGAATAGAACCATGACAGCATGGTCGTCGCCGAGCCGCCGAAAACCGGTCCTGTTCCGAACAGCGACGCGGCCTTGTGCTTGCCGTACCAATAAGCCGGCACCGAGTGCGCTGCGTCGATGACGCCGTCATGGCAGGCATCCAGAACCTGGAACGCGCCGACCACCGATCCTGCCGGGAGAAGGTCAACGGTCAGCCGCCCTCCGGACATGGCCTGGACTCGCTCGGTATACTGGCGGGCAAACTCCATCCAGATGTCCGATGCGGGCCACGAGGTCTGCATTTTCATGACGATAGGCGATTGTGCTAGCACGGCTGGAGCGGCTAGCGTGCCTGCGGCAACGCCACCTGCGGTTGCGCCAATTTTCAGGAATGAGCGGCGCGTATGCGCTGCCTTGTCAGACTTTTCCATCGATTTCTCCTCCCAATGGGCGGGCTCTTGCCCTTCTCCCAGGAGGAGTATTGTGGAAAAGAACGGTGACTTCAATACATGACTATCACTTGGGTCCCAAATGCATGGGCCCTACTCGATAGAGTACAAATTGAAGAACAGTGGATTTTGCTTAGCGGGAAGACTTCGACGGGACCGAACCGGTCGCGCAGGGATCGACGCCATAGGCAGGAGCGCAGTCGTTTCCAGCCGCACCCGTCTGCGGTGCGATGAAGGAGCCGACGAGGATGGTAAGTGCCGCACACGCAAAAAACAGTGCGATGGGCTTGCCCATGGAGGAGTGCCTTTCAAAAGACGTGATAGCCGTAAGCGATGGTTTCGCTGCCGCCGTTTATTGGCCGGCAGCATATTTTTCAATAGCCGACTTTGCTGAATGCGCCGTTAACGACACAGTCTTTGCGGGTGAGGCCTTTATACCACAACGAGGCGAAGCGGCAGCGGCGTGAGGCCAAAAATCCGGTCTCGCCAGCCGACAAAAATGCTTAGGCGGCCTTGCCGGAATTGGTGAATTGTCCCTGCGGCCTATAGTGCACCAGGTAGGATGAAACCACCGATGCAAGAAGAGTTGGGCGGATGCCCATGCCTTCGAGAGTGCGCCCCTCGCGAATGGCTTCCTCCGAGACAACGTTGTCCTTCTTCAGGAGCGCAACCTGATCGCTGGTGATCGGTGGGGTGATGAAAGGAATGAGGGAAGCGATGCTGCCGATCATCGACGCGATACCGAAGGGCAGCGAGACGAGAGGCCGCTGACGGTTGGTCGCGCGCAGAACCAGTTCCATGCACTGGCGGAAGGTGAGGACTTCCGGCCCGCCCAGTTCGTAGATCTTGCCGCCGGGGACTTTGCCGTCGACGCTGAGGGCCACTGCCTGCGCGACATCTTCCACATAAACCGGCTGAAACTTCGTCTTGCCGCCGCCGATCAACGGCAGGGCCGGGAACATCTTTGCCATCGCCGCGAACTTGTTGAAGAAGCTGTCCTCCGCTCCGAAGATGATGGAGGGGCGCAGGATGATGGCGTCGGGGACGGTCGAGAGGAGGGCGGCTTCGGCGCGGCCCTTGCTGCGGCCGTAGCTGGATTGGGATTCACGATCTGCGCCGATCGCCGAAATGTGCACCAGCTTGGCGCCAGAAGCCCGTGTCGCTTCGGCAACGGCGCGTGCGCCGAAATCCTGCACGGCGTCGAAAGAGTTGCGGCCGCTCTCAAACAGGATGCCGACGCAGTTGACGACGAAGGAAGCACCCTCGACGGCACGATCGACCGACTTGCGATACCGGAGATTGGCCTGAACCAGCGAGATCTGGCCGACATAGCCGGAAGGCAGGAGGAAGCCAGCGAGGTCGGGGCGGCGTACAGCGACCCTGATCCGGTAGCCACGCTTGACCAGTGCCCGCACCACGTGACGGCCTACAAACCCGGATCCTCCAAAGACGGTGACGAGGGGCGGAAGATTGGACACGGTCATGGGATGCTCCGGGAGCTGCTATGGTAATGGTTCCCGGGTCTCTTAGACCAAATGCTGCGGTACGGGAAGCCGGAGAAATGCCGCATTTCCCGATTGTCAGACGCCTTCGACAACAACCATTTCCGCGTCGGCGACTTCCTGGCGGATTTTTGCCGCAGCCTGGTACTCAGGCGAGTTGTAGCAGTCGACGGCGGCTTGCAGCGATGGGAACTCGATGACCACGTTGCGTGCACGCGCTGTGCCTTCAAGCTCGTTGAAATTGCCGCCGCGTGCGAGGAAGTTGGCCCCGAACCGCTCGAAGGCCGGCTTGGCCGTGGCGACATAATCCTTGTAGCGCTCAAGGTCGCGAACATCGACCCGCGCGATCCAGTATCCCTTCGGCATCGTCTTCTCCTCCTGATCTGAAACTAAAGCACGCTCGCCATTTCGGCGAGAATGTTCTGGGCGGCAACCTTCGGATCGGGCGCCTTGACGATAGGCCGGCCGACGACAAGGTGGCTGGATCCTGCGCTGAGTGCGTCGGCCGGCGTCATGACCCGCTTCTGGTCGCCGGCATCCGATCCCTGAGGCCTGATGCCGGGGGTGACGACTGCCATGTCTGAACCGATGATCTTTCGGACGGCCGCCGATTCCTCCGCAGAACATACGATACCGCCCATCCCGGCGGCGGCGGCCTGTTCGGCGCGGCGGAAGACAAGGCTGCGCGGATCGCAGTCGTAACCGGCTTCCCGAAGGTCCACATCGTCCATCGACGTCAGGACAGTCACGCCGAGAAGCGTCAGGTCGGAGCCTTTTGCCGCTTCGACGGCGGCCCGCATGGCTTTCGGGTAGGCGTGGAGCGTTAGCATGGATACACCCATCGTGGCGGCGCCTTCGACGCCTTTTGCAACGGTGTTGTCGATGTCGAGGAGCTTCATGTCGAGGAAGACCTTCTTCCCCTCGGCGATCAGTTCGCGAGCGAAATCCAGACCTCCGACGAAGGCGAGCTGGTAGCCGATCTTGTAGAAGGAGACTTCATCACCGATCGCGGAGACGATCGACCGCGCTTCGTTCACCGTTGGAATATCGAGGCCTACGATAAGACGATCACGTGCGTTCATGTCCGAATCCCTTCCATTCTTCCATTGCGGTCCAGTCGCATGCCACGATCCGGTCCGCAAGGGAGAAGGCGAAGAGATTGCCGCCGCCGCCGGGTTGATCCCGGTCGCGGGAAATCGGCGTTCCGGTCAAATGGCATTTGAGCAGCGTGCCGACGCCGCCATGTCCGACGAAGGCGATCGGAACGCTGGTGTCGTGCTCGTCCAGGATACGCGTCACGGCCGAGACGATTCGAGCCTGCGCGTCGACCGCGCGTTCCCAGCCGTTGAAGCTCTCGTCAGGATGGGCGAAGAACCAGTCTGCTGCGCTCTCGAATTCCGGCGGTGGGAGGAAGCCGGTTGCCGAGCGATCGTTCTCGTGCATGTCGGCCACGACTTCAATCTCCAGTCCGGCAAGCTCGGCGAGGATCTCGGCGGTCTCGATGGCTTTTCGTTCCGTGCTGGAAATGATCCGCTGGAGCGTCGTCGCCCATGGCAATTGCGACGCCTGACGGGTCCGTGACCGGCCGCGCTCTGACAATCCCCACTCCGGCACTGGAACGGATGGATCGATCTCTACCTGCGGGTGGGTGATGTAGAGACCGAACATCGAAACTTAGCCCCGGCTGTAGATCCAGAGCTGTGCGGGTGGGATGTTTCTCACGATGAAGTCGAGATGCTTGATCTGGAAGCGATCCGGGCGCGCATCGATGGGTGAAACCGGGCCGTAGGTGATCTGCACGACAGGCCGGCCGGGCGGCATACGGTCCAGCAGGTCTTCGAGGAGGGCGATGCGGCGTTCCATGGGAAAGCTCAGCATCGGGATAGCCGAGATTACTGCGTCGAACTTCTTGTCTTTCCAGTCGCCGAGCGTGCGGTCGAGGTCGAAGGCATCGCCATTGATGAAGTGTACGCCCGGCATGGTGCGCTTCAGGTGCTGGTAGAAATCGGTCGAGTACTCGATGGACGCCAGGTTCTCAGGAGCAATGCCGCGCTTGAGGATCGCCTTGGTGATGATGCCGGTGCCGGGGCCCAGCTCGAGGACCGGCAGGCCCGACTCGGGATTGATGACGCTCGCCATGCGGCGTGCCGTAACGGATGAGGTCGGGAGAATGGCGCCAACGCTCTTCGGGCCGTCTATCCATCCCTTGAAGAACCGGATCTCCTCGTCAAACTTCCGGCCGAACCGTTCCTTCAAGCGCAATTCCATTGTCCGTCTCCTCGTCAGTTAGCCTTATGTGCATCGAATGACGCGAAAACAAGGCAGAATGTCGCATTCAGAAAACCGCAAAGAAAAAGCGGCAGGTGACTGCCGCTTTTTTCTTACTTGTCCATGTCAGACCCGCATTGGCATCAGCACGTAAAGCGCATCGTCTCCGGCGGTATCGCGCACCAGCGTTGGCGACCCCGCGTCCGCCAGCATGAAGATGGCGTCTTCACCGGAGAGCTGCGCCGTGATGTCGAGCAGGTACTTTGCGTTAAAGCCGATCTCCATCGGATCGTTGTCGTAGCCGACAGCGACCTCCTCGGTGGCGCTTCCCGAATCCGGGTTGTTGACGGTGAGCGTCAGCTGCCCTTCGATGAGAGCCAGCTTTACGGCCCGACCCCGTTCGGAGGAGATGGTGGAAACGCGGTCGACGGCGCGGGTGAAGCTCTGGCAATCGACGCGCATCTCCTTGTCGTTGCCCGTCGGAATAACGCGCTGATAGTCCGGGAAGGTCCCGTCGATCAGCTTCGACGTCATGATGACGGAACCGATCGTCAGGCGGATCTTGGCGTCGGAAACCTCGACGGTCACCACCATGTCCGGGCTATCGACCAGCTTTTGCAGCTCGCCCACCGTCTTGCGGGGGATGATGATGCCCGGCATTCCTTCCGAGCCCGCAGGCGCATCGACATCGGCGCGGGCGAGGCGGTGTCCATCGGTCGCCACGGCGCGAAGCTTCAGCTCGCCGTTCGACTCGATCGTGTGGAAGAAAATACCGTTGAGATAGTAACGGGTCTCTTCCGTCGAAATGGCGAACTGGGTGCGGTCGATCAGCATCTTCAGATCGGTCGCCTTCAGCTTGAAGGTGTGCGTGAAGCTGCCGGCCGTGAGATCGGGGAAATCGGCCTCGGGCAGGCACTGGAGCGAGAACTTCGAACGGCCGGACTGGACGATCATGGAGCCGCCATCGGGGCTGGTGGCCAACAGCACTTCGGAACCGTCAGGCAGCTTGCGGACGATTTCGTAGAGGAGATGGGCCGGCACCGTCGTGGCGCCAGGCTGCTCGACCATGGCGGCGACCGCTTCGGTAATCTCCAGATCCAGGTCCGTCGCCTTCAGTTCGAGGTTTGCGCCGGAGGCGCGCATCAGGACGTTCGACAGGATCGGGATTGTGTTCCGCCGCTCCACCACACGGTGGACGTGGTTCAGCGACTTCAGGAGATTGGACCGCTCAAGAGTAATACGCATGGACGCTACCGCTTTCGACCAGAGACGCCAGTCAACGCGGCGTCCGATAGTTGCCAGCCGGGAAAGGCCGGAAGATGTGGACGCGCAAAATGGCAGAGTTTTCCCACAGAATGCAAGAGCCTGAACGGCGCCTGCGGTTCCAAATTCGGACTCCACGCATCGATCCACAGGGAAAAACATCAGGCTGCTTGGCTTGCTCATGCGCCGTGCCTTGCCCATAAGGAGACATGAGCATTCTTTTCATCCGGGCATCCTTTTGAGCGACGAACACAAAACCACCCTGCGCGGTTACCGGATCGCCAACACGGCTATCCCGGCCCGTCCCGTCGAGCCTGCGCTTTATCTTGTCGCGACCCCGATCGGTAATCTTGGCGATATCACCCTGAGGGCACTGGAGACCCTCGCTGGAGCAGATGTGCTGGCGTGCGAGGATACCCGCGTGACCCGTGTCCTGCTGGACCGCTTCGGTATCGTCAACCGGCCCTTCTCCTATCATGAGCACAACGCCGATGAGGCCGGGCCGAAGCTGCTGGCAGCGCTGGAGAACGGCAAATCCGTGGCGCTGGTATCCGATGCAGGGACGCCGATGGTGTCTGACCCCGGTTACCGCCTGGCGCAACTGGCGATCGAGGCAGGACATAGGGTCGTTCCGATCCCGGGCGCGTCGGCGCCTCTTGCGGCATTGGTGGGTTCCGGAATGCCGTCCGACGCGTTTCTCTTCGCGGGTTTCCTGCCGGTGAAGGACAAGGGACGCCGCGACCGGCTGGCGGAGCTGTCGAGAATTCCGGCGACGCTGATCTTCTTCGAATCTCCGCATCGCATAGGGGCCAGCCTTGCTGCGGCAACGGACGTGCTGGGCGGCAGCCGTCGCGCCGTCGTCTGCCGGGAACTGACCAAGACGTACGAGGAGTTCCGCCGCGGAACGCTGGCCGAACTTGCGGCCTATTACGATGATCGGGCCGTCAAGGGTGAGATCGTCCTCCTGGTCGCGCCGCCGGATATCGATGATGTGCCCGGTGCGGTCGAGGTGGACGTGCTTTTGCGCGAGCTCGCGGCCTCCATGCCGACGTCCAAGGCGGCAGCAGAAGGCGCACGCCTCACGGGCCTGTCGAAGAAGGACCTCTACCAGAGGCTTCTGTCGCTGAAGGGGGAGGCGGGTGGAGATTGACCACCGTCTTCGCCGACGCAAGGCCGAGCGGCGTGGCCACGTCGCGGAATATGCTGCGGCGCTTCTTCTGCTGCTGAAAGGGTATCGGATCGTCGCTCTCCGCTACCGTACGAAGGTAGGCGAGATCGATCTCATCGCCCGCAAGGGTGATCTCGTGGTCTTCGTCGAGGTCAAGGCGCGTGTCGGCGAACGGGAGGCGGTGGATGCCGTCAGCGTCACGGCGCAGCGACGCATCCGGTCCGCGAGCGATGTCTGGCTTTCCAGGCGCGCCGATGCCGCCCGCCTTTCCCAGCGCTATGACGTCGTGGCCGTCCTGCCGAAACGGTTACCCCGTCATTTTCCGGATGCGTTCTGAACTTTAGGGGCTGCGGATCGGTGGATTGCCGGGATTGTTATGGTTCTGTCATGGAACCGTTACCCGGCCGTCATGCTGCCCCCCTATTGCGATCCCGTTCCGATAACGGAGTAAGGGATCAGATCAATGTTCAAGACGCTTTCGATTGCCGCCTTCGCGGCAACTATGTCCGCCTCCTCGGCGCTCGCGGCGACTGAAATCAGCTGGTGGCACGCCATGGATGCCCAGCTTGGCCAGAAGCTGGAATCCATCGCCGAGGCCTTCAACAACAGCCAGAGCGAGTACAAGATCGTCCCGACCTACAAGGGCACCTATGCAGAGACGCTGACGGGCGCAATCGCAGCATTCCGCGCCAAGGAACAGCCGGCCATCGTTCAGGTATTCGAAGTGGGCACCGGCACCATGATGGCCGCCAAGGGCGCCGTTAAGCCGGTCTACGAACTGATGACGGAAAACGGCGAGCCGTGGGATACAGCTGCTTTCCTCGCTCCGGTCACCGGCTACTACTCGGATACCGAAGGCAACATCCTGTCGCTGCCGTTCAACTCCTCCACCCCGATCATGTACTACAACAAGGACGTGTTCGAGAAGGCTGGCCTGGACCGCGAGACGGCTCCGAAGACCTGGGCCGAAGTCGAGGACTTTTCCAAGAAGATCATGGATTCCGGCGCTGCCAAGTGCGGCTTCACCACCGGCTGGGTTTCCTGGGTTCAGCTTGAAAACGTTTCCGCGATCCACGACAAGCCGTACGGCACGCTGGAGAACGGCTTCGGCGGTCTGGAAACCGAATTCCAGTTCAATGGCGACGTTCAGGTCAAGCACTGGGACAATCTGAAGAAATGGGCCGATGCCGGCCTCTTCCAGTACGGCGGTCCCGCTGGCGGTGCCGATGCCCCGGCCAAGTTCTACTCCGGCGAATGCGCCATCTACATGAACTCGTCCGCTTCCCGCGCCGGTGTTATCGCCAACGCCAAGGAATTCGAAGTCGGCTTCGCTCCGCTGCCCTACTACGAAGACGTGATTTCGGAGCCGAAGAACTCGATCATCGGCGGCGCGACCCTCTGGGCACTGTCGGGTCACAGCGACGAAGTCTACAAGGGCATAGCCAAGTTCTTCACCTACCTCTCGCAGCCTGAAGTTCAGGCTGATTGGCACCAGTTCACCGGGTACCTGCCGATCACCAATGCGGCATCCGACCTCGGCCAGGAACAGGGTTACTACGAAAAGAACCCGGGTTCCGACGTTGCCATCAAGCAGATCACCCGCGGCACTCCGACGCCCAACTCCAAGGGTGTCCGCTTCGGCAACCTGACGCAGGTTCGCAATGTCGTGGACGAGCAGTTCGAAGCGCTCCTCGCCGGCCAGAAGGACGCGCAGAAGGCGCTTGATGATGCGGTTGCCGGCGGCAACCAGATCCTGCGCGATTTCGAAGCAGCCAACAAGTAAGCCGATGTGAAGCGAGGCCGAGCCATAACGCTCGGCCTCGCTTCCCTTTGCAAATGCCTGCCAGACTTTTCGGGCCCTCGCGTCCGGCTTGGGGACCCATGCAGACCAAACGCACGATATTCTCGAACAAACGGCTGCCTTATCTCCTGCTTGCGCCGCAGCTTGTCATAACATTGGTGTTTTTCATCTGGCCGGCCCTGCAGGCGGTCAAGTCCTCCTTCGAGCGGGAAGACCCCTTCGGGTTCAAGACCACCTTTATCTGGTTCGAGAACTACACGCGTATCCTTCAGGATGCGGCCTATCTCAACTCGCTCGGAAACACGGCTGTCTTTGCGGTGTCGGTCACCGTGCTGTCGATGGGGCTGTCGCTGCTGCTGGCAGTCTGCGTCAACCGCGTCATGCGTCCCGGACGGATCTACACTACGCTTCTGGTTTGGCCCTATGCGGTCGCGCCGGTCGTGGTCGGCATTCTCTGGTGGTTCATGTTCAACCCCAGCATCGGCTTCATCCCTTATATCCTGCGTGGCTTCGGCATCAGCTGGAACCACCGGATCGATGGCAACCAGGCGATGCTGCTGATCATCCTCGCGGCATCGTGGAAGCAGATCTCCTACAATTTCCTGTTCTTCCTGGCGGGTTTGCAGTCTGTTCCCAACTCCCTGACGGAAGCGGCAGCCATCGATGGCGCCGGCCCGTTCAAGCGATTCTGGACGATCGTCTTCCCGCTGCTGTCGCCGACCACCTTCTTCCTGCTCATCATCAACATCAACTACGCCATGTTCGATACGTTCGGCATTATCGATGCCACGACGTCGGGCGGCCCGGCGCAGGCAACGAACACGCTGGTCTACAAGGTTTACGCGGACGGGTTCGTCGGCCTGAACCTCGGTTCCTCGTCGGCGCAGTCGGTCATCCTGATGCTGATCGTCATCGTGTTGACGGTCGTGCAGTTCCGCTACGTCGAACGCCGCGTGCAGTATTGAGGACGCCCGGACATGGTTGAAAACCGCCCCCTTCTCGATTTTCTGACTCATCTGGTGCTGATCACCGGTGTCGCGATCGTCGCGTTCCCGGTCTATGTCGCCTTCATCGCCTCCACCCACGGAACCGGCGCCTTTGTCAGTGGCGTGATGCCACTTCTGCCGGGCACCCATATGGTCGAGAACTACTCGATGATGTGGAACGAGGGCCTGACGTCTGCGGGCGCTCCGCCGCTCTGGGTCATGATGTTCAACTCGCTCTGGATGGCCCTGATCATTGCAGTCGGCAAGATCGCAATCTCGATCACCTCGGCCTATGCGATCGTCTATTTCAGGTTCCCGTTCCGTGTCCTGGCGTTCTGGATGATCTTCATCACGCTGATGCTGCCGGTCGAGGTGCGGATACTTCCGACCTTCAAGGTGGTTGCCGATCTTGGCATGCTCAATTCCTACGCCGGCCTGACGCTGCCGCTCATTGCCTCGGCAACTGCGACCTTCCTGTTCCGGCAGTTCTTTCTGACCGTGCCGGAGGAGATAATGGAAGCCGCACGCGTGGACGGCGCCGGTCCCCTGAAGTTCTTCCGGGACATCCTGCTGCCGCTCAGCCGCACCAATATCGCCGCGCTCTTCGTCATCCTTTTCATCTATGGATGGGTTCAGTACCTCTGGCCATTGCTGATCACCACGGACAGCAATTTCTACACGATCGTCATGGGCATCAAGCGCCTGGCCGCCAGCGCCGATGCCGAGCCGCTGTGGCACTACGCCATGGCCGCGGTGATGATGGCCATGCTTCCCCCCGTCCTCGTCGTCATTTTCATGCAGCGCCTGTTCGTCAAGGGCCTGGTTGAAACGGAGAAATAACAATGGCTTCCATCCATGTCGAAAATGTCGGGAAGATCTATTCCGGCGGCGTACGCGCCGTCAGCGACATCAACCTGAGCATCGCCGACGGCGAGTTCATCGTTCTCGTCGGCCCGTCGGGCTGCGGAAAATCGACCCTGCTGCGCATGGTTGCAGGACTTGAGACGATCAGCGAGGGGACTGTCTCGATTGACGGCGGCGTCGTGAACGACAAGGAGCCGGCCGACCGCGACATTGCCATGGTGTTCCAGAACTATGCGCTCTACCCGCATATGACCGTGCGACAGAACCTGGAATACGGCCTGAAGAACCGGGGCACGCCACGGCCTGAGATCGACGCACGCGTTGCGGAAGCAGCCCGCATGCTGGAGATCGCGCAATACCTGGACCGCAAGCCGCGGGCGCTTTCCGGCGGCCAGCGCCAGCGCGTGGCCATGGGCCGCGCCATCGTTCGCAAGCCGGCTGCCTTCCTGTTCGACGAGCCGCTGTCCAACCTCGATGCCAAGCTGCGCGTCTCGATGCGCGGCGAGATCAAGCGGTTGCAGCGCCGCCTCGGCACGACGTCCATCTATGTGACGCACGACCAGTTGGAGGCGATGACGCTTGCCGATCGGCTGGTCGTCCTCGATGGCGGTCGTATTGAGCAGATCGGCGCACCTTTGGAGGTCTATCACGAGCCGGCCTCCACCTTCGTCGCGAGCTTCATCGGTTCGCCGGCGATGAACCTGATGGAGGGTGAACTGCACGGCGACCGCCTCGCCGTCGGCCCGTCGATCCTGAACCTTGCCGGTTACGCGCCGACTTCGGGTCCGGTCACGGTGGGCGTGCGCGCTGAAGACTTGCGGCTTGCGACATCCGCGCAGGAGAGCTTCCTGTTGCGGGTCGAATATGTCGAGGAACTCGGATCGCAGCGCCTCGTACACGGCATGGTCGGCGACCAGCCGTTGACGGTGGCGCTGCCTCTCGAGGAGGCCTTGCAGGAGGAAATGAAGCTGACGGTGGAACCCCGGCGCCTGCATTTCTTCTCGAGGGAGACCGGTAAACGGTTGACCATGCCCGGCTCGGAGCCCGTCCGCAGCCGGCAGGTCATGGGGGCGGTAGCCTAGATCGGTCGATGGGAGACCGTTGCCTTTGGCCAGCCGCCGTCCTACATCAGGCGGGCATTTTCGAAGGGGCAGACAATGGCAAGAATCCGTACGGTTGCATTTCAGATGGACCATGTCTCCGGCATCAGCATCACCGGGGACTCGACGTTCGCCATGGCGCTTGAGGCGCAGGCCCGCGGATACGAGCTCTTCCACTATACGCCCGATCGCCTGACCATGCGCGACGGCAAGATTTTTGCCGCTGTCGAGCCGATGCAGGTGCGCGATGTGAAGGGCGAACACTTCACGCTCGGCGAGCGTGAGCGCATCGATCTTTCCACCATGGATGTCATCCACCTGCGGCAGGATCCGCCCTTCCACATGGGCTACATCACCTCCACGCATCTCCTGGAGCGCATCCACCCGAAGACTCTGGTGGTCAACGATCCGGCCTGGGTGCGCAATTCGCCTGAAAAGATCTTCGTGACGGAGTTCGCGGACTTGATGCCGGCGACGCTCATCAGCCGTGATGCAGAGGAGATCGCGCGCTTCCGCCAGGAAATGGGCGACATCATTCTCAAGCCGCTTTACGGCAACGGTGGCGCCGGTGTTTTCCATTCCGCCCGCGACGACCGCAATTTCACGTCGCTGCTCGAAATGTTCGATCAGGTCTATCGCGGTGAGCCTTATATCGCACAGGCCTACCTTCCGGCGGTGCGCAAGGGAGACAAGCGAATCCTGCTCGTCGATGGGGAGCCGGTTGGCGCCATCAACCGCGTTCCGGCGGAAACGGACAGCCGCTCCAACATGCATGTCGGCGGCCGTGCCGAGGCTACCGAGCTGACGAAACGGGAGCGCGAAATCTGTGCGCGCATCGGGCCGGCGCTCAGGGAACGCGGCTTTATCTTTGTCGGCATCGATGTGATCGGTGACTATATGACCGAGATCAACGTCACCTCGCCGACAGGTATTCGTGAAGTAAAGAAATTCGGCGGTGCAGACGTTGCCGCTCTCATGTGGGATGCCATCGAGGCGAAACGCATCTAATCGGCCAATGTCCGACTTATTTTGTGACCTGACAGCCGGATCGTTCCGGCCTTAGCTCCTGTTTGTTCTGCTTTCACAACCCGCTGCAACCCTGATGCAGCGGGTGCGCGAAATCGTTCGATGGATGTTCTTGTTTTATTCCGTTTTCCATGCCAGATTGCAATCGCTGGCGCAGAAAGCTTACATCGCTTGCGCCTCGGACATGAAGCTGGGGGCGGTATCATGGTGGCGCGTGTCTCTACGGTTGCATTTCAAGGCATAGAAGGCGTTCCTGTCGAAGTGCAGGTCATGGTCGGTCCCGGCAAGGTGAACATGCACATTGTCGGCCTGCCGGACAAAGCGGTGGCCGAAAGTCGTGAGCGGGTTCAGGCGGCTCTGCATGCATCGGGCCTGTCGCTCCCGCCCAAAAAAGTCACCGTCAATCTCGCTCCTGCGGACCTTCCCAAGGAAGGGTCCCATTTCGATCTTCCGATCGCGCTCGGGCTGATGGCGGCGCTGGGCGCAATTCCGGCCGACGCGCTTTCCGACTATGTGGCGATCGGCGAATTGAATCTCGATGGAACGCTTGCGGCGGTGGCCGGCGCCTTGCCCGCGGCGATCGGCGCCAACGCGATGAGCAAGGGGCTCATCTGCCCGGCAGACAGCGGCCCGGAAGCCGCCTGGGCCGGGCCTGACATCGATATCCTTGCCCCGCGCAGCCTGATTGCGCTTGCCAATCATTTCCGGGGAACCCAGGTGTTGTCGCGACCACAGCCGGCCATCCGGGCGTTGCCGGCGAACCTGCCGGATCTGGCCGATATCAAGGGCCAGGAGAGCGCCAAGCGGGCGCTGGAGGTGGCGGCAGCCGGCGGACACAATTTGCTCATGGTCGGGCCGCCAGGTTCGGGAAAGTCCATGCTGGCGGCACGCCTGCCGTCCATCCTGCCGCCGCTCTCGGCTGCCGAACTGCTCGAAGTTTCGATGATCCACTCGATCGCCGGGCAGCTGTCCGGCGGCAAGCTCTCGGATCGTCGGCCCTATCGGACGCCGCATCATTCGGCGACCATGGCGGCACTGGTTGGTGGCGGATTGCGGGCGAAGCCCGGGGAGGCGTCGCTTGCCCATCATGGCGTGCTGTTCCTCGACGAATTTCCGGAATTCTCGCCGCAAGTGCTGGATGCGCTGCGGCAGCCTCTTGAAACCGGTGAATGTGTGATCGCAAGGGCCAACCATCGCGTTTGCTATCCTGCCGCTTTCCAGCTCGCAGCGGCGATGAACCCTTGCCGCTGCGGCATGGCGGGCGAGCCGGGCCATACGTGCGCCCGTGGCTCGAAATGCATGTCCGACTACCAGGGGCGCATATCCGGACCGTTGATGGACCGCATCGACATCCGGATCGACGTTCCGGCCGTTTCGGCCGCAGACCTCATCCGTCCGCGGCCATCGGAAGCGAGCGCCGAGGTCGCCAAACGGGTGGCTGTAGCCCGCGAGCGGCAACGGGAACGCTTTGCATGGGCGGGCAGACCGGACATGTTGACCAATGCACGCTGCTCGACATCTCTCATCGAGAAGATTGCCGAACCGGATCCCGGTGGACTGCAATTGTTGAGAGATGCCGCTGAAAAGCTGAGATTCTCGGCCCGCGGATATCACCGGATCCTCAAGGTGGCGCGAACGCTGGCAGATCTCGATGGCAGCGAGACAGTTGGCCGCCTGCATCTCGCGGAGGCGATCTCCTATCGCATCGCCGGTGAGCGACTGTCGGCGGCCGCCTGACCGGGAACGTCATCCGGAAAGCAGGAAGGGCGCCGCAGCGCCCTTCGATGTCGAGTGTCTGATGCGGGGTCTGCCTGGATTTCAGCCGCCGAGACCTTCAAAGAGCGCCGTCGACAGGTAACGCTCTGCAAACGAGGGGATGATGACGACGATGTTCTTGCCGGCATTTTCCTCGCGGCTGCCGACCTTGATGGCGGCGGCAAGCGCTGCGCCGGAGGAAATACCGACCGGCACGCCTTCCAGACGTGCGACGAGGCGCGCGAGTTCGAAAGCCTCGTCGTTGCTCACCGTGACCACTTCGTCATAGATGCTGGTGTCGAGGATCTTCGGAGCAAAGCCTGCGCCGATGCCCTGGATCTTGTGCGGCCCCGGATTGCCGCCGGACAGGACAGGGCTGTCGGTCGGCTCGACGGCGATGACCTGGAGGTCCGGCTTGCGGCCCTTCAGCACCTGGCCGGCGCCGGTAATCGTGCCACCTGTGCCGATCCCGGAGACGAAGATGTCGACCTTGCCGTCAGTATCGTTCCAGATTTCCTCGGCTGTCGTCTTGCGATGGATTTCCGGGTTGGCCGGGTTCTCGAATTGCTGCGGGATAATGGCGTCGGGCAATGTGGAGGCAAGCTCCTCGGCCTTGGCGATCGCGCCCTTCATGCCCTTCGGACCTTCGGTCAAAACCAGTTCGGCGCCGAGCAGCGCCAGCATCTTGCGGCGTTCGATCGACATCGTCTCGGGCATGGTGAGGATGAGCTTGTAGCCCTTGGCAGCAGCCGCGAAGGCAAGCGCAATGCCGGTATTGCCGGAAGTCGGCTCCACCAGCGTCGTCTTTCCGGGAGTGATCTTGCCCTGCGCCTCGAGGCTCTCGATCATCGCCACTCCGATGCGGTCCTTGACGGAGGCGATAGGATTGAAGAACTCCAGCTTCGCGAGCAGATTGGCCTTCACGCCCTTCTCTTTCGCCAGCTTGTCGAGACGCACGATCGGCGTGTCGCCGATGGTTTCGGTAATCGACGCGTAGATACGGCCGCGGCCTGGCTTCTTGGCTTCCGACATGAAAATCTCCCTGGAATGTTAGATGGGACAATAGGTCGAAATCGGCGCATCGACCAGATGCCGTTACCTATCCCGGAGGTTGGTGTTGGAAAATTTGCGTTACTACCGGCCCTTGCAGGGGAATTTTCATCAGCCCCTGACGGCGATGTAGGCGGCCGTGCCCGCAAGAATGCCGGCGGCTGAACGATTGAGGGTCCTGAGCGAGTCGGGCCTTTTCAGAAGCGCGCGCGCCTGCGTCGCCAGCAGGATGTAGGGAATAAGCACAGCAATCAGGATGACGAAGGTGGTGCCGACAAGGATTGCATAGTCCCCGAGATCGATCTGCTCGAGGGGAATCAAGGTCGGCACCAGGGCGACATAGAAAAGCATGGTTTTGGGGTTGCCGAGGGTCACCAGCAGTCCCGACAGGAAGGAAAGGCCGACATTGGTGGAACGCTTTGCCTTGATGTCCTGTGCGATCAGGCCGGTCGTCCAGAGCTTCCAGGCGATGTAGGCCAGGTAGACGGCGCCAAGATACTTGATGATGAGAAAGGGAGTGGTGAAGGTCTGTGCGACCAGCGCCAGTCCAAGAATGACCGCAGTCAGATAGCAGAGGTCGCCGAGGATGAGCCCCAGCCCCATGACGAAGGTTGGCCGGAAGCCGGAGCCCAATGCCCGCGCAACGATTGCCGTCATCCCGGGACCCGGGATGGCGGCGGCGACGAACAATGCGCCGCTATAGGCGAGAAGCGTGGTCAGTGTCATGGTGAGCCCTCGAATTCCCATGATCGCTAGCGCCGGAGCAGAGATGTTGCAATAGCCTTGGCAATCTTGACGCGAGTGCGTTGCACGCTCCGGAGCAGGGGATCGTCAGATCCCGGTAGAACCGAAGCCGCCTGCTCCCCGTTCAGTGGCGCTGGCACTGCCGGCTTCCTCGACCCGAACCTGTGTCACGGGTGCGATGACCATCTGGGCGATCCGCATGCCGCGGGTAATGGCAAAATCCCCTTCACCAAGGTTCACCAGCAACACCTTCACCTCGCCCCGGTAATCGCTGTCGATCGTGCCCGGCGTATTCAGGCAGGTGATCCCGTGTTTGAAGGCGAGGCCGGAACGCGGCCGAATTTGCGCTTCGAAACCGTCCGGGATCTCGAACACGAAGCCGGTGGGTACAAGCGTGCGTTTGCCGGGCGCAAGCGTGATCACATCGCCTTCGTCCACTGCGGCGCTCAGGTCCATGCCGGCGGCGCCTGCCGTCTCGTAGGTGGGCAGGGGAAGCTCTGCCGCGTGCGGTAGCCGAACGAGAGTAAGCTTGGGCGTGGAAGGAGCGTGCATATTCATAAGCCCATTTGCCGACCGGTGATCGCCGGGGTCAAACACGAATTGAAAGTTATCCACGGAGTCGTTAGATACGCGACAACTCAAAGGATTATTGGACCATGGCCGAAAGTCTCGCTGAGGCGGTATCCCGCCGCCGCACCTTCGCGATCATCGCGCACCCGGACGCGGGTAAGACCACGCTCACCGAAAAGCTGCTCCTGTTCGGCGGTGCAATCCAGCTCGCCGGCGAAGTGAAGGCCAAGAAGGATCGCATCCAGACCCGTTCGGACTGGATGAAGATCGAGCGCGAGCGCGGCATTTCGGTGGTCACCTCCGTGATGACCTTTGAATATGAAGGCAATGTCTTCAACATCCTCGATACGCCCGGCCACGAAGACTTTGCCGACGACACCTATCGTACGCTGACGGCGGTGGATGCCGCGGTCATGGTCATTGATGCGGCCAAGGGGATCGAGCCGCGGACGCTGAAGCTGTTCGAAGTCTGCCGCATGCGCGACATCCCGATCATCACCTTCATCAACAAGATGGACCGCGAAAGCCGCGATCCCTTCGAGATTCTCGACGAGGTCGAGGAGAAGCTCGCGCTTGATACGGCGCCGATAACGTGGCCCGTCGGTCGCTCCAAGACCTTCAGCGGTTCCTACAACCTGGCGGAAAACACTTTCCGCGGCTCCGACAAGCAGGTCGAAGGCTTGCCGGTCAACAGCCCTGCCAATGTCGCCGAGCAACTGCCGGAAAACGAACGTGCGGTGTTCATCGAAGAGCTGGAACTCGCCCGGGAGGCCTGCCGGCCGTTCGACAAGCAGGCCTTCCTCGAAGGCCACATGACCCCGGTCTTCTTCGGTTCGGCGCTGAAGAATTTCGGCGTGCGCGATCTGATCAACGCGCTGGGTGATTTCGCGCCTCCGCCGCGCGACCAGGTGGCCGATATCCGCAAGGTTCATGCGGCCGAAGACAAGATGACGGCCTTCGTGTTCAAGATCCAGGCCAACATGGACCCCAACCACCGCGACCGCATCGCCTTCGCGCGCATCTGCTCCGGCAAGCTCGAGCGTGGCATGAAGGCGCGTCTGGCCCGAACCGGCAAGCAGATGGGCCTGACGGCACCGCAGTTCTTCTTCGCCTCGCAGCGCCAGTTGGCCGACACGGCCTATGCCGGGGACGTCGTTGGCATTCCGAACCACGGCACGCTGCGCATCGGCGATACGTTGACGGAAGGCGAAAACCTCGTCTTCCAGGGCGTTCCCAACTTCTCGCCGGAAATCCTGCGCCGCGTGCGGCTTGAGGACGCCATGAAGGCGAAGAAGCTCAAGGAAGCCTTGCAGCAGATGGCGGAAGAGGGCGTCGTGCAGCTGTTCTCGCCGGAAGATGGCTCCCCCGCCATCGTTGGGGTCGTCGGCGCACTGCAGCTTGACGTTCTGAAGGAGCGCCTGGCGGGCGAATATACCCTGCCGGTCTCGTTTGAAATGTCGCGGTTCTCGGTCTGCCGCTGGATTTCTTCAGAGCAGCCGGGTGAACTCGACAAGTTCATGACCCAGCGTCGCGGCGACATCTGCCGGGATCTGGATGGCGATCCTGTGTTCATGGCGCAGGATGCCTTTTCGCTTCGCTACGAGTCGGAACGTTATCCGGCTATCAAGATGGCAGCGATCAAGGAGTATCACGTCGCCAAGGCGGCGTGATAAACCTCAGTCAGCCGTAAGGTCCCTGAGAAAGTCGTCGCACCAACGGTTGATGTCGTATTCGAGGAGATGCCCCATCATCTTCTCCCAGCGCTGCTTGCGCTCGTCGAGCGACATGGTCAGCCCGCGGGCAATCGCGTGGGCCGTCCCCTCGATATCGTAAGGGTTGACGAGCAGCGCGCCCGAGAGTTCGCGGGCGGCACCGGCGAAGCGTGACAGGACCAACACCCCCGGATCCTCCGGATCCTGTGCCGCGACATATTCCTTGGCAACGAGGTTCATGCCGTCGCGCAGCGGCGTCACCAAGCCGATCTTCGCCAGCCGGTAAAGGCCTGCCAGCAGCGGCCGTGCCACGGAACGATTGACGTAGCGTATGGGTACCCAGTCCACCTGCCCGAGCGCACCGTTAACGTGGCCCGCCTGTTCGGCGACAGTGCGCTGCATCTGCTCGTATTCAGGCACTTCCGAACGGGATTTCGGCGTGATCTGCAGGTAGGTCACCTTGTTCTGGTAGGCGGGGTTTAATTTGATGAACTGCTCGAATGCGTCGATCCGCTGGGTAATGCCCTTCGAATAGTCGAGCCGATCGACGCCGATGATGAGGTCTCGACCCTCGATGCTCTGGCGCGCCTTGCGCACCATGACGTTCCTGGATGCCTTGACGGCAAATTCCGCAAAGGTCTTGGTCTCGATGGAAATCGAATAGGCGCCACCCTTGAAGGTTCGGCCGTAGGTCGAGAACTTCTTGCCGCCTTCCAGCCTCTCGCCGATTCCCTCGCGTACCAGCCCGCCGCCGAAATTGTCCAGGTCGTGGTCAGTCTGGAAGCCGATCAGATCGTATTGCGAGAGCCCGCGCATGATCTGCTCGTGGACCGGCATGGCAAACAGCACGTCGGCCGGCGGCCAGGGAATGTGCAGGAAAAAGCCGATCTTGTTCTTGAGCCCCATCTGGCGAAGTTCCGCGGCGAGCGGGATCAGGTGGTAGTCGTGCACCCAGATGATGTCGTCTTCCTTGAGCAACGGCGCAAGCTTGTGTGCGAAGAAGCGGTTGACGCGGAAATAGCCGGCCATTTCCTTGCGGCCGTACTCTGCGAGATCCAGCCTGTAGTGGCAGATCGGCCATAGCACCCGATTGGCGAAACCGTGGTAATACTCCTCGACATCCGTATCGGTCAGGTCGGTCAGGGCATAGGTGATGTTGCCATGCTCGCGAATGTCCAGCTTCGCGGGCTCACGATTGCCGCTGGAGTTTCCGGACCATCCCATCCAGATGCCGCCGCGTTCCTCCAGAGCCGCTTGCAGCGCTACCGCAAGGCCTCCGGCAGGCGCCGTGCCGCTCTTGTCCGGAACGGTGACACGGTTCGATACGACCACAAGACGGCTCAAGGCAAATTCCTTCCAGATTCAGATGATACGGCTTATCTCTCTAGCGGGCGAGCCGAGCCAGGATGTCGCGAAGCTTTGCAGCCGACGACAAGAACATGGTCGCCTGGGAGGCGGTTCCGTCAGGGAGAGTGGTGTCGCCGATCCGAACCGAGTGGCCACCGAGTGCGTTGGCGACCTTGAACATGGCCTCGTCGGTCAGATCGTCGCCGATGGCGATCGGGCGGCGTCCCTGGAACGGAGCTTCGCCAAGGTAGGCCTGCAGGGCTCCGCCCTTGTCGGCGTGCGCTGGTCGGATCTCGAATACCATCTTTCCGCGCTGCAGCGTGAAATCCTCGCCGGCCTGAAGCAGATAGTACCCCATCGCCTTTTCGACTTCGTCACACCATTCCGGCGCCTGGCGGTAATGGGCGGCGACGGCAGCACCCTTGTCTTCGATCAGCACACCCGGCCACTCGCCGGCAGCCGCGGCCAACGATGCCTTGACCTCATCGAAGGCCGCAGTCGCGGCAACGCGCTCGACACTGCCGTTGGCGGCCCGTCGTTCAGAGCCGTGAAGGCCGGCAATGGGGAACCGGTAGGGGCGGAAAAGCTCGTCGGCATAGGGCAGTGCGCGTCCTGTTACCAAGGCCAGAGCGCCACCGAGACGCTCGGATATTGTCTTCAGGTTGGCGGGCAGGGAAGAGGGGATGACAATGGTGTCGGGTGTGGGCGCCAGGTCGATGAGCGTGCCATCGATGTCGAGAAAAAGCGCCCAGGTATGGGGCTCGTTCGAGAGGGCTGTCACGAGCCATTCCAGCTGTTGAAGCGGATCGTGGCCACCCCCCGCTTGCGACGGATCAGGATTATGCATGGGCCAGTATGTAGACCGGCGTCTTGATGTGGCAAGGCCGGGAGAGGGTCAGAGGGACAGAATGGCCGAAGTTTAGGGGCCGAATCTGCGCGATGGGTGACGGGATTTACGGCCCATTAACCATGTGCGGCGACTCTCGCGGGTAGAAGAAAATACAGCACGAGCCGGAGCTTGAAGGAATATGTGCCGTTGGGCAGCCTATCGCGGTGATCCGATTTACCTCGAGGAACTCGTCTCCTCGCCGGCCCACTCCCTGATCGAACAGTCCCACTGCGCCACGCGCGCCAAGACTGCCACCAATGGCGACGGTTTCGGCATCGCCTGGTACGGCGATCATCCGGAACCCGGCCGTTACCGCGATATCCTTCCGGCCTGGTCTGATTGCAATCTGCGAAGCATAGCTCGCCAAATACGGTCGCCTCTCTTTCTCGCGCATGTTCGGGCAGCGACCCATGGGGCAACTCGTCGCGACAACTGTCACCCTTTCGTGCACGGGCGCTGGTCTTTCATGCACAATGGGCAGATCTCCGGGTTCGAGCGCATTCGCCGGCGGATGGAAGGTCTTCTGTCGGACGATCTGTTTCACGCCCGCACCGGCAGCACGGATTCCGAACTGCTTTTCCTGCTTGCTATTGAGTTCGGCCTGGATGCTGATCCGTCCGCAGCGATCGCAAGCGCCATCGCTATCGCGGAAACCTTCTCCCTGGAAGCGGGCGGTGAGGCTCTGGTTCGCTTCACTGCCGCGGCCTCCGACGGGCATGCGCTCCATGCGATCCGATATGCCACGGACAACCGCCCGCCGACGCTCTATGCCGCGCCGCTCGGCAATGCCCTCAGTTATTGCCTCGTGTCGGAGCCTCTCACTGACGATGTCGACCGGTGGATGGAAATCCCCAACGGCAGCATGGTGACCATCGGCGACCACGGCATGGTGACCGCAAATTTCAGACCGTCGGTGGACGCGGGTGCGGCGCTTTCGATGGCAGTCGCCGTCTAGCGTCAGCTGACCGGTGTAATGCCCAATTCCACACGCAGCTTCTTGGTCAGCGCTGCCGCAACTTCATTGTAGGAGCGCTTGATGTAGAGGTGCAGTTCGTCGGCGGAGAGTGGTGATTTCTCGCTGATTGCGACCCACCTTCTTTTGGCAAAGTAAGGTGCCTGTGAAATTCCCTCCAACGCCGTCAGGATCTCGAAGGTCTCCTCGGGGCATTTGACCACGATGCGTGCGCCGTCGCTATCTGCGTGCAGAAGCGTGAAGACCTTGTCGCCGACTTTTGCGACGCGTGAATCCCATTGATCCACCAGCGAGGTGCCTGCGAGCGAGGCAACGAACTGGTCGAAGCTGGATTGCGTGAAAAGTGTCACCGATGTTCGCCTTCTAATTTTTCGGCGACCAGTGCCGCCAGTCGCTCGGCCACTTCGTCCTTGGAAAGGTCCGGCCAATCCGAAATGCTGTCATGGGCGATAATCTTCACCCGGTTGCGCGTCCCGCCCATCACGCCGGTTTCCGGAGAGACGTCGTTGGCGACGATCAGGTCTGCGCCCTTCCGCACCAGCTTTGCCTGCCCATTCCGCTCGATATCCTGAGTTTCGGCGGCAAAGCCCACCACGATCTTCGGCCGCTGTGCATGGTGCCCGACCGTCTTCAGGATATCTGGATTCTCTGCCAGCATGAGCGGAGGAGGGGCTTCCCCGGGCTGCTTCTTGATCTTCTGGTCGGCCGACGTGACGACACGCCAGTCCGCGACGGCGGCGACCATGATGGCGATATCGGCCGGCAGGCGTGAGACGACGGCGTCGTGCATCTCGTCGGCCCGTTCCACATGGATAGTCTGCACTCCGGCCGGGTCGGCGATGGTGACGGGACCGGAGATCAGCGTGACTTCGGCGCCGAGCTTGGCGAGAGCGGCTGCGATGGCATGCCCCTGACGCCCTGATGAGCGGTTGGCGATATAGCGGACGGGATCGATCGGTTCGTGGGTCGGACCAGAGGTTACGATTGCGGTCCTGCCCGCCAGCGGTCGTTCGGAACCGCCCAAGAGATGGACGACCTCGGCTGCTATATCCAGCGGTTCGGCCATCCGTCCGAGGCCGGCCTCGCCGCTTTCCGCCATCTCGCCGCTCATCGGGCCAATGAACCCGACGCCGTCGCCACGCAGGATCTCGGCATTGCGCTTTGTCGCGGCGGCGGACCACATCTTCGGGTTCATAGCGGGTGCGACGAGAACAGGTCGGTCGGTTGCGAGCAGAACCGCGCTGGCAAGATCGTTGGCAAGACCGTGAGCCATCTTTGCAAGAAGATCGGCACTTGCTGGCGCAATCAGCACCAGATCGCATTCTCGCGCCAACCGGATATGGCCTACGTCCTGTTCGTCTTCCCGGGAGAAAAGGTCCGTGTAGACATGCGATGCCGACAAGGCCCCCACCGCCAGCGGCGTCACGAATTCCTGCGCTGCGGCCGTCATGATCGGCCGGACGGATGCGCCTCGTTCCCGTAGCCGGCGGATGAGGTCCAGGCTTTTGTAAGCCGCTATACCGCCGGAGATGATGAGGAGAATGCGCTTGCCGGTAAGTTCCATGAAGTGGTCCGCCGTGGGAAATGTGGCGGAAGCTAAGCCTTCGGCAATCGACTTGCAATGTGTGCTGCGTCGCTAAACTCGGCCATATGGCGCTCTTTTGCGCGGTCGCGCTGCTAGGCCCGGTCCTTGTCCATCGTCTGCACGGCCTCGAAAAGCACGCTGGCGCCAAGCGCGATATCGTCCGTTTCTGCCCATTCCTCCGCCGAATGGCTGCGGCCGTCCTTGCAGGGGATGAAAATCATCGCTGCGGGCGCGACGTTGGCAAGCCACATCGTGTCGTGCCCGGCACCCGACGCCATGCGGCGATGGCTGATGCCGGACGCGTCAGCGGCATGCTCGAGGATCGAAAGGATGCCCTCGTCGCAGGGCGTGGAGGGAACATCGGAAATACGCACCGGCGGAGCGATGGTCACGCCCCACTTCTCTGCGGCCCGGTCTGCTGTTTCGTTGACGAAGAAGCAGAAAGCATCCATGTCCTCGCGCATCTCGGCCCGCGCATCGATGAGCAGCCTGACCTTCGAAGGAATGACGTTTGCCGCATTCGGTTCGATGCGGAATTCGCCGACGGTCGCCGTGAAATGACGTGGCGATTGCGACAGCGACAGTGCCGCCTGACGGATATCGAGCACGAGTTCGGAGGCAGCGACCAGGGCATCGGCACGAGCATCCATCCGCGTGGTGCCCGCATGGTCGGCGCGGCCCTCCACGATGATCTCGATGCGCGTGATGCCGGAAATGGCGGTCACAATGCCGACATTCCGGCCCTCGGTCTCCAGCACCGTTCCCTGCTCGATGTGGAGTTCGAGAAAGCCCTTTATATCGGGGCGGTGCTCGGAGAGCTCGGTATTGCCGCCGACCTCGGCGATGCCTTCGGCCAGCGAGCGGCCATCGGCTTCCCGTGCCAACCATTCGGCCGGTCGCTGCCCGGTCATGCCGCGGCTGCCGATGCAGGAAACACCGAAAATGCTGACCTCCTCGGCGAGGAAGTCGATGATCTCCAGGTCGTGGTCGAGTTCAATGCCCTTGTCGGTCAACGTCCGGGCGACTTCCAGTGCGGAAATGAGGCCGGCGATACCGTCGAAACGGCCACCATCTGGCACCGTATCGGAGTGGGAGCCGATCATCAGCGTGCCCTTGCCGGATACCCGCCCCGCCCTGCGCCCGATCAGATTGCCGGCAGCGTCCACCCGCGTTTCCAGCCCGGCATCCCGCATCCGCCGTTCCACATAGGCGCGTCCTTCGAGAAACAGCGGGGAGAAGGCCCTCCGGGTCCACGGGCGATCCGGCTCGGTAATCGCGGCAAGTGCCTCGATGTCGGCTCCGATGCGTGCTGCATCCACGGGAAGGTTTCTGGTCATGCGGTCTCGGCCTCTCACTTTCAGGACAGATCTGTGCCAGCGCTATCCGATTGCGAAGGCAAGATAGACGAGGCAGAGCGCAATGATCCAGAGGGCAATGCGGCCCGATCGGCTGTGGCGGGCTTCCGACCGCCCGATGGCTTCCGCCGTCTCCGGATCGAAGCGCAGGCCGCGCTCACTCATCCGCACGACTTCGTGGTGAAGCTTTTCCGTTTCGGCCGCAATCTGAGGCAGTGCTTCCGCCAGCTTGACCACGGCCTTCACCCCATCCTGCAGGTCGGAGAGCATCCGCTTCGGCCCAAGGTTGTCGCGAATCCAGTCGCCGACCACGGGTTCGGCCGCCTTCCACATGTTGAAACGTGGATTGAGGATACGGGCGACGCCTTCGACCACGACCATGGTCTTCTGGAGCAGGATGAGCTCCGGCCGCGTCTGCATTTCGAAGAGGTCCGTCACCTCGAAAAGCAGCGCCAGAAGCCGGGCCATCGAGATGGTTTCGGCCGGCTGGCCATGGATCGGCTCACCAATGGCTCGAATGGCCTGCGCAAAGCTCGAAACGTCGTGATGTGCGGGTACGTATCCCGCCTCGAAATGCACTTCCGCAACGCGCATGTAGTCCCGCGTGATGAAGCCGAAGAGAATTTCCGCGAGGAAGCGGCGTTCCTTTCGACCGAGGCGGCCGACGATCCCCATGTCCACGGCGACGATGGTACCCGTCTTGTCGACGAACAGGTTTCCCGGATGCATGTCGGCGTGGAAGAAGCCGTCACGCAGGGTATGTCGCAGGAAGGACTGGATCAGGGTCTCGGCAAGACGGTCGAGGTCATGGCCCGCCGAACGAAGCCCTTCCAGGTCCGACATCTTGAGGCCGTCGATCCACTCCATGGTGATGACGTCACGGCCGGTCCGCTCCCAGTCCACGGTCGGGAAGCGAAAACCGGGGTCGTGCTTGGTGTTCTCGGCGATTTCCGTAAGGGCGGCTGCTTCCAGCCGCAGATCCATTTCCACTTTCGTGGTCTGCTCGAGCGTCCGGGTCACTTCGACTGGGCGTAGCCTGCGGCTCGACGGCATGAAGCGTTCCTGCATCCGCGCAAGCAGATACATGCTCTCGATGTCGTGCGCGAAGCGCTGGCGTACACCGGGGCGCACCACCTTCACAGCGACTTTCTTGTCCGCGACCACCGCCGGATGGACCTGCGCAATCGAGGCTGCGGCAATTGGCTGACCGAACTCGGAATAAAGATCGGCAATCGGCCGGCCGAGGGACAGCTCGATTGCGGTTTTGGCTGTCTCCGTCGGGAAGTAGGCCATCTGGTCCTGAAGCATCGAAAGATCGACTGCCCAGTCCACACCCACGACGTCGGGACGGGTGGCCAGGAACTGGCCGATCTTCACATAGGACGGCCCCAGGCGGTCCACGGCCCGGGAGAGCCGAATGCTGCGCGCCTCCTTTTTCGCACGGAAGCGTGCAAAAGGCTCGGTGAGCGTTTTGAAAAGACTGATGGAAGGCGGCATGTCCTGGGTCGGCAGGGCCGAGACAACGCCTTCGCGAACGAGAACCCACCCGACGCGGACGAGGCGGAAATAGGCACCGATCGTACTCATGAACCGCCCTTACGTCTTGCACCACATGCTACGACCATCAGTTCAGAGCTTCCAGCCGGAATGGAGCGCGGCAATGCCGCCTGTGTAATTCGTATAGGTGACGCGAGAGAAGCCGGCCGTGCGGATCATCGTGGCAAAGTTCTCCTGGTTCGGAAACTTGCGGATCGACTCGACCAGATACTGGTACGGTTCGCTTTCGCCGGTGATCATTTTGCCGAACTGCGGGATCGCCTTGAACGACCACTCTTCGTAGAATCGATCGAGCAGCGGCATTTCGACCTCGGAAAATTCCAGCACCAGCAGGCGACCGCCGCGCTTCAGTACGCGGTAGGCCTCCGTCAGTGCCACATCGATCCGCGGCACGTTGCGAATGCCGAAGGCGATCGTATAGGCGTCGAAGCTGTTGGGTTCGAACGGCAGCTCCTCGGCATTCGCCTCGACGAAGGTGAGATTGTCGGACAGTCCCTTCTTGGCGGCACGCTCCGTGCCGACGGCAAGCATCGACCCGTTGATGTCGAGCACGGTGGCATGCGCCTTTCGACCCGATGCCTCGACGATGCGGAAGGCGATGTCGCCGGTGCCGCCTGCAACGTCGAGCACCTTGTAGGCCTCTTCCTTGCGCGGGTTGAGGGCCGAAATCATCGCATCCTTCCAGACGCGGTGCATTCCCGCCGACATCACGTCGTTCATGATGTCGTAACGCTTGGCGACCTTGTGGAACACGTCGTTGACGAGAGGTTGCTTTTCGCCTTCGGAAACCCGGCGGAAGCCATAGGATGTTTCCATCCCGCCTTCGGCGGAGGTGCGCGCGTCACTCATCGGCAAAACTCCTTTGCTCGTCGTCATCCGGGCGGCGACCATAGCGAAATCACTCGCGCCTCGCTATCTGTGCCGCAAGTCTATTGAGCAGTGCGACGTTTGGCCCGGTCTATAGATCAGGTTGGCAGGCGTTGGAACAGGAAGTTAGAAAACCATGCCCGAATTGCCAGAGGTGGAAACGGTCAGGCGCGGACTTGCGCCGACCATGGAGGGTGCAACGATAGCGAGGCTGGAACTTCGCCGGCCGGACCTGCGGTTCCCCCTGCCTCCGGAACTCCCCGAGGCCGTCGGGGCCAAGCGCATCCTTTCGCTTGGCCGGCGTGCGAAGTATCTCCTGATGGATCTCGAGGACGACCTGACGATCATTTCGCATCTCGGCATGTCTGGCTCCTTCAGGGTGGAGGAAGGGGATGGGTCCGAAACTCCAGGCGACTTTCACCATCCCCGATCAAAGGACGAGAAGCATGATCATGTCATCTTTCACCTCGGTCCTGCGAACCGGCGGCTGCGCGTGATCTACAATGATCCCCGCAGGTTCGGTTTCATGCACCTCTGGAAGCGGAGCCAGCTTGACAGCTATCCGGCCTTTGTTGGCCTCGGGCCGGAGCCTACCGGCAACGCACTGGATGCCGGCTATCTGGCCGGGCGCTTTCTCGGGAAGAACCAGCCACTCAAGGGCGCCTTGCTCGACCAGAACGTGATCGCAGGCCTCGGCAATATCTATGTCTGCGAGGCGCTATGGCGGGCGCATCTGTCACCACTTCGCAAGGCCGGTACGCTGGTGACCCTGACCGGTCGCCCGAAGAAGGAACTGGTTCTGCTGACGGAGGCGATCCGTGCCGTCATTGCCGACGCCATCGCAGCCGGCGGCTCGTCGCTGCGCGATCACATCCAGACCGACGGCTCGCTCGGCTACTTCCAGCATTCCTTCTCGGTCTATGATCGCGAAGGCCAGGCTTGCGGGACGCCCGGCTGCAACGGTACGGTCGCGCGCGTCGTGCAGTCCGGACGCTCGTCGTTCTACTGCGCCGGCTGCCAGAACTAGGGAGAACACCATGCAGGATTTCGAGACATTGCTGACGGAGGCACGGGGCAGCGTCGGGCTCATCACACTGAACCGCCCAAAGGCACTGAATGCGCTGAATTCGGGCGTCATGCGGGAACTCGCAGAGGCGCTGAAGGCATTCGACACCGATCCGGCCATAGGTGCGATCGTGCTGACCGGATCCGAAAAGGCGTTTGCGGCGGGTGCCGACATCAAGGAGATGCAGTCGGTGAACTTTGTCGATGCGTTCGTCGGCGACTTTCTCGGCGGATGGGAAGCGGTCGCGAACACCCGCAAGCCGCTGATCGCGGCGGTTTCAGGCTATGCGCTCGGCGGAGGCTGCGAGCTGGCAATGATGTGCGACTTCATCATCGCATCGGACACGGCCAGGTTCGGCCAACCGGAGATTACCCTCGGCGTCATCCCGGGAATGGGTGGGTCACAGCGTCTGACGCGCGCCGTCGGCAAGGCGAAGGCCATGGACCTGGTTTTGACCGGGCGGATGATGGATGCCGCCGAGGCGGAAAGGGCAGGGCTGGTGGCCCGCATCGTGGCGCCGGAGCGCCTGCTCGACGAGGCGCTGGAAGCAGCCGCAAAAATCGCGTCCTTCTCACGTCCGGCAGTGATGATGGCAAAGGAAGCCGTGAGCCGCTCGGACGAGATGACGCTTGCCGAAGGCCTCCGGTTCGAGCGGCGGCTTTTCCAGGCTCTCTTCGCCACCGAGGACCAGAAGGAGGGCATGGCGGCCTTCGCTGAAAAGCGGAAGCCGAACTTCGTCCACCGTTGATCCCCTCTGGCAGGCGGGACAGACAAATTGCGCGTTGACGGGGGCGGCCTTTCAAGTTATATGCCGCGCCACAGATGAGAAAGCCTTATCACGGCTTCCTCTAATGCTCCCGAATTGCTGAAGATATGGTCGCAGGTGGCCGGCGCTGCAATGGTGGAGTTTGGTTCGAATTCGTAGAGAGGCATACATGGCCAATACAACTTCGGCGAAAAAGGCGACCCGCAAGATCGCTAGCCGTACCGCAGTCAACAAGGCTCGTCGTTCGCGCGTCCGCGGCTTCATCCGCAAGGTCGAAGAAGCGATTGCTACCGGTGACGTCGCCGTAGCAGCCGAAGCTCTGAAGGCAGCTCAGCCGGAAATCCAGCGCGCCGCCACCAAGGGCGTTCTTCACGGCAACACGGCCTCCCGGAAAGTTTCCCGCCTGGCCGCCCGCGTGAAGGCACTTTCCGCTTAATATAAGCGCTTCACATTATTGTGACAAAGCCTGGCGGTTCGCCGGGCTTTACTGATTCATGGCCTTGGCATTGAAAGCCGAAATTGAGGCGCCCGGCCATAGTGTCACCCCGATGACACGTTTCCTTTAATATTTACAATGACTTATACGAGGTTCTCGGCGAGGGCGGCGTCCACATGACGCTTTTGAGACCCCGAAAACGAGTCAAGATTATTTTTATTTTTCCTGTGAATCGACGCTCCGTTCCTCTGTCATTTTTGAATCCCATTGATTCAACAGCGATTCTGGAAAGCGCCTCCTGATCGATGCTGCGACCGTGGAAAGAGTCAACGGTCGGCGCCAGGTTTTGGGTAAAAAACGGCATTGATCTCGATCCCCGATCCTGCCTAAATGCCGTCAGCAAGGGCACGGGGATAACTTCAGTAAGGCGACTGCCAACCGCGGATCTCATTCGCGGGGTATTGCTTTTTTGCTTTTGTGGCGGGTCTTAAAATCCGCTTTTCATGTAACTGTCGGTTGTACGCCGGAATCCAGCAGGTTTCCGGACGGCACCATATTGTTCATTGCGTACCGGCGGCAGTCGGTAAGGCCGAAGGAGAGATTGCGCGGACCGACCATGCGAGGACGGGAAGTCTGCACCGAGGGTCAAGACCCCCTCACCAGGCGGCAAGGCGCCGAAATGTCCATGTCTTTGGCTGGCATCGGAGGATTTTGGCGAATACGAGCGGGATGACGAACTGGCCTCTCATGAGGGGACGTCAGGCGCCATCGAAACGAGGTTGTTCTGGCGACGGCGAAAGACGTCGGCAGGTCAGGAAATTTAAAGGCGGCAACATCAATGCAAACGAATACCGTGACGGCACGTGCATCAGGCGACGGGGACCATGCACTGCAGGCATTCGATTCAGCATCCACACAAGCGGCAGGGAAAAATTTGGATACGCAGCATCAGGCCCTGTTCGAGCGATTCAGCAAACGTCTGAAGGCACAGGTCGGCCAGGATGTTTTTGCGAGCTGGTTCGGCCGGCTGAAGCTTCATTCCTTCTCCAAGAGCGTCGTTCGGCTCAGCGTGCCGACAACTTTTCTGAAGTCGTGGATCAACAACCGTTACCTGGACCTCATCACCAGCATCTTCCAGGCTGAAGACCCGGACATCCTGAAGATCGAAATCCTCGTTCGTACTGCCAGCCGCAACGTTCGCCCGGCCTCGGTAGAAGTGGGGACGCTCTCTGCGGATGCGGCCCCGGTATCGCAGGCTTCGGCTCCTCGCCAGACGACGGCTCGCGAAATCGGAAAGATCGCGTCCTTTTCATCGTCTCACTCAGCCGCGCGCCCCAATACGGCTGGCCCGCTGTTCGGCTCGCCGCTCGATACCCGCTATACCTTCGATACTTATGTGGACGGTCCGTCCAATCGCGTGGCGCTTGCTGCTGCCAAGACGATTGCCGAAGCCGGTGCCGGTGCCGTTCGCTTCAATCCGCTGTTCATTCATTCCGGCGTCGGCCTTGGAAAGACGCATCTGTTGCAGGCGATTGCCAATGCAGCCGTTTCCAGCGCTCGCGCCCCCCGGGTGGTCTATCTTACGGCTGAATACTTCATGTGGCGCTTCGCGACCGCGATCCGCGACAATGACGCGCTCACACTGAAAGACTCCCTCCGCAGCATCGACCTCCTGATCATCGACGACATGCAGTTCCTGCAGGGCAAGACGATCCAGAACGAGTTCTGCCATCTGCTCAACACGCTGCTCGACAGCGCCAAGCAGGTGGTGGTCGCGGCGGACCGTGCTCCCTGGGAGCTGGAATCCCTTGATCCGCGGGTTCGTTCGCGTCTCCAGGGCGGTGTCGCCATCGAGATGGAAAGCCCGGACTACGAAATGCGTCTGGAAATGCTGACGCGCCGTCTGGAAAATGCCCAGCAGGACGATCCGTCCCTGGAAATCCCTGCGGAAATTCTCTCCCACGTGGCGACGAACGTGGCCAATAGCGGTCGCGAACTGGAAGGCGCCTTCAACCAGCTTCTTTTCCGTCGTTCGTTTGAACCTTCCCTGTCGATCGAGCGGGTCGATGAGCTTCTCGCTCATCTGGTCGGTACCGGGGAAGCAAAGCGTGTCCGGATCGAGGACATCCAGCGGATCGTGGCACGTCACTACAACGTGTCGCGCCAGGAACTGGTGTCGAACCGCCGCACTCGCGTCGTGGTCAAGCCGCGCCAGATCGCCATGTATCTGGCGAAGACGCTGACGCCGCGGTCCTTCCCGGAAATCGGTCGCCGCTTTGGCGGTCGTGACCATACGACCGTCCTCCATGCGGTCCGCAAGATCGAGGACCTCGTCTCCGGCGACACGAAGCTTAGCCACGAGATCGAGCTTCTCAAGCGTTTGATCAACGAAAACAACGCCTGATAGGTGTGCCTGGCTTTCGGGCCGCAGGCGCATAAACCGAAAATCAAGGATGCGGCGAGCTTGTCTCGCCGCATCCTTACGCCGTATGGACCCCTTGACCGGGGTCGCCGTTGCAGGGCATCTCTGGCAAGTTGATCTGTCGGGGGTGTGGGCATGTTTCTTCTGTCGGTGGCAACCATCTGGGCGGTGGCTTGCATTACGCCTGGGCCTAACACGCTGCTCGTCATGCGATATGCATTGACGGCGCCGCGGGCCGTGGCGATTGCGGCGGCGGCAGGCACGATTACCGGCACATTCTGCTGGGGTCTTGCCGGCTGGCTCGGTATCAATGTCCTGTTCCAAGCGGTGCCCTTCGCCTATGTGGCGCTGAAGATCGTCGGCGGGCTTTACCTCGTCTGGCTCGGCTTCAAGATCCTGCGCGATGTCCGCAAGGCCGGCCAGGTTGCCGACCTCGCTGCTCCGAGGATGGAGATCCCGCTGAAGGCAGCCTACCGCATGGGCCTGGCCACCAATCTCGCCAATCCGAAATCGGCGCTGTTCGTCGCCTCGCTTTTTGCGGCCACCATGCCGGCCGGGACGCCCGTCCTCTATGGCCTCGCCGCCATTGCCGTCATGATCGCCGTCTCGACGGTCTACTACACCTGTCTGGTCGGACTGATCACTCACCGCAAGGTGGCGGCGGCCTATCTCAAGGCCAGGAAAAAGATCGATCTCGGCGTCGGCGTGGTCTTTCTCGGCTTCGGCACGAAGCTCCTTGCCTCGCAAAGGTAGGACTTTGCATGAAACATTCGGATGCAACCGGACGCTTTTATGCGGAAAATGCCCAGAACTACGCGCGCCATACGGAAGAACCCAGCCGGCACTGGCTTGATCGCTTCCTGAGGAAACTGTCGTCCGGCGCAGAAATTCTTGAGCTCGGCTGCGGCAACGGCCGTGACAGCGCAGAGATGATCCGCCGTGGTTTTCGGGTGACGCCAACGGACGGGACGCCGGAAATGGCGGCGGAAGCTTCGCGCCGTCTCGGCATTCCTGTCCCCGTCCTGCGCTTCGACCAGATCGAGGCAGTCTGCGCTCTAGACGGTATTTGGGCGAATGCCTGTCTGCTGCACGTTCCACGCGCCGAGCTTGACGGCGTTTTCCATCGCATCCATCGCGCGCTTTCTCCGGGCGGTGTCTTTTACGCCAGCTTCAAGGCAGGTGAGGCGGAGGGGCTTGATGCTCTCGGGCGTTATTACAATTATCCATCCGAGGCATGGCTGCGCAGGGCCTGCCAGAGGTGGAAGTGGGCCTTTCTCGAACTCGAGATCAGCCAAGGCGGCGCCTATGACAAACAACCTACCGTCTGGCTGCACCTGTTGGCGGTCAAAGCATAGTGGGGCCGTGGTATAGGGTGGTGGCCTGAGGCGCGCCTCAACAGGCGAGGTCGGCAACGACGGCATCGAGCACCAGCATGCCTTTCGGCGTGCAGCGCAGGCGCGAGTTGCCGAGGCGTTCTATGAACCCGTGTTCCAGTAAAGTCTGCTCCCGCGCCGGATCGGGGTCGCGGCCTGAGAGCTGCTGCCAGCGGGCGAGATCCACACCTTCCGTCAGCCGCAATCCCATCAGCAGAAGTTCATCGGCCTGTTCGTCGCGTCCGAGATCTTCCTGCTCCACCATGCCGTGGCCCTGCCGTTCCACGAGTTCCAGCCATGTCTCGGGCCGGCGCTCGGTTGCAGTCGCGATCTTGAAGGGGCCGCGCGTCAGCCGGCCATGCGCGCCGGGGCCGATCCCGGCGTAATCGCCATAGCGCCAGTAGGTGAGGTTGTGCCGGCTTTCGGCACCGGGCCGCGCATGGTTGGAAACCTCATAGGCCGGCATTCCGTGACGCGCGGTAATCTCCTGGGTCGCTTCATAGAGGTCTGCGGACTGGTCCCCGTCGGGCACGATCAGTTTGCCGGCCTTGTGCAGGCCGAAGAAGGGCGTGCCCTCCTCGATGGTCAACTGATAGAGCGAAAGATGATCGACGGCGTAGGAGATCGCCTCCTTCAATTCCGCCTCCCATGCCTGAACCGTCTGTTTCGGGCGCGCGTAGATGAGGTCGAAGCTCATGCGCGGGAAGATTTCCCGCGCCAGCCGAATGGCCTTCAGGGCATCGGCCACATCATGCAGGCGGCCGAGAAAGCGAAGGTCGGTGTCGTTCAGTGCTTGCACGCCAAGTGAAACCCGGTTTACGCCTGCGGCGCGGTAGCCACGGAAGCGCTCGGCCTCGACGCTCGACGGATTGGCTTCCATGGTGATCTCGATACAATCCGGCACGTGCCAATAGCGGGCAATGCCGTCGAGGATCGCCTGTACAGTGGCCGGGTCCATCAGGGATGGCGTGCCGCCTCCGAGGAAAACGCTGGTGACGGTCTTCGGACCGCTCATCCGCCGCATCGTCTCCATTTCCTTGAGGAAGGCGGCGGTAAAGCGGGGCTGATCGACCGGCTGGTGACGGACGTGGCTGTTGAAGTCGCAATAAGGGCATTTGGCCGCACAGAACGGCCAATGCACATAGATGCCAAAGCCGGGCTCACCGGTATCAGGCAGAAGGGACGCGTCGGAATTCAACGGGTTCAGGTCTCCAGGCAGGTTTCGACGAAGCGTTTGAACGCGCGGGCCCGGTGCGACAGGGCCTCCGGCTCTCCACGCTTCCAGCCGTGTTTCTCGTCCGAGCTCATTTCGCCGAAAGTAAGGTCATGGCCGGCCGGTTGGAAGACCGGATCATAGCCGAACCCCTTGTCGCCACGCGGCGGCGATACGACAATGCCCTCGACCTCGCCGCGGAAGAACTCGGTGTGACCATCCGGCCAGGCAAGGCAGAGAACGCTGACAAAGCGGGCAGTCCTTTGCTCGGAGCTGACGGCGCCGCTATCGGCCAGGGCCTTTTCGACCTTCTCCATTGCCATGACGAAATCCCGCGTGCCATCACCGCACTCCGCCCAATCGGCGGTGTAGACGCCCGGCGCACCATCCAGCGCATCGACGACGAGGCCGCTGTCGTCGGACAGTGCCGGCAATCCGGAGGCTTTCGCGGAGGCGAGCGCCTTGATCGCGGCGTTTTCCTCGAAAGTCGTGCCGGTTTCGTCGGGTTCGTCGAAATTCAGTTCCGCGGCTGATTTGGCCGCAAAGCCGAACGGCCCGATCAGTTCCGCAATCTCGCGGATTTTGCCGGCGTTGTGGCTGGCGACGACGATGGTCTTGGTATCGAGCTTTCTCATGGAAACTACCTCAGGCGATGGACCAGAGGCCCGGTTCTGCGCATTCGAGACTGTTGCCCGCTGGATCGCGGAAATAGATGGACCGCGCGCCGTTGGGCCAAATGACGTCGCTCTCGATCTCGACGCTTGCGGCAGTCAAGCTGTCTGCCATGGCGTCAAGATTTTCGCGAGCGACGCGGAAGCATGCATGACCCTGGCCCGTTGAGCCGTGCGGCGGGACCTGCAATCCGCCGGGCGGCGGCGGCTGGATGGTTTCCTTGGGGTTGAAGATCAAAAGGACGCCCGGTCCGCAGCGGAAAAACACGTGCCGGGATCCGGCACGTGCGATCCGTTCGAGGCGCAGGATGCCGCCGTAGAAAACCTCTGCCGCATCGAGATCCTCTGCATAGAGCGCGGTCTCCAGCACGCCGTCGATCAACGGGTTCTCCTTTAGGCGATGACCTGTTTCTGCAGGGCGACCAGTTCCTGCGTGCCATCTTGTGCAAGCTTCAGCAGCGACAGGAATTCCTCCTGGCTGAACGGCGCGCCTTCGGCCGTACCCTGAACCTCGACGATGCCACCTGAACCGGTCAAGACGAAATTGGCGTCCGTTTCTGCAGCGGAGTCCTCGATGTAGTCGAGGTCAATCACCGCCTGGCCGGCGAAGATCCCGCAGGAGATGGCGGCGACATGATCCTTCAGGACCTTGTCCACCTTGGCCATGGAACGGGCTTCCATCCACTTCAGGCAGTCGTGAAGAGCAATCCAGCCACCGGTGATGGCGGCCGTGCGGGTCCCGCCGTCTGCCTGGATGACGTCACAGTCGATCGTGATCTGCTTCTCGCCGAGAGCGGTCAGGTCGACGACTGCACGCAGCGAGCGCCCGATTAGTCGCTGGATCTCCTGGGTGCGTCCGCCCTGCTTGCCGGAGGCTGCCTCACGCCGCATCCGGTCGCCGGTGGCGCGCGGCAGCATGCCGTATTCCGCCGTTACCCAGCCTTTGCCGCTGTTGCGGAGCCATGCCGGGGGCTTTTCCTCAAGGCTGGCGGTGCACAGGACATGGGTGTCGCCGAAACGGACCAGGCAAGAGCCTTCCGCATGCTTGGAAAAGTTGCGCTCGAAGGAAACCTTGCGCATCTGGTCGGTTTTTCTGCCTGAAGGCCGCATATCTTGCTCCCGAGAGTTGGTACCGCCTTCTAAGGGGCTCCCCCGCCATTTGCAAAGGAAAAGGGGTAATCCATAAGCAGCACGGTTCAGGGATTTCGATGTGGCGAAGACGGCTGCGAATGACTATATTTTCGCTACAGCCGAACAGAGGTTTCAAAGCGAGCAATGGGTTTTATGGCACGAGGGGACAACGGCATACCGCTGGACGACCGTTCGCGCGAGATTTTCAGAAACATCGTCGAGGGTTACCTGGAGACCGGCGAGCCGGTGGGATCGAGGAACCTGTCGCGTCTTTTGCCGATGTCGCTCTCGCCGGCTTCCGTGCGCAACGTGATGAGCGACCTGGAAGAACTTGGCCTCATCTACGCGCCCCATATCAGCGCCGGCCGTTTGCCCACCCAGTCCGGCCTCCGCTTTTTCGTCGATGCTTTCATGCAGGTTGGCGATCTTTCGGAGGAGGAGCGGACCAGTATCGAGCGGCAAATCCGCCCCGAGGGCAGGGACCGTCCGCTGGAGAGCCTGATGAACGAGGCCAGTCGCCTGCTCTCCGGGGCATCGCGCGGGGCTGGGATCGTCATAACGACAAAGAGCGATCCCGTGCTGAAGCACGTGGAGTTCATCCGGCTTGAGCCCACCAAGGCGCTCGCCGTCCTCGTCGGGGAAAAGAACCAGGTCGAGAACCGCATCATCGACCTTCCCGCCGGGGTGAGCTCATCGCAGTTGACCGAGGCCGCGAATTTTCTGAACGCTCATCTGACCGGGCAGACGCTTGTCGAACTTCGGGGCCAGCTCGAAAAGCTCAAGGCGCAAGTACAGAACGAGCTGACGGTCCTGTCTCAGGATCTCGTGGAGCGCGGCCTGGCCGTCTGGTCGGGCAGCCGGGAGGACGGCAAGCCGAACCAGCTCATCGTCCGCGGCCGGGCGAACCTTCTGGAAGCGATAGCGGGTGCCGAGGATCTCGATCGCCTGCGTATGCTCTTCGACGATCTCGAGAAGAAGGATAGCCTGATCGAGATACTGGAGCTCGCCGAAAGCGGACCAGGCGTGCGGATATTCATCGGCTCGGAGAACAAGCTGTTCTCGCTGTCCGGTTCGTCGCTCATCGTCGCGCCCTACCGCGATCAGGAAGAGCGGATCGTCGGCGCAGTCGGAGTGATCGGGCCGACCCGCCTCAATTATTCCCGCGTTGTACCGATGGTGGATTACACCGCGCAGGTCCTCGCCCGGCTGACACGCCAGCAGCTTTAACTCGCAGACACCCCACGAGCCTTGATTTTTGAGGTTCAAACCTCGATATCGGGCACAACTTTGTGAACACTACACCGGAGAAGGTCATGAGCGACGAAACAAAGAAAAACGGACCTGACGCGGGCAAGAATGAATCCGCCCCCGACAACACTGCAGAAGCACTGGCGTCCGCGCTGCAGGACGCAGCAGCGAATGACGCGGCTGAAACGCAGGAGGTCGAGATCGATCCCGTAGAGGCTCTGAGGGCGGAAAACGCCGATCTGCGTGACCGCTTCCTCCGCATGGCTGCGGAAATGGAAAATCTCCGTCGTCGGACGGAGCGCGATGTAAAGGATGCCAAGTCCTATTCTGTCGCGTCTTTCGCGCGCGATATGCTGGCGGTATCGGATAATCTTCGTCGTGCTCTTGACGCCGTGCCGTTGGACGAGCGCGCCGCTGCGGACCAGACGCTCACGACACTTCTCGAAGGAGTGGACCTGACGGAGCGGGCGATGTTGTCCGCCCTCGAGCGGCATGGGATCAAGAAGATCGACGCCGAAGGTGAAAAGTTCGATCCGAATTTCCATCAGGCGATGTTCGAAATTCCGAACCAGGAAGTGCCGAACAACACTGTCCTACAGGTGGTTCAGGCGGGCTTCACCATTGGTGACCGCGTCCTGCGGCCGGCCATGGTCGGGGTATCCAAGGGAGGCCCGAAGGTGGAGGCAGCCGCAGTCGAAGGTGCCAAGGCTGGCAACTGATCGCTGATCAACAACATAAAAAGGCCGCCCGGCGTTAACGCGGGGCGGCCTTTTTATTGATTGGAGATTGAACGATCAGGCGGCGTTGGACGCCTGCTCCTCGTTCAGGAACGCATAGATGGCCGACGCGGAATCCGTCTGCCGAAGTTTGTTGACCAGTTCCTGATCGCGCAGAATACGGGCGATACGGGAAAGAGCCTTGAGGTGGTCGGCACCCGCACCTTCCGGTGCGAGAAGCAGAAAAACCAGATCCACGGGTTCGTCATCAAGCGCTTCGAAATCGATAGGCGTTTCCAGCCGTGCGAACACACCTTTGATAGTGGATATGCTGCTGAGCTTGCCATGCGGGATGGCAATCCCATGACCAACGCCCGTGGAGCCAAGTTTCTCACGCTGCAGTATGACGTCAAAGATTTCCCGCTCGGCAACGCCGGTGAGCTTGGAAGCCTTTGCGGCCAATTCCTGTAGCAACTGCTTCTTGGAATTTACTCTGAGGGCGGGAATAATTGCATCTTGCTGCAGCAAATCTGCCAAAGCCATTCTTTTCATCCTTTGTACCACCGCTTGGGTGGAGGGAGCGCCGTTGCCGACGCTCTCCCAGATTTGTTAGCCTTTGATATTGGCGGAGTCGATCCAACCAATATTGCCGTCAGTGCGGCGATAGACGATGTTCAGGTCTTCCTTGCCGGGGTTCCGGAAAAGAAGGATGGGCTCATCGGTCATGTCCAACGCCATCACGGCGGTAGCGACCGACATTGTTCTCAACTGCTTCGAGCTTTCGGCGACGATTGTCGGAGCGAAATCATCTGGCAGCCCGTCATCCTCCTCCGGAATCGCATCCATGACGGTATAAGCGATTTCGGCGTGGCCGTTGCCCTGCGACCCGGCGTGGTGGTCCTTCAACTTCCTCTTGTAACGGCGCAGACGCTTCTCGATCCGCTGGGCGGCGGCGTCGAAGCTAAGCTGCGGATCATTCGCCTGGCCAGCCGCATGCAGAACGATACCGGTGTCGAGGTGAACCTTGCAGTCCGCTGCAAAGCGTGACCCGGATTTCTCCACGATCACCTGGCCCGAATACCCCCCGTCGAAGTATTTCGTGACCGCCTCGCCGATGTGGTCCTCGATCCGCTGGCGGAACGAGTCACCGATTTCCATCTGTTTACCAGACACACGCACACTCATGGATTAGTTCCTTCTTGTCGTGACTTGCGTGTTCCAGTCTACGCCAAGCTTCCCCCTCATCCAAGCGCTTCGCATGGCACAAGGGTGTTTTTGAAAACGTGACTGGATTTCAGGGAATAAGGTTTTTGCTACGTCCGTTGCGATTGCGGCGGGCTTCTAAACGCATGGGGTTGGAAAGTCAATCTGTTGTTAATAAATAGGCCGAATCCCGCGCATTTCTGCGGTTTTTGCATGGCCGAGGCTCCCGGCCATGTGCTGTCAAAGGACAGGAAAACGACACGTTTATCGTCGCTGACGCGGTGACCGCCGGCCCGTCAGCCTGCAACCTTGGCCGCCACTGCGACATTAAAGTCGGCGAAAAACTGCTGTGCCAGTTTTCGTGAAGCTGAATCGATCAGTCGCGAACCCAACTGCGCGATTTTGCCGCCCACTTGCGCCTTTGCGGTGTATTTCAGAATGGTTTCCACCCCATCTTCGACGAGTGACACATCCGCCGATCCCTTGCCGAAGCCCGCGATCCCGCCCTTGCCCTCACCGGAAATGGTATAGCTCTCCGGTGCGTTGATGTTGGAGAGCGTGATTTCGCCGTTGAAGTTTGCAGCTACCGGGCCGATCTTGATCCGGACGGTGGTGACGAGTTCCGTCGGAGATGTCTGCTCCAGGCTCTGGCAGCCGGGAACGCATTGCTTCAGAATTTCCGGATCGTTCAACGCAGCCCACACAATGTCGCGTGGCGCGACGATCCGTTCCTCGCCTTCAATGTCCATGCCGGCCTCCTCCCAGATCCTCAGATGAAGTTAGGGCAGGGGAAAGCGCTTTGCCAAGTGGCGGGCCAGTGCTATTTGCACGGAAAGTTCTAAGCAAGCGGGTCAGCAGATTGAAAAACAGGGAAAGACGCCCCGACAGGAGGCCCGGCAAGAGCGGCGGTTCCGGGCCTGCGAACAGGCAGCCCGGTTCAGGCGCGCCTGAACGCCGTCCGTCGCCAGTGACCAGGAAGGCCCCGCCGGAGGAAGCAGTTCCGCAGCGGGCTCTCGTGACCCGTTCCGGAGAGCGTCCGGCGGAGCGGGTGCCGGTAATACTGGAATCCTCCGGGGCTGGCGATTTTCACCTGATCGACAGCGGAAATGCGCTGAAGCTGGAGCAATATGGCCCGTATCGCATCGTGCGACCGGAGGCCCAGGCGCTGTGGCAGCCATCCCTGGCGCCATCGACATGGGAAAAAGTGGATGCCGTCTTTACCGGCGACACCGAAGAGGACGGCATGGGCCGTTGGCGTTTTCCCAAGGATGCGCTTGGCGAAACCTGGCCATTGTCGCTTCTCGGCGTCGACTTTCTCGGCCGGTTCACGTCGTTTCGGCATGTTGGGGTCTTTCCGGAACAGATCGTCCACTGGGAGTGGATGAAGCGACAGGTCGAGGCGGCCGGTCGGCCGGTCAAGGTTCTGAACCTGTTCGGTTATACGGGTGTCGCTTCGCTCGTTGCGGCCGCAGCGGGTGCGGAAGTCACCCATGTCGATGCCTCGAAGAAGGCGATCGGCTGGGCACGGGAAAACCAGGCGCTGAGCCGGCTGGAAAAAGCGCCGATCCGGTGGATCTGCGAAGACGCCATGAAGTTTATTCAGCGTGAAGAGCGCCGCGGCAGCCGATACGACATCATCCTCACCGACCCGCCGAAATTCGGCCGAGGTCCGAACGGAGAGGTGTGGCAACTTTTCGATCATCTGCCGCTTATGCTGGATATCTGCCGCGAACTGCTTTCGCCGAAGGCGATAGGGCTCGTCCTGACCGCGTATTCCATCCGCGCGAGCTTCTACTCCATCCATGAACTGATGCGCGAGACAATGCGTGGCGCAGGTGGAGCGGTAGAATCCGGCGAACTCGTCATACGGGAGGCCGGACTGGACGGAAAGACGCCGGGCCGCGCGCTCTCAACATCCCTTTTCAGCCGCTGGGTGCCGAAATGATCGACGACCACCGCAATGCTGGGCAGCGCCGGGTCGGTCAGGTCAAGGAGGTCACCAGCCTCTCCAATCCGATCGTGAAGGACATCAAGGCACTCACCAACAAGAAGGACCGCGAGCAGAGCGGCACCTTCATGGCCGAGGGCCTGAAACTGGTCATCGACGCGCTGGAGCTCGGATGGACTATCCGTACGCTCGTCTATGCAAAGGCGGCCAAGGGTAAGCCGCTGGTGGAGCAGGTGGCGGTCAAGACTGTCGCCAAGGGCGGGCTCGTGCTGGAGGTGAGCGAAAAGGTGCTTTCCTCCATCACGCGGCGGGACAACCCGCAAATGGTGGTCGGGATATTCGATCAGCGGTGGACTGGGCTTGATGCGCTTTCACCGGCTGTCGGCAAGACCTATGTGGCGCTCGACCGGGTCCGGGATCCCGGAAATCTCGGAACGATCATCAGGACTGCCGACGCGTCCGGCGCCTCAGGTGTTATCCTCGTGGGCGAATGCACGGATCCTTTCTCGCTGGAGACCGTCCGCGCGACGATGGGATCGGTTTTCGCTGTTCCGCTGGTCAGGGTTTCTGCCGAAGACTTCAGGAACTGGCACAAGAAGACGGGCGTCGAAGTGGTTGCAACCCATCTTGCCGGCGCCGTCGATTATCGCACCGTAGACTATTCAAAAAAGCCGGTGGTCGTGCTGATGGGCAACGAGCAATCTGGACTGCCGGATATTCTCGCCAAATATGCGGACAGGCTGGTCCGCATTCCGCAGCAAGGCAGGGCCGACAGTCTCAATCTGGCTGTGGCGACAGCGGTCATGCTGTTTGAAGCGCGACGACACCTTCTCAAGCTGGATGGCCCAGAATGACAGCAACGGCGTCCATCTTCTCCCGCCCGGCAATGGCGCTTACGCTCATCGTTCTCGCGGTGGTGCTCGACCAAGGCATAAAATTCCTGGTGGAAGCACATCTTCCGCTGCAGGAAGCCGTGCCGGTGATGCCGATGCTGGCGCTCTACCGCACCTACAATCTGGGCGTCGCCTTCTCCTTCCTCTCGGGCCTGGAGCGCGAGTTCATCATCGGCATGCGGATCGTCATCGTCACGTTCGTGCTGTGGCTGTGGTATCGTTCACCGAAGGACAGGGCTTTCGCGCATCTCGGGTTCACCCTGATTGTGGCGGGAGCGATCGGCAATTTGATCGATGGTTTCCTGTACGGTCATGTGGTCGATTACATCCTCTTCCATACATCGACATGGTCGTTCGCGGTCTTCAACCTCGCCGATAGTTTCATCTCGATTGGTGCGGCCTGCGTCATCCTCGATGAGTTGTTCGGGTCGCGGACCACGAAAGCTCAAGAGGGCGAATAGATAGAATTTTAGGGTTTGGGCGCGCAGACTGGGAACAAAGCTGTGTTAGGCACACTCCCATGCGCATTTATACCCGCATGCATGAACGGATATCCAAGGCGTTTGCACCGCGTGGGAGCGGCAATGGCGCGCTTGCTCATGCGCGGCTGGCTGTAGAGGCTGGAGAGCCACAAAGACCCGCCTTGCGCCGGTTCTACAGCAGGATCGTCGATCGTCTGTCCGGCAGGCGATTGAGCGAACTCGAGGCAGCAAGTGCTGCGAAGTCGCGCCAGATCGCGACCGTGGTGCACGAGCTTCGCACACCGCTGAACGGCATCCTGGGGATGACCTATCTCCTTGGCCAGACCAAGCTGACTGCCGAGCAGCAGAATTACCTGAGCGGCATTCGACAGTCGGGCCATGCGCTCGCTCAGCTGGTGGAGGATCTCCTCGACTATTCGACCATGCAGGCAGGGAAATTCCGCCTCAACAACAGGGCGGCAAACCTGCGCCAGTTGATCGAGAGCGTGGTGGAAATGCTGGCGCCCCGGGCGCATGAAAAAGGGATAGAGATCGCCGCGACGGTTGTGGCTGATCTGCCGGAGCTTCTCGATCTTGACCCCGCAAGGCTGCGCCAGGTGCTGTTCAACGTGGTCGGCAATGCGGTCAAGTTCACCCAGCAAGGCGGCGTTCTGGTTCGCGCCCATGTCGCGGCCGCAGAAGTGGTCATCTCCGTGGCCGACACCGGCCCGGGAATGACGGACGAAGAGCGGACGCGAATATTCGGAGAGTTCGAGCAGGTTGGCGGGGCCGCGGAGCGCAGCGGAGGCACCGGTCTCGGTCTGTCGATTGCGTCCCGCATTCTCGTGGAATTCGGTGGGTCACTGTCAGTCAGCAGCGAAGCGGGCAGGGGCAGCACTTTTGAAATACGCTTTCCGTTACGCTTTGCGGAGGATGCGGCCGCCGGTACCAACGAACGCCAGAGGCTGCTCACGAGCAGCCGCGTCTTGCTGCTGGCGCCGCAGGGACCCGCAGCCACGGCAACGATTGCGATGATTGAAACGCTGGGCGGGCGCTGCTGCCCCGCCTATAGTGTGGCTGAGGCTGCCTCGCTGCTTTCGAATGCCTCACAGGGCTGCCTGCCTTACACCGACGTGATCGTCGACCACCGCATGGCTGCATCCTCGATCTCCCAGCTGGGCGATCCGGCGCTGCACCGCATCCTGCTCGTCAATCCCGAGGAACGGGCGTCCCAGCCTCAGGATCTCTACGACGCCTGGCTCATCCGCCCGTTGCGCGAGAAATCGCTTATCGATGTCCTGTCGGGCCGGATGAGAGGTTTTGGCACGCGCGACAGGATTGCTGCGCATCCGGAGGCAGGCCGTCCTGAAAAGGTGCTCGATGTCCTGATCGCCGAAGACGATCCGGTCAGTGCCCTGCTGGTCAGTGTGGCACTCCGTAAGGCGGGTCACCGGGTAAGGGTCGTGGAGAACGCGGTGGAATTGCTGAATGCCGTGTCAGTTGCAACGGGAAGACCGGACGTCGTCGTCACGGATCTGCACATGCCCGGCATGGCGGTACCGCAGGCCCTTGCTGCTCTGCGAAGCTTCGAGAGCGTTCAAGGCCTTCCCGTCGTTCCGGTGATTCTCCTGACGGGTGCCGCCGCGACAGGGGAAATCGACGTTTCCGCGTTGCAGATCGCGCACACTTTGGCAAAGCCCGTAATGCCGGGACATCTCGTGCAAGTGGTTCAAGATGCAGTACATCTGCCCGATCGCGTTGACGTCCGGCTCCCGCCGCCGCTATTGTGACAGGTAATGTCATTCTCTTGTTGCGAGAGAATGATTAGTAGCGGTGAATTGAACCCACGGGACAAATCACCATGGTGCTCGAACTCCTGAAGCATGACGTGAACGCAAACTCGACGCAGCCGATCTTGGCGGAATCAGCGGACGGCCTGTTCGGCCGCATAGGGTCACTGGAGACCCGGCTCGCGCGTAATTCGCGCGAGATCGATGCCGCTCAGGCTGTGCGCTATCGGGTCTTTGTCGAGGAAATGAAGGCGCAGCTTCCGGCCGATGCCATGCAGATGCGCCGGGACATCGATTCCTATGATGCGATCTGTGACCATCTGCTTGTCATCGACCGGGCGATCGAAGGCGACATCGAGGAACAGATCGTGGGCACCTACCGCCTTTTGCGGCAGGAGGTGGCCATCGCCCATGGCGGGTTTTACTCGGCCTCCGAGTTCGATGTCGCACCTTTGCTTGCGAGGCATCCCGACAAGCAGTTCATGGAACTGGGCCGCTCCTGCGTTCTGCCCGCCTATAGAACGAAGCGGACGGTGGAACTCTTGTGGCAGGGCTGCTGGGCCTACTCACTGAAGCATGGCATGAGTGCGATGTTCGGTTGCGCTTCATTCCCCGGGATCTATCCGGAAGAACATGCGCTGGCGCTCTCCTTCCTGCATCACAACGTGCAGGCAAAAGGCGAGTGGGCCGTTGAGGCGCTTCCCGAGCTTTACCGCGAGATGGATCTGATGCCGCTGGAAGGTGTCGATGCCCGCAAGGCGCTGGTGACGATGCCGCCGCTGGTCAAAGGGTATCTGCGCCTCGGCGCGATGATCGGCAACGGTGCAGTGGTCGATCAGGCCTTCAACACCACCGATGTACTGGTCGTGTTGCCCATCGCGTCTATTTCCGATCGCTACATCAATTACTACGGCGCCGATGCCGGACGCTTCTCGAACTGAGCCAGCCCTTCATCCGATGATTTTGAAGAGCCGAGACGGATAGCCCGTCTCGGCTCTTCCGATGTCACATCCCGGCGTTATAGGCCGCGATTGCCGCCATGTTGACGATGTCCGAATCCTTCGCGCCCATCGAGGTGATCTGGACGGATTTGTCCAGGCCGACCAGCAACGGACCGATGACCGTGGCAGCTCCGAGTTCCTGCAGCATGCGCGTCGAGATCGATGCAGAATGGATTGCCGGCATGACGAGGACGTTGGCTGTTCCGGACAGCCGGCAGAATGGAAACTGTTCCATACGCTGCGGGTTGAGCGCGACATCGGCAGCCATCTCGCCGTCGTACTCGAAATCCACCACGCGCCGGTCGAGGATTTTTACAGCCTCGCGCACCCGCTCGGAGCGCTCGCCGGTCGGCTGGCCGAATGTGGAGTAGGCAAGCATTGCGACACGCGGCTCATATCCCATGCGGCGCGCCACCCGGGCTGCTTCGACGGCAATGTCTGCCAGCTCTTCCGCCGTCGGCATGTCGTGGACAGCAGTGTCGGCAACGAAGACGGTGCGGCCGCGCGACAGCGCGAGCGACACCCCGATCACCTTGTGCCCAGGCTTGGTGTCGATACAGCGGCGCACGTCCTGCAGCGCCGTCGCATAGTTACGTGTCGTGCCCGTTACCATTGCGTCCGCGTCACCAACCGCAACCATGGTGGCAGCGAAGTGATTGCGATCGTTGTGAATGAGGCGCTGGACGTCGCGCAAAAGGAAACCCTGACGCTGAAGGCGGGCATACAGATGGTCGATATAGGCGTCGACCCGATTGGAGATGCGTGCGTTCACGATTTCGATCCCTGGTCGATCAAGATCGATTCCCGCCTTTTCCGCCGTTGTCCGGATGACGTCATCGCGCCCGAGAAGGATCGCGGTGCCAAGCCCCTGATGGCAGAAGGAGATCGCGGCGCGCATGACCTGCTCTTCCTCGGCCTCGGCGAACACGACCCGCTTCGGGAAGCGGCGTACCCGTTCGTAGATGCCCTGGGTCGTCGCGGCAATGGGATCGCGGCGAGCGGAAAGTTCGCGGCCGTAGGCGGCAAGGTCGGCAATGTTCTTCTGCGCCACGCCGCTTTCCATCGCGGCCTCCGCCACCGCGACCGGTATGGCAGAGATCAGCCGCGGGTCGAACGGGACGGGGATGATGTATTGCGAGCCGAAACGCGGCCGGTTGCCCTGATAGGCGGCTGCGACGTCGTCCGGGACATCCTCTCGCGCCAGATTGGCGAGTGCCCGGACCGCTGCGATCTTCATGGCGTCGTTGATCTGCGTGGCGCGCACATCCAGTGCACCGCGGAAGATGTAGGGGAAGCCGAGGACGTTATTGACCTGGTTCGGATAGTCCGAGCGGCCGGTTGCCATGATCGCATCGTCGCGGATGCGGGCGACCTCTTCCGGCGTGATTTCAGGATCGGGATTGGCCATGGCGAAGATGACCGGCTTGTCCGCCATGGACCGGATCATCTCTTCGGAGAAAGCGCCTTTCTGGGACAGGCCGAAAACGACGTCGGCGCCCTTCATGGCCTCCTCCAGCGTTCGCCGGTCGGTCTTTGCCGCATGCGCGGACTTCCACTGGTTCATGCCTTCGGTGCGTCCCTGATAGATGACGCCCTTGGTATCGCAGAGGAGGATATTGTCGGGGTTGAAACCCATCGCCTTGATCAGTTCGATGCAGGCAATTGCTGCGGCGCCTGCGCCGTTGCAGACGAGCTTCGTGGTCTTCAGGTCACGGCCGGTGAGCTCGAGAGCATTGATAAGGCCGGCAGCGGCAATGATAGCCGTTCCATGCTGGTCGTCGTGGAAGACGGGGATGTCCATCAGCTCGCGCAAGCGGCTTTCGATGATGAAACACTCCGGCGCCTTGATGTCTTCAAGGTTGATGCCGCCAAACGATGGTCCGAGGAAGCGCACACAGTTGACGAACTCGTCGACGTTTTCCGTGTCGACTTCGAGATCGATGGAATCGACATCCGCAAAGCGCTTGAAGAGCACCGCCTTGCCTTCCATGACCGGCTTGGATGCGAGCGCGCCGAGATTTCCGAGACCGAGGATCGCGGTGCCGTTGGAGATCACGGCGACCATGTTGCCGCGTGCCGTATAGTCGTAGGCCTTGGACGGATCGGCGGCGATCGCCTTTACCGGAACGGCAACGCCCGGAGAATAGGCAAGCGACAGATCGCGCTGCGTTGCCATTGGTTTGGTCGGGTTGATCTCCAGTTTCCCGGGGCGCCCCTCGGCATGGAATGCAAGTGCTTCCTGTTCGGTCACGGAAGCACGTTGGCGGGCGGCCTTGTCGTTCACTGGCATAGCTCCTCAAGCTTTTTGTGGGCAGCCCTCCTCAAGGCTGCGGGAGATGTTGTCTTTCAGGGGTCAACATCGATAGTGTCGCCACTTCTCTTGCGCAACAAAAAATCGGTTCCGTGACACAATTCGAAAGATTCTCCATCGAAGCACTGACTGTCGACGAGCTTGCCTCGGACGAAAGCCGTGCCACCGCAACGCCGATGATGGAGCAGTACATCGAGATCAAGGCGAACAACCCCGGTTCGCTGCTGTTCTATCGCATGGGCGATTTCTACGAGCTGTTCTTCGAGGATGCGGTGGAGGCATCGCGCGCGCTCGGCATCACGCTGACCAAACGCGGCCAGCACATGGGGCAGGACATTCCCATGTGCGGGGTGCCTATCCACGCCGCGGATGATTACCTGCAGAAACTGATCACGCTGGGTTTCCGGGTCGCGGTCTGCGAGCAGATCGAGGATCCGGCGGAGGCTAGGAAGCGCGGCTCGAAATCGGTCGTCAAACGGGATGTGGTCCGGCTGGTTACGCCCGGCACGCTGACCGAAGACAAGCTGCTGTCCCCGTCGGAGTCCAATTATCTGATGGCGCTTGCCCGCATCAAGGGCGCATCCGAGCCGCAGCTGGCGCTGGCGTGGATCGACATCTCCACGGGTGTCTTCCGTCTTGCCGAGACGGATCAGTCGAGGCTACTGGCGGACATCCTGCGGATCGATCCGCGGGAACTGGTCCTGCCTGACACGATGTTTCATGACCCCGAGTTCAAGCCGGTCTTTGACGTCCTTGGCAAAGTTGCGGTGCCCCAGCCCGGGGTTCTGTTCGACAGCGCCAGTGCCGAAGGCCGCATCACCCGCTATTTCGGCGTTGGCACGCTCGATGGATTCGGAAACTTCTCTCGCGCAGAACTTGCAGCTGCCGCGGCCGCCGTCGCCTACGTCGAGAAGACCCAGATCGCCGAGCGTCCTGCACTCGGCACCCCCGAGCGCGAGAGCGCAGCCTCCACACTTTTTATCGACCCGGCCACGCGCGCCAACCTTGAACTGGCACGAACCCTCTCGGGCGATCGGGATGGGTCGCTGCTGAAGGCGGTCGATCGGACCGTGACCGGTGGCGGCGCTCGTCTGCTTGCAGAGCGGCTGATGTCGCCGCTCACCGACCCTGTCCGCATCAACCTGCGGCTCGATTCCATTTCCTTCCTGCGGGAGGAGCCGTCGCTCTGTTCGGAGCTGCGCAGTGCCCTGAAGCATGTCCCCGACATGCCGCGCGCGCTGTCACGCTTGGCGCTGGATCGTGGCGGCCCCCGCGATCTCGGCTCCATCCTGCGTGGACTGGAGGCGTCGCGAGCGGTCGCATCCTTCCTCGGAAAGGCGATGCTTCCGGAGGAACTCGGCGAGGCACTGGCGGACCTCAAGGCGCTGCCGGCCGAACTGGAGACGCTGCTGGGATCGCTGCTGGCGGACGAGCAGCCGCTTCTCAAGCGGGATGGCGGCTTCCTGCGCGAAGGGGCCGACGCAGACCTCGATGAAGTGAGGGGCCTTCGCGACCAGTCACGACGGGTCATCGCCGGCCTGCAGCTGCAATATGCCGAAGAGACCGGCATCAAGTCGCTGAAGATCAAGCATAACAACGTCCTCGGATATTTCATCGAGGTGACGGCGGGCAATGCCGGCCCGATGACGGAAACGGCAGAAGCCAAGGCCCGCTTCATCCATCGCCAGACGATGGCCAATGCGATGCGTTTCACGACCACGGAACTTGCGGACCTGGAAAGCCGGATCGCCAATGCGGCCGATCGCGCCTTGACCATCGAGCTTGCCGCTTTCGATCGCATGGTGACGGCTGTTACCGCGCAAGCCGAGGCGATCAAGAAGGGAGCACGCGCCGTTGCAGCGATCGACGTTGCGGCCGGTCTTGCATTGCTTGCCGAGGAATGGGGATACCACCGGCCGACGGTCGATGCCTCCTGTATGTTCGCAATCGAAGGCGGGCGCCACCCAGTCGTCGAGCAAGCGCTGCGACGGAAATCGGAAGGTCCGTTCATTGCCAATGAATGCAATCTTTCACCGCACGGCGATGGCGAGTTTGGCGCGCTCTGGCTGCTCACCGGTCCCAACATGGGCGGTAAGTCGACCTTCCTTCGCCAGAACGCGTTGATTGCGATCCTGGCTCAGATGGGCTCCTTCGTGCCGGCGACTTCCGCGCATATCGGGGTCGTCGATCGCCTGTTCTCGCGCGTCGGCGCGTCCGACGACCTCGCTCGAGGTCGCTCCACCTTCATGGTCGAAATGGTCGAGACGGCTGCCATCCTTAACCAGGCGACGGACCGATCGCTCGTCATCCTCGACGAGATCGGCCGTGGGACGGCGACTTTCGATGGTCTGTCGATCGCCTGGGCGGCTGTCGAGCACCTTCACGAGGCGAACCGTTGCCGCGGCCTGTTTGCCACGCACTTTCATGAACTGACGGTGTTGTCCGAAAAACTGAACCGGCTGTCCAACGCCACCATGCGCGTGAAGGAATGGGATGGCGAGGTGATCTTCCTGCATGAGGTTGGTCCGGGTGCGGCAGACCGCTCCTACGGCATTCAGGTGGCTCGACTGGCGGGCCTTCCCGCCTCGGTTGTCGCGAGAGCCCGGGATGTGCTGACGAAGCTCGAGGATTCGGATCGCAAGAACCCTGCGAGCCAACTGATCGATGATCTGCCCCTGTTCCAGGTGGCAGTTCGTCGAGAGGATCTGAAGCGGTCGGGAACTTCGAAGGTCGAGGAGGCATTGAAGGGGATCAATCCGGACGATCTCACTCCGCGGGAAGCGCTCGATGCACTGTATGCCTTGAAGAAGCAGGTCGGCGGTGCGTGAGATGACGATAGGCCCGCAAGCTCACCCAGAGGCAAGCGAAGTGTGAACCGGCGGCGCACGATTATCATTGTTCAGTGCGCGCCGGAGCGGCTATAGCGTGCGGAGACCCTGAGGCATCTGCAGGACGACATGGCCAACCAAGAACTCGATTTCTCCGATATTCTCGATGTGGACAAGCTGCGGGCGGAATGCCGGCTCGTGGGGGAGGACGGCAGCCGGACGACGCTGGAAAAGCGCACCGCGCTTCTCGCCATCTTGCGAGCCGCAAGCACCGATGGCCGCCTGAAGATCAGGGAACTTCTCGAAGAGGATGGAGGCGGCCTAGCCTGTGCGCAGCGCCTCTCCTGGTTACAGGATCGGTTGATCTGTGTCCTCCATGAAACGGTTGTCGAGAAGCTCCATGCAGAGGCGGCCAGCATCGCCGTGGCCGCAGTCGGGGGATATGGCCGCGATACCCTTGCTCCCGGATCGGACATAGATCTCCTCTTCCTGCTGCCTGCGAAGAACTCGGAGGCGATGCACAAGGCGATCGAGTTCCTGCTCTACATCTTCTGGGACATGGGCTTCAAGGTCGGCCACGCAACCCGCACGGTGGAGGAATGCATCCAGCTTGCGAAGACGGACATGACGATCCGCACCGCGATCCTGGAAAGCCGATACATCTGCGGTGACGAGGTCCTGTTGGCGGAGCTCGAGAAGCGTTTCGATACCGAGATCGTTGCGGGGACAGGCCGAGAATTCGTTGCTGCGAAGCTGGCGGAGCGAGATGTTCGTCACCAGAAGGCCGGCGATACGCGCTATCTGGTCGAGCCGAACGTGAAGGAGGGAAAAGGCGGCCTGCGTGATCTCCACACGCTGTTCTGGATCGCCAAGTACTATTACCGCGTCCGCGACGCGGAGGAACTCGTGAAGCGTGGCGTCTTCTCCCGCCACGAATGGAAAGTCTTTCAGAAGTCGGACGACTTTCTCTGGGCCGTTCGCTGCCACATGCATTTTCTGACCGGCAAGGCCGAGGAGCGCTTGTCGTTCGATATCCAGCGGGAGATTGCGGAAAGCCTGGACTACCACACCCGGCCTGGCCTCTCTGCGGTGGAGCGCTTCATGAAGCACTACTTCCTGGTGGCCAAGGATGTCGGTGACCTGACACGAATCTTCTGCGCGGCGCTCGAGGACGAACAGGCCAAGGACGTTCCAGGCTTGAAGCGGGTCATTTCCCGGTTCACGAACCGGGTTCACAAGATCCCCGGCACCGTGGAGTTCGTTCAGGACCACGGCCGCATCACGCTGGCGGATCCGGACGTCTTCAAGCGGGATCCGGTCAGCATCATCAGGTTTTTCCACGTCGCCGACATCAACGATCTCGAGTTTCATCCGGATGCGCTGAAACGGGTGACCCGATCGCTGGCGTTGATCAATGACAGTGTTCGCGAGGACGAGGAAGCCAACCGGCTGTTCCTGTCGATCCTCACGTCCCGGCGCGATCCCGCGCTGATCCTTCGTCGCATGAACGAGGCTGGTGTCCTCGGGCGGTTCATCCCGGATTTCGGCCGGATCGTTTCGATGATGCAGTTCAACATGTATCACCACTATACGGTCGACGAGCACCTGCTTCGCTCGGTGGATGCCCTGTCCGAAATCGACAGGGGAAAAGCTGCCGACATCCACCCGCTATCGAATATGCTGATGCCGAGCATCGAGGACCGCATCGTTCTCTATGTCGCCGTGCTTCTCCACGACATCGCCAAGGGGCGGCAGGAAGATCACTCGATTGCCGGCGCGCGCATCGCTCGAACGCTGTGCCCTCGCCTGGGCCTGAATGCAAAGCAGACGGAACTGGTGGTGTGGCTCATCGAAGAGCACCTGCTGATGTCCATGACGGCGCAGACCCGCGACCTGCACGATCGCAAGACAATCACTGACTTCGCCGAGAAAGTGCAGTCGCTGGACCGGCTGAAGCTTCTGCTGGTTCTGACGATCTGCGATATTCGCGCCGTTGGTCCAGGGGTTTGGAACGGCTGGAAGGGTCAGCTTCTTCGCACGCTCTACTATGAGACCGAGCTGCTTCTGTCCGGAGGCTTCTCGGAATCGACGCGGAAAGAGCGGGCGATGCAAGCGGAACAGGAACTGTTCGATGCCCTCTCCGACTGGGATCAGAAGGATAGGCGGGTCTATTCGGCTCTCCACTACCAGCCCTATCTCCTGTCTGTTGCCCTTGAGGATCAGGTGCGCCACGCGCAATTCATCCGCGAGACGGACCAGGCAGGCCGCGCCCTGGCGACGATAGTGCGGACGCACTCATTCCATGCGATTACGGAGATCACGGTGCTTGCGCCGGACCATCCCCGCCTGCTGTCGGTTATCGCCGGTGCGTGTGCTGCTGCAGGTGCCAATATCGCCGATGCCCAGATCTTCACGACGTCCGACGGACGCGCCCTGGATACCATCCTCGTCAATAGGGAGTTTGCGGTCGATGAGGACGAGCTTCGGCGGGCGGCGACCATCGGCCGGATGATCGAGGACGTGCTTTCCGGCAAGAAGCGGCTGCCGGAAGTCATCGCGACGCGAGCCAGGTCGAAGAAGCGCAACAAGACGTTCAACATCCCGCCGTCGGTGATCATCTCCAACGGTCTGTCCAACAAGTTTACTGTCGTGGAGGTCGAGTGCCTGGACCGGCCCGGCCTGCTCGCGGAAATCACCGCGGTGCTCGCCGACTTGTCACTCGATATTCATTCCGCGCGCATCACCACCTTCGGGGAAAAGGTCATCGATACCTTCTACGTCACCGACCTCCTCGGAGCGAAGATCACCAACGAGAACCGCCAGGGCAATATTTCGGCGCGGCTGAAGGCCGTGATGTCCGAGCAGGAGGATGAGCTGCGAAGCGGCATGCCCTCGGGGATCATTGCGCCGGCTCCGGCACCCAGGCGCCGGCTTCATCCGTCGCCGCGGCGGCCGAAGGCAGACGCATGAGCCTCGTCAGGAAATTTGCGACCGTCGGCGGTGCAACGCTCGGCAGCCGGATCTTCGGTTTTGCCCGCGAGACGATGATGGCGGCGGCTCTCGGGACAGGTCCGATGGCCGACGTATTCTATGCGGCGTTCCGGTTTCCGAACCTGTTTCGGCGGCTGTTTGCGGAAGGCGCGTTCAATGCCGCCTTCGTCCCCTTGTTCTCCAAGGAGATAGAAACCAATGGCGTCGAGGGCGCCAAACGGTTTTCCGAGGAGGTCTTTGGGGTTCTTTTCTCGGCGCTGCTGCTCATCACGATCGCCATGCAATTGGCCATGCCCTGGCTGGTCGACTGGATCATCGCCCCCGGCTTTGCGGATGATCCTGAAAAGTCGTCGATAACGGTCCGGCTGGCGACGGTGATGTTCCCGTACCTGATGTGCATGTCGCTGACGGCGATGATGGGCGGGATGCTGAATTCGCTTCATCGTTTCTTTGCGGCGGCTATTGCCCCGGTGTTTCTCAACGTCGTGATGATCGCGGCGCTCGCCTACGGCTGGTGGAGCGGTGCTAATCCGCTGACGATGGCCTGGTACCTGTCCTGGAGTGTTCTCGTAGCGGGCGTTCTTCAACTTGCCGTCGTCTACATCGGTGTCCGCAATGCGGGCATCAACATAGGCTTTCGCCGTCCGAGAATGACCCCCAACGTGAAACGGCTGCTCGTGCTGGCGGTTCCGGCAGCGATCACCGGTGGCATCACGCAGATCAATCAGATCATCGGAATGGCCATCGCTTCGGGGAAGGAGGGTGCGATCGCCGCCCTTCAGTACGCGGATCGGGTCTATCAGTTGCCGCTCGGGGTCGTTGGCGTGGCGGTCGGGGTGGTTTTGCTACCCGAGCTGTCGCGAGCCCTGAAGGGTGGGCAGATGAAGGAGGCGGCCAATATCCAGAACCGCTCGCTGGAGTTTGTCCTGTTCCTCACCCTGCCCGCAGCGGCCGGCCTTTGGGTCCTGTCGGATCCCATCGTGCGCGTGCTTTACGAGAGGGGTGCCTTCTCCGCTGAAAATACGGCCGTGGTGGCATCCATTCTGGCTATCTACGGGATAGGCCTGCCCGGCTTCGTAATGATCAAGGCTTTGCAGCCCGGTTTCTACGCACGCGAAGATACCAAGACGCCGATGCGCTTCACGATTATCTCGGTCGTCGTGAACTCCGGGCTTGCGATCACGCTCTTTCCGTTGCTGGCCGAGCGGGGTATCGCCACCGCCGAAGCTGCAGCGGGGTGGATCAATGCGGTGCTTCTGTTCTCGACACTGCTATGGCGCGGTGACCTGATGTGGGAATGGGCGCTGTTCAGGAGGACGCTGATGCTGTTCGTTTCCGCAGGAGCCATGGCAGCGTCGCTTGTCTATCTCCTGCCGCACGCTGCACCCTGGCTTTCGCCCGAGGCTTCCTTGATTGAGCAAGTGCTGGCCCTGGCTTGTCTGGTGGCGCTGGCAATGGCGGTTTATTTTCCTGTCGCATTCCTGGTCGGCGGTGCGGACACCGGGATGATCAGGCGCAACCTGAAGCGCGGGCCGCGAGGCAGCTAGGCAGCTAGGACCGCTTCGACCGCTTGCCACAGTGGGCCCACATCCGCTTGGGGCCGATATCAACATGGACGATGCCGTTGCAGTACCGCCCGACGCCGCCGATCCCGGGGGCGCTTCTTGCGGCGGCGAGTATGCGTTTTTCCGATATGCCGGGCACCCGTATGTCGGCTGCGTAGCAGTGGCTGTGCTGGGAACGTCCCGAGCGTGGGCGGTGGCCGGAGGTCACCATCGGCTTCTTGCCCGTCTGGACAGCGATGTGCGCGAGGATCGCCTTCAGCTTGGTAGGGAAACAGCTCGTTCTCACGCTGACGCGCTGAACCGTGTAGGCCGCGGAATAGTCGTGCTTGAAAATGTTGCCGCGACGCTTCTGGCTACTGTCGGCTACCGCAATCCCGCTCATGCTGAGCGCGAGAAGAGAGGCAAGCGCGACGCGAAATACAATGCACATGGTGTCCCCCGGAGGGCCCTTGATCATTTCGGGCTGGTCTTGATGAGACAGAAAATCGTTCCAGAAAATGGCGCAAATATGGACGACTTTTGCTCGCAATGCGGTAAGCCGGTATGTTGCGCTGCGGAAGCGTCCGAAAATTCGTGCCTCCTCTGAGAACAACGTTCCAAACTGCCTTGTAAATCAGGGCATTGGGAAGCTGATGAGCATTGCACCATGCGAAATCCTCCCATTTTGACTGCCTAAGAAATAGGCTTCGCATTTGGCGAGAAAAGCGCGGCAAACGGCACTGCAAAAGCGTCTGCGGGGACCAATTGTGGCGGAAAGACGCCGCGATGCCACACTTGGCGAGCGCGTGAAGGGGACCTCTTGATAACCAACAGGCCGGCGTGCATAAGCCGAAACGTTAGCAACATGGCCCGCTCGGGCCTGGGGCCCTCCACCAGCCTACTGAGGACACACGATGAATACCTTCCAGCCGCTCGTCTTTTCGGGCGTTCAGCCGACCGGCAACCTGCATCTCGGCAATTATCTCGGCGCTATCCGCAAATTCGTCGCGCTGCAGGAAAACAACGACTGCATTTATTGCGTCGTCGACCTGCACTCCATCACGGCGCAACTCGTTCATGATGATCTGCGCAACCAGATCCGTTCGATTGCTGCCGCGTTCATTGCTTCCGGTATCGACCCGGTCAAGCATATCGTCTTCAACCAGTCGGCTGTCCCGCAGCATGCGGAGCTGGCCTGGGTATTCAATTGCGTGGCTCGCATCGGCTGGATGAACCGGATGACGCAGTTCAAGGACAAGGCCGGCAAGGACCGCGAGAATGCATCGCTTGGCCTGCTTGCCTATCCGAGCCTGATGGCCGCCGATATTCTGGTTTATCGCGCTACCCATGTTCCGGTTGGTGACGACCAGAAACAGCACCTGGAACTGGCGCGTGATATCGCCCAGAAGTTCAACATAGATTTTCAGGACAAGATCCGCGCAGCCGGTAGTGGTGTCGATATGGTTGTCGGCGAAGAGCCGATCCACGGCTATTTCCCGCTGGTCGAGCCGCTTATCGAAGGCCCCGCGCCGCGCGTCATGTCTCTGAAGGACGGCACCAAGAAGATGTCTAAGTCCGATCCTTCGGATCTGTCTCGCATCAACCTGATGGACGATGCCGACACGATCCTGAAGAAGATCCGCAAAGCGAAGACTGATCCGGACGCGTTGCCGAGCGAGGTCCAGGGTCTGGAAGGCCGCCCGGAAGCCGCCAACCTCGTCGGAATCTATGCGGCGCTCTCCGACCGCAGCAAGGCCGACGTGCTTGCCGAGTTCGGCGGCCAGCAGTTCTCGGTGTTCAAGCCGGCACTGGCGGAGCTTGCCGTCACGGTGCTGTCGCCGATCACCGGCGAAATGCGCCGTCTGATGGACGACACGAGCCACATCGATGCCATCCTGCGCGATGGCGGCGAAAGAGCGCGTGGTCGTGCCGAGAAGGTGATGGCGGAAGTCTCCGACATCATCGGCTTCCTTCGCTGATTGCGCGGGTTGGTCGCACAACGTTCAGGTTTTCATTTTCCGTCTTTCGTATAGATTTCCCCGGCCCGGCCTGACAGGCCGGGTTTCGGGATGGAGAGGGCTGCCATGGTTTCCAAACGCCTTTCACGACTTGAAGGACACCGACGCAAGTTCATGGCGGTGATCGACAACACGCCGGAATGCGAGCGGGCCGTCCACTACGCCGGGCGCCGTGCGAAGAATTCCAATGGTGGAATGGTGTTGCTCTTCGTCATTCCCGAGGGTGACTTCCAGCAATGGCTGGGCGTCGAGGCCATCATGCGGGCGGAGGCCCGCGAGGAGGCCGAAGCCATTATGGCGAAGACGGCGCAGAAGGTGCGCGAAAGCATCGGGATCGATCCCGAGATTGTTATCAGGGAAGGCAGTGCCACCGAGCAGATCAACGCTTTGGTGGAAGAAGACCGGGATATCGCGATCCTTGTACTGGCGGCTGCCTCTGCCAAAGAAGGGCCGGGGCCGCTGGTTTCCGCAGTGGCGGGACGGGGCGCTGTCTTCCCGATCCCCGTGACGGTGCTGCCCGATAACCTGACGGACGAGGAAATCGACGCGCTCTGCTGAGCTGCCTTGACGGACGCAGGCGAAAGGCGCACTTGAACCCAAAGATGATTAGGACTATCTTCTTTGGAAGAATTCTAAACTAGGTGCCGGTCGGCACTCAGGAGAAGCGACATGTTCATCCAGACAGAGGCAACGCCGAATCCGGCGACCCTGAAGTTCCTGCCGGGCAAGATTGTCATGGAAAAGGGCACGGCGGATTTCCGTCAGGCCGGCGAGGCGGACGCGTCGCCGCTTGCTTCCCGCTTGTTCACCATTCCCGGCGTCACCGGCGTCTATTTCGGCTACGACTTCATTACAGTCACCAAGGACAGCGCCGAATGGCAGCACCTGAAGCCGGCAATCCTCGGGTCGATCATGGAACATTTCATGTCGGGTCAGCCCGTCATGGGCGGTGGCACCAGCACGGCGGAAGTGTCCGACGAAGAAGATGAATTTTATGATGATGGCGACGAGACGATTGTCGCAACCATCAAGGAGCTTCTCGAAACGCGCGTGCGTCCGGCCGTGGCCCAGGATGGCGGCGACATTACCTTCAGGGGCTTCAAAGACGGGACCGTCTACCTGAACATGAAGGGCGCTTGTTCCGGTTGCCCGTCGTCGACGGCAACGCTGAAGCACGGCGTGCAGAACCTGCTTCGTCACTTCGTGCCGGAAGTCCAGGCCGTCGAAGCCCTGTAGTACGACCTCCGATGATCGTCTTGGCAATAGATACGGCCGGGGTGGATTGTTCCGCCGCGCTCTATGACAGCGAAACCGGCCGTATGCTTGCGGCTGTGACCGATATGATCGGCAAGGGCCACGCCGAAAGGCTGATGGCGGTGATCGACGAAGTTCTGGCTCAGGCGGCGCTTGAGCTGAAGGACGTCGATCGCATTGCCGTCGTGATAGGCCCCGGTTCCTTTACCGGCATTCGCGTCGGAGTAGCTGCGGCGCGCGGCTTGGCTCTCGCGCTCGACATCAGTTCAGTCGGGATAACCACGCTCGAAACGCTTGCCGCGATGCATCTCGGCGAGCCGTCTGGCCGGCCCCTGCTGGTGGCGATGGATGCCAAGCGCAATGAACTCTACGTCCAGACCTTTGCCGCCGACGGTCGCCATCTGAGCGAACCGGTTGCCATGTCGCCGGAAGATACAGCAAGCTTGGCGAGTTCCCTTTCTGCCGATGTAGCGGGCTCGGGGCGGGCGCTTGTCATGGGCGAAGAAAATGCCGCGGTCGCTGACCGATTCGATATAGCCACGGTCGCACGGCTGGGCGCTTTGAAGACGGAGGAAGCGTCCCGACCCAAGCCGCTCTATCTTCGTGGACCGGATGCGAAGCCGCAGACCGGTTATGCCCTCGCTCGATCCTGATTGCTTCGATGTTCGACGAATATTTGCAATGGAAGCCCTATTTCGAGATCGTCCCGATGGAAGCGGACGATTGCCGGGAGATTTCCGAGCTCCACGGTCAACGCTTTCCGCGCCAGTGGAGTGATGGCGAATTCCTGAGCCTGCTGCTGCAGCCGAATGTCTTTGGCTTCGTTGCGCGGCAGACCAATGCCTTCTTCTCCCGCCCCGCGGCGGGATTCGTGCTGGCGAGGGAAGTGGCCGGTGAGGCCGAGATACTGACTGTGGCGGTCGGAAACAAGTTCGGCAATCTGGGACTTGGGTGGCGGCTGATGCAAGCCGCACTGCGGGAAACCAGCCAGCGCGGCGGCGAGGTGATCTTTCTCGAGGTTGAGGCTGCCAACCAGGCCGCCATCCGCCTGTATCGGAAGCTGGGTTTTACAACGGTCGCCGAACGGCCCGCGTATTATGCGGGGCCCGATGGAGAGCGTTCGACGGCGCTTGTCATGAAGCGCGATCTTCGGTAGGTCCAAAAAGACTGTGAATGAAATGAAGGCGGCAACGTCATGACAGATCTTTCCAAGACGCTGGAGGAACTGTGCGCCGAAAAGGGCATGCGCATGACGGATCAACGTCGCGTCATTGCCCGTATTCTTCAGGAATCGGACGACCATCCCGACGTGGAGGAACTCTATCGCCGTTCCGCCAAGATCGATCCCCGGATCTCGCTCTCAACCGTCTATCGGACGGTCAAGTTGTTCGAGGATGAGGGGATCATCGAGAAGCATGACTTCCGGGACGGGCGCTCTCGCTATGAAACCGTCCCCGAGGAGCATCATGATCATATGATCGATGTGAAGTCGGGAACCGTGATCGAATTCCATTCCGCCGAGATCGAGGCTCTCCAGGAGCGGATTGCCCGCGAGCATGGTTTCCGGCTCGTTGGTCACCGGCTGGAACTGTATGGCGTTCCGCTGGACAAGGATGACGTTTGATCACCTGGTTGCGGATTGGCTTCATTGTCGTCGCTTTATGTGCGGTCACGCTGGTCCTTTTGCCGCTCCAGCTCGTCGCGCTCGCCTTCGAGTGGAAGATCCGTCGTTATATTCCAAGGCTCTGGCACCGCGCGGCCTGTCGCTTGTTCGGCATTCGTATCCACGTCCATGGGACGCTTGACCGGCGCCGTCCGTTGATGCTGGCTGCCAATCATGCGTCCTGGAAAGACATCCTCGTGCTGGGCGCGGTGGCCGATGTCGCGTTTATCGCCAAGTCGGAAGTCGCCAAGTGGCCCGTGTTCGGGGTTCTCGCGAAGCTTCAGAAGACCATTTTCGTAGAGCGGGAGCAGAAGCGGAAGACGGGCGACAAGGTCAACGAGATTGCCGAACGGATGAAGGCTGGGGAGGTCGTCGTCCTGTTTCCGGAAGGTACGACCTCGGACGGAAACCGGTTACTGGAGATCAAGTCGTCTCTCTTCGGTGCGGCGGCAGCCGCAGTTCCGCATGTCCCCGGGAATGTGGTGCATGTCCAGCCGGTGGCGATCGCCTACACGCGGGTCCATGGAATGGCGATGGGGCGGTACCACCGGCCGATCGCCGCATGGCCCGGCGACATAGAACTCGTTCCACATCTGATGGGTGTGGTGAAGGCAGCGGCGATCGATGTGGAAGTCTCGTTCGGCGAGACCATCGAGTTCCGGGCCGGGGACAACCGCAAGCTCCTCAGCGCGGAAGTGGCCGCCCGCATCCGTCGCATGTTGCTGGCACGGCTGCGTGGCCGCGACTACCGTTAGGACGAGCCTTCTATTCGAGGCATTCTTGGCGTAAAGAAGCGCCCATGAGCACGGATACATCGACCCCCACTTCGCCGGCTGAGGGCCAGGCTGCAGCCAACACGCGCAAGGTCTTCATCAAGACCTATGGCTGCCAGATGAACGTCTACGATTCCGTCCGCATGGGCGACGCCCTGGCGAACGAAGGCTATGTGCCGACCGAAGAGATGGAAGAGGCGGACCTGATCCTCCTGAACACCTGCCACATTCGCGAGAAGGCTGCCGAGAAGGTCTATTCCGCACTCGGGCGCCTGCGGGATATGAAGCAGGCCCGCCATGCCGTGGGGCGGGAACTGATGGTTGGCGTGACCGGTTGCGTGGCGCAGGCCGAGGGTGAGGAAATCCTCCGCCGTGCCCCGGTTGTCGACGTCGTGATCGGGCCGCAAACCTACCACCGCCTTCCTGACGCCCTGCGGCGTGCCCGCGACGGACAGCGCGTCATCGACACGGATTATGCGGTCGAAGACAAGTTCGAATATCTTCCTGTGACCGACAAGGCACGCATTCGCTCTCGCGGCGTGACGTCTTTTCTGACTGTTCAGGAAGGTTGCGACAAGTTCTGCACCTTCTGCGTGGTGCCCTATACGCGTGGCTCGGAAGTGTCCCGCCCCGTTCACCAGATCCTGAACGAGGCACGGCAGCTCGTCGAGGGTGGGGTTAGGGAGATCACGCTTCTCGGACAGAACGTCAATGCCTGGCGTGCGGAAGGTCCCGACGGACGGGAGTGGAGCCTCGGCGACCTGCTTTACCAATTGGCGGAGATCCCGGGGCTTGCGCGGCTTCGCTATACGACCAGCCATCCACGGGACATGGACGACCGGCTCATCGAGGCTCACCGGGATCTGCGCTCCCTGATGCCATATTTGCATCTTCCGGTGCAGTCGGGCTCAGACCGTATCCTGAAGTCGATGAACCGCCGCCACACCGCAGCCGATTACCTGCTTCTGATCGACAGAATAAGGCAGGTCCGGCCGGACATCGCGTTGTCGGGTGATTTCATTGTCGGATTTCCAGGCGAGACCGACCGTGACTTCGAGGATACGCTGCGGATTGTCGAGCAGGTCAACTATGCGCAGGCCTTCTCGTTCAAATATTCCATCCGTCCGGGTACGCCCGGCGCGGACATGGCCGATCAGGTTCCAGAAGACGTAAAAGCGCAGCGGCTGGAAAGATTACAGGCATTGCTCTTGAAACAGCAGGCCGAATTCGCCAAATCCTGCGTTGGGAAAGTCATCGATCTGCTGCTGGAAAAGCCCGGCAGGAACGAAGGACAGGTGATTGGAAGATCTCCTTGGCTTCAATCTGTAAATGTTGATGCAAAAACTTCGCAGATAGGCGACATTATCCCGGTACGAATCATTGGAACAGGGCCAAACAGCTTGTTTGCCGAACCGGCACAGGATCTAGTTGGTACCTGATTTCCTGGCGAGGAGCTTGCCTACTTGAACGGACACGAACTGGTTTCTTCACCCGCGCGTCAACCCCGATCCGCTGCGACCGATGCCAACCACTTCGTCCTGACGTTTGAGAACAACAGGTTCGCTAGTGAGCTTTTCGGTCAGTTTGATCAGAACCTGAAGCTGCTTGAAGAGCGGCTCAGCATAGATGCGCGGGCCCGCGGTAATTCCGTGACGATTTCGGGAGACCTGACTGCGACCAACCAGGCGCGCCGGGCTCTGGACTATCTCTACGAACGGCTTCAGAAAGGCGGCAGCGTGGATACCTCCGACGTGGAAGGCGCTATCCGTATGGCGGTGGCAGCTGACGACCAGCTGCTGTTGCCCACGATGGAACGCAAGGCCAAGCTGTCAATGGCGCAGATTTCGACGAGAAAGAAGACGATCGTCGCACGAACCCCGACCCAGGATGCCTATATGCGGGCGCTGGAGCGGGCTGAACTCGTATTCGGCGTGGGTCCGGCCGGCACCGGCAAGACCTATCTCGCCGTGGCTCATGCGGCCCAGCTGCTGGAGCGGGGCGTGATCGACCGCATCATTCTGTCCCGTCCTGCCGTGGAGGCAGGCGAGCGCCTCGGCTTCCTGCCCGGCGACATGAAGGAAAAGGTCGATCCCTATCTGCGTCCGCTCTACGACGCCCTTTATGATATGATCCCCGGCGACAAGGTCGAGCGGGCGCTGACCGCCGGTGTTATCGAAATCGCTCCGCTGGCGTTTATGCGTGGCCGCACGCTGTCGAATGCGGTTGTTATTCTGGACGAAGCCCAGAATACGACATCCATGCAGATGAAGATGTTCCTGACGCGCCTGGGTGAAAATGCGCGCATGATCATCACGGGTGATCCGAGCCAGATAGACTTGCCGCGCGGCGTGAAGTCCGGTCTGGTGGAGTCTCTCCACATCCTGAAGGGCGTCGAGGGCATCTCCGTCGTCCGCTTCAAGGATGTCGATGTGGTTCGCCATCCCCTGGTCGGACGGATCGTTCGCGCCTATGACGCGCAATACGCCGTTCATGAGGAAAGCGAGGAAACCGACCGCTAGAGCTTGGTCGGATACGCATGGCCCAACTCGATATACAGATCAGCGTCGAAAACGAAGGCTGGCCCGAAGAGAACGTCCTGCAGACGCACGCCGAGAAGGTTTTGTCGGTCGCGGCCGGACATCTGGCTGAGGCGGAGCGCCAGCCGTTCCCGAACCAGCCGGTTGAACTATCAATCGTCTTCACCGACGATGAAGCGATCCGCGAGATCAATGCCGAGTGGCGAGGCATGGACAAGCCCACCAACGTGCTCTCGTTCCCGGCTTTCCCTGTAAAACCCGGAAAAATGCCGGGGCCCATGCTGGGAGACATTGTCATCGCGCGCGAAACAGTGGAGCGTGAGGCGGCGGATCTCGACAAAACTACCGAGGAGCATTTGACGCATCTCCTCGTCCATGGTTTTCTGCACCTGTTCGGCTATGATCATATTGAAAATGATGAGGCCGAACGGATGGAAATGCTGGAGACTCGCATTTTGGCCACTCTTGGCCTATCTGATCCCTATGCGGGACAAGACCCGATTACCTAGCTTGGAACAATGAACGAAATTTCGACACTTTCTGCCCATGAGGGCAAGGACGGTTCGGACAACTCTTCGGAAGAAGGCAGTAGTCCGCAACGACAGGACAATCACTCACGAAGCCACGGCTCGTTCTGGGCCCGCGCGGTACGGCTTCTGAGGCCTTCGCAAGGCGAACGCCTTCGCGAAGATCTGGCCGACGCATTGATGACGGACGCTAACGTCAGCAGCGCGTTTTCGCCCGAAGAACGCGCGATGCTCCACAATATCCTGCGGTTCCGCGAGGTTCGCGTCGAGGACATCATGGTGCCGCGTGTCGATATCGAGGCGGTGGATATGACCATGACCCTCGGCGACCTGATGATCCATTTCGAGGAGACCGGTCGGTCGCGGATGCCGGTTTATTGCGACACGCTCGATGATCCGCGCGGTTTCGTCCATATCCGAGACCTGCTGTCGTATCTTGCGAAGCAGGCGCAGAACAAGGGGCGGTCCAGCCCCCGCGCAGCCCCCTCCCAACCCATGCCGCTGGTCAACGAAAAGGCGGAGAAGACGGAGAAGACGGCGCGTGCACCGAAGGCCGCCTTCGATCTCGGTCGTGTCGATCTGAGCAAGACGGTTGCCGAGGCAGGCCTTATCCGCAAGATCCTTTTCGTCCCGCCCTCCATGCTGGCTTCCGATCTGATGCAGAGCATGCAGGCGGCGCGGACACAGATGGCTTTGGTGATCGATGAATACGGTGGGACGGACGGTGTCGTTTCCCACGAAGACATCGTCGAGATGGTCATCGGTGATGTCGAAGACGAGCACGACGATGAAGAGGTCATGCTCTCCAGCACCGGCGAAGACATCTTCGTCGCCGATGCCCGGATCGAGCTTGAGGAAATCGCCGAAGCCATCGGCCCGGATTTCGATATTCGCGACCGCATGGAAGATGTCGATACTCTTGGCGGACTGATCTTCTCCGCCCTGGGACGGATTCCGGTGCGCGGTGAGGTCGTTCAGGCGGTGCCGGGCTTCGAGTTTCATATCCTCGATGCCGATCCCCGCCGCATCAAGCGTGTTCGTGTCGTGCGCAAGCGGGCGCTGGCGCGTCGCCGTCATCTCAAGGGGGACGGGGATGCTGCCGTCCTGGAACAAATAGCACCTCCCGTGCCGGATTCTGTCGGCGCGAACGAGCAAAGGCCCTGAAAACCGTAATCCCTGCATCGCCTGTATCAGGACAGAAGCTGTGATTTTTGAAACACTGCAGTCCTGATTCGGGCGAATGGGGAAAGGGTGCTGATGGAGCGGCTGGCGGGAAAGGTCATGCTTCTTTGGGGCGTGCGCCGGATAATGCTGGCAATCGCTGCCGGGGCGATCGGGGCCTTGGCCTTGCCGCCATTCGGGTTTTTCGGCGCCTTCTTCGTTTCCTTTACTCTTCTCGTCTGGTTGATGGATGGTCTCGCATCTCATCCTGATGGCGGCTGGCTTGCGCGCTTGCGCTCCGCTTTCCTGCTGGGCTGGTTGTTCGGACTGGGATACTTCGTGGCCGGCCTCTGGTGGCTCGGCAATGCACTTCTTGTCGAGGCTGACGAGTTTGCCTGGGCTCTGCCGTTGGCCGTGCTCGGCCTGCCTGCGGTCCTGGGGCTTTTCTACGGCCTGGCGACGGCGTTGGCGAGCACACTCTGGTCGGATGGATTTGGTCGTCTGGCCGCGCTTGCTCTCGGCTTCGGCATTGCCGAGTGGCTGAGGAGCTTCGTCGCGACCGGCTTTCCATGGAGTGCCATCGGCTATGGCGCGATGCCCATGCCGGTCATGATGCAGTCTGCCGGCGTCATTGGTCTCTTCGGAGTGTCGACGCTTGCCGTCCTTGTCTTCTCCGTGCCAGCGCTTTTCGGTACGCAACGGGGGCTGAAGACGGGCATCGCCGCGGGCCTCCTCCTTCTCTGCATCCATTTCGGCTACGGTGCATACCGCCTGAACATCACGCCGGATGGCGGCGGGGAGGGCGAAGCGGTTGTCCGGCTCGTTCAGCCGGTGGTCGACCAGTCGCGCAAACTTCAGAATGCCGATCGCACCGATATTTTCGAGGAGCACCTGGCGCTTTCCGATGCGCCGCCGGAGGCAGGCGGTCGGCGCCCCGACATCATCGTCTGGCCGGAGACCTCCGTGCCCTTTATCCTCACCGAAAATCAGGATGCGCTGGCGAGGATCGCGGATGTCCTGGATGAAGGCCAGGTTTTGGTCGCCGGGGCCGTGCGTGTGGAATATATCGGGGCCGGCTCGACACCCCGCTATTACAACTCTGTCTACGTCGTGGATGACGCGGGACAGATCCTCGCGGCCTCCGACAAGGTGCACCTGACCCCGTTCGGAGAATATGTGCCCTTCGAGAACTGGCTGAGGGACTGGGGTATCGATAATCTTGTGTCCCTGCCGGGAGGCTTTACGGCTGCGGCAGTTCGCTCGCTGCTCCCCCTTCCGGGCGGTCAATCGCTCTATCCCCTGATCTGCTACGAAGCCATTTTCCCGCAGGAGATCACCGAGGACATAACCCGGGCGACTGCGATCCTGAACATCACCAATGATGCCTGGTTCGGGGATACGCCGGGACCGTATCAGCATTTCCTCCAGGCCAGGGTGCGGGCTGTGGAAACGGGCCTTCCCCTCATCCGCGGAGCCAACAGCGGCATTTCGGCGGTCGTCGATTCGTTTGGCAGGGTGAGTGACGGATTGGCTTTCAATCAGAAGGGGTTCATCGATGCTCCGTTAAAGGACGCGACTGTTCCCTCGTGGAACAATTCGGCTCGCCTCACTCACTTCTGTTTGATCCTGTTCTCGATGTTCCTGATTGCAGCGCTTGCTCGCATGGGTTTTAAAACAGGCACGAATTGACCCAAAACCCCCAAAAATGCATAGTGCCCGCGCTGGGGTTGTAGGCATCCGGAAGAGGAAGAAGCGCTGTGAGGCGCGGTTCATCGACCACCAACTATCAGGACATAGTGATGATTGAGAATAAGAAGAAGCCGAATCCGATTGATATCCATGTTGGAAGTCGGATTCGTCTTCGCCGTACGATGCTGGGAATGAGCCAGGAGAAACTTGGTGAAAGTCTGGGCATCACGTTCCAGCAGATCCAGAAATACGAAAAGGGCACCAACCGTGTTGGCGCCAGCCGTCTTCAGAATATCTCAAGCATCCTCAACGTGCCGGTCTCGTTCTTTTTCGAGGACGCTCCCGGCGACCACACGACAGCGGCGGGCGGCATGGAAGAGGCTTCCAGCTCCAACTATGTCGTTGACTTCCTGTCGTCATCGGAAGGGCTGCAGCTCAACCGGGCCTTCGTCAAGATTGCTGATCCGAAAGTCAGGAAGCGGCTTGTCGACCTGGTCAAGGCGCTGGCGGCAGAGGCTGAGGCTGACTAGCCTTAGATTCCCGGATCCAACAGAAAGCGGCGTAAGCCGCTTTTTTTTCGCGCGGACCGCTTCCCCTCGGCGGTTTGACATATAAAGATATATTTATGCGCTTGTGTTTGGTTGGGTGAGCCACTAACACATGACTGTTTATTTCATTGAGGGGAATCCCGTAATGCGCGCCAGTTATCTCTTTACCAGCGAGTCGGTTGCTGAAGGCCATCCAGACAAGGTTTGCGACCGCATCTCCGATGAGATCGTCGATCTCGTCTACCGCGAAGCTGCCAAGACCGGAGTGGATCCTTGGACGGTGCGCATCGCATGCGAAACCCTCGCCACCACCAACAGGGTGGTCATTGCTGGTGAAGTTCGCCTGCCGCCGAGCCTTATGAAGAAGGATAAGGACGGCAAGGACGTCATCAATCCCTCCAAGTTCAAGTCCGCGGCGCGCAAGGCCATCCGTGATATCGGCTACGAGCAGGACGGTTTCCACTGGAAGACGGCCAAGATCGACGTGCTCTTGCACTCGCAGTCGGCCGATATCGCGCAGGGTGTCGACAGCGCCGCTGATAAGCAGGGCGATGAAGGTGCGGGCGACCAGGGCATCATGTTCGGTTACGCCTGCAAGGAGACGCCAGACCTCATGCCGGCGCCGATTTACTATTCGCACAAGATCCTGCAGCTGCTCGCCGCGGCCCGCAAGAAGGGCGAGGGCGATGCCGGCAAGCTGGGTCCCGACGCGAAAAGCCAGGTCACCGTCCGCTACGAAGAGGGCAAGCCCGCCTGCGTGGACTCCATCGTGCTTTCAACCCAGCATCTGGACGAGAACTGGGATTCGAAGAAGGTTCGTTCTGTCGTCGAACCTTATATCCTCGAAGCGCTTGGTGACCTCAAGATCGCCGACGATTGCAAGTGGTACATCAACCCCACTGGAAAGTTCGTCATCGGTGGCCCGGACGGCGACGCCGGATTGACCGGCCGCAAGATCATTGTTGATACCTACGGGGGCTCGGCTCCGCACGGTGGCGGAGCGTTTTCCGGAAAAGATACGACCAAGGTCGACCGGTCCGCAGCCTACGCGGCGCGCTATCTCGCCAAGAACGTCGTTGCCGCTGGCCTGGCCGAACGCTGCACGATCCAGCTTTCCTACGCCATCGGTATCGCACAGCCGCTGTCGGTCTATGTCGACCTGCACACAACGGGCAATGGCGTAACCGAGGATCAGGTCGAGGCCGCAATCCGCCAGGTCATGGATCTGTCACCGACTGGCATCCGCCGTCACCTCGATCTCAACAAGCCTATTTACGCCAGGACTGCAGCTTACGGCCACTTCGGCCGCAAGGCTGGCCGCGACGGCTCCTTCTCCTGGGAGAAGGTAGATCTGGTGAAGCCTCTCAAGGATGCTCTGAAGGCCGCCTGATTGGCCTTTACGGACCCATTGTGAAGACTGTAAAGCGGATGGCTCTCTGGACCATCCGCTTTTTAGTTTCGGAAGATAGTCGATGAATGATCAGCAGCGCCCAAGTCGGTCGACCGAGGCATTTTTCGGAAGACGCAAGGGAAAGCCTTTGCGGGAGCGGCAAGCGGAAGGCCTGGCCTCCGTACTGCCAGCGCTCAAGCTCGACCTGCAAGCAGAAGCGCCCGGTAAGCTCGCCGAACTTTTTCCTGTCCCGGTCCATGAAGTGCGGCTGGAGATTGGTTTCGGTGGCGGCGAGCACCTGATCCACCGTGCTGTGGAAACCTCCGATACCGGTTTCATTGGCGTCGAGCCGTTCGTCAATTCGATGGCGAAGCTGGTGGGACGCGTCGATGACCTGGGCCTGAAGAATATCCGCGTCTATGACGACGATGCGACTCAAGTACTCGACTGGCTACCTGAAGGGTCGGTGGATCGGATCGATCTTCTGTATCCTGATCCCTGGCCAAAGCGGAAGCACTGGAAGCGCCGGTTTGTTTCACAGGTCAATCTTGCGCGGTTTCACCGCGTCCTGAAGCCGGGCGGGCTGTTCCTGTTCGCTTCGGATATCGACACGTATATCAACTGGACCCTGACCCATTGCAGAGATCATGGCGGCTTCGAATGGCTGGCGGAGCAGTCTTCGGATTGGTTGACGCCGTTTGCGGGCTGGCCTGGCACTAGATACGAAGCCAAGGCCCGGCGCGAGGGGCGGTCGTCCGCCTATCTCACGTTTCGCAAGGTGTAGTCGCCTCGACTAGTGCAGGCTTACAGTCTTCAGGTCGTCTTCGGCGGCCTTGAAGAAGGTGCTGGAACGGTTGTCGGTCAGCAGGATCGGCGTACCGTCGGCACCGAACAGTGCCCATAGGTCGAGGTTCGGATCCATCTCCGGTGCTTCTGGAAAGCAGCGCGAGACATCTTCCGAGCGAATTTTGCGAATGTAGCCGACTTCTCCAGAGCCAAGGTGGGCGAGTTCGGACTGCGTAAGACGCGTATTGGCTTCTTTCAGGAGCATTTCAGCCTCCAACATTGAGGAGCGTAACGACGGTGATGTCGTTGGCTCACTGTGAGACGGAAATGTTAATTTTTCGCACCATGCGCGCCGGTTCCGGTCGGATCAGGTCGACGGAGAGAAGCCCGTTCTTCAGCGTTGCGCCGGCGACCTGCATCCCGTCGGCCAGCACGAACATGCGCTGGAACTGGCGGGCGGCAATGCCGCGGTACAGGTAATCGCGTTCCGGCTGTTCAGTCTGCCGTCCGCGAATGACCAACTGATTTTCTTCCACCGTCACGTCGAGATCGTTGTCGGAGAAGCCGGCGACAGCAACCGTGATGCGCAGACGCTCAGGCGCGCCGTCCGAATCGGCGTGAAGCCGTTCGATGTTGTAGGGCGGATATCCGTCGTTGGCCTTGGCCAGCCGCTCCAGGGTCTTTTCCATGGCGTCGAAGCCCAGAAGCAGCGGGCTCGCGAACGGCGTGATTCGGCTCATTTATCAGTCCTTGCAAAAAGCGACCATGATCTGGGCCCGTCAGACGGCGCCCTGCTCACCGGCAATATGGGAAGCCGGCCCGTCCGGCGCAAGCGGTGGAGCGGCGTTCGGTGGTACGCCATTGCCTGTCTGAATACGGGCGTGTAGCAACGATCTGCAATACGAGATTGAGGCTTGAGATGGCGCAACGCAGAAAAATCATCATCGACACAGACCCGGGGCAAGACGATGCCGCAGCCCTCATGCTGGCATTCGCAAGTCCCGATGAACTGGAGGTTCTCGGCCTCACCGCAGTGGCCGGAAATGTGCCTCTCGCGTTAACAAGCCGAAACGTGCGCATCGTCTGTGAGCTCTGCGGTCGCACCGATGTGCCTGTCTACGAGGGGGCGAAGCAGCCGATCGCGCGCCAACTGGTGACGGCGGAACATGTCCACGGTCGGACGGGCCTCGATGGGGCGGAACTTCCGGAACCGACGATGGCGGTTCAGCCCCAGCATGCCGTCGATTTCATCGTCGAAACGATCATGCGGGAACCCGAGGGGAGCGTCACCCTTTGCACCTTGGGGGCGCTGACCAACGTCGCACTGGCGCTGCAGAAGGAACCGGCGATCGCCGAGCGGGTCAAGGAACTCGTGATGATGGGCGGCGGCTTCTTCGAAGGCGGCAACATAACGCCGGCGGCAGAATTCAACATCTATGTCGATCCCGATGCTGCGGCCGCGGTGTTCGCGTCGGGAATGCCGATCGTCATGATGCCGCTCGACGTCACTCATCAGGTGCTGACGCGGAAGGATCGGGTGGCGAAGATCGCCGCTCTCGATACCCGTCCGGCGAAGGTCCTGGTCGACTGGCTCGCATTCTTCGAGCGTTTTGACGAGGAGAAGTACGGGTCGGACGGCGGGCCGCTGCACGATCCAACGGTGATCGCCTATCTGTTGAAGCCGGAGCTCTTCTCCGGTCGCCATTGCAATGTCGAGATCGAGACGCAATCGGAACTGACGGTCGGCATGACGGTGGTCGACTGGTGGCGGGTGTCAGGACGCCAGCCGAATGCAATGGTTATGCGGGACGTCGATTCCGATGGCTTTTTCGAGCTGTTGACGGAACGGGTCGGTCGGCTTTGATGCCTGTCGGAACGCCCTAGAGGCGTTCTGTTACTTCCGCATCCGTCGGTATGGAGGGCTGTGCTCCAGCCTTGAGGCAAGCAAGCGAGCCGGCGACTGCGGCACGCCGAAGAGCCTCCTCGAAAGCCAGGCCGCTATCGAGGCTGGCTGCCAGGTAGCCGCAGAACGTATCGCCTGCGCCCACCGTGTCGACCGGCTCGATGGAGAGCCCGTCTGACTTGTAGATCTTGCCATCGCGGGCGGCGATCACGCCGTCCGCTCCGAGCGTGACGATAAAGGTCTGGCCGCTTTGCGCATGCATCTTCTGCAGCGCATCCTGCCGGGTGTGGGCATCCATTTCGGACCGGCCCGCGAGCAGCTCGAACTCTGTCTCGTTGGCAATGACGATATCCGCAAGCCGAGACAGCCGGGCAGCGTCCGCGGTCAATGGCGCGGTGTTCAGGATCGTAGTCACGCCCTTGGTTCGCGCCGCCTGTAGTGCGGCTTCCACCGACGCCGCCGGGATCTCCAGCTGCAGCATCAAGAGATCGTTTGCGCCCATCGCCTCGACCGCTGCGCGGGCCTGTGCCTCATCGACAGTGCCGTTTGCGCCCGGAACCACGGCGATCATGTTTTCGCCAGTCCCGCCGACGAGGATGAGAGCGGTACCGGTGGGATCATCGACCCGATTGACCGAAGACAGATCCGTTCCCGCATCGTCCAGAAGCGCAAGCGCCGGGGCTGCGAACTCGTCCTTTCCGACTGCTCCCGCCATCCGGACGTCCCGACCGGCGCGGCGCGCCGCAAGCGCCTGGTTTGCGCCCTTGCCTCCTGCTGCGGTCGAGAAGCCGGTGCCGGCGACGGTTTCCCCCGGTTCCGGCAAGCGCTCCGTCGTGGCGATGAGGTCCATGTTGATGGAGCCGAAAACGGTGATCATGTAAGGATGCCTCGCGCTGCTGACTTTGACCGGGACACTGCCCGAGGCGCTTACTCCTCGTCAACTACCCGAAGCTTCAGCATCCCCGTTCGACTTTCCACCGCTCGGGGAGGAGCGACCTCTTTCTCCACCGCCGGTGCAACGATTTCCAGTTCCAGGGCGCCGATCTTCGCGCCTCGTTTCGTCAGCTTGTCGGAAGATATGACGATCTGCTCGACGTCGCGCTGGGCGGCAAGGAAATGCCCCTGCAGCTTGCGGGTCCGGTCATCCAGCCGCGTCAGGTCGTCCATCAGCAAGGCTACCTCGCCCTGGATGAGATGCGCCTGTTCGCGCATGCGCTGATCCTTCAATACGGCCTGGATGACCTGGATGGACAGCATCAGGAGCGACGGAGAAACGATGACCACCCGCGACCGTTGAGCCTTTTGCACCACCGCGTCGAAATGCTCGTGGATCTCCGCGAAGATCGATTCCGATGGCACGAACAGGAAGGCCATGTCCTGCGTCTCGCCGGAAATGAGATACTTTTCCGAAATGTCTCGGATATGCACCTCAAGGTCCCGTCTGAACTGCTGCCCTGCTGCCTTGCGGGCTTCGGGTGCGGCCACATCGCGAAACGCGTTCCAGGCCTCCAGCGGAAACTTTGCGTCGATGACAAGAGGGGCAGCCCCGTTAGGCATCCTGATCGTGCAGTCGGGACGCTTGCCGTTGGAAAGCAGTGCCTGAAATTGATAGGCGCCTATCGGCAGACCATCGGCCACGATGGCTTCCATCCGGCCCTGGCCGAAGGCGCCGCGGGTCTGCTTGTTGGACAGGATGGCCTGCAGCCCGACCATATCCTTGGCGAGGTTCTGGATATTGTTCTGGGCCGCGTCGATAACGGCCAGCCGCTCCTGCAGCAGCCGCAGGTTCTCGTGCGTGGATTTCGTCTGTTCCGACAGCGTGGTTCCGAGACGCTGCGTCATGCCGTCGAGCCGCTGGTTGACGCCGTGGTTCAGCTCGGCCTGTCGCTGCGACAGTGTCTCGGTCATGTGCGCAAGGCGGCCCTGCATCTCTGCCTGCGAACGGACAAGCTCGGCAAGCCGGGCTTCCGATTCCAGCGCCCGGCGGGCAGCTTCCTCACGCAGCCGGCGAGACGAGGAGCGCGCGTACAGGGCCGCGACGCACACGATCGTGACGACAACACCCGCGAGCCAGAGGGAAGAAGGCGCGCCCTGAAGGGGGGCGGGAAGCATAGCGATGATACGGTCCATACGGGCAACCTAGCAGATTTCTGTTGCATCAGAAGATCAAAACATGAACATTTGGTATCTGTCCGCCTTTTGAGACCGTTCTCCGGTGTTCCATCCACGAAAAAGATGCGCTATGGGAGGCCATGACGATCAAGCCTCTTATCATCCTGCCCGACCCGCTGCTCCGACAGGTCTCGACATCTGTGGAGCAGGTAGATTCCGAAATAAAGCGCCTTGCCGACGATATGCTGGAGACGATGTACGACGCTCCGGGTATCGGTCTTGCAGCGGTCCAGATCGGTGTGCCGCGCCGGATGCTGGTGATCGATGTTTCGCGTGACGACGAGGAAAACAAGCCGCTCGTTTTCATCAACCCGGAAGTCGTGAGAACATCTGACGACCGCTCGGTCTATGAGGAAGGCTGCCTCTCGATTCCCGACTACTATGCCGAGGTCGAGCGTCCGGCAGTCGTGACTGTGAACTATGTCGACCGTGAGGGCAAACAGCAGAGGCTTGAGGCCGATGGATTGCTGGCAACCTGCCTGCAGCACGAGATCGACCATCTTGATGGCGTCCTGTTCATCGACCACATCTCGCGCCTGAAGCGGGAGATGGTGATTAGGAAGTTCACCAAGGCTGCCAAGACACGGGTGGTCTGACGCTGGACCAGTCCCGAGAGACTGGCACGAAAGACGGGACTGCAATGGCTCTTCGCATCATCTTCATGGGCACGCCGGAATTCTCCGTGCCCACCCTCCGTGCGCTGAAGGATGCGGGTCACGAAGTCGTTGCTGTCTATAGCCAGCCCCCGCGGCCGGGTGGACGGCGTGGCCTGGATCTGCAGAAGTCGCCGGTGCATCAGGCGGCCGAGCTTCTTGGCATTCCGGTGCTGACGCCTCTCAATTTCAAGGCGGAGGAGGATCGCGAGACCTTCCGGCAGTTTAATGCGGATGTCGCAGTGGTGGTCGCCTATGGGTTGCTGCTGCCGGTTGCCATCCTCGAAGGAACGCGGCTCGGCTGCTACAACGGACATGCCTCCCTCCTGCCGCGTTGGCGCGGTGCGGCGCCGATCCAAAGGGCCATCATGGCCGGCGATGTGAAAACCGGCATGATGGTGATGAAGATGGATAAAGGGCTGGATACCGGCCCTGTCGCGCTGACCCGCGAGGTCGAGATCGCCGAAAACATGACAGCGGGAGAGCTGCACGATCGGCTCATGCTCGTTGGTGCTCGCGCCATGGTCGAGGCGATGGAAAAGCTTGACGCCGATGACCTGCCGCTGACGCCGCAGGCGCAAGACGGCGTGCTTTACGCCGCGAAGATCGACAAGAACGAGACGCGGATCGATTTTTCCAGAACCGCCACCGACGTTCACAATCACATTCGCGGTCTGTCGCCTTTTCCGGGAGCGTGGATGGAAGCGATGGTGAACGGCAAGCCGGAAAGGATCAAGGCCCTGGCATCGGAGCTGGCGGAAGGAGCGGGAAGCGCTGGCGAAGTGCTCGACGACCACCTGTCCGTAGCCTGCGCTGGAGGTGCCGTACGGCTGACGCGGCTGCAGAAGGCAGGCGGCAAGCCGCTCGCTGCGCAAGAATTTCTGAGAGGGACGCTGCTGGCCCCCGGAACGAGGCTCGGCTGATGCCGCGCTACCGCTTGATCGTCGAGTATGACGGCACCCCCTATGTCGGCTGGCAGCGTCAGGACAACGGACATTCCGTTCAGGCTGCGCTCGAGCGCAGCGTTCTCTCCCTGACGTCCGAGACGGTGTCCATACGTGGAGCCGGCCGTACCGATTCCGGCGTGCACGCATTCGGCCAGGTCGTTCATGTCGACCTCTCCCGGATCTGGGCGCCGTACAAGCTGCGCAACGCGCTCAATGCGCATTTGGCCATGGCTCGAGAAAAAGTCTCCGTCCTCGACGTCCAGGAGGTGGACGAGAGTTTCGATGCGCGGTTCTCGGCCCTTCGCCGGCATTACCTTTACCGCATCATCAGCCGTCCGGCGCCGCTGGCCCTTGAAGCGAAGCGCGCCTGGTGGGTGTCAAAGGACCTCGATCACGAGGCGATGCATGCCGCGGCGCAGACGCTGGTCGGGCATCACGACTTCACGACCTTCAGGTCGACACACTGCCAGGCGGCCAGCCCGATGCGAACGCTCGACCGGCTTGACGTGACGCGCAACGGCCAACTCATCGAGATCCGCGCCACGGCGCAAAGCTTCCTGCACAACCAGATCCGCTCCTTTGCCGGGACGCTGAAGCTTGCGGGCGAGGGGAAGATGACACCACAGGATGTACGCGCCGCATTGGACGCGAGGGATCGCAAGGAATGCGGACCGGTAGCACCTCCGGAAGGTCTCTATTTCCTGAAGGTGGATTACCCGGACGATCAGCCGGGATAGATGCCGAGGAAGCGTTCCAGTGTGTCCGAGAGGAGCATGGTCGGGACGATCAGCACCATGGTCAGGGTCGCCACCATCAGCGGATGCGGGCCGCAGATGATCCGGAAGATCCGCGAGATCGAGAAGATCAGCGCCATCATCAGGAAAAGCCAGATGAGCGATAAAATCCCTGTCAGGGCCGGCGCAAGCATCAAGAGCACGCTGAGCAGGCCATAGGCGTAGGCGTAGGGGACGGAAAGCCAGTTCACCGCCACGACCATGGCGTGGTACTTGCGGCCGAGGCCAAGCCCCCACGCAAGCAATCCGACCAGGATCAGCGGGAGAAGCCAGTTTGCAACTTCCAGCATGGCGAGACGGAAGAAGAAAATCCCACCGAGCTCGGTATCCTCGGGCAAGCCGCGCAGATAGAGCGTGCGCCACCAGAACCAGGAGAGCATTATCGCCGGCAGGCACCAGACGATAGCCCAGAATGACCGCATCAGGCCGCGATCGGTAACGTCGAGTTGCTTCAGGCCGGCTGGGTTTCCCCGAACCAGAAGCCAGAGTCCGGCCAGGTAGAGCCTGATCTCAGCCGTTCCGGGCATGATCGAACCAGTTGGCAATGAAGCTGCCGTAAATCTCGGTCAGCGTTTCCAGATCCGTTACGGACGCGCGCTCGTCGACCATGTGCATCGTCTGGCCGACGAGGCCGAATTCGACGACGGGGCAGTAGTCCTTGATGAAGCGTGCGTCCGAAGTGCCGCCGGTGGTGGAAAGCGCCGGCCGGCGCTGCGTCACCTTCTCGACAGCTTCCGAAAGCGAGGCAATGAGCGCGTTGTTGCGGGTGAGGAAGACATGGCTCGGCCGCTCGTTCCAGGTCAAGTCGTAGCGCACCGGTTCGCGGCCCGCTCGCAGCGTCTGGTCGCCCGCAGCTTCGTCAAGCCGGCGAATGATTTCGGCCTTCAGCGTATCGGCGCTCCAGGTATCGTTGAAGCGGATGTTGAAGGCGAATGTGGCCTTGGCCGGAATGACATTGGTCGCCGGATTGCCGACATCGACCGAGGTGACCTCCAGATTGGAAGCCGGAAACTCCGGTGTTCCGGCGTCGAAAGCTGGATCCATCAGCGCCGAGGCAAGCGGCAGGAGGCCGCGAACCGGGTTGTCCGCCAGATGCGGATAGGCCGCGTGGCCCTGGACACCATGCACGGTGACCTTGCCAGACAGCGAGCCGCGCCGGCCGATCTTGATCATGTCTCCCAGCACGTCCGGATTGGTCGGTTCGCCGACGAGGCACGCATCCCAGGCCTCGCCCTTCTCGGCGGCCCATTTCAGCAGCTTTTCGGTGCCGTTGATCGAGGGACCTTCCTCGTCGCCGGTGATCAGGAACGAGATCGAACCGTTCGGCGCGCCGTGCTGCTCGATGTGACGGGCAACGGCTGCCACGAAGCAGGCGATGCCGCCCTTCATGTCGACCGCGCCGCGTCCGAACATCATGCCGTCCGCGATGTCTGCGGCGAACGGCGGGTGCGACCAGCTCGCCTCGTCGCCCGGCGGGACCACGTCCGTATGGCCTGCGAACATCAGGTGCGGGCCATCGTCTCCGATCCGCGCATAGAGGTTCTCGACGTCCGGCGTCCCTTCCGCTTGTGCGACCATCCGCTCGACGCGGAAGCCGAGCGGCGCCAGCATGGCCTGGATAGCCGAAAGAGCACCACCTTCGGTCGGCGTGACCGAGGGGCACCGGATGAGCGTTTGAAGGTTTTCGACGGGGTTAGTTGCAGACATGCGCTTTAATCAGTCCCGCAGCAGTTCGTTGATGCCAGTCTTGGAACGGGTCTTCTCGTCGACCGTCTTGACGATCACCGCGCAATAGAGGCTCGGACCCGGCTCGCCGTTCGGGAAAGGCTTGCCCGGCATCGTGCCGGCGACAACGACGGAATAAGGCGGCACTTCGCCATAGCTGATCTCGCCGGTAGCGCGGTTGACGATCTTGGTCGACTTTCCGATGAAGACGCCCATGCCGAGAACAGCGCCCTCGCGTACGATGCAGCCTTCTACGACTTCCGAACGGGCGCCGACGAAGCAGTTATCCTCGATGATGGTCGGGCCGGCCTGCATAGGCTCGAGCACGCCGCCGATGCCGACGCCACCGGAAAGATGCACGTGCTTGCCGATCTGGGCGCAGGAACCGACGGTTGCCCATGTGTCGACCATCGTGCCTTCGCCGACATAGGCGCCCAGATTGACGAAGGACGGCATCAGGACGACGTTCGGTGCGATATAGGCCGAGCGGCGAACGACGGCGTTCGGAACGGCACGGAAGCCGGCCGAACGGAATTCGTTCTCACCCCAGCCCTCGAACTTGGACGGAACCTTGTCCCACCAGGTAGACTGGCCGGGTCCGCCTTTCACGACTTCCATGTCGTTGAGGCGGAAGGACAGTAGGACGGCCTTCTTCAGCCATTGGTTGACCTTCCAGGAACCGTCCGCTTGCCGCTCGGCAACGCGTGTCTTGCCGGTATCCAGCAGTTGGAGGGATGCCTCGACGGCATCGCGAACTTCTCCCTTGGTGGAAACCGAAATGCCGTCGCGCTGTTCGAAAGCGGCTTCGATGGTCATTTCCAGGGAGGCGAGATCCGTGCTGCTCATGGGAAATCCTTAAACGCCGCGTCGATAGGATGAGTTCCGGATGGTCTCGCGGCTGGCCAAATGATGCTAATTGCTCTAAGCGACCGCCACTCTAGCGTCAATGTGAATTGGCATAGTGAGACCCACATGAAAGGCAGGCAATGGCCAAGCTGAAGAAGGATGGTCCGCGACGCAGGGACGGCGTCTGGGATCCGCTGAAGGACAGTTCGACGGACAAGCGAAGCGCAGAGGGTGTGCCCAAGACGCCGCAGACGCTGTCGCCATCCTACAGGCTCGCCTATGCCGATGACGACTTCCTCTGCCGCGAGGAATTGCGTCCTGTGCGTCTGCAGCTCGAATTGCTGAAGCCGGAAATGGTTCTCGCAGAGCGTGGCGTCAAATCCACCGTTGTCCTGTTTGGCGGCGCCCGAATTCCAGCCCCTGGCAAGGCGGCATGGGCGGCACGCAACGAGACGCAGCAGAAGAATTTGGAGGCGGCGTCCATCTACTACGAGGAAGCCCGCAAATTTGCAGGTCTGTGCGCACGCCATAGCGAGCAGTTCGATCATCAGGAATATGTCGTGGTCACCGGTGGCGGCCCCGGTGTCATGGAAGCGGGAAATCGCGGTGCATCCGAGGCAGGAGCTCCGACGGTTGGCTTCAATGTCGTCCTGCCTCACGAGCAGGCGCCGAACCAGTACGTGACGCCCGAGCTGAGCTTCAACTTCCACTATTTCGCGATCCGCAAGATGCATCTCATGATGCGCGCCAAGGCCGTCGCCATCTTTCCGGGCGGCTTCGGTACGATGGACGAGATGTTCGAAGCGCTGACACTCATCCAGACCGGCCGGATGGAACGTATTCCGTTCATCCTGTTCGGGAAGGATTTCTGGCATACGATGGTGAACTGGAAGGCGCTTGCGGACTTCGGGACCATCGCGCCCGAGGATATCGACCTCATCAGCTTCGTCGATACTGCCGAGGATGCCTGGAAGATCATCGCAAACTTCTACGAGCACTGACGAAAAAACCCGCCCCGGGCGGACGGGGCGGGCTCAACGACAGGCCGGGCTAGTTCGTTGCGGCGGAACTAGAACGGGCGGTCCGGCATGTCGTCGATGGTGATGACACCGTCCTTGTTACGGTCCATTCGGGTAAAGAGCTTGTCGACTGCGGCCGTCACCTCGGCCTTGCTGAACTGGCCGTTCTCGTCTGCGTCCGCCTGGCGCACCAGATGGAAGGCACCGGGGCCGCCGCCGTGCATGCCCCAGCGGTGGCCATGCCTGCGATCCTGACGGTCTCCACGGTCATGTTCGCCGTTTTCGGCCATCTGCTTGCGACGCTCTTCGCGGCGCTCTGCTCGTTCAGGGCGCGGATTTTCCTTGCGGAATTCCTCCATCTTGGCCTTGTGGAAGGCACGCAGTTCCCCTGGGATCAGGGTTCCGTCCTTGTTGGCGTCGATCTCGGTAAAAAGAGCTTCCTGGTAGGCGGCAACCTCATCCTTGGTGATCTTGGCGTCCTTGTCGGCGTCGGCGGTCTTCAGCAGGCGGATGAACGTCATCTCCTGCATCATGCCGCGTTTGCCGGGGCCATCGTGACCACCGCGACCAGCCGCTGCGAAGCTCGCGGGTGCAGCCGCGCCAATCAGCAGGGCGGCGGCGAGCGTTGCCAGAACGACGTTCTTGGTTTTCATTGAGAAGCTCCTTACTCGATTACTCTACGACCTGACGGTACGGGAGCACCTGCGAAGGAGCTACTTAAACATCCGTAATCTGGATGAACTTTCGGTAAGGTGGTCAGCGCGTGGAAAGCAAGGCAAGGAAGCTCGTCAGGTCGTCCGTCACGTAGTCGATGTGATCGTCCTCCTCAGAGAACGTTTCCCACCGCTCTATCAGCACGTCATCCAGATTGCGGGGCACGAGAAGGACAGTCCGCATGCCGAGCGCCTTTGGCGCCTTGAGGTTGCGCGGCAGGTCCTCGAACATCACGGCGTGACCGGTATCGACGCGGTGAAGGCTGGCGAACTTGTCGTAGGTCGCGCCTGCGGGCTTCGGCACGTAGTCGGCGGCAACGATGTCGAAGATATCGTCGAAATGATCGAGAATGCCGAGCGCGCGGGCCGCCGCTTCTGCATGCGGAACGCTGCCGTTGGTGAAGATAAACTTGCGACCGGGAAGCGACTTGATTGCGTCGCCGAGTTCCGGATGCGGCAGGAGCGCTGAGTAGTCTATCGCGTGGGCCCGTTCGAGGAATTCGTCGGGGTTGATGCCGTGGTGCAGCATCAGGCCCTGCAGCGTCGTCCCGTGCTCGTGATAGTACCGCTTCTGCAATGCTCGCGCCTCGTCCGGCTCAAGCTGGAGCAGTTCGGCGACATAGGCGCCCATGTTCTTGTCGATCTGCGCGAAGAGATTGACGTGATGCGGATAAAGCGTGTTGTCGAGATCGAAGACCCAGTCTTTGATCTGGGTGAAATCGGCGGGATCGGGGGATGTCTTCGGCTTGGTCATGCCGTCTTATGCCCTGTGGCTGCACGAAAGAAAACGGGAAACTCCATTCTACTCCGCAAGTGGCCTTGGCATGCAATTGAAACGCGTGATACGCGCGAAGTCATGGAACTCTGGATTCCCATCACGATAGTCTCCGCATTCCTGCAGAACATGCGGTCTGCCCTGCAGAAGCATTTGCGCGGTCGCCTGAATACGACTGGGGCGACTTTCGTCCGCTTTGGCTACGGCGTGCCGTTCGCCCTTATCTATATGGCTATCCTTCATCTTGGCCTGGACCGCCCCATGCCGACGCCGAATGTGACGTTCGCAATGTGGGCGATAGTTGGCGGCTTTGCTCAGATCGGCGCTACGTTCCTGCTCGTCTATATCTTCGCCTTCCGGAATTTCGCCGTGGGTACGGCATATTCCCGTACCGAACCGGCGCAGGCCGCTTTGGTTGCACTGGTTCTGGTCGGGGAGACCATCACCTCCGGCACCATGCTCGCCATCGCCATCTCCGTCGTCGGCGTCATGCTCATCTCGGTCGCGAGGACGGAACTGACCCTGCGCTCACTGGTGACCTCCGTTGGCAGCCGGACAGCCGTCTTTGGCCTCCTGTCGGGCTTCCTCTTCGGAATCTCCGGCGTCTCCTACCGCTATGCATCGCTCTCGCTCGCACCCAGCCTTCCTGCTCCCGACCCGGTCGTGCAGGCCGGCTATACCCTGGTCATGGTCATCATCATGCAGGCCGTGGCGATGCTGGTGTGGATACTTCTTAAGGAGCGGCAGGAGCTGCGGCGCATCTGCCAGGCGTGGCGGCCGGCACTGCTTGTCGGCTTCGTCGGGGCGACGGCCTCTTTCGGCTGGTTCACCGCCATGACGTTGCAGCCTGCCGCGGTGATCAAGGCCCTGGCGCAGATCGAAATGCTCTTCACCTTCGCCTCGTCCGTTTTTATCTTCAAGGAGGATATCAATAGGCTCGAGATTGCCGGTTGCCTGCTGATCGTGCTCGGCATTCTTGCGTTGGTCTTGATTTGATACCGATTGATCCGCGTCTGCTTCTCTCCTAGCTTTGACCCTCTCGGATTGGGGCGCCGTATGGGCGTGAGGAGAAGATTATGAACCAGAAAGACAGAGCAGACGCATTCCAGGCGCTTCACCAAAAGGGCCGGCCCCTGATCATCTACAATATCTGGGATGCCGGCACGGCCAAGGCCGTGGCCGATGCTGGGGCCAAGGCGTTGGGGACCGGAAGCTGGTCGGTCGCAGCGGCTCAGGGTTATGCTGACGGGGAGAACCTGCCGCTGGATGCGCTGCTCTCGACCACCCGTTCGATCACGGCTGCGACGGACCTCCCGCTGTCGGTGGACTTCGAAGGTGGCTATGCGGAAGCACCCGGCCAGTTGGCGAAGAACGTCGACAAGGTGATCGAGGCGGGCGCAGTCGGTATCAACTTCGAGGATCAGGTCGTCGGCGGAAAGGGTATCTACCCGGTTGAGAAGCAGGCGGAGCGGATCCGCGCCATCCGCTCGCGCGCCGATGAGCGGGGCATCCCGTTCTTCATCAACACCCGCACCGACCTCTTTTTGCAGGAAGGCGACCGGGAAAAGCATTCCGCACTTCTCGACGAAGCGATCGGAAGAGCGAAAGCCTACGCAGCAGCGGGAGCGAGCGGGTTCTTCGCACCGGGGTTGGCTGATGAGGATTTGATTTTAAAACTGTGCGAGGTGTCGCCGCTGCCGGTCAACATCATGATGATGCCTGGCGTTTCGCCGCCGAAGCGGCTCGCCGAACTTGGCGTCGCGCGCGTGAGCTATGGTCCGGGACCGTACCGCGCTATGATGGCGAGGCTGAAAGAGGAAGCCACGGCGGTGTTTGCCGCCGCGGGCTAAGCCAGGATCTGGTTCAGGGAACGATAAGCGTACCTGCGCCGTGCTCGGTAAAGATTTCCAGGAGCACGGAGTGGGCCGTCTTTCCATTGAGGATGACCACGCCCTGCACGCCGGCCTTGATCGCCTCGATGCAGGTCTCGACCTTCGGGATCATGCCGCCGGAGATCGTGCCATCCTTGATCAGGGCCTGCGCCTGCGCGACGGTCAGCTCCTTGATGAGCTGTTTGTCCTTGTCGAGCACTCCCGGCACGTCGGTGAGGAAGAGCAGGCGGGTCGCATGCAGCGCGCCGGCAATGGCACCGGCAAACGTGTCGGCGTTGATGTTGTAGGTCGCACCGTCGCGACCGGGAGCAACGGGTGCGATGACCGGGATCATCTCGGATTTGGCAAGCAGGTCGAGCAGGGTACGATCGACCTCGACCACTTCACCGACGAAGCCCAGGTCGAGGACACGCTCGATATTGGAGTCCGGGTCGACAATGGTCTTCTTCGCCTTTTCGGCGAAGACCATGTTGCCGTCCTTGCCGCAGAGGCCGATTGCCCATTCGCCGGTCTGGTTGATGAGCGCCACGATCTCCTTGTTGATCGAGCCGGCCAGAACCATCTCGACGATCTCGACGGTCTTGGCATCGGTTACCCGAAGTCCGCCTTCGAATTTCGATTCGATGCCCATCTTGGAGAGCATTGCGCCGATCTGCGGCCCGCCACCGTGGACGACGATGGGATTGACGCCGGACTGCTTCAGGAGGGCGATGTCGGCGGCAAATGCCTTGCCGAGCTCGATGTCGCCCATGGCGTGGCCGCCATACTTCACGACGATCGTCTTGTTCTCATAGCGCTGCATGTAGGGCAGGGCCTGAGCCAGAAGTTTCGCCTGAAGTTCGCTGTCGGAAGCAGTCATCGATATCTCCGTAGTCTAGCTGCGCCGCGTCTTAATGCATGTTCGTTACAGAGGAAATAAGCCAACCATCCGAGCCATCAGACGGTGGAGTAGCCGACAGTTTCAGCAATCGCCTGCCGCAGCTCATCGAGCCCCTTACCTTTTTCGGATGACGTGGAGATGATCCCCGGGAAAGCGGCCGGGCGCTTGCGGATCTTCTCGGCGGTTTCCGAAACCAGCCTCGGCACGCCCGCTTCCTTGATCTTGTCTGTCTTGGTCAGGACGATCTGGTAGGACACGGCGGCCTTGTCGAGCAGGTCCAGCACGTCCTCGTCGTTCTTCTTGATGCCGTGGCGGCTGTCGATCAGCACGTAGACGCGCTTTAGCGTCGCGCGACCACGAAGGTAGTCGAAGACGAGTTTTGTCCACGCATCCACCTGGTCTTTCGGGGCCTTCGCATAGCCGTAGCCGGGCATGTCCACCAGCGCCATGGGCGGGAGATCACCGTCCTGGCCGGAATAACCTTCGGGGACGAAGTAGTTGAGTTCCTGCGTGCGCCCGGGAGTGTTGGATGTGCGGGCGAGGCCCTTGTGACCGACAAGCGCATTGATGAGGGAAGATTTACCGACATTGGAGCGGCCGGCGAATGCGACCTCCAGCGGTCCCTCAGGGGGGAGGAACTCCAGGGAGGGCACACCGCGGATAAAGATCCAGGGGCGGCCGAACAGCGGCTTTTCATCCTTGGTCGTGATCGCGGGCATTGGTCATTGTCCTGTCGCTATGAAGGGGACGGCTTCCGGTTTTTGAGCCGCCTTGTCAAGTTGCAGGCCGACAAAACCGATAGTCGTCGAAAAAGAAAGGCCCCGGTGAACCGGGGCCTTTCAGATTTACTTGTTGGGTTCTGGCTTTCGCCGGAACATGCCCTTCAGATTGGAGAAGATCTCGATCTTCGCACCATGGCGCTTCATGATCAGCGCCTGCTGCATGATCGAAAGCGTGTTGTTCCATGCCCAGTAGATCACGAGACCGGCCGGGAACGTTGCCAGCATGAACGTGAAGATCAGCGGCATCCAGTTGAAGATCATCGCCTGTGTCGGATCCGGCGGGGTCGGGTTCATGCGCATCTGCAGGAACATGGTGACGCCCATGATCAGCGGCCAAACGCCGATCATCAGGAAGGCAGGCACGCCGAAGGGCAGCAGGCCGAACAGGTTGAAGAGCGACGTCGGATCGGGTGCGGAAAGGTCCTGGATCCAGCCGAAGAACGGCGCGTGGCGCATCTCGATGGTAACGTAGATGACCTTGTAGAGCGCGAAGAAGACGGGGATCTGCAGCAGAATCGGCCAGCATCCGGCAATCGGATTGATCTTCTCTTCCTTGTAGAGCTGCATCATGGCTTGCTGCATGGCCATGCGATCGTCGCCGTGCTTGGCCTTCAACTCCTCCATCTTCGGCTGCACGCGCTTCATGTTGGCCATGGAGGCGTACTGCTTGCTGGCGAGCGGGAAGAAGAGTGCCTTGACGACAATGGTCGTCATCAGGATCGCCACGCCGAAATTTCCGAAGTAGCGGTAGAAGAAGTCCATCAGCTTAAACATCGGCTTGGTGATGAAGTAGAACCATCCCCAATCGATCAGCAATTCAAAGCGCGGGATCGAGTACTCGGCCTCGTAGCGGTCCACGAGCGGCACTTCCTTGGCGCCCGCAAAGACAAGGTTCTTCACCTCGGCCGATTGCCCGGGAGCCACGGTTACGGCGTCACTTTTGAAGTCCGACTGATAGCGCGGCTGCCCATCGGTAAAGTGCGAGAAGCGGGACTCGTAGGGTAGTTCCTGCGGCGGAACGAGCGCAGCGGCCCAGTACTTGTCCGTGATGCCCAGCCAGCCGCCGGTCCCCTTGGGATTGTTGACCGCCTCCTCTTCGATGTCGGAGTAGCTCTCCTCGACAAGGCCCGTCTCGCCGACGACGCCCAGGAAGCCCTCGTGAATGACATAGACGGAGGGAGTGGCCGGCTTGTTGTAACGTGTCACGCGACCGTAGGGTGCGAAGGTAATCGGTTCTGCCGCTACGTTGTCGACCTTGTCGGTCACGGTCAGCATGTAATGATCGTCAACGGCGATCGTGCGGGTAAATACGATACCCTTCTCGTTGGTGAAGCTCAGGACCACCGGCGTGTCGACGGTCAGCTTCTCACCGCTTGCCAGCGTCCACTGCGTGGCCGGACCCGGGACGGTTCCCGAAGTCTCGCTCTGGACGAAGCCAAGCTCGGCGAAATAGCCGTCCGGCGTGTCGGCGGGAGAGAAGAGCGTGATGGTCGGGCTCTCGTCGTCGACGGTCTCGTGGTATTCGCGCAGTTTCAGGTCGTCAAAGCGGGCGCCAAGGAGATTGATGGAGCCGGAAAGGGCCGGAGTATCGATCGGTACGCGCGGATTTTTCGCAAGCGCCTGTTCGCGGCTTACAGTTGCCTCTGCCTGGGAGGACCCGGGAAGCGAACCGCTGACGGTTGCGCCGGGGCTTGCAGGTGTCGCGGGCCGCGACGCCTCCTCCAGGGCCTGCTGCGCTTCAAGGGCGCGCTGCTGGGCTTCCATCCTCGGGTTCATGTAGAGGAATTGCCAGCCGAGGACGATCACTACCGAGAGGGCGATCGCAATGAAGTAATTGCGGTTTTTTTCCATCATGCTTTCCTGGAACCGGTCTCCTCGGACCGCCTCGGTTTTGGCCGATTCTTTATGCGGTCGCTAAGCTGCGCCGCCAATTCTGCGAAGGGCACCGTCAGGACCTCCCGTCGCGCGACAATGACATAGTCGTGTCCGGGCTTCATTGCAAACCCGGCGCTTTGGCGCACCGCTTCTTTCAGGCGGCGGCGCATTCGGTTGCGCTCGACAGCGTTGCCGTGCTTTTTCGTGACCGTGAAGCCCACTCGTGCACCGGTGTCCGGCTCGTTCCGGTCCAGAACTTCCAGGAGGAAGTTTCGGCCACGGCGGCTTTCCCCAGCACGCACGGCAAGAAACTGCGGCCGGCTTTTCAGCCGCCCGACAGTTGATTTGAATTCGGTATCAGACGTCATTGCCCGTCTGCCGGGCCCACCCGGCCTTAGGCCGAGAGACGCGCGCGACCGCGTGCGCGACGTGCGGCGAGAACCTTGCGGCCACCAGCAGTAGCCATGCGCGCGCGGAAGCCGTGGCGACGCTTGCGAACAAGATTAGACGGTTGAAAAGTACGCTTCGACATTTATTTAATACCGCGGTGTGCGGCCCTTCTTGAATTTGCCTTTACGGCAACAGCGTTTCGTGACGTCTGGCAACAAGTCGCAATCGCGCGAGCCTGCATGAGCTGAACGTGCCGGGCTTATAAGAGTACTCCAGCGGAAAAGTCAATTGCCGCTGCCATACGCCTGCCGCTTCCCGTTCATCCACAGCGCTGGTTGGCACCTTTATAATTCGCACTTTTTTTGGGCATGCCGCGCATTGTGGCGATGCTGCTCGCCTGATCGAAAATGGCGGCCCGCGGCGATTTCCTAAAACTTACAGGCTGTTGCACGTGTCTTAATTGTGGCGGCATGTTCGGTACGGGGCAGTATGCTCAAGCCTTTCTTAATGCATCAGTGCCAAATTTAGCAATGTGGGTGGGGATCCTGGAAGATCGCATGTCCCTTTACTTAACGTTGCGTCAGAAAGGACGATGCAGTGAAAATTCGAGGTAAGATCAATTTGCTTGTGGGTCTCATGAGCGCGGTGGCGCTGCTCATAGGCGGCCTCTCGCTCTTTGCCATGTCTGAATACCGGACACGCATGCAGGCTTATGAAGGCGCGGCGCAACGGGCACATATGGGAGAAAGCCTGAACCGGCTCGTCACGGCGGTCGTCATGGAAGCGCGCGGGATTTACGCCTCGGATACCTCGCAAGAGGCTGCCAAGTTTGGTGAAGGGCTGGTCAAGAATCTGGCGAGCATGGAGAAGCTTCTGTCCGAATGGAAGCCGATGGTCCCTGCGAGCCAGCAGGCGAGCTTTGACAACCTTCTCAGGCGCTCCGAAGAGTTCAAGGCGTTCCGCAGCGAGACCGTTCGTCTGGCGTCGGAAAGTGGACCGGAAGCGGCCAACGAGCAAGGCAACAACGAGGCCAATCGTAATAATCGCAAGGCCTACCAGACCGAGATCGATGCTGTCGTGCAGGCTGATATCGTCGAACTGGAGACCGTGAATGCCGAACTGGATCAGTTCGGAGAGGCAGTCTTCGCCATCGTTGCAGCTGTCATGCTGTTGGGCGTCGGAGCCGGTGCATCATTCGGTCTATATCTCGGTCGCCGCCAGTTGAGTTCGCCGATCATCGAACTCACCAGCAGCATGAAGCGGATCGCTTCGGGTGATTTCGGTGCTGAGGTTCCGTCCGTGGGACGCGCCGACGAGATCGGCGACATGGCCGCCACCGTCGAAGTCTTCAAGCGCAACGGCCTGGAAGTGGCCCGCATGAACGAGCATGAAAACGGAATGCGCGCTCGCAGCGATGATCTTCGGGTTCGGATGGAAGCCGTTGTCGGTGCTGCAGTAGAGGGTGATTTCAGCCGGCGCATCAACAAGCATTTCGGCGACGAAAGCCTCGATAACTTTGCCCGTAATGTCGATAACCTGCTGAACAGCGTTGAAGCCGGGGTTTCGGAGACGGGTCGTATCGCCAGGTGCATGGCGGAGGGCGACCTCACCGAAACCATGTCCGGTGATTTCCGCGGTGCATTTGCGGAACTGCAGGTGAACGTCAACGCGGCTGTCGAAAGTCTTCGCAGCGCGATGCAGAACGTGCGGGTGAGCACCGGCACGATCAGTGGCAGCTCCAATGAACTGAGCAGCGCCACCAATGACTTGTCCAGGCGCACGGAGCAGCAGGCAGCGGCGCTTGAGGAGACGTCGGCGGCTCTCGACCAGATCACGGCCGTCGTGCGGACCTCGACCGAGCGGGCGCAGGAAGCGACCGTGATGGTCGGTGAGGCGAAGGAAAGCGCGGTTCAGTCCGGAGCGGTTGTTCGCAACGCTGTCGAGGCGATGGGCCGTATCGAGCAGGCCTCGAACGAGATCGCGCAGATCACCAATGTCATCGACGAGATCGCCTTCCAGACGAACCTTCTTGCGCTCAATGCCGGCGTCGAAGCAGCGCGTGCAGGCGAGGCGGGCAAGGGCTTTGCGGTGGTTGCGCAGGAAGTTCGTGAACTTGCCCAGCGGTCTGCGGCAGCTGCCAAGGACATCAAGGGCCTGATCGCCAAGTCGGGCGAGGAAGTTGCCGGCGGTGTGCGGCTGGTCCAGAAGACGGGTGAGGCGCTTTCGGAAATCGAATCGCGGGTTCTGCGCATCAACGACCACATCCATTCGATCGCTATCGCGGCGAAGGAGCAGGCCACCGGTCTGCAGGAGGTCAACACGGCCGTGAACCAGATGGATCAGGTAACGCAGCAGAATGCCGCCATGGTGGAAGAGACATCTGCGGCGACGCAGAAACTCTCGGCGGAAGCGACCAGCCTCTTCACCATGGTCTCGCAGTTCAACATCGGTAGCGCTGAGACCGGCCACGATCGGGCCGTTGCTTCGCGCTACGCTGCGCCTGCACCCAAGGGTGGCCGTCCGGCACGGGTTTCCGATCAGCGGCCGCGCGTGTCTCCTGCTCGGGCAATGACCGGTGCGATTGCCAAGGCCTTCGGGATCGGCGGGTCTGCAGCGACTGCTACAGCTGCGGCGGCCGACTGGGAAGAATTCTGAACCCAGGCATAATTACCAAGCAATTGGGCCGGAGATCATGTCTCCGGCCCAATTGTTTGTGCACGGCCGAAAAACTGGTAAAAGAGCAAGGGCAACCACAGATAAAGCAGCTGCTGAAGGGGCGCGGCAGTGATGGACGGAGAACCGCATGCGCGGTGAAGCTCACATGGAGGCAGATGCCTTGCAGGAACGTCCAGGCATCGCACCGATGCCGGGGTTGTTCCGGGGGTTGTCCGGCCGGCTGCTCTGGCTGACGGTAGTCTTCGTCATGCTGGCGGAAATCCTCATCTTTGGACCATCGGTTGCCGGCATGCGCATGAACTGGTTGCGCGACCGTCTGGACACTGCGGCTGCGGCCGGGATCGTCATCGACGGGCTGCAACCATCGGAACTGCCCCGTAACGTCCAGGACGACACGCTTCTCGCGACGGGTACCAAAGTCATTGCGCTTCGCAAGGATGGCACGTCCCGATTGCTCGCTGCGAGCGATGTCCCGCCGCAGATCGATGATCAATACGATCTGACGGATGTATCGCTGCCCGTTTCGATCCGCGATGCGATGAATACGCTGCTCTTCGGCGGCGGTCGCGTCATGCGGGTCTTCGGCCCGATCGGCGAAACCGACATGATCATCGAGTTGGTCATGACCGACGATGCGCTGCGCAAGGACATGCTGCGGTATTCGCGCATGATGTTTGCCCTGTCGCTGGTCATTTCATTGATCACCGCCGTGATGATCTTTGTGGCGATCAATCGAATGATGATCCGTCCCATTCGCCACCTGACCCGCAACATGCAGCTCTTCTCGGAGCAGCCGCAAGATCCGGAACGGGTGTTTGGGGGCGACGGCGCCAAGGGGGAGCTGGCGGTGGCGGGGCGACATCTGGCATCCATGCAGGTGGAGTTGCAGCGCACGTTGAAGCAGCAGAAAAATCTGGCCGACCTCGGGCTCGCAGTCTCCAAGATCAATCACGACATGCGCAACATCCTGGCCTCGGCGCAGCTGATGTCCGACCGTCTTGTCGACGTGGAGGACCCGATGGTGCGCAGCTTCGCTCCGAAATTGCTGCGGACGATCGACCGTGCCGTAGGCTACACCAACGAGGTGCTTTCCTATGGCCAGGCATCCGAGGCGACACCCAAGAGGCGGCGGGTGCGCTTCAGCGACCTCTGTCAGGAGGTCCGCGACATGCTGGCTCTCGACCAGGGAAACGGCATCGAGTTTCTGGAGCAGGTTGCGCCGGAGCTTGAAGTGGATGCCGATGGCGAGCAGTTGTTCAGGATCATCCACAATATCTGCCGTAACGCGGTGCAGGCGCTCGCCACCTTCCATGCGCAGGATCCTGCAACCGTGCGCCGCATCACCATTACTGCGCAGCGGGTCGGCAGTGTGGTCGGGATCATCATCGACGACACCGGGCCGGGCATGCCGCGAAAGGCGCGCGAGAACCTGTTCGCGGCTTTCAGGGGCGCCGCGCGTTCAGGCGGCACGGGCTTGGGTCTCGCCATTGCGCGCGAGCTTGTGCTGGCGCACGGCGGCACGATTGCATTGGTGGAAAAGCCGGGTCCCGGGACCCAGTTCAGAATCGAGATTCCGGACCGTCCGGTCGCGCTCGACGACTATCGCGCCAGGGCATGAACAGAAAAAGTCATGTGATTCAGCTCGTTGCGTTGCCCGAAACGGCAAAAAATCAATTTTTGCCGGAAAAGCGCTTGCAATCGAAATGAGGACGTTTTAGAGGATCGCCACGCAAGCGGCGCTGCCGTTAGCAGACGCACCCGTAGCTCAGCTGGATAGAGCACCAGACTACGAATCTGGGGGTCGGACGTTCGAATCGTTCCGGGTGCGCCATTTTCTTCCCATAAATAGCAATGAGACTTGGCAGCGGGTTCCCGAGCGGAAGCCGGCAATCGCTGCATCACAGTCTATGGCGTGCCGCCTGCGGAATTCCCGCGCGATACAGGTCCATACCCCAAGGCCAAACGTCTCGCTCAGGTCTAGGACCTGTAGGATCTGGACGACGAGACGAGATATCCCACGGCGAGGGTCATTGCTGCAACGGCGATGCCGGCGCTGATCACACCTGCCGGCGTTATCCTGGCGCTGCCCTGCAGGCTGATGTGCTTCCCCACGCGCAGATCGAAGACGGCCTTGATTTCTTCAGGATGCAACGAGGCCGCTGGCAACGGTTCTATTGGAACGACTGTCATTTTGAACCTCCCGGTCGAATGTACCGCCGATCCCACGGTGACCGGCGCCGCCCACAACGTTGTATCATGGACGTGATCCGGCGCGCCATTTCGTTGCCCGATCTCATTTCAATCCGTCTCCCTGCAGATCTTGGCCATAGTCAACCGTGTTGCGCTGATGATATATCAGCGACCGACATTCCCGCCTTGGAAGACTGACTTGAGGAGACATCATGAGTGACGAGACCGAAAGCCCGGTGGCGCTGATCACCGGCGGTGGACGCGGCATGGGCGCCGCAATCGCAACTGAGCTTCGTGCTCAGGGTTATAGGCTCGCCCTTATGTCGCCCTCCGAAAGCTGCGAAACGCTGGCGGCGGAGCTGGGTGGCGTGGCACATCGCGGTGTGGCCCAGGAGGCGAAGGATATCCAGGCCATCTTTGACCTGACGATGAAGACTTATGGCCGCATCGATGCGGTCGTGAATCACACGGGCCATCCGCCGAAGGGCGATCTTCTGGAGATATCCGACGAGGATTGGGCACTGGGATCGGACATGGTGGTGCTCAGCCTCGTGCGCATGGCCCGGCTCGTCACGCCCGTGATGCTCAAGCAGGGCAAGGGAGCCTTCGTCAACATCACCACATTTGCGGCTTACGAGCCCTCGCTCGTGTTCCCGGTCTCCTGCACCTATCGGGCGGCCGCCGGCGCCTTCACCAAGCTCTATTCGGACCGCTACGCAGCAAGTGGCATCCGCATGAACTGCATCCTGCCCGGTTACATCGACAGCCTGAACCACAAGCCGGAAACGGCGGAGAAGGTCCCCATGAAGCGGATTGGCCTGGTCGAGGAAATCGCCAAGACGGCTTCCTTTCTGTTGTCTGATGGCGCCGGCTACATCACCGGCCAGAACATTCGCGTGGACGGCGGCCTGACGCGCCACGTCTGATCGGGAGAAATACGCATGAGATGGAAGCGTACGATCCAGTTGCTGGACGTTCATTGCGAAGGCGAAATCGGCCGGGTGGCGATCGGCGGAGTTCCCAAGATTCCGGGTGAGACGGTTGCCGACCAGCTGCGTTGGCTGAACACGGATCCGAAAGGGCAGGAACTGCGGCATTTCCTGTGCCTGGAACCGCGCGGTGCGCCGATCGGTTCGGTCAATCTCCTCCTTCCGGCCCGGCATCCGGATGCCGACGCGGCCTTTATCATCCTCCAGCCCGACCAGGCGCATGCAAGCTCGGGCTCGAATTCCATTTGCGTGACCACAGCGCTTCTGGAGGCCGGCATCGTCGAGATGAAAGAGCCTGAAACCGTCGTGACGCTGGAAACCGCTGCGGGCCTCGTGAAGGCCACGGCGACATGCCGCGACGGACGATGCGAAAAGGTCAAGCTGACCATGGTGCCGTCGTTCGTCGATCGCCTCGACGTGGAGCTCGAGACCCCGCATTGGGGCAAGATCACCCTGGACCTCTGCTACGGCGGCATTTTCTATGCGCTGGTGGATGTTCGGCAGATCAATCTGACGATCGAAAAGGCCAATGCAGCGGCGCTCGTGCAGGCCGGCATGGTGCTGAAGGATCTGGTCAACCGTGCGGTTTCGGTCGTGCACCCTGAAATCTCCGCGATCTCAGGCGTCGCCTATGTCATGTTCCGTGATGTTGACGAGGATGGTGCAGTCAGGACGTGTACGACGATGTGGCCGGGCCGGGCTGATCGTTCCCCTTGCGGCACCGGAAACTCCGCCAACCTGGCTGCCCTCCATGCTCGGGGACAGGTCGCGGTCGGCGACGTCTTCAAGTCGCGGTCGATCATCGGCTCGGAATTCGAAGTCGGGCTTGCTGCCGAAACTACCGTCGCGGAAAAGCCCGCGATCGTACCGACGATCACGGGCCGCGGCTTCACCTTTGGTTTGTCTCAGGTCGCTCTCGACCCGTTCGACCCGTTCGCCGACGGGTTTGCGATGACAGATGTATGGGGGCCATCGGCCGGCGAGATCTGATCCCGCCTTAAATGTCCTTTGCGAGGGTGGCAGGGGTTTCCATGTCGCCCTCCTTCAGCACGAGGGTATTCATCATGCCGTCTTCCAGCTGTGTCATCGCAGGTGGAGCGACAGCGCCCGAATCGTGAAGCTCAAGAAGCTTGTTTGCGGCAAATTCGTCGCCTTTCTGGGCAGCAAGTGCGTACAGTTCCGCGGCTTGTTGCGGGTCGGCTTGAATGCCTTCGCCGGTTTCCAGCATGATGCCCAGGTTCACCATGGCGTCGACATTTCCACGCGCAACAGCGAGGTCGTACCAGGCGATGGCCGTCTGGTCATCTTCGGTCACCATCTGGCCCTCGTCGTAGATGACGGCGATGTTGAAAGCGGCTGTATCATCACCGGCACTCGCAGCCGTTTGGAACCAATGCAGAGCCTTATTCACGTCCGGCTGCGTTCCCAAACCGTCGCGGTAGGCGACACCGAGATTGTAGGAACCCAGCGCATTTCCGCTGTTGGCGGCTTCGGTGTACATCTTGAATTCGGCTTCCTGATCGCCGAGGCGGCCGAGCAGCATGCCGAAATTGACTTTGGCGGCCGGATAGTCGGCCTGCACGGCGGCGTCATAAGCCGCCATGGCTCTATCCGCATCCTCGGCCTTGTTCAGAGCGCGGCCGAGTTGATAGGCGAACCGCGGGTTGCCGGTTGCCTCGAATGCCAAACGACAGGCATCAACGGCCGCAGCATCGATCTGCGCGGTATCGACGGCGCCGTAGGTCGCGTTGCGCTGGTTGTCGTTGGGGCTGCCGGCCAGACGGTCGCACTCGTTCTGAACGGTGAGCGAAGCCAATGTATTGTGGCGCTCTTCTGCTCCGGGAGCCACCGTCAGCGCCAGAAGGGCGACGGCTGTTCCTGTGGCAAGTGCAAAACCCCTGTTGACATGCGAGGCTGGGGATTTCATTGTTCGCTCCGATTCATTGAATCTTTATTTTGATGAACGAACGCCCGAACCCGTTTGCGGTTCCGTCCGGCTGCTTGCTACTTGCTCGCCGAGGGCTGAATCCTCTTCACCATTTCGCGATCGATCCGTTGGCCCGCGTCTGTGGCGGCATCTGTGATTGTCTCCTTCCGGCTATTGATGCTATGCGGGCCGCATCGATGACAGCGAAGGCTCCCCGATGAAGACGCTAACCATCCGCCGCCCCGACGACTGGCATCTGCACCTGCGCGATGGCGCGGTTCTGGAGGGCGTCATCGCCGACACGAGCCGGCACTTCGCCCGCGCCATCATCATGCCCAATCTTGTCCCACCGGTCGTCACTGCTCAGGATGCCGTGGCCTATCGGGACCGTATCCTCACGGCGCTGCCGCAGGGGGATCGCTTCCAGCCGCTGATGACGCTTTACCTGACGGAAGGCACGGACCCGGACGACGTCGCTGCCGCGAAGGAGAGCGGGCTGATCACCGCTGTGAAGCTCTACCCGGCAGGTGCGACGACCAATTCCCATGGCGGCGTGCGTGATATCGACAAGGCGATGCCGGTCCTGGAGCGCATGGCCGAGATCGGGCTGCCGCTCTGCGTACACGGCGAGGTGACGACGCCCGAAGTGGATATCTTCGACCGCGAGGCCGTCTTTATCGAAACGGTGCTGGATCCGCTCCGCAATCGCCTGCCTGAATTGAAGGTCACGATGGAGCATGTCACGACGAAGGATGGCGTGGACTACATTATGGGCTCATCAGGCAACCTCGCGGGCACGATCACCACGCACCACCTGATTATCAACCGTAACGCCATCCTGGTCGGCGGCATCCGTCCTCATTACTACTGCCTGCCGGTCGCCAAGCGCGAGAACCATCGGCTTGCACTTCGGGCCGCTGCAGCCTCCGGCGACAAGCGATTCTTCCTCGGTACGGACTCGGCGCCGCATGTGGATCCGCTCAAGGAGTGCGGCTGCGGCTGTGCCGGCATCTATACGTCGCCGAATACGATGAGCTGCCTCGCCCATGTCTTCGAGGAAGAGAATGCCCTCGACAAGCTCGAGGCATTTACATCCCTTAACGGGCCGGCCTGGTACGGCATGGCGCCCAACGAAGAGACGATGACGCTCGTCCGTCAGGAGCAGCCGGTTTCCTATCCGAGCAAGCGGGATACCGGTGCGGGTGCGATCACCGTCTTCGATCCGATGTTTCCGCTGCACTGGCAGGTGGTGGAGTAATCGCCAGCGCAATCTCGCTTTAGTTCAAATGCCACACAGACCGATAACGGTTTGGAGAGGACCGGGTATTACGTCAGAATAAGGATTTCGTCGGGTCTTCCCGAAGAGAAAGATAAGCATGATGCTTGACTACCATTCTTTTCTGCTGGCCTTGGGTGTGTCGGCAGCATGTCTGATGGTGACGCTTTTCGGCACGTGGATTTCACGCCGCGATTCCTTTCTCTTCACGCTCGTCATCGCACTTCTCCTGACGGTCTCCGGCATCTTCGCCTACAGCTCCTACACAATTCATTCGGGATCTTTGCTGGCGTCGCTGGCCTACACGTTCCTGATGGCAGGCTTCAGCATGATCTACGTTGGCGCGGTACAATTCCGCACCGGCATTCGGCGCTGGAGGCGAGCGCTGGGCCTGACGGTCATCTGGGCAGCCGTAGGATTGCCTCTCATCCTTGGCGGCCTTGATGGGCTGGGCTTCATTGTCATGAATGCCGCCACCGCGGCACTCCTGTTGGAGACCGCCCGACAGTACTGGTTGGCGCGCCGGGAAGCGATCGGGCCGCTGATCGGCATTGCGATCCTCTACGCCGCAACCGCGATTTCGTTTCTGTTGTGCGCGGCGGTCCTTGCGGCAAACGGGCAGTGGGTGCTCGGTCATGCGCCGGAAAACTGGGCGGAAGATCTCAATATCGGGGTCTGCATTGCCGGCATGACGGGGATCGGCTCGCTGTCTCTGGCGCTTCACCAGTGGCGAATGGCGGCGTTCCATCGCCGCGAGTCCTTCACCGACTCCTTGACGGGATTGCTCAATCGTCGCGCGCTGTTCGAACAGCATGGCAAGCGCCTCCTAAAGGCCTCGACCGCGGTCATCGTGTTCGACATCGATCGCTTCAAGTTGATCAACGACGAATTCGGTCATGCCACCGGAGATACCGTATTGAAGGTCTTTGCGGCGGAGCTTGCCAGTGGCGCGGGCAAATCCCATACGGTCGCCCGCCTCGGTGGCGAGGAATTTGCGATGATCCTCGATAATGTCCTGCCTGGCCGCGCCGAGTGCATTGCCAACGATATCGCCGGCCGCTTCGCAGCGCGCGAAGTTGTGGTGGGCGGGACGGTGCTGCGTACGACGGTCAGCGCCGGAATTGCCATGGGAACTGAAGAGGGCCAGCCTTTCGAGGCGGTGGTCGTCCTGGCCGACAAGGCGCTCTACGAGGCCAAGCGCGCAGGCCGAAACCGGGTGGAAGTTGCCAGGCACCTCCGGCAGGTCGATGCCGGGGACACGCGAAGCAGCGCCTGATCTGCCTGCCCCCGATGCATCTGGCGCCGCGCCGCGCATGCTGCTATGGCGCTCCTCAACTTGGGTGGCACAAAGGAGCGGCAGCATGATCCAGACAACATTTCCCGATCGCGGCGTAATGTCCGAACTGATGGCAAAGATGCTGTGGGAAATTGGGGCAGTCCATTTTAGCGCCGACAAGCCCTACAAGTTCGCATCCGGGTTGATGAGCCCGGTCTATATCGATTGCCGCAAGCTGATTTCCTATCCACGGATACGTTCCGCCATCATGGATTTTGCCGCAGCGACGGTAATGCGCGATGCCGGTTTCGAGAAGTTCGACTGCATCGCGGGCGGCGAGACCGCCGGCATCCCCTTCGCGGCATTTCTCGCCGAGCGCCTGGGCCTGCCGATGATCTATGTGCGCAAGGCGCCGAAGGGCCATGGCCGCAATGCGCAGATCGAAGGCCACATGCCGGAAGGCGCACGCGTTCTCGTCATCGAGGACCTGACCACCGCCGGCGGCAGCATGTTCAAGTTCATCGACGCAATCCGTGCTGCAGGCGGGGTCGTGGACCATGGAATTGCACTCTTCTATTACGGCATCTTTGATGAGGGCGCGCAGCGTTTCGAAAACGGCAAGGTCCAGTTTCATCATATTGCCACCTGGCGCAACGTCCTGGCGGTCGCCCGGGACCAGAAGCTCTTCGACGACAAGACGTTGGCGGAAGTCGAGGCCTTCCTTGATGCGCCGCTTGCATGGTCCGGTCGAAATGGCGGCGTAAGCGAGCTTTCGCTCTAGCCAAGCGGCAAAAGCTCACTTAATCCGGTGAACGACGTCGCGTCTTTGGGAGGATAGCCATGATTTTGTGTTGCGGTGAAGCGCTGATCGACATGCTGCCGCGCGAGACTACGCTCGGCGAAACGGGTTTTGCTCCCTATGCCGGCGGGGCCGTCTTCAACACGGCCATCGCGCTCGGTCGCCTCGGCGTCGAGACCGGTTTCTTTACCGGCCTTGCCGACGACATGATGGGTGACATCCTGCGCGACACTCTTCGCCAGAGCAAAGTCGATTTCAGCTACTGCGCGTTAGCATCGCGCCCGTCGACGATCGCCTTCGTCAAACTGGTCGATGGCCATGCCACCTACGCATTTTATGATGAAGGCACGGCCGGGCGCATGATCACCGAAGCCGACCTGCCGGCGCTGGGAGATAATTGCGAGGCGCTGCATTTCGGTGCCATTAGCCTCATTCCCGAGCCCTGCGGTTCGACCTATGAGGCGTTGATGAAGCGTGAGCATGCGACGCGCGTGATCTCGCTCGATCCGAACATCCGCCCCGGCTTCATCAAGGACAAGGCAGCGCATCTCTCCCGCATCAACCGCATGGCAGCGATGTCGGATATCGTGAAGTTCTCGGACGAGGATCTTGTCTGGTTCGGTCTCGAAGGGGATGAGGACACGCTGGCCCATCACTGGCTGCATCATGGCGCCAAGCTGGTCGTCGTCACTCGTGGCGCCGAAGGTGCTGTCGGTTATACCGCGAACCATAAGGTCACGGTGCCGAGCGAGCGGGTTACCGTGGTCGATACCGTCGGCGCCGGCGACACGTTCGATGCAGGTATCCTCGCCTCGCTGAAAATGCAGAACCTCCTGACAAAGGCGCAGGTGGCAAGCCTGACGGAGGGTCAGATTGCAAAGGCGCTGGCGCTTGGCGCGAAAGCCGCTGCTGTCACTGTCTCGAGGGCAGGGGCCAATCCGCCGTTCGCGCACGAGATCGGGCTTTAGTTCCCCAAAGGCAGAAAGCTGCTCCCCTGTCTCCGATCCTTCAGACCAGATTCTCGCAGCAGGGGAGAAGGTGGAGCTTGCTGACACGCCGCGGTTTTTCCTCTCCCCGGGGGGAGAGGGTCGCCAAGAAAAGCGGAGGGGTAAGGAGAGACCCGCCTCCTGATCGCCGCGCTTGAGTACCTACTTCTTCAAACCCGCCAGCGTCTTTACCAGCCCCTGCGTGGACGAGTCGTGGCTTGCCGCGCTCTCCTTGCCCTCGACGATCGGCAGCAGGCCGGTCGCCAGTTCCTTGCCAAGCTCGACGCCCCACTGGTCGAAGGAGTTGATGCGGAACATGACACCTTCCACGAAGACGCGGTGCTCGTAGAGTGCAATCAGGCGGCCTAGCGCGAACGGCGTCAACTGATCGTAGACGAAGGTGATGGAGGGGCGATTTCCGGTAAAGACGCGATGCGGAGCGATGAAGTTCGCCTGGGCATCGTCCACGCCCTTGGAGGTGAGCTGCGCCTTGGCTTCCTGCAGCGTGCGGCCCTTCATCAACGCTTCCGACTGGGCAAGGCAATTGGCGATGAGCAGTTCGTGCTGATGGCGCAGATGCGGCTCGAAGCCGTTCGCCGCGATCATGAACTCGGCCGGGATGATGCTCGTGCCCTGGTGGATGAGTTGGTAGAAGGCGTGCTGACCGTTCGTCCCGGGTTCGCCCCAGACGACAGGACCGGAATTGCCGTCGACCGGAGTACCGTCGACCGTCACGCCCTTGCCGTTCGATTCCATGTCGAGTTGCTGGAGGTAAGCGGGAAAGCGCAGGAGACGCTGGTCGTAGGGCAGGATGGCGCGCGACGGATAGCCGAGAACATTGCGATGATAGAAGCCGATGAGCCCCAGCAGCATCGGCAGGTTTTCCCGCACCCGTGCGTCCCGGAAATGCGTATCCATCGCATGTGCGCCGTCCAGGAACTTGCCGAAATTTTCAGGCCCGACGGCAATCATCAGCGGCAGGCCGATCGCCGACCAGATCGAGTACCGGCCGCCTACCCAGTCCCAGAAGCCGAAAATGCGGTCACTCTCGATGCCGAAGGTCGCGACCTTGTCCAGCGCGGTGGAGACGGCCGCGAAATGATGCTTCACGGCCGCTTCGCCGAGCTTGTCGGCGATGAAGGCGCGCGCCGAGGCGGCGTTCGTCATTGTTTCGATCGTGGTGAAGGTTTTCGAGGCAATGACGAAGAGCGTCGTCTCTGCATCGAGCAGCTTCAGCGTATCGGCGATATGGGCGCCATCGACATTCGAGACAAAGTGCGCGCGGGGTCCATCATGGAAAGGCGCGAGCGCCAGCGTTGCCATGACCGGTCCGAGGTCGGAGCCGCCGATGCCGATGTTGACTACGTCCGTGATCGCCTTGCCCGTAGCGCCCTTGAGCGCGCCGGAGCGGATGCCGTCGGCGAACCGGCCCATGGCGGAGAGCACGGCATTGACGTCGGGCATCACATCCTTGCCATCGACAAGAACAGGCGTGTTGGTGCGATTACGCAGCGCGGTGTGGAGGACAGCCCTGCCTTCGGTGAAGTTGATTTCCTCGCCCGAGAACATCGCATCGCGCTTGGCAGCGACCCCGGCTTCGTCCGCGAGCTGCTCGAGGAGAACCAGGATCTGCTCGTTGACCGCGGTCTTCGAGAAATCCATAAGCAGGTCGCCGGAGGCTACGCTGTACCTCGAAAACCGCTCTGCGTCGGCGGCAAACGCGGCGCGCAGATCGGTTGCTTTCGTGGCGGCGGCGGTGTTCTTCAGGTCTTTGACGATAGCCTGCATGGGAAGTCCTCGTGATCCGGGGGAGGGATGCACGGGAACCTATAAGCTTTCATTCTCAAATCAAGCCGCGTATCGAGCGATGTGATCAGCCGCGCAGTTCCCGGCGCAGGATCTTGCCGACATTCGACTTCGGAAGCTCGCTGCGGAACTCGATGAGCTTTGGCCGCTTGTAACCCGTCAGGTTTGCCGCGCAGTGCTCGCGCAACTGTTCTTCCGTCAGCGCCTGATCCTTCTTGACCACGAAAAGCTTCACCACTTCGCCGGAATGGGGGTCGGGAAGGCCGATCGCGGCACTTTCCAGCACGCCCGGGTGCATGGCTGCAACTTCCTCAACTTCGTTGGGATAGACGTTGAAGCCGGAGACGAGGATCATGTCCTTCTTGCGGTCGACGATCTTGGTGTAGCCGCGTGCGTCCATATAGCCCATGTCGCCGGAGCGGAAGAAACCGTCCGGGGTCATCACCTTTGCGGTTTCGTCCGGACGCTGCCAGTAGCCAGCCATCACCTGCGGCCCGCGGATGCAGATTTCGCCGATATCTCCCTGGGAAACGGCATTTCCGTCATCGTCGCGGATGGATATCTCGGTGGACGGCAAGGGCAGGCCGATCATGCCGGTGAAATCATGCGAATCGAACCGATTGGCCGTCGCGACGGGAGATGTTTCCGACAGACCGTATCCCTCTGTAATCGCCGTCTTCGTCATGGCCTGCCAGCGTTCCGCCACAGGACGCTGTACGGCCATGCCGCCACCGAGCGCCAGGATGAGAGACGAAAAGTCCACTTTCTGGAAATCGGGATTGTTCATCAGCGCATTGAAGAGCGTGTTGAGGCCGGGAAACACATGGACCTTGTGCTTCTGCAGTTCCTTCACGAAGGCCGGGATGTCACGCGGATTGGCGATCAGGATGTTATGTCCGCCCATGGCAATGCCCATCAGCGAGTTCACCGTCAGCGCGAAGATATGATAGAGCGGCAGGGCGCAGACGAAGTTCAGCACGTCCGGCCGGGGGCGGGTCTGGAACACGGCATCGAGCCAAAGCGCGATCTGCATCTTGTTGGCGATCAGGTTCGCATGCGTCAGCGTCGCGCCCTTGGAAATGCCGGTCGTTCCACCCGTATACTGCAGGAACGCCACGTCGCTGCTGTCGATGTCGACAGGCTTCAACGTATGCCAGATACCTTCCGCCAGTACATCATTGAACTTGCGTGCGGTGGGGATGGACCAGGCAGGAACCAGTTTCTTAACCTTGCGCACCACAAAGTTGACGATATGGCCCTTGAATCCGAGCATGTCGCCCATCGCCGTCACGACGATATGCTTGAGCCCGGTCTGCGCTGCGACCTGCTGCACCGTGTGCGCAAAGTTCTCCAACACGAAAATGGTCTTGGCACCGGAATCCTTGAGCTGGTGTTCAAGTTCGCGGGGCGTGTAGAGCGGGTTGACGTTGACCACTATAAGCCCGGCGCGCAGGATGCCGTAGGTCACCACCGGGTTCTGCAGCACGTTCGGCATCATCACCGCAACGCGGTCACCCTTTTGCAGTCCAATGCTTTGCAGCCAGGCGCCGATCTTGCGGGTTTCCATATCGAGCACCCGGTAGGACATCTCGTGGCCCATGCTGGAGAAGGCAATTCTCTCCGCGTATTCCCGGCAGCAGCTTTCGAACAGTTCGGCCAGCGACCGATAGGCAAGAGAAGGGATATTGGCCGGCACAGAGGGGGGATACGAGGCAAGCCAGATCTTTGCGGAATCGTCGTTTGTCTGCATAGACACGTCGCTCATGAGGGCCTCCTCTTCCCTGTTTTTATCCTTGGCGGGGCTCGATGCAAAGTCCTCCACTTCACCTCAAGAACTATAGCATGCCATACGCCCCCGCCTTGGACGATGTCCTGGGTACCTAGCTATATAACCTTGACGTAAACGTCAACGGGGCCGACCGGCAGGCGGGAACGAAGGTCGTTCGCTGGCGTTGTGCTTGGGTAACAACCACCGCATACAGGAGGCAACTGATGGTGCATCACGAACCGCGAGCAGGACAGGACCCCTACGTCAAGGACACTCCTTCGCTGATTGCCAGCGACAAGGTGGAAGGGACCCGCGTCTATGGCGCCGACGGCCGTCACATCGGCTCGATCCAGCGGATTCTTCTGGAAAAACGTGGCGGGCGCGTATCCTATGCCGTTCTGAGCTTCGGCGGCTTCATGGGTATAGGCGATGACTATTATCCGCTGCCATGGGAAAAGCTCAATTACGACGACGAACTGGATGGCTATCGAATCGACCTGACGAAGGATCAGATCGCAGGCGCTCCGCGCTACAATGATCTTGATGACGACACCTGGTATCAGGACAAGGGTCGAACGATCTACGACCATTATGGCGTTGCTCCATACTGGTTGTAATCACGGCCACTGACGCCTGGAAAGAGGCTCTGCTTGCGCGGGGCCTCTTTTCGTTTGCTTAACGCCTCCGTGCGAATCATGCCGCGCGGCGGCCGTTGAAGTGGAGCCAGCGGGGGTGCGATGTCCGAACAGTCAGATAAGGCAGGGGTGCGTGATCTCGAGCGCGAGGACCTTCCGGCTGTCGGACGGCTGTTCCAGAAGACGTTCCGCAAGTCAGAGACTTTGCCGCCATCCCTGGTGAGCTACCTCCACGAGGTGTTCTTCGATCATCCATGGTACGACGAGGAACTCCGGTCGAAGGTATTCATCGATGGCCAGAGTGAACTCAAGGGTTTCATTGGCGTGTTTCCCTCCCGTCTGGAGCTGGAGGGGCGGTCGTTGCGCGCAGCATTTGCCGGAACGATGATGGTCGATCGGCCGGCGGAAAATCCGCTCGTTGGCGCCCGCCTGCTGCGCTCCTTTCTGGCTGGCCCCCAGGATCTCTCCCTGACGGAAACCGCCAATGCCCTGGCGCTCGGCATGTGGCAAAAGCTCGCGCTTCCGCTGGACCTCGCCTACAGCCTTAACTGGATCAGGGTTTTCCGCCCGGTGTCGGCTGCCGTCCAGGTGATGGAAAAGGCAAGTTCGGTCGCACGGCTCCTGCGGCCGATCGGCAGAATGGCCGATGGGTTCGGTGAACGGACCGGCCTTTTTTCGCTACGTGCTCCGATTGCGCTCAATGCACGTCGCGCGACCTTCAAGGATGCAACCCGGCAGGAGTTCGCCGACGCCGTCTTTGCCCTGAAGGACCTCGCACTCTTGCGCCCGCAATGGGACCGCCCATCGCTCGAATGGTTCATGGAGCAGGCGGAGCAGAAGCGGGCCTTCGGAAAGCCGTCCTGGCGGATTGCCGTGGCGCGCAACGGTGAAATCGCCGGTTGCTACGTTTACTACGGCAAGCCCGGCGGCATCGCCTGGCTTCTCCAGGCCCTCTGCTCGCCGGCCGTGGCTGGTGAACTTGTCGATGATCTGTTCGCCCATGCGGACACGGAGGGTTGCGCCGGAGTTCGCGGCGGCGGGCATCCGTGGCTGACGCCGGAGCTGATCAGCCGAAAGGCGGTTTTCTACGGACGGGCATTCTTCGTCGCCCATGCCAAGGACAAGAGCCTTCTGCAGCCGGTCAATTCCGGCCAGGCGCTGATCAGCGGTCTGGCCGGAGAGAACTGGACGCGCCTTATCGGCGACCACTTCGACTGATTGGCTACCCGTATCAGTCGAGCATTGATGCGGGCGCTGCGTGCAGGTACTCCGCAACCTTGCGCTTGGAGGCAATATTGCGCCAGACGGAGTCCACCTCATCCGACGTAAGCCCTGCTGCTTTGCCGACAGCTTCGCGCGGGATATCGTGGTCCAGCCCATACAGGCAGATGTCCATCCGGTCGTAGGGGAGCGAGAAATAGTACTCATCCTGTCCCTGCGGCAACGACCACGTATCGGTCGTCGGCGGACGACGCCGGATTTCCTCCGGCACTCCGAGGGCTTCCGCCAGCTGATACACCTGTGTCTTGTAGAGATGGGCGATCGGCTTGAAATCGGCTGCCCCGTCGCCGTTCTTCACGAAGAAGCCCTGGTCGTATTCCAGGCGGTTCGGTGTGCCGGCGACGGCAAAGTTCAGTCGGTCGGCGTGATAGTATTCGATCTGCTTGCGCGTGCGCTGCTTCATATTGGCGGCCGCGATCATGCCGAGATAGACATCGAGCGGCATGCGGTGCCGGCTTTGCTCGCCGGAGGGATTGGCGACAACCAGCCACGAGATGTTGTAGCCGCGGCTCGAAAGCGCGTTCTCAAGCACGACCTTGCAGCCCCAGCCCTCACCGAAATCCGGAACGATCTGGCGAATGAAGCCGTCGCGGCGGACATAACAACCGGCTGCGGCGAGAGCCGGGCCGATGTCTTCGAGCACGGTTTCGACACCGGTAGCCTCAGCAAGCGCTTTGCCGAGACGCAGGCTGTCGGGGTCGGAGTCGTGTTCCGGCATGAACACGCCGGTTACCTTGCCCGGTCCCAGTGCCCGGGCGCATAGCGCCGCGGTAACGCTGGAATCGATGCCTCCCGACAGTCCGACCACGACCCCGCGCTTGCGCAGGCCCTTCAGCACCGTGTCGCGGATCCATCCGCTGATGCGCTCGATTTCAGCGTCGGCATCGAGCGCCAAGGTGGCGGAGGAGAACGACAGGCCGCCCTCTGCACTGATCTTCATGCTCTGGTTCATACGGCATTCCCCCATTCTGGCCCCCATTGTGGCTCTTGGTCGATAGCGGCAGTCATTCTGATCTTGCCGGTTGTTGTCTTTGGCAGGGCGTCGCGAAACTCGACGCTTTTCGGCACCATGTAGTCTTCCAGATGGCTGGCGCAGTGGCGGATGATGTCCCTTTCGCTGAGGACGACATCGCTTTCGAGCACCACATAGGCGCGAACCACCTGACCGAAGACCGGATCATCGATGCCGGCAACGGCAGCTTCCTTGATGCCGGGCAGGGCGTACAATACCCGCTCGACCTCCTGCGGGCTCACCTTCTCGCCGCGGGTCTTGATGATGTCGTCCTTGCGGCTGATGAAATAGAGAAAACCGTCGGCGTCCATCCGGAAGAGGTCGCCCGTTCGCAGCCTGCGCCCGTTGGCCGTTGGCTCCAGTGTCTGGACCGTGCCGAGCTCGTCCTGCCAGTAGCCGGCCATGACGTGAGGTCCCTCGACGGTCAATTCGCCGATGACGTCAGGGCCGACAGGCGCGCCGTCGTCATCCACAATAAGAGCATGCGTCCCGGGAATTGCCTTGCCGACGGAGGTTGGGCGTTTGACGAGTTCTTCAGCCGGCAGGTAGCTGATACGCAGGCATTCGGTCTGTCCGTACATGACGACGATCCGGGCGCGCGGCATGAGATCCTGCATCCTCCGGGCGATGGTCGGCGGTAGTGCCGCGGCCGCGCTCGTCACGTAGCGGAGGTCCGGCAGGGAGCCGGGCGCCAGATCCTGCATGTTGCCCAGCAGGGCAGCCATTGCCGGGACGAGCGGAAAGCCGGTCGCTCTCTCATCCCGAAGCCGGTCAACGATCTTGCGTGGGAATGCAAAGCTCTTCTCGAGGACGAGTGTCCCGCCCACCGAGGTCATGGTCACCGCCTGGGTAATCCCGTAACCGAAGGAAAGCGGCAGGACACTGAGCACGATATCGTCGGGAGTGTTCTCCAGATAGGTGATGATCGACTGGCAGGCGGCATCCACATTGGCGTGCGTAAGCTTTACGCCCTTGGGTCGACCCGTGGAGCCGGACGTATGGATGAGAAGCGCCAGCGCCTCGCAGTCATCGAGTGACGGCAGTTCGCTCGCAGCGCCCTGTTCAACAAGATCCTCGAACCGCAAGGCGGTATGTGCGGTGCCTGGTGGCATATGGGTCACGATCCTGACCGGAAGCAGGCCAGCCAGTGAAATCGCAATATCGACGTTGGCGAGAAGTCGCGCCGACACGATCACGGCCGCCGCGTCGGTGCTCGCGATGATCGCCGCGAGTTTTTGGGGCTTCATCGAAGGATGGAGCGGGCAGGCGACGGCGCGAGCTTTCCAGATGGCGAAGAAGCTTGTCACCGCCTCGGCATCGTTGTCGAGCAGGAGTACGACGCGTGCGCCTTGCGTGACGCCCAGGCAACTCAATGCTGATGCCAGGCGATCCGATTGCGTATCGAGTTCCGCATAGGTCAGCCGACAGCTACCTGCGATGATCGCAGTCTTCCCGCCGAAGCGGTCAGCGCTGTTGCGGAGCCGGGTCTCGATGCGCATGGTCACGTTGTCAGGCGGCCACCGGCAGCTTGCGCATCAGGTAGCCTGCCATGCTGTCGACGCTGTCGAGGTTTTCCGGGACGATCTCCTCGTCGGCGATGCTGATGCCATAGGAGGCTTCGAGGAAGGCGATCAGTTCCAGCACGCCGGTTGAATCGATCACGCCGCTATCAAGAAGAGATTGGCTGTTTGCGATGTCCGCATCGGCGCGGAAAAGGAAGTTCTCGGCAATAAATTCCCGCAGGGCGGGATGAAATCTCTGGGCCATGGATGGCTGCTCCATTCTAGAAATTTGTCTTCGCGGCGTCGTCCGGTTCACCAATTCGACGCACTTGATCAGGATGCAATGTCGCACGAGGGGCTGAATCTTTCGCTAAGTCAGATCGTAAAGACTTTGCAAAGGCGCGCATCGAACAGCGTCTCCCGTGCGTTAAGACAGGCAACGTCGAGGTATAGATTGAATGCCGGAAAGTGCTGACGTAGACGAATGAGGATCGCGACCTTCAACGTCAATGGTATCAACGGTCGGATCGACCTCCTTCGCCGCTGGCTGGACGAGGCACAACCTGACGTCGTCTGCCTGCAGGAGTTGAAGGCTCCGCAGGAGAAGTTCCCGCAGCGGGCTATCGAAAGCGCCGGCTATGGCGCCGTCTGGCACGGCCAGAAGAGCTGGAACGGCGTCGCTATCCTGGCTCGCGATGTGGATCCTGTCGAAACACGGCGCGGCCTGAGCGGAGATCCCGCGGGTAGCCACAGTCGCTACATCGAAGCCGCCGTGCAGGGCGTGCTGATAGGCTGTCTCTACGCGCCGAACGGCAATCCGGCGCCAGGCCCGAAGTTCGACGACAAGCTTCGTTGGTACGAGCGCTTCATCGCCCACGCCGCGGATCTGCTCGCATCCGGCGCACCTGTCGTGCTCGCCGGGGACTACAACATCATGCCGACAGACCTTGATGTCTATGCGCCGGAGCGATGGCGGGACGATGCGCTGTTCCGGCCCGAGGTGCGGGACGCGTTCTCGATCCTGATGCGGCAGGGCTGGAAGGATGCGGTACGTGATCTCCATCCCGAAGAGCGGATATACACGTTCTGGGATTACTTCCGGAACGCCTGGGGACGCAACGCCGGTCTCAGGCTCGACCATCTGCTTCTCAGCCCGTCGATCGCGAACCGGTTGATAAAGGCGCAGGTGGATCGCCACGTTCGTGGCTGGGATCATGCCAGCGACCACGCGCCGTCATGGATCGAGCTCGCCGACATGTGAGCGACAGGTAAAGCGGGCGACCGTCGGGCCGCCCGTTCTTGCTCATGCCGGGGCGCGGCTGTCATGCTTTGCGAGCCGCGACAGCAGGTAGTCCACTTCGGCGCGCGCGGTGGCGCTGAGTGCCAGGCCCGGCTTGCGCTGTGCATCGGATGTAATGACGCCGCGGCGCTTCAACACATGCTTGCGCACGGCGAGCCCGATACCGAGTTGCTGCTCGTAGCGGATGAGCGGCAGGTGCGCGTCGAAGAGATCATGCGCCTCGTCCCGCCTGCCCTGCGCAAACAGTCCGATCAGCTCGACCAGCATGTCCGGGAAGCCGTAGCCGGTCATGGCGCCATCGGCACCACGTTCGGGTTCGAAATCGAGGAACATCCCGCCATTGCCGCACAGGATCGAGACCGGCCGCAGATCGCCGGCCTTCTGCATGGCGCGAAGCCTGGAGATCTTTTCCAGCCCCGGCCAGTCCTCATGCTTCAGCATCAGGCAGGACGGGTGGTCGGAGATGACCTTGGCGACGACGCCAACCGACATCACGACGCTGAGGGTGAGCGGATAGTCCTGCAGTACCCACGGCACGTCGTCGCCGACGGCCTCCACCGCCTGGGCGAAATAGTTGACGATCTGCTCGTCCGTCCTCAGCGCCGGCGTCGGCGCGATCATCACCCCGGCAGCGCCCATCTCCATGGCGTCTCTTGCCAGCGAGCGCATGGCGGCAAATCCGGGTGCGGAGACGCCGACGATGACCGGCACGCGCGAGCGGCCGACCACCTGCTTGATGACGGCGCGGGACTCGGCGGGTTCCAGCTTGGGCGCTTCCCCCATGATCCCGAGGATGGTGATCCCGGTGCAGCCGCTGTCCTGGTAGAAATCGGTGAGGCGGTCGATGGACAGGTGATCCAGCGTGCCATCGTCATGGAAAGGTGTGGTCGCGATGGCATAGACGCCGGTGCTTTGCGTGGAGAAATTCACTGAGTTTCCTTCCATGATTGGTATCGTTTTTTTGTTTCGGCATCCATCGGATAGAGGCCCGGCAGGGCCACGCCGCGGTCGACCTCGGTCATGATCCAGGCTTCCATCCGTTCCTGCTCCGGCGCTTCCGCCAGCACGGCATCCAGCAGCTTTGCCGGAATGAGGACGGCGCCATCCTCGTCGACCACGACGACGTCATCCGGGAACACGGCCACGCCACCGCAGGCAATCGGCTCCTGCCAGGCCACGAAGGTAAGCCCCGCCACGGAAGGCGGCGCGGCAACGCCATTGCACCAGACGTTCATGCCTGTGCCGAGAACACCTTCGGCATCGCGCACCACGCCGTCGGTCACCAGTCCTGCAACGCCGCGCTTGACCATGCGCGCGCAGAGGATGTCGCCGAAGATGCCGGCGTCGGGTATGCCCATCGCATCGGCGACGGCCACGCATCCCTCCGGCATGGCTTCGATCGCCGCACGGGTGGAGATCGGCGAGGCCCAGCTTTCGGGAGTTGCGAGATCCTCGCGGGCGGGTACGAAACGAAGCGTGAAGGCCGGCCCGACCACGCGCCCCTGGCCGGGCTTCAGCGGCTTCGTGCCGCGCATCCAGACGTTGCGGAGGCCCTTCTTCAGAAGGACGGTGGTCAGTGTGGCGGTGGAAACACCCTTCAGCGTCTCGACGATCTTCGGATCCAGCGGCATGAAATCTCCTCAGCGCCTCGGAAGCCCAGTCTTCCTCTCGCGGCGGCGGATATTCGGCTGCTCGCCACCGGGCGTCAAGGAAAGGACGCAGGGTTTGGACCTCATACGGAAAGTGCGGGCTTACGCCTGCTCCGGTGCCATCTTCGTTCCGTCGAGCATTGAAAAATTCGGGAAGGACGCCAGATCGAAATAGGGCTGAAGTGAAAAGAGCCTCTGGAGGAGACACATGAACAGAAACGTGATCGTCGGCATTGTTGCCCTGGTCGTCATCATCGTCTTGGTGATGATGTTCATGCCGGGCACCAATCAGCCGGCAGGGGATGCCCCGTCGACAGCAGCACCGCCGGCAACGACTGCGCCGGCACCCGAGCCCGCAACACCCGCGCCCGCACCGGTAACACCTGCACCGGCAACGCCTGCACCGGCGACACCGGCACCTGCAACGCCTGCGCCGGCACAATAAAGACTGCTGAGCGAAGCGGTGCCCCTTATCGGTGGCGCCGCTTCGATCGGACACCGATCGGCGGTTGCCGTGGGTAGGTCAGGCTTGTCTGAAGGAAATGGTGCCGCTTGCAGGACTCGAACCTGCGACCCCATCATTACGAATGATGTGCTCTACCACCTGAGCTAAAGCGGCGTACCAAGCGCAAGGCCGGCGGGCCGGCTGCGATGTGTTGCGGCTGATACAGGCAAAGGACGCCGATTTCAAGCCGCGATTTTGCTCCGAACTGCATTTTCACATTCGAAGGCGGCCGGCGCTTAACCGCAGATCCGGCTCCGCGCTTCCCGATACTCCCGGTCGAGACGATCGACCAGTTCCGCGACCGGGACGATGCCCTTGACGGCACCGACTCCCTGGCCGGCTCCCCATATGTCCTTCCAGGCTTTTGCGCCGGTTGTCGCCGTCTCGAAGTCCATCTTGGAGGGATCGGCAACAGGCAGGTCGTCGGGATTCATGCCCGCAGCAGTAATCGAGCCCTTCAGGTAGTTGCCATGTATGCCGGTGAAATAGTTGGAATACACGATGTCGCCCGCCTTCGAGTCGACGATCATCTGCTTGTAACCGTCGGATGCCCTCGCTTCCTCGGTGGCAATGAACGGTGTCCCTACATAGGCCATGTCGGCACCCATGGCCTGCGCCGCGAGGATCCCGCCGCCGGTGCCGATTGCGCCGGCCAGCAGCAGAGGGCCGTCGAACCATTCGCGGATCTCCTGTACGAGCGCGAAGGGAGACAGCGTGCCCGCATGGCCGCCGGCGCCCACAGCGACCGCGATCAGCCCGTCGGCGCCCTTGCGGATCGCGGAATTCGCGTGACGGTTGTTGATGATGTCATGGAGGACGATGCCCCCATAGGAATGGACTGCGGCATTGACCTCGGGAACCGCGCCAAGCGAAGAGATCACGATCGGTACCTTGTACTTCACGCACATCATCAGATCGTGTTCCAGCCGCTTGTTGGACGTGTGGACGATCTGGTTGACCGCGAACGGTGCCGCCGGTCTGTCGGGATGCGCCGCATCGTGAGCGGCAAGTTCTTCCGTGACCTGCGCCAGCCATTCGTCGAGCTGGCTTTCCGGCCGCGCATTGAGAGAGGGAAATGCGCCGACGACCCCGGCCTTGCACTGGGCGATGGTAAGTGCAGGGTGGGAAATGATGAAGAGCGGCGAAGCGACAACCGGAAGGCGCAGTTTTTCCCTTAGAATCGGCGGCAGCATGCAGGTCTCTCCTCAATTGACGTTTACGCAAACGTAAATCGTTTAGCAGAAGCGAAGTCACTGGAAAAGGGGAGCCTTTTTCGCGAGCTGACGGCTTTTGGATACACCGGCCCCATATTTGCCGGAATAGGAATGCCTTGCAGTTCGCGGGCGGAAAGATTACCGGAACGTAAATAAATTTCTTCCGGAGTACGACAGCGTAGAGGGCTGGCATTGAGCGGTTTGGAAACAGCGATCAGAAACGCGTTGGAGAAGTCGGACCGGGCCAACCCGGAAATCCGGGCGCGCATCTATCAGTCTGCCCGGCAGGCACTCGATTCCGGCCTCGCAAGGCAGGGCGTCACCGATGGCCAGGTCATCGCTCTCCAGCGGCAGCGCCTGGAGCTGAAGATACGCGAAATCGAGGGTGAGGAGAGGGGGCTGACGCACGTTCAGCCGCCTGCTGCTTCGCCGGCTCCGCCAGTTCAGGTTCCGTCGTCCGAAACCCCACGGGCCAGCGCGCGACCACAAGGCAGCGCCCCGCAGGACGCGTCCATGCTGGGAGGCGCGACGCGCGATGACGTTCAGGGAAGGTCGAGTTCCGGCTTTGCGGACGATGCTTCCAGCCTCAACGCTTTTCAGTCGGACAGGATCGCGCCAGCCGGAGAGCGCGCCGATGCGCGCGAACCCGTAGCGCCGCCGCCGAAAAACGAAAAGCGCCGACGCGGGAAGAACGCAGCGACGCTGGATGTCCCGCCGGAGCGGGCGGCAAAGCCCCGGCGTCGCCGCAGCTTTCTGTCCGTGCTGATGGCGTGGCTGGTCTTTTTTGCTCTGATCGGTGCCGCTGTCTGGTGGGCCTATTCGTCGGGTCTCATTCAGCAGTCACTCCAGCAGGCTATGGACGCAGGCAGCCGGTCGACGGACAACCGGTCGGGTGGATCTCGGGGACTGGAGCCCCAGGCAGGCTTCTCGGATGAGTGGGTCGAGGTGTTCGACGGCAATGCGGCTTCTGTGCAGGCTGGTGCATCGGCAACCGTGGAAGAGGCGTCGATCCCAAGCGGCGGCCTTGCCGTCCGCGTGACATCCGCTGCAGCGACGACCGCAGGGGACGTGGCGATCACGGTTCCTGCAGACATCCTGCAACAACTCGTCGGAAAGTCTTCCACCATCGCGCTGACGGTGCAGTCATCGACGGAAGAGCCGGTGCAATTCTCGGTACGCTGCGATTTTGCGAGCCTCGGCAGTTGCGCCCGTCATCGCTTCACGGCGCGCCAGGAGCAGGCGGATGTGCTCTTGCGCGTCACGTTCGAAGCCTCCGCTTCTGCCGATGGGCCCGGCAGGCTGCTGGTGAATACCGCTCTCGCCGGCGGCAACCACAGCATGCTCGTGCATTCGGTCCGCGTTCTTCCCGGCCAGTGAGCCGCCGTCACAGGGCTTTGAAGCCCTGGCCGAGGATCTTTGGGTCGATCTCGCCGAGCGCATCCTTGTCCTTGCCCTCATAGTCTATCGACTGGAGGATGTGCCGGATCACATTGAGGCGTGCCCGCCGCTTGTCATTGGCCTTGACGACAGTCCAGGGGGCATGGGCGCTGTGCGTCTTCTTGAGCATCCTGTCGCGAGCTTCGGTATAATCGTCCCACTTGGTCAGCGCTGCGATATCCATCGGCGAAAGCTTCCAGACCTTCAGCGGATCGTGCCGGCGGTCGTGGAAACGCTTCAGCTGCATTTCTTGGCCGATATTGAGCCAGAACTTGAAGAAATAGATCCCTTCATCGACGATCATCTTTTCGAACTGGGGAACATCCTCAAGAAATTTTCCGCATTGCTGCGGCGTGCAGAAGCCCATGACCGGCTCGACGACGCCGCGGTTGTACCAGGAGCGGTCGAACAGCACGATCTCGCCGGCGGTCGGGAAATGTCGGGCATAGCGTTGGAAGTACCACTGGCCCGCTTCGGTCTCCGTCGGCTTCTGGAGAGCGACGACATGGGCCGAACGTGGGTTGAGGTAGGCTCGAACGGAGAAGATCGTCCCGCCTTTGCCGGCGGCATCCCGTCCCTCGAACAGCGCCATCAGGCGCTTGCCGCTCGCCTGTAGCCAGAACTGCAGCTTGACCAGTTCGATCTGCAACTCTTTCAGGGCTTTCTCGTATTTGTCTTTCGATATCTTGTCGTCATAGGGATAGCCGCCCGACGCCAGCGCCGCATCGTCGATCCATTTCGGCAGCTTCGGGTCATCGATGTCGAAGGGGCGCTTGTGTCCGCTGATCTCGAGTTCGACGATGCGATCGTGATTAACATTGCTCATTGATTCGCAACTCCTTGTGGGTGCCGGGCAACGACGAGACGGGATGGCACGAGACGCAATTTATCGCTCATCCACCGGGCGTCGATGTATATCTGTCACGAAAGCGGCCTAAGAGCCGAATATGGGGAGGCATTTCGTCTATGGCATTCGAGGAGTGGGGGGACTGGTTGAGCAAGCGTTTTGGCAGCAGATGGCCGTTGCTTGTTGCGCTCTCGCTGGTCGGAGCCCTTGCGGTCTTCGCCGGGATTCCTTTGTGGCAGGCGGCGCTCGGATGGTTCTTTCTCGTCTGCCTGACGCTGGCCGGCGGCGGAAAGGCAGAGCTGAAGGACGTGCAGACCCAGCCTGTGGACCATTCGCGGCAAAGCGATCCGCTCTCGGAGATCACCGCAACGATCGGCGCTCTGGACATGCCGCTGCTGGTGCTCGACGCCGAGGCTAATGTCTTGTGTCAGAACCCCGCCTGCGATCGCCTGCTCGGCACGTTGCCCGTCGGCACTCATATCTCGGCCCGCATGCGCTCGCCGGCGGTTCTCGACATGGTGCGAGAGACCTTGGCAACCGGTCGGTCGAACCAGATCGAGCATGCGGAGCGGCTGCCGTCCCAGCAAGTCTACATGGTGCGCATAGCTCCGATCGTGCTGCAGATGCCGGCAGGCGGACGGCGGCTCTATCTTCTTTCCTTCCGGGATATCTCCGAGCTGCGCCGGCTGGACCAGATGCGTAGCGATTTCGTCGCAAATGCCAGCCACGAACTGCGAACGCCACTGGCATCTCTTCGGGGCTTCATCGAGACATTGCAGGGACCGGCGAAATCCGATGTGCAGGCGCAGGAGCGGTTCCTGTCGATCATGCTGGATCAGGCGACCCGCATGAGCCGCCTTGTCGACGATCTGCTGTCGCTATCCCGCCTGGAGCTCAGGTCGCATGTGGCTCCGGAGGGCAAGATCGACCTCGCTCCTTTGCTCTGTCACGTGCGGGATTCGCTGGCGCCGCTTGCCCACGACCTGGGAGTTGAAATCCGGCTGCATCTGCCGGAAGGCGCGGTGGAAGTAGCCGGCGAGCGCGACGAACTGGTGCAGGTGTTCGAGAACCTTGTCGAGAATGCCTGCAAGTATGGCCAGGACGGCAAGATCGTCGATGTCCATCTTCGACCGTTGGATCCGGGACCGGTGGAAGTCAGTGTCATCGACCGGGGGCCCGGTATTCCCGCCGAGCATGTGCCGCGCCTGACGGAGCGCTTCTATAGGGTCAGCGTGGCCGATAGCCGGTCCAAAAAAGGAACGGGCCTGGGGCTCGCCATCGTCAAGCACATCCTTACGCGGCACCGCGCACGCCTTATTGTGCGCTCCGAGCTGGGGCGCGGAAGCGACTTTACCGTCCGTTTTTGACGGATTGAGCGTGCCTGCTCAGTAAAGGGCAAATTTTGATATTTGATATCAAATAGTTGGCCCGTCACAAATGTTTCATGCAACTGACATAAAAGGGTGTGCGAGGGGCCGCTATGAGAGGCCTGCCGGGCGCTGGCGAAAGCGAGATGGCGCGGCCAAATTCACACAAGCGCATGATGGGAGATTCCTCATGAACATCCTGAAACTTTCGGCCGCAGCACTGGTGGCCTCCGTGGCCTTCGCCGGCGCAGCTACTGCCCGCGACCAGATCCAGGTGGCCGGTTCGTCTACCGTTCTTCCCTACGCCAAGATCGTTTCCGAAACCTTCGGTGAGACCTTCCCCGACTTCAAGGCTCCGGTTGTTGAGTCCGGTGGCACCGGTGGCGGCCTGAAGGCTTTCTGCTCAGGCGTTGGTGAAGCCACCATCGACATCGCCAACGCTTCGCGCGCCATCAAGGCCGACGAACTGGCGGCCTGCAAGGCAGCCGGCGTTACGGACGTCCAGGAAGTTCAGATCGGCTACGACGGTATCGTCTTCGCCATGGACGCGTCCAACCCGGACGTCGCCATGACGCCGAAGGATCTCTATCTCGCTCTCGCCAACGAAGTCGTTGTCGACGGCAAGCTCGTTGCCAACCCCTACAAGAAGTGGTCGGAAGTCAACTCGGCTCTTCCGGACGTTGCGATCGCGGCCTACATCCCGGGCTCCAAGCACGGCACGCGTGAAGTCTTCGAAGAGAAGATCATGACCGAAGGCTGCAAGGAAGCCGGTGCGGCGGACGCCATCAAGGGTCTCGTCACCGACGCCAAGCAAGCTGCCGCCAAGTGCGTTGCAGTCCGCAAGGACGGCGCGTCGGTTGACATCGACGGCGACTACACCGAAACGCTCGCTCGCATCGATGCCAACAAGACCGGCCTCGGCGTATTCGGCCTGGCCTTCTATGAAAACAACAATGACCGCCTGAAGGTCGCGACGATCAACGGCGTTGTTCCTTCGACCGAGAGCATTGCCTCGGGCGAGTATCCGGTTTCCCGCCCGCTGTTCTTCTACGTGAAGAAGGCTCACCTCGGCGTGATCCCGGGCCTCAAGGAATTCGTCGATTTCTTCGTGTCTGACGACATGATCGGTCCGGACTCCCCGCTGGCGGACTACGGCCTCGTTGCTGCTCCGGACGCAGAGCGCGACGAAATCCGCGCAAAGTTTGAAGCCGGCACCATCATGTAATAATAAACCGGCGCCGGGTCTCCCGGCGCCGGCCTTCTAATCTGTGGGTTAGGCTCGATATCCTGCCGACCTCGCCCGCGGGGTTCTGGCTCATTGAGAGCAATGCGCTAAAGAGTAGCGGTTTCGATGACCGAAGCCGAGCGGCGACACAAGCAGCCGAAGGCGACAGCCAGGGAAGTCTTATGAGCACTTCATTGATCTTGTTGATTGTGGCGTTGATCGGCCTTGCTGGCTATGTGCTTGGTGCGCGTCAGGCGCGCAGGCTTGCCGCGGCCGCCTTGCCAAAAATGCATTCCCGTCCGGGCTATTATGGTTCCTATGTGGCGGTGTGGGCGGGGCTTCCCGCGCTCCTCATCCTGGCTGTCTGGCTCGTGGCCAGCCCGATCTACGTTAATTCCTCGATCCGCGATAACTTCCCGGAGGACCTGAAGGCTCAGACTGAAGCGGCGCAGAGCCTCACCTTCGGAACGATTGGCTCCGTCGCTCGCGGTCTGACGGTCCTGACGCCGGAAGAGGTCGCTCAGGCGCAAGCCAATCCCGGCGAGCTGCGGGTTTTGCTGGGAGGAAAGGGCGTTCCGCTGGCCGGTGATCCAGAGCCGTTCATGGTTTCTGCGGCGGCCGAACTCAACGCGATGAACGCCACGAGCCGGCTCGCGATGACGATTGCCGTGATCGCCGCATCCGTTGTCGGCTTTTTCTACGCCTATAGAATGATCGCGCCCAGGTTCCGTGCCCGCAACAAGGTCGAGCAGGTCATTCTTGCCAGCCTGATTACCGCATCCTGCATCGCCATCCTGACCACGGTCGGCATTGTGGCGTCGATGCTGACGGAAGCGATACAGTTCTTCCAGATGGTTCCTGCCTGGGAGTTTTTCTTCGGCACGGTCTGGGATCCGCGCTTCGCGGCGGCGGGCGCAACGGACTCCGCCGGTCAGTTCGGTCTGATCCCGCTGCTTGCCGGTACGCTCTATATAGGCTTCGTCGCCATGGTCGTGGCGGTTCCCGTGGGCATATTCTCGGCCATCTACATGGCAGAATACGCCTCGCCGCGAATGCGGTCGGCCGTGAAGCCGCTGCTCGAGGTACTGGCCGGCATTCCTACCATCGTATACGGCTTCTTCGCGCTGACGACGGTAGGTCCCTTCCTGCGCGACTTGTCCACGCAGTTGAACGGCATCGCCACCGGCAACTATTCCAATTTCATCCAGGCGCAGAGCGTGATCACCGCCGGCTTCGTCATGGGTATCATGCTGATCCCGTACGTCTCGTCGCTGTCGGACGATATCATTACCGCCGTCCCCCGGGCGCTGCGGGACGGCTCGCTCGGTCTCGGCGCGACACGCTCGGAGACGATCAAGCGTGTGGTTCTTCCTGCTGCATTGCCGGGCATCGTCGGTGCGCTGCTGATGACCGCCTCGCGCGCCATCGGCGAGACGATGATCGTGGTCCTGGCCGCCGGCGTTGCTGCGCGCATGCAGATCAATCCGTTCGAACCCATGACCACCGTCACGGTCAAGATCGTCAGCCAGCTGACGGGCGACCTTGAGTTTACCTCGCCGCAGACGCTCGTGGCCTTCGCACTCGGCATCACGCTGTTTGCGATCACCCTCTGCCTCAACATCTACGCACTCTATATTGTCCGCAAGTACCGGGAGCAGTACGAATGACCAACACAGCTTCTCCCCTTGCGGGTGCGGTACCAGCCCGTCCTGCGCGACGCGACATCGGCATCAAGCGTCGGTACGCGGCAGAGCGCCGCTTTCGGATCTACGGGATCGCGGCCATATCCTTTGGCCTGCTCTTCCTCTTCCTTCTCCTCTGGTCGGTAGGGTCCAAGGGTTACACTGCCTTCCAGCAGACGATGATCACCATTCCCGTCGAGTTCTCCGAGCAGATCATCGACAAGGATAACGAACGCGACACCGACCCGACGAAGCTCATGACCGCGAACTATCCGGTGGTCGCGCGCAATGCTCTGGCCGCCGCACTGGGCGCTGACCCCGGCGACCGCCAGCAGATGCGTGAGATCGGTCGGATGCTGTCGGAAGGTGTTCGGTCGCAGCTTCGCAACATGGTGGTTGCCGATCCGTCGATCATCGGCACGACGCAGACAGTGTCGTTGCTTGCTGCGGGTGAGATCGATTCCGCCCTGAAGGGGCAGATGAACCTCGACGTTCCCGAGGCGAACCGGCGGATATCCGATCAGCAGGTTGGCTGGATGGAGCAACTGACCGAAGCCGGAGCGCTGGCCAAGGAATTCAACACCGGGATCTTCTTCAACGGTGCCTCGAGCCGGCCGGAAGCCGCCGGCGTCGGTGTAGCTCTCATCGGTTCCCTGTACATGATGGGGATCGTGCTGGTGCTGTCGCTGCCGATCGGCGTCGCGGCATCGATATATCTCGAGGAGTTCGCGCCGAAGAACCGCTGGACGGATCTCATCGAGGTCAACATCAACAATCTCGCGGCGGTGCCGTCGATCGTCTACGGTTTGCTTGGTCTTTCGGTCTTTATCGGGTTCGCGGGCCTGCCGCGCTCGGCCGCACTGGTTGGTGGTCTCGTGCTGACGCTGATGACCCTGCCGACGATCATCATCGCCACCCGTGCGGCGCTCAAGGCGGTTCCTCCGTCCATTCGTGCCGCGGCACTGGGTCTCGGCGCCTCTAAGATGCAGACGATATTCCATCATGTGCTGCCGCTGGCCATGCCAGGCATCCTGACGGGCACGATCATCGGTCTGGCGCATGCGCTGGGTGAAACCGCCCCGCTGCTCCTGATCGGCATGGTGGCCTTCGTCGCCAACTATCCGACGACCCCAATGGATCCCGCGACGGCGCTGCCGGTGCAGATCTACATGTGGGCGAACGAAGCGGAACGCGCCTTCGTGGAACGCACCTCGGGCGCGATCATCATTCTTCTTCTGTTCCTCATTGTGATGAACGTCGGCGCAATTCTCTTGAGACGCCGCTTTGAACGCCGCTGGTAGACGGAGTAGGAAAGATGAACATGATGTCGGATGCAGCAGTTGAAAAGGCTCTGGACAAGAAGATGAATGATGTTTCCTACAAGATGATCGGCAAGGACGTGTCGGTCTATTACGGCGACAAGCGTGCGCTTTACGACGTGAATCTCAATGTCCGAGAAAACACTGTCACCGCGTTGATCGGCCCCTCCGGTTGTGGAAAGTCCACCTTCCTGCGCTGCTTGAACCGGATGAACGATACGATCGAGAGCGCCAAGGTCACCGGCAGGATCACGCTCGACGAAGAGGATATCTACGATCCGGCGATCGACGTCGTGGAGCTTCGGGCACGTGTCGGCATGGTCTTCCAGAAGCCGAACCCCTTCCCGAAGTCGATCTACGAGAATATCGCCTATGGTCCGCGCATTCACGGGCTGGCCAGGAACAAGGCAGAGATGGACCAGGTCGTCGAGGCCAGCCTGCAGAGAGCCGGTCTTTGGAACGAAGCCAAGGATCGCCTCCATGAAAGCGGCACCGGCCTGTCCGGCGGCCAGCAGCAGCGTCTCTGCATCGCCCGTGCGATCGCCGTTTCCCCGGAAGTCATCCTCATGGATGAGCCCTGTTCGGCTCTCGACCCGATTGCGACGGCGAAGGTCGAGGAACTCATCCACGAGCTCCGCACGAACTACACGATCGTCATCGTCACCCACTCCATGCAGCAGGCGGCCCGCGTTTCCCAGCGCACGGCGATGTTCCATCTCGGTCATCTGGTCGAAGAAGACGACACCGACAAGATGTTCACCAATCCGAACGATCAGCGCACCCAGGACTACATCATGGGTCGCTTCGGTTGATCATCTTCAGCCCTTTGACGCGGAAATATCGAGGATAAAGCCATGCCATCGACACACATCACGTCGGCCTACGACGAAGAGCTGAAATATCTGACCCGCCGCATTTCGGAGATGGGTGGTCTTGCTGAACAGATGTGCGCGGATGCAGTGCGCGCGCTGGTCAACGCCGACGGCGCGCTCGCCCAGAAGGTGATCTCCGATGACGCCGTCCTCGATCACGCCGAGCGCGAGATCGGCGAAAAGGCCATCATCACGATTGCGAAGCGCCAGCCCATGGCTGCTGACCTGCGGGAAATCATTGGTTCGTTGCGCATCGCGGCAGATCTGGAACGGGTCGGCGACCTGGGAAAGAACACTGCGAAGCGCGTGATCGCGGTCCAGGAGAGCGGTATCCCGCGCAATTTGGCCCGCGGCATAGAGCATCTGTCCGAGCTCGCGCTTATCCAGCTGAAGGAAGTTCTCGACGTTTACGCCACGCGCTCGGTGGAGAAGGCGGAAGCCATCCGCCAGCGCGACGAAGAGATCGACGCCATGTATACCTCGCTCTTCCGCGAGCTCCTCACCTATATGATGGAAGATCCGCGCAACATCACGAGCTGCACGCATCTCCTCTTCTGCGCCAAGAACATCGAGCGCATCGGCGACCACGCCACGAACATCGCCGAGACCATCTATTACATGGCGACGGGACATCAGCCGGAGGGCGAGCGCCCGAAGGATGACCGGTCGAACACGCTCAGTGCCATTCTGAGCGACGATTAAGACTGGCGGAGTAGGTCGCGATGCAGCCCAGAATTACGGTAGTGGAAGACGAAGAAGCGTTGAGCGTGCTTCTTCGCTACAACCTCGAGGCCGAAGGCTATGAGGTCGAGACCATTGTGAAGGGTGATGAGGCGGAGATCCGGTTGCAGGAGCGCGTCCCCGACCTCCTCATCCTGGACTGGATGCTGCCCGGCGTGTCCGGGATCGAGCTTTGCCGCCGCCTGCGCGTGCGCCGGGAGACGGAGCGCCTGCCCATCATCATGCTGACGGCCCGCGGCGAGGAAAGCGAGCGTGTTCGCGGTCTTTCCACCGGAGCCGACGACTATGTCGTCAAGCCGTTCTCCACGCCGGAGCTGATGGCGCGGGTGAAGGCGATGCTACGGCGCGCCCGTCCCGAAGTGGTGTCTGCGGTGCTCCGTTGCGGCGATATCGAGCTGGATCGCGAAACGCATCGCGTTCATCGCAAGAGCCGGGAAGTCCGGCTTGGTCCGACCGAGTTCCGCCTGCTCGAGTTCCTGATGTCTTCGCCGGGACGGGTCTATTCCCGTTCGCAACTGCTCGACGGCGTCTGGGGGCACGACATCTACGTGGATGAGCGCACGGTCGATGTTCATGTGGGACGCCTGCGCAAAGCACTCAACTTCTCGAACATGCAGGATGTGATCCGCACGGTTCGTGGCGCCGGCTATTCGATGGAAACCTGACGCGGCTTTCTTCCCTGTGAAGCAGCAATAAAAAAAGCGGGCCATGGCCCG
>NZ_JAJAWH010000039.1 GCF_020531965.1 Pseudorhizobium xiangyangii | reverse complement strand
CCGTTCCACAGGCACCTCGATCGCGAGGTCGTGGAAGGTGGCCGTTGTCGTAGTACGGGAACGCGGCGGCCCCGGCACCTGGAATTCCTTAGAAGCGTCGCAAGGGATGACGGACGGCCGTTGGCTTGTTTATCTGTGTCTTCCCATAACCGGTGTCGATACAGAAAGTCGATTGCTTGTTCCCAACGTTTTACATCTCGGGACATCCACGTTCGTTTGCGAAGGTGATCTCATCTGGCCCTCTTCGGGTCATTCCCTCAACGGTGACGCTGCGCCTGGTGGAACGAACAACTTCCGGATCCCGCAAGCCTTCGTCACGTGCTGCCGCTCGAGCTTCTCTGGGGCTGCAACCGGTACGGCCTTCATCTCTGTCTCGATCGCGATCATTGTCTCTTATTATTGGACGAACACCGTTCGGGCCGATTTCAAGCCCCAGGTCTTGCGCGTATACTGGCTCTGAACGAAAACCTTGGGCAGACGCGTACACGGCAAGCACAAGAAGTAAGTTCCTCATCGATCTTCCTCCGACGAAGGTAGTCTCCACAGTTCAAACTTCCGGAGTGCGGTTCCTGTTCCTGCGCGACCCTTTAGAAAAGCACCGCTAGACTGCCAATATGAGCAGCCCTTCGTTTTTGGCGCTCGGGACCCCAAAGGAAGTTCGGAAGGGGTTCGTGAGCGTTTCTCCCCTAGAGAGAGCGGAAACGGCCTCCCAACATCTCTTCCGGCGTTACCGGGCTGCCCTCCTTTCTCGCTCGCTTTCTAACGTCTGGAGGGACTATGGCTCTGCAATCTTTGTTGAATTTGGCTCTCTTTCTCTGACCTCGAAATTGGATGGCTCGCCGATACAGCCGCAAAGGGAGTACACCCTGATGATTGAATGGAGTTGGCGTGTTGAAGATGCCAAATCCATTCCATGCGGAAGCTTGAGCGACGAAAAAGAGTGGGCTGACATCTTCCACTCTCTGATCGGTCGCAGTGTCATCGATGTAGCGCTTTATGGGCGTCTGCGAGAGGTTATGTTCACCTTGGAAGGTGAGCGTTTTGGAACGTCCTTCATGATAGCCGGCGGGAACTGGGGTGGCCAATCCTTCAACGCCCCGGAAATGTCGAAGTCTCGGCAGGAACGACCGCGAATACATCGAACTGGCAGAACTCGATCAGGCTGAGCCGCCAGATTGCGATAGAACTCCGCATATCGGACCTGCCGCCGCAACGACTTTTCGGGCGGGGGAGCCGTGGCCTTCATGGCTTCACATGTCAGGCCACCACCGCGCAGATGGCACGCCTCCGCAGGATATGCCGCCTGATATCGGCAAACCCGTGGCTGGCGCGATCGCGAGGCCCTTTGAAATCGACTTTGCTGTCGACGGCAATGCGTCCGGGTCCCGGATGCATGATGATGCGGTCGCTGAGATAGATCGCCTCCTCGACATCATGGGTAATGAGAACCATCCTTACCTCCGCATTCCAGACGGGTTCTGCGGTTCGCTGCACGACGGAAGCGGGCAGTGCCGCTCATCGCGGCTCGCCGATGCCGGGCATCATCTCCCGCGAGTTTGCGACGACGAGCCAGGCTGTTAAGGCAGGCGACGTGCTGTTCTCCATTGAGGCGATGAACCCTGCGTGCCGAGAAGGGACGGCATCGTAGCCGAGGTGCCGGTCAAGGCCGGCGATCAGGTCGAGGCGAAGGATCTGCTTATCGGCTTTGGCTGAGACCACCAGCTGATTGATGGGTTGCCTCCGATGAAGGTTTCTTTTTTCCAAAAAATCAGTCGCCACTCGGGTGACCGACCGCGAACAATTTCTTCGGCCGAGAAGCCGTAGAGCTTCTCGGCTCGGTAACCAAAGCTCGGCAAGAAAAAACGATGACTCAGCTTGCAGCTATCTGTATTGAGGCGTCAGCGTTCGGTTTTCGCCATTGATATTCCGCAGAAGGTTGGTGTCGATCCTTTGCAATCTGTCTTCCTACGGGGCAACCGTTTTCATCAAAAAATAAACATGGCATGCTGCACGTAGCGCAGGCTTCATTGAAGTTTTTAAAAAGGCAAATATAACATCGACTCGGCTGTTCCCTAGATGATGGGGCGCCATCGATTTTCAATATGTGCCGAGCATTAGCGGAAGAACTAATATGCCCAAACAGAAAAAGCCCGCTATCGTCAGCACTGGTATCGCCGGTCTGAATGAAATCCTGCGCGGTGGGCTGCCTTCATCAAACCTCTACATGCTTCAGGGTGCGCCGGGATCGGGCAAGACAACAGCCGCGCTGCAGTTTTTGCGCGCCGGTGTCGAGGCCGGCGAAAGCTGTATTTACGTCACGCTGTCTCAAACGGCCGTAGAGCTCGAAGCGATCGCCGTGTCGCACGGCTGGACGCTCGACGGGATCCGGGTCGAAGAGTTGTCCACATCTGGCACGGTGAATGAGGCCGATGACCAGAGTATCTTCCTGACCTCCGATCTACGGCTGGACGAGACACGAAAAGCTATCGAAGCTGCAATCGAGGAACATAAGCCTCGCCGCCTCGTCTACGATTCACTCCTCGAAATCCGGCTGATCACAGGTGATAGTCCTCGCTTTCGTCGCGAATTGATCGCCTTCAAATCGTTCCTTGCAAAAAAGAACGTCGTGGCCCTGCTTCTGGATACACAGACGGCCGGCCACGACCGCAGCGGCGAGGAGGTAGAAGGACTTGCCCACGGCGTTATCCGGTTCGACAAGTCACTGGAGGAATATGGTGGCGTGCGTCGCCGTATCGAGGTTTCAAAGATGCGCGGCGTGCCGATTGCGGACGGCTATCACGATATGGCTATCCGTGAAGGCGAGGGCGTTGTCGTGTTCCCCCGCATCATGCCCAGTGCTGCATCAGAGAGCTCGAAACCGCAGCTGATCAAATCAGGGGTTGCCGAGCTTGACGAAATGTTCGGCGGTGGCCAGGAGCCTGGAACCACTACATTGGTCATCGGGCAGTCAGGCACTGGCAAATCGACGATGTCTTCCCTTTATGCGACGGCGGCGCTCGAACGCGGAGAAAATGTCGCTCTTTTTCTATTCGAGGAGCGGCTGGAAACCTTCTTTCGTCGCTCCGAAGGTCTGGGCATGGAGCTCAGACAGTTTCACAAGGATGGCAAGCTTATCCTGCGAGATTTCAATCCCAACGAAATTTCGCCTGGCGAGTTTGGCCAGATCGTCCAAGACGCCGTAACGCAAAACAAGTCGCGGGTCGTGGTCATAGACAGCTTGACGGGATACCTGAATTCGCTGCCCCATCGCGAAAAAGCGGTTCGCGACATTCAATCGCTGCTGAAGTACCTTGCCCGCTCCGGTGTCCTGACGATGCTGATTGTTGCTCAGCACGGTCTGATCGGCCAGAATGTCGGCATCGACGTCGATGTCAGCTTTCTTGGCGACACGGTCCTGCTACTGCGGATCATGGAGCATGAGGGGCGCCTTCGCCGAAACATTACTGTGGTCAAAAAACGTCACGGTCCACACGATCTCAATATCCGTGAACTGGTCATCGAAAGCGGAAGCGTCAGTGTAGTCGCCTATAATCCCCTGCCTGATCCGAAATGAAGGCAGTCCCCACCGCAAGTGAGTTGGACTGGGTCCTCGTCCTTGCTCCCTTTCGCAAGGATGCCGATTACATCGCTGCCTTTCTTCGGGAACAGAGGATCGAGGTCAGAGCGGCCAAGGCGGACGGCGATCTGGTCGCGCATCTCGCTTTGTCTCCCGGCATTATCGTTATCAACCATGAGGCTTTAAACCCGCAGGTTGTTTCAAGAATTGCCACGCATCTCGCCAAGCAACCCGACTGGTCAGAAGTGCCGATCATCGTCCTTTTGGAGCGCACGGCACCACTTGCACGGATACGCGGCCAGTTGCTCAAATCGTGGCCCGGCTCGCGTCTCTTTTTTTACACGCGGCCAATCGCACCACTGGAGCTTGTGAATGGAATCCAGTCAAATCTGTTGGTGCGGTTGCGCCAATGCCAAGTCCGCGATTCAATCGAGCGGGAAAGAGAACTGCGTCTGGAGCTCAATCATCGGGTCAAAAACATCCTGGCGAGCGTCACCTCGATTTTCCAGATGACGCGGCGTGGGGCTACCTCTGTCGGAGAACTGGCAAGCGATTTTGCCGGTCGTCTGCAGGCTCTATCGAATGTCCACAGCGCTGTCTTTGAGGCCGGCGGCGAGGAGGTTTCGCTTTCAGCCGTCATTGACCTGACGGTTGCTCCATACAACAGCGATGGCGTGAGCCGCATCGATGTCACTGGGCCGGATCTCGTTGTTAGTCGGGACGCCGGAACAACACTAGCATTGTGCCTGCACGAACTGATTACCAACGCTATCAAATACGGCGCCCTTTCGCATCCCGATGGGCATGTTGAACTCCTGTGGTCTGTTGCCACAAACGACAGTTCTGAACTCTCTCTCAACTGGACTGAAGTCGGGGGGCCAGCTGTGCGAGAACCGACGCGGCAGGGCTATGGAACGAGATATGTGCGCTCCGCGCTAGGATCATTGTTCGGCACGGTTCCGGAAATCGTCTTTGCTCAGGAGGGCTTTCGCTTGTCAGTGAGAGGGTTGCTGACCCGCATTTCACCACGACAATCGATTGCGACAATTCCGTCGATCACGGACTGAATCGCTTTCCATCGTTAGACCCTGAACGATAATCCAGTTCCTCCTTGGATCAATCTTTCTAACCGTGCGTTCCTCAGGTTCCCATATTAGAAAGACACATGTGCAAGCGTCAACTGCCAGAGTGTGAGGGATGACGCAAAAAAGGGGATCACAGTTGTTGTCGTCGAAGACGAGGCGCTCGTACGGCTGGATATAACAATTTCGCTTAAGATCTAAGAGTTCATTGTGCTCGAAGCTTCAAATGCGGATGAAGCCATCAACATTTTAAATGCCCATCCGGAGATCCGGCGGATGTTCACCGACATCGACACGCCGGGCAGCATGGATGGATTGAAGCTGGATTCTGCTGTTTGCGACAGGTGCCCCAGTCAAGATCATCGTGGCTTCGGGCCGCGTCAATTGAACGATGAGCTTTTACCATTTGAGGGCAAGTTCTTTAACAAGCAGTACGACCACGGGCTCGTCATCGCGATCGATACCGACGGTCATGGGAAGTATTGAAACGATCAATTCCGCTTGAACAGAGATCCGGTCTGGAAAGATCCGGGACAACGATTCCGCCGGTAGCTCGATCTCACCTATCGTGTATCAGCCGGTCCTCTCGATCACCTAATCGCTTAAGGACTGCAGGAGGATAAGCAAGCCGGAGATCTACAAGTGGTCAACGAGACCTTCAGAGGATGGAGGCGCAGCAGCGCAACTGCGCTACCTAATGCCAAATGGACTGTCCACTTGGCCCGACTGGAACCTTTGCTGACCATCGGCGTTATAGGGGAGCGTGGCCCCCCTCCATGTCCAGGCTACGTTTTGGGAGCGCGTACTTCATAGCTGCCCGCAGAGTTGCGCGCTCCCTATTGGTAACGACTTCCGTGCTGACTTTTCGGATGCTGCGCTTTGGGCATAGCGCAGTGGGAGCGCGCGGTGTGCACTTGCGCCGGGAGGCCGCGCGCTCTCCTTCATGTGAGCAGCGCAAATTTCGTGAGAGAATAAAGTGGTACAAAACCTGTTCAGCCCTTTCGGGCGACTATAGCACTAGCGTCCGCGCCACTTTTTACCCTTATTGGCCACGGCCGGGATTGGTGGCCAGATTGCCGACCACCTTCTCATGGTCGCATCCAGCCTCAAACGTCCCTGGCGTATCGATGCCCAGCATCCTCCACTTCCCAGCTCGCTCCCAGCCGTTGTCGCCATTGACCAAGCACGTCAACTCCCGAACCGGGCGATTTGCCTCAGAGAGCAGATGTCGATTGGTGCAGCAGGCGTTGCCATCAGCGCCACGGCCAACGCAATCATTCCCCTCATTAATTCGCTCTAACCTCACCCCGAGCACTGCGCCAGTTTATAAATCATCAAGGAGCTCGTCCGCCGGGTAGATAATCCCCGAGTAGTATTTTGGATTTCCTGTGGGGTCCCGGAAGCACCGGCCAAACGCCAGGACCCATCTGGGGAAGCCTGCAGGGTCAACAACTCGATACTCGGCGCGGTAGGGTCTTCCATCTCGAATAGCCTTGGAGACCAATGCGGCTACGGCACCGCGATCTTCAGCGTAAATGCGGTCCGCGTAGGCGCTCGCCGGAAGGCCTACCTCGGTTCTATGCGGGTCTAGTCCGAAGATAGACGCGACGGTCGAATCGCCATAGAGCTTCCCCGTATCAAGGCACCAAGTGAAAATGCCTGCTTCGTCCTCAAGGTCTCCAACCTCAGTCAATTTATGTCCTCCGTCGAACATGGCTCCTCAATCAGACGATGACGTTTAAACACCTATCTCTCCCCGGGTCGAGCTCGATGGGAGGCATGTAGCGCTGGCAATTGCAAGTCGGTTGCGGGAGCTTTTGGAAAAAGGCGGGCCGGAGCGTCATTGGCCGGGGAGAAACGCCGGAACAATAGATCCGCCTTCCAGTTTGGTGTGGATCTTAAAGTAGGCCATCATCAAGGTGACGGATGGTGCCCCCGGTCCTCAACCTCGATACGTGAGGGCATGACATGAGCATTCAAAGCCTTCCAGCATTCTTCCCTTGGGTCATGACACCGAGAGATCTCGACGCAATGACGAGAGCCTATCGGCTGGCCATGAAAGCGCAGGCTGCAAGCTCAGAACCTGCTGAGAGCGATGCGATGTCCAGGATCGTCTACCGCCTATATTCGAAGGGGCTCACCGATCCTGGTAAGCTGGCGGCTCTCGCCCAATTGATGGCAGCTTCTCCTTACTTCCAGCGCTAGTCGTTGCGGCGTGGAACAATTGATCCTGGTTACAGTTAATGCTTGGTCGCGAGGTCGCGACGGCTTCTGCACTTGTAGCCGCTCGGGTGGGAGTATCACGACCTCGTGGCACGCAGTACCGGATATGGTGTGCGATCCACCCGTCTATCCCGGGGGAAGACCTAGCCCTCTAGAGCCCGCACCGCGTCGACCAGTCGCGTCAAGTCCGTCGGTTTTCCGAGGTTAGGAACTTCGGACAGAACGGCGATGTGTGCGAGTTCAGCTCTATTACTTGCGCTCGCAACGATGAATGGCACCCCTAACGACTTCAAGAAAAGGGCGACAGGAGTGACCTTTTCCTTCCCCAGATTGACATCAAGGACGGCTGCATCGGGACGCTCGCCGGCCAAAAGGTCCAGGGCTTCAGTAACCGAACTCGCCGGTCCGAGAACTCGAAATCCACCGTCAGTCAATGCATCGGACAGTTCTAAAGCTATGAATATCTCATCCTCAACAACGAGGACGCAGCGCACTCGCTCATTCACCTCTCCGTTACGTTCCCTCATGCGCCCTTACACCGGAATCTTGATCATGGCGATTAAACCCCGTTGATCATACATGAGTTCCACCGTTCCCCCTGCCTGAGCAGACGTTACCCTCATCAGCACAGTGCCGTAGCCTGTTCGCTCCGGCGGCGTCACTGGCGGCCCATTCTCTTCGCGCCACTCACAGTTCAGAAACGACCGGTTTTTCGGACCATCGTTGACTAACCATGTGACGTGCACTGCGCCGGTGGGAACTGAGAGCGCACCGTATTTAACTGCGTTGGTGGCGAGTTCATGGAATATCATGCTCATCGCCAGAACCTTTGAGCTGGCGAGGTGGACCGGTGGTCCCTTGCAATGAAGATGCTCCGCGCCCAAGGGTCCGACTGCTAGCTTCAGCAAGGTTTCAAGGTCCGCTGTCTCGCTGCTGGCGGAGATCTCCTGGGCACGGAGGGTCGTGTCCAGCCGACCAAGAAACGTGTCGCGGAATTCGCTGGCCGTGCGGCCCTCGTTTCTGTCTTCATGGCAAGGGCTCGCACCACCGCAGAGAGATTTTGCATGCGATGGCGGGTTTCGGAAATGATGGACTCAGTCTCAGCGGCCTGGCGCTGGCGCTCCGTTACGTCATCGAAGCTGATCAGGATGTTGCTGCTGCTATGATCTGGGTGAACCAGACGCTGCATGTCGATCAAGTACGTGCGTTGACCAACCACGGGGAAATTGTGCTGTACCTCAAATCCGATAACAGCAGCCGCCTTTGGGATGACTGATGCGACGAGATTTCGAAGTTCGGGGATGTCCCACTGGCCGTCGCCCAAGCCGAAAAAGCTTTCTCCGACGACGTCGTCCCGCCCAACCTTGAATGACTCGAGGAAGGCGTTGTTGGCAGTGGCGACACAAAAACTCTGATCCAAAACGACCACCGGAAGCGCAATGGTATCGACTACGCCCTGGGCCTGAACGTGGCCGCTTCTCAACAAGCGGTAAAGGTCTTCTAATACCATGTCTTCGTTATCCCTCGGGGCGCTAATCTTGCTCCTCGCCTTCTGGCGGTTGTAGCTGCTCCGGCAACATAGTGGAGCGCAGGAGTTTTAGAAGGCGCGAGCGATGGTTTTCGGCGGACCGGTCACAGATATGGAACATTAGCCGATGCGTGTAGTTCGACGCAATTGACAGGAGGAAAAGCAATGAAGCCGATTCTTGCATTTGCGATAGCCGTTCCACTCTCCCTACTTGTGCCTCAACCCAGCAATGCTGACTGTGCGGACGTAACCAAGTCTGCCAACAAGCAGGCCAAGACGGGAATATCAAAGGACGGTAGCCATGCTCCCATGGAGAGTGAGACCGAAAGTCAGGCTCAACCGGGTCCGGCCGAAGGAACGACGACAACCAGCTCCGATACCGCAGCTAAATCGCCTGAGAAAGACGGAAGCAACATGCCGCTAGGAGAAGCATCGGATATAGCTACTTCCGGGCAAGATGCCGAAGCTCAGCAGCAGGGTGCGAAGACGGCCGCTGCTGCGGCGCAGAAGTGCTGATAAGCCCGCGAGCCGAACGAACATAAGGTGAGGTGCCCGCCTGCCGATCTCTGCTTCCGACTACACAATCCCGCCTTGTTGTTGAGTGGCGGAGGTGGGTAGCTGCGGCCGATCGAATGTAAGTATTCGACGATCTTGTGCAGGTGATCCCTTGCGCCGGACACGTTCGAGATACGACCAGCTGAGCTTCGATCGCTTCGTAGACGTTGTCTGGTAAATCGGGGTCCCCCGCACGAAGTCTTGGATCTGGTCTCCTCGCGTAAGCTTCATCTCGCATGTCCGTTGATCCGCCCCCACCTAAAGCGGCAACGCTATCCGCGCCTCCTCATCGATTCGAAAGGGAGAGACCCGGCAATCATTTTTAGCTGTGTGCGGGATCTAAATCCCTTCCGAAATAGCTCCATGATCGAAATCGACAGGTAGGTGCGGTCTACTCGGAGTGCGTAGCGAGATCTCTCCGCGATGATCTCGTCGTACACCTCCTGGCAAAGGCGAAGCTCGTCTTGGCTGAGCGGTGGCATGGGCAGTGGCAGTGGATGTACGGACATTAGCGCCTCCTGAGGGCCCACATAGGCCGCCAGCGAGCGACATGGAAGGCAGGAATGTCTCATTGATAAACCAGCGTTTAAACCACGTCCCAAAATGAGAAGACCTGGCAGCATGTGATCAAGCATACACGTCTGCATCAATGCTGCCATACACTGCTGGCAAACGGAACCCTCGCCACCAACACCCCTTGTTCATCGACTATCTCGAAAACCTCGCCATTGACGAAGTTGCCTTCCCGGATCCATTCACAAATAATTTCCCTCGCGGCTCGCACAGCCTGAAGCCTTGCTTCTTCGACCGAGGCACACTCTGTGCCGATGTCGTCTACGTCCAGTTCTAGAGGTGTGCGGATGTGAAAGTAAAACTTCGGCATTGGCATATCCATCCTGGAAAGATCCGAGCGCAATGTCCCGAGAGGTCGGAGCCCTCTCAGTCTCTACAGCTCTGTTCCTGAGAGATAGAGCAGGCCGATCGCTGGAAAGAACACTCTTCTCCAGCGCGCAGGGGACAAGCGTTCCATCGCGACCAGTTCTCTTTCACTCTCTGGATCATGCAGCCGCCTAGGTTGTGGAGTCTGTTTCAAAGTCAGCTTGTCTAAGGCCCGCCGCCTGAACGAACGTGGCGGTAGGACCTCGGTGTCACGTTCCCAGACGCTTCCCGTCAGACTTGGATCGCTCGACAGGGCGAGGGCCGCTCCCCACTTGGCGGCAATGACGGGGTCTAGTCCATCCGCGGTTCCCATAGAAGTTGCCAACCGCCCGGGTACCCAATCGTTTATTACGATTGCTGGATATTGCTCGCATATGTCCGCGATCATCGCGCGAGTCAGAATGCGGGCAGCACCTTTTGATACCGAATATGCACCGCTGCCCGGCAAAGGGGAGGCGTCAGCAAAAGTGGAAACGTTCAAAATTCGGCCTCTGCCCTGTCGCACCATGTCGTCCAGGGCGCAAAGGCTGCAGCTAACCATCCCACCGAGATTGATTGCGACCGCTCGCATAAAGGTCTCCGTCGTCTCGTCCAGAATACATCGATGGGGATAGACAGCGGCATTGTTGATCAGAACAGAGACAGGCCCGAACTTGCGTATGCCGCTAAAAGTAGCTGAAACATTATCTGGGTTACCGACGTCACAATGAAATGGAACAATCCGACCAGGACCTTCGGAACAAGATACGGTGTCTTGCAGATCTTCGGCTGTGCGACTTATTCCGGCCACGATCCGACCACGCCGCGCAAGCTCTAAGGCCAATGCTCGGCCAAGTCCGCTACCGACGCCTGTTACAACAACAACCCCAATATCGGTCCTAATCATCTCCTACCCCAGCGCCGCTATGGCCTACCCAAGCGTAGGTGAGTAGGCCGCTACCGGCATTCACAAATGATGCAACTCGCGTCATCCGCCGGTCAATCGTAGGGAGGGAACCAAGCGAGACGCCGGTCAGAGTCCATTTGCTACGCAATACAGAAGCGAACGCGTACCGAACCTTCAAGCCCGGTCCTTGTTCCCAACCCACCAGCGTTTTACTGGGAATCTCGTGAGGAACGGAAACGCATCCCGGGATAATAGGTGGACGGGGCGCAAGTCTCCATCTTGCGCAGAACGCGGGCGTCTCCCCTATGACCTTGCCATTATCAGCCGCGCGGTCGTCGTTACTAGTTCATTCAATATCCGGAGTCGCTTGTCGATCCATTGCCGACTTCACATGGAAGCTATCGTGGCCAATCATTCCATTGAGCTTGGTCTCATCCTGGACGCCTTCGCGAATGAGACGAAGCAGCGTGGCCCTCAGCCAGCGTGCTTTTTGCGATGCCGGAGCTAGCGCGGGTCCGGTCGAAGACCCTCGGCAGTATGGAAGCGTCCTCAAGACGCAGTGTGTCCGTCCGCTGATGCAGATGAGCGGTGATCATGATTGAGCCTCCCCGGTCGCAGATTACGCGTCGGGATCTTCTGTTCAAGCAATCACAAGACCGCGCGGAGATCGGAAGGCATTCCAACACGCGAGACCCCACTAGTGTACCTCGGCGGTTACAATCTGTGTCCCTGTATCCAGCACGATGTGTGAGCCAGTACCTGTCAGGCCTCCACTTGGGCGAATGCTTCTTTTGCCGCTACAACGAACGCCTGCCGCACGTCGTTCGGTTCCGCATCATCGTTAAGCAGCCTGAGGCAAAGGCGCGTAGCTTCCGAAGCGGCGGGGCTGCTCTCGATTGGCCATTCCAATGCCAGCAGTTTGAGAGCTTCGTGGGCGTCTCTGACTACGTCGTATCTAGCTTGGCCTCGGAGCTTGATCGTCACCGGTTTGAACGTGGTTGTCCCCAATATGTCGAACATGACGCAATACCTCGCGCGGTTCATCCGAATAAACGAATCACTTTAGGACTCGTTCCGGTGAGCCCGGAGATCCGCACCCTGCTTCATGGGCGCTGCCATGTCGGTTACCGTATCGAGGTCTTAGGCGATCTAGTGTCGCAGGATCCCAGCCTTGTCAGCAGCGCTTAGGAAAGCAGCTCGAGCTTCGTCTGTGCGTGCCCTACCTTCGATGGCCTTCAAGCAGGCTCGTCGAGCAGCAGCGTAGGCTGCATCTCGGTCTCCCGGCCAGCGCATCGCAAGGAAAGCCATGGCCTCTCGGCTATTGCCGACACAATGGAAATGGTCGGAGTTGTCCACCATCAGCTCGATCGGCTTGTCCCAAATATCATCGGCCATGTCGTTTCCTCCGGCATTCAGTCGGACAGGTTAACTCTCCGAGAAACGAACCGTTCCTCAGATCGTGTGCCGGAATCGAAGCGTAGGTTGGGGGTGGCGTTGACCCTAATCGTGAACGAAGTATCCGGCTTCGGCCGCAGCGGCTCTGAATGCCTCTCGGGCTTCATCCGGCTCGCCTTTGCCGTCAAGTACCAGCATCAACGTTCTCAGTGCCTGGTGGTACTGTTGACCGTCTTTCGTAGGCCAGTCCCCCATCAGACAGTTGACGGCTTCGGCCATGCTCCAGATCACAAGCGCCTTATTAGGCACTTTGTGCTCAACCACCAATGGTTCCGGCCAATCCATTTGATATCTCCTCTCCGCAGAAGCACTGCCTGGCGTCCAAGGCCACAACATCGCCGCGCCGGACTCGTTCCGCTGGAGGTGATCGGATGAGGCTCTTCCCCGATCTATGACCCTTCGGCGATCTCTAGCCGCATAGCTTCGACTTCATCAGAGCCGACCCAGCTTCGACCTAGCCAATGTACTCCGAAGCGGGAGAGGCGAAGTCCCCTCCGGCTCAGTACCGCACGATGTCGATCAGGGAAATCAACGCTATGCCTGCCTCGACCTAGCTGCGGATAACTGCCTTCTGTGACTGTGGGCGGTGAACGCGATGTTGCCGCAAGCTCTGCTCATGGCAGCGTGGGGGTTCGAGTTCAAGACGGCCAGCAATCCTCCTGTGCGCGTTCCTGGAAAGAAGCTAGTGCTGACCGCGCCGGCTCTGGCCCGCAGAGATTGAATTCGCGCCTGGACGCACACCGGTACCCCGCGACGCCTCCTTCCAGGGTCTGCGGGACACGGCGGATTGGGCCGAAATCTACAAGATCTCGGACGGGCATGGTAAATGACCCCGGCGCTGGCGAAGATCCGCTATTTTGACGTATCGTCGTCAGGAATGGCGGGCTGATCGTTCCCCGTGGCCCGCCCCGCCGGGAGGTCTTGAACTGTATCGTTTCGTTCGGGCTCTGCGATGGGAGCGGTATCGGGAACTGTCTGGACGGCGAGGCTAGCCACTAAACCTATCACGACAATCACAGCTGCGGCGAGTAATACAATCGTTCTTCTGGTCATCACCATTCCTCATGTTCGATGCGTTTAGAACACGCGCCCACCATGAGGGTTCCAATTGCCGCGACCGGTCGATTACACCGTCGGCATAACAAAGGTCCCGGCCGATCGACTGCAGGTACGCAACGATTTCCATTCGAAGATGTCCTCGCTCTCCGTACGCCTCCCAAATGCGGATCAGCTGCCGATCCGCAGCGATGTGAGCTTCCGATGACAGCTCACCGTCCCCTATGACGTAATGCAAGTCGTCGATCGCGCAGATATCGCAGCCCGTTGCGGCGACCTCCCGCACGCAGCTTCATCTCGCATTTCCGCGTTGGTTTGCAGAGCGCGACATAGGGCGGCAACGCGACGCGGCTACTGCTAAATGTGGAAGTGGCGTTGCATTTTTCGCAGATAGTCTAGACCGGGGAACGGGATAGGGTGAGACACGATTAGTGTACGTCGATCGTGACGATCCTCGTTTCTGTATCCAGCACGATGTGTAGCGTGCGGATCATGTCCGCCGCGTCAAGGAGAGAAGCTTTCACAAGCTCGTTGGTTGCTATCCCTCGGATAAGCAGCACCTCGGTCTCCTGGATGTCCACGACAGCATCCATGGCCGTGCCGCTGCTGGGTATCCCGATTTCCTCACGCATATCTCGAATGGTGACGATGGCTCGCTCGAGGAGGCGACGTTTCTCTCGACCCTGAAGCTTGTGAACCTCATTGGCAGCTCGCACCAGCTCCGCGATGAAATCAGTGGTGCTCATATCGTCTGGCCTGCCATCGTCGTCCCGAAGCGACGGACTATTACTCGTCAAGGAGCTCGTCCGCCGTATGGATAATTCCTGAGTAGTATTTTGGATCCCCGTGGGTCGCGGAAGCCGCGGTCAAAACCGACGACCCATCGGGGAATACCCGGAGGGACACCTCGGTAGGGTCCATCACGAATGGTTGGAGACCAATGCAGCTCTCTGCCGCCGCGATGGACGCGAGACGAGGATAACCGGGAACAGTTGCCACACCTCATTATGGTGTGGCGGAACGATTCAAACCCATACTGCCACACCCAAAAATATTCGGTGTCTGCAGCTGTGACGGTGCTTAAGTAAGTGGATGGAGCCTCGCCCGGAATTGAACCGGGTACGAGGATTCAGTTCGCTGCATCTGCTCGTCTTCGTCAAATCGCCTTGTTCAGAGGCCCGAGAAAAATTCTACTTCTGAGCCCATTAGTTGGCGGGAGGATGACCCGACGACATCAACACAAGGACAGCCGGTACGAGAAATGATCTGCACCACGGCATGACGGATAGGCTTGACGACAAACTTATCGTATGAACACGGTAATCGCCTTTTCGCGAATGGCGAAAGTGACCGGCGTCTTGGTTTTCAGTTCGCCGTCAAGGTTTACGCTCCTCGGCTTGCTGGTCCAGATCGTCAGGTCCTTTGTCGAAAATGCGCGAACTTCATCCCAGTCACCATGCGTTCCCTTGCGAAGGCTCGGCAGCAACCGCAGCAGTTTCCACCAATGATCTACTTCGAGGCTGTAGAAGTCGAGCATCCCGTCGGTGGCGGTTGCGTCGGCCTGAACCGTCATGCCGCCACCATAGAAACGACCGTTGCCAACCGCGACCTGAAGTGTGCGGAGTTGATCGATTTTACCATCGTGTTCCAACGTCGCCTTAAACAGCCTTGAGCTTGCGAGCAGTCTGGCAGCAACCAAGCCATACCCGAGCTTACCCCAGCGTCTTTTGGCTTCCTCAGTCAGTGACATCGCCAGATCCGCACTAAAGCCGATGCTGGCGACATTGAAAAACGGGTGACCGTTCGCCTCACCAAGATCGACCGACGCCGTCTTACCCCGAGCAATGACGTCCACGGCGGAAGCGACGTCCAGTGGCAGGCCGATCGTTCGGGCAAAATCATTTGCCGTTCCCAAGGGAAGCACACCGAGCGGCAAGCCTGTATCCAGCAAGCCCTGTGCTGCAGCGTTTAGGCTGCCGTCCCCGCCGCCGACGATAACCCTGTCGATCTCGGCAGCAAGACGAATGACGGCATCTGACGGTTGCTCGGTTGATCCTGCAGCTAACTCGATGAATGCAATCCCTGCCTCGCTGAGATGCTCGCGCACCTGCGGAAGGCTCTCTTTGCCTCTTCGTGAATTCGGGTTCACCAGGAGCAGAGCACGTTTGCCTGTCATCTTATCCGCACGTAAGGACGGAAACCCGAAAGCTGTTTATTCCGATATTCGACACTCATTACCGCTATATGTGCAGTGGAACACGAACGTTCAATGTTGTCCGAGGGAAACAGCTCACGCAGCTCGAAGTGGAAGTGACAACCGGCGGGAGTGTGGCAGCCTCGTTACCATCACCGGTGGGGCGCCTCAAGCTTTGAGCCGAATACCGCGGCGGCGTTCGCAACTTCCTTCCGCATCGCATCGAGCGATCCTCGCAACACCCTGAAGTCGGCGCTCAGAGCCGGTGCCGCGTCCTGCTCCTCCCAGTAGAGGAGGGTGTTGTGCCACCCGGTTGTCGTTTCGATGAGACCGCGCATCCGCTGCATCGTTCTTTCATCGATCGTCGCGGCTGCCCGTTCGGCGTTGCGAGCGAGTTCGACGAGGTCGTTGGCCTCGACTCCCCAGATCGGCAGTGCTGTACGCAGTTTGAGGATTTGAAGATTGATGTCGTCTATCTGTGCCTTTTCCATATGGCCCACTTACCGCGCGATTGCGGCTATTCAACGGGACGGGAAACTAAAAGTTGACTTGTCGACAGGAAACCTCTATCCATGGCTTATCGATCTTTTGCTTGCTGAACTTTGGTTGCCGCGCGATTAGCACCGCGCCTGACGAACGTCCCTCTCAAAATCAATCGTTCTCACTATCCGCAGAGCTTCGGCTTCGCGGTTGCTTAATCTTGCTTTGAAAGGGTTCATCATCATGACCACAGGCACAGTAAAATGGTTCAATTCCACCAAGGGCTTCGGCTTTATCGAGCCTGACAACGGTGGCGCCGACGCCTTCGTTCATATCTCGGCTGTGGAACGCGCCGGAATGCGCGAACTTGTCGAAGGCCAAAAGATCGGCTTCGAGCTCGAGCGCGACATGAAGTCGGGTAAAATGTCGGCCTGCAATCTCCAGTCTGCCTAATTCCGTAATCTGCTTCCGTTTTGACCACGGATGTACTGGCACTGCCGGGAGCGCAAATAATTTAAGCCAGGCTTCTTGCCTGGCTTTTTTGTTCCAAGTCGCGGTTCGAAGCCATCAGGAGTTGCAATGACCGAAACACATAGTAAATCCCGCCAGCATGCTGAAAGAGCATTCGGCGACATCCAGACGCAGTTCTTTGCGAAAAATAACGCAGTTGAAGAGCTTGAATCTGAGGTCGAGCGCCGAGACGCCAAGACGTACAGGCTGCGAGAGGCGCGGCTGGCGAAGGAATTGGCCGCCCGAACCTCGGCAACTTCTGCCCTTCTTGCAAGGCGGGCAAAAACGCGCTGATCACTAGCCAATACCGATTGTCAGGATACAAATTTGAAGAACGTCAAAAACAATGAGCTCTCTGACCGACGTGCCGCATCTGAAGGCGCCAAGGTTTCTCTCCTCAACGCCTACCGGGCAGCAAAGACTGCGGCAGAACCCGCCAAAATGGCAAGGCATGCAGAACGCATGGCTATTGTTGCGGCTCGTGAGGAACGGCGCGTTGAACGCGAGCGCTTGAAGCACGATGAGCGGGTGCGCGCCGAGACCCAGGCGGCAGAACAGCGAGCAACCGCGGAATCCCAAGCGCTGGCCGAAACCGAAGCTCGCGAGGGCGCCGAAAAGGCCCGTATATCGCGCGTGATCAAAGATGAGGCGGAGCGAAAGGCCGAGCGCGACCGGCGCTACGCCAACCGTAAGGCGAGACAAGCTTAGCCGTCCTCCTTGCCGGCCATCGATTCTACACTGCCCTATAGAGGGTCGTGTTTGGCGGGCACAGCAATCTCGCGGTACCCCCCGACAGCTTCGGGGTTGGCGATCTTGACATCCGCTGGGCCGCCAAAGACTTTAGTCGGTCCCAGCAGCGACCGCACGCGCGTTAGAGCCGAAAAGCGCGCCTCCTGCATCGATTGCTTTCATCATCGAACAGCGTTATCGATAGAAGATAGCGGGTAAGATAGACAGCTGCGGTCAACCCAGCGGGTCCACCACCTACTACGACGCAATCTTGAACGGTTTCGTCTTCCCGGTCGATCTCATCAATTTCGTGCATGTCCATCCTCATGTGCGGTTCCGTCTGCTGAGGAACAGAGATCCACCCACATCGCCCTCTACAGTAAAGCAAGGATGGGCTGCCAGTGTTTGACAGAAATACCATGTCCGACGGGTCGCTACTGATGATGCTAGCTTCGGGGGCCCTGCCTCGACTCCTTAATCTCGGATGGCGTCGATAGGGTGCCACAAGCCAAAGCCTCCGGCCGGTGGTAGATTGCAATCTACTTGGTTGTCGCATCTGGCCGACCCGGATGACCGGACCGGCGTTGCGTATCGTTGATCTCTTCTTGTAGCGTTTTTGATGTGTCGACCATCTCGCGAAAGCGGTCGTTGCCAGGTTCCGTGGGTTTATTGGTCCCTACATTGTCGGCTTTGTTCTCAACCATCGTCTGCTCCTTTAGGTTCAAAGGTCTAACGGCGATGGCGACGAAAAGATGCAGCGCGTCGTAAGCATTCTTCTTTGGCTCCTTCGGCGAGTGCGATTTCTGCCCGAAGGAAATGGCAAGCAAAATTTCCGACGCTGAGATCCGCCCCACGGGCTTCTCGTGTCCAAGAATGACTGGAGATCCTCGTCCATTTGGGCGCCCTCCAATAAAAAGGTAGAACGACGCCTACGATGCGTGCCGGCGCCCGCGGCAATCGTACCGAAGCGGCTTTGTCTAGGCCAAGAGCGGACATGATGATGTCGGGGGCTGCGCCGGACTGCCTGTACGTCCTTGGCAACGCCACTCGCGCCAACTGAGCAAATCCATGCGAATGGTCAGCAGGTCGCCCCAGGTGCTGCCAGCTCAGACGGAACGCCGGTTTCGATCGCAGCGATGGTGACCGTCTCGGATTGGTCAGATTGGTTTTGCGGGTTGTCAAAAGACGGCAATCCTTTCGGCAGAAGCAAGGCGGGTCAACGATTCCGCATCCGCCTTGTCCGCCCGCTTTCGCCCGTGCCATTCAGTTGCGAACTCTACTCACTGTCGGTGCGAGGTTGATCCTGAAACAGGCTCGCAGCGGATCAAGGCTCCTGGCTGGGTCGTACCAATAGTGGCAAGACGCCCATACAAGGTGGCGGCAGTGGCCCTGGCCAACAATATGCCACGCAGAGTATGGCGATCCTCGTCAAGGGAACGTACCAGATGCCGACGACGGCAAAAATGTAGAACAGAACTCCGGTGCCTCAAACGTCGGATAGAGCGGCAAGGTACGAAATCGTGATGAACCCGAGGGGCGATACCTTGATGCTGATCATACCGTCTGACTCAGTGTGCCTTTGAACGAGCAAAACTAATTAGGCGATCGAATTTACGCTGAAAAGGCTTTGTTCGAGGACGGCCTCCTGAGCGTCTGGATCATTTTCCAATGCCGAGAGACGAAATTGGCGACCTCCGGATTCATAGCCAGACAAGCATCGTCTGGCATTGTGCGAGAGCGCGGAACTTGCCGCTGGCTTTCAAAGCTTGCAGCATCAGGTGGACCTTCCTCGATTTGTTCCACCAGTTAATCTGCCGCAGTCGTTTCAGCAGTCGAGTTGTCTCTGGCGCCTCGTAGGGCTTACCGCCAATCCCTTCCGGTCAGAGCAGCGTCCACCGCCCTCAGAATCTGAGACTCAACGTAAGGTTTCGCCAAAACAGCATCGAAGAATTCAGGATGGGATCTCCCGACGCCCGCCTGCGCCCCGCTCACGAGGATGATGGGGATGCTCGATAGTTCATTGTCGGCTCGCATTACCTTAGCAAGCTCCAAGCCCGTCATTAGTGGCATCATGAAGTCGGTGATTACGAGATCGGGGCGCTTTTCCTGAACGAGCGAGAGCGCGGCAAGGCCGTGTCCCGCAGCCTCCACTTGGTGGCCTGCATCCTCCAGCATGATGGTCAGAACTTCTGCAATAAGGAACTCGTCCTCGGCTATTACGATTAGCGCCATATCTGCTCTCGTTTCCCCGGCATGACGCAATCAGGACGAATAAGGTATCGCCAGTCCTGTGGCGGCATTGGCAACAGGTTTGAGAGGAACCCCGACAGCAAGACCTTTGTTCCCGAAGTTCACCTCGTGGGCAGCGGGATTAAACGAACTATCACGCACCTTCAGGATCGAGAGCGCTTTGGTGTAGCGGGCCTCGTCTTCCACGTGGCGCAATAAGAAGAGGTTATCGATCAGGCTGGAGATTTCGGCTCCGGGTGCCGTCACTGTGGGGCCGAAGAGGTCCCGAAGCTCCCAGGTTGCGACCGTAGTCACGCCGATCGAACGCAGTTCATTGGTCAGGGCAGTAAAGAACTCCGTCATCCGTGGTCGATGTAACGCCGCTCGTTCGAAGCCACCCAGGCCATCGATCAGGAGCCTTCGGACTTTACGATGTCTTACGGCCTGAAGAAGCTGATGACCCAGCTTGTCCAGAAGGTTCTCCGTCATAGGCTTCCAAATAATCTCAAGGTGCCCCTCGTCAACCAGGCGATCAAGGTCTAGTCCCAGTGCTCTGGCTTTTGCGCGTATGCGCGTTGGAGTTTCATAAAAACCAAAAAGCAGGGCTGGTTCTTCTGCGCTGGCCCGATTGATAAAGCCTAGGCCAAGTGAGGTTTTTCCGGAACCCGAAGGCCCAAAGACCAAGGTTACCGAGCTTTCGGCCAACCCGCCTCCGATCAGTTCATCGAACCCATCGACACCGGAAGGTAGCTGCCGTGATGGTGGTTCTTCATCGTTGAAAGATGGCCGCTGAAGAGCCGCCTCCAGGCGTGGGTAAACAGTCAAGCCAGCCGATGTTATCTCGAATTGGTGAAGGCCGCCTAAAGCTGCACTGCCTCTCGACTTCTTGACCTGAAGCCGCCGGACAGACCGGACACCCACGACTTCTTCATGTAGCTCGACTACGCCGTCAACCATCGTGTGCTCCGGGCTGTCATCCGCAAACCGGGCGCTGGTGAGAAAGAGCACGCTACATCCGACGAAAGCCGCCTGGCTTTGAACCTCGGCAACGAATGTCTTAACATCCAGTGCCGTGGTTGCTTGATCTCTCGCATTAAGCAATCCGTCGAACACCAGCAGGGTGGCACCCTGGCGGGCGATCTCTTTCCGCAGAAGTTGGACCACAGCCGAAAGACCGCTGTCCCGAAGTGTCTGAAATACGCTTACATATGAGACAGAAACGCCAAGCTGATTGCGGTCAAAGAAGTCGAGTGTGCCTAGAACCTGAAACAGCCTGTCATGTGTTTCCGCCAGAAGGGTCACGTAGAGGACTTTGCGACCTGCTTTGACGTTAGCGAATGCAACGTGGTTGGACAAAATCGTTTTGCCAGCTCCGGGCTGGCCCTGGATGATGTAAGAAGCGCCTTCGATGAAGCCGCCACCCAATATCTGATCGAGGCCGTCTACCCCGCTCGAAATCCGTGGGAGTGATTGCATCACTAATGTTCCCGTCCATCCACTCGCGATACAGTACGGTTCTGATCCGGATTGGCAACCGTCAACACGGATCTTTTGTTTACAACCCGCGGGATCTATGGAATCTGGATCGCTCATAAGTGAATGAGGTGTTCTGTAACTATGACATCTTCGGCTAGCTATCCTCACCCGAGAGGCGCTCCCACGGGTTTTGAAGGAGGGTCAGTTTCCGCCCCTGCTAACCCACTGGCGGTCCCGCCGTATGATCCAAAGGAACTGTTGGCGTCTATTGTAGAGTCTTCGCAGGACGCGATCATAAGCAAGACAATCAACGGTGTGATTATGAGCTGGAATAGTGGAGCTGAGGCGCTGTTCGGGTATCGCGCTGAAGAGGTTATCGGGAAATCAATAACCATATTGATTCCCGAGGACCGACAGGAGGAGGAGACTACGATCCTTTCTCGGCTTCGGGCGGGACAGAAGGTTGATCACTTCGATACTGTACGTCGTCGAAAGGACGGCTCGTTGGTCGATATTTCCCTGACGATCTCTCCCATCAGAGATGGAAACGGTACTATTGTCGGTGCCTCCAAGGTAGCTCGGGATGTCTCAGGCAGAAAGCGCGCCGAGGAGCGGCAACGTCTGCTACTCGGTGAGATGCATCATCGGGTAAAAAATCTATTCGCCCTCACCAGCGGCTTGATCACAATGGCATCTAAATCCGCTGCGTCGCCTGCGGACTTGGCGGCTTCGATGCGCCAGCGGCTCTCTACACTCGCTGCTGCGCATGAAATGACACTCGCCAGCCTTGAAGGTCAGGACCAAAGCGACAGCACAGCGACGCTGCTTAAATTGATAGAGATAGTCGTTGCTCCCTACCAAGACGCACAAGGCCATCGCATTTCTTTGATCGGCCGCGATGTTTCGGTGGCGCAGAGCCACACCACTAAAATGGCTCTTCTCTTCTATGAACTGGCTACAAACGCCGCCAAGTATGGAGCTTTGTCGGTTCCAGAAGGTAGGGTGACAATTGCGGTGCAACAAGCGGATGGCGTTGTTCACCTTGAATGGCGTGAACTCGGGGGGCCGGTAGTTCCCAAGTCAAGGGCGGCTGCAGGCTTCGGTACCCGGCTGATCGACACTACGGCCGCAAGCTTTCCGGCGAGTATTAAGAGGGAGTGGAAATCTGAAGGCCTAGCCATCGAGTTTGAAATCAAGGCTGATATACTTATACCGCCATCTTCATGACCCGTTTTCAACGCTTGTGGCCAACATAGGCCATTTAATGGCCCTTACTCTGAAGATCGACAGCAAGCGCTGGGTGCCGTCGGTCCTCGAACTCCCAAGTGTTCTAAAAATATACTGGTTGCAAATAAATTGACCTTGACCCAGGTTTTATCCGGTTTTGAGTTCGCTCCGGCGGTTTTGGGTTGCTGTATTTGGGCCGTAGCGGAGGGTTGTGCGGAGCCAATCCGGCTGCGGAGCACCCATTACGTCGGGGGTTGATGGTCTGAGCGAACTCGGCCGGGGTCAGTCAGCCGAGGCCAGAACGCGGCAAGTGTTCATTGTAATCGCTGCGCCAGTTTGAAAGCGCTGATCGAGCATGGGGCAGTGGCGAGAAAGAGCCTTTCTTCAAGGACTCGTCGCGCAGCCGCCGATTAAGCTTTCGATGAAGGCGTTCTGAATCCGCTTGCTGGTGAACTCGCGGCCGCTGTCGCTGACAATCATCCGGGGCTTGCCGCGAAACCTGCGCCCAACGGTGAACTGATCCGACACGAAGTCCAGCGACCGACGGTCATTGGCTGCCATCGGGATCAGCGTCGGTGCTTGTGTGCCTCTCGTCGCTCGCTTCCGGCCGACCCCTTGCGCGCGGTCAGCTTTCCTCCCGACAGAGCCGAAAGAGCTTCTTGCGGTTCACCTGGTGTTCCTCGCGTCTGAGCAGCACATGAAGGCGTCGATAGCCAAGGGGGGCGTTTATCGGCCAACGCCTTCATGCGCGCGCGTTCGTCATCCGGCACTAGCGGATGGCTCTACACGCCCGCCCCTTCGCTCATCCGATGTTTGGTCCATCAGAGGATCGGCGTGCCCGCCTCGTGCTCCTTCAGAATGCCGATGATCTGTTCGTCTGTGAAATCGCTGCGCTTCATTCCCTGGTCCTCAACGGGCCAGAGTTTACTCCAAAATGGATTACTTCAGTGGGGCAAGGTAACGCTGAGGGATGCTCGGTCAGAACCGGAGCTGCAACAGTAGTCGGTGCTTGAATATGATCGAGCACGAGGAAGGCCGTTGACTCAGACGCTTCTGTTCCAATCCATGCTGGGCTTGAGAACCGCTAGCGGCGCGTCCAACCGCCGTACATGATGCGGCCTGCTATGTAGCTTTAGGTCGGGGGTCAGGCTGTTCGAATGTGAACGAGGTGAGAAGCGTGGTGACGATATTGGTCGCCTTCTCCTTCACGAGGGTTTCCGTCCATTCATTCGTACCTCTCAGCCTGAGGTCTGTATAAATGCTATCTACCGCACCCTCTTCGATACGCTTGATATGTGCCGTGAATGCGACTTCACCCTGAAACTGGTACAGGTCACGGACCACCATGCGGAGGATTTCCTGCATAGCTATTTGCCAAGCAGTCGTGCTTGCCTGAAGCTCAAACGTATCATCTGGCATGGGTTCTCCTAGACGGTCGAATCACTTGAAATCATGATAGGGATGCCGGACATTGCAATCTCAGGCCAACGTGGCAGGGATTTTGTGAGGGTTAAGGTCCCTCTCTTGCGGTGGTCCGTCTCTACTGCCATCCGAGCCCGCAATGGAGCTTTATTCGCCTCGCGGGCCTGTGCCGCAAAAACCTGCTCTTCAACTGCCTTGCCTCTGGCAAAGAACTGGCTCTGCGACTTGGTAAAAGCTATTTCCGCTTGCTGGCGGCTTTTGCTTAATGTCTGCGTCATGCGAAGTTTCCAATCCATAACTGACTAAAATGCAATAAAAAAAGCCGGGCGACTTGCCCGGCTCTAGTTGGTTCACGCCCTCGACAGTGCCAGTACATCCGTGGT
>NZ_JAJAWH010000038.1 GCF_020531965.1 Pseudorhizobium xiangyangii | reverse complement strand
GACCATAGCTATCTCCACTTCCATCACATAGTAATGCAAGTGAATGACAAGCGCCATAGCGTTTAGGGCTTCTTCGTCCCCTCGCATCCATTTTAGTCTCTTGATAGGAACCGAACCTAAGCCCGAAATGTGTCTGACAGATGCTGCTTATCCGATAAGGCGTAGATTTTCGCACCAAATGGTGCTACTTCTGCTATCTACGCAGGAGCTAGTTATGCGATCAACCATTAATCTCGACGATAACCTCCTGGAACGCGCCAAGTCATTGACGGGCACGAAGGAGACGGCAGCCCTTGTCCGCCAAGCGCTGGAAACGCTTGTCCGCGTCGAATCCGGCAAGCGGCTGATAGCTCTTGGCGGTTCCATGCCCGACGTCGAAGCAGGGCCTCGCCGACGGAGCGAAGCGACCAGGTGATTTTGGTAGACACCTCGATCTGGATCGATCATTTCCGCCACGGTGATGCAGAGCTAAGCAAGATCATTGACGACGACCGGCTGCTCTGCCACCCCTTTGTTATCGGCGAGCTGGCGCTCGGTAGCCTTCGGGGGCGGGATGCCGTTATAGTGTTTCTAGCAGCTCAACGCGAAGCGATAGTTGCGACACACGCTGAGGTAATGAACGTGATCGATCGCCATTCGATATTCAGCATGGGGATAGGCTACACAGACGCACACTTGGTAGCTTCGACACTTCTTGATAGGCGATCAAGCCTATGGACGAGAGATAAACGGCTAGCGGCGGCAGCCGAAAAGGTCGGCGCCTCGGTTCATTCATCCAAGAATAGTCCACACTAGCAATGCTGCGAGGGACCTTCTAGTCCTATCGCCTTAAAGGGATCTGAAGCGGCGGCCCCTCGCCGGCTCGCGGTCATAATGCATCGCATGTGGGTGGATGGCTCAGAGTTTCGCTGGACGAAATCAGAAAATCCTACCTCTGCAATGGCCTGACGGTCAGGAACCGGCATAGTAATGCCATGACGCTGCGAGAGTTGGAGTTGTGCGTCATTCAGGCGGAAGCCGTAGCCGCTGCTCAAGAAAAGTAAGCGTAGATAACGTCCCAGGACGCTGATCTTGATCGGAATCGAAACCCAGGATTGCTCGCTACTTCCGCAGGATCATTGTCTCACATGCCTGATAACTTTGGCATGTGGCGGATGAAGCATTTCCAGAGCAGGTGCCTGTTTACGCGTAGAAGGAAAGCCGTCCAGAATGAGGCAGTGCCCAGGTCTTACTTGTCTCAGCCCGGTCTCCACCAAGCCTATGAAACTTCGTCGGAAATCAATTCAATCATCGAGGGCTTGTTTCGCAGCGATGCCAAGTGGAGTACCGGATTTCATGGCGTTGCGCTGAAGATCGCCCGTCTAGAGATCCAGCAAAGCGGGCCAATCAAAACAATGCCGACCCTCGTCAGACCCCCATACAAAGGTACTTGATCTCGAGGTAGTCCTCCATGCCATACTTCGAGCCCTCACGACCATTACCGCTCTCTTTCATGCCGCCGAACGGCGCCACCTCCGTTGAGATAACGCCCTCATTTATGCCAACGATACCGTAGTCGAGCGCCTCCGCGACGCGCCAGACACGGGAAATGTCCCGACCGTAGAAGTATGCGGCAAGTCCGAACTGGGTCTTATTAGCAAGTCGAATGGCTTCTTCCTCGGTTTCGAAACGGAAGATCGGCGCGATCGGTCCGAAGATCTCTTCGGAGAAGATCTGGGCGTCGTGTGATAGGTCCGCAATGATCGTAGGTTGATAGAAACTCTGGCCAAGAGCGTGCCTTCCTCCACCAGTCACAACACGGCCCCCTCGACCGACTGCATCGCCGACCAATTCCTCGACCTTTGCGATCGCCTTTTCGTCGATGAGCGGTCCTATCTGTACACCGCTCTCGAAGCCATTTCCGACTTTCAGATCCGACACCGCTTTAGCAAGACGATTGATGAAAACCTCATAGATACGATCCTGGACGAGAAAGCGGTTGGCACAAACGCAGGTCTGGCCCGCGTTGCGGTATTTTGAAGCGATAGCACCTTTAACTGCGGCGTCGATATCTGCATCGTCGAAGACGATAAAAGGCGCATTGCCGCCAAGTTCCATGGACGTCCGCTTCACAGTGGCTGCACACTGCGCAATCAGCACTTTGCCTATCTCAGTAGAGCCCGTAAAGCTCAGCTTTCGCACGATCGGATTGGACGTCAATTCACGGCCAATTTCGGCTGCTGACCCGGTAACGCAGGACAGAACTCCGTTTGGCACACCGGCCCGTTCAGCCAATACGCATAGCGCCAGGGCCGAAAGGGGCGTTTGGCTCGCCGGTTTAATTACCATCGTGCAGCCGGCTGCCAGTGCCGGCCCGGCCTTACGGGTGATCATGGCTGCCGGAAAATTCCAGGGTGTGATTGCCGCACAGACACCGATCGGCTGTTTGACAACAACAATGCGCTTGTCTGCCGTCGGTGCAGGAATGGTATCGCCGTAGACACGCTTGGCCTCTTCGCTGAACCATTCTACATAAGATGCTGCATAGGTGATCTCACCTTTGGCCTCAGCCAGGGGCTTCCCCTGCTCGGCCGTCATGATCGCGGCGAGATCGTCTTGGTTTGCAATCAACAGATCGAACCATTTGCGCAAGATTGCAGCACGTTCTTTGCCAGATAGTGCGCGCCATTTCGGCAAGGCCGCCTCGGCGGCTTCAATCGCGCGTTTTGTTTCCGCGGATCCCATCTTGGGAACGCTTGCCACAACCGTGCCATCTGCTGGATTTGTTACATCGATCACTCCGGCGCTGTCCGCATCGATCCAGGCGCCACCGATAAAGCACTGGCTGCGGAGAAGCGAAGGATCTTTGAGATTGAGAGATACCATTTGACTATCCAATTTCGTTTGTCGGAACCAGAAGCGGCTCAAGCAGACCCCGGACGGTGTTTCCAAATGGAAGTGGCCGGCGCGAAAGGCGATCGATGTTCACGTGAACGAAGAAGCCCTCTGCAGTGGCCATCTCGTCGTCATTACGAAAGAGGCCGATTTCGTACCGCACTGAAGAGTTTCCAAGCCGCGCGACCCGAATTCCAGCAGTCACCACGTCAGGAAAAGCCATTTCCGCATAATAACGGCAGCCGGTCTCGACCACGAGGAAAACCTCTTGGCCACCTTTCATGTCCAGCGCCCCGTTTTCGATAAGGAAGCCATTCACTGCCGTATCGAAGATGCTGTAGTGAATGACATTGTTCATGTGCCCGTAAATGTCGTTATCAGACCAGCGGGTCGTGAGGGTACGGAAGATTTTGTATGCGTCTCGCCCCTGCGGCGCCTGACGTTCAGACATTACCAGGCCGCCTTGTAGATCGAGAGAGCATCGGCTTCACTAACCTCGCGCGGATTGTTCACCAGTAGTCTGGTCTGTTTCATGGCGTCGCGCGCCATTCCAGCCAGATGATCTTCACCAATGCCAACATCGCGCAGGCGCGGCTGCAGACCAAGTTTGGTCGAGAGCGTCGCCAGACGCTCGATGAAAGAGGCGCAGCGTCCTTCGTCGCCGTGCTCCGATGCAAGATCCGGAAAGACGTCGGCAGCGATCTCGGAATAGACGGAAGCGGCATCGGTCGCGTTAAAGCGCAGTACATGTGGCAACACCAGCGCATTGGAAAGCCCATGCGGAATGTGGAATGTGCCGCCGATCGGATAGGCGAGCGCATGCACCGCCGCGACGGGGGAGTTGGCGAAGGCCTGGCCCGCCAGCATCGAGCCCAGAAGCATGGCGCCTCGCGCCTCGCGATCCTTGCCGTCAAACACAGCCTTCTCGATGTTGGCACCGAGCAGTTGCAGCGCCTGGCGCGCCAGCATTTTAGAAAGGGGATTGTTGTTGGAGCTCTTCGATGCATAGGCTTCGATCGCATGCACCATCGCATCGATGCCGGTCGCCGCTGTGATAGGCGCGGGAAGGCCGAGGGTCAGATCAGGGTCGAGGACGGCTATATCGGGAAGGATGATCGGCGTCGATACCCCACGCTTCTCGCCGCCGCCTACAGTAATGATCGAGACCGATGTAACTTCCGATCCGGTTCCAGCGGTTGTTGGCACCAGCACGAGTGGGAGCCTCGGTCCCTTGGCATTGCCGACGCCCCATGCGCCATCAATGTCTTCGTCGGAACCGCAAAGCAAAGCCACGACTTTCGCAACGTCGAGCGAGGAGCCGCCGCCGAAACCGAGCACGCCAGTTGCACCCGCCGCCTTCGCAGCTTGGGTCGCTGCCTGAACGGTCGCAAGAGAGGGATCTGCTTCGACGCTGTCAAAGACTGTCACCTCGATACGAGCCTCTGCCAAAGACCTCAGCGCAGGATCACAAAGACCAAGTTTCCGCAGCCCGGGATCGGTGACAAAGAGAATTCTGTCACCAAGCTTTTTCCGGACCAGACCACCGATTTCGCCCGATGCGCCGGGCTTGAAAACGATTTGCGCAGTCGTACTGAAGACGAAGGGGTTCATGCAATTCTCCTTGATATCCGCTCCCACAGCATCATGCGGCCTGCAGGTTCTCGCGCAGTTTGACGCGCAGGATCTTGCCGGAGCCGGTTCGAGGAATCTCATTCACGATGAATATCCGGTCCGGAACCTTGTAGGCCGACAGCCGCTGACGGCAATGCTGCAGCAAGGCTTGCTCGTCGAAACTGTCGGGGGATTTCAAAACCACGCAGGCCACCGGCACCTCTCCGAGCATCGTATGCGGCATGCCGATAACGGCACAATCCATGACCGCATCATCAAGGAGAATCGTCTCCTCGACTTCAGCCGGCGCAACGTTCTGCCCGCCACGAATGATCAGTTCCTTCAGGCGGCCGGTAATGGTCAGGAACCCGTTGACATCGCAACGTGCCAGATCGCCGGTTCGATACCAACCGTCGACGATCGCCTTCTGGGTTTCCTGCGGCTTATTGTGGTATCCCTGCATCAAGTTCGGTCCCTTACAGACAAGCTCGCCCTCCGTGCCGAATGGCACGTCAGCGCCTGTCTTGGGGTCGAGCAACCGAACCGTCAGGCCAGGAAGCGGCAGTCCACAGGAGCCAGGAACTCGGCAAGCACCGGGCCAGTTCATCGTCACCATGGTGGATGTCTCGGTGATCCCGTAGCCGTCCAGTAGAGGAACACCAAAAAATTCCTCGAAGTCCTGGTTCAGTGTCCCCGGCATGATCGCTCCCGCGGAAACACACAGCCGCACTGAGGACAAGAGCTTTTCGCCACTCGTCTGGCAGGCGGACAGGAAATAATGAAAGGCTGTCGGAACGCCAGGCATAAAGGTGAAGCGGCCTGATCGCAGAAGTTCCGTCCCCTGAGAGGTGGAAAATTTCTCCATGATATATTCGCTGGCGCCGGTGGCGATGATCGAGAGCACAGCAATGTTCAGCGCATAGGAATGATAAAGCGGAAGCGTGTTAAGCACCACATCCTTGTCACTCAACCCGGCAATCGGTGCCCAGCATGCAGCCGTCACCCACAGCATCGAACGCGTTGAGAGCAGAACGCCCTTTGGCTGCCCCGTGGTCCCCGACGTGTAGACGATATAGGCAGGACGATCGATGTCCTGGTCATCCTCGAAAACGGCGGCCCGCGTCTGCGTCAGTGTGGCGAAATCCGGGAGATCGCTCTTCAAGCCATCGGTGATCAAAAGGGGGCGGCGTCCAATGCCTTGCGACAGCGCTTCGACTGCACTGCGCCTGTCAGCGTGGGTTATCACTATGGCGCAATCCGCATCAGTGATCCGGTAGCTCAGTTCCACGTCCGACGATTCGATACTGACGGGCACGGCAATGCCACCCGCACGCACAATGGCGAGACACGATACAACCCAGTTCACGGAATTGGGCAGGAAGATCGCAACGGTTTGCCCCTTCTGCAGCCCCAGCGCGATCAACTGTGAGGCAAGGTTCTCCGTTTCGGTATTCAAGCGGCCGTAGGAAACGGCCCTGGACTTGTCCTCGAACGCCAGCTTTTCAGGGTGAAGGCTGGCATTCCGTCTGAGAATTTCCCCGACTGGTGCAATCAGCTCAAAATGTATCATGTTAGGCCCCTCCCTGTCCTCAAGTTACACCATGCTGAAACCGCCATTGACGCTGATCACCTGGCCGGTCACCCAGGACGATGCATCAGAGGCCAGAAAGGTAACCATCGGCGCGACATCCTCAGGCGTCCCGATGCGGCGCAGGGGATAGGCCTTGACGATCTTCTCGCGGTTCTTCGCCAGGAATTCAGGATCTGAATGAGATGTTTCGATCAAGCCGAGCGATACCGTGTTAACGGTAATATTATTGCGGCCGAGTTCACGCGCGAGAGACTTGCCCAGCGCCGTGGTGCCTGCTCTGGCCGCTGCTGCAAGCGCCAGATTGGCTTCGCCGATGCGTGAACTGTCCCCAATAAGGTTGACAATGCGCCCGGAATTTTGCTCGATCATCAGCGGCGCGACGGCATGGCAGCAATGCAGCGCGCCATAGAGGCATACGTCGATCTGCTTTTTCCAGTCCTCAGGTGTTGAGTCCACGAAACGCTGATACTTGACGTAGCCGGCATTGTTGATCAGCACGTCGATCGTGCCGAAATCAGCTTTCACGGCGACGACCATGGCCTTGACCTGCTCGTTGTCGCTGATGTCGGCCTGATAGGCCTTCGCCTTGCCGCCGGCAGCCTCGATCGACTTGACCACCGCATCAGCTTCGGCCTTGGAACGGCTGTAGTTCACGGCGACGATCGCGCCTTCGGCAGCGAGCGAGCGGGCGATGTCGCCACCGACATCCCTACCGCCGCCTGTAACGAGAGCAACCTTGCCGTTCAAATTGGTCTGCATGTCATGTTGTCCTTGAATCGAGGTCCTGCTTGCGCAGGGCAAATTACGGATGGTGATACGCGGGTGGATCGAGCTTCCGTCAGCACCCCAAAAAACGTGCCGGCCGCTTCTCCTTGAAGGCCTGACGACCTTCGACATAGTCTTTGCTTGCGCTGGCATTGTCGATTAGCGCTGCCGCCGTCTGCCGATCGAGTTCGCCGCTCGCGCAGCCATTCAGAATGAATTTGGCGCCGGCAATGGTGAGGGGCGCGTTCTCGGCCATTTCCACGGCGCGCTGCCGGGCATCGGCAAGCGCGTTTTCGCCGATCTGGTCGATGAAACCGATAGACAGTGCCTCCTCGGCGCTGAACCGCTTCCCGGTGTAGAGGATGCGCTTGGCTTGCGTAACGCCGACCAGCGAGAACAGCTTGCGGGTCGCCGATACGCCGTAGACGATTGAAAGACGGGCGGCCGGAATGCCAAACACCGCATTGGCCTCAGCCATGCGAAAATCGCAGGACATCGCCAGATGCGCGGCGCCCCCTAGGCAGTAGCCCCGCAACGCGGCGATCGTCGGCTTGGATACCCCGTAGATCGCATCCCCGGCAGCATCGACCGCCACCTCGTATCGCTTGCTGTCGTCTGCACCTTCGCGGACTGCGTCGAATTCAGCGATATCGGCACCTGCAGAGAAATCACAGCCTGCGCCTGTCAGAATAATTGAACGAACATCGGAATCGGCATCCAACTCACTGAACAGAACTGCCAGTTGCTGCCACATTGTATAGGACACGGCATTTCTCTGCCGCGACCGGTTCAATGTCACGACCGCAAGGCCATCGTTCTTCTCAACCAGGATATCGCTCATCTGCCTGCTTTCGAAATTGTCTGTCGTGTAGCCGTCACGCCACTGATCGTGGCGCAATCCTGCAGTAGCCGCTCGGGCGAAAAACCCGGCCTCACAACGAAGCCGGGCGTCCCGCTTACTTCTTTACAAGCGGGCATTCGCTTTCGGACAGCGGCCGGAAAGCCTTGTCGCCGGGGATGGTCGAAACAAGCTTCAGCAGATCCCACTCGCCCTTGGATTCGGCAGGTGTCTTGACCTGGTAGACATACATGTCGTGCACCATGCGGCCATCCTCACGGATCTTGCCATCCTTGGCGAAGAAGTCATTGACCGGCGTCTCGCGCATTTTCGCCATGACCTGCTGGGTATCGACGGTACCGGCTGCCTCCACCGCCTTCAGGTAATGCATGGTGGAGGAGTAGTCGCCGGCGTCGCCCATATGCGGCGGGCGGCCGACGCGCTGTTCAAATTTCTTGGAGAATGCCCGTGTTTCGTCGTCACGATCCCAGTAGAAGGCGTTTGTGAGTATCATTCCCTGCGCCGTTTCAAGACCGAGCGAATGCACGTCCGTATCCCACACCAGAAGCCCGGCAACCGTTTTCCCCGACGAGGAAAGGCCGAACTCGGAGGCTGACTTTACTGCGTTGACGAAGGTCGTGCCCGAGCCGGCGAGAGCAACGACTTGCGCCGGTGATGCCTGAGCCTGCAGCATGAAAGCGCTGTGGTCGGATGTCTCGATCGGGTATCGCACTGCGCCGGAAACCTCACCGCCGCTGGCCTTGACTATCTGCGTGGCATCGGCCTCCAAAGCGTGACCGAAAGCATAGTCGGCCGTCAGGAAGAACCAGTTCTTCAGTCCCTGCGAGATCAGCTGATTTGCGGTTCCGTTCGCCAGCGCATAGGTGTCGTATGAATAGTGAATGCTGTTTGCCGTGCAACTGTCGTTCGTCAGGCGCGAGCTACCGGAACCATTGACGATGGCGATCTTGTCTTCGTCCTTGGCAACCTGCGTGACGGCAAGCGCGATGCCCGAATTGATCAGGTTGTTGATCATCGTCACGCCCTGCGACTCGTACCATTCGCGCGCAGTCGAGACGGCAACCTCGGGCTTGTTCTGGTGATCGGCAACGACCACCTCGAGAGAGCGGTCGAGCACCTTTCCACCGAAATCCTCTACCGCCATTTTCACCGCCGCGATCGCCCCTTCACCGGCCTCATGCGAAAACTGGCCGCTGACATCAGTCAATACGCCAATTCGGATGGGACCATTATCCTGCGCCAGAACCGGCATTGTCATCACGCCGACAGCGGCAACGCACGACAGTAACACCTTCAGATTTTTCATGACTCACCTCCCGTGAGGTGGCGCCTGGGCTCCTCCACAGCGCCACGTTATAACTTGCGTTATCATACCTAAATGCGTTGTATCATCGAAAAATGACGCTCTGCAGCAGGTGACGATGCCAATGTAAGCAGAAACCATTCAAGGAGGCAAGCTTGCATTATTAGACTTAGTATGATTTTCTGTTTTTTGCCGCCGCCGACAGAGGTTACCCGGATTGATTGTTGGGAACCGCTTGAGGAGAAGAGTCGAGCCGGCAAGGAGGAACTGTGCCAAATCCAGCACCCATTATCGAGGCGCGTGCCCTAACGCGCTCGTTCGGCGGCTTTATCGCTGTCAACAATGTTAATCTCAGCGTCACGCCGGGCACGATACATGCCATGATCGGGCCGAACGGCGCGGGGAAAAGTACCCTGTTCAATTTGCTGACGAAGTTTCTCCAGCCCAGCAGCGGCAATATTTTCTTCAAGAACCAGGACATCACCTTAACGGCACCCGCAGACATCGCGAGACTGGGGCTTGTGCGTTCATTCCAGATTTCGTCCGTGTTCCCGCATCTTACCGCTCACGAGAATGTGCGGGTCGCGCTGCAGGCCCGTGAGCGCGACACGTTTTCGTTTTGGAAATCAAACCGCAAACTTCGCCGTTTCAACGAAGAGGCGATGGCGCTCCTTGACAGCGTCGGCCTGGCCGACCGGGCACAGTCGAAAGCCAGCGAACTTTCCTACGGTCGAAAGCGAGCGCTGGAACTAGCCACGACCCTGGCGCTTGAGCCAGAGGTATTGCTTCTTGATGAGCCAATGGCGGGAATGGGAACAGAGGACATCGGCCGTACGGCGGCGCTTATCCGTCGCGTCGGAAAGGGTCGAACCATCCTCATGGTGGAGCACAATCTCGGCGTCGTCGCAGATCTCTCCGACAAAATCACCGTTTTGAGACGAGGGGAAATCATTGCCGAGGGAACCTACGAGGAGGTTTCGTCAGACAGCGAGGTCCGCAAGGCATATATGGGAGGTACACATGGCTGAAGCCGCACTGCTTAACGTCGTTGACCTCGAGGCGTGGTATGGCGAAAGCCATATATTGCATGGCGTCAGTTTCAACGTGCGAAAAGGTGAAGTCGTCACCTTGATCGGACGCAACGGCGCCGGCAAGACGACTACTCTGCGCAGTCTGGTTGGAATGGTCGGCAAGCGGACGGGATCGAGCGTCTTTAAAGGCGTTGAGTTGCTGTCGATCGCACCTTACAAAGTCGCACGCCTGGGCATGGGTTACGTTCCCGAAGAGCGCGGAATCTTCTCCAAGCTGAACGTAATCGAGAATCTGATGTTTCCTCCCGCCTGGCAGAGCGGCGGGATGGAGATCGACGAGATCTACAGTCTTTTTCCCAATCTCGAGAGCCGCGACAACACCATCGGAACTCGGTTGTCCGGCGGCGAGCAACAGATGCTGGCAATTGCCAGGATTCTTCGAACAGGTGCAGATTTCATCCTCCTCGACGAACCCACCGAGGGTATCGCTCCTGTCATTATTGATGAGATCGGGGCAGCGCTGCGAGTTCTCAAGGACCGCGGCATGACCATCATCCTGGTCGAACAGAATCTGAGGTTCGCCGCCTCGATCGCGGATCGCCACTTCGTCCTCGACCAGGGGAAGGTTGTTGACGAGATTTCCAACAATGCGCTCGACGCCAATATGGACCGGTTGAACCGGTATCTCGGGGTCTGATCGATGAAGCGCCATTACAAACAGGTAGAATCCGATGGCTGATATTTTCGGGGTTCCCACATCCGTCCTGCTCGGGCAATTGCTGCTGGGGCTGATCAACGGCTCCTTCTATGCACTACTGAGCCTCGGACTGGCGATCATCTTCGGCATGCTGAACGTGATCAATTTCTCACATGGTGCTTTTTACATGCTTGGCGGCTTCACGGCCTGGTTCATGCTCTCCACGCTCGGGTTCGGCTACTGGACCACGCTGATCGCCGCGCCCGTCGCCGTCGGGATCGTCGGGGCTGTCGTGGAGCGGCTGCTGCTGAGGCGGCTCTACCAAATGGACCACCTTTACAGTCTGCTGCTTACCTTCGGCATCGCTTTGATGCTCGAAGGGCTCTTCCGTCACATCTTCGGCGCAGCGGGCAAGCCCTATCCGGTCCCGTCGGGGCTGACGGGGGGCATCAATCTCGGCTTCATGTTCTTGCCTGTCTACCGCGCCTGGGTGATCGTTGTCTCACTCGTCATCTGCGTTCTGACCTGGCTTGCGATCGAACGGACCAAGCTCGGTGCCTATCTCCGTGCGGCCACCGAAAATCCGGCACTGGTCCAGGCCTTCGGCATCAATGTGCCATTGATGTTGACGTTGACGTACGCTTTCTGCGTTGGACTTGCCGGCTTTGCCGGAGCGCTCGCCGCGCCACTGTACCAGGTTAGTCCAGGGATGGGATCCAGCCTGATCATAGTCGTCTTCGCCGTTGTCGTCATTGGTGGCATGGGGTCGATTGGCGGCGCGATCTTCACGGCACTTGCCCTTGGCGTCATCGAGGGCCTGACCAAAACCTTTTACCCAGCGGCCTCGTCGATTGCGGTCTTCATCGTGATGGTGCTGGTCATTCTCATCCGGCCGTCCGGCCTGTTCTCACGGGAGGCTTGAATGAACAGTTCAACCGTATCGTCCGTATCGTCCGTCTCTGCGGTATCCGGCCAGTTTCGCGGCAACATCATCCTGATAGCCGTCGTCGGCGTGCTAATGTTGGTTGCGCCATTGCTCGTCTATCCGTTGTTTCTGATCAAGATCCTCTGTTTCGTATTGTTCGCGGCTGCCTTTAACCTGGTACTCGGATATGCCGGCTTGCTGTCGTTCGGGCATGCCGCCTTCTTCGGTGGCGCAGCCTATATCACGGCGCACGCGGCAAAAGTCTGGCATCTGCCGTTCGAGCTTGCCTTGCTGGCGGGGACTACGTTCGCAGCCCTGCTGGGCCTGGCATTCGGCGCGCTTGCCATCCGCCGGCACGGCATCTATTTCGCGATGATTACGCTGGCGCTGGCGCAGATGGTCTACTTCCTAGCTGTTCAAATGCCGTTTACCGGCGGCGAAGATGGAATCCAAGCGGTACCACGTGGCTACCTCTTCGGCATCATCGACCTGCGCAATATCACGGCGATGTACTATACAGTTCTCGGCGGAACGGCGATCGGCCTCGTGATCGTCTGGCGTGCGGTGAATTCGCCATTCGGCCACGTGCTGTCCGCGATCCGTGAGAACGAAACTCGAGTTACCTCACTTGGCCTTAAACCCGAGCGCTACAAGTTGATCGCATTCACCCTGTCGGCCGCGCTATCCGGCTTTGCAGGGTCCATGAAAGCAATCGCCTTCCAATTGGCCTCCCTTGTGGATGTGAATTGGCATATGTCGGGGGAGGTCATTCTGATGACGCTACTCGGCGGCATGGGCACGCTGATCGGCCCGATCGTCGGAGCCAGCATCGTGGTGGGTTTGGAACACTTCCTATCGACCAGCGGTCTGCCAATCACCTTCATCATCGGGCTGTTCTTCGTCGTCTGCGTCATGATGTTCAGGCGGGGGGTGTACGGAGAGCTGAAACTGCTGTTGGAACGCCGCCGCAGCTGAGCCGCAAAGTCTTCTTATGCAAGTTATATTGAAATCAGGGCCACAAAACAGGCCCTGATTGTTCTTTTGCGCCACCAGACGTTCAACCCGCGCGCCCTGCGCGCGAGCCGAAGAGATAGCCAATGGCCGCGGCCATGATCAGCTGCACGACGCTCGCAAGATCGGACGAGACACGGCCATCGCCGGCCACCGAACCTGCAGCCGGCACGAGGCTTGGCAGTAGACCGCTGTGGACGATCCACATTGCCGCCAAAACCGCCACGAAGACGACAGCTGCGATTGTCGGCAGGCCGGCAATCGAGCTCGTTGCCGGGGGCTCCGAAGGCACAAACGCGGCTGACGGCCCCTTCTTGACGGGCATCGCTGTCGAGGTTGCAGTCTGTTGAACCGAGGGAGCTTTTTCCGACGTAGATTCGGTTGCCGACGCGCCGGGGTTTTGACGCGCCTGGATCTCTTCGGCAAATCGCTTAAAAAACTGACCCGACATCTGCTTTGCCGTCACATCGATAAGCCGTCCGCCGAGCTGGGAGAGCTTTCCGCCGATCTGGGCGTCGACGTTATAGTGCAGGATAGTGCCGCCTTCCGCCTCCTCCAGGCGAACCGCCGCCACGCCCTTGGCAAAGCCGGCAACTCCGCCCTGCCCTTCGCCGGTGATCTTGTAGCCGTTCGGCGGGTCAAGATCCGACAGGGTAACCACCCCCTGGAAGCGGGCCTTTACCGGGCCGACCTTGATCACCGCGACTGCCGACATCTGTGTATCGGACGATTTGACCAATTCCTGGCATCCGGGAATGCAGACTTTTAGTACCTCGGTGTCGTTCAGTGCGTTCCACACTTCTTCTTTGCTAGCAGGAATATGCTGCTGACCTGTCATGTCCATGGATGGCCTCCTCGCATGTCGTTGTAAGTCAATCCTTCGCAACATGGGCGAACGACATTGCTTGACAATCTCTTCTTAGGTCTAATAATGCAAGTTAAATTAGCGAACGAATGCCTTGCTGGGGCGGCTTCGTGGAGGACCCTGGATGGAAAACTCTAATGGACGACCCACTCCCCGCGTTGCAACGCGGGCACACCGGCGGCATCACGCTTTCCGTTCCCTGCTGATTGCATGTGCATGATAATGGTGAAGACATGAAACCGGCACCCTTCGACTATCTAGCCGCGAAATCGATATCGGAGGCGGTCGAGGCGCTTGCCGCATCGGGCGGCGACGGCAAGATCATTGCCGGTGGCCAAAGCCTGATGCCGATGATCAATTTCCGGCTGGTGAAGCCAACAATCCTCGTCGACATCAACCGCATCGGCGGACTGGACCGCATCGAGAAACACGACGACAGGCTGCGTATTGGCGCGACGGTTCGCCATCACATGACCGCGACGGACGTACTCGTGTTCGAGCATCTACCGATCCTGCAAGATGCCATGCATCACGTGGCCCATCTGACGGTTCGCAATCGCGGCACTTTCTGCGGCAGTGTCTGCCATGCAGACCCCGCCGCCGAGATGCCGATGATGACGCTCTTGTTGAACGGCACGATCACGGCGTGGTCAGTGCGCGGCGAGCGACAGATCGCTGCCTCCGACTTCTTCCTCGGATCGCTGGTAAATGCGCTCGAGCCGGATGAGTTCGTGACATCCATCGAGATCGACACGCTCAAGCCCGATACTGGTTGGGGTTTCGAGGAGTTTTCGAGGCGCCAGGGCGACTTTGCCCTGGCCTGCGCGGCGACCACGCTTCGTATCGAAGACGGCGTCGCTCGCAGTGTTCGGTTTGCCCTTATGGGTGTGGGAGAAACCCCACTTCGCCTTGCAGCCATCGAAGAGATTATCGATGGCAAGACTGTATCCGAGAGCTTGCTCGACCAAGTCTCTGAGGCTTTGAACGACTTTCTGCAGCCGAACACCGACCTTCACGCATCCGCCGATTATCGACGGCATCTGGCTGGCGCTCTTGCACGCCGCGCGTTGAGAGACGCGTGGAAGCGCGCTGATCTTCGCAAGGGGAAGACTGATGACTGAACAGAAAATCACCCTCAGCGTAAACGGACAATCCTATACCCGCATGATCGAGCCGCGACTGCTTCTTAGTGATTTCCTTCGCCAGGAGATTGGACTGACGGGAACTCATGTCGGCTGCGAACATGGTGTTTGCGGGGCTTGCACAGTCGTGCTCGACGGGAGAAGCGCTCGTTCCTGCCTGACCTTGGCAATACAGGCCGAAGGCACGGAAATCGAGACAATCGAGGGACTGGGAAATGTAGACAAGCTTGGCCGTGTTCAGGAAGCATTCCGGCAGCATCACGGCCTCCAATGCGGATTCTGCACGCCTGGCTTCATCATGGCGATCACCGATATGCTGCGCCACCACCCGCTCGAAACCGACGATCAAATCCGCGAAGCGCTGTCCGGGAATATCTGTCGGTGCACGGGGTACGAGCACATTGTCAATGCGGTTCGCGAACTGGCAAAGGAAAGAGGACCCCTGAAATGAAGATGCACTTCCTCGAAGGCGGACGCCTTCGTATGCGCCGTTCGATCTATTATCCGGGGGCTGCGAAAGAAGAGATGATCGAACTGCCTGTGCATGCTGCCCTGATACGGCATGCACAGGGAAATGTACTCTTCGACAGCGGCTGCAATCCGCAGGCCGCTGTCGACCCACAGGCGCGCTGGGGTGGAATTGCCAAGGTGATGACGCCGATCTTTACACCGGAGCGAACCGTCGTAGGACAACTGGAGACGCTTGGCCTGAAGCCGGACGATATCGATGTCGTCATCTGCTCGCATCTTCATCCCGACCATTGCGGCTGCAATGAGTATTTCGGGCGAGCAACATTCCTCTGCCACGAGGCGGAGGTCGCCTCCGCCAAAGCGGAGGGTTCCGAAAACCAGGGTTATTTGAAGCACGAATGGGATCAGCCGCAAGGCTTCCAAACCTTTGGTGGCGAATATGACGTATTCGGAGACGGACGGATCGTGCTTCTCCCCATGCCGGGCCACACACCAGGCATGACGGCCGCACGCATATCCCTGGAACACGACGGAACGTTCATCCTCGCCTCAGATGCAGCCCCACTGCAGATCAATCTCGATACGGGGATGGCACCCAAAAACACGTGGAATATGGATCTGGCCTCAGCGGCGCTCGTTCGACTGAAGGACCTGCGGGACAAAGGCGCGACAGTCATTTCCGGACATGACGATACGCAGTGGCAAGCACTGAGAAAAGGCCTGGAGTTCTACGAATGAGCCACAACGATCACTCCGTCGAACTTCGCCCAAAACTCGTCGGAGAGCGCGTAAAGCGCACGGAGGATCCCCGCTTTCTGACCGGCGTGGGCCGGTATGTCGACGACATGAGCCCGGCAGGAATGCTCCATGTCGCCTTGCGACGTTCGGATCAGCCGCATGCCCGAATTATCGGTATCGACGTGGGTGAGGCGTTTTCCGTCCCTGGCGTCGTAGCGATTTATGACGCGAGTGACCTCGATAAAGACGTTAAGCCCGCCATTCCCACCTCCCGTATGCCGGGTTATTACGCCACGCCGATCTGGCCGCTGGCGCGTGGCAAGGTACGGTATGTCGGGGAACCCGTCGTCGCCATAGTGGCTGAAAGTCGTTATGCAGCGGAAGATGCCCTTGAGCACATCAACATCGAATACGAGCCCCTGCCGTTCGCGATCAGGCAGGTTGACGCCGTCAAGGACGACGCGCCGCTATTGCACGAAGAAGCCGGCACCAACACAATTATCCGCCGAGAGTTCAAGCGAGGAGACGTCGATACGGCGTTCGAAAATGCGCCGGTGACGGTCAAAGGGCGCTTCCGCATGACCCGCAAGACAGCCGTTGCCATGGAGAACAGGTCGTACCTTGCAGAGTGGGACCAGCGTAAACAATCGCTCACGCTCCATACATCATCTGGAAGTCCAGGCATCATTCGAGATGTATTATCGGGATGTCTCGATCTGCCGGGAACGAGATTACGTGTCATTGCACCGGATGTTGGAGGCAGTTTTGGCGCAAAGGGGTCGCTTTATTCCGAGGAGATGCTCGTCTGCATCTTGGCGCGCAAGCTGGCACGTCCGGTCAAATACGTTAGTGATCGTCTCGAAGATTTATCGGGGACGAGCCAAGCTTTCGATGAGTTGATCGAAGCTGAGCTAGCGGTCACACAAGATGGAACCTTGATAGGGCTGCGCGCCGATGTCATCGGGGATGTCGGAGCCTATTCGATCTACCCATGGACCGCTGCACTGGAAACGGTACAGGTGGTGAGCTTCCTGCCTGGTCCATACAGAATGGAACACTACAGGGGGCGCATAAGAGGTGTTCTAACACCGAAGCCCCCTACTGGTCCCTACCGGGGTGTTGGCCGTCCGTCTTCCACCTTTGCCATGGAGCGCTTGATCGAAATGGCGGCGCGAAAGATCGGCATGGATCCGGTGGAGTTTCGCAGGAGAAATCTCGTCCGAGCAGAAGAGTTTCCGTATCGCACCGCCTCAGGTATCATCTGGGACAAATCGGCATTTCAGGAATGCCTCCAGGGCGCTTGCGACTTCGTCGACTACCCTAATCTCGTGCGTGAGCGAGATGCGGCACGAAAGGCGGGACGTTGGGTCGGCATCGGTCTTGCAAGCTATGCGGAATTGACCGGTATCGGTTCGCGCATCTCGGTCGCTCCAGGCATGCCCATCAACACCGGAACCGAGACGTCTAGGATCGAGATCGATGCGACGGGCGCAATCACAGCTGCCTTCGGTCTATCATCCCATGGCCAAGGCCTCGAAACCACGCTCGCTCAGGTAATCGTCGATGAGTTGGGATGCAAGCTCGAAGACATCGAAGTCAAACATGGAGACAGTTCACTTGTGCCCATGTCAAGTGGCACCTATGCCAGCCGCTCTGCTGTTCTGGGCGGCGGTGCTGCGACGCTGGCAGCCCGTGTCGTAAAAGCGAAGGTTCTGCGGGCCGCAGCCTATCTCATGGAGCAGAGCATCGAGGATCTGGACATCTACGATGGCATCATCGCCAGCCGCAATTCGAACCAGACGTTGACGCTGAAGGAGGTCGCCTCCGCTGTCTATACCCAGATGGGGCGTATTCCGCGCGACCAGCGGGAAGATCTAACGGCATCGGAGACCTACGATCCCTACCTCGGCACCGCATGTTCCTCCACGCACCTCACCATGGTGGAGGTCGATACAGAGACTTACGGCGTCCGGATTCTGCGATATGTGGTTGCTGAAGATTGCGGCAAGATCATTAATCCGATGATTGTCGATGGCCAGGTGCATGGTGCCGTGGCTCAGGGAATCGGTGCTGCGTTGCTGGAGGAGATCGTTCACGATGATCAGGGTCAGGTGGTGACGGCAAGCCTTGCCGACTACCTCGTTCCGGTTGCCACCAGCGTACCGAATATCGGGATTGTGCATATCGAAGCGGATCTACCCAACAATGTCGGCGGCTTTCGAGGTATGGGTGAAGGAGGCACCATCGGAGCGCCGGCAGCTGTCGCAAATGCGGTATCCGATGCACTTTCCCACCTTGGCGTCTCGGTCGAGACGCTACCTGTGACGCCGGAACGAATATTCCAGATGCTTCGCGACACAAACACTCCTCGCTCAGCAAACTCGACGTGACCGGGCTGAAGTCTGCACCGCAATCCGAGGTATCAAACGAGGACAAACCGCTTAATAGCGTCCGCTAGAAAGCAAACGGGTATCGTAAGACGTAATCTGTGTCCTTTGCCACGATCGGCTTTTTGCATTCCGAGCAAACGACAACTGCAGAGAAGTCCTGACCACAGGTTTGGTGACGAAGCCGCATGGGGGGCTTACCCTCTGCGAGCCAGCGGTCGCCCCAAGCCATCATGACCAGCATGGGTTTATAAAGGTCGAGACCCATCTCGGTGAAGCGGTACTCAAACCGCTCGCCCGAGCTGTACGGGACTTTGCAAAAGACGCCTGCCTGGACAAGGCGCGCCAGTCGGTCGGCAAGGATGTTTGTGGCGATGGCAAGATTTTCCCGCATCTCCTCGAAGCGACGAACGCCGTACCAGCCCTCCCTCAGAATCAGAAAGCTCCACCGGTCGCCGATGATTTTGAGCGTTCGCGCAACTGAGCATGGTCTGACCCTTTCGAGTAAGGTCGAGTCCGAGCTGCGGCGGGATGTGGGGCGGGACTCGACTGGCGCATAACCTGCCCCAGGCCCATCACGGGGGGCCACCTCCCGCGCGGTAAACGGCTCGATACATTCACTGCAGACCGTTATCGGCCGGCATGCACAACCGCAACGCTTATGGATCAACTGCAATGGCGGTTCATTATCGCCATTCAGCCACTTGTCGCCGAACTCCATCAACGAAAGCATCGTCGGGAAAAGGTCTTTTCCTCGAGCTGTCAGGAAATATTGATGTCCAGGTTCGTTCGGTTTCTTGCCCGTGCTTAGGATCTCGTTCGTCACAAGGGCTGACAGGCGCGATGATAGGGTTTGACGAGGAATACCCAGTCGTTGCTGAAATTTGTCGAAGCGGTGAACGCCGAAGTATGCCTCGCGCAGGATCAAGAAGTTCCAGGTGTCGAGGACGATTTCCATCGTGCGTCGCACGGAAGACTGCCGCTGCACAAGCAATGGCTTCTCGAAAATTAATGACGAAGTCGCTGATTGATCTTTGTTCAACATGTTCGTGCTGATACCGAATTGATCCCTGTGATACGCCGCGCATTTGACGCTCACTATAGGGCAAGAGGTCTAATATTGAAAGCTTAGAGGCAGGCAGCTTGGTTGCCGACCCGCGACCACCCTGTCAGACTTAAGGCTTTGACGTAGCGCCATTGCGCGGCCTCCGGTCAAGTGGTCCCGCTGAAAAACTGGTCTGCCCACTAACCATTGCGCACAGAACAGACGCTGACAAGCGCTCCTCGGCATCGCCTACGATGAGGTCATGGGAAACGGCATCAAACAGCAGCACGAACCACCGCACATCGTTGGTGATCTCCTGCAGTCGGAGATCGCTGAGAAGCAGGCACGCTCGATCCGCTACCAGCTCAGCATCGCCAAGCTGCCGTTGGCAAAAGACGTCGAAGACTTCGACTTCGCCGACACGCCCGTCAATGAATCCCTGGTGCGGGAATTGGCTACCGGCACCTTCGTCGCCGATCAGCGCAACGTCGTTCTCGTCGGCGGCACGGGAACAGGCAAGAGCCATCTGGCCATCGCGATTGCCCGTGCGCTCATCCGCAACGGCACGCGCGGCCGCTTCTTCAATGTCGTTGATCTGGTCAATCGGCTGGAAACGGAAGCGCGCAACGGCAAGCAGGGTCGGATTGCCGATTACCTCACACGCCTCGACTTCATCATCCTCGATGAACTCGGCTATCTGCCGTTCGCAGGCCGGAGGCCAGCTACTCTTTCATCTGATCAGCAGGCTCTACGAACGCACCTCGATCATCGTCACTACGAACCTCGTTTTCGGCGAATGGCCGTCGGTGTTCGGCGATGCGAAGATGACGACGGCACTCCTCGACCGCCTGACCCACCATTGCGAGATCGTGGAAAACCGGCAACGAGTCCTGGCACTTCAAAAACCGCTCTCAAAGCCTAAAGCCGAAGATACCCGTCACCCGCGCTTGGCCTCCCCTCTGCAACCCCGGCCAGCGCCGGGCAAGCCAAGCGCTGATCACCTACAGGGGGGTGAATATTGGACGAGGTTTGTAGCCGAGGTTGATCTGGTGACGATCGTGTCGAAGGTGTCGCTTCGGCGCTCGCCTTTGCCTTCCAGACAGAGCCGGGACTGGATCAGAGTTCCGCTGGCGGGCTGATGAGCGATCATCGTCGCGATGGTCTCCAGCGTCAGCGAATTTCCAGTCGGCGAGGCGCCAGTCTCGCGAGGTTTCCGACCATTCGCGCAAGTATGGCGTAGGCAAGTCACTGGGTCTTATTAGGCGGACATGCGCAACACCGCAATAGCGACACTCATCAGCCCGAGAGGGCTTGTTGCCAGAATGGCCGTCGCCACGGCGTCCATGCGTTACGCCGCTTTTGCGTAACACTTGGCAATCACGTCGACCTGTCCGGCATCGCGCGCAGGCTGCTCCTGACTCGGTGCTGTGTCTGCATGCTCGTTGACGAACATGGCCTTCACTAACCCTGGGATGTCATCACGCGAAATACCGATATCCTCCAGTTGCCGGTCGGACAGCTGCGAGAGCGCGTTGTAGGCGCGGTTTCGCTGCCAGCGACGCGCCGCCCGCAAGAACCGCTGCGCAAAAGTGAGGCGCGGACTCTTTTTAGACTTTTGGGTCTCCGTTGATGCTGACATGCTTATAGTTGCGGACATGGTGGTTCCTCCTTCAGTGTGGATCGCCCGGCACCTTCCGTGCGTCAGGCAATCTGACAATGTTCAGCCGCCTGATGGCCTTCAAAAAGGCGAAAGACGACGTCTGTTTTGGAGTGTTCCCCGATGCGGCTGGCAGATAGGCCTGAGCCGCTCGGGGCTACCGACGCATGAGGAGGGACGCCGAGACGACCAGGTACTTCTTATGTTTACTTACGGTTGTCATGCCTGAGATATGGGGTTCCGGAGCCTTGAATGCAACCCATGGAGGGCGCGCCGATGGCTGCTCGCCTGCTACATCAGGTAAACAAAAGTCCTGCAGATGGACCCGCCAGCCGCTAACTTAGATCGGCGGCCGTGTCACCGTCCGTGGCAATGCGCGTCCAAGACAGTAACCACATCGTGCTAGACCCATGCCTAGCGCCTGAGGATTAAGCTGACAGCACCTCGGGCATTCACAAAATCTCGCAATCCCAGGCTCCCCTAGCCAATCTGGCGGAGGCCGTCGAGGTGGCGCGTGAAGTTTCAGGTTGACTTAATCTCTGCCAAAATCCGTCGTGATGGAGGACGCGGCTCCTAGGCCATGGTATGGCGAATTCTCCACAATTCCCTGCGACTTACGGTGACTTGGCGTTCACCTTCGGTTTTCCGCCGCTTTCCCTCGGCGCCAACCGTTGTTTGCACCTCTACCGCGTTAGTGGTCTTCCTCGACGGTGGGCCAGTTGACCTCCCGTGTCGAAACGCGCTGTGCCAACGATGCGAATACGAAAAGTTTGCTCTGGCGAACGGCCGTCTGCTAATCTTCCGGTGCCCTTGAACCCTCATGCGTGGCGCCGCAGCAGTGTCATCGATGGAATTGGGATTGAGGGCAGTTCTCAGTCAGGAAGTGCTAGAACAGGTTCGCTACCCAGGCGCGAAGGTAGGAAGACCGTCGCCAAGCATGGCCGGATCCCAGGCGGTATCTGTTACGGCTGCAGAGTGCGCCGAGAGTTCGATGATAGCGGGGATCCAGTGCGTGGCTTGCGTTCAATCGACACTGATGAGGCGGCGACCATCGGCTGGATTTTCGATACACGGATGGCATGAGCCCAGTCAGAATCGCTGACGAACTCAATGCACGTGGTGTACCCGGTCCGCGCGGTCGATCTTGGCAGGGGACCGCAAGTCGCGGCGATCGTAATCGTGGCAGCGGCATTTTGAACAATCAGGCTATATCGGGCTGATCGTCTTCGGAAAAATCCCCCGACAGAACGTCGGGTTCCGCAGGAGAATTCCGCCAAACACCATGCCGTGCAGGAGGTGCAGTCGCTCAATCCTTTGGCAACAGGTGAAGATGCGCCAGGAGAACTGGCGCACGGGCTAGGACAGAGTTTCGTCACCGCTCGGACGGATGCCCTCGATCTGCACAGGTGCCAAGGATCGGTGTCATCAGCCGCACATGCGTATCGATGCGCTCGAGAACTTTCTCCGGAACGACTGTGCGTTCCGGCAGTGACCACCAAAGTTCGTTCACGCGCTCTACCGTGTCGACCACCGCCTTGAGTACGGCCGCTTCCGGCAGGCGTGCACGATTGGCGAAGGCTTTCCAGCGCTGCACGCTCATCGCCTTGAAGGGGCGCTCACCGGCAAGCGACAGCGCCATGGCATCCGCAGGGATATAGGGCACCGTCGAGAGCACGTCGTAGACAGGTGCGAGTTGCGGTTTGTCGCCCGCCTCGCGATAGATCAGTGACCAGTTCTTAAGATGCATGTCGCCATTGCCGGTTATGGCTGCGAGAGCCAGCCGGCGGATGAACTCGAGCGCGGCCGCAGACGAAACGGCAACGTTTAAGGCTGCAGCGATATCGTGATAGGCAGCACCTTCGTATTTCCGTGAAGGATAGACGCCGAACACCTGCGCAAAATCCTCGATATGGATCCGCCCACCATTTGCGCCACGATCGAAACGTTTGACGAGCAGGACTTTTCCGTCTGACAGCGTCTCGAACTCATTGGGAATGCCCTCGAACTCCGATTGCTCGACAAGCTCCCGCTCCGGCACTTCCATACCGATCGCTTCAGCCAATGCGAGATTGGCGTATTCGTTTTCCGAGACGCCGGGAAACGAGGTCGATGGAAACTTGGCGATGTAGGATCCCTGGTCGTCGCCGAGCGGCAGGGTCAGTCCACCCCCCTTCCCCGTGTTCTTGATCACCGAAAGCTTCATCTGAACACCGGCGAGCGAAAACCGGGCTTTCGGCTTGGGGGCTGGCAGATTGTTGAGACGGGCAATCGCCCTGTCGCTCGGCACGACACGGACGGCACCAGGCAGATCCGACCCGAGCGCGACGAGCAAGTCGAAATCGTTTCCCGCGCGAACACTTCCCGCGTGGTGTTTTTCCATCGCCTCGCGCAGCTTGTCTTCGGGAAGCAGATTGGCAAAGAACGCCGGCAAAGCGCGGGCGACGGGTTTCGGGTCCTTGCGCAAGCCGCCAGTGGCTGCGCGAAACGACAGGCTGAGCACCGGAAAGCCGCCGGTTGCGCGATAGCTGTCCTCGAAGCTGAAGGCGTTGAAGTCGCCGGGCGTCCGAACGATCGTGCCGACCTTCACCTCGTTCAGCAACACTTCGAGCGACGAAATAGATCTCGGATCGGAAGACGCCTCAGACATTCTCATCCCCATCGGGATGAGCCAGGAATGCTGGGAGATCGTCGAGATCGTCATGCGGCCGCAGCAGCGAACCGACAGCCGGAACCATCGCCTGCGGAATGAGCATCAACTCAAGCCCAAGAGCGCGGGCGATGTTGATCAGGGTTGTCGTGCGCGCGGCACTGCTTCCGGCTTCTATCTCACGATAGCGAGGACGCGATATGCCCGCCATGTCGGCAACCTGCTCCTGTGTCAGTTGCCGCCCTTTACGCGTAGCCTTCAGCAACTGCCCGATTTCCAGCAAGGATTCTGACTCAGACCGTGCCATCCTACCTACCCGTCCGTTCTTCGTGGAGTAGGGCAAGCTATCTCAAACATTTTGAGCTCGGTCAACATAAACGATACAAAGACGTATCATTAGTGAATGATTGATCTGTTTATTTATCATTCACGGTCTTTTCTGAATCGCCACACCAAGCCAGCGAGTCGTGCCCACCATCCATGCTTTTGTTAAAGCGGCCCTGCCTGATGGTCAGGAACCGGCATAGTATCGACAAAACGAAGTTAAGGTTCCGCGTCGAGGCGGAAGACGTCCTTCGAGGACGATGATGATGTGGGTTAGTGGCGGCGTTTATCCGGATGATCCGTCATCAGGATGCAGCATAGATTGGACCGCATCATTCTCTCAACCCCCATGCTGACAATGCCACGACGCCTGTCAGCCCTCCATCGCGACAGCCAAGACGAGGACAAAGAGAGGTGAAGGCAGCAGGCGGCCCCAGTCACCGAGCGTTGACGATCCCGACACGATAACCGCACCCGAAGCCGGCACCAGCCACATGGG
>NZ_JAJAWH010000037.1 GCF_020531965.1 Pseudorhizobium xiangyangii | reverse complement strand
GGCCGCATGTGCTGTGAGATGTCCGAACGATTTGCGATAGACGGCCCCTCATACATGCCAAAAACATCCGCATCGAAAGTGATGGCGGAATAAAGCTCGGCAATCGCCTCGACAGAGCGCCGTTAGTGGCGGCGCCATCAGCGTCGAAGCGGCGTGCGGCATGCAGCAATTTTGTGCAGTGCGGCATTAACGTGGGATTAGTTCAATTGCGTCAGTTTGTTACTGCAAACTCTTAACGCGAACCTCTTCGCCGGAAAGAACTCCCTTCGTTCGACCGACTTAGCCCGCTCAATGGTGTTGATGACTATGGCCTTTAAAAATATCTCGATTTCGAAGAAGCTCGGCATCGTCACTGTGGTGATGGGGCTGTCTTCACTGGTAATTGCCGCCGTTTCCGGCAACGGGCTCTACGGCCTGCAGAAGGCAATGACCTCGGTTGGAACACAGGAAGAAGTCGCGCGCGAGGCTATGGATCTGCGCGTCGACATCATCGCGATCAGCCGCATGACCTACCAACTGGCAGCTGCTCCCGAGAAGGCTACTGATTTCCGAGCCGAAACGCAGAAACGCTCGGGCGAGATGCTCGCCCGCCTTCCGAAGATAGAAGCAACGGCCGACGCAACCGAGATCGATCAGCTCAAGACGATCCGTGCGGCGCTTGAGAGCTATTTCAACGACATCCGCGCAATGGTCTCCACGGCGGAAGCCAACCCCGGTGACACGGCCGCTATCGCCGCCGCACTGCAAAAGGCGCTCGCCGCCCAGAAAGTCGTGACCGATACGGTCAAGGTCTACAGCACCTATTCGGGCGAGTCGCTGGCTACCGCTCGCGCCGAGGCACTGTCATCATCGACGACGGCAATGATACTCGCCGCCGCATCCGCGCTGTTCTTCATCCTGATCGGCGCCACGATCAGCACCATGATTGCCCGCCGGGGCATCGTTATGCCGATCCGCTCGCTGACACAGGCCATGAACCGCCTCGCCCAGGGCGATCTGGAAGGCGCGACCGTCGACAGCATCCGCAAGGACGAGATCGGCGAGATGGCCCGCGCCGTCGAAGTCTTCCGCAGCAACGCACTCGCCATGCAGGAACTGAAGGCGCAGGAAGCCGCGCTCCACGGTCGCAGCAGCGACCTTCAGTCGAGCATTGCCGCAGTGGTTGCCTCCGCAGTGGCAGGCGATTTCTCCGGCCGCATCACCAAGGACTACCAGAACGAGGACCTCAACCGCTTTGCCAACAGCGTCAACGAGCTCGTCGGCAGCGTCGACAATGCTGTCGCCGAAGTCCGCCGCGTGATCGCTGCTCTGGCTGATGCCGACCTGACGCAGACAATGAATGGCCGGTTCCAGGGCGCGTTCGCCGAGCTTCAGGCCAACGTCAACGCGACCATGGTAACCCTGCGGGCGACTATGAATGACGTCCGTGGCGCAGCGACCACCATTAACGACAACTCGGTCGAGCTGAGCTCTGCCGCCAACGATCTCTCCAAGCGTACGGAGCAGCAGGCAGCGGCGCTGGAGGAAACGGCGGCAGCTCTCGACGAGATCACCACCACCGTTCGTGCCGCTTCGTCACGCGCCAACGAGGCACGGGACATGGTTCACGAGACCCGTCAGAGCGCCGCGAAGTCGGGCGAGATCGTCCGCAGTGCCGTTTCCGCCATGGGCCGGATCGAGGACTCGTCGAACAAGATCAGCCAGATCATTAGCGTGATCGACGAGATCGCCTTCCAGACCAACCTCCTGGCGCTCAACGCCGGCGTCGAGGCTGCACGAGCCGGCGAGGCTGGTCGTGGCTTCGCCGTCGTCGCCCAGGAAGTCCGCGAACTGGCTCAGCGTTCCGCAAACGCCGCAAAGGAGATCAAAACACTGATCACCGCGTCGGCAGCGGAAGTCGATGGCGGCGTCTCGCTGGTCCGCTCGACCGGCGATGCACTCCTGGAGATCGAGAGCCTCGTCAACCGCGTCAACGGTCATGTCGAGTCGATCGCAACCGCCGCCCGCGAACAAGCAACGGCGCTTGCCGAGATCAACTCTTCCGTGAACCACATGGACCAGATGACCCAGAAGAATGCGGCGATGGTGGAAGAAACCACGGCGGCCAGCGCCACTCTGGCGGACGAAAGCCGCCATCTACAAACCGTGCTGCAGAACTTCAAGCTGGACGCGCCAACGCATGGCGCCTCCGCCAGGGGCTTGCGCGCAGCAGCCTGAGCCGGCATCCCAGCCCCACAAAAACGTCCCGGAAGCAACCGCTTCCGGGACGATTTCATTTCGAGGCGCATAATACGACTGGCGCAACAACTCGGTCCTGATCGTTCACAACCTGCTTCAGCCTGTCGAGTTTCATCCGGGTGTCGGCTTCCGCGAACGGAATTCCGAAATCCTGCCATAGGCGTACCGGACCGGGCCGATCCGCCTAGCTTGATGGAGAACTGCCGTGATAGCTGACACTCCGGCGCGACGTTGTCGTGCCCTTGTCATGCATTCCCAGGCTTTTCTTGTGAAACACGATCCAGAACTCACCCGCCGCTCCCATGTGCACTACGCCACGGGGAAGGAGAAGCTGCGCGCGCATGCCGGCATGGTGCTGTTTTCCCTGCTGGTCGCCGGATCCTTCTCGGTCGGTGGAATGATCGCCCGGGAGATGGACCCGCTCGTCGCCTCCCTGCTGCGCTTCATCATCACCACCGCGGTGCTGGCAGGCATCACGATCGTCATGTTCCGCCAGCCGCTCGGACGTCCCACCAGGCCGCACCGCTTCATTGTCACCGGCCTGCTGCTGGCCTTCTACATCATCACCATGTTCATCGCGCTCCAGTATACGAGCCCGGTCTCGGCCGGCGCGGTCTTCACCCTCATGCCACTGATGAGCGCCGGCTTCGCCTATGTCCTCATGGGGCAGAAGACGCGGCCGGGCGTGTTGCTCAGCCTGCTGGTGGCCGCGGCGGGAGCGGTGTGGGTCGTCTTCCGGGGCGACGTGGATGCAATCCTGTCCTTCGATGTCGGCAGCGGCGAAATTCTATACTTCTTCGGCGTCCTGGCACATGCCGTTTACGCCCCATTGCTGCGACGCTATCAAGGCGACGACCACCCGGTCGCCTTCGGCTTCTGGGTGAATGCCGCCGCCACCGCCTTCATCTTCCTCGCGACCATTCCCGCGCTCATTGACGTCGGCCTTGCCGAGGTCACCCTGAAGATGTGGCTGCTGCTGATCTACATCGCAGTCATGGCTACCACCCTCACCTTCCTGCTCATGCAATACGCCCTGCTGCGCCTGCCCTCGTCGAAGGTTGTCGGCTACGGCTATCTCGCGCCAACCACGGTAATCATCATGGAAGGTTTGCTGGGACATGGCTGGGCGAGCCTGACCGTGATGGTTGGCGCATTGATCACCGCCTGCGCCCTCATCATCATGGCGCTTCTGCCCGACTGACCGGATCAAGCGCCCTTGATCTCCAGCCCTCTCATGAACATCTGTTCGAGGAAGCGGGCGGCATCCTCGAACCGTCCTTCCCCGGCGCGGCTTTCGCCAAGCACCGCGCGTACCTGCACGTCGAAATCCGCATAATGCTGCGTCGTCGACCATATGGCGAAGATCAGGTGATAGGGATCGCACCTGGCGATCTTGCCGGCCTTGATCCAGGCACGGATAACGTCCGCCTTCTCATCAACCAGTTGCTTCAGGGGGCCGTTCAGCTCGTCGCCGATATGCGGCGCGCCTTGCAGCATTTCATTGGCGAAAAGCCTGCTTTCGCGCGGGTAATCCCGCGACATCTCCAGCTTCCGGCGAATATACGAGCGGATCTCGGCCTGCGGATCGCCCTCGGCATCGAACGCTTTCAGCGGCTCCAGCCAGGTGAACAGCATCCGCTCCAGAAGCCTGCGGTAGATCGCCTCCTTGGTCCGGAAATAATAGAGGAGATTGGGCTTCGACATGCCGGTAGCTTCGGCGATCTGGTCGATCGTGGTACCGCGGAAACCGCTTGCGGAGAACACCTCGAGCGCCCCGTCGAGAATACGCTCCTCCTTCTCTTCCTGGATTCGCGTCCGCCTCTGCGTCTTCGCCGCGCGTGCTACCGCCATCCGTGCCCAACCTCGCCAAACGCCTGACCGCCCGCCAGCAATAATCGCCTCGAAAAGTGCGGCGAATTTTGCCGGTGACTTTTCTCGATTTTCGTCTTGAGTGGCGGCGCGGAAATTGTAATGTTTTACCAACCGGTCAAATTATCAGCGACAAGTCCAACAAAGGCAATGCTGAGTTTCGCTGTCGAGAGGCGGATGAAACAACCGGCGGGAACAGAAAGAGCCGCCAATGCGCGGCACCAGAACAGGTGAGGATCGGCTGATGGTGGCAGCACCCGGCGAGAATTTGCGCATCAATGGCGACAGGCTTTGGGATTCGCTGATGGAAATGGCGAAGATCGGCCCCGGTGTCGCTGGCGGCAACAATCGCCAGACCCTGACGGATGCCGATGCCGAGGGGCGCAGGCTTTTCAAATCGTGGTGCGACGCGGCCGGGCTGGAAACAGGCGTCGACAAGATGGGCACCATGTTCGCCACGCGCCCGGGAACTGATCCGGAGGCCCTTCCCGTCTACGTCGGATCGCATCTCGACACCCAGCCGACAGGCGGCAAGTACGACGGCGTACTTGGTGTGCTCGGCGCGCTGGAAGTCGTCCGCACGCTGAACGACCTCGGCATCAGGACCCGGCATCCGATCACGGTAACCAACTGGACCAATGAGGAAGGCGCCCGTTTCGCGCCGGCAATGCTGGCCTCTGGCGTATTCGCCGGCATCCACGACCTCGACTACGCCTACTCCCGCAAGGACCCGGACGGAAAGACCTTCGGCGACGAACTGAAGCGCATCGGCTGGATCGGCGACGAAGAGGTCGGCGCCAGGCAGATGCACGCCTATTTCGAGTACCATATCGAGCAGGGACCCATCCTCGAAGCCGAGGAGAAGCAGATCGGCGTCGTCACCCATTGTCAGGGCCTGTGGTGGCTCGAATTTACGCTTACCGGTCGGGAAGCCCATACGGGCTCGACGCCAATGGACATGCGCGTCAACGCGGGGCTCGCCATGAGCCGCATCGTCGAAATGGTGCAGGACGTAGCGATGAGCGAGCAGCCGGGCGCCGTCGGCGGTGTCGGCCAGATGTTCTTCTCGCCGAACTCGCGCAACGTGCTGCCGGGCAAGGTCGTCTTTACCGTCGACATCCGCACGCCCTCCCAGGAAAAGCTCGACCGCATGCGGGCGAAGATAGAGAAGCAGGCCGCCGGGATCTGTGAGGGCCTGGGTGTCGGCTGTTCGGTCGAGGCCGTCGGCCATTTCGATCCGGTGACCTTCGATCCCGTCCTGGTCGGTCGCGTCCGCGATGCGGCGGAAAGGCTCGGCTACAGCCATATGAACCTCATTTCTGGCGCCGGCCACGACGCGTGCTGGGCCGCCAGGGTCGCGCCCGCCACGATGATCATGTGTCCCTGCGTCGGCGGTCTTTCCCACAACGAGGCGGAGGACATTTCGAAGGAATGGGCCGCAGCGGGAGCGGACGTGCTCTTCCACGCGGTGCTGGAGACGGCGGAGATCGTGGAGTGACCGGTTCAACGCCACATTTCGAGACACTGCAAGCCTGGCCGGAGCCTGGGCAGTGTCTTCAGACGACCTCATTCTCGGACATCAGCGGCTCGACAGACTGGATGCCCACGTTCGACGCATCGAAAAGCGTCTCGATCTCGTCGAAGCCTGACGCCACCTCACCTCTGAAATTACTGCGACCGCCGCCCTCCTGAGGACACCCGATCCTCAGGCTTGTTGGATTGCGTCAAAACCAAAAAAGGGGAACAGCAATGAGCACAGTGATCAAGGGTGGCACCATCGTCACCGCCGACCTCACCTACAACGCCGACGTCAAGATCGAAGGCGGCAAGATCGTCGAGATTCGCCCCAACCTCTCAGGCGACGAGGTTCTGGATGCGGCTGGTTGTTACGTGATGCCCGGCGGCATCGACCCGCATGTCCATCTCGAAATGCCCTTCATGGGCACCTATTCCACCGACGATTTCGAAAGCGGCACCCGCGCGGCCTTGGCAGGCGGCACGACGATGGTCGTCGACTTCTGTCTGCCCGAACCCGGCCAGTCGCTGCTCGATGCCCTAAAACGCTGGGACAACAAGTCCACACGCGCCAATTGCGACTACTCCTTCCACATGTCGGTGACCTGGTGGGGCGAACAGGTGTTCAACGAGATGAAGGCCGTCGTGCTTCATCACGGCATCAACACCTTCAAGCACTTCATGGCCTACAAGGGCGCGCTGATGGTCAACGACGACGAGATGTTCGCGTCCTTTTCCCGTTGCGCGGAACTCGGCGCCCTGCCACTCGTCCATGCGGAAAACGGCGACATCGTCGCCGCCATGCAGCAGAAGCTGATGGACGAAGGCAACGACGGCCCGGAGGCGCATGCCTATTCCAGGCCTGCCTCGGTCGAGGGCGAAGCGACAAACCGCGCCATCATCATTGCCGACATGGCAGGCGCGCCGCTTTACGTCGTCCATACCTCCTGCGAGCAGTCTCACGAAGCGATCCGCCGCGCCCGTCAGAACGGCATGCGGGTCTATGGCGAGCCGCTGATCCAGCACCTGACGCTCGACGAGAGCGAATATTTCAACAAGGACTGGGACCATGCCGCTCGCCGCGTGATGAGCCCGCCTTTCCGCAGCAAGACCCATCAGGACTCGCTCTGGGCCGGCCTTTCCTCCGGCTCTCTGCAGGTCGTGGCGACCGACCATTGCGCCTTCACCACCGAGCAGAAGCGCACCGGCGCCGGTGATTTCCGCAAGATCCCGAACGGCACCGGCGGCCTCGAGGATCGCATGCCGATGCTGTGGACCCACGGCGTCGCAACCGGCCGCATCACCATGAACGAGTTCGTGGCCGTCACCTCAACCAATATCGCCAAGATCCTGAACGTGTACCCGCGCAAGGGCGCGATCCTCGTCGGTGCCGATGCCGACATCGTCGTCTGGGACCCGAAACGGTCGAAGACAATCTCCGCGAAAAGCCAGCAATCGGCCATCGACTACAACGTCTTCGAGGGCAAGGAGGTGACGGGCTTGCCCCGTTACACGCTGACGCGCGGTGTGGTGGCGATCGAGGAAAGCACCGTCAGGACGCAGGAAGGCCACGGAAAATTCGTCAGGCGTGAGCCGTTCCAGGCCGTCAACAAGGCGCTTTCCACCTGGAAGGAACTGACCGCACCGCGCAAGGTCGAGCGCACCGGCATTCCGGCGAGCGGGGTGTGAGCGCAAGATGCAGGAGATTGATGCAGATACCCTAGATCTCCACCAGCGCATCGAGCTCCGGCAACAGCACGACGCTTTCCTGTTCGTTGGGGTCGGTGCGGGCAATGACGGCGGTGCACGGCGTGTTGGAAAGATTGGCCGGCAGGTGGGGTACACCGGCCGGAATGTAGAACAGCTCGCCCGCATGCACGATGACATGGTGCTCCAGCCGGTCGCCGTACCAGGTATGCGCAGAGCCGGACAGCATGTAGATCGCTGTCTCATGGCTCTTGTGCAGGTGCGCCTTGGCGCGCCCACCGGGCGGGATTGTCAGAAGATGCATGCAGATTGCTGTCGATCCGACCGTCTCCGCCGCGATCCCTTCGAAATAGCTGAGCCCTTGCTTGCCGTCGTAGGTGGGGCCGGGTTTGACGACCCTGCAGGTGGATTTCGATGATGCGTCCATACGCTTTCTCCTCCTTGGGCCGGCTGCCCCTTTTCCCTTGCCGGCAAACCTCCCCCTCGGCGCCCAGAGCCTTGATCATAGCATGCACCCCGCATTTCGCATCCACAGAACGCAGCATTGGCAAGGCCCTATGAACACTTCTCCCACTCCCGTCGTCTCCGCCAGAAAGCTGGGCCTCACCTTCCAGACAAACGACGGACCCGTGCATGCGCTGTCGGATGTCGACCTGGAGGTGAGCAAGGGCGATTTCGTCTCCTTCATCGGCCCGTCCGGCTGCGGCAAGACCACCTTCCTGCGGGTCATCGCCGATCTGGAGAAGAACACGTCAGGTGAGATATCCATCAACGGGATGACGCCGGAAGAGGCGCGCAAGTCGCGCTCCTACGGCTATGTCTTCCAGGCGCCCGCCCTATACCCGTGGCGCACGATCGAGAAGAACATCGCATTGCCTCTCGAGATCATGGGGCATTCGAAGGCCGAGCGGAAGGAACGTATCGAGAGGACCCTCGACCTGGTGAACCTTGCCGGCTTCAGCAAAAAGTATCCCTGGCAGCTGTCCGGCGGCATGCAGCAGCGTGCCTCGATTGCCCGGGCCCTGGCCTTCGATGCCGATCTGCTTCTGATGGATGAACCCTTCGGCGCCCTCGACGAGATTGTGCGCGACCACCTGAACGCACAACTCCTGAAACTCTGGGCCGCAACCAGCAAGACCATCTGTTTCGTCACCCATTCCATCCCGGAAGCCGTTTACCTGTCGACCAAGATCGTCGTCATGTCGCCGCGCCCGGGACGGGTGACGGACATCATCGAGTCGACGCTGCCCAGGGAACGGCCGCTGGAAATCCGCGAGACGCCGGAGTTCCTCGACATCGCCCAGCGCGTCCGTGAGGGCCTGAGAGCGGGGCACAGCTATGAGGAGTGAGCCTTCGGACGTGAAGAGCAGGCCGGATGGGGGTATTGGGCCATGACGGAACCCCTCTCCTCCCGAGTCCTGCCCGTCCTCACCATCATCGGCGTCATTATCGCCGTCTGGTACGCCGCGGCGATCTGGATGAATGCGCCGTTCCAGCGCGATCTGGATCGGCGCGCCAATGTCACCTCCACGACCATGGAATTCATCGGCAAAACGCTGTCGCAGCCGAAACCTGTGGTGCCGGCGCCGCATCAGGTGGCCCGGAACTTCTTCGAGAACACCTTTCTGCGCAATGTCACGAGCAACCGCAGCCTCGTCTATCATTCGTGGGTGACGCTGTCCTCGACGCTCGCCGGCTTTGCTTCCGGCACCCTGCTTGGCATCCTGATCGCGGTGGGCATCGTGCACGTGAAGGCGCTGGACCGCAGCCTCATGCCCTGGATCATCGCCTCGCAGACGGTGCCAATCCTGGCCATCGCGCCCATGGTGGTCGTGGTTCTGGCGGCCATCAACGTGACCGGGCTGATCCCCAAGGCATTGATCTCGACATACCTGTCGTTCTTCCCGGTGGCGGTCGGCATGGTGAAGGGCCTGCGCTCGCCCGAACTCATGCATCTCGACCTGATGCGGACCTACAACTCCAGCACCTGGCAGACCTTCTGGAAGCTCAGGGTCCCGGCATCCCTGCCGTTCCTGTTCACCTCGATGAAGGTTGCAGTCGCCGCAAGCCTTGTCGGGGCCATCGTCGGCGAACTGCCGACAGGTGCGGCGGCCGGCATCGGCTCCAAGCTTCTCGCCGGATCCTACTACAGCCAGACGATCGACATGTGGTCAGCGCTGATTGCCGGATCGGTGCTCGCGGCCATCCTCGTGACCATCGTCGGCATCGGGTCCCGGATCGTCGACCGCCGCATGGGGGTGAAGCCGACATGAGCATGCTTCTCCGCTCCTGGCAGGGCACTGGTGCCCTCATTCTCTGTCTCGTCGCCCTGGCGCGCCTGCCGCTCCTCAGCCCGGAAGCATCCGCGCCTTTCGGCAGCGGCACGACGGCCATGATCCTGCTGCTGGTCGTCGTCGGCGCCCTCGCCTCCTTCCTGCGCATGCAGGAGGCGGCACTGGCCGGCATTCTGTTTGTTGCCGCGCACTTCACGGCGTGGCTGCTGATCGCAGGCCTCTCCGGCAACGAGGGGCAGGCGAACCTCTCGTTCTTCCTGCTGGTGGCTGCCTGCTGGCTGCTCGGCTGGCGGTGCATCTCCGTGCTTGCCGAAATCCGGCCGAAGACCGGTGGCGCCTCGACGGCCCTTCGCCTGCTCATCCCGGCGATCTTCGGGGCCTGGGTCCTCATCCTGTGGGAAGCCATCACCCGGGGTGCCGGCGTTCCCTTCATCCTGCTGCCACCGCCCTCCGCCATCTGGGAGAGGATCATCGGTTCTGTCTCCATCCTCGCGGCGGATGTCCGCCAGACGATCTTCAAGGCGGTTTTGTTCGGTTATGCGGTTGGCTGCGCCGCAGGGTTCATTGTTGCCATCCTGGCGGACCGGGTGGCCTTCCTGCGGCGCGGCCTCCTTCCGATCGGCAACCTGATGTCGGCACTCCCCATCATCGGCGTCGCACCGATCATGGTCATGTGGTTCGGCTTCGACTGGCAATCGAAGGCGGCCGTCGTCATCGTCATGACCTTCTTCCCTATGCTGGTGAACACGGTGGCCGGGCTCGGCGCATCGGGAGCGATGGAACGCGACCTGATGCGATCCTACGCCTCCGACTACTGGCAGACGTTGATCAAGCTGCGCCTGCCGGCGGCCATGCCCTTCATCTTCAACGCGCTGAAGATCAACTCGACACTTGCCCTGATCGGCGCGATCGTGGCCGAATTCTTCGGTACTCCGATCGTCGGCATGGGCTTCCGAATATCGACCGAGATCGGCCGCATGAACGTCGACATGGTCTGGGCGGAGATCGCTGTTGCAGCGGTGATAGGATCGGTCTTTTATGGCGTCATCGCACTCGCCGAGCGGGCGACGACGTTCTGGCATCCGTCTAACCGTGGTGGCTAGACGTATCCGCTTCTCGCAACGACGGGAGGCGGCAAAACCTCAGAGGGAAGGATAAGAAAAATGAGAAATATCCTTATAGCATTGATGGCAGGCGCCATGTCGCTTGCCGCCGCTCAGGCCATGGCGGCTGAAAAGGTGGTCCTGCAGCTGAAATGGGTCGCCCAGGGCCAGTTCGGCGGCTACTACGTCGCCAAGGACAAGGGCTTTTACGAAGAAGAAGGCCTCGACGTCGAGATCAAGGCCGGCGGCCCGGATATCGCACCCGAGCAGGTCATCGCCGGCGGCGGCGCCGACGTGATCGTGGCCTGGATGGGCGGCGCGCTGGTAGCCCGTGAAAAGGGCGTTCCTCTCGTCAACATCGCCCAACCCTACCAGAAATCCGGCTTGCAGCTCATCTGCCCCAAGGACGGCCCGATCAAGACCGAAGCCGACTTCAAGGGCCACACGCTGGGCGTCTGGTTCTTCGGCAACGAGTATCCGTTCTTCGCATGGATGAACAAGCTCGGCCTTTCGACCGAGGGCGGTGCGGATGGCGTGACGGTGCTGAAGCAGAGCTTCGACGTGCAGCCGCTGGTGCAGAAGCAGGCCGACTGCATCTCGGTCATGACCTATAACGAGTACTGGCAGGCGATCGATGCCGGCTTCAAGCCGGAAGACCTGACCGTCTTCAACTATACGGAGATGGGCAACGACCTGCTGGAGGATGGCCTCTACGCGCTGGAAACCAAGCTCCAGGACCCGGCCTTCAAGGAAAACATGGTCAAGTTCGTCCGCGCTTCCATGAAGGGCTGGAAATACGCGATCAAAAACCCGGATGAAGCGGCAGAGATCGTCATGGACAACGGCGGCCAGGACGAGAACCACCAGAAACGGATGATGGGCGAAGTGGCCAAGCTGATCGGCGACGGCTCCGGCAAGCTTGACCCGGCCGTCTACGAGCGGACTGCGAAAGCCCTGCTCGACCAGAAGATCATCACCAAGGAGCCGCAAGGCGCCTATACCGCCGACATCACCGACGCCGCGGCGAAATAACCGTTCCGGTATACTTCGATGTCGAAAGAAACGCGCGGTTACGGCCGCGCGTTTCTACGTAAACCATAACAAAATGTAATGTTGCCCATCACCTGCAAGGATTGATTTGTGGGCTCCGCCCACGTAAAAAACCGGCCGGTGAAACTTTCACGGTGGCTCTTGCAATGAATTCGCCGGCCACCAACTGTATTTCACGTTATACGTCGGGACACCGACATCACTCCAGCCATGCTGGCGGAGCTGATCGGGCCCCTCGCCTCAATTGGATCCAGTAGCGCATGCTTCGCAAGCTTTCTCATCTTGCCGGTCTCATTCCGGCTGCAGCGCTGGCCTTCGCCGCAGCCTCGGCTATGTCGCAGGAGGCCACCGCGCCGAAGGCGGAGGCACAGCTGCCGTCGATTATCGTCACGGAAGCCGTCGACAGGCCGCTCACGGATCGCGTCGTCGCGACGGGTACGATCCGCGCAGTACAGGAAGTCTTCGTGCAGCCGCTGGTGGATGGCCTCTCCATCCGCTCGCTGGAAGCAGACGTCGGTGACGAGGTTGCCGCCGATACAGTCCTGGCGACCCTCAATGACGACGCGCTTGTTCTGCAGAAGAGCCAGTTCGAGGCCAACAAGGCGAAGGCGGAAGCAGGCCTTGCCCAATACAAGGCGCAAGCAATCGAATCGCAAGCCAATCTGGACGACGCCGTGCGCCAGCGGGACCGCGCCGAACGGCTAGCGAAGAGCGGCACCGGCTCCGTCGCCGAGGTGGAACGCGCAACCGCTCTGGCTGCAGTCACCCGGGCGCGACTGCAGGCGGCACAGCAATCGATCTCCGTGGGCGAAGCCGACGTCAAGGTCGTCGAAAGCGAGATTGCCGACATCGACCTCAGGCTTGCCCGTACCGGTGTGAAGACACCCGTGGCCGGGATCGTTTCGGTGCGCAATGCCAAGGTCGGCGCGATCGCCAGCGGTGCCGGCGATCCGCTGTTCACGGTCATTCGCGACGGAGCGCTTGAACTCGTCGCGGACGTATCGGAAGCGAATATCCGGAAGATAAAGCCGGGCCAGAAGGCCACCGTTTCGATTGCAGGCGGCGAAGCCAAGCTTGAGGGCGAAGTTCGACTTGTCTCACCGACCGTCGATCCCGTCAGCCGCCTTGGCTACGTGCGCATCGATGTCGACGAGAAGAGCGGAGCCCGTGCTGGCATGTACGGAAGCGCCGAGATCATCATCGAGCAGAAGACGGCGCTCGCCCTTCCCCTGTCGGCGGTAACGACGGGACGCAAGGGCTCCTTCGCCCGTAAGGTCGAGGACAATGTGGTCAAGCAGGTGGAAATCCAGATCGGCATCCAGGATGCCGGTTTCGTAGAGGTTGCCAGCGGCCTGCAGGCTGGCGACATGGTTGTCGAGAAGGCGGGCGCGTTCGTGCGCGACGGCGACCGGATTTCCCCGGTTCCTGCCGAACCGGCCGTGTCGAACTGATCGAGGTCGAACGATGAACTTCTCTGCCTGGTCGATCCGCAATCCGATTGCGCCGCTGCTCGGTTTCGTGCTGCTGCTGTTTATGGGCATGCAGTCGTTCTATTCGCTGCCGATCACGCGTTTCCCGAACATCGACGTCCCTGTCGTCTCGATTACCGTCGCACAGGCCGGCGCTTCACCTGCCGAACTCGAAATGCAGGTGACCAAGGAAGTCGAGGATGCCGTAGCCTCGATCAGCGGCATAGACGAAATTCAGTCCACCGTTACTGACGGCCAATCGCAAACCGTCGTGATGTTCCGCATCGAAAAGCCCACCGAGGAAGCGGTTCAGGACACCAAGGATGCCATCGACAAGATCCGCAGTGATCTGCCCGCCGGGATCGAAGAACCGGTGGTTACCAAGATCGACGTCGAGGGCCAGGCGATCCAGACCTTTGCAGTCTCCTCGCCGAACATGACGCTCGAGGAACTCTCCTGGTTCGTGGACGACACCATCAAGCGAGAGCTGCAGGGGCAGCCGGGGATCGGCCGTATTGACCGCTATGGCGGGGCGGACCGGGAAATCCGCGTCGCTCTCAACCAGAACAAGCTCGATTCCTACGGCATTTCCGCCGTCGACGTAAACAGCCAGTTGCGCGGCACGAACGTCGATCTCGGTTCCGGTCGCGGACAGGTGGCTGGTAACGAGCAGACCATCCGCACGCTGGGCGACGCCAGAAGCGCCGAGCAGCTGGCCGATACGACCATCTCCTTGTCCAACGGTCGTTACGTCAAGCTGTCGGAACTCGGCACCGTCTCCGACACCTACGAGGAACAGAAATCCTTCTCCCGCTTCAACGGAGCCCCGACTGTCACCTTCGCCGTCTTCCGGGCAAAGGGCGCCAGCGAGGTATCGGTCGCGGAGACGGTATCGGCAAGCTTGGAAAACGTCCGCTCCACCCACCCGGACGTCAACATCCAGATGGTCGACGATTCCGTCTACTTCACCTACGGCAACTATGAAGCGGCACTCCATACGCTGATGGAAGGCGCGCTTCTCGCAATCATCGTGGTCATGCTGTTCCTCAGGAACTGGCGTGCGACGGTCATCGCCGCCGTGGCCCTGCCGCTCTCGGCCATTCCCACTTTCTGGGTCATGGATATCCTCGGCTTCTCGCTGAACCTGGTCAGCTTCCTGGCTCTGACGCTGGCGACCGGTATTCTCGTGGACGACGCGATCGTCGAGATCGAGAACATCGCCCGCCACATCAAGATGGGCAAGTCGCCCTACCGCGCCGCTCTCGAAGCAGCCGACGAAATCGGTCTTGCGGTGATTGCGACGAGCTTCACGATCATCGCCGTTTTCGTGCCGGTCTCCTTCATGCCGGGTATTCCCGGCCAGTACTTCATCCAGTTCGGCCTGACCGTCGCCTTCTCGGTCTTCTTCTCGCTGATGGTGGCGCGCCTCATAACGCCGCTGATGGCGGCATACTGGATGCGTGCCGAAGACGCGATGGAAGACCACCAGGACAACGACGGCCGCCTGATGAAGGCCTATACGCGGCTTGTCACGGGCACGACCCGCAAGTGGTACATGCGCTATGCGACCCTCTTGGGCGCAATCGCCTTCCTCGTCGGCTCCGTGGCGCTGTTGAGCCAAGTTCCGGGCAGCTTCCTGCCACCTGAAGATTCTTCCCGCATCGTGCTTTCTGTCGAACTGCCGCCGAACGCAACGCTGGATGAAACATCGAAATCCACGGATCTGATCTACGATGCCGTGCGGGACATCGATGGCGTCGAAAGCGTCTTCGTGCTGGGCGGCGCGTCGCCCAAGGGCGATCTGGAACTGCGCCGTGCAACGGTTCGCGTCATCCTCCAGAATATCGACCACTCGCTGGTCAAGATGCTCGTCAACAAGGGGCTGGGTTCCATCCCCCTGATCGGCGACCTGATCCCGAAGGTCCCGGACCATGGTCGCACGCGGCCGCAATGGGAAGTCGAGCGGGAATTGTTCGCCAAGGTTCGCTCGATCCCTGACGTGCGCATCTCCAAGCTCAACGACCGTGCGGAACGCGAACTCAGCTTCAACTTCCTCTCGTCCAACGAAGATGACCTGAACGAAGCGGTCAGCCTTCTGGAATCCCGGCTGCGCGCCTCGCCAATCCTTGCCAATGTCAGCTCCGAAGGAGCCCTGCCCCGCCCGGAGCTGCAAATTCGCCCGCGCAAGGACGAGGCCGCCCGGCTCGGCATCACACCACAGCAAATCTCCGAAACCGTACGCGTGGCCACGATCGGCGATGTCGATGCGCAGTTGCCGAAGATGTCGATCGACGACCGGCAAATTCCGATCCGCGCCCAGGCCTCACTGGACTTCCGGCAGGACCTGCAGGCCATCCGTGCACTGAAGATCAAGACGGCGACCGGCGAAACGGTGCCGCTCTACAGCGTCGCCGACATCGACTATTCGGAAGGTCCAAGCTCGATCAAGCGCAACGACCGTAGCCGCGTCGTGTCGATCGGTTCCGACGTCCCGTTCGGCACGGCACTCGATACGGCAACGGCAGAGTTCAAGCGCATCGTCGACGAGACGGAACTGCCTTCATCAGTGCGGCTTGCGGAAAGCGGCGACGCCAAGGTGCAGGCGGAGATGACGCAGAGCTTCGGCAACGCGATGCTGCTCGGGCTGATGATGGTGCTCGTTGTTCTGATCCTGCTGTTCAAGGACGTCATCCAGCCGTTCACCATCCTGTTCTCGCTGCCGCTTGCGATCGGCGGCGTGGCTGTCGCCCTGATCATCACCCAGAACTCGCTGTCCATGCCGGTCCTTATCGGCATCCTGATGCTGATGGGCATCGTGACGAAGAACGCCATCCTGCTCGTCGACTTCGCCATCGAAATGCGGCGGCACGGAATGGAGCGGGTTCACGCCATGGTGGAGGCCGGCCGCAAGCGCGCACGGCCGATCATCATGACCTCCATCGCCATGTCGGCGGGCATGCTCCCATCGGCGCTCGGGGTTGGCGAAGGCGGCTCGTTCCGCGCGCCGATGGCGATCGCCGTGATCGGCGGCATCATCGTCTCGACTGTGCTGTCGCTGGTCGTGGTTCCCGCCTTCTTCCTGATCATGGACGATCTGTCGCTACTGCTCGGGCGCCTCTTCGGCGGCATGTTCGGCAGCAAGGAAGATGAAGAGATCGGCCTGTCCTCGGAAGAACTCAGCCGGCGCTCGAATGATGCAGCCCGGTCGATCGCCACGCTGGAAGAGCGGGTGGCCTCGATCGAGAAGAAGGAAGCCAATGACGAGCGCACAAACGGCCAGCAGGGCTCCAATGTGCTCAGGCTGACGCCGTGGGCGGCTGAATAACTCCACCAGCAGCGACGAATACTGAAAGGCCGGGCCAGCACCCGGCCTTTTTCCGTTTCGGCGACAACCCGCTTCGTAGTTGATCGATGTCAAACAGTTTCCCGTCCAAGCTGCTAGGCTTCACCCATCGCAATGAAAAAACCGTCCCGCGATGGAAAAGCACACGGCCCCGATGAACAAGAGCCTGAAGATAAACAACCGCGACAAGGCGGTGCTGATGCGGACGCCGTTCATGACGGGCCTTGGCGCTGACACGCTCGTAAAGATGATGAACGCCGTCACGATCACGAGCATTCCCGCGCGTCAGGTTGTCTTTCGCGAATCCATGCCGGCAGATTTCTTTTTCTGCGTGCTGAGCGGCTACGTCCGTCTCTATCGGCTGAACCGCGAGGGCCGTGAAGCCGATATCCGCGTCTGCGGCCCCGGAGATACCTTCGCCGAGTGCCTGATTTTCGGAGACGATTTTTATCGCTTCAACGCCCAGGCAGCCGAAAACGCGACCCTTGCACGCTTCGACATGCGCGCGGTGCGCCAGTTGGCGGAGCGGGAGCCCGACGCGGCAAGGGCGATCATGACCTGTCTGTCGCACCACCTGTTGACGGCGATGGACTGCGTCGCGAATGATCGCCTGCATACAGCCCCGCAGCGGGTCGCAGAGTATCTACTGAAAAGCTGTCCTATCGACGGTGGTCCGGCCTCCGTCCGCCTGCCCTTCCAGAAGAGCCTGCTCGCCGGCATGCTGGGTCTGGCGCCCGAGGCTCTCTCGCGAGCCTTCTCGTCTCTCCGCCGGGTCGGCGTGACGGTACGCGGCAGGCTTGTCCAGATTGGCGACGTGAGCGCGCTCCGCGATATCTAGGTAGCCGTGCGCCCGTACGGACGCCGGCGCTCTCTCTGCCGCGAACTCTCAGAGCCCGCCATTCTCCTTCAGGAACCGCACGACGTGGTCGACACCCTCGCCGCGCTTAAGGTCGGTGAAGAGATGCGGCTTTGCCTCACGCATGCGATGCGCATCGCGATCCATCACGTCCAGGTCCGCCCCCACGTAAGGCGCCAGATCCTTCTTGTTGATCACTAGCAGGTCCGAGCGGGTGATGCCGGGACCGCCCTTGCGCGGGATCTCTTCACCCTGGCAGGTTGAGATCACGTAGATGGTGATATCCGCGAGATCAGGAGAGAACGTCGCAGCGAGATTGTCTCCGCCTGACTCGATGAAGACGATGTCGAGGTCAGGAAACAGCTCGTTCAAGCCCGCAATCGCCTGCAGGTTGATGGTGGCATCTTCGCGGATAGCGGTGTGTGGACAACCGCCCGTTTCCACTCCGACGATACGGTCCGACGACAGCGCTTGGCAGCGCACCAGAGCCTCGGCATCCTCGCGGGTGTAGATGTCGTTGGTCACCACGGCGATCGAGTATTCGTCGCGCATCGCCTTGCAGAGCTTTTCGGTGAGCGCGGTCTTGCCGGAGCCGACCGGCCCCCCGATGCCGACCCGCAACGGACCGTTTGGCGATTTCATGGGAATTCCTTTCCTGTACGGCAGCCGTCCCTCAAGAGCGGAACAGCCTTGAATGCTGTGTCTCGTGGCGGAGCGAGCAGATCTCCGCCTGGACCGTGGCAGTCCCGAGATCATCGAGGGTGCTCTGCGCCGCCTGTGTTACGGTATCGAGCACGTCCTGCTCGATCCCCGCCAGGATCGCGACACCCTCTGTCTGCCCGCAGGCGCCGAGCCGAATGGCAGCGGAGACGGCCTGCGAGAGGCCCGCTTGCAGGTACGCGGCAAGCGCATCGCTCACCGCCACGCCGTGAGCCCCCGCGACCGCGCCGACGGCAACCGGGAATGGCAAGTCCCGCGGCAGTCGAGCGAAGACCTCGCTCGGCCAGGCCTGCGCCCCAGCCACGAATGCTTTGCCCAGCGACAGCGTCTCGAAATGCCGCTCGGCGGAGCCCGCGAGAGCGAGGCCGAGTTCAGCCACCTCTTGAAGTGCCTGCTGATCCTCGTGCCGGCGCCAGGCTTCGCAGAACAGGACCGCATCGTTCCAGAAACTGCCGTGGCGCAGAAGTGTCGCCAGCCAGGACCTCAGCCCTCGTGCATCGATCACAACACGATCGTGCACCGCCCGTTCCAGGCCGCCGGAATAGGCAAACCCGCCAATCGGGAAAGCCGGCGACATCCAGGCCATCAGGCGCAGCAGCGCCTGCGTCTGAGAACCGGCACTCATGCCTGCTCAGTCATGCGAATGATGATCGTGATCATGCCCGTGGCCGCCATCGTGACCGTGTCCATGGCTGCCATGGGCATGGTACGCGCCGCGGGCGGGTTGGAACGGCTCCTCCACATCCATGACGGTCGCGCCGAGCCCCTGAAGCATCTGCCGGATCACATGGTCGCGCAGGATGAGGATGCGTCCCTCCTCGATCTGCGCCGAGAGGTGCCGGTTGCCGAGATGCCAGGCGAGCTCGATCAGATGGAGTGTGTCGCGCGCCCTGATCTCGAACAGCTTTTCGGACGCAGCCGTGATCTGCACGTTGCTGCCGTCTTCCAGCATCAGCCTGTCGCCATCGGCAAAGAGGACCGGTTCCTTGAGGTCGAGCATCACCATGTCGCCGTTCGACAGGTGCAGGACCTTGCGCCGAAGATGACGAAGGTCATGCGGGAGCGCGATGATGTCGGCTGGCGGATCGGTGATGACACCGGCTTTGTGAAAGGTCGTAATACGTTGCATGGTGCGCCTCAAAACAGGAAGTAACGCTGCGCCATCGGCAGCACGGTTGCCGGTTCGCAGGTGAGAAGCTCGCCGTCAGCGCGAACTTCATAGGTTTCCGGATCGACCTCGACATGCGGGGTCAGCGAATTGTATATCATCGAAGCCTTGGAGATCCCGCCGCGGACGTTCCTCACCGCCACAAGTCTCTTGGCGACGCCGAGGCGCTGCGAAAGCCCCCCATCGAGCGAGGCCTGGCTCACGAATGTGACCGAGGAATTCGTGCGCAGCTTGCCATAGGCGGCAAACATCGGCCGATAATGCATCGGCTGCGGCGTCGGGATCGAGGCGTTCGGATCACCCATAGGGGCGGCTGCGATCGAGCCGCCGAGCAGCACCATTTCCGGCTTCACTCCAAAGAAGGCCGGGCTCCACAGAACCAGGTCGGCGCGCTTGCCGACTTCGACCGAGCCGATCTCGTGGGAAACGCCATGCGCAATGGCCGGGTTGATCGTGTACTTGGCGATATAGCGGCGGACGCGGAAATTATCGTTGTCACCGGTTTCTTCCTTCAGCTGACCGCGCTGGCGCTTCATCTTGTCAGCCGTCTGCCAGGTGCGGATCGCCACTTCGCCGACGCGGCCCATGGCCTGGCTGTCGGACGAGATGATCGAGAAGGCGCCGATATCGTGCAGGATGTCTTCGGCCGCAATGGTTTCCTTGCGAATGCGGCTTTCGGCAAAGGCGATGTCTTCCGGGATCGATGACGACAGGTGGTGGCAGACCATCAGCATGTCGAGATGCTCGGCGAGCGTGTTGACCGTATAGGGCCGCGTCGGGTTGGTGGACGACGGGATGACGTTCGGATTGCCGCAAATTTTGATGATGTCCGGCGCGTGGCCGCCACCCGCCCCTTCCGTATGGAAGGCGTGAATGGTGCGGCCGCGAATGGCGGCGACCGTGTCCTCGACGAAGCCGCTCTCGTTCAGCGTGTCGGTATGGATCATCACCTGCACGTCAAAGGCATCAGCGACGGTCATGCAGTTGTCGATCGCGGCCGGCGTCGTGCCCCAGTCCTCGTGCAGCTTGAGCGACGAGGCGCCGGCAAGGATCATCTCTTCAAGCGGTGCAGGCAGAGAGGCATTGCCCTTGCCGGCGAGCGCCAGGTTCATCGGGAAGGCATCGAAGCTCTCGATCATCCGCTCGATATGCCACGCGCCCGTGCATGTCGTCGCCAGCGTGCCGTGGGCTGGACCGGAGCCGCCGCCGAGCATGCAGGTCACGCCCGACATCAGCGCTTCCTCGATCTGCTGCGGGCAGATGAAGTGGATATGCGCATCCATGCCGCCGGCCGTCAGGATCTTGCCTTCGCCGGCAATCGCCTCGGTCGACGGGCCGACGATAATCGTCACGCCCGGCTGCGTGTCGGGATTGCCCGCCTTGCCGATCGCGTGGATGCGGCCATCCTTGAGGCCGACGTCCGCCTTGTAGATGCCCGAGTGATCGACGATCAACGCATTGGTGATGACCGTGTCGACCGCCCCTTCGGCGCGCGTCGCCTGGCTCTGGCCCATGCCGTCACGGATGACCTTGCCGCCGCCGAACTTCACTTCCTCGCCATAGGTGGTGAAGTCTTTCTCCACCTCGATGAAGAGTTCCGTATCCGCGAGCCTGACCTTGTCGCCCACGGTCGGGCCGAACATAGAGGCATAGGCAGCGCGGGACATCTTGTGGGGCATAGGCAGTTTCCCTCGTGGAGTGCGGCGAGCGGCGGCCTTAAGGCTGCCTTGCGTTCAGTTCACAAATCCGTCCGACAGCTGGCCGAGTTCCTCGGTCCGCTTGCGCGTCAGGTCTTCCAGGCAGTTCGAGACGACGAGAGGCTGCATGGTTCCGCCCTCGACGGTGAAGCCCAGTGCCTCGCACTGACTGTCGCGATAGGCGAGCCAGGCGCGCTGCGCCTTCAAAAGCCGTTCCTCCGCGCCGCGCGGACGATCTTCGGATTCGATCAGGTCATCCCAGGCGGCGGCGGCTTTTTTCGTAGCCATCCATTGAATGTTCAACGCCTTATCCGCCTCGGCGTAGGCGTCACCCGCGCAGATGTTCATATCGGTCTGGGTCATGGCATTCTCGCAGTCGGGCGGCAGGGCCTCCTCACTCGAAGCCGGCGCGTCCACAAGGAGGACGCACCCACAAAGCATGGTCATGATCGCCGCATTCAGCATCGACTTTTCCTTTACCACCCGGTCAGGCTGCCGCGCCATCATGGGCATAGGACGTCAACTCCCGCGGGTTGACGCCCTCCAGGCAATTGACGTTGATGGCGACCATGGCCGAGCCATCAGGCTTTTCGCCGTAGGAGAAGCTCTGGATGCCGCACGTCTTGCAGAAGGTGTGGTGGACCTTCTTGCTGTTGAAGAGATATTCGGAAAGGTTGTCCTCACCGGATTTCAGCGTGAACTCATCGCGAGCAATGAAGGTCAGCACCGAGCCGAGCCGCCGGCAACGCGAGCAGTTGCAGGTGACAGTCTGGTCCAGATCGGCGTTCGCCTCGAAGGAAACGGCACCGCACTGGCAACCGCCGAGATAGTGTTTCGTGGCCATGTCAAAGCGCTCCCATGATCTTCTGCTGGAAACCGTAGACGACGCGCTTGCCCGAAAGCGGGATCAGCGTCACCTGACGGGTCTGTCCCGGTTCGAAGCGCACGGCCGTGCCGGCCGGAATGTCGAGCCGCATGCCGCGCACCATGTCGCGGTCGAAGGAAAGTCCTTCGTTCGTCTCGAAGAAATGGTAATGGCTGCCAACCTGGATCGGCCGGTCACCGGTATTCGCCACCTCGATCGTGAGTGTCGACGCACCTGCATTGAGTTCGATTTCGCCTGGCATGGCAATCACTTCGCCCGGAATCATGAATCTCTCCCTCAAGCCGTTAAAGTGCTTTGGGGCTTGCAGCCCTCGGCCTTCAACACCCGCTCGGTGGACGCCGGATGTCTTTTCAGTGCTGCGGCCGGGCGCACCGGACGGCGCACCAGTTCGCCGCCGCAGTTCGGGCAGGTCCCGGCAAGCACATCGGTCGCGCAATCGACGCAGAACGTGCACTCGAATGTGCAGATCATGGCGTCGAGGCTTTCAGGCGGCAGATCCTTGTCGCAGCATTCGCAGTTGGGCCGCAGTGCCAGCATGGCGTTTTCCTCACCTGATCGGTTCATGGACGGTGACGAGCTTCGTCCCGTCCGGGAAGGTCGCCTCCACCTGGACGTCGTGGATCATCTCCGCGATCCCTTCCATCACCTGCTCGCGACGGATGACATGCGCACCGGCTTCCATCAGGTCCGCGACCGAGCGGCCGTCACGGGCACCCTCGACGACGAAGTCGGTGATGAGCGCAATCGCCTCGGGATGATTGAGCTTGACGCCCCGCTCCAGCCGGCGCCGCGCAACCGTCGCCGCCATCGATATCAGCAGCTTGTCTTTTTCTCTCGGCGTGAGGTTCATGACCGTCCTGTGCGTGAATCAGATATTCCAGACCTTTGGCACCGTAGCACCATTACGCAATACGCCAATTGCCGGTACCAGCAATTTCCTCAAGTCGTAACCGCTGGGTGCGAGAAGACGCAGGACCAGCTTTCCCTGCCACTGGCTGGCACCTGCCATGCTCTCCCCCAGACATTCCCGCAGTCGTGGCAGCAGCGCCTCGGCGCGCGGCCCCACATAGAGAACCGTCGCGTAAGCCACGTGACCGCCAAGTGTTGCGCGTTGCGAGGAGAGAGTAGCGATGTCATCCCGCAAGCACATGTCTTCGGCATGCACGAGGTCGTCACCGCGGCGCACCCGCCATCTGTCGCGGAAGAAGCCGCTGTTGAGTGTTTCTCCCATGGCCTTGCGACCGAGAAGCACAGCTTCGACGGCAATGAATTCGGACGAGGTATCGTGAAGCTCGACGTCGAGCCGTCGGGTGAGCGACGACTGGTCGAAAAGGATGGTTTCCTGCGGCAGCCAGTGCACCGCCGCGTCGGGACCGACGGCAATGCGCGTCGTTACCGAAGCGGTATCGGCAGCGGCCCGATAGATTTTCTCGTTTGCCTGGGTGGTCACCGTGAGGCGGGTAGAAGCAGCGGCGGCGACGGACCATTCGATCACGTCGCCGCCAGTCAGTCCCCCTGACGTGTTGATAAGGATCGCCTCCATGTCGGGCGAAAAGGTTTCTGGAAGGCGGATCTTCGCACAGCCTTCCTGGTAGAATTCGTCGAGCCTGGTGCGCCCGACGGATAGCTTCGTTACAAGGCGCCCTTTGCCCCTTGCCCGCTGCGGCGCGCATCGATCGACTGGCTGCTGCACGTCGTCCCCTGAAGATCGGCGCTATCGGCAGCGCCCGTTGCGGTGGCCGCGCACGAATCTCCTGCCTTGGCAGCAACAGGCACCACCGTGGCGACGAGATCCGATTTGTCGGCTTTCTTGAAGAACTCCCACATTCTCTGCGCCGGATCAACATTGGGATCGAAGGATGGCTTCGTGGTCGCGGCAACCTTGACCACGCCATTGGCCTCGCTGGCGGCAGCAACCACGCTGTCGCTCGTGTCCGCCTTCGGCCATGCATGGCTGCCGTTGGCATAAACGTATGTCGCTATCCGCGCACCCGCCTTGCAGGTGTCGTAGAGGCGCCGCGTCACGTCACCTGCCTTTTCGGTCGTTGCGTCACCGGTGCAGCCGTCGAGTTCGCTCCAACGCTGCACAGCGGTCTTGAAACCGTACTGCCAATAGGGCTTGCCACCACCGGCATAAGGGTTGGCGGTATCCTTCACGCCTGCAAAAGCGATGATCGACATCGGCCGCTTGGGCATACAGGCCACCGCATCGGGCTTCCACTGTCCCTCCACCTCCACCGGCGCACCGGCACGCAGCGAATGAACGAAGCCTGCGGCAGCGAAACCGTCATTGCCGCTGCAGATATACTGGGAGAGCATGCGCCCGCCGCCGGAATAACCGGATGCGTAGACACGGCTGCGGTCAAGGCAGACCTGATCGCCGATTTCCTCGATCGCGGAATTGATGAAGGAGATCTCGTCGAGGCCGCCTTCCTGGTGCGTCACCAGCGGGACGTTCCAGGCGTAGGTTCCGGCATACGCTCCCGGCAAACTGCCCTGCAGCGCCACGACGATGAACCCCTCGCGTTCGGCGACCTTGTCCCACGAACTGCGCTTGAGCTGCCCGTCCGGATGGCTGTGGCTGCCGTGGAAATCAAACACCACAGGCACTTTCTTGTCGCCCGTATAGGACGACGGAATGAAATAGACACCCGACCGGCTCGCGTCGGTGGATTGAATGCTGAAATCGTGTCGGCCGGGCTGAACGGGCTGGCCGCAATCTGCGTAGGCACTACCCGCGCCCAAGAAAAAAGCCCCTACCGTAATCAAACGGGTCAGAGCGGCTGAACTGGAAAAAACAGAACTGCATGCAAATGCCATCAAGCGCCTCGCTAACGGGGTGCAGGGTTTTCACTCTCTGCGGCCTGTTGGGAATTGCGATACTGATACCATACATTAGCACTCGTTGAAACGGCTTAAGCGAATAGAAGCCATGCAAATATTCACCCCTAAACAGTAAGGTGCCGCCTTGCTTCCGCCGTATCCAAGGTCTCGGCAAGTCCTTCGTGCACAATTTCGCCACGATCCATAATATAGACGCGATCGGCAAGTTCCCGGCAGAAGTCGAGATACTGTTCCACCAGCAGGATGGCCATGCCGGTGGAATCCCGCAGGTAGCGGATCGCCCGCCCGATATCCTTGATGATGGACGGCTGGATACCTTCCGTGGGCTCGTCCAGCACCAGGATTCTGGGCCGCATCACCATCGCGCGGCCGATGGCCAGTTGCTGCTGCTGACCGCCTGAGAGGTCGCCACCACGGCGACACAGCATCGAATTCAACACCGGGAAGAGGCTGAAAATCTCGTCGGGAATGAAGCGATCCCTACGCTGCAAGGGTGCAAATCCGGTTTCGAGGTTTTCCTGCACCGTCAGCAACGGAAAGATCTCCCTGCCCTGCGGTACGTAGCCGATACCCTGCTTCGCCCGCGCGTAGGGGGACAATCCGTTGAGCGCTTCGTCGCCGAAGCGGATCGTGCCGGCACTAACCGGATGCTGGCCGGTCACGGCGCGGAGAAGAGAACTCTTCCCCACGCCGTTCCGCCCCAGCACGCAGGTGATCTTGCCCATCTCGGCGTTTAGCGAGACGCCGCGCAGCGCCTGGGCTGCGCCGTAATGCAGGTTGATGTTGTCGACTGTCAGCATAGGAGCATGGTCCTCAATGTTTGCGCCTCACCCAGCATCGACGCGCCACTTTCTCCCGCCGGGGAGAGGTGGTCCGAGGGACCGGGTGTGGGGTGGGCATAGTTTCGAGCACGTAGCTATCGCCCCAGGTAATTCTCGATCACTTTCGGATCGTTGGACACGAAATCGATCGACCCTTCCGCCAGTACCGAGCCTTCCGCCAGGCATGTAACCTTGACGCCGAGGTCGCGGATGAAGCCCATGTCGTGCTCGACGACCACTACGGAGCGGGTTTTGGCAATCTCGCGAAGCAGGATGGCCGTCTCCGCAGTCTCGGCGTCGGTCATGCCGGCAACCGGCTCATCGACCAGCAGCAGCTTCGGCTCCTGGGCAAGCAACATGCCGATCTCCAGCCATTGCTTCTGGCCGTGGCTGAGATTGGCGGCGAGCTCGTCCTTGCGATGGCTCATGCGGATCGTCTCGAGAATTTCCCCTATCCGGGCCCTGTCGTCGTCAGACAGCTTGTAGAAAAGCGTCGAGAACACTCCACGCGGGCGGTTCAGCGCCAGCTCCAGATTATCCCACACCGTATGACTTTCAAAGACAGTCGGCTTCTGGAACTTGCGGCCGATGCCGAGCTGGGCAATGTCGGCCTCGTCCCTTTTGGTGAGATCGACCGAATCCTCGAATAACACGGTGCCGGTATCCGGTCGGGTCTTGCCGGTGATGATGTCCATCATCGTCGTCTTGCCGGCCCCATTGGGGCCAATGATCGCCCGCAGTTCACCCGGCTCGACCACGAAGGAAAGCGAATTCAGCGCCTTGAACCCATCGAAGGAGACGGAGACGTTATCGAGATAGAGCAGGCTTTTCGATCTTGTTTCGGAAATCAGCGTCATCGTCTCTACTCCGCAGCCTGCGGCAGGATGTCGGCGTCCCTGCCCTTCTCTTTCTCGGCAGCGATCTTCGTTGCCTCGCGCGCACCCCACCCATGCTGGATCGTGCCGACGATCCCCTTGGGCAGGAACAGCGTGACTGCAATGAAAAGACCGCCCAGCGCGTAGAGCCAGAACTCCGGGAAAGCACCGGTAAAATAGCTCTTGCCTGCGTTGACGAGGATCGCCCCGATGATCGGGCCGATCAGCGTGCCGCGCCCGCCGACCGCCGTCCAGACGACGACTTCGATGGAATTGGCTGGCGCGAACTCGCCTGGATTGATGATGCCTACCTGCGGCACGAAGAGCGCACCGGCAATTCCCGCCATCATTGCGGAGACGACGAAGGTGAAAAGCTTGATGTTTTCCACCCGGAAACCGAGGAAGCGGACGCGGCTTTCCGCATCGCGTACGCCGACGAGCACCTTGCCGAACTTCGACTGCACGATGCCGGAGGCGATCAGGAGGCAGAGCGCCAGCATCACGGCCGACATGGAAAACAACATCGCTCTCGTGCCACCCGCCTGCACGGAGACACCGAGGATATCCTTGTAGTCGGTAAGGCCGTTATTGCCGCCGAAGCCCATGTCGTTGCGGAAGAAGGCAAGCATCAGGGCATAGGTCATCGCCTGCGTGATGATCGACAGATAGACGCCGTTGACGCGGGAGCGGAAGGCGAACCAGCCGAACACGAAGGCGAGCAGTCCCGGAACGAAGAGCACCATCAGCATGGCGAAGGGGAACATGTCGAACCCGTACCAGAACCACGGCAGTTCCTGCCAGTTCAGGAAAACCATGAAGTCCGGCAGGAGCGGATTGCCGTAAGTCCCGCGCGAACCGATCTGGCGCATCAGATACATGCCCATCGCATAGCCGCCGAGCGCAAAGAAGGCGCCGTGGCCGAGCGAGAGGATGCCGCAATAACCCCAGACCAGATCGAGCGCCAGCGCCAGAAGCGCGTAGCAAAGGTACTTGCCCATCAGCGCCATGACATAGGTCGGAATGTGGAACGCGCTGTCGGCCGGCACCAGAAGATTGAGAGCAGGAACCAGGACGGCGATACCCAGCAGAATGCCGATGGCAATGACGATCTTGCCTTCGAGTGCGCGCAGAACGAAGCCGGTAATCATGCTTCCACCGCCCTTCCCTTGAGCGCGAAGAGCCCGCGCGGTCGTTTCTGGATGAACAGGATGATCAGCACCAGCACCAGGATCTTGCCGAGCACGGCTCCGACCGATGGTTCGAGGAACTTGTTGAGGATGCCGAGCGACAAGGCGCCCACCAGCGTGCCCCAGAGATTGCCGACACCGCCGAACACTACGACCATGAAACTGTCGATGATGTAGCTCTGGCCGAGATTGGGCGAGACGTTGTCGATCTGTGAAAGTGCCACCCCTGCGATGCCGGCGATGCCTGAGCCGAGCGCGAAGGTGAAGGCATCGACCCAGGGCGTGCGGATGCCCATGGAGGACGCCATGCGGCGATTCTGCGTGACCGCCCGCATCTGCAGGCCGAAGGCGGAGCGCTTCATCAGCACAAGCAATGCGAAGAAGATCGACAGCGAAAAGACGATGATCCACATGCGGTTCCAGGTCACCGTCATGCCACCGAGCGGAAACGAGCCGGACATCCAGGACGGATTGCCGACTTCCTGGTTCGTGGGTCCGAAGATCGAGCGGATCGCCTGTTGCAGGATGAGCGAGATGCCCCAGGTAGCGAGAAGCGTTTCCAGCGGACGCCCATAGAGGAAGCGGATCACGCCGCGCTCGATGACAAGGCCGACCGCCGCCGTAAACAGGAACGCGACCGGCAGAGCGATCGCCAGCGACCAGTCGAACAGCTGCGGTGCATGGGAACGGATCACGTCCTGAACCACGAAGGTGGCGTAGGCGCCGAGCATCACCATTTCGCCATGCGCCATGTTGATGATGCCCATCACGCCGAAGGTGATGGCGAGCCCGATGGCCGCGAGCAGCAGCACCGACCCGAGCGACAGGCCGTACCAGACGTTCTGGGCCACATCCCACAGGGCAAGCTCGCCCTCGATCGAGGCGATAGCGGTGTCGAGATCAGCCTTCAGGCTCTCGTCGACCGAGGCCTGGGCCGAACGCAGAACCGTGATGGCTTCGCGGCCGCCCTTGGCAGCCAGGGTTTTTATTGCCGCGCGCTTTTCATCGAGAGAGCGATCGGAGGAGAGCAGTGAAACGGCTCTGGCCTCTTCCATCAGCGTCTTCACGTCGGCGTCGGTTTCCTTGGAGAGCGCCGTTTCCAGCAATTCGAGGTTTTCCGCGCTGGGCGCTCCGAGAATGGTGCTGGCTGCCTGCAGCCGTGCATTCCTGTCCGGGCTCATCAGCGTCAAACCGCCGAGGGCGCCGCGAATGGAGCGGCGAAGATTGTTGTTGACCCTGATCTTGGTGACGGCCGATTTCGCCACCTGCCCCGCTTCCGCGCCCGTCAGCGGATCGATCAGCGTGAGTTGGGATCCTGCGGGCCTGGCGATGAAAACAACCTTGTCGGCCTTGCGGACATAGAGATCGCCCTCGGCGAGTGCTTCGAGACCGGCAACCACACGCGGATCGCCGGTTGCAGCGATCTCGCCGATCAGCTCTCCGGCCTGGTTGAAATTGGCCGCGGCCAGCTGGTCGAACAGTGACTTCGGATCGCTGCCTTGCGCGAAGGATGGCGCGGCGAGCGAGACGATCAGGAAGATCAGGCTGAAGAAACGGATAAGCATTCTTTTGTCCCCGGGATGGCGAAGCGGTTCGAGGACAAGTTTGCCTCCTTGCGCCTGCTGGTTCCGTCTCCCGACGGAGCCAGCGATACGATAGGGCAGAGAAAGCATCGCCCCCTCTGGCCTGCCGGCC
>NZ_JAJAWH010000036.1 GCF_020531965.1 Pseudorhizobium xiangyangii | reverse complement strand
TTCGATAATGCTGGCGCGGGTCGCCGAAGTTCCAATTCCGCTGGTTTCCTTCAGCAGCTCCCGCTCCTGCGGATCTGCAACAAACTTCCAGGCGTTTTTCATCACGTTAGGCAGTTCACCGTCGGTGTAGCGAACCGGTGGCTCGGTCTTTTTTGCCATCGTCCGGACATCTGCGGCGTAAACGTCCGTTCCGTCGGGAATGGCCGGCAGGGCCGTTGCGTCCTGGTCGCCGTCGTCGTCCTCTTCGTCGTCGGCTGTCGACGACAACACGGCCTTCCAGCCAAGCTTTGTCACGATACGGCCACGGGCGGTCAGCGCGACGGTGTCGCCTGCAGCTGGTACCGCGACCTCCATTACTGTCTCATCGTATTCATGATCGGGAGCGACAGCGGCCAGCCAGGCCTTGGCAATAGCGTCGAACAGCCGTCGCTCATCGATCCCCAGGGCTGCATATTTGGAGGCGAACTCATCGGCGATGTTGATGTTGGGAATGATCGCATGGTGCGGCGCGCCGTTCATGCCGGCGTCGCTATAGGTGCCGCTCTTGCCCTTGCGGATGGTGGCCGACGACGGAGCGATCGATGCGTAACCGTCTATCGAAGATAGCGCCTGCAACAAAGGTGCAGCTTCTTCGGCGATATTCTCCGGCAGGTAGCGGCATTCCGACCGCGGATAGGTGACAAGCGTGTGGGTCTCGTAAAGTGCCTGAGTGACCTCAAGCACTTTGGAAGCCGACCAGCCCCACTTGCCGGCATACTTCTGCAGGGCAGTTTGATCGAACGGCTTTGGAGGTGCGGCGCGTTTGTGCTCGCCGGTCACCCGAAGTGGCCCGCGATAGGCTTTCACTGCGGCACTGATGGCTTCGGCGTTGGCCTTGTCGAACAGTCTGGTTTCGCCGCGCGGCCGGTACCAAAGCGTTACCTGCCCTGCGTCGGCCGCCATATCCGCGGCGATCTCGAAATACTCCCGGGCGACGAAGTTGCGGATTTCGAGTTCGCGCTTGCACACGATCCCAAGGGTTGGCGTCTTGACCCGGCCAATGCCGATCGCGCCCTTCACCCCGTCCGGCCGCAACTGGTTCGTCGCAATTCGGGTCATCGACAGGTTGAAGATCTGATCCGCCTGCATGCGGGCATAGCCGGAATCGTACAACGGCTGATACTTGGCGTTCGGCTGAAGGTTCTCGAAGGCCTGCCGGAACGCCTTGGCGTCTTCCGTCTTCCACCAGGCGCGCATAATCTCGCCGGTAAATCCGAAATATTCGATCAGGGATTGCCCGATCACCTGGCCTTCGCGGTCGCAATCGCTGGCAATAATGACGCGCGATGCGGTCTTGAGTGCGCCGCCAATGGCCTCCAGCCGTCGCCCTTTGCCGTCGCCGTCATCAGCAACATACGCGTAGACACCGTCTGGCGGGACCAGGATATCGTTGGTCCAGCTCTTCCAGGCCGGATTTGCCTCGCCGGGCTCTTGCAGGCGCAAAAGATGGCCTTGAGCTGCAAGAAATCGACCGTATCGGTCTCCGACTGCCGCCTGAATGGCTTTCACCTGGCTGGGCTTTTCGCAAATAATAATCGAGGGCATAAGCTTCCTTGCAATACTATACTAGAGTAAACTGTTTGAGGGTGGTTCCGTCTGGTGTGTGCGTCAAAACCCCTTAAGAACTAGGTTTTTTAGAGGTAGAGAGAAAAATATCTGCCTGTATTTCAAGCAAGCATTGTCCTTAAGAAATATGCCAGACTATAGTGCTCCGGTAAAGAGTTTGAAGGAGTTGTTGAATGAAAATCATTGTCGTGACGACGCATAAGGGCGGCGTGGGTAAGACCATGCTGGCGGCGCATCTTGCGTGGCACTATGCGGGGAAGGGGCTGCGGGTGCTCGCGTTGGACCTCGACATGCAGGGCAATCTTTCGTCCACGCTGTCTCGCCATAGCTGCGCGATTACGGCTGGAACTCTCTTCCAACAGGAACAACCTGAGGCGTTGCCAGACGGCACGCCAGGACAAGTGACCTTGATCGGTTCCGACAAGGCATTGGCTGCTGCTGGCAAGAGCGGCATGGCGATTGTTGGCCTGTTCGTCAAACAGATGCGGGCGCTTGCGGCGAACTTCGACATCTGCATTGTCGATACGAACGCCGAACTCAATTATCTGGTGGTGGCAGCGCTAGCGGCTGCCACACACGCGATTTCCCCGAGCGACATGAGCAGCTTCGCGCGTGAAGGCGTTCATTCCCTGCTTCAGGTGGTGCAAAAGCTCCAGCAACAGCATAATCCGGATCTCGTGTTTCTCGGCGTACTGCCAAACCGGTTTGCAGCGACCAAGCCAGCGGACGTCCAGAACCTCTGTGTACTGGTTGATACCTTTGGGGCGGGCAACCTCTTTCCGGCCATTCTGCGTGACGGCAATGCCTACCGAGAAGCGATGGAGCCGATTCGGGGCGATGATGCCAGCGGCCCGCGGCCGATCTGGGAGGACAGGAAGCCGGCCGCCCAGAGCCATATAGCTGATATGGTCAAAGTGCTCGCGTACCTCGATCGCCGCGTTTTCCCGGAAACTGAACCGGTGGTGGCGTTGGTATGAGCATTCTCGACGAACTCGAACAGCCGCTTGGGATGATCGAGGCCCCGCGCCTCATGCTTTCGCGGATCATAGAAGATCCCGACCAGCCGCGTACGGAGTTTGACCATGAGGCTCTTACAGAGCTTGCAAGCTCGATCAGGGAGAGGGGCGTTCTGCTGCCGATCCTGGTCCAGCCCCCGGACCATGATGGGCTGCACCGGATTATCGATGGTGCACGGCGCTTCCGAGCGAGCCAGCTCGCCGGGATGAAAGATATCCCGGTCACGATGCGAATTATCCGCAGTGGCTATGACCAGATGATAGCCAACATTCAGCGCGACGATCTACGCCCAGGCGAAATCGCGGTATGGATTGCTGATCGACTGGCGGCGGGAGAGAAGCAGGCAGACATCGCACGGACGTTAGGCAAGTCGCGCGGATGGGTATCCACTTATAGCCAATATGGCGAGTTCCCCGACGAGCTGAAGGCGATTGCTGACAAGTCTGGCATCAATACGGCCGCTGAACTGTTCCGGGCATTCAAAGAGGACCCCGAGCGAACCCGCTGGTTTCTTGAGGCCAACGAAGACATCACCCAGCAACAAGCGTTTGCGTTTCGAAAGACGCTTTCAGCCTTGCCACCAGTACACCCGTCTGTCCCCTTGAGCTCGGACGAGGGGCCGGCTCCCTACACCGATTTCGAGTTCGAGACCAGGGAGCCGAGATCGCCGCCCGCGCCTTCCCTTCCAGAGCCCATTGCGCCAACGTCAATACCACACGCAAGGGTGAAGGTTGACACCGGACCGGCCGCCCCTCGTTCAAAGCGCCTACCTGTTGTCGTTGAAGATTGCTCCGGCCGGCGCGGCTACCTGTTAGCCAGCCCGGCTGAGGAAGGTCGATGCCATATCGCCCTTGTTGAAGGTGGTGAGATTTTGGTGCGGCTCGATGAGCTTCGGCTTATCCAAATCGACTCTGTGTAAGCAGCATCTGCATCAATGTTTCCAAGCGGTAAGCCCCGGTCTGGTGATCGGGGCTTTTGTTTTCTTAAAAGACGTTTTAAGAGTAGTGGGGAGGTAGGCCGGATCGCACAGTGTAGTACACTGGCTATATTACCTCCCCCACTACTCTTGGCCTTCGGCCTGTTTTTTCGACCCGAGACCGACATTGAAAGACGCAAATACTAAGCCCAGCGCCCGCTCAAGAATGCTGTTTGAGCTCGACCCTGAAACCGCAGCCCGCTTCCAGGCCCGCTTCCCGAACCGGGGCGATCGTACTGTTTTCCTGCGGCGTGCCGTTCAGCAGGTCATCGGTTCGAACCTTGCCAACGCTCGCCGAAACCAGACTGCAGACGCACCGGGCTCACCGGTCAAGGCCGAGGTGATGCAGGTTCGTTTTTACCCGGACCAGATCGCGAGGATCGAAAAGGAAGCGGCGGCCATCGGCATGAAGCCCGGCCCATGGATACGGGCTGTCGTGGATGCGCGTCTGAACGGTGACGCTTTCGAGCCGGCTCCGGCTGATCTTCCGGTACTCAACCAGACCGCCCGCGTCGTGCGCAAGATCGGCAGTAACCACAACCAACTGACCAAGGCCGCCAAGCGAGCAGCAGTCAATGGCAAGCCGCTAACGGATAATCCTCTTCCGGTTCTGGAGGAACTGTCGCAGGCCTTGACGGCGATGCGCCGTACGCTGGATGCCGTTCTGGCATCGAGGCGGCGCTACTGGCGGGGTTCGCGAGATGGCTAACCCGCTGTACGGAAATATCTACGACAATTTCGGATGCAAGTGGATCTTCGGCCGCCGTAGCGTCGGGCGTGCCGCAGTCAGCTCAGGGCCACTCTCTGGCAGGGGCAGGTCGGGGCGGCTTTCACAGTCAGACAAGAGCCAGCTCAGCCGGATCATCTCGAACGCGCCGCAAGCGTTCGTAAAGATCACCAGCCGAACCTACAACGCCTCCAGTCTCGCAAACACGCTGAACTACATCGGTCGCGATGGCGACCTGGAGCTTGAGACGCGAGATGGCCCAGTTAGGGATTCCGAAGAGCTGGCAGCCTTGCAAGACGATTGGGTCATGCATGCGAAGGACTATGACCGAAACGGTTTGAGCGCGCGCGCGTCCATTTCTACGCACATGGTCCTTTCCATGCCGCCGAAGACAGACCGGACGCAGTTCAAGGCTGCGGTGCGTGATTTCGTGAAAGAGGAGTTCGACCCTCGCCATGACTACGCCCTGGCGTTCCACGACGATACGGATCACCCGCATGCGCACCTGGTAGTGCTAACCCGGGATGATGAAGGCAAATCGCTTGAGATCGGCCGCGTCAACCTGGACCGCTGGCGGGAACAGTTTGCTGAGAAGCTGCGTGGCCGTGGCATCGAGGCGGATGCCTCTCCTCGTCATGCGCGCGGCCAGTTTGAGAAGACGCCGCGCAGTGCGGATTACCATTCGCTCCGAAAGGGGATCATGCCGCAGAACCGCCGAGACGAGGTGACGGCCGTCCGGCAGTCCCTCTGGAACAAGGCGAAGCCGGAGCGACAGTGGGATCAGGCTATGGCGGTTCGACGTGCTGCAATCGGTGCCACGTACCAAGCTGCAGCTGAGGAGCTAAGGCAGTCCGCCGATCCTCAGGATCGTCATCTTGGCGACCGGCTGTCGGCTTTCGAGAAGGCGATGCCTCGTGCCCTTACCCGTCATCAGCGTGTCGTTCTCAACGTTGCCAAATCCCAGTTGCGGGCCATCCAAGAAGTTGAAAGACCGCTTGCTGCGACCCAGAACCGTGGCGCTGAAAAACAGAGTGATGCGGAACGTTAGATTAGCACCAAGGCTCTCGTCGGCCGCTCCAGGTCCGCGCGAGACCTTCGCTAACGAGGATGTCGCCGGCGTCGCGGCCGTTTATCTCGACTGAGGCGAGAGTTCGGCCGTACCGATCTGTATCGCGGCGCCGAATCCCGATTTTGCCGGTCTTTAAGAGAGATGCGAGCCGGGCCTTCGATCGTTGCGCAAGATCGGTCTCGAACGCACATTTTCCCTTAATCTCGGGCGCGTCGATGTTGAGTATCCGGATTGCTTCGCCTTTGTGTGCTCCAATCCGAAACGTGTCGCCGTCCCAGATCCGAATTTCGGTAGGTTCGCACGACAGTGTGCACAAGAGGATGCTGACGATAATGTGAGTGTTCACTTGTTGGCTTTCTGGGTTTCACAACGTAGAGCGGCCAGCAGGCTGGCCGCTCTACTCGTCCCGCTATCGGCTCATATCCTTGTCGCGGTTTTGCTCCCGGCCCTTTGTCGCATCTTTCGTGGGAACACCTTGTTTGAGGTCTTTGGCGTCGACGACAGTAAGGTTGGGAAGCCGGCCGGTGCGCTCCTCCAAGTCATCAAGCATTTGCTTCATCACGGCTTTGTTCTGCTCCACCAATTCCGGATTGTTCGGGAAGCGTTCTGCAATCTTGTTTGTCAGGTGAGCTTCCATAACTTCTCGATTGGCGTCTTTTTCCTTTGCAGCGGCTGGAGCGGTCTGAATGGCCTGTATCTCGTTGCCCAGATGCTTTTCCTCGCGCCGCTTCAGTTCTTCCTGATCGAGCTCCGTTGGCTTGTAGCCTGTCACATTGAGGCCTCTAGCCGAGGCTTCCAGCCAAGCCTCACGTTTGAACTCAGGTTTGCCCCTCACAGTGATTGACTGCCATCCACGATGCTGCGCGGTATCGAGCATTTTGGCTATGTTCTCGGCTGTAGCCTCCTTCGTGCGAAGCCGATCGCCCTCAGATCGAAAGATTTCGCGTTCGCCTTTTCCGTCGGTGTATACGATGGTCCGCCACGGCTCTTCTTTGAGGTATGCGGTCTCGCGCAGCGCGGCAGGAAATGGATCCTCCGGCTCGCGCTCCGTCTCAGGCTCAGGCTCTGGCTGGCTGCTTTCTGTTCGCTCGCCCGTCGCTGGCTTTTCCGCAGCCTCCTCGCGCTCACCAGTAGCAAGTGCTGGTGCTGCTGCTGGTGCTGGTGCGGCCGTGTCGTGATCCATCGGATCACGCTGTTTTTCACGAGGTGTCGGCTCAATCTCAAGGCCGAATTCCTGATCTTCTGTTGGCTGAAGTCGTTGACCTTGCCGCCTTTCTTCGGCTGCTTCTCGCTCTGCCTGGTCATCGACCTGGAGCTCAGCTTCTTTTTTCCCGAGCTCGTATTCGGTGAACCGCGGTTCTTTCCTGGTAGTGTCCATTGAGGAGTTCCTTCCTTTAGTTTGACAGGTTTGACAGGTCGGCGATAAGGCTCGCAATCAATGTTGCGTGCTCAGGATCAGGTGAATTCGCGCGGGCAATCTCCACGTCTTCCAGGGTAAGGAAGTCTTCTTCGGCGACGATATGTGCTTGGCCGGACTGCACGGCCTCCAAGTCGGAAACGGTCGCCTTGCGGCCCTTTCCTTCGGCGATCGCCTTTTTGATGCTGTTGCGGGTAGCGAGGCGGGCTGCTCGGGCCGGCTCACCGTCCGCTCCCATCTCTATTGGCACGACATCTGGTGCCTTGAGCAGACGAACAGTGAATGCCGGTTCTTTCCAGTACTGGATCTTTTCGCAGGAGATCGGCCGCATGCCGCCCTTGATGATGTATTCCTGCTCAAATGGCGTCAGGACGAGTTCTTGCGGCAGCATCAATGGTCGAGCCTGATCGGATTCCGACTGGCTCTTGTTGGTGCTCGTGGCCTTGAAACCGATGCCTTTCGAAACCGACCGCGATTTTACGGTGTTTGTCCCGAAGCGCTCAGAAAGCTCCTTCGAAACTGCCAGCTCCTTAGGTGTAAAGACGACCTCTACGGCATGGTTGGTCATGTAGTTTCGGGCTTCATGCTCACCATAGACGCCATAGAGCTGGCTGGGTGATTGCAAGATGGTTACGAGGCGGATGCCGTAACCGGCAACATAGGATACGCCCTTCTGGATCACCTCGACATTCCCGATTGCTGGGAACTCATCGAGCATAAGCATGATCTGGTGTTTTAAGGATTCATCATCCTCAGGAAGTGTGCGGGTGTTGAGGTCGACCACTTGCTGAAACAGCAAATTATAGAGAGGTGCCATCCGCGCAAGGTTGTCCGGCGACGCACCAATATAAAGTGTTTGGCGTCGGCGTCTGAATTCACGCAGGTCAAAGTCATTCCCCGAAGTCGCCTGGTCTATACGCGCGTTATTCCAGAGCTCAAGCTGGGCGGAAATCGTCTTGCGCACCGATTGGAACGTATTGTCTGAGGCGGCCAGAAAGTCATTCATCGCCGTAACACATTGCTGAGACAGCGGTTGGCCAGCTTCCTCGCGCTGCTCAATCACCTCCAGAAAATATGTCTTGAGGTCGGCTGAGATTGACAATTGCCGGTAGACCTCGCCGATCGTGAAAGGCAGTTCCGGCGTTTCGGCGATGTAGCCTGCAATCGCCAGAAACCCTGTCCTGGCTGCCCGTGTCCAGAATGCATCACCGTGCTGTTGTACAGGCAACAGCATTGCACCGATCCGCTGCAAATCATCGTAGAGATCGATCGGATTCGACCGGTCTACGTAGGCGAGCGGGTTATATCGGACCGTAAGTCCCTCAGTTTCTAGCGGATCGAACATGAAGACCTGGTGCCCCAGGCTCTTCCTGTAGCCCGCAGTGAATTTCCAGTTCTCTTTCTTGAGGTCGAGAACGACCGCCGATCCGCTCCAATGGAGGCAGTTAGGAACGACGATCCCGACCCCCTTGCCCCCGCGCGTCGGCGCATAGACCATCACATGCTCAGAACCGCCAAATACAAGGTACTTTCCTTTGTGGCGGCCAACGATGATACCCTTCTGTGCAAGGAAACCACCCTGCTTAATTTCCTTGTCGGTTGCCCAGCGGGCTTCGCCATGCAGGCTCTGGGACCGCTTCTTGAAAATGCTGCCAACGGTAAAGAAGACGATGATCAACCCAGTTATGGTGCTCATCATTGCCCAGCTCTGGCTGCTCCGGTCGGTTGCGTTGAAAAGCTCGATTACCGTGAACCAGTGCATCGAACCGTCGTGTTTACCGAGCATCAGCAGGGCAAAGTTTGAGGCAAAGATGCAGATCAACATTAAAACGCCGATCACAGCGGCCAGGATGAGGAATTTCGTGCCCGTACTTTGATGTGTCATCCCGTGTGCGCGCCTATGCCCCGGTGTCTATCCCGGAAGGAGCCGCGCCCCTCTTTTTTGAATTGCGGTTATGGAAAAAACCTGGCCGACAGTTGTCCGTGACTGGCCGCGGCTTTCCCGGCCCAAGAGCTGGCTTATTCTGCGCAGTATCCGTCGATGCAGATTTGATCCGTGCCGGCATCATCCAGTCTCGTGAGAAGGCTCACGAGTTGAATAAATGGCTCGGAATCCGAGGCGTCCGAAAACACTTCGAGGAGCGTGGCGATCCCGATCGAGGTAGATAGAAGAGACAATCCGTGATTGTCTTGTGTGTAGGACTGCAAGTCCTGTTCGAACAGGCTCCTGCAGTTATGTGAGACCCAATCGAGAAGCACTCGGCCGTTGTGAGGAGACAAGACAAGTTCGCCCTCGACAGTCCTCGTTGTGCTCGCCAGCTCTGGCATCTTCAGCTTGAGGGCCAGTTGTTCGGCGTCAGGGCAATGAAAGGTTTCCAAGCCGCTGATCGTCAGCGGCTTGGTCGTATCGATCTCGGATATTGAGCGCATTGGGGTAATCCTCAGTAGAGACCGGGCTGCGATGGGACTACCGACTGCTGCTTCTTCGGGGCTTTGGCTGGCCTGGGCTTTGGTACCTGCGCAGCAACTTTTTCGGGAGCTGCTTTGGGTTTCCGAGGCTGCGCGTCCGCTTTTTTGGGCTCCGGCTTGGTGTTTCGTTGAGCCAGCTTTCCGAACGGATCAGCGGCGGCGGCGTTTACCGCATCCTGAAAACCACGCATCGAGCCATCCAGCACGTAGCTCGACGGCGATGCCCCCTTTAACTGGAACGAGAATTTGATCGCGGTTGCTTTCAGAAGCCCGTACTGAAGTACGCCGTTGAACGGCACCACGGCGATGCAGCTCTGCTTGCAATTGAACTCGCGAATGGTCTTCTCGCTATGGTCGCTGGCATCAAGCGCCCTGGTTTCGAGCTTCAGCCCATGGTCGGTGTCAACTGTGTTGGGCACCAGGGCGACAAGCATCGTGCGGTCGTCGTCCGTCGTCATAAGACGCCAGTTCACGGCGGCCTTGCCATCATTGGAAATGATGATCTGCTCGAGGAAACAAACGCGCTTGTTGGTCGACAGCCGCGTGTCGCAGACCAGTGACCAAGGCCCGAATGGACGCTTTACGTGGACAATGTCGCCAGGTGCGGCCGCCTCCCCCGCTGCCACGAGAGTTGCCATCCGTACAGGTGCAGCAGGTTGCGGCCCTGAGGCGGGTTTCCCCGTCTGGCTCTCCGCGTTAGCCGCAGGCACTGCGACAGCCAGTGCGGCTACAAGAGAAGCGATGAGGTTCAATCGCATGGTCGTCTCCGTAAAAATGATGGAATGGCCGACGGAAGAGCCAATCCTGCTCTTCCGTCCTGCGCGATCGCAAGGTTAGTTGAAGGTCCAGCTCACGCCGGCATTCCAGCTGAGGTCGCCTGTGTTCGGAGACCAGGCGAGCGCACTGTTCACGCGCGTGCGGCCGTCTTCCGACGTGTAACCGACGCCCCCGGCAAAGCTGATGGCGTCCTTGAAACCACCCATGCCAATACCAAAGCTGCCCTTGCCCGGCTGGTCGTTGTAACGGATGGCACTTGCCGCCATGGCACCTGCCGCCCCGGCGCGGGCTTCGCTGCGCACGTCGCGAATCTCGCCGCTAAGGCCAGCGATGCGATTGTTGACCTGCTCGAACTGTTGGTTTGTCGATGTGCGCAACTCGTCGAACTGGTTCATATTGACAGCATCCGTCGGTGCCTTACCGGCAGCAACGTTGTGAATTGTCACCGGCCCGGTAGCTCCGCCCTGAAGGGTGATTGAATTGGAGCGCGAGCCATCCTCGTGGATATCGTAGGAAACGCGATCCTTTACCTGGCTGTAATTGGCGGCGTCAGTATCGTTGACGCCTGCTGCAACGTTGGTGATCGATACTGGCGAACCTGTCGCATCGCCGGTGAGAGCAACAACGTTGGTGGCATTGCCGCTGGCGTCGGGAACGTATTGGACCGTCAGGCCATCAAGGGCGGCAAAAGTGTCGCCTATGTTGTTGTAGGTATTGCCGCCGACATTATAAGTCGGACCGGTAACCGTACCGTCCGGAGCCACAGAGGCACCGCCGCCCAGGGCTTCGGCAACCGAGTTTGAAAGGCCGTGCAGCTGTGAACCATTGACTGCATCGGTCGATGTCGCATCTACCGCACCGTCGGCGACGTTTCCGAGGAGAACCGAGTTGCCGGTTCCGTCGTTCAACGTGACCCCGCCTGTCTTTACGCCGTTTTCGTCGCGATTGTAGAAAACTGCGCCGTCCTCGATTTTCCCGATGGCGACATCGTGTCCGTCCACCCTGTTCTCGAGGTTTTCGATGGCGACATCGTGCCCGTCTACTCTCCCGTCGAGAGTGCTAATGGCGGTATCGTGACCGTTGAGACGGCCGTCCTGTTCGGTGTCTTTTGTCCCATCCATGCCGGCAGTTATGTCGATATAGACTTGCTGCAGGACGGTGTTGATTTCACCCGCGGTCACGAAATTATCAATCGTGTACGGGTTGCTTACGTCGCCGTGGTATTGGGTGAGATCGTTCACACCGCCCCACACGTCGAAATCGAATGTCGCGTCTGATTGGCAGGACGCCTGCAGGCCGGTTGCGTCCGCGCCCATGATACTGCCATTCCCTAAATCTCCATCTCCAAAGACGTGGGTGAGCGAACCGGTCGAACCCGAGAATACGTGGGTGGCGGCAAACTCACCGGTCCGGCCGGCCTCAAGAATGCAGCCCTGTTTACCCGTTACAGTCGGCGGCGATGCTGCCAAGGCGGTACCCGTTATCGGCAAGGCCAAGCAAAGCGTGCTCGCGGAGAGCAGGACTCGTAGATTTTTCATGATAATACTCTTCTGTTTTCGGAATGGCCGAGGCGGTCTGGCTTGCAGGCGTGCCGGCTCGGCAGGTTTTTCGGGAACAAGGCCAGGGCAGAATTGCCCTGGCCACCTCATGCGGCGCAATGCGCCACGGGCTTTCCTCCTTTCTGGATTGAATAGATTTCTGCGACCCCGTTTGGGCAGACAGGCGTCTGCCTGCTGTGTTCGTTCGGATGAGCGAACGAAAAGAGTGCTGTGGCTTCTAGCTGGCCACGAAAACTGCTAAGCATGAAAATGCTTCCTTAAACTTGAGGGTGGTTCCAAAGGTTGAGTGAGCACGGATCAGAGCGTTGACGCGCTCTGATCCAACTGTCGTTCAGTTAGAGGCCATGCCGTGCCTTTCCTTCCGGATCGAAGTAAACTTCGGTAATGCGACGCCGACCGTCGCTCTGCTTTTTTATCTGCACGACAACGTCCACGAGCAGATGCAACAGAGCACGAATGTCGTCTCGGCCAAGATCTGATCCGCCTTCGCTTTCCTTGATCAGCAGCGATAGCTGCTCAAATGCCAAACTTGCACTGTTGGCATGAACCGTCGTGATCGAACCCGGATGGCCGGAATTCACGTTACGCAGATAAAAGAAGGCTGTTCCATCGCGTAGCTCCTGGAGCAGAATGCGGTCTGGGCGCATTCGCAAACAGGACTCGAGCAATTGCTTGGGGCCGGCGCTTGAAAGACCTTGGCCGTCCTTGGAATACATCAGCCTCACATGGTTTGGCTGCGGGATTTCAAGTTCGGCGGTGTCCTCAATGGTGATGATCCGCTCGTGATTGGGGATGCAGCGGATAAGCCCTTTTGAGAAAGTCGTTTTGCCGGAACCGGTCGCACCGGAAATGATGATGTTCTTGTGCGACTTAACGGCCAGGTCGAAAAAGCCCTCCCACTGGCGTGACCGGTGCAGCTCCAGCAATTGGCGATCATTGTCAGAGAGCTTCTCGTCCTCAACGATGATATCGTCGAACAAGCCGATCCGCCTGAAATCCTCAAGATCGTAGGTCAGGGTCGATGGCTTGCGGATGGTGATCGAGATCGTCTCCTGCGGGACCGCCGGCGGGATGACGATCTGGCACCGCTCGCCATGTGGCAAGGTGCAGGACAGAACCGGATTTGTGGCCGAGATATCCTGTTTCGTCTCTCGGCCGGCCACCAGAGCAAAGCCCATCAAGAATTCGGCCGTCATGGTTGGTTCGAGGTGGACCGTCCATCCTTTGGCACCTTCAACCCAGACCTCACCCGGCTTGTTAATGACGATTTCAGTCGTGTCTTCCTGGGCAAGCCATCCGACGATCGGCCCCAGAAAATGCGATAGGCTGCTGACCATAACGGACATGGCGGCCTACTTCGTCGGACGGGAGCTGATCGCTGATGTACCGTGCACAGCGCGATCGTAGATCTGATGCATTGGAGCGGTACGCTTCAGCTGGTAGACGCCGGCAAAATCGAGATCTCGGGCAACGAAGACCGAAACCGATTCACCCTGATTTTTGTAAAGCGTCGGCTCGATGCTCAGCGACTCCTTCAGGATCGTTGCGATTGCTTCGTTGGAAGTGCTTTCCGTCCCGCCTGCCTCAACCTCGGCTTGGTCGGTCAGACGCCCAAACGCGAAGTTGGAGGCGTCGGAGATCACCGACATCAGCATGGCGCCGCCGAACCGCTCTTTGAACTTTGAATCGATCTTGCCATTGAAACCGCTCCGGCCCAGTGCGTCGCTTGCCGGGGAGTTCAGCTGTACGACCACACCGGATGGAGTGCGCATCTCGGTCCAAAGCACGAAAATCCGTGCCTTTCCGCGCGTCATGCCGCCCTCATACTCACCGAGGATCTTCGATCCCTTCTCGGCAAGCACGACCTGACCGGAAGCGCCCAGCACGTCACGGGCCACGATGCAGGATACCAATCCGGGCTGGTCCGAGCTTAAGGCCGTCTCCAGCGTACAAGGAATGTGCGTGCCCTTCGGAACCGTCATGTGCAGGTTCGCGATCACCCCTGCCTTGGCGGATGCCTGAGGCGAAGACCGCAACATGGACGAAAGCTGCCGCTCCTCGCCAAAACTCCCACTGCCGTCACCCGATACAGGCATTTCCGAAGGCGCAGATCTTGGCATGCTGCTGCCACTGGTGATCAGTACGGGAGCCCGGCGAGCTGCCTCCAGGAGCTCGTCGATCTCTTCCACTTCGACAGCTTCTTCTTCCGCCTCGGTAGCGACCGGTTCGGGCTCGGGCTCCTCTTCTGGCTTTTCCTCCGGTGCGGCCTGGAAGGGAACAACGTTTCGGACGGCAACCGCCCTCGTCTCTTCTTGTTTCTCTTCGCTTTCGCCAGAGGCCATATAGAAGATGCCACCAACACCGATTACGGCGGCAGCAACGACGGCAAGCTTGACCTTGGTATTTGGGCCGTTGGCGGTTTTCCGCTCACCCAGAATTTCGGCGTCGCGCTCACCAAGCTCCTCAGCTTCCGTGCTCTTAGGATTGTGCATTACTTTGGTGCTCCGGTTACGTTCGGTACGACAGCGCGCTCTACCGAGGATGAGGTTGTCCCTGTGCCCGTGTTGACGCCAACCCGGTCGTGTCCTTCGTTGGTGATGCACAAGACGTTCTGGCCGTCGCGTAGACGGAAGCCGCCCGCCGTTGCATGGACAACAACTGCCCTGCCCTGGTCGCGAACCGTATTGGGAACGAGGCTTTCAGTACCGTCATCCCGTATGATGTAGATCGCCGGCACTGGACGGTTGCCATTGAACCGGAAGACAGTGACCTTTCCATCGTCATAGATCGCGTCAGGTTCGAGGGAGCGGCTGCCCTGTGCCGAAAAGGCAAAGTTGCGCGCGCTATGGCTTTGCGACAAGGAAAGTGCCTCATCGATCCGCTTGTTTTCCGCGTTTGTGCTGCTGGCTTGCTGCTTCAGCCGCGCCAGTTCCGCTTCATCTGTGGGATAGCGAAACTGGATCGCGAAGTACGCATCGCGGGCATCGACCTTTCCTTGTGTTGCAGTCAGCTCAAACTGGTAGACCCGCCGCTGCCCGTTCGCCCGCATGGTTACGACCTGTAAGTTCGTAACCGGGTGGAATTCGCGCGGCTTCAGGAACAGGATGTTTTGCGCTGGTGCTGCTTCCCAGGCGATGGCGTCACCGACGGCGACATGGACGATCTGTTCCGTTTCGGCAAAGATGATCTGCGTCGATGCCCGCTCTCGGCCGACGACCTTTACGACCTGATCCGAGCTGTAGCTGACCAACCGCATACGTTCGTCCTTTTGGCCGGACATCGGAGTTTCCAGCGCCATGGCACTTCCGGCAAAGGCAAGAAGGGATGCGGTGATGACGGACGGGATCAGTCGCAGCGACCGGGATTTATAGCTGCTGGTCAATTCGAAGCTCCTTCTTCGGCCGTGCGGTATTCGGTGACGATGAAGCCGAGCGGGTTCACCAACCGGTCGTTGCTTGAAAACTGGCTGCCGACATACTGAAACGAGACGGTCGCAATCCAATGGGAAGTCTGAACGGCCTTGTCGCGACGTTCCGTGCGCAGGTAACGCACCTGGGCAATACTTCCCTGCCCTGCGGTATCGGCGATAAACGAGACCGACTTTATCGCGACTTCCACGACTGAATGCCGGCCATAGCGGTTTTGTGGGCTGTCGGGATTATTGCCGGAATATTCGGTGCCAAAGCGCTCCTGTTCAGCGGAAGAGCTCATGAGACTAACAACACGGAAATTGTGCTTGGCCTCATCGAACAGGAAGCCCTCACGGGCGCGTAGATAGGTATGGAGAAAGTGCCGAGAAATTGCTTCGTCATATTTGCCGGGCGCGTCGGTCAAGGCACTCATTGTCTCGACAATACCGGTGGAATTATCGACGCGGATAACGAAGGGCTCTACGCTTTTGAGCGGTGCGAGAGCGGCAACTGCGCCAACGCCTGCAATGGCAAGCGCCGAGGTAGTTAGAGCCAGCAAACGCCAGATACGCCGGGAGCGAAGCACATCAATGTAAGCATCCCGTTCCCATTTACGGGACCGCTCGAAATAGTCCTTTAGGGCGTCCTCAGTGACCATCGGAGACCCCTCCGCATGGCTCTTCCGAAAGCGCTATCTGCCACCCGACTGATTGCTGAAAAGCGGCGGTGGCGTCCGCTGATTGCGCAGCTTCCGTCTCAGGTGTGTAATTTGTCCGGGATGACGTGGGAGCCTTTGGGAATGTTTTGCCAGCTGAAGAGTTCGGCTTGCTAGCCGCGTGATTTCCAGGTGAGGATTTATCCCAATCCCAGAGATCCTGATTGAGCGGCCGGCGCGCATTACCGGAGCATTTCGGTGCGGTATTTTCGAATTTTGCGGGTGTGCCACATGAGCTGAGAGCGGCGACAAGGGCGCAAACGGTTGCGCTTTTGTAAAATGGAAGCATGACGACCACAAGTTTGGTTAAACTATGGTAATCTATAGTCATATATAGGACGGAAGCAACACGAATAGCCGCGTAATCCCTAGATTGCAGAGCATGCAACGGTAGACGACTTGGGATAATACTATACCGCAGTATAGCAAATATAGCAAAAAGAAAGGCCCCGCAGGGCCTTTATGCTTATTGAATTTTGCTCGCTTGCGTAATTAAAGAATTCGCCCGCTCCACATTGACGCAATCGGGCCAACTTCTCAGTTGGCCAGGATTGTTGTTGCAGCGCTTGAGCATCGCTTCGCGTTCAACGTCATGCTCCAGATACCAGTCTACTGTTTGAACGGGCACCGGCTCCGGGAGCTGGAGGTACCAGATAAACGCTACGGTCGATGCCGATATCAAAGTCCAAAGGATTACGTCCACAACAATCTTAATCGTCTTAGCGCTCAACGCTTTTCTCCAATCTCATTCGCTTTGGTCTATGCCGTCGATGGACTATCTCAGTCCTTCCTGACCTCGCCTCCCTCGCCGCGCATTTTGTTGTACAATGCGTGAGCCTTGGGCAATCCTGCAACCCCACGCGCCGCTCCACCAACAGCCGCGTTCATCACCCTGCCGCCAATGGCAAAGCCACTGCCCGCCAAGGCGGATGAAACGCCAGGAAGCTCAAGGGCGACGTACGCTGATAGAATGAAGAGGCCGATGGCCTGCATTGCCTTGTGGAATACGACAGGAAACTCGCCCTTGGGATCGATCATTGACTCACCGATCGTCAATGTCAGCGCGAGCAGGGCGTAAATCAGCACCTGCAACATGACGAAGTTTACTAGAGCCCCAACCCAGGACTGAGTAAACGAGCGAGTTTGTTCAAACAGAGCAAGAGCAACGAAGATTGGGCCGATAGCAATGATCAACGCAAGCATCAACTTAGAATAGACGACGACTGCAAACATCAGAACTGCGGCGGCCACACCGATACCTTGAAAAATTATGGCAAAGAACTGAGTGCCGACATCTGACCAATCTGCTCCCTCCCTTATTGTCTCGCCAACCTTTATGACCTTGTCGATGTAAATGTCGAAGGCGATGCCGCTCTGGATGTTGCTAACATCGGATTTGCCGCCCAGCGCAGCACCGATGCCCTCCGGTAAGCTTTTGAAGAACAGGTCGGTTACGTAGGTATTGTACTCACCGACATTGCTGATCAGCAACGACAGGAAGGCTAGCTTGAACGCATTCATCACGTAGTCTGATATGGGCATCCGCACATAACCCAGCACGATCATCAGACCAAAAATTATCACATAGAGGGTCATAGCGGCATTGAAGGGTCCGCTGACCGCAGCGGCGACCTTTGTGACCCCGTTGGACATGAATGCCAGCATCGGCTCTTCGATGCTGCTGGCAATGATTTGGGCTACACCCATGATACTCTCCCGGAGAATACCGGCCTCAAATTGTCTTCGGATATCTTGATCATCACTTGCCGCCGATTTGCATTATGCGCTCTTGCATATGGATAAAGTCCGCTTCCCTGGCATTGAGGCAGTTGGGATCTTTTTCAAGCTCGCCGCGATTGTCTTTACAGCGCTTGACCAAGGCCTCACGCTCGGCATCATGTTCAAGATACCAGCTCACGGTTTGAACGACGGATGTAGCCGCTTCGCTGGTGGCCACCGGAGCCTGCGATGCATCTTCACTGCAGCCGGAAAGGACCGCAAAGCTTGCGGTTACAACCAGAATAGTCTTCAATTGCATCACTGCCTCCCGGACGATAGCGCCTTCAAATTCTCTTCAGATATCTTGATCATGGCCCTGTGATGCGCTTTTCGATGGGCTTCCCGGGCGTTGAGGCAGTTTGGATGATCTCGCAACTCTCCAGGATTGTTCTTGCAATGCTTAAACATAGTATCCCGCTCTGCCTTATGCTCGAGGTACCATTCCACTGTTTGAACGGGTATTGTTGAAGGTGTTTGGAGCTCGGCCTGTGGCCCTTGCGCTGGATCCTCACCACAGCTAGACAATATGCCTACGGTTGCTGCCGCAGCTATGACAGATTTCAAATTCATCACTTGACTCCGACTTCCTTGATGCGACGGCGCATATCCAAAAAGTTTTCCCGCTTGCGTTCGTCGTCGACGCGATCGCGCGCTTGCTGAATCATCGCTAGTCCCTGCATTTGCAGGATCTGGTTCTGGATCAACGAGGATTCTCCTGAGATACGAGCCTGAAGATCTGCGACCTCCTTTGCAGTAGCCGCCGTCTTCACCTTGTCGCGCAGTTGTTCCAATCCACTGATGCGCTGGCCGGCCGCCTCATAGATCGTCTGGCCGACGCTCATATCGGTGTTGGTCTCACCGCGAGCCCGCGCCAGTTCCTTGTAGTAGAAGTCGTCAGCCGCCTCTTTCGTGTACTTATTGCGCTCCTCAAAGGCGTCGAAATTGTTCTTGAGGACGCCCTGTAGTGGGCCTTGAAGCTTGCTGAACTCCGGAGGCAAAGCCTGCTGGATGTTCTCAGATTTGAGCAATCCGGCGAGATCGCCAACGCCGGTAATCTGGTTCATCGAGTCATAGAGCTCCTTGGCTTGGGCCAACTGCGCCTTCAACTGCTCGATCTGCTCCATCTGGTTGGCAATCTGCTCCAGAGCCTTTGCAACCGCCGTGGTATCGAAGGTGGGGATACCTTGTGCAAACGCCCCGGAGGAAAACAGTGCGATGCCCGCCGCTGTCAAAATTCGCTTCACTGCTCAAACCTTTCCTAAAAGATGCGGCAACCAGACTTCCGGGTTGCTGCCATGCGACACGATCAGTTCATCCATCCGGGCAATGGACTCGGTACGTCCGGAGAGAATTTTCAGTTCATCATCGAAGCCGCCAAGATCGAGCGACGCAACGACGCTGTTCCGACCCTGCTTGATCAGGAAGCAGCGGCTTTCGGGTGTCAGCTCCTGGCTGATCAGCTCGAACTCCCGTTCGGAGAGCTTGAAGCCACCCACGTAGTCCTCATGCGATCCGTATGGGTTCGGCATGAAAATCTTTGTTGGGCACTGCTCGATGATCGTATAGCCAATCTCCGATTGAAGCGCGTCTCGCGGGCTTTGGGTGCCAAACAGCATCATGCCGTTCTGCTTGCGGATCGTCTTGAGCTTGTCTCTGGCAAGCTGGCGGAAAGCCTCGTCGTCGAGCGCCTTCCAGAATTCGTCAATATCAATGACGATCCTGCGGCCATCGATAAGCCGTTCCACCCGATGGAAGAGATACATCATCAGCGGTGTGCGGATCTCGGGATTGTCCAGGAACTCGGTCATATCGAAACCGACTAAGGACGCATCCAGCGCAATGTCGTCCGCACCGTGATCGAACGCCCATGACAGTGCCCCGGTGCCAAACCAACGTTCCAACCGTGCGCCGATCCCTTCCGGATCACGTGACGGAAAGAAATCGCGCAGATTGCCGAGCCGTCGAAGTTCACGCGGCATTGCTCGCATCTGCGACAGTGCCGTATGGATCTGGCCTTCTTCGGTGACCGTGAATGGCTTGTCGGGACGTTCGACCAGCTTCTTGATCCATAAGTGCAGAAACTCGAAATCCCCCGCGTGATCGAAATCGAGCGCCTGCAACGGCGCACAGCCGGTCTTCTGGCCCGATTTCAAAGGAAGGTAATTTCCACCAGCCGCGCGAACGAAGATGTCAGCACCGCGGTCCTTGTCGAAGAACACCATGGTTGCATCGTGCTTCTGCAGCTGCGCCAGCATAAAATTCTGGATGACCGTCTTACCGGAGCCTGATGGCCCGCAGATGAAGGTGTTGCCGAGGTCACCGACATGGAAATTGAAATTATAAGCACCGCCGGCCGCAGTCTTGAGCAAGGCGACCGGCATGCCCCAGTGCGCCTTCTTTTCCCCGCTTGGGTGGCTATGGAAGCCCGAAAGAGCTGCGAAATTACGGGACGAGATAGCCCCACTCCGAGGACGATGGGAGAAGTTGCCGGGGAACAAGCCCCAATAGCTCGTTTCCAGCGCTAGATCTTCACGAGCAGTCACAATGCCACATTCGCTGAGAATTCTCCGGGCCAGCCCGATGTTCTCTCGAAGGACCACGCTATCATGCCCAAGAACCATCAGGTTGAGATGGTGCATGCCCATCACCATGCGATTACTCTCAAGATCGTCCAGGCCCACATCAAGTTCGTCAATCTGGCTTGCAGCCCGATCGTTCGCATTGATCATCTGGCCTTGCTTGAGCGCCATTGATTGCTTGGCATCAGACTTGGCGATGAAGGCGAAACTCTGCGCCAGGACGCATTCCATCTTTGCCGACAGGATGGCGTTGAGCATGCCCGGCCGTGTCTTCGACGGGTATTCCTTGATGCCGAGTATCCCCGCCAGCTTGCTCTCGTCGGGTAGGCGGATCTCGATGTTCTCCTTTCCAAACAGAACCCGGTCGGCATAGACAGCGCCCCCTATTGGCCCGTCGACCAGCGGCATTGGCATCTCGTCGGAAGTGCCGACAAGCCGCAGGAATTCCATTGGCTCGGAGAACATCAGCTCATTGTTGCCCCGGTAGAGGCCAAGAACACGCGGCTCGTATCGCTCAAGGGCGGCAATGGCCGTCTGGCACGTATCGTCGAGCTCCTTGAGCGCGCGATGATCGACTTCATCGCTCATGCTGGGCTTGTGGAAGCGGCTGAGGAAATTCAGCACCTTGTCCGCCCTGTCGATGGCAGGCGACCAAACAAGCGTGAGGAACCAGCGGTTGCGATACAGCGCCTCGCCCACCATTCGCTCCTGGTATTTCCGGTCCAGATCGGCTGCAAATTTGCTTTTGAACTTGCCAATAGGATAATCGCGGTCGCGCCGGCGCACCATATGGCTCCAGAGCGCCAGCTGCTCCTTGCCGATACTGCGCCACAGCATGTTCAGGTGGTTGTGGAATATATTGAGCTCGGCACGATCGCTCGTTTCGAAGGGAACGCCCTTGAGCTCGATGGTCGTCATCAGCAGGCCGGAACGGAGTGCGACAACAGTATTGTTCACATGGCGGGTATACGGCAGGTATGGTCCGGCCTCCCGCTCGCGATTGGCAAGTTTCGCTGACGGGCCAGCGTTGTTGTTAAGCACGGTTCAACCCCTTGCCTTCTTCGATTTTCTGATGACCAGCGGCGTGTATGTCGCAGCGCCGAAATAGTCCTTGGTGCGTGCCCGGCCCTTTGAATTGAGCCAAGCCGCCAGAACCCGAAACTGATTGTGATCCACTTTGCAGATGGCCCGGAAGAGCAGGTGCAGCAGAAGGCCAACGCTGAAATACAGCAACGAGCCACCGGCGAGAAAAACCATCGCGGTTAACACGACGTTGGCACCCATGGCCTCGATTGTGACGCCGCCGACCATGGCAGGTCGGGTGCATGCCAGAAATAGCGGGTCCTCGGTTAGCCTCACCTGCTCTCCCGACATGGTCAGGCCCCCGTCAGCCAGCCGACAATTTCGGCTGCTCCAAACACGATGGCGATCCCTAGTATCACGAAAACCAAATTGCGCTTATCGAACATGTTGAACATCGTCGCCATGCCAAGGAGGATAACCGCGAGCATTGCAATTAGCCGCGCCACTTCACCTGTAAGAATGTCCACAAGGTTCTTCAGGACTTTCTCGATGTTGCCGAGAGATTGAGCGAAAGCAGGTTCAACAAACATGACACTCATTACGGCGGCCATGGCCAATGCAGGTGCGTGTCGCTTGGCGACTGCGCCAATAGAATTCTGGAAAGACAAAACGCTACTCCTTGGAAAATATCAGCAGCGACTGTCCCCGGCCGGAGCCGAAGATATCAGCGCTGTTTGAAGTTGAGGGTGGTTCCTTTGGGCCATCAGCCGCCGATGTGGCCGCTAATGGCAGGTTTGTGGCCAGGGCAGTACGTGGCTGACCTGGCCTATCAGGCGGAAGTGTTGCCCGAATTTCGGTGATCTTTGCGACGAAGTCTGATGCTAGCGCCAGATCGTAAGTGCCTGTCGCGTGCAAACTGGCCGCAGCCAGCCATCGCTCTTCGTCCGTTCCTGAGACGCCGGCATAGGTCTGAGCCAACGTTGCGTCCAATGCTGCAAGACTTGAACACGGTGAAAACCCGTCGGCCAGCTCTGCCCCGGCACTGTCCAATTCGTCTGGTGAAGATTGCCCGAGACCCAACCTGACGGATGAGCCTTGGGTAATGGCGGCAAGAGCCTCTTCCATGGCTGCGGCCTGGAGCATCGGACCAGGTATTGGCGCTCCGTTGACCGTCAACGCCATTGGGTCACCTTGCGTCATGACAATTGACGTTGCTGCCAGAAGGGACGGCGGCGCAGCTGTCGTGCAGCTCAGCGCCAGCGCAAAAACTGATGCCAGATCCATATTGCCGCCTCAGAACCAGACGGTCTTCTTGCCCACGTCATCGATGTCGATGATGACGTAACGGGGTTTTTCGCGGAGAGTGGCGGCCGTGGATGGATAGGTAACGCAGGTGCGCTTCCCAGCGATCATTTCAATTTGCCCCTGCCCAGTCCCGTTTTTCCAGCAGGCCATCATTGGAAGGACTTTAGGCTCGGTGGCCTTGCATGATGGGCGTTCGTGGCTGCCCAAACTTGGTCTGTTGATAAGCTCATACCCGGCCGGGCATTCGTAAGGATCGTAAACAGGCTTGGAAGCCTTGAAGCCCACACCAGTGCAGGTCGGGAACGAATGGCCCTTGGCAAGCTCGCTGTAGAGCTTGTGGATCGGCGGTACGCATTCCTTGAACTCCGTCGGAGAGCCCGGGTTTGAAAGGCACAAAAGCACCTCGCAGCCCCATTCGGACGCTGTTGCAGGTGCAGAAACGAAAACAGCAGCGAGTGTCGCTGCTGCTGAAAGGACGAATGGCTTCATGGGTGGTTCCCTCCTGTATCTACATTAGACAGTAGGCGGGGCTGAATCTGGCGTCAATGGCTCCTCAAGGAATCCAACCAGCGATGTCAATAAAATTACTATCTCATGCTGATCAAGCTCTTCGAATAGTGCTACTGCTTCAAGTGTAGCGCGGAGCTTTAGAGCGGCTTCCGCACGGGTCTGCGGACGGTAGGAGAGGATCTCCTTACGGCACGCACTCTCTCTATCAAGCGTTGCCATAACCATTGAAAGATCAATTTGTTGATCCGCTAATGCCGAAAACTCCTTGAAATCTGTCAACACTGATAGATGTTGATTCACTAATGTTTCAAGACGCGACACAGAATTCATAATTCCCCCTCGATCAATGCGGTTGCCTGCTAATCTGTATTCAGCGTGCCAAATGAACGTGGAAATAGCAATACTTAAAACAAGTCAAAACGGTATTATGACCATCGTGCTTAGCGTGTGCCGTACGGCATAATTTGACACAAGCGCCGACTCGGGCGTACACATGCGCGTGGTTCGAGGAGGAGTGCTATATTTGAGTATAGTTTTCCAATCGAAACGCGAATCTGTCATGATGGGCTGCACCGCAATGGGCGGGCACGATTCGGCAGAAATGGAGGGGAAAGTGGCCTAAAAACAGAAAACCCGGCGCGAGGCCGGGCTTCCAAAAGAGAGGTCATCGAGAACGGATTGGCGTCCGTCATCAGCGCACAAAAACAATACGCGCAATCTAGCCACCTCTCATCAGTTTTGCAAGCCTAATGCGCTTTCGCGCCACGGAATCTCTTTGCCCAAATTTAAGGGAAGAAAACGTGGAAAAAGCTCACTCGACACAGCCAAGGCCCATGCGGTTTTCGGCTTCGATCAATCATACCTACTATACTGCAGTATCACCCGCCGGCCGCGGAGGAGCGTCCGATGCGTGATCACGTTGCAATGCTGTTAAAAGCGAACTTGCCGGCTTCTCCGAAGCGAAATGGAAGCCTTGTACGACGACACTCCCGTGCAGCCGGTCGCTGCGAAGGGGGCTTTTGGCGTCGCACAAATCAGCAGGAGGTCCGCCAAATCCTGCTCGCCGCCCGGCGATACGAATTGGCAGAACGCGAACCCGGTTCCCGCAACGGACCGCTTGGATCGGTCGCGATCGAGGTTCTGCAACTATTTGCCAATCTCGTCGACTTTCGCACCGGCCGCCTCGAGCCTTCGATAGACACCCTCATGCACAAGCTGCGCCGTTCGAGGGACGCCGTCGTACGCGCGCTGAAGGCGCTGCGCGACCACGGTTTCCTCGACTGGCTCCGCAGGTATGAGCCAACCGGCAATACCGGCCGTGGCCCCCAAGTCAAACAAACCAGTAACGCCTATCGCCTCTCCCTTCCTGAGCGAGCTCGACGCCTCCTATGGCGGATGGGTGTAAAGTCTCCCCTCCCCGAGGATTACGAACTGGAGCGCCAGGCTAAATCTGAATTGATCGAGGCGTTCAGGGGGTCAGTGAACATTGAGGAGCGAACGTTGTTCGATGTCGGCGATACCCCCTTGGGACGGGCCCTTGCCCGCCTTGGAAAATCTATCAATCAACGTGAGTCCGCCAGGCAGACTGAATCCCATCCTAGTTTTATTCCTTATGAGAAAAGATAAGCGGACGCCGCTATTCGGGTTGCTCACGCAACCCTGCGGCGGTTCCGACCCGCCCATACTGCGGGCCGGTGCAGCACACACTCGCCTGGACAACAGGCAAATGAATATGCCGCACCCAAAAAAGGGGCTTTTGAACGGGTGGGGAGGCGAAATCTGAGATCAATCACGAACCGTCCACCTGAGGATCAGCTATCCTAGCCCTCACAGGCTCGCTTGAGCGACCTTGCCGCCCAGCACGTTCATTTTGAGGCTGAGGAAACACGTCGTTTCTGCGCCGTGCTCGGCTCGCAAAGCGCAAACCAGAAAGGACTTTTCAACATGCGGCGGTATGTAGCAGGTCTGGCCGCTACAAGGATGGAGAACGCTTTACCCGAGTATAGGATTGGCGACCTGTGGACTCTACTCCGGCGCATTCCTAAAGTTGCCCAATGGATGAGTCGCAACGCTTTATGCCAATCCCCGGACGCCTCTTGCGTGCAGCAAGAGCGATGGCAGGCTATACTCGGGAACAACTCGGCAGCCTTGTGAATCTATCCGAGACAGTAATTAGAAACCTCGAAAATGAGCGAGCGCAGCGCCCCGACCTCTACCGGAACTACAAGATAAGAGCGGCATTCGAGAAAATCGGAATCAGTTTCTATGTCGTGGACGCCATCTCACTCGGTGTCTGGTACGACGACATAGAAATGGCAGTCCTCCATTCGTTCCAAGGAAAGCCGCCGCAGCAATTGCGAATGCCTGGAAGAGTGGTTCGCGCCGGACGCGAAATGATCGGGTTAACAATCAGGCAGTTTGCTCCAGTCACGGGACTTTCGATCGGAGCCATCCAACCTCTGGAACAGGGACTGATAGATCGGCCAAACCTGACAACACTCGCGATCCTCGAAAAGGCATTTGAAGATCACGGTCTCAAATACCTGACCGAAGACGGCATACCGATCGGAATCGCCTACGAAAATACGGAAATAGCCCAAAAGTACGCGCCCGGGGTTGACCCCAAAAAGCCAGGCACCCCGCCCTAGGCGGCCGCGCTCTAGTCGCAAGCGACCGGAGCCAGGCAAGCCAGTCTCCGCCGACACGGTAACGATCGCTGGTGCAAACCAAGAAAATCAGCCGCGGCTGGAGCCAGCAACTCTCTGATCTGGTGCCGCCACCGCCACTGGCGGCCCCTGTCGGTGAAAGAGAGCTTCGCCCCCTCTCCCCAGCAAGCAGAAAAACGGTCTCCCCGTAATTCCTTCCAGGAATCATCCGTCCTGGCTGCGCCAGGCCGAACCCTGCGGGCGGGCGATACCCCTCCGTTTTTCAGCCTGCCCCCCTCTCCTCCACTGTTCCGCACGAGCTCGGGAGCAGGAGCGCGGCTCCTGCCCCTCCGGGGACAGAAGACGAAGACGGAAGAAATAGGAGAAAACCAATGTCCGACATCATCGCAATCGCCCTCAATAAGCTTGACGTAGACCCCCTCAACGTCCGCAAGACCTACAGCGTCGACAGCATCGAGGCTCTTGCCGCCTCCATCCTCGCAAATGGCCTTCTGCAGAACATCGTTGTTCGAAAAGCACCAAAGGGGTGCTATCTGGTTTCGGCTGGTGGCCGTCGTTTCGCAGCCTTGAAGCTGCTGGCGGAACGCGCCGAGATCGCCACGGACTACGCAGTGGACGCACGAGTCAAAAACGCTGAGGACGCAACCGAAATCAGCCTGACCGAAAACGTTATGCGCGAGGCCATGCACCCCGCCGACCAGTACGAAGCCTTCAAGAGGTTGGCAGACGAAGGCAGGAGCGTGAAGGACATTGCTGCCCGGTTCGGAACGACAGAAGTCATCGTAAACCGCCGCTTGGCACTGGCGAAGGTCTCCCCGGTCCTGCTGGCGCTCTACCGCCAAGAGGAGATGACCTACGAGCAGTTGGCCGCGTTTACCGTGACCGACGATCACGCCAGACAAGATGAGGTTTGGGCCGCCCTGCCCTCTTGGGACCGCAGCGCCCATGCCATCAAGCGCCGTCTTGCTGCCGACGAAGTGCCAGCTAGCGATAAACGCCTTGCCTTCCTCGGTGGCCTTGAAGTCTACGCCGCAGCAGGCGGGCCGGTTCGCCGTGATCTATTCGAAGATCAGGGCGGTTTTGCCTGTGATAGCGGGCTTCTGGAAACGTTGGTGGTTCAAAAGCTCGAAGCCGTGGCCGAGCAGGTCAAAGCCGAAGGCTGGAAATGGGTCGACACCGCCACCCAGCAGCCGGAAAACCTCTACCGCATGCATCGGGTTTACCCGCAGCGTGTCGATCTCAGCGAAGCCGATCAAGCCGCGCTGGATGCGCTTTCCGCCCAATACGACGAACTGGCCGAACTAATCGAGGCAGGAGAGGCAGGGGACGGCGCCGAAGTCACGATTGAAGCCATTGAGGAGCAGATCAAGCAACTACGCGACGGCGGCGAAGCCTATCAGGCGGAAGACCTTGCAATGGCCGGGGCCTTCGTAACGCTCGATTACTACGGCCAACTTGCCGTTCTTCGCGGCATGGTTCGCGACGAAGACCGCAAAGCTGCCACCGCCGATGAAAGCGGCGGTATCAATAGCGGTGTAGATTCCAAAACCGACAGCGGAAACGCCGGTGGTTTTGTCCATTCGGCAACCCTGATCGAAGACCTGACAGCGCAAAAAACCGCTGCGCTGCGTATCGAACTGGCGAACAATCCGGAAATCGCCCTTGTTTCCGTCGTGCATGCAATGCTGCTCGACCTAGCCTATCGCGGCCCTTACGGCGCGCGAGGCGGACAAAGCGCCCTGCAAATCACCATGACCCACGAGAAGCTTGAACCGTCGATGAAGCAGCCAGCCGAGAACAAGGCATTGCAGCTTTGGGAGAGCTTGGCCGAAAACTATGGCGACAAGCTTCCCGGCAATCCCGCCGACCTGTGGGACTGGTTGTTCGAGCAGTCGCGGGACGAATTGTTGAACCTGCTCGCCTACGCCGCAGCCCATACCGTCAATGCCGTTGAACAGAAATATTCAGGCCACCGGAAACAGGCGTTCGCTCATGCCGACCAGTTAGCGCAGGCCCTTAACGTCAAGATGGGTGATTACTTCACGCCGACCGCAGCCAGCTATTTCAACCACCTCAACCGTGCTGGCATCGAGGCCGTTGTTGCCGAGGTTCGCGGGGCGGATTTCGCATCCGGTATCGCTGCCATGAAGAAGCGACAAGCCGCTGACTTCGCCGAAAAGGCCGTCGAAGGCAGCGGCTGGCTTCCGCCGCATATCCGGATCGCGCCGGTGCTCTTAGAGAACGACGGCGAAGAAAGCCAGAACTTTTCCATGGCGGCTGAATGATCCGTCGCCATGCTCGGCCACGCCCTCCCGGCGTGGTCGAGGTCCTTGGGAATGGTGATGAATTCAAATCAAATCATTTGAATTAAATAGAACTAGGAAATCAAATGATGTCATTTCAGTTGAGGTAATGTCATTTGATGTTAACCCAACTGAAATGATTGAAGGCTATTTTAGCCAAAATGAAAGCAAATGAGGTGAAACATGCCCGTAATCGTTGTCTCTACGCCCAAGGGCGGCGCTGGAAAGTCAACAACGTGCTTGGTTCTAGGAACCATCCTCGCAAACGAGGGTGCCACCGTAACAATCCTCGACACTGACCCGCAACGCACGCTGTACAAATGGGCTCTCGCGGGGAAGAGCCGGTACGCCGATTTGGTCAAGTACGTCGATGATCCCAAAACTTTGGTCGATATGATTGACAAGGAAGCGGCTGAAAAGCAGTTCGTAATCATCGACGTTCAAGGCCGCGCAACCGTTACAATTGCTCGTGCAGCCACACGTGCTGATCTGATCCTTATCCCCACGCAGGCAAAATCTGCAGACGCCGAGGAAGCTGCGGAGGCAGTCTCACTCATCCGCGACGAAGAGAAAGCTCTAAGGCGAAATATACCTCATCGCTTCGTCTACACGCGGACGAATGCCGGTGTTCCTACAAGGGAACAAAGGCAGATTGAAAGCGATATGAGACAGGCGGGCGTCGCACTTCTGAGCAACCATCTTAACGAGAGGACAGCGTTCTCGCAGATGATTGGATACAAAGTGGCGTTGGATGAACTGGACCCGAATGAGGTCAACGGCATCTCACAGGCCAAGGCGAACGCCAGTAAGTTTGTTGGTGAAGTCCTGGAAATCCTGACGGGAGGTAAAAATGACTGATCGACCAAACGCTTTTGCCAAATTGGACAGTTTTAAACCAAGGGCACCGGACGCCGTTCCGCCTCAGGCCGTCGAACAGGTTGAGGCTATCGCCAAAAGCAGGGGATTCGTGGATGACCAAAAAATGCCGGAACGCACTTTAAGAAAAAACAGGAATGGGTCCTCAGTGGCTCACACAACCGCAACAATGCGTGTCGTAACCGAAGACTGGAATGCTTTCGTTGCATGGTGTGACGCAGAACGGATGACGTATAAGGAAGCGTTCAAGCGCCTTCTGCAGGCCGCGAAAGTACTCTAGGTATCTCCGACACACTGCCGATGTTCGTCGGCTGCCCCTAAGTAGGCTGCAAAAACGGGGAGGGGAGGGCACGCCGCTCGGCGGCCGCGCTCTAGTCGCAAGCGACCGGAGCCAGGCAAAGCCCGTCTCCGCCAACACGCGGTAACGATCGCTCGTGCAGGTCTGGCGACCTCACCAGTAGAGACGCCGGTTCCACCGGCCACATTGTCTCCTTGGGTGGGGACGAAGAGGGACCAGCCCTCTATCTCCCCAGCAAGCAGAAAAGCGGTCTCCCCGTAATTCCTTCCAGGAATCATTCATCCTGGCTGCGCCAGGCCGAACCCTGCGGGCGGGCGATACCCCTCCGCTTTTCAACTTGCACCCCTCTACACCCGGTCTGACTTGCGACGCCGCGAGGGCATGAGGCGCAGCTCATGCCCCTGCGGGACATTAGACCGCTTCGCGGAAAAAAGGAGAAAGCAAGATGACCGTTTACACAAACACCGCCCGTTTTGACACTGGCCGCGCCATGACCGAGGACGAGCTGCGCCGCGCTGCGCCCTCCATTTTCGCGATGACCGCTCACGAAAGCCGTTCAGAACGTTTCCAGCCTATCCCGACGATCGAGGTTTTGCGTGGCCTGATAGCCGAAGGCTTCATGCCGGTCGGCGCGAAACAGTCTAGCAGCCGGATTGAAGGCAAGGCCAATTACACCAAGCACCTGATCCGCTTGCGCCGCATCGATGACGGCCAGGTGTACAATGTCGGCGACACCGTTTGCGAAATCCTCCTGAAGAACGCCAACGACGGGACAAGCGCCTATGACCTGATGGCGGGCCTGTTCCGCATCCGTTGCCTGAATTCCCTAGTGGCCCAGTCCGGCACTATCGACAGCGTGAAGGTCCGCCACTCGGGCGACGTCGGCGGCAAGGTTATCGAGGGCACCTATCGCGTATTGAAAGAGGCGGAACGGACACTGGCCGCGCCGCAGGATTGGGGAAGCGTGAAACTCAATCGCGATGAAAAGGAAATTCTGGCGGAAGCCGCCCACATGATCCGCTTCGGTGATCGGGACGGTGAAACTGTGACACCGATCAAACCGGCGCAACTGCTCGTCCCGCGCCGCCATGACGACCGCGCCGACGATCTCTGGACAACTTGGAACGTAACGCAGGAAAATGTGATCAAGGGTGGACTACGCGCCGTCGGCCGGGACGATCTCGGCAGGCCCCGCCGTGTCAGGAGCCGCGCCGTCAATGGTATCGATCAGGACGTAAAGCTTAACAAGGCCCTGTGGTTGCTGGGTGAGCGGATGGCCGCCCTCAAGGGCATCAAGGTTGCCGCCTGATGGTGCTGGCTCGGAAATCAGCACCGTCCCCTTAGGCCTTGAAGTCAAATGAAACGTGCAAATATATGCACATTTCATTTGACAGTGGGTGGTTGTGTGCATATATTTGCACTTGAAGATTTGGAGAGGTGATGGAGACAAATACAGCAAAGATTATCAAGCGGCTGAAAATGGAAGGCTGGGTCTTTAACCGGCACGGATCCGCCCACGACATCTATCGGCACCCAGCAAAAGGCTTTGTTCAAGTACCAAGACACAGAAAACTTAGCCCGGGCGTTGCTGGATCGATAGCCAAGAAAGCAGGTTGGGGCGCTTAGCCCCAACCTCAACTCACCAACCAAATGACACAAAATATCAAACTCGGAAGTATCATCATGACCCTTAGATATCCCGCTCTTATCGACGGCGAAAAAGGCGCTTACGGAGTTGTTTTTCCCGATCTCGACGGCGTTGTCGCCATGGGCGATACGATTGACGATGCGATCCTCAATGCAGAGGAAGCTCTGCGCGATTACGCGCTCGACACTGAGCGCGACGGCTCGCGCTTAGCCGTTCCGAGCGCACTTGAAGATGTAGCTGCGCCTAGTGGAAGCACGTTGACAAGCATTCCGCTTATTCGCCTTGGTGGAAAACCCGTTCGCGCTAATATGATGCTCGATGCCGACGTGCTTGCGTTCATCGATGCCGAGGCCACTCGCCGCAAAATGACGCGAACGAACTTTGTGAGCTGGATGACCCGCCGTGTCGCGCAAATGGGAGGCTGACCGCCTCCAGCCTCTGCCGGTGCGTATTGCGTCATCAAGGCGGACTACGCACCGTCAATGGCATTCGCAGGTAGAGCAAGAGGCGGAACAAAAGGTCGCGTGAAGCACGCTGTTGCTGGCGCCCACCGCCGCCCCGTTGCGTATTTCAATTATCTCAAAATCAATACACAACGGGGTGCCTAAACGACCGTTTGCGCACCCGTTGCGGAATCACTCGAAAGGGCCCGGAAAAGCGGCATCCAAGGATTGCATTTTTGGCGCTGTTGCGTATTACAGAAATAATGACGCAATACACAACGGCGGCGGACATTCATGAAGATCGGATATGCAAGGGTTTCGACGGTCGATCAGAACGTCGAAATGCAACGCCGCTCGCTTCTCGACGCCGGCTGCGAGAAAATCTTCACTGACAAGGTCTCCGGAGGAGCCGTCATCAAGCAAGGGCTTGAGGAGGCGCTGCGCCATGCGAGGGCAGGGGATACGCTCTGCGTCTGGCGGCTTGATCGCCTGTCGCGATCGCTGAAGGAATTGCTGCTGCTCATCGAGCGCCTGGACGGACTGCAGCTGGGCCTCGTCTCCGTCACGGAGATGATCGACACGACGACACCTGGCGGCCGGCTGTTCTTTTCCATTGCCGGCGCATTTGCGCAGTTCGAACGGGATGTCATCCGATTGCGGACCCTTGAGGGATTGGCAGCGGCGAAGGCGGCCGGCAAGAAGTCCGGCCCCAAGCCCAAGGTCAATGATGACCAGTGGGGCGAAATCCTGCCGCGCATTGGCAGTGGCGAGATATCGATCGGCAAGGCTGCGAAGATCCTCGGCGTCAACAAGTCCACCGTCAGCCGGCGCTTCAACAGAGGCCAGGAGTAACATGTACGGGCTCGGGTCAGGCTCATACGCTACCGCATCGATTGAATGAATGGATT
>NZ_JAJAWH010000035.1 GCF_020531965.1 Pseudorhizobium xiangyangii | reverse complement strand
ATGAGAGAATTTCCCCTGGGCAGTCGCCCATTCCTCGCGAGCCAAATTCTCTCCTCCCAATGCCCTCCCTGTGCGTGCCTGCAGACCGTAAGCGGTCTGCCGAGGTCATTACGCCATCAGTGTGTTGCTGATCAGATTGTTCCACAGGCGAATGCCGTCGCCCAGCACGTTATCGTTAAAGTCGAAGCGCGGCGAATGGAGTACTGGGTTCTCACCCTCGCGCGCAGAGCCCAGCCAGATGTAGGAACCATGCTTTTTCTCAAGGAAAAATGCGAAGTCCTCGGCCCCCATCGACGGCTGGGGCGAGATGACCTCAAAGCCCGCTTCGCTGGCAGAGGCGCGGACAAAGGCTGCTGCATCGGCATCATTGATGGTCGCGGGGTACCGGCGCAGGTGCTTTACCTCGGCGCGGCACTCGAAGCCTGCGGCCACGCTCTGCGCCACCTCCACCAGCCGACGCTCGATCAGATCGGCGGCTTCTGCCGAAAACCAGCGCGTCGTCCCGCCCAGGTTCACGATTTCGGGGATGACGTTGTAGGCGTCACCTCCCTGGATTCGTGTGACTGAGATCACGATGGAATCCAGCGGCGAGATATTGCGAGCTGCAATCACCTGTAGCGCAGAAACGATCTGGCCTGCCGCCAGCACGGGGTCAGCACTCTGATGTGGCATAGCTCCGTGCGCGCCTTTGCCCTCCACTTTGATGTCAAATGTGCCAAAAGCCGACATCATTGGCCCGTCAGGGGCAGCCACGGTGCCCGGGGCGCTATACGGCCAATTATGCAGGCCGAAAATCCGGTCAGGCGAGATCCTGTCGAAAAGCCCGTCCTCGATCATCCGGAGCGCGCCACCTTCAACCTCTTCCGCAGGCTGGAAGATGACGTGAAGCGTACCGTTGAGATCCTTGCGCGATGCTGCAAGGCGCGCAGCGCCTAGCAGCATCGAAGTGTGCCCGTCGTGCCCGCAGGCGTGCATGACACCCGGCACGGTGGAAGCGTGGGGAAGACCCGTCTGCTCCTGGATAGGCAGGGCATCCATGTCCGCCCGAAGCGCAATCGAATGAGACGCGGTGCCTCGCTGGAGTGTGCCTACGACACCCGTGCCGCCAAGGCCCCGCGTTACGGCATAGCCGTACTCCGCGAGCTTTTTCGCCACAAACTCCGAGGTCCGATGCTCCTGATACGCCAGTTCAGGGTGGCGGTGAAGGTCGAGTCGCCACTGTCGGGTCTCTTCGACAAGATCATGGGTCAGGTCAGCAGACATGTTGGGCCTCCAAAATAGGCGTCGTCGCGCAGGTATGTACCAGGAAAGGCGCGCGCGGGGACGGCGCGGCGTCCAACCTCATGGTCATAGCGCAATCGTCTTGTGTTCGACATAATGGTTGATGCCTTCAGAGCCGAACTCCCGGCCAATGCCACTTTGCTTGAAGCCTCCGAAGGGCGAGAGCAGGTCGACGGCCGCATTGCCGTGGGTAACTCCACCAGTGCGGATCTTGCGGGCGATGGCCTCGGCGCGCGTCGCATCACTTGTCCAGACGGAGCCCGATAGCCCGTAGTCAGAGGCATTGGCCAGAGCGATGGCCTCATCTTCGCCGTCGTAGGGGATCATGCAGACAACGGGACCGAAGATCTCTTCCTGTGCGATACGCATGTCATTGTCGACATCAATGAAGAGCGTCGGGCGGATGAAATTTCCTTGGTTGATGCCGTCGGGAGAGCCCGCGCCGCCGGTAGCAACGCGCGCTCCTTCCTGTTCACCCAGATGAATATAGTCGGTGATGCGCTGGCGCTGACGTTCCGAGACGACAGGGCCAAGGAACGTATCCTCGGCGGTGGGGTCGCCTATGGTTATTTCCTCGATCATGGCGACCATGGCATCAGCCCATTCTGCCTGACGGGCGCGCGGAACCAGAACGCGGGTTTGCGCCACGCAAACCTGGCCATTGTTCGGGAAGGAACGGAATTTGAGGGCCGCGACCGTCTCGGCCAGATCGGCGTCCTCCAGGACGATGGCAGCCGACTTGCCGCCAAGTTCAAGGCTGACGCGTTTCAGTTGTGCGCCGCCGAGGCTCGCGATACGGCGACCGACACTGCTGGATCCGGTGAAGCCGATCTTGTCCACGCCGGGGTGAATGACGAGATGCTCGCTCACCTCCTTGTCGGCAGCAAGGATGCTGATGACGCCCTCGGGCACGCCCGCCTCGGTGAACAGTTCGCCAAGGAACTGCCCGTCGACTGCGGTTTCTTCTGCCAGTTTCAGAACCACCGTGCAGCCAGCGATCAGAGCGGGGTAAAGCTTGCCGAGCGCCACCTGATGCGGTGCGTTCCAGGGGATGATTGCCGCAACCACGCCAACCGGCTCGCGCAGCCAGATCGCTCTTCCCGATGGGAAGCCGACGCGTCGATCCTCCCACGCGTAGCTGCGCGCGGCCTTGAAGAAGGCTTGGCTCTGATTGGATATCAAGCCGCGGATTGCCTGGGTGAACCAATGCGGTGCGCCCATCTCCTGCGAAGTGAAGCGGGCAAATTCGTCCGAGCGCGCCTCATAAAGCGCGTGGAAGCGTTCGATTACTTGAATTCGCTCTTCAACTGCCAGACGTGGCCATGGCCCCTGATCGAAGGCGCGGCGCGCTTCGATCACAGCGCGGTCGATGTCTTCGCGCGAGGCAAGTGGCGCGGTTCCGACGACCGAGCCATCATAGGGGGACCGCACCTCGATGATCCGGGGGGAGGAGGAGGCGACGCGGCGGCCGCCGATGAAGACTTTCGAGAAATCAGTCATGTTAGAACTGGCCTTTTCACATGAGGGTGACGATCGGCGCCCCTTGTGAGGGGAGCGCCGTCAAGGTCGCACGGAGGGCACATGCGTCGTGCCCGGGATGTCTGAACGTCCGGCGGGGGGGCGGATAAAACCTCCCCTCGTCCGGCCGGGGTTACGGGTGGACCAGATCGGAGGCCTTCTCGCCGATCATGATCGCGGTCGCGTTGGTATTGCCCGATATGTGGCGCGGCATGATCGAGGCATCGGCCACCCAGAGCCCCTCGACGCCTCGTATCTTTAGATCCGGTGTCACGACCGCGGTCGCGTCAGACCCCATTCGGCAGGTGCCGACGGGATGGTAGAAGGGCACCGTCGCGCGGCGGAGATAGGCGATCTCTTCGTCGCGTGAACTGCCTTCATCCGGCAGGTCGAGAAAGCGCAGCATGTCCTGCGAGAAGGGTGGCTGCGAGACGATCTTGCGGATCCAACCAATACCCCGGAGCAGGGTCTCCACGTCATCGGGGTGCTCGAGCATGCGCGGGTAGATCGCCACCTTGTCGCGTGGATTGCCCGAACGCAGCTCGAGATGGCCCACACTCTTCGAGTGGTTGATGTTCATCAGGATCGTGACAAGATCCTGCTTGGGCACCTCAAGCTTCGTCTTGGTCTGCGCGAGGCCGAAGGGGAAGAGGTGGAACTGCAAATCTGTGTGTTCGAGATCAGGGGTCGACTTGATGAAGGCGATGATCTGCGCGGTCGGCACGCTCATCACGCCCCTGCGGCCCAAGAGCCACTCGCCGAAGGCGAGCGCCCCGCGCAGCGGCCGTGCCATGCGGTTGGCTGTGGGCACCTTCATCTCGGCCAAGGCATAGAGGCCTGGATGCTCGAGAAGGTTCTTACCGACCTCGGGACTGCTGACGAGCGGCGTGATGCCATGACGCTTCAGCTCTTCCGGATCACCGACGCCGGACAGCATCAGCAACTGGGGAGAATTGATCGAGCCGGCCGACAGAACCACTCCGCGGCGTGCCTTGAAGGTTGCCGACTTGCCCGATTGCAGCGCCTGGATTCCAATCGCGCGCCCGTCCTGGATGATCACCTTCTCGACCAGGGTGTCATCGATGAAGCGCAGGTTCGGGTCATTCAGCTTCGGCCGCACGAAACTGTCGAAGGCCGAGGCGCGTACGCCATTCTCGGTCGAACCCTGGTTCCATGCTACGCCCTCGTGCGAGATGCCGTTCATGTCGTCGTTGAAGGTGGCGCCGGCGGCGACGAAGCTCTTCATGAAGGTCTCGGAGACCGGGTGCTTCCAGCGTAGGGCCGAGACCCGCTGCGGACCCATGCCACCACGTACGCCATTGTCCTTGTCGGCGTCGGCCGTCTCCATCCGGCGGAAATAGGGCAACACATCCTGCCAGCCCCAACCGGTGTTTCCAAGCGCTTCCCAGGCGTCATAGTCGTGCTTGGCACCGCGAATAAAGATCATGCCGTTGATGGCAGAGGATCCCCCCGGCACCTTGCCCCGCGGCCAGGCCTCGATCAAGCCGCCGCGCGTGGGATCGGGTTCGGTCTTGTAGCACCAATCGTAACGCGAATTACCCACTGTATGGATCAGCGCGGCAGGCAGGCGGGTGATCGGAAGGCGCTCTCGCTTGCCCGCCTCGACGAGCAGCACCTTCATTCCCTTCTCGAGCAGCCGGGCTGTCAGGGGACAGCCTGCACTGCCTGAGCCGATTACGATGTAGTCGAAGTCCATCTGGTGAATTCCCTCAAGAGTCTCAGCAACCCTGCCTTGTTAGGCAAAGGTGGTGCCCGCTGCGGCGACGGATGCAGGCATGCCGCCTCCCGCCAGATGACAGGCTGCGAAATCGCCCTTTCCGCGCGCCGTGAGCATCGGGTCTACGGTGGCGCAACGGTCAAAGGCAAAGGGGCAGCGCGTGCGGAAGCTGCAGCCCGGCGGAATGTTGATCGGGTTCGGCGGCTCGCCCTCAAGAAGGTAGGTGCTCGCCTCGTAGGGACGATGCTCTATCGCGGGCACGGCCGAAAGAAGTGCACGCGTATAGGGATGGCCGGAATCGAAGAACGTGGTCTCGTTCCCGGCAAGCTCGACGATGCGTCCGAGATACATCACCGCAACGCGGTTGCAGACGCGCCGCACCATGCCGAGGTCGTGCGAGATGTACAGGTAAGTGATGCCGTGGCGCATCTGCAAACGCTCGAAAAGCGTTAGCAGCTTGGCCTGCTCGACCTGGTCAAGCGCTGAGAGCGTCTCGTCCAGGATCAGCAGCTCAGGTTCGAGCACCATCGCACGCGCGATGTTTACGCGCTGGCGCTGACCGGCGCTCAATCCCACCGGCAGGCTGCCCGCCAGGTCGGACGAAAGGCCAACTTCGGACATGACCTCGGCCACCTTCCCGCGGATCTCAGCCTTGGAAAGGCCGCCATGGATAATCAGCGGCTCGGCTATGATGCGGCCGATGCTCATGTGCGAGGGAATCGAGTTGTAGGGATCCTGCAAGAGCAACTGGAAGCCCTTGCGCAGCTTGAGCATGGCGCGGCCTTTCAGCGTCGCGATGTTCTGACCCTTGAACAGGATTTCGCCGGTGTCTGGCGCCTCTAGGCGGCTCAGAAGGCGCGAGAGGCTGGACTTGCCGCAGCCGGATTCTCCCACGATACCCAGGCTGTCGCCCTTCATCACATCAAAGGAAACCCCGCGCACTGCCTGAACATGCTGCTTGCCGAACAGGCGGCTGCGGTCCTTTGTGGCATAGACGCGGCTCACGTCCCGCACCGAGAGGATCACCTCCCGGTCGTCACTCTGCGGAGCGGGGGCCGAGATCCGGCCCTCGGGTGCAGCTTCCCAGATGCGAGGCATTTCGCGCACCAGATGGCGCGTATAGGCGTGCTGGGGTGCAGTCAGGATTCCGTCCACGCTCTGCAGCTCGACCGCCTTGCCGCCTGCCAGTACCAGCACGTTGTCGGCGATACCGTGAACCATGCCCAAAAGCGACGATACGAAGAGAATCGCGGTGCGGTAGTCGGCCTGGAGTTCCTTCAGCAGCCGCAGAATCTGCGCGGCCACCGTGACATCCAGGGGCTGGGTGATGTTGTCGGCGACCAGAAGGTCGGGACTTGTCACCAGCGCGTCGACGATCATCACGCGTTGCATCATCCCGCCTGAGAACTGGAACGGAAAATCGTCAAAGCGCTTCGCGGCCATGGGCATGCGCACCGCATCCAGCGTGTGTATCACGCGTTTGCGGGCCGCTTCGTTCGAGATGCCGGGTTCGACTGATTTCAGCTTTTCCATGATCTGGTGCCCGATGGGCAAAGTGGGATCAAGCGCGGTTGTGGGGTCGGAACCGATATAGGCGATGCTGCGGCCGCGAAGGCTTTGCATCCGCTGCGCGGGCATCTTGCGCAGATCCTCGCCTCGATACAGGATCTCGCCGCTTGTCATCTCCAGCGGGCGCGCAACCCAGTTCACCAGTGCTCGCGAAAGAACTGTCTTGCCCGAGCCGCTTTCCCCGATGATGCCCAGCACCTCATTGGCATGAACATCAAGAGAGACCTGGTCGAGTACGCGGCGCGGTGCATGCGCGGTACGTAGCTCCACCGTAAGGTCGCGCACCTGAAGGATAGGCTTCGCGTCGCTCATCATGACACCCCTTGCAGCAGCTTGTTGCGGGCGCGCTCCAGGGCGCCCCCCATGAGATTGATGCCGCACAGTGAGATCGTCAGCAAAAGACCGGGGACGGTGGTGATCCACCAAGCGTTCATCAGATATTTGGTGCCATCTGCGATGATGGTGCCGAAGGTCGGCGTGGGTGGCTGGATGCCGATCCCGATGAAGCCGAGGATGGCCTCGATAATCATCATTCTTGCCACATCCAGGACGGCGACAAAGGCAATGGGCGGCAGGATGTTCGGCGCGATATGCACCAGCAGGATACGGATGTTGGAGGCGCCGAGGATCTTCGCTGCCCGCACGTATTCCTTGCGCCGCTCCGAGAGCATTACGCTACGCGCGGTGCGCGCATAGGCGGGCCAGCCCGCCAGGATCAGCACGCAGATGATGGTAACCGGGGTTGGACGTGACAAGCCAAGGATGGTGATCGCAAGAATGATGACCGGGATCGCCATCTGTGCATCAGTGATGCGCATCAACAGCAGTTCGATCCAGCCGCCGACATAGCCCGCGATCATGCCAATCGCCGAGCCGACCACGAACATACCCACGACGCTGGTCACGCCGATGATCAAGGCGTTGCGCAGGCCGATCAGCGAGCGTGCAAAGAGATCGCGCCCCATTTGGTCGGTGCCAAGAATGTGCGACCAGTCGCCCCCAAAGCCGACCGGGGGCATGAACTTCTGGGCCACACTGAACTTCGTGGGTGAGACGCCGAGCAGGGACGGCCCCGCGATCGACAGGACGATCAGCCCGAAGAAGATGAAGAAGCCGATGCGAAACTCGGTCGTCTTCCAGGCATTTGTGAACATGGTGGCCGAAAGAGAGCGCTGTGCGCGGACCTCGGCCGTCGAAGCGGTTGATGCAAGCTCGCCCGTCATCAGTACTGCAACCTTCTGTCAATATTGGTGGCGGCGAAGTCCACGAGGATATTCACCAGCACAAGCAGCGTGCAGGCGAGGATGGCAATCGCCTGGATCACGGGGAAGTCGCGCTGGAAGACGGCATTGATCATCAGAAGGCCGACACCCGGGTAGTTGAAGGCGTATTCGATGACGAAAAGACTTCCAAGCAGCAGACCGATGGCCTGGATGCCGAGGACGTTCAGGAGCGGAATCATGGCATTGCGTAATACATGGACCAAGATCATCCGCGCCCGTGAGAGACCGCGGATCTGGCCCGCGGCGACATATGGCTCGAGCATGTTGCTTGACACCGCGACCGATGCCGAACGGATGAACACAGGCGAAAGCTCGATCGCCAGCACGAAAGCGGGCAGGATCGCATAGGTCCAGTTCTGATAGCCGATGGCCGGCAGGAGCCCGCCCTTTACCGAGACGAGGAAGATCAGCACCAGGGCCAACCATATGTTTGGCAGCGACACGAAGATCGAGCTGAGATAGAGCGCCAGCCGGTCGGGCCATTTCCCCGATTTCAGTCCCGCGGCAATGCCGATCGGCAACGAGATCAAAAGGGAAATCCCCAGTGCCAGACCCGCCAGCAGCAGGCTGTAGGGCACCGCCGTCAGGATAAGCCCCATCACCGGCGCGCGATTGGAGGCGTCAAACGTCGCGCCTCCACGCGAGCCGCCGGTACTGGCTCCTTGTGCCGAGCGCACGAAGGAGCGGCCGAAGTCGCCTGTAACCACCTGCCCAACATATTTGGCAAATTGTACGGGAATCGGGTCACGCAGACCCATCTTCTGGGCGGTCTGCTCGGCTACCTCGGCGGAGGCCATGGGTCCCAGCATGGTGCGCACGGGGTCTCCCGGCACCACGCGCAGAAGTGTGAAGATCAGCATCGCGACCAGCACGATGATGACAAGACCCTGCGCCATTCTGCGCAGGAAGAAGTCGAGGGCGAAAATCATCACGAGTCCTGTTGGGAGGAACTGCCACGCGCAGCGATCGGATCTACAAGCCTGCCAGCCGCACAATGAGCGCCGTCTTGTCGATCTCATCGGGCGGCTGCCGTCGGTCATCCTCCGCGTGTGGCGAAGCGTAAGATCGGTCACGACCGCATGCGAGGAACAACGCACCGCATGCGGTCGCGGTGATCACGCGAAGTCGGCCTTGCTCAGGTCGATCGGTCCGCTTGGGAAGTAGTAGACCCCTTTCAGGTTCTTGGCGGCGCCGTGGAAATTGACAGCCGAGAAGAGCGAGAAGCTTGGCACCTTCGCGGCCATCAAAGGGAAGGTCTCGGAGGCGAGAACCTTCAGGCGCTCGGCCGGATCCAGTGTACCGCGTTCCTTGTCAAGCGAGGCGTCGATCTCCGGATCCGAGACCCCGTTGATCAGTGCCGCACCGGAGTGCCAGTTCGGGCGCAGCACCAGATCGGGCTCGGGCGAGCCGGTCATCCAGCCCACGTCGCACATGTGGCCAGCCCCTTGCCCGTCGCCGCCGCGATAGATTGCCTGCTCCCATGCCGCCGGTTCAAGGACCGTCAACTGCACGTCGAAGCCCACTTCCATCATCATGGCCGCGATCAACTCGCCATATTCCTTGGTCTTGGGATAAAAGCCGATCGAGGTGATGTACTCAAGTTGCGGCAGGCCTGCTCCACCAGGAAAGCCGGCTTCCTCCAAAAGACGCGCCGAGGCCTCAGGGTCGTATCTCGGATAGTTCTCGATTTCCGTATAGCCGAATTTCATCGGCGAGACGAAGCAGCTCGATGCCACAGCCGCGTCGCCCATCAGTTCGAGGATCTGGTCGCGGTCGATGGCATGGGCAGCTGCCAGGCGGATTCGGGGGTCGTCGAAGGGTGCCTTGTTGCATCGGAAGTGCAGATACTTGTTCTCAGTCGACAGGCCCTTGCGAACAGCGACGGTGTTATTGCTCAGAAGCGACTCGTACTGCTCGGGCTCAAGGCGCTCGGCGATGTGATATTCGCCGTTCATCAGGCCCAACACGCGGGTGTTGGCATCCGGCACATAGGCATAGACGATCTCGTCGATCTTCGGGCGCCCGCCGAAATACTCTTCGTTGGCCTCCAGATAGCTGCGGTCACCCTCGGTCTTGACGTATTTGAAGGCATTGGTGCCGTTCGGACGCTGCTGCAACAGGTCGGGCTTGGCAACATCGTCCGCCGAAAGGATCGGCAGGAAGCTCGAGACAAACCAGAAGGTCGAGGCGGGATAGCCGTATTTGCCGGTCTTGATGCGCACGGTCAGCGGATCCACCACTTCGACATCCACGCGGCCCGGATAATAGGACGCCGCCGGACGTGAGGGGTCCGAGGCATATTCGAACGTCGCCTTGACGTCTTCAGCGCCGAAGACCTTGCCATCGTGGAACTTCACGCCTTCGCGCAGCTTGAACTCGATGGTGTGCTCATCGATGATCTGCCAGCTGGTAGCGAGATCGGGCTCGAGAATATCGGTCTTGCCCTCTTCCATCGGCGCGCGGGTCAAGTGCGAGAAGACGATCTTCTCGAAATTGCCTTGGCCCAGAGTGGTGTGCGAGGTCGGGTCGAAGTTGCCGGTCAGCGGCCCCATCGAGGCCAAGACTACCGTCTTCTTGCTCTGGGCGTTGGCCACCAAAGGCATGCCCAGTGCGCCAAACGCCATGGCGGCGCCGGCGCCGGCCAGTATCTGTCTGCGAGTTGTCATGGGAACTACTTTCTCCTCTGGAGCTGCTCTTGAGGCGCACCCCTGCGACCTCGGCAGCTTGAATGGTTTCTTCGGGCCAGCCGCCTTCTTCTTGAACGACTTACTGTCACTGGGCCGATGCAGCCTATTCCCATTTCCATGGAAAACACTTGATCGAGCGAACGTTTTTCTTGTTCCAACGGACGTTTGGCCTGATCGATCTGGAGATCGGCGTGAACGCTGCAGAGGGGCATCAATCTTGCCAAGGAAGGCGCAGACCGCTCAGCGCGCGGCGCGAAGACGCGTTGGGCTCATCCCGAAGGCACGCGTGAAAGCGCGCGAGAAGGAGGCAAGCTCGGAATAGCCTAGCACTTGGGCTACTTCGGTAACCGTGACGCCCTCGCGGCACAGAAGGTCGCGAGCGCGGTCCATCCGACATTGCTGCCAGTAGGCCTCCACCGATGTGCCCATCAATGCGCGAAAGCCCTCTGTCAGCCGTGTGCGGCTCAATCCGACTTCGCGGGCGATCTCGGCCAGCGAGCCCATCCGGTCAAGTCTTGCCGCCAGAATTCCGGCCGTGAGTGTCACTGCTTCGGCGGTGCCGGGAGACAGCGTGACGCTTACACCCTGGCCGTCAACGGGAAGTTCAACCGCGGCCTTGTAGATCAGTGCAAGGATCTCAAGGTAGCGCGAGCGGACGAAGGCACGCCTTGCGCCGCTTGTGAAGGGACAGGCCAGGAGTTCGTTCACCGCAAAGATCATGCGTCCATCAAGCGGCAGCGACAAGTGGTGCGGCATGTCACTGTGCCCGGGGTCGACAAGAAAGGACAGGTGCGCGGGCACGTGAGAAGCGGTCGTCTCAAGGAAGCGCAGCACGGCCTGAGGGCGCAACCACAGACATGCGGTGCGCCAGTCATCGCTTGGAGACGAGATCCGCTCGATTTTCGTGCCGCCAGGATAGCGCGTGACCATGCATGACCGACTTGGCTGATCCACATCAGCGTAGTCCTCGATGCTTTCAAGCCCGCGCCCACCAAGGCGCAAGCAGAAGTGGAGCCAGTCGCCCCCCTCAACAATCTGATGGTGATGGCCGATGTGCGCGAAGGGGCGCGGCGTAACGCTGCCGGTGAAAGCTACGGCATCCGGCTCGAACTGGATTAAATCCTGATGAAACGAATTGCCATCCACTTCCGAGCGCACAACCAAGCCGCGATCATCGTCATAGTAACTGCCCTCAGGTTCGGCAGGCGAACCATAGAAGGCTTCGACCATCCCGCGGTCAAAGAGCATTTCGTTGGTGAAGGGCATGCTGAGTTTGGAGCCCCGCATCGACGTGCTGCACTTATTGCGGACAGGCAGGCAGGAAGTCATGCGCGCAGTATGCATTGGCAGCCCGATTCAGTTGTCGAACGATGCGGAGGAATCCGACTGCCGGATAAACTGTCAGCCTTGCCGTGCTTGGTCAACCGGCGACTGCCATGTTCGGAGCTTCGGCAACGCAGCTCACTGCGCGGCACGGTAGGCGTTGAGTTCCGGCATGGGGTGAATCGCGTTGAGGCAAATCTTTTGGCAACGACGTTTTTGGGATCTATGCATTCGACGGCCGCTTTGCCGTACACAAAAGGGTTCATCAGCCGGTTCTGCAAGTATCAGACGGCCCGTCGGTCCCTGGGGCGCCTCTGCTCTGGTGATGTTTCACATGATCCGCTAATGACGCCAATTCCGCGATGGAATTGACACTGGAGACGCAATGGCGTGGTTTCGAAAACGAAAGTCGCTCATAAAGGTCGTATCGGTTTCCCCGCCGCTGCCTAGATCCGATCGTGACGGGATTGCCATCGCTGTGTGCGTTCGCAATGAAGGGGCATACATTGCGGAATGGGCTATGTTCCATCAAGCAGTCGGTGTTCGGCACTTCATTGTCTACGACAATGGTTCAACAGATAGTACGGTGGATGCCATTCGAAAGGCTGTGGGGTCGGCCCAGGTCACGATTATACCTTGGGCCGGACAAGTGCGCGCCACCAAGAGCGAGCAACTGCTCGATGGGCAGGTTTTTGCATTCGCCCACGCGATTCTCAATTTTGGCGACCAGTTCAAGAGAATGGCGTTTATCGATGCCGACGAGTTCCTCTTGCCGCGACAGGGCGCAACTATCGAAGAGTCACTGGCGGCGACCGAGGACTTCCCGAACGTCTCCTTGCCTTGGCACATGTTCGGGACAAGTGGCCACAAATCCAAACCGGAGGGACCAGTTCTAGGCAATTATACAAGACGAAGTGCTGATCCTATGAGCAGGCACGAGCACGTGATGAATTTCAAATGCATCGTCGATCCGTGTGAAGTTTGCGAGGTATCGGTCCATCAATTTAAAACCCGCACTTACGGCGAGTTGACCAGCAATGACGCGGGTTACCGGACAACGCGTGACGGTCGCAAGGATCGGCGCTTCTATTCCAACTCGAACCTGCAGTTGAACCATTACTACAGCAAGTCTCACGAAGAGGTGGCGGAGAAGATTGGTCGCGGTTCAAACTATGCTGTTACGTCGCAAGAAGTCACCAATCGAATCCTGTCGACCTTGAATAGCATTGAGCAGGATGAGGTACAGGATCGAGCAATGCTGGATTTTGTGTCAAAGCATACCGTAAGCTTGGGGCAGGAAATGGCCGCACCGAGCGGGGATGACTTAAGGGTGTAGGCCGTCTTCACACGTCCAAAAATGAGCCGCTTATGGATCATGTGTCTGCTGACGGAGGATGACGTTTTCAACGTTCGCCTGTGGATCCCTCTGGTTAGCACTCCCCGCGGCGGGGCAGCATAACCGTGAAAACAACCCCGGCATTTTAGCCGGGATGTCGAGGCCAGAATGTTCGGGATTACCGAGCAGCTGAACCAGTAAGCTCACTCATGACTTCGGAATGTTCACATTCGAAATTTTGGGACGCTTGCGTCACTTGATGCCCGTTTGTCTGGAACGCCGTCCCTTGGATGCGACACGGTGTCCCGATGCGATGTAGTTCAAAGCCGGCACTTTCAACCTTCTGAACGTCCAGGATGTTGCGAAGATCGATAAGAATTGGCGTATTTGTGGCAGCTGCTCTTCGTTGCTGTCAACGCAGATAACCGAATGGCCTAGCTTCGAAAAACACGCGCCAGAGACAAGGCCGACATAGCCCGATCCAACAACTACGATGTTCATTGCGGTACCTTTTGAGAATGTGCGTTTATTCAGCTGCGCTTGTAGCAGGTCGCATTCGGAGTTCAGCTTCGAAGTACTTGATGGTGCGAAGCAGCCCTTCGCGTAGGCTGATGACGGGAGCCCAATTGAGCAGTTCCTTTGCCTTGCTGATGTCCGGCCTGCGGCGCTTCGGGTCATCTACAGGTAGGGGAAGGCGGGTGACTGAGGACTTGGACCCCGTCATTTCGAGGACGAGATGGGCAAGTTCTTCGATGGTGAACTCGTCGGGATTTCCGAGATTTACCGGGCTATTGGCGGTCTCGCTGCGCATGAGCAAATCGAAGCCGCGAATAAGGTCAGAAACGTAGCAGAATGAGCGTGTCTGGCTGCCATCCCCGTAGACCGTCAGTGGCTTTCCCAATAGAGCCTGGATGACGAAGTTCGAGACGACGCGGCCATCGTCAGGCTGCATGCGGGGTCCGAACGTATTGAAGATGCGGACTATCCGAACCGTTACACCGCGGGTCTTGCCGAAGTCGGTGAAGAGTGTCTCGGCAAAGCGCTTTCCTTCGTCGTAACAGGAACGTGGACCCACAGGATTGACGTTTCCCCAATAACTCTCGGGCTGCGGATGCATTTCCGGATCGCCGTAAACCTCAGACGTTGAGGCGTGGAAAACGCGAGCTCCGTCTTGTTCTGCGCGACGCAGCACATTCCATGCGCCTTGACAGTTAATCATGGCGGTCGACACTGGATCCGCTTGATAGTGAATGGGAGATGCGGGGCAGGCGAGATTGTAGATCTCCGAGAACGGCGGAAGCGTATTGGGGATTTCGCTTCTGATGTCGTGCTGCACAATCGTCAGCCGATTGGTGGCGCTTAGATGCGCTAAGTTCGCCGCTCTGCCCGTGTGGAAGTTATCGAGGCAATAAATGTGGTTTCCGCGAGAAGCCAAAAGTTCAGATAGATGAGACCCTAGAAAGCCGGCTCCACCCGTTATGAGAATGTTTGAATCGGTTGCCGGTTGCCTCAGGCGATGGCTATCGACCGCTTCAGTATGCGTCATTTGTGCTCCTAGAGGGTAATCTTGGGCGGGTTATCTGAAAATGATGCTGGAGCGCGACGGCACCACAGTTGCAGCCTCACGACCTCTCATTTGCGAAGCCGAGCGACGTCCTATTTCATATGATTCAAAACGATCAGCAACGACAAGTCGTGGAATATAGGGATCTCGCTTGGTGTCCTCTAAGTAGTCACCTTTCAGTATTTTTTCTTCGCTCGAGCCGTCTAAAATGCGATGTCGCAAATATCTTTAAAGAAAGCCGATTAAATCGGCTTTCATCTCACCCTTCAGCCATCAAGTTTCTTTTTATGTTTCCGATCTCTAATATTGATCGAAGGTTTGATCACGATGGCATATCTACAATTGATCCAAATTTGACCTGTTTCGATATCGTTGGATATTCCTGAAATCTGTTTCGGCCCCGAATGAGACCTCGACCCTCACCCACCCACGACCAAAATTGAAAAGCAGAAAGCCCTTTACACGGGGCTTTCTGCGTTTCGCAAGCTAGCAAACGTCGCTCGGCAACCGGCGACGTGTTTCTGAAAACGCGAGATTGGTGAAGCCCTCGATTTGACTCAGGTCCCGATGGGGCTGATCCGCAAGTGGGCTGCAAGGCTGATCGCCGACAGGATAATGCCGGCGGACGGGATCGGGATCCTCACTGCGGTTCCGAGCAACACCCCGGCAGATGCAATGCCCGCGCCGGACCACGGCCCGCTGGCAAAGGCGATCCCAAGAGCAGCCAAGCTGACCGTGCTGGCGATCGTCGTAAGGGGGGCGGACCCGGCATTGACGCTGAAGATGCTGACGAACCGCGGCCAGCTGAGCGCCAGCGCCATCACAAGAAGCAGTGCAGACGCCAGTTGCAGTGTCATCGACTACCTACCTCCGCACGGAAACGGTGTTCGGCGAAGCCGTCACACCCTGTCCCGGCGCAGATGCCCGGACGAGCCGCAAGGGCACTGCCGATCGCGATCAGGACCGGGTTGTCGTAACCAACCTTGCGGATACCTTCGGACAATGCGGCAAGGTCTCCTCGCCATTCGTGCTGGCTTGGGCGGCTGACATCGCTCATGACGACCACAGGTGTAGACGGTCGCAGGCCTTCGGCGGTCAGCCGTTCTGCGATAAGGGATGCGGTGCGGCCACCCATGTAGAACACAGTTGTCGTGTTCGGATCGGCGACGGAGCGCCAGTCGACATCGGCCGGCAATCCGCCTTGGCGGGAATGGCCGGTGATGAAGCGGACGGACTGGGCATGATCGCGGTGAGTCAGCGAAATGCCGAGCTGTGATGCCATGGCACTTGCGGCCGTAATGCCCGGAACAACGTCGACAGGAATGTTCTCACGGTCGAGATGGGCGATCTCCTCGCCGGCCCGGCCAAAGATCATCGGATCGCCGGATTTGAGGCGAACGACCCGCTTTCCGGCTCTGGCGAGCTTCACCATCATGGCGTTGATGTCCTCCTGGCGGCAACTGGCGCGCCCGCCGCGTTTTCCGACGAGCATGCGCTTGGCCTCACGGCGGGCGAGTTCCAGCACCTCATCCGACACGAGGTCGTCGAACAGGATGACGTCGGCGGCCTGAAGGGCGCGGACAGCCTTCAGCGTCAGGAGTTCGGCGTCGCCTGGACCTGCGCCGACGAGTGTGACGTGGCCGCTGGTGGGCCTTTTCGCAATGCTCTCGGCATCAGCAAGAAGCGCCCCGGCAATATCCTCTTCCGGCGTGTTCATACCCATGAAGGCGCGATCGACGAAGCGTTCCCAGAAGGCGCGTCGCTGTTGGCCAGTGGCCAGTCGGGTATTGACGCTATCGCGAATGGCCTGGGCGAGGGATGCCCAGGCCTTCAGGCTTCGCGGCAGAAGCGTCTCGATCCTGCGGCGGATTGCTTGCGCCAGGATGGGGGCGGCCCCGTCGGTCGAAATGGCGACGACGACCGGCGAGCGGTTGACGATCGAACCAAACTGGAACTGGCACAATGCGGGCTTGTCGATGACATTGACGGGTACACCGGCCGCCTGTGCGGCCCTGAAGAAGCATCTGGCTTCTTCCTCTTCCTCACAGTCGGCGATGGCTAGTGCGACACCTGTGAAGCTGTCCGCGGACCATGCACTTTGGTGGTGAACGTAGCAACCGCGACTGGATTCATCTTTGACTCTCGCCCGGACTGCACGGTGATGCTTCTCGAGGTTTAGATCCGCTTCCCCAGACACCACGTCCCTTCTCGCCAACTGCGGGGAAAAGGGGGTATTGATGGATAGCCTCTTATCCAAGATCAATTTGGCAAAGGCCTCAGAAAGCTCTTCAGCATAAACATGCACTTCGGCCCCGCAGGCTGCCAGTAACTCGGCTTTCCAGGCTGCGGCATCTGATCCGCCGGCGATTACGACCCGCTTGCCGTCCAGCGACCAGAAGACAGGCAGTTTAGCGAGCGGCTCCATACGGGCAGGACTGTCATTCCGCGGCGGTTGCAACACATCCATCGATGATTCCCCTGATCTCTGCGCGGCATGAGCCGCAGTTGGTTCCGGCATTCAGTTCCTTGCCGACGGCCTCGACCGTGCGGCATCCGCCGCGAACCGCCGTAACGATCTGGTTGACGCCAACGGAAAAGCAGGAGCAGACCGTCGCTCCTGGATCCTGCCGGCCAGCGCCGGGACGGCCGGCAACGATCGTAAAGCGCTTTCGCAGGTTGCAATGCTCGGCGGAAAGCTGGGAAACGGCCCAGTTGCGGGCGACGGCAACTGGGTCGCGAGCAAGGAAGAGGGCGGCAAGCAGGCGGTCGCCATCGAAAAAGGCGAACCGCAGGTCTCCGGTCTGGTGATCGGCATAGCCGAGCGGTTCGGCATAGCCGGGAAGGGCGAACGTTTCTCGGCACCACGCGGTCCAGTCAACGGCGTCGCCGATGAACGCGAGCTCAATCCGCCACCCGCCCTCGGCCTTGGCGAGCGCCCAGTAGTCCGCCTGTGGGGCTATCGGCTTGGTTGCGGACACGGCGAAGCCGTAGAACGAGACCGAGAAGGGGCGGGCGGCGACGGCAACGTTCTTCGATGCGGGCTGGCCGGAGACCTTGTCTGTCAGTGGTGGCACGAGCGCGCTGATCCGGGCCTTCGCCGCGAACTGGTCGTTCCAATGCATCGGCACGAAGATGTTGCCGCGCGCTTGGCGTTCGGTGATCAGCGCGCGAATCACCACTTTGCCGTGTGAATTTTCCAGCTCCACGAGTCCAGCATTGCCAATACCGATTTCCATTGCGTCGTGCGGATGAAGCTCAGCGAAGGGTTCAGCGATGTGTGAGGAGAGGCGGGGGCTTTTCCCCGTGCGCGTCATCGTATGCCACTGGTCGCGAATACGGCCGGTGTTGAGCGTAAAAGGGTGGCCGGCTGTTGTCCGGTCCGTCTCGGGCGGCACGACGGCGACGAAACGGGCTCGGCCATCGGGATGGTAGAAGCCGCCACTGGCAAAGAACCGCGTGGTTTCGCCTGGTTGTGATGAGGCAAGCTGCGGCGACCCATCGACGCCAGGCGCCGGCCATTGGAACGGCTGCATTGCCCCGTAGGCATGCTGCTCGATACCGGTACAGGTGCCAATGTCGAAATCGCGGCTGCCGTCATTCTCGTAGGCGGACAGGGCGGCATGCTCTGCGAAGATCTCTGCTGGAGAGGCGTAAGCGAAGCCCGTAAAGCCCATGCGACGAGCAACTTCGGAAAGCTGCCACCAGTCTGCACGGGCCTCGCCCGGTGGCGGCTGGAATGGCCGCTGACGCGAGATGCGGCGCTCGGAATTGGTGACCGTGCCGTCCTTTTCTCCCCAGCCGAACGAAGGCAACAGGACATGCGCGTGTCGGGCCGTGTCGGTAATTTTCAGGAGGTCTGAGACGACGACGAATGGACAGGCCTTGATCACGGCCTCGACCGCATCCGCGTCTGGCATCGACACCACTGGATTGGTCGCCATGATCCAGAGCGCCTTGATGCGGCCATCGGCCACTGCCTCGAACATGTCGACTGCCTTGAGGCCAGGACGCGCCGCAATCGTCGGCGATTTCCAGAAGCGCTGCACCCGAGCGCGGTCGGTGGTACTCTCGATTGCCATGTGGGCAGCGAGCATGTTGGCGAGCCCGCCGACCTCGCGCCCCCCCATAGCATTCGGCTGTCCCGTTAGCGAGAATGGCCCCATTCCCGGGCGACCGATGCGGCCGGTCGCCAGGTGACAGTTGATGATGGCATTGACCTTGTCGGTTCCCGACGACGACTGATTGACGCCCTGGCTGTAGCAGGTCACAACCTTTGGGGTTCGCTCGAAGAGACCGAAGAACTGGCGCAGTTCGCTGGCGTCGAGGCCGGTCCTGTCCATGAGGTCGGCAAAACTTAATGCGCTGGCGACGGTAAAGGCCTCGCCGAAACCCAGTGTATGCGCGGCCAGATAGTCCTCGTCGATCGCCGTGCTCTTTGCGAGGTGGGCAAGCAGGCCGTTGAAAAGCGCCACGTCGCCATCGGGCCGGATCGCCAGATGCAGGTCAGCGATATCGGCAGTCATCGTGCGACGTGGATCGATCACGACCACCTTCAAACCGGGACGGGCAGCTTTGGCGGCGGCTATACGCTGGTAGATGACCGGATGACACCAAGCGAGGTTCGAACCAGTCAGGATGACGAGATCGGCAAGCTCCAAGTCCTCGTATGCCCCCGGAACAGTGTCAGAACCGAAGGCGCGCCGATGGCCGGCCACCGAGGACGACATGCAAAGCCGCGAATTGGTGTCGATGTTGGCCGAGCCGATGAACCCCTTCATCAGCTTGTTGGCGACATAATAGTCCTCAGTCAGGAGTTGTCCGGAAACGTAGAAGGCGACGGAGTCCGGCCCGTGCTCGGCAATGGCTGTGGAGAACTGCTGTGCCACCAAATCGAGCGCCTCATCCCATTGCGCCTGCCGACCATCGATCTGCGGGTGGAGGATGCGACCGTCGAGATCGACCGTTTCGCCAAGTGCCGATCCCTTGGAACAGAGCCGGCCATAGTTGGCCGGATGGTCTGCATCACCCCTGACGGAAACAGTTCCGTCTTTTGCGATCTTTGCGACGACACCACAGCCGACGCCACAATAGGGGCAGGTTGTCTTGACCTCCGTCTCCATCCTATTCGGCCGCCATCAGGAGGCTTTCAAGGGCTATGGACAGGACGCCGTTCTCGTTGCGGATCGGGATCGTTTTTACCACGCCTGCGTCAGCGCCGAGCGCTTTGCCGGTCTCGAGAGAAATCACCCAGTTGTGCAATGGGCAAGTCACGGCCTTTCCATGCACGATCCCCTGCGTCAGCGGTCCACCCTTGTGCGGGCAGTGGTCTTCGATGGCAAAGACCTCGTTCTCGGCTGTGCGAAACACGCCAATCTTACCCTGTGGTGTGCTCACGCAGCGAGCGCCGCGCAGTGGGATGTCTTCGATTCTGCCGATTTGATGCCAGTTCATGTCCATTTTCACTCCGCTGCCTGGCTGAAACCGACCGTCGCCATCGGCTTGAACTCGTGTTTGTCCTTGCCGGAAACGCGTTCCGACCAGGGGTCGACCTGGGCAAATTTTTGGGAAAAGACGAAGCTGGCGTAATAGGCCTTGCGCTTGTCCGCATCATCCATGATCTGGCGACGGATCTCGTCGAGCCCGATGCGCTTGGCCCATTTGTAGATGCGCTCTAGATACCGGGCCTGCTCGCGATACATCTGTGTCAGCGCTACGATATGCTCCAGCGCCTCGTCCTCGGTCCTGACGAGACCGAGGACCTCGGTGCCCTTGATGTCGAGACCGGCCGCGCCTGCAAAATGGATCTCAAAGCCTGAATCGACGCAGATCACCCCGATATCCTTGCAGGTCGCCTCGGCACAGTTGCGGGGACAGCCGGAGACCGCCAGCTTCAGCTTGGCAGGCGTCCACGACCCCCACATGAATTTCTCGATGCGGATGCCAAGGCCGGTGGAGTCCTGGGTGCCGAAACGGCACCAGTTTGAGCCGACGCAGGTCTTTACCGTGCGAAGACCCTTGGCATAGGCCTGGCCGGAGACGAAGCCGGCCTGTCCAAGGTCGGCCCAGACGGCCGGCAGGTCTTCCTTCTCAATGCCGAGAAGGTCGATGCGTTGGCCGCCGGTGACCTTGACAAGCGGGATCTCGAACTTGTCGACGACATCGGCGATGGTGCGCAGTTCGTTTGCATTGGTGACGCCGCCCCACATGCGCGGCACGACGGAATAGGTGCCGTCCTTTTGGATGTTGGCGTGGACACGCTCGTTGATGAAGCGGGATTGATAGTCGTCGGCATATTCGTCGGGCCAGTCGCAGACGAGATAGTAGTTAAGCGCCGGGCGGCATTTGGCGCAGCCGCACGAGGTTTTCCATTCCAGCTCCTGCATGACGGCCGGAATTGCCTTCAGCCCCTTCGCCTTGATGAGACGGCGCACATCGTCATGGCCAAGCTCGGTACAGCCGCACATCGGCTGAACTGCAGCAGGGCTGTAGGTGTCGCCAAGTGTGAGCGTCATAAGCTGCTCAACGAGCCCGGTACAGGAGCCGCAGGAGGCGGAAGCCTTGGTATGTGCCCGGACTTCGTCCAGCGAGGTGAGGCCCTTCGCCGTAATCGTTGAGGTGATTTTGCCCTTGCAGACGCCGTTGCAGCCGCAGATTTCTGCATCATCCGGCAAGGCTGCAACGGCCGCCATAGGGTCCAGCGGGGACCCTCCTTGGTAGGCCTGTCCAAAAATCAGGGTCTCCCGCATCTCGGAGATGTCGGTCGCCTTCTTCTTCAGGTCGTTGAACCATGCGCCATCGGAGGTCTCACCGTAAAGAACCGTGCCGATGATCCGGTTTTCCTTCAGTACCAGACGCTTGTAGATGCCGGCGGACGCGTCGCGCAGCACGATCTCCTCGCGGTCGTCACCGTCGGTGAAGTCTCCAAGCGAGAAGAGCTCGATGCCTGTTACCTTGAGCTTGGTGGGTGTATCGGAATGGACGAAACTGGCCGAGCGGTCGCCGGAAAGGTGGGATGCGGCGACACGCGCCATCTCGTAAAGCGGAGCGACAAGGCCATAGACCTGCCCGTCGACCTCGGCGCATTCACCCAGTGCCATGATGCTGCCATCCGATGTCTGCATTCCGTGATCGACGACGATGCCGCGGTTGATGGCGAGCCCCGCATCCTTGGCGAGCCCGACGCTGGGGCGAATGCCGACCGCCATGACGACGAGCGTCGCCGGGATGATCCGGCCGTCGTCCAGCTCGATGCCCTCAACCTTGCCATCGCCGACTATGGCCTTGGTATTGGCCTTGCAGATGACCTTGATGCCGCGCTCCTCCACCGCCTTTTGCAAAAGGTATCCGGCTGCCGGATCGAGCTGGCGTTCCATCAGCGTCGGCATGACGTGCAGCACGGTGACATCCATGCCGCGGCTTGCCAGACCGGCTGCGGCTTCAAGTCCGAGCAGGCCGCCACCGATGACGACTGCCTTCTCGCGTGATTGGGCGGCAAGCAGCATCGCCTGCACGTCGTCGAGGTCGCGATAGGTGATGACGCCGCGCAGGTCCTTGCCTGGTACCGGGATGATGAACGGTACCGACCCCGTGGCGATCACCAGTCTGTCATAGGACTCGGTAACGCCGTGGTCGGATGTGACCGTCTTTCTGGTCCGGTCGATTTCGACGATCTTGTGGCCCTTGTAGAGTGTGATGCCGTGCTTGATGTACCAGCCGTCGCCGTGGATGATGATCTCTTCGTAGTCCTTCTCACCGGATAGAACCGGGGAGAGCATGATGCGATCGTAGTTGACACGCGGTTCGGCGTTGAAAATCGTAACCTGGTACGTGCCAGGCGCCTTCTCGAACAGGTGTTCCAGCATACGTCCCGGCGCCATGCCGTTACCGATGATGACGAGTTTCTCGGTCATATTCCCTATTCCTTTTGATCAGGTGGCGGCGACGGCGGATACGGAAAGCCCGCGACGGTCCATCTGCTTGATCGACATGTGCATCCACACCAGCGAGACTGCGACGACGGCAAAGAGGAGGAGGAAGCAACTCGACCAGAGGCCCGTAACGTCCTTCAGGAGGCCGAATGCGATTGGCAGCACGAAGCCACCGAGTCCTCCGACCATGCCGACAACGCCGCCGACGGCGCCGACACTGTCCGGATAGTATGCGGGGATGTGCTTGTAGACGGCCGCCTTCCCGAGGCTCATGACAAAACCGAGCACGAAGACGACGAGGATGAAGATCGCAGGCGTGACGCCTGCCGGAAGTGACAGGATGAGCGTCGCAACCGCCGACACGCCGAACATCCAGTACATGACGCTGCGCGCCCCCTTTCTGTCCGAAAGCATGCCGCCAAAGGCACGGAAGATGCTGCCGGGGATGGAATAGGCAGCGGCGATCATTCCAGCGGCGGCGATATCAAAGCCGTAGACGCCGACAAGGTAACGCGGCAGCCAGAGTGAGAGGGCGACAAACCCGCCGAATGCGAAGAAATAGTAGAGCGAGAAACGCCAGACCTGCGCATTCTTCAATGGTGCGAATTCCTGGGCGAGGCTGCGTTGTGGAGCCTTGCCCTCGCGGCGAGCGCGAAAGGTCGGATCGTCGGTTGTCGTGAACCAGAAGATGATGGCGGTCATCGCGAGGACCACCGCCCAGATCTGCGCGACCGCCTCCCAGCCCCAGGCGATGAGCACGAACGGGGCGGCGAATTTGGTGACGGCAGCACCGACATTGCCCGCGCCGAAAATGCCCAGTACCGTCCCCTGCTTCTGTGGCGGGAAGAAGGGCGAAATATAGGCAACGCCCACTGCGAACGACCCGCCGGCCAGCCCCACGCCGAGGCCCGCAAGCAGCATTTGCGGAAAGGTCGTGGCATAGGAAAGCAGGAAGGTGGCGACCGCTGCCGCCAGCATGGTCAGCGTGTAGACAAGGCGACCACCGTAACGCGTCGTCCAGACGCCCAGCACGATGCGCACGAGCGAGCCAGTGAGGATGGGCGTGCCGACGAGAAGGCCGAACTGGGCTTCGCTAAGGCCAAGGTCATCCTTGATGCGAAGGCCAATGATCGCGAAGATCGTCCAGACAGCGAAGCAGATGGTGAAGGCGAAGGTTGACGAGAAAAGGGCGATTGCGGGTTCGCCGGCGGACAGAGGCTTCTTGTGCTCGGACATGGCTTCTCCGTGGCCCGACAACGTCGTGCCGATCCATCTTGGGGTTGAAAACAAAAAAGCCGCTGGCCAGGTAAGCGCGGCACGGTTCGACCGTTTGGCGCAGGATCCTGATCAGCGGCTTTGCTGGGGGCGCCCACCGTTGGACGCCGAATTCATGGCCCGAAGGCCTGCTAGTAGAAAAGCAATTGGCGTGCCAGTTCTACAAGCGATTGATATCAAGCAATAATATAAGATTTACCCGGACATCACGCTTCAGCATGCGTTCAATGACGGTGCAGTTGGCGCCACTTTTTGTGCAGCGCGCATAAAATAAGCGCTACGAAGATTGCGCCGCGATATAGGCATCTACGTCGTCCGGATCGAAACGCCCGCCGTCGAAGAAGCCATCGGGTCCAAGCGTTAAGGCGCCGGAAGAGCCGACCGGCGTCTCCACTGTCAGAGCTCCCTCCACTTTGGAACTGGCAGACGGAATGGCGATGCCGGACGTCTTCAGGGCAGACCGGTAGATGTCCGGGCGGTATGTCTCCGCTGCGATGCGCTGGTTTTCGGGGCTGTGGCTGATCTGCCGCCAGCGCACCATCTGAGTGTAGAACCAGAGAGCGTGGCTCCTCCAGGGAAAGGTCGCAGCCTTGGCGTTCGGCACAAAGAAGTCCCCGACGCTTCGTACCACACCGCCGCCGACGGACAGCTGGCCGCTGAGCGCCGGCATGAGGAGTGCCGCATCGCGTCCGACATAGGCCGGCTGTGCGAGGATTTCTGCCAGTTCCATGTGGTTTTCAGGTCGTCCGCACCAGACAGACGACTGGTAGAGGGCCACAAGCAGTGCGGTCATCGCCTCCGGATTGGCTTCACGCCACCTTGCATTGACGCCGAGTACCTTTTCGGGGCTCGACTTCCAGATCGCCGCCTTGACGGTCGCAAGGTGCCCGCCACGCTTTAAGACACCAAACGTGTTCCAGGGTTCCCCCGCGCAGTAGCCGTCGATGACGCCCTCGGCAAGCGCATCCCCCATGTCCGGCGGTGGCAGCACGACGATCTCGATGTCGTGGTCCGGATCGATGCCGCTTGCCGCGAGCCAGTAGCGCATTTCGTAATTGTGACCTGAATAGGGATGAACGACGCCGAAACGCAATGGCTCGCCCTTGCGCGCACGGACGACTTTGCAAAGAGCCGCCCCGTTGGCGAGCGCATCGAGATCGGGCGTCGCGTTCTCGTTCGCCATCTCCTGCCAGAGCGCAGCGGAGACGGTGATGGCATTCCCCCCGAGGCCGAGTGCCATCGGCACGACCATATTTGGTGCTGGGGCGCTGAGGCCAAGATTACAGGCGATCGGCATGGGGCCAAGAATATGAGCGACGTCGAAATGGCTGACCGCCAACCGGTCGCGGATAGAGGCCCAGGAACGCTCCCGCACAAGCCTCAGTTCGACCGAATGTTCTTCGGCAAACCCTTTCTCCTTGGCGACGACGAGGAGGGCGCTGTCGAGTAGGGGGACGAAGCCGGCGGTGATGTGATGTCTCGTCGTCATTCTTTCGTTCCCGGATCGAGCAGGCTGGCAGCCGTGACAAGGCTCTCGGCGATCTCGGCGATCTTGCGGTTCTGGTTCATGGCTGTGCGCCGTAGCAGTGCATAGGCTTCCCCTTCCGAAAGCCCCCGCGAGCGCATCAAGAGCCCCTTCGCCCGATCGATCACCTTGCGGTTCTCCAGCTCCCCACGCGTCTCTTCCAGTTCCCGGTTGAGGCGTGAGAAGGCATTGAAGCGGCTGATCGCCATCTTGAGGATAGGCCGGACGCGCTCCTGCTTGAGGCCGTCGACGATATAGGCTGAGACGCCCGCCTCGACTGCCGCCTCGATCGAGGCCTCGTCGGATTTGTCGACGAACATGGCAATCGGCCGCCTCACGGCGCGGGAAATCTGGAAGATACTCTCCAGCATGTCGCGGTTAGGGTTTTCGAGATCGATGACGATGACATCCGGATTGACGTCGGAGATGCGCCTCGCCAGTCCATTCATATTGTCGATAATGGTGACGTCGGCATAGCCGGCCTCGTGCAGACCCTGCTCTATGATGGAGGCGCGGATGCTGCTTTCATCAATGACGAGGACGCGAAGATCGCCGGGAATAGAAGACCTGCCTGCCAAAGGGTTATCGCCAGCCCGAGGTGCCGAGACTGCGAATAGCACCAAGAATGTGCAGGTATCGGTTTATTGCCATGCTTTCTCGCACCGCCTTGCCACAGCCAGGGTCGATAGATGCAATAATATAGCCTGACGATCAAGCTATTCACGGAATTCCCACTCTGAAGCGTCTGTGTGGCTTTAGTCCGGCGATCACTGCTATCAACGGCATGGGCTACGTGTTGCTGCCCTGGTGCGAGTGCCATCATCTGCCTATCGCTACCTCGAAGAGATCAACCGGGCCTTCGCAGAAGTCAGTTCCGGACGGTCCGACGACGACGGCTATCCTTGACAGCAGTATTGCTGTTGACATTCAAATGTGAAGTTGATTATTCCGCTCAAGAAATCGGAAAATCATGTTATCTTCACTCTTCCATCGCCTGTCAGCCGCATTTTTTCTGCTCTTGGCTATCTCGATCGCCGGATTTGCGATTCTTCATCTCATGCCTGGCGATTACGTCGCCGTGCTCATGACCGCGCAGAGTGACGGCATTCCGCCCTCAGCTTTGGAAGTCGCCGCTTATGCTGCCGCCAACGGGCTCGATGCGCCCATGCCCGTGCAATATCTGCGCTGGTTGGTCGCGGTTCTCACTGGCGATCTCGGCCAGTCGTTTTCGCAGGGACGCCAGGTTGCGACCATGCTCGGCGCGGCCGCCTGGAATTCCGCGACATTGACCGCCACCGTCGTGGCGAGTGCCCTTGTTCTGGCTCTGCCCGCGGCAATTGCCGCCGCGCTCAGGCCAAATTCCATTCTCGACCGGGCTCTCATGCTGTTTTCGGTTGCTGGTATGTCGATCCCGACTTTCTGGTACGCCTTGCTGGCAAGCCTGCTTTTTGTCTTGCATCTGCGCTGGCTGCCGTCCTCAGGCTTCTCCACGCCAATCCACATCATCCTCCCCACGCTGGTCGCGGCAACGGGCATTGCGGGCTTTCTCGCGCGCTACCTGCGCAGTCTGTTGCTCGAGGAAATTCAGCGTCCCCATGTCCTGGCGGCCCGCGCGCAGGGCTATAGTGCCATCGGCGTGCTGTTGCGCCATGCGCTGCCCAATGCCCTGCCGCAGATCCTCACAGTCATGGGTACGCAGATCATCCATGTGTTCGAGGGCATGCTGGTCATCGAGACGATCTTCAACTGGCCCGGCATGGGCCGCCTGTTCGTGTCGTCGCTGATGAACCGCGATTTCCCTGTCATGCAGGCCTGTTTCCTGACCATCGGTGGAGGATATGTACTGATCAATCTGGCCGTCGATGTGTCCGTGACACTGCTAGACCGTCATTCCAAAGGAGCGGTGTGAGATGGCGAGCTACCGCCAGGGTCACGGCGAAGGCCGGTTCGCCGTCGCCGGCCGGCGTCTCGGACGCGCCACACTGGTCGTGATCGCCGCCCTGCTCATTCTCCTGCCGATCTTCGGACCGATGCTGGCCCCGAACGATCCCGAATATGCCGATATCCTGACCCGCATGCAGCCGCCTTCGGCGCAATATCCGCTTGGCACCGATGCAATGGGCCGGTGCCTGTTCTCGCGTCTCTTGTGGGGCGCGCGGATCACGCTTGTGTGGTCGGCGGTGATCGTTGCGGCTGCGGCAAGCATCGGAACGCTGATCGGGCTCTATTGCGGCTACCGGCGCGGCTGGGTCGATCTGGTGATGATGCGCCTGGTGGAGGGTGTGTCGGTGCTGCCCTCGCTGGCCATCGCGGTGGTTATTTCAAGCGTACTCGGCCTTGGCCTCTGGGCACTCGTGATCAGCCTCATCGCCGTTCACTGGACTGGATATGCCCGCCTTGTGCGCAATACGATCGTCGGTGAGAGCGGCAAGCTTTATGTCACGGCCGCTCGCGCCATGGGCGCGCCTTCCTCGCGCATCATGCTGCACCATCTTCTTCCGAATATCGGCAGCCCGCTGCTGGTGCTTGCCACCCATTCGATGTCGGCGATGATGCTGTCATTTGCTGGCCTCTCCTACCTGGGCCTCGGGGTCGAGCCCGGAGTGGCGGAATGGGGCCGCATCATCGCCGATGGCCGCAATCACATGCGCACGGATCCGCGCCTCGTCGTGGCACCCGGCCTTCTCATCATGGCTATCATCATCAGCCTGAACCTCATCGGAGACGCCTTGGCAGACCTTTGGCGCTCTGGCTCTTCAATTCAATAGACTCAAGGAAACTGACATGCACAGACGAACCTTTCTCTCCCTCGGAGCAGCGCTGGCCGCAATCACGGCGGCAGGCTTTCCCGAAGAGGTGCTGGCAAAGAAAGGCGGCACGCTTGTCGTTGGCCTGCAATCGGAAGAACTGCCCCTCAAGCCTGAAAGCGCCCGTTCGCGCTTCTATACGCGTGCCGATGTCTGCGACACGTTGGTTCAGCTCGACCGCGACATGATCCTGCAGCCCGGCCTCGCCACTTCGTGGGAGCGTATCTCTAAGGAGACCTGGCGCTTCAAGCTGCGCGAAGGCGTCACGTTCCATGACGGCACCGCTTTCGATGCCGCCAGCGTGAAGAACGCCCTTGAGAAGATCACCGCGCTGATGCCCTATGCCGCCGGCCTGCTGCAGCTCAAGGAAGTGCGCGTCATCGATCCGCTGACAGTCGAAGTCGAGACGCTGGCGCCCTTCGCCTCGCTGCCCAACCAGCTTACGGACGCTGTAACCGTTATCCATGGCGCCGCCTCGTTCGACGCCAACGGCAAGTTCGTCAAGCCGATCGGCACCGCTGCGTGGAAATTCGTCGAGTACATCCCGCAGGATCGCACCATCCTCGAACGTTTCGACGGATACTGGGGCGAGACAAAAGCGGCCTTCGAGCGCGTCGAATTCGTACTTATCCCTGACGACCAGACGCGCGTCATTGCACTGGAGACCGGCGAGATCGATATTCTTATCGACGTGCCGCGCGGCGACATCACGCGTATTGAAGCGACGGAAGGCCTGCAGGTGATCTCCGCACCGATCTCGGGCGTCAATTACGGCGCCTTCAATTGCGCAGAAGGACGCCCGCTTTCGGATCGGCGCCTCCGCCTCGCCCTCAATTATCTGATCGACCGCGAGCTGGTAGTGAAGGCCGCGCTCGACGGCTTCGGTCGCCCCGCCTGGCAGTTCTTCGCGCCGGGTTACCGTTGGCTGCCGCAGAATGTCACGCCCTATCGCCATGATCCGGAGGAAGCAGCCAAGCTATTCACCGAAGCCGGCTACACCAAGGTCGACGGCAAGTGGGGCAAGGATGGCGAGCCGCTGGTCCTGAATGTGCAGGCCTATCACAACGGAACCGGCAATGGCTTCATTGCGGAGGCGATGGTGGCGCTGTTCAAGCGCGAAGGCATCGACGCCACGCTGAACGCGGGCACCTACGACGGCATGGTCGAGTTCGCCAAGCGCGGCGACTATGATATCGCCGTTCAGTATTGGACCGCCGAAATGACGGCTGATCCCGACCTGCACCTGACGTCGCAGTTCAAGAGCGACGCGGGGATGAACTGGCAGAGCTGGAAGAACGAGCGCTTCGATGCCCTGGTCGACAAGGGTCGCACGCTGGATCGCGGCACCGAATGGGACGCCGTCTACACGGAAGTGCAGCAGATTCTTCAAGACGACGCGCCGATCATTCCGCTGTCCCACGCGATCTTCGTCAATGCCTTCCGCAGCGAGCTCAAGGGTCTGGTGATCCATCCGGCCCGCCTCTACAACCTCAAAGCGGTCACCGCCTAACAGCGAGGGCCCGCGCCGGATCACTCGCGCGGGCCACTTTTGGTTTCATGGACAATCAGCCACTTTTCTCACTGCGCGACCTGCGTCTGCGTTTTCACACCCGCCATGGCGATGTCGAAGCGCTGCGTGGAATTTCGTTCGATCTCCAGCGCGGCCAGACGCTGGCCATCGTCGGCCAATCGGGATCCGGAAAATCGATTGCAGCACTGGCTGCCCTGCGGCTGGTCTCGCCCAAGGCTGCCTATTCGGTCGCCGGCTCGGCCCGTTTCGACGGACAGGAACTGCTGGATGCACCCGAGGCCACGTTACGTGGGTTGCGCGGCTCGCGGATTTCCTATGTTTCCAGGAGCCGATGACGGCGCTCAATCCGATCGTGTCGATCGGCAAGCAGATCGTTGGCGCGATCCGCCTGCACCGCAGGATCAGCGTCCAGCTCGCCCATGCCGAAGCGCTCCGGCTGCTGGGCGAAGTCGGCATTCCCGACCCGTCCGCGCGAATGAATGCGATGGCGCACGAGCTTTCCGGCGGCCAGCGCCAGCGCGTGCTCATTGCGATAGCGATCGCCAACAACCCGGACCTGCTGATCGCCGATGAACCCACGACGGCGCTCGACGTTACCATACAGGCGCAGATCCTCGATCTCCTGAAAGAACTGCAAGAACGCCACGGCATGGCGATGCTGTTCATCAGCCATGATCTGGATGTGGTCGCCCACATGGCCGACCACATCGCGGTCATGCATGGCGGCGAGATCATCGAAACCGGGCTTGCCGAGCAGATCCTGTCGGCGCCCCGCCACCCGGTGACCCAACAGCTCGTCGCGGCACGGCCGACGGCAATGCAGCCCGCTGCTTCGCCCGAAGACCATCCGCTGCTGGCTGTCGAAAATCTCTCCATCACCTATCAGGGAAAACCTCGTTTCTGGAGCCGCAAAGCTCCGAAACCCGTTGTCGACGGCGTTGGTCTTGCGCTCCATCGAGGCCGCACACTGGCGCTGGTGGGCGAAAGCGGCTCCGGCAAGACTTCGACCGCGCTGTCGCTTGCCGGCCTCGTACCCCACGCGGGAACGATCCGCACCGACGGCCTCGGCCCGCGCGATATCCAGATTGTGTTCCAGGATCCGTTCGGCGCGCTTTCGCCGCGTATGCGTATCGCCGGCATCATCGCCGAGGGCCTCACGATCGCACGGCTGCCCAGTGCAGAGATCGCACAACGCACGGAACAAGCCCTTGCCGACGTACAGCTTCCGGAAAGCGTTCTCACCCGCTATCCGTCGGAGCTTTCGGGTGGCCAGCGTCAGCGCGTCGCCCTTGCCCGCGCACTGGTACAACGGCCAAAGATCGTCATCCTCGACGAGCCAACCTCAGCTCTCGACCTGCCGGTGCAGGCGAAGGTTCTCGACATGCTGCGCGACCTGCAGGAGCGTTACGGGCTGGCCTATCTGTTCATCAGCCACGACCTTCGCGCCGTCAGTGCCATCGCTCACGATATCGCCGTGATGCGGGCCGGGCGCATCGTCGAAACAGGCACGACAGCCGCCGTTCTGGCGGCACCGGCCCATCCCTATACCCGAGACTTGCTCGAAGCCGCCTTCCCAGCTTTGGCTTCCACCGAAGGAAATTAATCATGAAACTTTCGATCGTCGATTCCCTTGAACATGCGCCCGGCAAGACCAGCGCCGAGACGATCCAGGACTGTCTTGCGCTCGCCCGCCATGCCGAGGCCGTCGGCGTCCATCGCTATTGGGTGGTGGAGCACCACAATGTCGCCTTCGAGGCCTGTCCGTCCCCCGAAATCATGGTGGCCGTCCTTGCCGGCGCCACGTCCCGCATGCGCATCGGCACGGGTGGCATCCTTCTCAACAATTACAGCCCCTACAAGGTCGCTGAACAGGCCCGCACATTGGCTGCCCTCTATCCAGGCCGCATCGATATCGGTTTCGGCCGTTCGATCTCGGGCGTCGGGCCAGACCTTGCGCTGAAGCGGGATCGCGAGGCCGTTCGCGGCGACGATCAGGCCACGCTGGTCGAGGAACTGGTGGGCTGGCTATCTGGCGCACCGCACGAAGACGGGCCTTTCACGGGTATGGCGATCATGCCTGACATGCCTGGCGGCCCTGAGCCGTGGAACCTGGCCGGCAGCGCCACATCCGGCGCGTTGACAGGTCGCCTAGGCCTGTCGCTCGCCTGCTCTGGCTTCCATCGGCCAGAACTCGTGCCCGAGGTCTGTGCCGCCTATCGTGAGGCCCTCGCTACCGCACATCCCGGTCGGTCTCCGCAAATCATGCTGGCATTAAAAGGTGCCGTGGCCGAGACCCGCGAGGAGGCTGAGCGTCTCTTCCTGCCGCTGCGGCTGGTCAACGCCGGTCGACGCACGGGGGGCATTTTCCCGCCCTTTCTGCCGACGGTCGAGGAGGCGCTTGCCCAATGCGGCGGCTCGGTGCCCCCGGTCGATGCGCTGTCGACCCGGTTCACGACGATGTCCGTGGAAGAGCTGCGCGCGCATATGAAGTCAATGATGGCGGAGAACGGCGTGACCGAACTTCTTTTCCGCCTTGGCCTCGCCGACCCGGTGGCCAAGCGCAAGATGGTAAGCCTTCTGGTCGAGGCGGTAGCGGATCTTTAGCGTGGTGGGCAATGTCAGAGTAACTTCGCCAAAGCACGCCTTCGGTAATGATGCGCGCATCAGGCTACCGTTCCGGTGACAGCTTTCAAGTGTAGCTGACAGGGTTCCGGATGATGGCACGAGATAACGACCTTGACCTTTCAATCCGGGTTAACCTGATGTGGTGGATGGC
>NZ_JAJAWH010000034.1 GCF_020531965.1 Pseudorhizobium xiangyangii | reverse complement strand
GCTGGCGTAGTTCCATGGTTGCTCCTCCTCTTGGTGGAGTGATGCCCGCCTGAAAGGAAGCCGGCAAACCCAACGACTGTAGAGTATACTCCGTTGCGGAATACTCTACAAGGCGGGTTCTCTTTGCGAATGGAGATCCGTAAGACGTTCGCTTCAAACCTTAGGCTCATGCGACAGACAAAAGGGCTGTCTCAGGAGGAGCTTGCGCATCGCGCAGAAATTGATCGAACATATGTCAGTTCCCTTGAACGCGGCATCTACAGCCCATCAATTGACGTTCTGGAGAAGTTGGCATCTGCTCTAGGTGTGTCGCCCGGCGAACTGATCAGGCCTCATGAGTGACATTGGGCACCATCTTTAGGCGTAATGACGACCTGTGGAGGACATCGGCGCAGAAGTCCTCAATGTCGCTAGGCTGACTTCTGCGGGCAATTCTTGTGTTGCAGGAGCAGTTGAAAGTTCATCGAACTACCGTTCACTGATATCTGTGACACGGCACAGATTGGGGTCGCTTTGACGTCCTTCAAGCTAGGCCGATTCATGCATTTGGAGCGGAACGTCTTGTGGATCGCTCAATCAGTCGGTTGAGTAAGTGCGCACAAATAATGTTATGTCACGATCTCGCTGATGGAAGCAGGTCGCCAATATTGGTGCGATCTTTTAACATCGGCGATCACCCGGCAGAGCAAAATCGCACCGTTGATCCGGTTACATCCAGTCACAGTTCCAACGCTTACCGCGGGAGGGTCTGCGGCAGACAAACTCCCTACCGCAGGAGTGGGTGGCGGTTCTGACCGTACGGCCTCCCCCACTACCGCGCACGAAGGTCTCGCGAGCGGCACTTTGGGCGTCAGCCGGGCAATTGTCGATTTTCTTTTCGGAGGGCGGAACCATCGTTGTGGCAGGAGGAGGCAGCGATCTCTTCGACGGCGCGTTAATCGCAACGCAACTGCCGTTTGATGCGCGTTGTGTTGATGAGCAAGTCAGTGGACAAATCCTTGTCTTGTGTTTCCGCAGCTCTTCAAGCAGTCCTTGGGAAGGCGCGGTCGTCCCAGCATCGACTTTTTTATGTGCTTTCAGCTGGTTCAAAGCCCTGCGGCTTTGGTCGCCCCACTCCCCATCTTCTCGTCCCGCCTGGCACCCGAGACGATTGAGCTCCTGCTGCACGGAGCGAACAAGATCGGGAGCGGCTCCACTCGGTTGTGTATTGTCGTTCGGAGGCGATAGCGCTGCCGTTTGATCCTCACGAGCCCCCGTTTCCAGGAGCTGGATCTTTGCTTTTGCAAGCGACGCAAATACCCCATCCGGGTATTGCACAAGGTAGGCATCGAATAGCGCCCGGTCTTGCGACAGCCTGATTGTTTCCCAATACGCGATCTCAGCAGCCTTCTGTCGCATGACAGGGCTGGTGCCATCAGCGTTGTCATCAAGCAGACTTTGCCTCAGAACCACTTCGCCCGTTAAGGACGAGCTGTCCCAGGGCACTTGCCTTCCCTGAGTGGCGAGGAGGACCTCGCGACGGACATCGATCAATTCGCGTGTGATGTCGCGTCCCGGCTTGCCAAGGTTGCGCAGAAGAGCGGCAGTAAACGGAGAGTTCCGGCCCGTTCCATCCAAGGCGACATTTCCAGGCTGTGTCGCGAATGCGATAAGAGTGCCTACCCCACCACCGATCTTAGCAAGCCCTCGACTGACAGACGAAGAGCGCGTCCCCATAGACCGCGCAAGATTGTCGGCCAGTGGGTTGTCACGGCAAGCATCCAGAAACACAAGATTTACCTGCGTCGCCCGCTCCATCGCTGCGAGAACAAGGTCCATTGGCACGGTCTCGAAGTCGAGATCGATATGTGATCGCAACAGGGCGTCAACAGGAGCGATATAGTTGCGTCCATTCACCTGAAGGCCGTGGCCCGCGTAATAGAACAATGCGAGATCCGCACCTTCCAGCTTCATCGCGAACTCACGGACGGTCTCTTTGACACCGACCAGGTCGAGGTTGCGGCCAATCACAACGTCGAACCCCAACCCTTGGAGCTTCATGGCCATATCGCCGGCATCGTTTTCTGGATTGGTCAGTACGGGGACGTGTTGGTAGGCAGAATTTCCGATAACAAGAGCGACCCTGTTCTCGGCAAGAGCCTGCGAACACATAAGCATCAGAAAGAAGACAAACGCCAAACGACTTGGATGCATGTCAGACCCCAGACGGTGGATCCAATGCTCGCGGCAACCTACCAGATAACCATGCGTCCGATGCCGGATCGTGTCAATCAACCCGCTCTCACGCGCGATTGTCGGCAGGGCCAACCGGAGATGGACCGTACAATCCCCCAGGCACTACCTGCAATGATCTCCGGCGCATGTGTCGCGCGAAAAGGAAAGGCAGCACACTTACGACGGCCACTCAAAGGATCAACCAGAACGTGATACGATGGACATGAGTTGTTGCGACGGAGACTACGGTAATGAGAGCATGGCCGGGTTCGTTTCTCCTCTTAATGAAATCGGCGGTCCTGTTTGTGCCCGTCACCATGGCGCTACCGGCCACAGCTCAGAGCAATTATGCTGTGATCGTTGGCGTATCCAAGTACCCCTCTCTTCCCGCCAGCACCGGACTGAAAGGTCCAGGGAACGACGCGACCATGATACGCGCTTTCCTGCTTTCACGTTCACCAGTGTTGTTCAAAACCGAGAATGTCGCAGTTCTGGCAGATGATCTGCCAGGCGCCGTGGAGCCGACCCGCGCAAATATCTTATCGGCGCTAGAAAAGGTCGCTGCGCAGGCTTCAAGCGGCGATTTTGTATATCTCCATTTCTCGGGACATGGATACCAGCTTCCGTCAAACCAAGGATCTGAGACCGACGGCTTCGATGAGGTCCTTTTGCCGAAAGATACGAGACCCTGGGACGAGGCCAGTCGCAGCGTCCCCAATGTGATCACAGACGATGAACTCGGCAGACAGATTAAGGGCCTGACCGCGAACGGTGCCTTCGTGTGGGCGGTCTTTGATGCGTGTCATTCCGGCACGGCTACCCGCGCAGCGCCCCCCGCCAACGCCAAACTCAGAAAGATTAGTCCCGAAGAGGTCGGCATGCCGAGGCAGGCCATCTTCTCCTTTCCAAGTATCAAGCAAAGTGGATGGACGACACAAGATCTGCCAATCGAGATGCCGCAAAAAAATCAACCCGGCGGGTATGTCGCCTTTTTCGCAGCTCAGTCGAATGAGACCACGCCGGAAATGCCACTTCCGACCGAGGATGGTATGGTGTTTGGTCTTTTTACATATACGCTTTTCTCAAAACTCTCAGAAAACCCTGCGGTAACTTTTCGCCAACTGGGCGACAGCGTTCTCCAGCATTATGCCAGCATGAACCGCACCAGTTCCACGCCTCTCTTCGAAGGGGATCTCGACAGGACCGTCTTTCGGGTGAGGAACCGAGAATTTGTCCGGCAATGGCCAATCAATGCCTCTGGAAAAGGAGCGACGGTTCAGGCAGGGCTAATTGACGGCCTGACACGAGGCTCGCGGCTTGCGGTCCTGACCTCGCCACTTGCTCAATTGCAGGACGCAGTCAGCTTCGTGGAAGTCACAGATGCCGATACATTTTCAAGTCGCGTAGCTTTTGCGGACCTTAGCGACAGCTTGCGATCTGGTCACCGGAAAGCTCATTCTCATTCCGGGCCGTCTTCAGAAATAACCTTGCCTGCGCGAAGCGTCGCGCGACTTGTGTCTCAAACATACGATTTTCAACTCAAAGTGGCTCGTCCTCCTGCCGATCCGAGGTATTCAAGGGCCATCGAGATGGTGGATACGGTTTTAAGCGATATCGCAAATCAGATCCCCCGCCGCTTTAGCATTGGCGTGGTTGGGTCCAGCGATACCGCCGACGTTCGCATTGCGGTTCTCACCGAAAGAGACATCAATCCTAGCGGTTTAGAGCATAACCAGGCGAAGCTGTGGTTTCTACCCGAGTCTGGAGAGGCGGTTTCGACGTTACGACAGACGCCGCCCTCGTTGAACCTCGGCTCGACAACTGAGCCCGGGTTCCGCGCAGCGCTTATCCGCTATCTAGAGAGGATCTACCGGGCGAAGGCATTGTTTAAGATCAGCCAGACCCGCGACTACTCCCCTTCCGATATCGAACTTAAGCTTACTTTGCAGAGCCGTGGCACTGGTAGCTCGCGAGAGGTCGTTGCTAGTCGCGTCACGGTGGCAAGCCCCGGCGATCGTCTACGCGTGGAGGTAACAAATAATACCCGGTCATCGGTCGATCTAAACATCATTTATATCGGAAGCGACTACTCCATCGGCCATCTGGGAGGTGAGCGGATGCACTCACTGGCTCGCTTTAGTGACGCCTCCTTGGAGTTTACCGACACCAGCTATGGTCAAGAATATTTGTTGCTAATCGTGACCGACGCACGCCCGCTGACCAACCTTCTGGACCTCCGCTTTTTGGGCCAGGAGGGTTTGCGTCCTGCAACACGGAACCTTTCGGCAAATACTATTGAAGATCTTCTGGTCAACATTGCCGCTCACGCGCCGGCGCGGTCCATACCGCCTTTGCGACCTACCTCATCGTTGCAGCCGCGAGGCGCGATTTTTCTTTTCCCGATCCGCACCGTCCCGCAAGAACCAAAGTGAAGGCATAGTGCGAACCTTCAGAACTAAAATTTTTCCTTGGCGGCGCGAGCGTATCTGCGCAGATGAGGATCGTAGCCCTTTCCGGCGATATCCAATGCCTGGATGATTGCCGTGGCGTCGGTTGCGATGATTGGCGCGTCTAGACTCGAGAGGGCAAGTGCTACCCCGCGCTGATAGCTCGTACTTTTCTCATTGAAGCGATACATGAGCCGGTCGACCACTGCGGGACGTATGGGCGGGGCAAGCGATCCGATCATCGTGCCGAGGGTGGACGATGCCTGCTGCCGAACATCATCTTTGTCGGACGAAAGTCTTTCAATCATAGCTGCGAACTCAAGCTCCTGTTGAAGCGAAAGAGAATGATTTTCCGGAGTGTTAGCTTCCGCAGCAGCTTGCCTGAGGGCGGCTGTCCGCCGATCTGCTAATTTTGCGGCGGTCCGGGCAGCTTGGTCGTGAACAGCAACAGAAATCTGGGCTTGTCCGATCCCCTCGTCTGCGACAGGATTTGCGGTTGTGCTCAAACTCTCCCCAGACGGTTGAATCAATACAACCGATCTGTCGCGGGATCCAAAGGACTCGTTCGCATCCGCGTCCACTCCAAGCGAAGCGGTCTGTGACCTGGCAACGATGGTAATTGTCTGAAAGGGCTCGTCGCTGAGTTGGCTCCACGCGGTTTCGACGGCAGGATCGAGCGGGATACGGTCAAAGACCATGTTGCCCTGTTGATACTTCTGTTCCCCTGGAAGACGGCCATAAATTGGTCGGGGGGCAAGACCGCCTTGACCGATAGACGCTGCGTAAAGCTCTCCATTCTTCTGCAGCCAAAAACCCATGTCTTCGGCGGTGATCCAGCGACTGAACGTAGTCAGCGCCTTAGTGTTTTTGTCGTTGAGCATGTTGATTAGCAGACGTGTGAGTAAGCTTTTCTCAGGGACCCGTTGCCCGGCCTGCCCGGCGGATATAAACTGCCGGCCAGGCTTCAACGGGACTGGACTGATCGCAAAGTCATTGCTTTCGATCCCGAATGTGCGCGGCGGAGCAGGCGCCGAAGGGTCGTTTCTCATCGCCAGCACTGGAGCCGCATCATCGTAGTAGCCGAAAAAGGCTCCAGAAAAGCACGCATCGAACACAAATAAGATGTGCCTTGCGTCGGGAACCCTCGCCCAAGCGGAGAAGTAGTCGAGGGGAATGGCCGACGCTGCAATTTGATGGGGCGGTCCACTCTTCGCCGCGTCCACCGGCAGGAAGTACCCAATCGGCGGTGTAAAGCTGTTTCTCGTGTACCCATGACCGGATAGGTAAACGATGATTCTGGCGTCTGGACGTGAACCATAGGTGCGCATGAACTTGTCGATTACCGAAACGAGCTCGCCCGCCCTCAAATCGAAGTAAACCTTCACCTTGAACCTGTGACGCTCAAGCGCTGTTGTGAGATCCTTAATCTCGCCCGGGATTTCGACGAGTGGCCTATAGCCGCCCTCATAGTTCACCTCACCGATCAAAAGAGCGTGGCTCTCGGAATACACGGTGACCGATTCCCCATCGCGCCCTGGAACGGCGAGCTCGGTCGAGACATCACTGACCTTGGTCTCATAATAGGGGTCAGCATAGCCGTGGCAGGGATCGCAGGCGATGATAATGAGCATCATCAGCCAAGATGGGGCCTTCATTTGGAAGGCCTCCGAAAACCGACGAGGTTCAGAGAATTGCTCCTCCTCCTGAAGACCTTCCGGCTAAGGCTGTTCGCCTGATTTCCACCCAAACAGACGATCTGGTCCTTGTCGTCATTGGCAAAGCCGTCAAAGAAAGCAACATGTCCTTGAGCGGGACGCGTCCTATTCTTGAAGATGACGATATCGCCAATGCCGGGATCTTCAACCAAGGGAAAGTGGTGGAACTCCCGAAAGCTCTTCGAACCTGCACTACGCGGGCTCGCGAACCCGCAATGCTCCAGGGTCCAGCACAAGAAAGCCGCGCACCACGCTGTCTGATCACCGTCATATGGCTGGGTCCTCGTCGCTGCGAAGAATGCGATAATGATCGGGTTCGCTGGCTTCTCTAACTCCCCTACGTCCGGTGGCCACTCAAGGACCGGATGACTATCCATGATGTAGCGTGCGCTGTCGATCGGTTTTGGTTCGACTGGTACCTGCGAGAGAAAATCTGCGGCATGGAGAACAAGCCGATGTTCCGGCGGAAGAACAAGGGAGCCCTTCCCACCGGGAAGCTCCCTAAACAGCTGGGGCTCCGCAGCGATGAAATCGGAGATCTGTTTTTCGATCGTCTTGGCATCTGACTTCCGATCCGTCTGAGCCAGACCGATCCGCGCAGATAATGTCGCCAACGCTCCCGCTAAGATAAATCCCCGCCGCCTCATCGCCATGCCTCCCGACAATCGACCGGATAGGCAACAGTACAATATTTTCTGTCCAGCTCAAAGATACCAACATTGGTCGGTTGCGGCTGTACGGACATTAAAAACGGGGCTAGGCAAAATGATACTAACACGGACTTCCAACACCATCACGGCCGCCCTTGCAAGTTCAGACCTATCAAATTAGCTACCTTCGCTGAGATAGGCAGACCCGGAGCGGGCGTTGAACATTAGCATCTATGTTCAACTTGAATCGCTCTGATGACAGGGGAACGATCTTTCGCAGCATACCTATCCCTGCTCTTGAAGAGAGCTGAACCTTCGACCCACTATTGTGGATAGCTATCCATTCCAAGTGGTTCGTTTTAGAGGACTTTCATGAGCGCCCGCTTATCGACAGCCATTAAACTTGGTCAAGCCGCAAAAGGGATCCTGCGAAAGACACGGAGCCTACCAGACGTAGGCTTTGAGGATATGCATCAACACGAGCATTTCGGCGTTGAGCCGATGCTTCTTGCACTATCCATGGAATTGGCACTCAAGGCGTGGTTTGTTTTTGACTACGACGATCCGAAACCCGCCAGATCGCACAACCTTGCACAGCTATTTAAGAAGCTGAAACCCGAGGGTCGGGAGAAACTTGACGCGGAGTTCAAGAAAGCAGTGGCGCCCTATCACCCCAATTTGCTCTACCCAGACTACAGTATTCGGGACATTCTGTATCAGCACAAAGATGCGTTCATCGATTGGCGCTACCTTCATGAGACGAAATCCACGATGTTCGACCGGGGCGCTTTCGAGGCAACGTTGGAAATGGTGCTCATAGAGTTTGACAAGAGATATCGCATAGAGCGCGTTGAGCCGCTTTGGCGATCCTGAGGAAGTCAATGCTCGGGGCAACGGTCCGCTTTTAACCCCCACGAGCGGTCTCATCGATCCCTCGCGGTCCCCGAAGCCCCCAAATTCTCTCGGTGTGGATACACCGTTTCTTAAAATGCGGCTCTTATTCCCGCTCGCCCTCGGCACTGGTGCCGAGAGAATCGGAATAAGCATGCCCAAACAAGATCTTTCATCACGTCATTTTCAGAGAAAAATTGCAGAGTTCTGCCAAGTGCGCATCGGGCCAATCGCATCGAAGCGGGTCTTGGAAAACGTTCGTCCCTACCTGATCAGCTTGGTCCTATACCGCAAGCCGCCCCCCATACTGAATGGCCGCATCGACTGGACATCCATTGCTCAGGTCTGCGGGATCGAAGCTGAGCTGACGGCAGATCTGAAGAAGCAACTCCGGCCAGGCCTCGACGCAATTATCCGGTGGCTCGGGGCAACACCGGCCGCTGAAGACGTTCAACCTACGAAGCCTGTTGCGCGAGTGAGCAAGGCTCCATTGAGAAAGCTCGCAACAACGCCCTCCTCAACTAGAAAGCCCCAGCGCCTTACCGCCGATGGTTCCACAGCTCGATCCGCCAGCGCAACGCCGGGGCCGCAACCAAAGCCGATCAGCCCTTTTCCTAAACCATTGTTCGAAGCGACCGATGATCCAGTGAGTTTCCAAGATGCGCTAATCTATCAGATGCGCCGGTTCGGCGAGAGCTATTGGCAGCTTTACCGCGCCGTGGTCCGCTTGGACGAAAACTTCGACAACAAGACCCTCCTGTCATGGATCCAGGGAGAACGCGTGCCGCGGTCGGTCGCGAGCTTTGACATCCTCAGCCGTATCGAGAAGCGTTATCAGTTGCCCGCGGGGTATTTTAAAGCAAAGCTGCCTCATCAGGCGCGCTCTCTTTACGGGCATGATCTCGGGGATATCAGTCCGGCCGAGCGGCGCCGGATCGCAGTCCATCTGCCGGATGATTTCAGCAGCCTGCCATTCAGCAAGCGGGAGGAAATTCTCGACTGGGTACGCCGCGTGATCATCTCTGGATCGACTGAGTATCGCCGCTACCAGGCTGCTGCGAGCAAGCAGCGCTACGCGATCCGCTTTCCCGGAGTCACCTATGGCGGCAGTTCCCTGTCGCCACGCCTCTCACCCTTGTTGTCAGGCGCCAACCACAATGCCGCTGACGAGCTCGAAGATCCAGACCTGCTCTCTGGCGTGGTGGACGCCACACCCCGGCTTGCAATGGAGATGGCCGACCTCATTCGCTTTAAGACATCGACACTGACGGCGATCGGCTTTCAACGAAACGGTGTCTGGGGTGAGGAGACCGCATCCCAGAAGCTTGAACATCTCGGCTTGATGTTTGGAGCATTAGCCGCCTCCCCTTCCGGCATCGTCAAAGGTCGCGGTGTGCCTCTCAGCCAACTGAGCTTCGGCCTCTTGGTGTTTCCAGGCGTTTGGGACTGGTACCTACAGTGGCGAGAACAGCGCCGCGGCTTTTACACTAAATGGGAGCAGGACATGCTGATGGTGGCGCAGGCTCTCACCCGTGCAGAGGTGGGCTGGATCCGTCAGCATCCGGAGCTACTGAAGAACGTCCGGCCAATCGACGGACTGATCGCCCCTGAAGAGATCGAGTTCGCAGCGCGTAACTGGAATGGCGCATGTGATGCGTTTCATCGACATGCGGCGAACCGCTCGAAGGAAGTTCAGCGGGTCATGCGCGTCCATCGTGATCCGTTCGAACCGATCATGTGCATACTAGAAGCGGACAGCCCTCTGGCGGAATATCGAAAGATCACCGACGAGATCCTAAAGCGGATGCCGGATGACGACCGCTATCCGCGACCCGCTGCGGAGGCGGTCCGTTCCTTCCTGCTTCTCCGCTTCGGCCTACATCTTGGGCTTCGGCAAAAGAACCTCCGCCAGCTTCGCGTCTGTCCCCGTGGTCACTTCCCGACGTCCGAGCGACGGCTCGAAGATCTGAAATGCGGCGAGCTCCGCTGGAGTGATCGCGATGGGGGATGGGAGGTCCTGATTCCTTCTGTGGCATTCAAGAACTCTGGCTCGTCCTTCTTTGGCCAGAAACCATTCCGCCTGATCCTTCCGGACCTGCTCGACCTCTACAAGTATCTGGATGCCTACATAGACAAGCATCGCGGCGTGCTGCTGGGCAGCGCCAAGGACCCGGGCACACTGTTCGTCAAGACAGTGAAAACCACCAGTCTCGACGCTGCCTACAACTCCACCACCTTCTACGAGGCATGGCGGACGGTGATCCAACGGTACGGGATCTATAATCCCTACACGGGACGCGGTGCGATCAAGGGCTTGCTACCGCATGGTCCCCACAATGTCCGGGATATTCTAGCCACCCACATCCTCAAACAGACAGGGTCGTATGAGCAGGCGAGTTATGCCATTCAGGACACGCCCGATGTCGTGCAGCAGCACTACGGCCGCTTTCTGCCGCAGGACAAGGCAGCGCTCGCGGCAAAGATTTTGAACCAAGTGTGGGAAGCCGCATAGGGGCATTATCGACGCTATCTTCAGGTGGGCAAATCTTGCCGCCTGAAGATGCAGGAGGCAGGGCGCAGAAACACATTATGACGTGCAGTCAATAATCTGTGGGAGCGAACGCCTTGAACGGGTACGAACCGCCAACCCGTCGTTGCGGGTAGAAATCGTAGTCGTCCGAATGACTTAGTGAATCTCGCTTTCGCAACAACGATGGTTGCCTTTGCAGGCTCGACAAGGTCAGCGGCCGAGACCATCAATTGCCGCATCCCACACTATCTGCCGAACATCGTCTCAATCGTAACGCTGCGACAGATATTCATGGCGTTTGGAGATATGATTGAAAAGAGCGATTTCTTCATCCGTGATGCCGGTCTGGCCCGGGTCCTCGTGACGAGAACGATCCGCTCGCGCCACAAGCAACATGAGGCCTGCACTCACATGCGAGCCGTTTGCTTCAACGATTTCGACGATCTGCTTCATGGGATAGTCGCAATAGTAGTCCATCTCGGCTCCGGTGGAGATGCCGCGATCGAAGAGCGCCTTCATCGCGTGACGGATCCCGACACTGCGCTTCCGGTAGAAGCCGAGTTCGTCCCACGCATGAATGATACGGCTACGCAAGTTGGGATATGCTCTCGCCTCCACCATGGTCATATGTCGCGTCATGAACAGAGCGGCTAAAGGCCGGTAAAGATTGAAAAGGCGCTCGCGGTTGCGATGGGCGACGCATGCTCTCCGCTGCGCGCGCGAAATCCGAATGTCATTTCCAAGTTTAGAAAAAGTGAAAATGGCAATGATCGTCGTGGCAAGAGGAACGTAACCGCGGATATCGGTCGGGATCATATTCCAAAATGGCGGCCAGAAGTAAACGGCCGACAATGCAAGCGTCGCCGCGCTCAGCAGCCAACCTGGCACAGCCTTCAGCGCTTCAAGCGATTGTCTTGCCAATCCTACTCCAGCAGAGGCGTCCATTATGCTTTTTCCCTCTTCAAGGCGTTTTCCCACATATAGCGGTTCGATCCAGCAATTGCGCATAATTCGTCGCATCACCTGCCGATAGTAAAGGGGGCGAGCGACAATGATGCGAATCGAGTCATGGCGGCAGTGATTTGTGGCTCCCGAACGGAACCCATAGGCACCGTTGTAGCTTGGGTGTGTCACCAGTTATCGCATACTGCAGGGATTGCCAGGACACGTTGCCCAGGCAGTCCGAAGAGTTAATCAGATGCGGCAGCGATCCCCTGTGCTTACGGAGCATTCTTCCCGATCAAGGCAGCCGAGTGGACTGACTCTAACAAATTCTGGTGGAAGCGCCGGGTCGGTTTCGTACCAATCAAACAACCGGTTCTTTGATTAGATCTCGACAGACGACACGTAGAGAAACGCGAAGCGCCTGCTACAAGATATTTGATGTCGCATGATGTTGCGGTCGTTAGAGCCCCAAGTCGAACCGCCACATCCATTAGTTGCTAACGGCAGCATTCGGATTGATGATCGCACATGCCGAATCGCCGATACGAGAGAGCGAGAAATATGCTTGAATTCGGGAAGACTTACAAAGCCTTACTTACTGCCGCAACAGAGCAGCGCCTACTTTCCTTCGACAACCTGGCACTCGCGAACGAGGTGAATCGGAAAACAAGCCGCGGCCAACTCAGGAAACATCTGGGTAAGCTAGCAAAGATCGGCCATGGACTTGGTTGGCCGCTTTTGTCATCCATCGTTGTGGAAGAAAAGGATCTACAATCCGGCGACTTATCAGGAAGTGCCCTCAAGGAGTTTGTTGCGGTCGCCACAGCCACCGGAGCCGACGTCGGTGACCCGTCCGATTTTCTCACCAAAGAGCGGGAGAAGGTGTTTCGTTGGGCGACGACGGCTCCCGCAGAACCGGATTTGGAAAATATGACGGGGCCTCGTTTCGTCGAGTACTTCGGGCCAGTCCTGGACGCACTGCGAAACCTCGGCGGATCCGCCACACCGGAGCAGGTCACGGCATGGATCAGAGCAAACCTGGACATCGCCGCGAATGATTGGAACGCCAAGACCAAAGGCGGGAATCCTCAGGTTCAAGACAAGATCAACTGGGCTCGCTTTTATCTCCTCAAGGCCGGGCTCATAGGTTCGTCGAAGCGTGGCGTCTGGTCGCTCACCGAAGAGGGTAGAGAAACGGTTCTGACGCACGAACAGGCGCTCGTTCTCTTCCGAGAAATCAAGCGCCGGTTCCAGATTGCACGGGAAGAAGAGGACGCCATTCCGGAGGATGCCACGTCCGACCCGTTCGACGACCCGGCACGCCATTTCTGGTTCGTCGGCGCATCGTGGGATGACGGCGGCGATCAGTGCGATCGGTTCGTTCGTGACGGTATTTGGGAAAACGGCTACGAGGACCGTTACCTCGACGACGTCAGAAAAATGCGCAAGGGCGACCTTATCGCCATCAAGTCGACGTTCACGAGAAAGCTCGGTCTTCCCTTCGACAACAAGGGAAACGCCGTCTCTTGCATGCGGCTCAAAGCGATCGGCACCATCACCGCGAATCCCGGGAACGGACGAACCATTGAGGTCAGTTGGCATAAACTCAGCCCGCCGCGAGATTGGTTCTTCTATACGTATCGGACCACCGTGCTCGAAGCAGATCGCGACGACGACCTCGCGCGCCGCCTGATACTCTTCACCTTCGCGGGCGAGCCACAGGACTATCGCTATTGGACCACTGAAGTTCCCTATTTTGCAAAAAAGTACGGCGAACCCGACGTCCCCGGGCCGGCAGACGGGCTGTACGAGGATTTGCCAGAGACCGAACGCGAGGTCGCCAATCCGTCCTATACGATCGAGAACATCGTCCGTGACGGATGCTTCATCCCGGACGTCCTCATCTATCGGCTGCTCGAACGCGTTAGATCGAAGAAGAATGTGGTAATCCAGGGACCACCTGGAACGGGAAAGACCTGGCTCGCCAAACGGCTCGCTTATGCGCTCATCGGATCCAGTGACCCGAAGCTGACCAGGCAGCGTCTACGGATAATTCAATTCCATCCATCCTATTCTTACGAGGATTTCGTATGCGGATGGCGGCCGACAGGCAACGGCACTCTTGCGCTTCTGAATGGAGTCTTCCTCCAGATCGTCGAGGCGGCGAACGCGCAACCCGATCGTCCGTTCGTCCTAGTGATCGAAGAGATCAATCGCGGCAACCCGGCCCAGATCTTCGGCGAAGTCTTGACCCTTCTCGAAGTTTCGAAGCGGAATCGTGACGATGCCATGGAACTCGCCTATCACACGGAGAAGCACGAAAAGGTCTACGTCCCCAAGAACATCCACGTCATCGGTACGATGAATATCGCCGACCGATCGCTAGCCCTCGTCGACCTCGCACTCAGGCGACGCTTCGCTTTCGTGGACCTCGAACCCCAATTCAACGAGCACTGGAGGCGATGGTGCGTCGAACGGTGTGGTCTCCCGATCGAAGCCGTCGATCTGATGCGAGCAAGGATCGCCGCCCTCAACGAGGAGATCGAAGGCGACCGTGCTCTCGGCTCTCAGTTCCGAATCGGCCACAGCTACTTGACGCCCGCAGCCGATATGCCCGTAAGCGATCCCGTGGAATGGTTTCGGGACGTGGTGAGAACGGAAATAGTTCCACTGCTTGAGGAATATTGGTTCGATGCACCGGAAAAAGCATCCGCGGCTGCCCGTAACCTCTTGGCCAGGTAACAAAGATGGGAACGCCTGCGACCATACGCACGATAGGGTCTATTCCTGTCCGCAACATCTGGCTTCTGTTCCTTTACGCATCCAACCTCGCGCAGTTCTTCGGTCGGCATTCGGTCCAAGTGGAATCCTCTCCGGATTTCGAAGACCTCGTCGCGCGCCTGCTGTGCTTCGCGATCGAATTGCGACTTCGGCGCAACCTCAGTCGTGGTTATCGGCGGATCGAAGCGGTGCTTCCGCGCGTACGAGGCAGAATCGATTTGCTTCAAACCCATGCCCGCGGCCTCCTGGAGCGTGGTGCCGTTGCATGCCGCCTGGACGAATTCACATTCGACATTCCCCGCAATCGTCTCGCGCGAGCCGCTCTCGGCCGGCTGGCAAAAAGCCTGGACGATCGAGAACTTGCCGGCCGTTGCCGGCGCCTCGAAGGCGACCTGCTGCGGCTCGGTGTCGCGGGCCCCACGCCTTCACGACATGAAATCGCCGCCGACCGCATCGGACGGCATGATCATGACGACCTGCTGATGATCAGCCTCTCGCGCATCGTCTTCGATCTGGTTCTTCCGACCGAGAACGAAGGAGGGACGGTCGTGACCGACGTGGAGAAGAAAGCGATCCTCGTCAGGCGTCTTTTCGAGAAGGCGGTGGGCAATTTCTGTCGCTCCGAACTTTCGCCGCTGGGTTGGCGGGTCAGGCAAGCGAAGCGATTGGATTGGCAATTCGATGATGCCAGCGATAGGATCCACTCGATTTTTCCGGCGATGGAAGTCGACATTGAGCTGGAACGAGCATCGGAACGCTTGATCGTCGACACCAAATTCACGTCTGTCTTTGCTCGCTCGCAATATCGGGAAGAGGTCCTGAAAAGTGCCCATATCTATCAACTCTATGCCTATCTGAGAAGCCAGGAACGATCGGACGACCCACTGTCTCTCACGTCCGCCGGGATGTTACTTCATCCCACGGTCGGCGTAGAACTCGACCAGAACGCAACCATCCAAGGTCATAGGATTCGGTTCGTCACCGTAGATCTGACCGTTCCTGCGCTCCAGATCGTCGAAAGGCTCCGCTCGATCCTGTTAGGCGGGGGACGTAAATAGTCGGGCGCTTGCTCACGCCATCCCGAGCGGTCTGATCTTCGCGAACTCGACGGCCTTGACCGGCCTTCTCGCGGCATCGAAAGAATCGATGAAGTAAATCGCCGTCCCCTGGAGCTCCCTCAATACGTCCGCGAGCCGACCTTCGCCGAGCGAAGCTTCGTCGAGCCGCCAAAAGGGATGGACCATTAAGTAGGCGACGGACGATCCGCTCCGGTTTTCCCTCAGCACCGGCAGTCCCATATGCCCTACGCTGGATACCGAACGTGCGACCGGGTTGAGACGCTGTAACTCCGTGGCACTACGCTCTGCTATCGTGCGCCAGTCCGCAATTTCGCGCGCGCTCCAGTCCCCGTCGAGACCGGCGGCCCAACCGACATCAATCATGCCTCGCAGAAAACCCAGCCCGAGGCGCCAGTCGAGTAACCCGTGATAGCCACGATTGTTGTACCGCTGCATGCAGCGATAGCAGGAACGCGTGCAGGTCTGCGGATGATCGCTCTCGAAATATGGCTGGACGAGACGGTCCGCATCCTCGACCATCGACCGGATGAGCCGGTACGCCAGCGGCGGACCGTCGACGACATCGGCTAGTCTTCGCGAAAATCCGGCTCCGTTGACGAGGCTGTCGGCGATCTGCAGTAGCGGCAAGCCGTCCCGCAAGCGTGGCTCGAGCGTTTCGAATTCCTCCGGACCGATATCCATCTCGAGCGCCGCGCGCTGCATCAGCAGCTGCGTCGCCGATACGGCGGCGGCCCGCATGCTGGTCTTGTGGACGCTCCGTCCTCCGAGGCGGTCGAAGGCAAGGCCCTTTCGGATCGATCGCATGCCCAGGTAGAAGGAGTCCGTGCGCTTCCGCGACATCAACCTGACGGCTTCGGGACTGGAGGCGATTCCCGACGCGTCGTGCGCCGCGGACCAGTTGAGCGTATCCGCGAGCGTGTCCGGAACCACGTATTGGTGCCGGAGGTTCTTGGCCCAAAGCGGCGGCGACCGCCGCATCATGACGTTCTTCTGAACGGCTTCTTGGATGACGAAGCCGTGGGCTTCACCGTCGATGTCGATGGGGCCGTCGTTCTTTCGGATGACCGACGCCCTATCTCCCGTCGCGTACAGCAGGTTGGCCTCGGGCCATTCGACCGTCGCCAGATCCTCGATCTCCAACGACGTCTCTCGTCGCGTCGGGCGGGCGAGGATCTCGTCTTCGTCGAGAGGCGACGGACGGAAGGACGTACGAAAGCCGGACGGCATGCAGTAGGTGACGTAATCGGATGCCGAAATCATCGCGCCGCAGTCGGCGCAATTCCCCTCCTCCGTTGCTTCAGCCGCCCTCGTGTTCGTTGCGCCGCACGTCTGGCAGACGGCGATCGCCACGCGATCGGCGAACCACTGCGGACTCGGCGATCCTTTCAGGAAGGTCGCCGTCTGTTCCCGTTCGTTCTTCCGGACCGCGATCGGCGCCGTAAACCCGATCGCCGTGTGCTTGCGCTTGTCCCTGATCAAGCTCTGGCCTGGGGCGAACTCGTAGATCGCGATGTCAAGATCACGATCGACCGTATCCCAATCCGAAGAGCCCGTTTCGGCATCCGCGGGACCGAGGATCAGGTCGCGGACCCTCGTCGGCATTCCGTACATGGGCAGCAACCCCGCTTCCGCGAGAAATCCCGCAAGGTTACCTACCGCCGAGGCACCACTCTCACGCAACGACTCTATTTCGGACAACAGGCTGTCCGTATGCAGACGGGAAAGCAGTTCCTCGGCGCGTCCCGGCCTTCCGGCACCCAATGCTCGAGCTACTCGATCCCTCATGGAACGGGAGCGATCCAGAGCTTCGCCCAGACGGTCTGGCCATTCGGAGCCTTCGGCGAAATAGGTGTCACAGGGAACGAATTCGCCATGGACGTCCGACGGCGTGTCGTCCCCCGGGTAATTTTTCCCGCTTTCGTCCCTGAGGAGCTCGAACGCGGCGATCAACCAGAACTTCCGCAGCAGACGGAGTGGGATCGCCAAATGGTCCGAAGTCAAGAAAGGCGGCGGAGGAGCGTCGCCGGTGATCGCTTGCGGGTGTTGGAAATAGTGCAAATCGTGACTGCGACTGCGGCAGAGCGTCGCCACCATCGAGAACGCCTGTCCACGCCGCCCTGCCCGTCCGACGCGCTGCTGGTAGTTGAAGCGCTGCGGCGGCATGTTTGCCTGATACACGGCCTGGAGAGAACCGATGTCGATGCCGACCTCCATGGTCGTCGTCACCGACAGCATATCTATCTCCTTCGCCTTTCGGAACAATTCGTCGCCCCCGCCGGAAACACCGTCGACGAAAATTCCCCTGAAACGGCGCAGGCGGTCGGCCGGCGATCCTGTCTGGCCGGTCAGCTCCTCACAGCGGAGCCGGAAGCCGCCAGCGCCGCCGCCGTCGGCGCCCGTCATGCCGCGAACGAGAAAATGCCGCTCCCGAAGCTCCCGAACCCGCCCGGTCGGTTCGCTGGGCAACGGACCCGTGCATCGCGTGCAGATCGCGGCTCCTCGGTGGAGGTGGACGCGCGTGCAGTTCTCGCAGGCAAAGTACCCGTGGTCGTCGTCCACTAGACACACATAGAGCCGCTCGGGCTCGATGAAACCGTTCTGGTGCCCGCGGTCGTGGAGAGCTGCGAGTACGCGATCAAGCTCGCCCGTCCGGCCGCCGGGAGCCGCGGCCTCGGCGAAGCCTCTGACGCGTCGGCTCGGGATAGCATGCGCGGTCGGCCACTCCTTGCGTTGGTCGTTCCTCTCGACCCAACGATTGCCTCGAACGCGATAGGAATCGGCGAAGACCCTCAGATAGGCGTCCATTCGGTCGTGATCGTCGCCTCCCGTGGCATACAGCGACGGATAACCGAGGCCCGTCTCTTCCAAAGCGAAATACGTCTTGGAGAACAGCACGTCGTCGACGAGCGGTTTCATATCCGCGACGATTTCGTTCCGCGCCTCCTGGAATGCCAGTGCGTCGGAACCCACCCGCCAGTCGACAGATCCCGCGTTCAAAGAGAACAAACGGTCCCAATCCAAACCTTGTCTGCCCGGCCCCTCTCCGATCCGCGCGATCCCGACGTCGTCCGTGGGATGCATTCCCAACCCGACCATGCTCGCCAGGAGCGGCTTTGCTCTTCCTTCGACGACTTGGCCCGGCATGACGGCAGTCTCGATGATCGAGCGCAACGCGACCCTCCCCGGCTCCCCGACTTCTTGTCTCAAGGCCGTCACTCGTGCAGAAAGCGTCGCCACGGCCGCCAGGTCGTTCCGTTGCCAAGCCTCGTTCATGAGAGCGGTCGCTTCTTCAATCAATCGAGGTGCCGCTTCGGCGAAGTCCTTCACGCTTTGTACTAGGAGCTGACGCCGACCATCCTGATGATGCCGTCGCTCGATGTCGAGCGCGGCCCGTGAGGCATCCTGTCGACTGTCGGAGAACACGACCGCCTTCGCGCTGTCCCCGCTCGCATGCAATATCGAGAAGAGTTCCGTCGCAACGAGCTGAGAGCTCTTGGCGAAGCCCGTGCGAAAGCTTCGTATGGGAGATTGCCGGAACCTTCTGCTTCTACCACTGTAGTCTATCCCGCAGGCTGGGCAGCATTTCGGGCCCGCGGTCCCTGGCGTCCTGAGCGCGCCTCCGGCGTTCGGCGGCAAGCAGAAGATTCGCCCGCGCACGGCATGGGGTCGTTCGTCCCAGCCTCCCAACACCATGCCGTTGCGCGTATCGAGCGTCGCTTCCATCCACCGCTCGTCGTCCTGGTCGCCATGCTGGGGCCCGCGCCGACTCGGCCAGAAGACCGCGAAGTCCTGATAGCTCAGATCCTCGTAATTTCCACTCGCCCCGATCTCCGGGAGAGTCTCCAGCTCCGGAGAAGACGGTAGCAACTCTACCTGGATGCCATTGCTTCGTTCGGCCTCTCCACGTCGTCCGCCGACGAACTCTTCGCCACAGGATTCGCAATAGACCAGTTCGAATACGCGTTCGCTGACGGCCCCGTCGGACCCGTATGTCGTGCCGCGCTCAATGGTGACGCCTGCGAAGCCGACGCTCTCACCGACGACGACGGGCGTGGCGAACAGGCCTTCGATACTCCTGATGAAGACGTGCTCGCGAAAGCTTGTCGTGCGATCGTCGATGTGGATTCCGAGGAGGTCGTTGACGCGGTCGCCGAGCCCTCGCAGGACCACCAGCCCTCGCAAGGCAAGATGTGTCTCGCCCGAACTCGTACCGAAGACCCGTTCGGCAATGGTGTCGATCGCGGTTGCCCGCAGCCTGCCTTCGCTCTCCGATCGGCACGCGCTCGTCAGGACCGAGGCCGCCGCCTCTATCGCCTGTCTGACCGCGAGCAAGGGGTCGGATGCCGGCGTCGACACGAGGGCACTCCCACAGGCGGTCACGGCGTCGGTCAACCCCGGCCGCCACGTGTCGAGCCGACCGACCAGCTGTCCGGCCGGCGACAAGAGCCGGATGAGGTCGACGAAGGGTCGCGTCCGCAGCGGGAACGGCATTTCGCTGGCCGGGATCTCCTGTGTCCCCATAACGATGGCCGACCCCCAGCTTGAGGGGTCCGTCGCGCCGGCATCGCCCGCTCCTTTGCTCGTCCCGAACGGGCCGAAGAAATCGTGAAGATACTTGAGGCTTTTCGATCCTTCCTCTCCATCCAATGGCAGGGACGCGCTCGACGCCAATATCCTAAGCTTATGCCTGTGTTCCGGTCGATCCAGCCCAAGGCGTTGCACGAGGGCCCGGATTAGGCCGGAAACCTCGGTTCCGGCAGACCCGCGAACGAGATGGAGCTCGTCCAGAACCAGGAAGAAGTAAGCACCTTCTTCCGTTTCTAGCCACCGTCGTGTCTCATCGAAGATTCGCGCTTCGATCTCCCGAGACAACATGGTGCCGAGCATTGAGACGTTGGTGACGAGCACGTCGGGCGGTGTCTCGTGCATGTCCCATCGAGCGACGAGCTCGCTGCCGTCGACGGACGGGAAAAGATAGCGTGTCGGATCGTCATGTGGGTGAGCCGCATCGTGGTGCCGTGCGAGCGATTGATCGTCCTCGTACCGAGTCATGGCTGCACGCACGCGGGCTACGCGCGCTTCCGCCCTTTCCCTCTCGATCCGAACGTCCCCGCGTCTTGGATGCACGAGATTGCCGGCTACCGGCGTCGCGCTCGTGTAACGGCCGAAGAATATCCGATTTCCTCGAAAGCGTTCGTCCATAACCGCCGTGGCCTCGGGGGAGGTCAGCGTCTTTCTCAAACGACTGAGCTGATCCTCGACAAGCGCGTTCATCGGATAGAGGATTAGTGCCCGGACGGCCTTGGGCCGAGCGGCGTGCTCCCCGTCGCGGTGATAGCAAAAATTCTTTGCGGTATCCCGCCACCAAGATGAAGCGAGATAGCCTGGCGACGGTGCGGGCCATTGCGTGGCCTCCTCGGCGATCGTCGCCAGGATGGGCAGCATGAAGGCCTCCGTCTTACCGGAACCGGTCCCGGACGTGACGATACCGGGCGTACCGGACATCACGCCTCGTTCCAACATTTCCATCTGATGCGTGTAGGGTTTGCGTGATCCTGCTCTTCGAATTTCTCCGTCGGCAGCAACTCCAGGAAACAAACCGGAAAGGGCGAGCTCAGCGAACGCGATGCGCCCCTCACGCGACATGCCGCCGATCGGATTGCGTTCGCCCGCAAGATCGACCAGCTCGTCGAGCCCCCATTCCGCAGAACGATACCGAGGCACCGGCTCGAGGAACGGCGCCGTCGCGAGGTTGCCCGGCTGGCGCAGCAGTGCTCGACGCCTATCCGCAAGCTCCGTCCGCCTCACCCGGAAAGCTGTATCGAGATACGAGATATAAAGGTCTCTCATGCGCTCGAAGGCGCCAATCGGATCGAGCATCGAGTATCCTCCTCAATCTATCATCGACTTCAGCCAATCACGGCCATCGGCAAACATTTTCGGGGGCGTCGTCCCAGCATTCTTGCCGAGGCGGCTCGCCCAGACGGTTCTAACGAGCTCGTCCGTCTCGGGGCCGCGGAACGGCCAGCCGGCCACATGGGCGCGCAGCGGAAAATCGATATCCTCGTCGATCCTCCACTCGAGGCAGCTCTGGACCAAACTTCGAAAATCGTCTTTCGTCGGTCGCGGACGCACGGCATCGTCGAACCAAACCCGGTCCGCTGCGTCACCGAGCACGCGTCTCAATTGCTCACCCGTCAATCCCGGTGTCTTCGCCGGCCGGATCGGTACGACAAGATCTTCGAGACCTATCATACCTCGCCCGCTGTCGATCGGACGACCACCCATGCTCATGAAGACGAGAAGGTTCGCCGGGCGCTCGGGGGAAGCGAGGAGCGACATGAACGAGAGGATCCACATATCCATCGGCGTTCGCTCGATGCCTTCGAGAAGTACGATCCTCAAGGTCGACCTGTCGAAGCAGGCCGTCTTCCAAACACGAGAAAAAGTCGTGAGCGATCCTGTCGCCGGCATACGCCAGATATCCTCGTGTCCGAGGATCGAGGTGTCGAGCGATTGCACCGAGAAGAGGCCCTGCGCGACCGCCGACGCGTAACAGCGAACCAGGCTCATAGCGACATCACTACCCACCAGTACGGTTTCGCCCGATCTCGCCAGGATGTCGATGCCCCTCAGATCCGATGCATCGAAACCATGGAACGTCGCCGCTGTGCTCAAAGCTGCGCCGATTTCCGACCAGGCTCTTGGCGCGATTTTCCTGTCGAAACGTGCCGGGCGCATCAGCGGCATCGGTATCTCGTCCGAGCCTGCGATCAAATCGCCGCGATCCGCGAGGACGTGTTGCAGGTCGGACGCCAACCTGCGCATCGGTTCGCCGGGGGTTTCCCTGTCGCTCAAGACCAGCGCCAGATCGGAGATCATTCTTTCTAGCGCGCTGACGATGTCGTCTTTTTCGGTCGATCGTTGTGCGATCTCCTCGGCGATAAGCTCCCTCTTGGCTGCGAGCGTTTCGGTCTGGGCCAGGAGCGAGCGGTTCGTCTCCATCAACGTCGAATGGGCCGCTTCGATTTCCCTCCGCAGCTCCTCCTCGATACGCGTGCGCAGTTCCTTTGCGATCCCCTCGCGCCGGGCTTCGATTTCGACCCGGAGCTTTTCATCGACCGGAGACAGTTCGCTGAGTATTGCGACGATCTGATCGACCTTTTCGACGCCGATCCGCAGATCGGCCGAGAGGCGCTTGACACGATCGTTGGCCGCCCGCCATCCGCTCTGTTGCGAAGGAAACAATTCGAAGCGGTCGAGCGTCGTCAAAATCGCCTGGACCTGCGCTTTCGTGGCGGGAAACGGAACCGTACCGTCCTCCGGTTTTCCGACGCGTTTCAGTCTCTTGATGAGCGTATCCAGAAAGTCCTTGTCGACCGACCAGTCGATCACATCGCCCGGTTGGCCGACGGTAGTCTGTGGGACCGCGTACCACTTGCCTTCGACCTTGATCCCGTCGAAGAGCACCTTGTCGAATGCAAAAGTCTGCAGTTTCTCCAGACCTCCGAGGTCGGCGAAGCTCTTCTCCTTGAAGGGGTTTGGCACCAGTGTGATCCGGACGCATCGGCCACCGGTCAAGGCTACGACCACCTGCTCCTTGCGGCCACGCGCACGCACGATGCCTATTTCGACCAGTTCCCGTCGTGCATCCTCGATACTGCGAGCAGTGTAATCGAGGACTTCTTCGACCTTCTGAACGACGCCGAGCTGAAATTCGTCCGGTCCCGACGGATCCGCCACCTGGTACGCATCGAAGGCGAATGGAAGTTCCGCCCCCATCCCGGGATGTTTGGGTGAGAATATCCTTCCTTCACGCGGGAAGGTTTCGCTCCACTTGTCCCAAGAAAGCCATGAGCCGTCCTGTGCGAAGGCAAGTGGTTCGATGCGCGTGTACGGGCGAGGCTCGTAAAGGCAGCGCCCCAAGAACCAACTCGTTGCCAATGTCACATCCCCCCTGCAATGCTTCTCCAGCTCGGTCGTCGGGTACCGCGATGACGTGCCAACGCCATGGCCGACCCGGTCGACGGCCCCTCTTCTCCCCGACTGGCGAACCCTTCCCCGATGAAGCGCCTCAACCAGGCCGTCGTCGACCGATCAAGATGATAGGTGTAGTCCCATGTCCCGTCGTCGGCTATCACCGGTCCCGACGATCGCATCGTTCGCAACCGTGCATGCCGAGCGATCGGACTGGGCAGATACCCGGATTTGCCGATTCGCCTCACTTTTTCGCCACTCTGCACGAAGAGAGCCATCTTGTTGAGTCGATGCCCTTCGAGGATCGCGGCGACTCGCGATGCGGTCTTTTTGAGGATCTCCGAGCCCCTTCTCAGCACGTAGAGATCGGCCTCGTCACCCCTGTCTCTCACCCAACGCTCGAGCGAAACCCGAGCGCTCTCGTCCTGACGACCGACGAAGAGTCCTAGCCCATAGGACCAGGAGCTCGCATGCCGTCGGCCGTCCGGCGTTCTAGGATCTTCGATCCATTGGAGGATCGGGTCGGGTGCCGGCAGAGCAGACAGCCGCAAGACCGGCCATTCGAGCGTTTCGGCAAGTCGGACCACGGACGTTCCGTCGATACGGATGGTGCTCGGTGACCAGGATGTCCCATAATAGCGCTTCAGCTCGCCGCCCGTAACCCCCAACGCCTGCGACAGGGTCTTTTGAACGATCCAAGGGGTGGCGCCGTCGACGACGGCTTCGCTCTCCGACAGTAAGATCAGCCTAGGGCGTCGGCACGCCCACACCCGACCCCGCCAAGCCTGCGATATGTATGGATCAAGCCATCCGGCCTCTTGATAGGCCCGCAGGACGTCCCAAACGAGATCGTGCGTCGGCACGACTCGGTCGATAAGAGCGATCAGTTCTCCTTCCCGCCAGACCGTGCCCGCTTTCGAAAAGATCGCCTCGCCGAGATCCTCTACCGCGGTTCGGTCGGCGGCGACGTCGTCTTCGATCTCCACCTCAATTTGCGATGGATGGCTCGACGTCTCGTCCAGCATCTCACGATCCTGCCGCCATCCAGGCTTTGAGGTTAAATCCGCATATGTGCCAGGTTCGGGAGCGCTGCCCTCCAGCACGCAGGTGAGATCCATTCTGTTGTCGCCTTCGGCCAGACCGATCCGCCAGACACCGTCCGTAGTCTCTTCGCAACGTAGGAGCCCGTTTGGCTCGACCCGCAACTCGCCCAGCCCTTCGCTCAGTCGGGTCACCGAGATCGCTGAGGACTCGACGCCGCTCAACTCCGGCAAAAAAGACGCGCGCCCGAGATAGACATTGCGCTTCAGACTCACCCCACCCGTCAATCTCGGACTGACGAGTTCTTCCGGAACGAACCCGTTCCTGGAGAGGTGACGCAGGACTTCGATGCCGTCGATCCGCCCGGATATATCCCAGTCGTTTTCCACCTCGGTCCAGGTCGTCCTTAGCCTCCAGTCTCGCGGCGCGGATCCTCGCCTTGCGACGACCATGCAAAACTCGTCTGCACCCGGTCCGCCCTCGTCGCAGACCCATGATCCCGCCCGCTCGACGAAGACTGCGTAGCCGTCGCCGATTCGACGAGCCACGTGCCCGCTCTTATTCCCTGCGACAGCTTGGAGAACATCACTCCAAGCCCTCCCTGCGAAGGGACCGCCGCCGATTGAGCTTGATCGGCTCTGGCGAGCCGTATTCAAAGTAAACTCCGCGACGTCCTGGTCGAAACCCGCGAACCGTAACTCGATCCAGAAAGCTGCGTCTTTTTCGCCGTTTTCCGCCGATATCTGTCGCTCTATACCGGATACCAGAGCCCAGAAGCGATGGTCGGCAAGCATCGTCTGTCCGGACGACAAACGTTCGGAAAAGTCCTGCAGCGCGTCCATGATGGCACTTGGTATATCGAATCTTCGGTGGGTCCGCAGCAGTTCTTCGACCAGCCTCCTCGGCGAACGCCGCACCGACTGGGAAATTGTCTTCAGCATCGCGGCGAACTGCGCCTTGTCACGCCATGCCGGAAAAGCCATCTTCACCGCATGCCCGATCAGTCTCATGGCGCCTGGATCGGGCAGGACGACTTGTCGCACAGCACGCCCGGCCGATCTCTGCCGATCACTCCAACTCGCAAGCCGCCGCCAGAGCCTGTTCACGCCGCCCACAGAGGTCAATTCGGCAATTCCGAACGCCTGTCCCATGCGGACACGGAAGTTATGCGTCTCAAGGTCCGTGCCGACGACGTCGTTGACGGCGATCACGCATGTCAGGACGAGATATCGAAAGAAAGCAGGCTCCTCCTCAGCCGTATCGGAACTCGAACCCCCACTCAAATAATGACTGACCAAGGCGATATCGAAGCTGTCGAGAAAGGAGCGGAGAGCGATCTCGGGATCAAGGTCCGTGACGCCCGAGGCGATCGCGAGCTCCGACGAAGTCGCGTCCAGATACGTCATCGGGCTTCCGCCGTGCGGACCGTCCGACGAAAGATAATGGCTTACCAGCCTGGCATTCCATTGTTTACCGGACATCGTGAAGATGGAAAGCATCCCTCGGAAAAGAAATGGCGCGCCCCTACCTAAGCGCGAATTGCAGCTTAAGAGAGGATCACTCCAGCAACCAGAAATATATTCGCTCTGCCCGGCGGGAAATCGCGGCGAGCTCGTGACCCAGGTGAAACCTACAGACTCGCGTCGATGGCATCGAGAATGGCATAGATCCGGCTGGCCGTCTTCGAAGCCTCCAAATACTCGCCATAGGCTCGTCGGGCGTTCCCGATCAATTGCTGATATGTCATGACGCGAGCGTTGGCTTGCTCGAGAATACTGCGCGATTTCTCACGACCCTGCGGTTCGGACCAGTCCTTGAGATCTTTTCCGACGAGGCAGATGATTTCGTAAGCTTCGGCCGATCGACCAGTTCCGGCCAAGAGCTGATCCATCTTCCTCTGGTATTTCCGCACCTGCGCGAAGAGTTCGTCCGTGTCGCAGACCCTGCCCGCGCGCTTGAGCTCAATTATGAGGTGCTCCCCGCCAGACTTCCTGTACTGGATGTCGACGCGGCCGATGGTCTCCATGTATTCGCCGACGAACTCTTCGTCGTTCAGAACGGCCTTCTTCACCTCCTTCTCCATCACCGGATCAATAGCCGCGCGATCCCACGACGGATCCAGGAGCCAGAGGTGCTGGAAGAGGAATTTTTGAAGGATCTTTTCGAGGCTGTTCTCTTCGGTGAGGCCCTCGAAACTGTTTATGAGATCAAGACGCCCCTTCGAGATCTCGTAGTAGAGCTGCGCCTCCAGTTCGTCGTGGTCCTCGAAAGCTTTCAGAAAGCCTGAAAAATCGCTATCGGAAAGACTGTCGAGTCGACTGAGGCTGTCACGAAGTTTCAACTTTTCGAACGCCAATACGCTGAACTTGAAGAGAGGCTTCTTATCGCTCGGGTCGAGCTTCAGGGTATTGATCTTGCCAAACATCTGCGTCGCCTTGTTGCGTTGGTCGGCGCCCAGCGTCTTGAACCAGGCATCGACTTCTGGAACCTTCAAGGCTTCCTTGGACCCCTCCTTGTTTCTCAGGTCCGTCCACTTGTTCTGAATGTGCTTCAGCTCGGCTTGTATCTCGGCTCGAAGCTTCACGACACGGTCGTCGTCCTCAATCAGCGCCTGACGGTTGCTGGTCGCGACATCTTCCTTCTCGTCGTCGTCCAACCAATCCGCATGGATCTCGCCGACCACATAGGAAGCGTAGAGGCCGTCCTCGCCGAAGAATTGCAACGTTTTCTCTTGAGCGACCCGGCCTCTGATCATGATCTGAATGTCATTCAGATTGTCACCGTCCTCGCTGGCGAGATCGCCGGCCGATTTGACCGTACCAATCCAGCCCGAGAACGTCGCTTCGCGCGGGAAGACCTGCGTCGCCGAAGTAGACTTGCTGATCTCCTCTCCGAGCTCTCCGTAAGTCCAGATGAACTCGACCTTCTTGTAATACTCCCTGTCCTCCGACGTGATGGGCACGCCGTTGACGTGGACATCGAAGGACTTCTCGTAATTGACCTGTCCGATGGAGGAAAAACGCCTGGCCAAACGTCGCCGAAGTGGCCCGGGCGCATTGTGCGTCGCCTTTCGAATGTCTCGGATCTCGATCCTCGTCCCTTGGGAGATGGAAATCTCTTCGAGCGGAACCGCCGCTGGAACATATTCCTTTTCGCCCGCAGCGATCGACGCCTGGATTCCGGGAAGACTCAGGATCAAGCCTGACCGCTCCCCGCCCCAGCAACTATGAACCTCAATCGTGTCGGCGATCGAGAAGAGCGAGAGCTTGCCTATCCCCTTCCTTCCGAGCACAGGGCGCCCCTGCGGCGTCTTCGCTTCTCCGTTTTTTCGTCTCTGGTACCCGACGGTCAGGAATTTCCGATTGATGTCGTCGACGGACATGCCGTGTCCATCGTCCTGTATGACGATCTTGCCGGTCGCTACATCAATGCCGACACTCTCGGCATCTGCATCCCAGGCGTTCGCAACCGCCTCCGAGATCACGGCGGGCACGCTGCTGTACAACTTGATGCCGAGATGGTTCAGGACATTCAAGTCGATCGTCATTCTGAACGGCGAGTTTTCAGCCACGGCCGACGATCTCCGCCGAAATTTCCTTTGCGATCGCCTGGGCGAGCGCGACCGGAACCGCGTTTCCGATCCACTTCCCAACGGTCTTGAAGCCAGGAAACTTGTCCGCTTCGAAGAAAGCGTAGTCGGCAGGGAACGATTGAAGAATAGCCGCCTCGCGCAACGATATCGCGCGATCCTGCTCGGGATGGCCGAAGCGGCCGTTACCGAAACCGTAGCACTGCGTGGTCATGGTCGGTGCGGGCTGATCCCATCCCATACGTCCATATACTCCACCGTAGCCTTTGCCCGTCTCGGCAGTATGGCAAGTGGCGACCAAGTCGGCCGGCCAGTCGCGCCAAGTCCCGCCCGGTTTGGACACCTTGATCCGCTTGAGGTTTAAGTCCGAGAGCTTACTCGCTCTATGCAGAGGATCATTCGGATCGACCCCACCGGCTGTCAGCCGAGGGAGCCCTGCGATCGCCGCCCTCACCGTCGCGCCGGCGTCCTCGGCAGGGGCCGATAGCTGAACGACCTTCTTCTTCGATCCTATCACGACCAGCCGCTTTCGACGCTGCGGCACTCCGTATTGCGAGCAGTCGACGACCTGCACGGAGAGCAGGTATCTCGTAGAGAGAGCATCCAGAAATTCTTGAAACAGGCTACCGGCCTTGTACTCTAGTAGGCCCGCAACATTCTCCATCGTCACGAAATCGGCGTCGACCGATATCGCGATTCTCGCGAAGCTCTTCAGCAGCTCCCAACGGTCGTCCGTCTTGCCTTTTTTGTACGTGGAAAAAGGCTGACACGGGGCGCAACCCACGAGCACCGAGGGCCTGGTCCCGGAGAATCTAGACTTTATCTCGTCAGTAGACAAAGAGCCGACGTCCTTTTTCACGAAACGCGAACCGTTGTTGGTCTCAAACGCATATCGGCAGCTTTCGTCCACGTCATAGCCAGCGCGTATGTCGAAGCCGGCGCGTTTGAACCCGTTGCTGATTCCGCCGATTCCGCAGAAGAGATCCACGACCTCGCCCACCGGCAACGGTGTTGAAGGACAGGAACTACTCGGCATGAGATGTCGTCCCGATTCCGCTAATCTTCGCATAGACCAAGCTGCACGACCCCCGGTTGCAGTTTTCCCGCCACCTTCTATGATTTGTCAAAAGAAATCAACCCGCTGAATGGTTTTGCGTCGGCCACTTTTTATATTTAACTCGAGGTATACGTTCTGCCGTAAAATCAGCGAGATTCGATGGTCGACTATTCGGATAACTTCCATATCGGCCAGCGACACGGTAGGATTTCTGAAAGAAGAGAACGAAGCTGCTCCGACCGCATCTCGATCCGCCCTGATGGCTCGCGTGCGTCAGAAGGACACGCTGCCTGAATTGAAGGTTCGGAAGATCCTGCACGGATTGGGTTATAGGTATCGGCTACACCGCCGCGACTTGCCCGGAACGCCGGATATCGTATTTCCCGCTCGTAGGAAGGCCATTTTTGTCCATGGCTGTTTTTGGCACCGTCATGCCGACTGCAGCAAGGCGACATCTCCGAAGACGCGTACGGATTTCTGGACTGGCAAGTTCGCGAAGAACGTCGAGCGCGACAAGAGGAAGGAGAACGATCTGCTAGAACTCGGTTGGGAAGTCGAAACCGTGTGGGAGTGCGAGACCAAAGATATGGAGAGCTTGGCAAAGCGCCTCGCCCTCTGGCTCGACTCGCCGTCATCGAATTCAACTGCCGACGGTGCAAACCGTGTCCAGGTCTAGGCTTCCGCGGCCCTTTCTTGGGCCTCGTTGGCTTCGTTCCGGACTGTGGACAAGAATTCGTTCATCTAAGGCGACAAGGCAAGGAGTGGTGCAAAACCTAAAGAGAACCTTCTTCTAAATGATGCCCCACGCCCGAAACCTCCCCCTCCCCGTCATCTCCCTGAGACCGAGCTCCGACACGATCCGCCGCGCCGCCTGCGGCGTGACGCCCAGCGTATTGGCCACCATCCCGGCCGACACGAGCGGTTTCGCCATGACCAGCTCGACCAGCTCCGGCAGTTTCGATGACGCGCGCCGCCCCTCCAGCTTTCGTTCGAACATCTTTCCGGCCAGGGTCAGCCGGTCATGCTCCTTCAACCCGATTTCGGCGGCCGCCAGAAGTCCGTGGGCGATGGTGAGCAGCCTCGTCTCCCGGTCGCGGTTGCGGCGCCGGTCGACCGGAATGGCTTTCAGGCCGAGATTGACGGCCGCCAGATGCGCGCCGGTGGTGACGCCGACCTGGCGCAGGATCGAGGCGGCCAACAATCGTCCGAGCCATGGCGCATGCTGCAGGACCCAAAGTTCGTTCCAGGCATCGAGGGCAATGATCGCCTGCAGCACCGTCGGCAGGTTTTCGGCCTGTCGCAGCACCCCGCGCCATTCCTCCAGCCGTTCGTCCTCGTCCCAGTCGAGATCATAAACCAGCAGATTTTTGGCCGGAGCCCGGCCGGGCGTCTTTGCTTGCTCGATGGCAGCGTTGGAGCGGGCCAGTACCGCGTCGATCGCGGCAAGCTCGGCGTCGAGCAGGCTGGGGCCATCAACGCTGCCCTCCCCCTCCCCTTCTCCGGCCGCGGCGCCATCGAGCTCAGGGCCGATCGGCTCCACGACGCTGCCGGCGCCAGGTTCGACTGCGAACTCCGCCTGGCTCCTCAAACTACGCAGACCATCCGGCGACAGCGCCCAGCCAGGAGGATGGGAAGAAATGCGCCGGCGGGTGCGCAACACGTCGCGGGCGATGGTGAGTTCGTGGGTGGGGGGGCGGATATCGCAGGTGGCGTCGTGGAGGACGAGGTCTTCGAGATGGACGAGTTCGCCGTCGATCCACAGCGAAGCGCAGGCGTCGGCAAAATTCTGGCGATCTAGCCAGCCTGGGCCGACGGGTGAACGGGCGATGCGCTCGTCGAGACGGGTGAGAGCGATGGCGGCGTCGAAAGCCGGGCTCATCAGGGCTGTCATGCTGATTTTCGTGAGATCATAAGCCATTGAAATCATGGTAAATGATTTGCTAAAGAAACTCTATCTGAATATTATGGTTCCTCAAATGGTACGATTGCTGGTTGCCGCTCTAACATTCGATAAGTACCGCTTATCGGAGGTTAGCCATCTGAACCGTATTTATTGCCATCTTACGTGCCGCTCTCTATGTTGAAGCCAAGAGTTTCACGAGGTACACCATGTCCGAGCCGCAGCTTTCCATCCGCAGCAGCAAGGCCCGCGATCTGGCCCACGCGCTATCCCGCCGCACCGGCCAGCCAATCAACCGGCTCGTCGAGCTGGCACTCGAGCGCTACGACGTCGAGCTGCGGCAGCAGAACAACGCACATCCGCTTGACGCGGTGTGGGAACTCGCTGCCGAAGGTCGGCGAACCGTTGCACCCGGGACTACCTCCGCCCACGACGATCTCTATGACGAAAATGGGTTGCCGAAGTGATTGCCCTCGATACCTCGGTTCTTGTCGCGATCATGCTCGACGAGCCGGAAGCCGAAGCTTTCAAGGCCGTATTGCGGCAGGAACCAGCCATTCTCATTGGATGGCCAACTCTATTCGAAACCCGGACGGTCCTGAATGCGAAACAATTTTCCAATGCCGGCGATATCGTCACCCGTTTCTACAATGCGCCAAACATCACCGCTGTTGCGTTTGATGCAAAGCACTACCAGGCGGCCGAGATAGCGCTGGAGCGGTATGGCAAGGGCCGACATCCTGCCAGCCTCAATATGGGCGCTTGCTTCTCTTATGCCGTTGCGGCGATTGCCAAGGCGCCGCTGTTGTTCAAGGGGCACGATTTCGGGCAAACGGATCTAAAAGTCCATCCCGCATCGTCCATGCCATGACGCGTCCTGGCCGCGCCCCGGTCGACAGACGTGCCTATGAGCTCGACACAATCGCTGCCGTGCTACCGCTCGAACGTCGCGACGAACTCGCCCAACTTCTTACCGATCAGGATGTCGAAACGCTACGCCATCTGGTCAACGAGGGTATGGGCGACAACACGCTGCGGGCACTGACCTCCGATCTCGCATATCTGCAGGCCTGGTCGCTGGCAGCCACCAAAACTCCCCTGCCCTGGCCGGCACCGGAAGCGCTGCTGCTGAAATTTGTTGCCCACCATCTCTGGGATCCGCAAAAGCGCGCCGCCGATCCGGGGCACGGTATGCCGGGAGAGGTTGAGGAGAATCTTAGGGATCAGGGCTTTCTGAGGACCGCCGGTCCCCATGCGCCGGGCACGGTACGCCGGCGACTGGCGACCTGGTCGACCCTGACGAAATGGCGCGGCGTGAGCGGCGCCTTCGCCTCCCCTGCCCTCAAGTCGGCCATCCGGCTTGCCGTGCGTGCAACGCCGCGGCCACGAAAACGCAAGAGCGCCAAAGCTGTCACCGGTGATGTGCTGGCAAAGCTGTTGGCAACCTGCCGTACGAACAGTCTGCGTGATGTCCGCGATCGCGCCATCCTGATGGTGGCATTCGCGTCCGGCGGACGTCGCCGCAGCGAAATCGCCGGTCTGCGCAGGGAACAACTGACCGTAGAGCCGCCGGTTGCGGTCGGAGATGGCCCTCCCCTCCCCTCTCTCGCCATCCATCTCGGTCGAACCAAAACTTCCGGTGCGGACCACGACGAGGTGGTTTACGTCACGGGCCGGCCGGTGGAGGCTTTGGATGCATGGCTCAAAGCCGCCAGGATCGAAACGGGTAGCGTGTTTCGGAAAGTCGATCGATGGGGCAATGTGTCGAAGAGGACGCTCGACTCAAAATCGGTCAACGACATCGTCAAGCATCGTGCTGCACTGGCCGGCCTTGAACCGGGCGAGTATTCGGCGCATGGACTGAGATCAGGGTATCTCACCGAAGCCGCCAACCGCGGCATTCCTCTCCCCGAAGCCATGGACCAATCGCGCCATCGCTCGGTGCAGCAAGCATCGAGCTACTACAACAACGCGACGAGACGCAGCGGTAGGGCAGCGCGACTGTTGACGTGACGGCTTCCGCCTGACGCAAGAGCCAGTAATCTCGACCAGCATTGCACAAGCGGGCCCTAGCTTTCAGCGGATGTGCCCATTTGGATTTTGGTGGTTTGCCTTGATGAGACCGCGGGTCGGGTCGGGTCGATCCCCATTAGAAGTCCTTCATTCGAATGAAGCGAAAACTCAGCCTCCCTTAAGCAAAGCAAAGTGGGGCCTTCTAAAATCCTTTGATTTCAGTGTGTTATGTCAGTGGTCAGCTGACCACCGATCGGCGTCTCTCACTCCGGTCTCCTGGGTCTCCACCATTCTGAAGATTCGGTCGGCTATGAGTAGACGAGACAGGCGCCGGCTTCCTTGGCGATGCGCGCCCCAAACCGCATCGCCCCGCTCCCAAGTTGCTGGCCACGTTGTCCGGCTGCAGGTTCGGCCTCTGTTGACCGGGCGCCTTTGCCAGGAAGGATTGTAGCGGCAATGGGGTCTGGTTCTGAGCTGTTGCGGAGCGGGCGTTCAAGACACCGTCACCAATTTTCGGTTTTTCCGATGGGGGCCAGTGGGATCTACGCCAGTGCCTCGATGAGGTCGCTGACGTCATCTGGGGCAGGAAGTTGCTGCCGGCGTGCGCCGTCGACACTGTTCGCTCGGCGCTCGGTCCTCGGCTGTCCAATCAAAAGGGAGTCGGAACCTGTTGCAACTTTTCGCTGATGCGAATGCTGACGGGCAGGCGTCACGCCGCCAGCCATGCTCCGCTAAAGGCGCAGATAGCGTCCTGAAGGCTAAGCTTAACCTCCGATTTAAACGACGACATGCGATGCCGCCAAAAGGTCGTCTCGACATTGACGCGAGAATCCCACCTGCCCCCGCCCGAACGTCTGTCGGGTGATGAACCCGAGACTGTTGCGAACGCGGGTTTCTTTGGTCTCAGCGGAAAGACTGGAAAGTTTCGGCGCCTTGAATCAATCTGGACACCTGAGGCCCGCGCTACGCATCATGCCCAAACTGCGGGCCAGCGAAAAGCGTTGCCGTGACTTCACATGCCATTAAGAGACCCGCGTCCTCGGTCGTGATCACAACGTTGATGTGTCATGGAACGGCATTTGTGGCCAAGCCCTCTAGCCTGTATCCCTGTCGTTCTGGAACGCCAATGAGGCAGCTGCGCCTGATCGATGAGGACCGGGCGGAAAGCCGGGTCTGCAGCCAGCAGAAGTTCTACGATGTGGGGCAGGGTATCTTCTACCCCGCGGGAGACCGCATCGTCCTGGGCAATATCCGCATCGTCTTTTAGAAAGGCCGCAACGAGAAGGACCACACTGAGGGTTCCCACAGAAGTCTGGAACAATAGCCTGCCGTCAAGATACCGCAAAGTCGCAACAGCTCCCCTGGCCAGCAACTCGACGAGATCGCCAGGCATCAGATCCGGCGCGATCAGGCCTCCAGCAGGGTGAGGGTGAGGGGGAGGGTGATACCTAGGGTGATACCATGCGCCTTCGCTGGCGAAAGTCCTCTCTCTCTCTCTCTCTCTC
>NZ_JAJAWH010000033.1 GCF_020531965.1 Pseudorhizobium xiangyangii | reverse complement strand
GCGCGGCCATGGCCGCGCGTTCATCGAGCAATGTCTGTCGAACTCAGGCCGAAAGCTTGGCCGCAATCCTGGCGACATGCGCACCCTGGTAGCGCGCCCCTTCCAACTCCACCGCCGACGGCTGGCGAGAGCCGTCACCGTCCGTGATGGTGCTGGCGCCATAAGGCGAGCCGCCCTTGATCTCATCGACGCCCATTTGGCCCGTAAAGGAATAGGGAAGCCCTACGACGGCCATGCCCTGATGGAGGAACGTCGGGATGAAGGTGAGAACGGTGGTTTCCTGCCCGCCGTGCTGTGTGGCGGACGAGGTGAACACCGAGCCGACCTTGCCGACAAGCTTTCCTTCTGCCCACAGACCGCCGGTCTGGTCCCAGAAATTGCGCATCTGAGAGGCTACGACACCGAAGCGCGTGCCGGCGCCGACGATGATCGCATCGTATTCCGTAAGCTCGGCAACGGTTGCGATGGGCGCCTCCTGGTCGAGTTTGTAGTGCGAGGCCTTCGCGACGTTTTCCGGCACCAGTTCAGGCACCCGCCTGATCGCCACCTCCGCACCGGTCGAGCGCGCTCCCTCGGCGACGGCCTTCGCCATCTGTTCGATGTGCCCGTAGGCCGAATAGTAAAGAACCAGAACCTTTGCCATGCAACTATCTCCATGTCGTTTAGGCTAACCGTCCGGAGACGTTAGCCGCTTCCGATACGTAGGGCAGCCCTCCCTGTTGTCGACGCAGTGTTCGAGAATTGAAGACGATTGTGGACGAGCCGGTCAAATCTGGGAGACAATGCTCGTGAGTCAAAAAATCCTTCTGCCGATGCCGATTTCGGCATAGGAATCATACCCGCCCTCACCAACCTCGGGAACAGCCATGTCGAACTCACCGATCGTCACAGCCGCCATGCTCGCCATTGGCGATGAACTTCTGTCGGGGCGTACCAAGGACAAGAACATCGGTCATCTGGCGGACGTTCTGACGCTTGCGGGCATCGACCTCAAGGAAGTCCGGATCGTCGCGGACGAAGAAGAGGCTATCGTGGAGGCCCTGAACGCCCTGCGGCAGCGGCACGACTACGTTTTCACCTCCGGCGGCATCGGCCCGACACACGACGATATTACGGCTGACGCTGTCTCCAAGGCCTTCGGCCTGCCCTGCATCCACGATCCGGAGGCCATGCGTCTCCTCGGGGACATGTATGCGCGCCGCGAGATGGAATTCACCGAGGCTCGCCAGCGCATGGCACGCATGCCCGAGGGTGCGCGACACATTCCCAACCCGGTCTCCACGGCTCCCGGATTCATCGTCGAGAACGTCCACGTCATGGCGGGTGTGCCCCAGGTGTTCCAGGCCATGCTGGACAACGTGCTGCCCCAGTTGCGCACCGGTTCTAAGATGTTGTCGCGGGCTTTGCCCTGCCCCTTCGGCGAGGGCGACATCGGCTCTCCGCTCGCAGCGATCCAGAAGGCGCATCCGGCGACAAGCATCGGTTCCTACCCGAAATATGACGGAGCCCGGTTTTCCACGGAGATCGTGGTGCGCGCACGCGACGACCACGATCTCGACGCTGCGGCAGAGGCCGTTCAGGAAATGATCCTGGCGCTCCAGGAGAGAAGGCAACCGACAAACTTTTCAGCCGACGCCTGACAGCATTGTTGTTGCCAAGGTTGACCAACATCAAGGAGCGCCACAGGTTAATTAGGGAGACTGGTTTCAACCAAGGGGGATATCATGACGTACAAGACTATTCTCGCCGTTCTCGATACACCTGCGCATGCGCTCCAGATCACCGACTACGCCTTGGCGATGGCCGCAAAATTTGATGGTCATGTGCTGGGCGTGCATGCCGAAACGCTGGCAGCAATCCCCTTGATAGCGCCTATGGAGATACCGGATCCTGCCGCCATCGAGGCACTGCAGGCAGCGGCTCGTCGCGAAACTGCGGATGTCGAAAAGATATTCAAGGAACGCGTCGCCCGTGAGGGCCGCTCCGCCGAATGGCGCAGCTTCATGTCTTCTGCCGGCTATAGTTCGGCGGCGGTCATGGAGACCGTCCGGGCGGCTGATATCATTATCGCAAGCCAGGGCGATCCGAGCCACGACACCCGCTCGGAGCTGGAAAACCTGCTCTTCGACAGCGGCCGCCCAGTCCTTCTGGTGCCCTATCTCCTCAAAGGCCCGCAGGACATCCGACGCGTCATGATTGCCTGGAACGGATCGCGCGAGGCGGCGCGGGCGACATTCGACGCCCTTCCGTTCCTCAAGGCGGCAGACAGTGTCGAGATCTTCTGCGTCAACGCGCCGGAACGCCCGAACCAGGAACGGGACATGGCCGGGGTCGAACTGGCCGCCGTGCTGGCGCGCCATGACGTCAAGGTGACCCTCACGTCGCAGGAGGCTCGCGAGCGTTCCGCAGCCGCCGCCATTGTGCAACACCTCGCCGACAACAACGTGGACCTGCTTGTCATGGGCGCCTACGGGACATCGCGCTGGTGGGAGATGCTGTTCGGTGGCGTGACCCGCAGCGTTCTGGAGAAGATGACTGCGCTTTCGCTGATGTCACGTTGATCAACCGGCTGGCATACTTGCCTTCCGCCTGAAAGACCGGCTAATAGCGAGGGCACTTCATGTGCTCTCGCTAATGGCTATTCAATGTCCCTTCCAGAAAAAGCTTTTCCCGTCTCCTGGGATCAATTCCACCGTGATGCCCGGGCGCTCGCCTGGCGGCTTGCCGGTCTCAACCAGGAATTTCGCGCAATCGTCTGTATTACCCGCGGCGGATTGGTACCGGCCGCCATCATCTCGCGGGAACTGAACATCCGCCTGATCGAAACGGTCTGCATCGCGTCCTACCACGACTACGTCAACCAGGGCGAAATGAACCTCCTCAAGGGCATTGCGCCTGAGCTTGCCGAAAACGGCGGCGAAGGCGTTCTCGTCGTCGACGACCTGACGGACACTGGCAAGACGGCATCGGAAGTGCGCGAGATGCTGCCGAAGGCCCATTTCGCCTGTGTCTACGCCAAGCCGTCCGGTGTTCCGATGATCGATACGTTCATCACCGAGGTCAGCCAGGACACCTGGATCTACTTCCCCTGGGACATGGGCTTCACCTATCAGGAGCCAATCGCCAAGGGCCAGAAGGCCTGACACCAGGCCAGCCCTGGGACGCGATCCATCAAGTTTCGCGTATCCGGCCGCCCACGGACGAACGGTCACCCCGTGTCAACACCAAGCCCGTCGCAATCTCCAGCGGCGGGCTTTTCCACATCTGGCGGGTGGTGTTACCGATATGCCTCAATACGGTGGGACAACGCCTGAAACGCTGGGTTAGCACAGAGGCATTCGCCATTTTGGCGCCACAATCACAAGGCGCAAGGCTCGCGCAAGTTTCAACGCAATCTCGCAAATACCTGAGATTCCTCTGCTATTTTATTCCCCGTTTTCCACAGGCTCCGACACAATATCTTGTGGTTAAAAAAGTATGGCGATCTACGCCTTGACGAATCTACCACATGGGAGGAGATTGACCGTCATGTTGCGGCGGCAACGGAGCCGGAGATAACGAGGCCGGCTCGTTTAGCGAATTTGTATGAATAATCACGAGTGGCAGACCGCCCATGAAGGGCGGCAGCGACAGGTTTTTTGTGCGCGTTTCTGGCCTGCCAAAACATGTGATTGGACTGGTGAAAAGAACCTGCTAATACTATATTTAGTATTGCAGCCCACGCTCATCACAATATACAGGTCGGTATCCCAGTGATTCACCTGGATGATGATTTCCCCGGCTGCCCATGATGGCGAGCAGCTGGACCATATTTTGCGCCCTTAAAAGGGCCGACAGACGAGGGACAAAGGCAAATGCGCATCGAACGTCGTTTCACCAAGCCTGGCCAGAGCGCCTACGCGGAAATCGAGTTTCGCAAGGCAGTGAGCGAGATCCGCAATCCGGACGGTTCCATCGTCTTCCGGCTTGCGGATATCGACGTTCCGACGCAGTTCTCCCAGGTGGCGACCGACGTTCTGGCGCAGAAGTATTTCCGCAAGGCCGGCGTTCCGAAATTTCTGAAGAAGGTTGAGGAAAACGACGTTCCTTCCTTCCTGTGGCGCTCGGTAGCTGACACGGAAGCGATGAAGGCCCTGCCGAAGGAAGAGCAGTACGGCTCTGAAACCGATGCGCGTCAGGTTTTCACGCGTCTTGCCGGCACTTGGGCCTATTGGGGCTGGAAGGGCGGCTACTTCACGTCCGAAGAGGATGCCTCCGCATTCATGGACGAGCTTGCCTACATGCTCGCCACCCAGCGCGTCGCACCGAACAGCCCGCAGTGGTTCAACACCGGCCTGCACTGGGCCTATGGCATCGACGGCCCCGGCCAGGGACACTTCTACGTCGACCCGTTCACCGGCAAGCTGACGAAGTCCAAGTCGGCCTACGAGCATCCCCAGCCGCATGCCTGCTTCATCCAGTCGGTTGGCGACGACCTCGTTAACGAGGGCGGCATCATGGACCTGTGGGTTCGTGAAGCGCGCCTCTTCAAGTACGGCTCCGGCACCGGCTCCAACTTCAGCCACCTGCGCGGCGAAGGCGAAAGACTGTCCGGCGGCGGAAAATCCTCCGGCCTGATGTCGTTCCTCAAGATTGGCGATCGTGCCGCCGGCGCGATCAAGTCGGGTGGCACGACGCGCCGCGCCGCCAAGATGGTCGTCGTCGATATCGACCATCCGGATATCGAGGAATACATCAACTGGAAGGTCAAGGAAGAGCAGAAGGTAGCGGCCCTCGTCACCGGCTCGAAGATCGTTTCGCGCCACCTCAAGGCCATCATGAAGGCCTGCGTCAATTGCGAGGCTGACAACGACGCCTGCTACGACCCGAACCAGAACCCGGCGCTGAAGCGCGAGATCAAGGCTGCCAAGAAGGACCAGGTTCCGGAAAACTACGTCAAGCGCGTCATCCAGTTTGCTCGCCAGGGCTACAAGGACCTCGAGTTCAAGACCTATGACACGGACTGGGATTCGGAAGCATACCTGACGGTATCCGGCCAGAACTCCAACAACTCCGTCTCGCTCAAGGACGACTTCCTCAAGGCTGTCGAGAACGACGGCGAATGGAACCTCACCGCCCGCAAGGACGGCCGCGTTATGAAGACGCTGAAGGCCCGCGACCTGTGGGAACAGATCTCCTATGCCGCCTGGGCATCGGCCGATCCGGGCATCCATTTCAACACGACGATGAACGACTGGCACACCTCGCCGGCCGGTGGTCCGATCCGCGGCTCCAACCCGTGCTCGGAATACATGTTCCTCGACGACACTGCCTGCAACCTCGCCTCGCTGAACCTCCTGCAGTTCAAGGACCAGGCGACGAAGAACATCGCCATTGACGACTACGAACATGCCGTGCGCCTGTGGACCGTCGTGCTCGAAGTCTCGGTGATGATGGCGCAGTTCCCGTCCAAGGAAATCGCCGAACTCTCCTACCAGTACCGCACGCTCGGCCTCGGCTACGCCAACATCGGCGGTTTCCTGATGTCGTCCGGCATTCCGTACGATAGCAAGGAAGGCCGTGCGATCGCAGGTTCGTTGACCGCGATCATGACCGGCATTTCCTATGCGACGTCCGCCGAAATGGCCGGCGAGCTTGGTCCGTTCCCGAATTTTGCGCCGAACCGTGAAAGCATGCTGCGCGTCATCCGCAACCATCGCCGCGCCGCCTACGGTGAAGCGACCGGTTACGAGCAGCTGTCGGTCAACCCGGTTCCGCTCTTCCATTCGGAAAACCCGGATCTGGATCTCGTTGCCCACGCAAAGGCCGCTTGGGACAAGGCGCTGGAGCTCGGCGAAAAGCACGGCTACCGCAACGCCCAGACGACCGTGATCGCGCCGACCGGCACGATCGGCCTCGTGATGGATTGCGACACGACCGGCATCGAACCCGACTTCGCACTCGTCAAGTTCAAGAAGCTCGCCGGCGGCGGCTACTTCAAGATCATCAACGGCGCGGTTCCTGAAGCTCTGCGCACGCTCGGCTACACGGAAAGCCAGATCGCCGAAATCGAGGCTTACGCAGTCGGTCACGGCAACATCAACCAGGCACCCGGCATCAACCCCGGCTCGCTGAAGGCCAAGGGCTTCACCGACGAGAAGATCGCTGCAATCAACGGCGCCACCAAGGCTGCCTTTGACATCAAGTTCGTCTTCAACCAGTGGACGCTTGGCGCCGACTTCCTGAAGAACGTGCTGAAGGTCACCGACGAGCAGCTGTCCGACATGAGCTTCAACCTTCTGGAGCATGTCGGCTTCGCCAAGAAGGACATCGAAGCTGCCAACGTGCATGTCTGCGGTGCGATGACGCTGGAAGGCGCGCCGTTCCTGAAAGACGAGCATCTCGCCGTCTTCGATTGCGCCAACCCCTGCGGCAAGATCGGCAAGCGCTATCTCTCGGTCGAAAGCCACATTCGCATGATGGCGGCCGCCCAGCCGTTCATCTCCGGTGCGATTTCCAAGACGATCAACATGCCGAACGAGGCGACCGTCGAGGACTGCGGCGCAGCCTACATGCTGTCCTGGAAGCTTGCTCTCAAGGCCAACGCGCTTTACCGCGACGGCTCGAAGCTCAGCCAACCACTCAATGCCTCGCTCATCGACGAGGACGACTCGGAAGACGCTATCGAGGAACTGCTGCAGGCGCCGGCCGCCGCGCAGGCCGTTCAGATCACCGAGAAAATCATCGAGCGTGTGATCGAACGCGTTACCCGCGAGCGTGAAAAGCTGCCGAACCGCCGCCAGGGTTACACCCAGAAGGCCAATGTCGGCGGACACAAGGTCTATCTGCGCACCGGCGAATTCGGCGATGGCCGCATCGGCGAAATCTTCATCGACATGCACAAGGAAGGCGCCGCCTTCCGTGCGATGATGAACAACTTCGCCATCGCCATCTCGCTCGGCCTGCAATACGGCGTGCCGCTGGAAGAATATGTGGAGGCCTTCACCTTCACCAAGTTCGAGCCGGCCGGCATCGTCACCGGAAACGACGCGATCAAGAACGCCACGTCGATCCTCGACTACGTGTTCCGCGAACTCGCCGTCTCCTATCTGGGCCGCCACGATCTCGCCCATGTCGATACGTCGGACTTTTCCAACACGGCGCTCGGCAAGGGCATCCAGGAAGGCAAGACCAACCTGCTCTCCACCGGCTGGACCCGCGGCTACAAGCCGACCCTCATCCAGGGTGGCCAGGGCGGTTCCGACCGCTCCGCAAACGAGCCGAAGGGTTCGGCTACCGCCGCCCCTGCCCGCGCATCCGCCAATGTCACTTCGATTGGGGGCACCTCGTTTGCCGGCTCTGCCGCCCGCAAGCTGGAGCCGACGGTCGCCATCTCGACCTCCGAAATCGTCTCCTTCAAGCGGGACTACGAGGAGCGCGCCAAGGAGCTGACGGAAGAGATCGCCGAGGACATCTCGGACGACCTCGCCAGCGAAGGCCAGCAGGCGGCAACCGCCCTCTTCTCCGACAAGGCCGCCGCCGACGCCGCAGCCGCCAAGACGGAAGCCAAGAAGGTGGAGAACGAACGCCGCATGCGCTCGATCGCACAAGGCTACACGGGCAACATGTGCTCCGAGTGCCAGAACTTCACGATGGTGCGCAACGGCACCTGCGAGAAGTGCGATACATGCGGCGCCACGAGCGGTTGCAGCTGATTTGAGGAGCCGAGTGCACCTGTGAGGGGAAACCATAGGTTGGTCACCCAAAGCATAGTGCTTGCTCAAAATACCCAACAATTTGCCTCTCAGCTTCGGCTGGGAGGCATTTCACTTAAAAGAGGGTCGGTGTTTCCTTCAGGTGGCGGAGATTGATCCCCCCAGCCCACTGGCTGGCCGAGGGGTGACAGATGCGTTGCTGCGGGACCAAGTGCAGCTCCAATATCAGAGAGCTGCGCCGCGCGGCCGATAGATGCTCTAGTGTCCGCTCTGATAGGTGACTTTACTGGAGTTCAGGGCAGCAACCAGCGGCATGATCTGCAGAGCGGCGGCAATACCTACCAGAATGTAGACAGTGCGGGACAACATCGATCCCGAACCAAAAATTGCAGCAACCAGGTCGAAGCTGAAGAGACCCACCAAGCCCCAGTTCAGACCCCCGATTATGACGAGGACCAGTGTAACGACGTTAAGCGTCTTCATAACTTTCTCCTATGAATAGGCATGGGGAGCCCGCGCCTGCTTGGCGCGGGCCCCTGTCGACCGCCTCAACCTTCCGGGGGCATAATAACCTGATCAATCACGTGGATGACGCCGTTGCTGGCGGCCACGTCGGTAGCGGTGACGTTGGCTTCATTGACTTTGACAGCCCCGCCATCGACCTGGACATCAATCATCTTGCCGTTGACAGTCTTTGCCTCGTCGAGAGCCACCACGTCCGTTGCCATCACCTTTCCAGGGACAACGTGGTAGGTGAGGATATCGACCAATTGCTGCTTGTTCTCGGGCTTCAACAAATTATCGACCGTACCAGCAGGAAGCTTGGCGAAGGCTGCGTCCGTCGGAGCAAATACCGTGAACGGCCCATCGCCCTTCAGCGTGGATACGAGGTCTGCTGCCTCGAGCGCTGCGGCCAGTGTGGCGAAGTTACCGGCTCCAACCGCCGTGTCGACGATGTCCTTGTCGGCTGCGTGCGCCGGAAGAGCGGAAGCTATGCCGATCAGGGCGGCAGCGACGATGTGGTTCATCTTCATTTCCAAGAACTCCTTGTTTTGAACTATCCCTCATGCGAGCGGATGCGTTTTCATATGGAGCGAATGTTTTTTCATTCCAATCAAGTTTTCGTCATGCGAAACAGGTTTATCTTGACACGACAATTATGTTCTGTTCCTTTTCCTAACGTGAAAAGGATGTTTGGATGTGACTTCGGAAACCCTGACGACGGAGCTCGAGAGGTACAGAATTGGACCTCGCATCAAGGCTCTGAGGCTGAAAAAGAAGCTGGGCCTTGTTCAGCTTAGCCAACACACGGGGCTCTCCCCGGCCATGCTGTCGAAGATCGAGCGGGGGCAACTTTTCCCAACGCTTCCGACCTTGCTCAGGATAGCGCTGGTCTTCGGCGTCGATCTCGATCACTTCTTCAACAAAGGTGGGCCGCGTATTGCGGTAACGCGAAAGAGCGAGCGGGTGCGGCTGCCGATACCCGCAGGCACGGCGCCCCCTTCCTACGTTTTCGAAAGCCTCGACTACCCCTTGCCGGAACGCAAGATGGAGGGATTTCTGGCGGATTTCCTTGAGGGCGCATCGTCCTCGGAGCCGCACCAGCATGGTGTGGAAGAGATTGTCTACGTACTTGCCGGAACGTTGTGCGTGACCGTCGACGGGGAGGTCACGACCCTACAGGAAGGCGACGCCATTTCATTCGACTCAAGCGCGTTGCACAGCTACGAGCGAGAGGGCGAAGGGCCCTGCAAGGCAATCGTGGTGACTGTTGGCTAAGCCAAGAGCCAAACGTTCGATGAACTGCTCGGCAAAGCCGGGATTTCTTGACCGATTTTTGCGACGGCCTGAGAGCTTTAAATACCAGGCACGTTATCCAGATGGGCTGCAGGCGGCATTGGCCCGCTCGGACGCCGCCATCAGGCGAACGAACACAATGGCATATGGCGGTTACCGATAAGTCGATGCCAAGGACAAAGTGGATCCCCGCCCCTCAACTGTCCCAGAAGCCGAGCCACGGCTCCGGTGCTCGAACGTCGAGGCGTGCCACGGCACGGTGGCGTATCACCCAACCGGAATAATCCGCGTTGCAGGTGTCGTCAGGCCTTCGTAGAGGGCTTTGTGGCGAGAGCTGCGAGAGCCGCTGCCCGATCACTCGCCTCTTTGGTAATGCGAGCTTCGCGCAGGCGCAGGGTCTTTTCCTCGCGTGCCAGCAGGGCATAGTCCATTTCCTCGACGGCCTTGCCCTTGGCGAAGAACTGCGACTGCAGGTTGCCAAATGCCACTTCGGCCTTCTGACGGGATTTGCTGTGTGTCATGGGTGCTCCAGTTAAGGTGTGAGACGTGGAACGAAAAAAGGCCGGACGCATGGTCCGGCCTTTCAATAAACTTGCTTCCAGCAGTGCCAGTACATCCGTGGTCAAGGCGAAAGCAGTTTCGATTTAGGCAGCCTGAAGATTGCAGGCCGACATCTTGCCGGACTTCGCGTCGCGCTCGAGATCGTAGCTGAGCTTCTGACCTTCGACGATTTCGCGCATTCCGGCGCGTTCGACGGCAGAAATGTGGACGAACGCGTCTGCGCCGCCGTTGTCAGGCTCGATGAAGCCGAAACCCTTGGTGGAATTAAACCATTTAACTGTGCCTGTGGTCATGATGAACCCTTTCAAAGCATAAGTGAGGAACCGCAGGGCCGAGACCCCGCAGACGGTGATAGCGATGTTTTTGAAAGGAAAGTTCGTTCAGGCGCGGTGCTAATCGCGCGGCAACCAAAGTTCAGCAAGCAAAAGATCGATAAACCGTAAATAGTGATACCTCTCACTAAAGTCAACCTTTAGTTTCGATTCCACTAAATAGCCCCCGCGCCGCACACCTCTTTCATGAGGAAAGAACAGGGATTGACGACTAAAAACACACACCCTGCGCTTCGCTGCGTGCGGTCGGTCTCCTGCATGACACGAGGCCCATGATCGACTGCTGCGGGCCGAAACAGGAAAGATCGAGGCGACCATGGTCCGGCATCACCACAATGGCGACCTCCCCGCGGAACAACTTCCCCGGCCCGCCATTGTCTCGCCATGAAAGCGCTCACCCGAATATCCCTGCCCCTGGCAACTCTCCTCTGGTGCGCAAGCGCCAGCGCCGAAACCATCTCACCGCAGGCGATCAACGATGCGCCGCTCGACGCCATATCCGCGGAGCCCTCTCCCGAGGCTGCACCTCATCCGCAACCCGCTATCGTCCACCTCCAGGTTCTGCTTGATCGCGCGGGTTCGTCGCCGGGCGTGATCGACGGCTATGACGGCGACAACGTCCGTAAGGCGGTTGCCGGCTTTGAGGCCATGCATGACCTGCCCTCCGACGGAAAGCTTGATCCGGAGGTCATCCGCCGGTTGCAAGGTGACCAGCCGATCATGCGCACCGTGGAGATCCGCCAGGAGGATGTCGACGATCTCGTCGAGGATATTCCGGAGGATTTCAAGGAAATGTCCGAGCTCAAGCATCTCGGCTATTCCAGTATCCCGGAAATGCTGTCCGAGCGCTTCCATATGGACATCGATCTTGTGCGCGCACTCAATCCCGATGCCAAATTCGAAGCGGGTGAGACGGTATCGGTTGTCGAGCCCAGTGCCCGGATCAAGGGAAAGGTGAAGCGCATCGAGGCCGACAAGCAGAGGGGGCAGGTCCGCGCGTATGCGGAAAACGGTAAGCTGATCGCCGTCTATCCGGCAACGATCGGCAGCGAGGAAACGCCCTCCCCATCCGGGAGCCACAAGATCAAGGGTGTCGCACGTATGCCTACCTATACCTACGATCCCGAGCTCAACTTCCAGCAGGGCGACAACACCGAGAAACTGATCCTGCCCAAGGGCCCGAACAATCCGGTCGGAACGGTCTGGATCGACCTCACCGAGCCTACCTACGGCATCCACGGAACACCCGAGCCCTCCCTCATCGACAAGGTCGGCTCGCACGGATGCATCAGGCTGGCCAATTGGGACGCGGAGGAACTCTCCGAAATGGTCAAACCCGGAGTGATGGTCGAGTTCATCGAGTGATGCGGGTTCGAAAGGTCAGCTGCGCCGCCAGACCTTGAAAGGAGTTGCGACGCCGCTGCCTGACACCTTTCACGAAAAGCTCACCCGCTCATGCGATATTACGTGCGGGCTCCATCTCGCGAATGGATTTCCTGATTTGCTGACGAAATTCCGGGGTGTCACTGTGCCCATGCACCGATACGGCATGCTGTACGGCGGCATTGACGAGTTCGTCCGTGCTGTCGGCCGATATGGCTATGGTGCATTTCGCTTCGCTCGGGACCTCCCGGCAGTCGATGAACTTGCGTGCCATGTTTGCCTCCTCACAAGGCTCTGGCATGAAGCGCCAGAGGGCAAGCATTCTACTCCCTTGCCTCAGGGCCTACAAACAGGAAGGGTACCTCTGGTCGTTGCGGCCGCGCTGCCGGTCCCGACGAAGATACACGCGAAAGCAGGAATTCCCCCTACTGGAGGATGTATCCGGTTTGTAGAACTCACGTTCCAATATGCATAGCATCCGCCTGCAATCATAGGAGGACGGCAATGGCGAGTTGCAGGGCGACAATTGGCGACACCTGGGAAATCTACCAAAGCGGCGGATGGCGGTGGCGGCGGACGGCATTGAACGGGAGGATTGTCGGACAGTCGTCCGAATCCTACGAAAACAAAAGCGATTGCATCTCCAACGCACGCCGCAACGGCATGACCTGCAATCCCACGTAGGATATTCCCGGCCTTCCCTGATGGCAGAAAATAACCGTTGGGATGGGCTCCGGGCTGCGAGGATCTGCCCCACCAAGGGAGGCAGATCCGTTTCGGGAGACTAGAAGTTGTAGTTCACGCCAGCCTTGATTGTGTGGTCGCTGACATTCGTCTCGGAGGTCGAGACACCGTCGAAGCTGCGGACATCACCGGTGCGGGTGTAGTTGTACTCGACACGGCCGGAGACGTTCTGATTGAACTTCTGCTCGATGCCGGCGCCCAGCAGCCAGCCCGGCTTCCAACCGTCGGGACCTTCAGCAGTGCTGGTGTCACGCAGGCTGGTCATCGCCACGCCGGCGGTACCGTAGATGAGCGTGTCACCGATCGGTGCGCCGGCCTTGGCCTTGGCAGCCAAGCGGTAGCGCTCCTTGAGGTCGCCGCCAGGAACGTCAACTTCGACGTCGCCCATGTGGGAAAGCTCAAGCTCTCCACCGACGACAAAGCCGTTCATTTCGGCGTTGTAACCGCCCTGAACGCCGCCCATGAATTCCTTGTTGCCGGAAAATGGATTAACGCGCTCGGAGGCGGAGCCGGCATGGAGACCGACGTAAGCGCCGGTCCAACCGCCGGAAGGAGCAGCGGACGGCTCCTCGTAGACAGGCGAATCCGAATAGGTCAGGTCGGCAGCGAGGACAGGCGAAGCGGCGAATGCAGCGAGGATCGCCAGCGCGAAGGGCTTCTTGTTCATGGTCATGCTTTACTCCGTACAGCGCCCGCATGTTGAAGATGAAGGCAATTACTCAGGTTACACACCGCACAGCGGCCTTGGCTGCCCTTGAACAAAAAGGGCCTTACCGCCGGCAAGTACCTACTGATTTTCATGAATTCATAAACGCTCTCTTAACCGCGACCCTTCGTTTGCTGGTTCGCCGATCAAGAAGTGTAACATTGTCGCGAGAGCAGGCAGCGACGCCCGTATTTCACGGAGTGATCCACCGTAAAATCAACAACTTGGAAGAAGGCGCCATTATCCGGTCGAGGGTTCTGTTTCGTGCGGTGTCAGTCTGCGCCACTCCTCCCAGGCGGAGCGAGGGACTGGCGCGCATCGCAAGTCACCTTCTCCCCGTCGCAACGGGGAGAAGGGTGCCCGGCAGGGCAAGTGTGGGAAAGCAGGCGCCCTTGCAAGAAACGAGGGCAACCAAGTCGCGCGGGCTTGCTCGCTACTGCAGGAAGCGTGGTACCGGCGCCACGGCCTCGGTCGCTGCGCCGTTGACCTGCGGCGCGGCTGCTGCAACACCCAGGCCTCCGTCGAGCCCGGTCGCAACCACAGAGACGCGGAACTTGCCGTCGAGACTGCGGTCGAAGATCGCACCGACGACAATGTCGGCATCGTCCATCACCTCGTCACGGATACGGCTTGCTGCTTCGTCCACTTCGAAGAGCGTCATATCGGAGCCTCCGGAGATCGAGATCAGAACGCCCTTGGCGCCCTTCATCGAGATCTCGTCGAGCAGCGGGTTGGCGATCGCCGCCTCCGCCGCGACAAGAGCACGGCCATCGCCGGAAGCTTCGCCGGTGCCCATCATCGCCCGTCCCATTCCCTTCATCACCGACTTCACATCGGCGAAATCGAGATTGATCAGACCTTCCTTGACGATCAGGTCGGTGATGCAGCCAACGCCGGAGAACAATACCCGGTCTGCGGTCATGAAGGCGTCCGCGAAGGTGGTCTTGGCGTCGGCGATACGGAAGAGATTCTGGTTCGGGATGACGATGACCGTATCGGCGGCACGGCGCAGTTCCTCGATGCCGGCATCAGCCGTCTTCATCCGGCGGTTGCCTTCGAAGGTGAACGGCTTGGTCACGACACCGACTGTCAGGATGCCGGCACTGCGAGCCGCCTGTGCGATGACGGGCGCCGCTCCCGTGCCTGTGCCTCCGCCCATGCCGGCGGTGACGAAGCACATGTGGCAGCCCGAGAGATGATCCATGATCTCGTCGATCGACTCTTCCGCCGCAGCCCGGCCGATTTCCGGCATCGAACCGGCACCGAGGCCTTCGGTGACGGCGGTGCCGAGCTGGATGCGACGCGAGGCCTTTGAGGTTGCCAGAACCTGCGCATCGGTGTTGGCGGCAATGAATTCGACGCCCTCGAGGTTCTCGTCGATCATGTTGTTGATGGCGTTGCCGCCGCCCCCACCGACGCCGATCACAGTGATCTTTGGCCGCATTTCCCTGATCAGGTGTTTCTTGTCTTCCGACATGGAGAGGTCCTTTGCGCCACTATCCGGTCGGCTGCACCATCCGCGGCGCGCCGAATCGATTGTGAGATTAGGCCGTCAACAAGGCAGAGGATGGGCGAAAGAACAAGATACGGCCGTATTCCCCAGCCCCTTCTTGCTGAGAAACAGATTCAACTTCCTAATTTTCTAATTTAGAAAACAAGCCTATCCGATTGATGCAGATTCGCTTTGACGCCTTCCGGACAAGAGAAAGCCCTGCCGTGGATGACAGGGCTTAAACTGGAGGTCATTTTATGTTTCTCGGCAGCGGCAGGGGAAGAACGCTGCCTTTTGTTATCTCTGAGCGCTAAGCGCCATTTTCTCCGCTTCGCGGCGGCGCCAGTAGCGAAGCCGCATGCGGGGAGCGATACGCCATGCGATGAAGGGCGTGATCACAAAGGACAGGACGATCCACGCCGGCAACAAGTACTTCGCATTGTCGTTCAGGGCGGGGATCGACAGGATGGCAATGGTGCCAAACCCGAAAACCACGACATTCACCATCATCGAGATGATTGCCTTCAGGTAGGTATCCGTACGGATGTCTTCCATTTTTGCAGTCCGCTCGTCGTTTCGTCGATAAGGAAACCCGCGAACGGCCATCTGGTTCCACCATTCTTTAACCGCAGTGCGATATGCGAAGAAGATTATCAGCCGCAACTCGGAGGCAGACTGTGACGGCGCCGTCTTTCCGTTTCACCCATTATGACATCAAGGGACAGCGTGCCGGCACGGTCGTGGAAGTGACCCTGAACACGGTCAACAACGTGCGGATGATGAACGTGGGTAACTTCCAGCGGTTCAGGGAACTGCTCGATTTCAAATATATCGGCGGGGTTGCGAAGAAATCGCCCGTGCGGCTCGTGATCCCGGAAGACGGTCACTGGCACGTGATCGTGGACATGGAAGGCCATCACGTTCTGGCGGATTCCTCGGTCAAGGTTATCCCTCCCGCCACCGCCGTACCGCGCAAGGCATCCTAGCAGCTAAGGCTCGCCGCGTTCCTTGCGGAGTTTCGACCACCAGTCGAGCCGCTTTCGGATGTCGCGCTCGAAACCACGCTCCGCCGGATCGTAATAGACCTGGCGCCCCATCCTTTCCGGAAAATAGTTCTGACCGGAAAAAGCATCAGGCTGGTCGTGATCGTAGCGGTAGCCTTCCCCGTATCCCTCGCCCTTCATCAGCTTCGTCGGTGCGTTGAGGATATGCTTCGGCGGCAGCAAAGAACCGTTTTCCTTTGCCGAGCGCATTGCAGCCTTGAAGGCGGTATAGACCGCATTCGACTTCGGCGCCGTCGCCAGATAGACGCAGGCCTGCGCCAGCGCCAATTCGCCTTCCGGCGATCCCAGATAGTCGTAAGCATCCTTGGCCGCATTGCAGATCGCCAGCGCCTGCGGGTCGGCAAGGCCGATATCCTCGACTGCCATCCGCACCAACCTGCGGCCGAGATAAAGCGGATCCTCGCCGGCATCGAACATGCGGGCCAGATAATACAGCGCGGCATCGGGATCCGAGCCACGGACGGACTTGTGAAGCGCCGAGATCAGGTTGTAATGGCCGTCCTGTCCCTTGTCGTAGACGGGTGCCCGACGCTGGACGATCTGGGTCAGCCCCTCGATGTCGAAAACCTCGCCTTCCCGCGCGGCCCTCCAGACCTCTTCCGCAAGCGTCAGCACGGCACGGCCGTCACCGTCGGCCATGCGGACAAGCGTCACCTTGGCGTCCTCGTCGAGCGGCAGCGGCTTGCCCTCTGCATGCTCGGCGCGTTTCAGGAGTTCCTCCAGGCTCTCCTCGTCATGGGACTTGAAGGTCAGAACCCGGGCCCGGGACAGAAGAGCGGCGTTGAGTTCGAAACTCGGATTTTCGGTCGTCGCCCCCACGAGGATGACGGTGCCGTCTTCCATGACCGGCAAGAAGCTGTCCTGCTGGGCACGGTTGAAACGATGGATCTCATCGACGAAGAGCAGCGTCTGGCGACCTTCCATGCGGCGCATCCGCGCCGCCTCGAACACTCTCTTGAGGTCGGCGACCCCGGAGAAGATCGCAGAGATCTGTTCGAAGGCCAACTCCGCCTCACCGGAGAGCAGCCGCGCCACCGTCGTCTTGCCGGTGCCGGGTGGTCCCCAGAAGATCATCGACCCGAGCGAGCCGGAGGCGATCATTCGGCGCAACACGCCATCCTCTCCGGTCAGATGCTCCTGACCCGTCACCTCCCCCAGCGTCTGCGGCCGGAGGCGATCGGCAAGCGGCCGCCGGTTGGCGATCTCCGCCGGCATGTTCGGGGCGAAGAGGTCACCGCTCATCGGAAGAACTGCTTTATGCGCTGCCCGTCGCGCTCGATCTCGATGCGCCAGAAGCCCGGATCTTCATCGAGCATGTCCTGCATGGTGACGGTAGATTCCACGGCGACCCCGTTCAGCGAAACGATAATGTCCTTCGGCTGGAAACCAAGGCGGCTGCCGGGTGATCCGCGGGTCACATCGGCAACGACGACACCGGTCTTTTCGGGCGGCATGCGGAGTTCCTGGGCAAGCCGCGGCGACAGATTGGCAATCCGCAGGCCAGCAAAGGGATTGCGTCCTTCGAGAAGCCGCTCGTCGCGAGCGGGCGTTTCCGGCGCGGTATCAAGCGAAAGGCTGACTTCGCGCGCGCTATCTCCCTTAACCGTCAGAGCCGCCTTCTGCCCAAGACCCGCCGTTGTCAGGCGATAGCCGAGGGCATCGGGATGCTCGACCTGAACACCGTTGACGGCCGTCACAACCTCTCCGGGCTTGAGGCCGGCCTGATCCGCAGGACCGCCCTCCACCACCCGGACGACGAGCGCCCCGCGTGCAGCCTTCAGACCCAGTGCCTCGGCGACGTCCGACGTGACCGGCTCGAAGGTTGCGCCGATATAGGGACGCTCAAAGCTCTGGTCGCCCTTCTCGGCAGCTGCCAGAAAGACCTTCGCGAGATTGGCCGGAATTGCAAAGCCGATGCCGTTCGAGCCGCCCCCGCGCGAGAAGATCGCGGTGTTGATGCCGATCAGCTCGCCCTTCATGTTCATCAGCGCGCCGCCGGAATTGCCGGGATTGATCGACGCGTCGGTCTGGATGAAAAAGCCGAAATCGCCGGGCGTCACCTGGTTGCGGGCAAGCGCCGAGACGATGCCACTCGTCACTGTCTGACCGACCCCGAACGGATTGCCGACGGCGAGCACGAGATCACCGACCTCGACCGCATCGGAATCACCGATCGGCAGGACGGGAAAGCTCTCCTCTGCGCTTATCTTCAGGACCGCGAGGTCGAGGCTCTCATCCTTCAACAGGACCTTGGAGGCGAATTCACGCCCATCGGCAAGGGCGATCTTGATATCATCTCCCCCTTCGATGACATGATTATTGGTCACGACAAGGCCGTTGGCGGAGACGATTACGCCAGATCCCAGCGACGATTGCTTCTCGCTACGGTTCGGCATGCGCTGGCCGAAGAACTGCTCGAAGAAGGGGTCGCCGGCAAACGGGTTCCGTCGCTGTACCCTGCGTTCGGCATAGACATTTACCACGGCGCCGGCCGTCTGCTTCACCAACGGCGAAAACGACAGCTGCATTTCTGCTCGGCTCTGCGGCACCGTCTTTTCCGCCTGCGCCAGGGCATTGGTGGGCAGCAGCAGCGAGATGGCCAACAGGCTTGCCGACAGGCGTGTGCAAATGCTCGTCATCTGATTCCTCATTGCGAAATATACGTCCCGGTTTGTAGCGCGGCAGGCTAGAAAGGAAAGGTGGCCGCATCGCGGGCTGCCACGTTTTCCGCCCATACACATAGTCATAGCAAGCCCGCGGATGAAGACTAATTTCTGGCCATCTGGGCGGGCTGCCTTATCTCGATGGGACTATCGTTCGCGGATGTCGCAAGACCCTGCCGAACATCCCGTTGCAGGAGTGGCCAATGCCAAGATTTCTGATTGCCTCGTCCCTCGCCCTTCTTGGCTCCCTTTCTCTTGCCGATGTCAGTTCGGCGGCAAGCTTCGATTGCGAAAGGGCGGAACTGGCTGCGGATGAGAAAGCGATCTGCGATAACCGCGCGCTGAACGACGCGGACGTGAAGATGGTCACCACGTTCGACCTGCTATCGGGCTTGCTTGCCATGGGCGCACGGGGAACGATGCAGGACGACCAGACGGCGTGGCTTTCCAAGCGCCAGGCCTGCGGCGCCGACGTCGATTGCATCAGGGCCGCCTATGACGAACGGATGAAACAACTGAACGAAGCTTACGCGAACCTCAGCCGCCCCCTGTGAGCGCGGCAGGCTTGACGCCGGCGATCCTCAGATCACGCCGACCAGCGCCTTGCCACGCTCGAGAGCATCGATGATCTCCGCAACGCCTGGGATTGCGTACCCAAACGATGCGGAACCATCTGCCGCTGTCGCTCTGCCTGATCTGGCCGGTTTCTCTACTACTCCGGCAAAATCCGGACCGCGCCCTTGTCGGCGCTCGCTGCGAAGGCGGCGTAAGCCTTCAGTGCCGTGGTGACGTTGCGCTTGCGCTGTGCCACCGGCTTCCAGCCGATCTTGTCCTGCTCGGTGCGGCGATGAGCCAGTTCGGAATCCGATACCAGCAGGTTGATGGTGCGGTTCGGGATGTCGATCTCGATCATGTCGCCCTCGCGGACGAGACCGATTGTGCCGCCCTGGGCAGCTTCCGGCGAAGCGTGGCCAATGGACAGACCGGATGTTCCGCCAGAGAAACGACCGTCGGTAACCAGAGCGCAGGCCTTGCCCAACCCCTTCGACTTCAGATAGCTCGTCGGATAGAGCATTTCCTGCATGCCGGGTCCGCCCTTAGGCCCCTCATAGCGGATGACGACAACATCACCGGCAACGACCTCGTTGTTGAGGATCGCCTTGACGCTGGCATCCTGGCTTTCGAAGACGCGGGCGGGACCGGTGAACTTGAGGATGGATTCGTCAACGCCGGCGGTCTTCACGATGCAGCCGTTCAAGGCAATGTTGCCATAGAGGACCGCAAGCCCGCCGTCCTTCGAGAACGGATTTTTGACCGACCGGATGACGCCCTTGTCGCTGTCGGTGTCAAGTTCCTCCCAGCGGGATTCCTGGCTGAAGGCGACCTGGGTCGGGACGCCGCCCGGAGCAGCCTTGAAGAAGGTGCGAACGGATTCGGAATTGGTGCGGGTGATATCCCAGCGGTTGATGGCATCGCCAAGCGTCGCTTCGTGCACAGTCTTGCAGTCGGCGTTCAACAGGCCGCCACGCTCAAGCTCACCGAGGATGCGCATGATGCCGCCGGCGCGATGCACGTCTTCCATATGGACATCGCTCTTGGCCGGGGCGACCTTTGAGAGGCACGGAACCTTGCGCGACAGGCGATCAATATCGTCCATGGTAAAATCGACGTCGCCTTCGTAGGCCGCCGCGAGGATGTGCAGGACGGTGTTGGTCGAACCGCCCATGGCGATGTCGAGCGCCATGGCGTTCTCGAATGCTTCCTTGGTCGCGATGGTACGCGGCAGGACGCTGTCGTCGTCCTGCTCGTAGTAGCGGCGCGCAAGATCGACGATCAGATGGCCGGCTTCGACGAAGAGGCGCTTGCGATCCGCGTGCGTGGCAAGAGTGGAGCCATTGCCGGGCAGCGACAGACCGAGAGCCTCGGTCAGGCAGTTCATGGAATTTGCGGTAAACATACCGGAACATGAACCGCAGGTCGGACAGGCCGCACGCTCGATCGCCTGAACGTCCTCGTCGGACATCTTGTCGTCCGCGGCAGCGACCATGGCGTCGACGAGGTCGAGAGCAACCGTCTTGCCATGCAAGACGACCTTGCCGGCCTCCATGGGGCCACCGGAAACAAATACGGCCGGGATGTTCAGCCGCATGGCGGCATTGAGCATGCCGGGAGTGATCTTGTCGCAGTTCGAGATGCAGACCATGGCGTCGGCGCAATGGGCGTTGACCATGTATTCGACCGAGTCGGCGATGATCTCCCGCGACGGCAGCGAATAGAGCATGCCGTCATGGCCCATGGCGATACCGTCATCGACCGCGATGGTGTTGAATTCCTTGGCCACACCGCCGGCTGCCTCGATCTCACGCGCCACGAGCTGGCCGAGATCCTTCAAATGGACATGGCCTGGAACGAACTGCGTGAAAGAGTTCACCACGGCAATGATCGGCTTGCCGAAATCGCTGTCCTTCATACCTGTGGCACGCCACAGGCCGCGTGCGCCCGCCATGTTGCGGCCGTGGGTCGTGGTTCTCGAACGATAGGCTGGCATGGTATTTTTCCTCGATCACATCCCGGGCACGCTCGCGACCGAAGCGGCGGCGCAGGCCCCTGTTTTGCGGCTTTTCTACTCCAACAGGCCTAGAGTGTCACTATCAGGGCCGGCCAAAGCGGTACGCTCGCAACGCCTCACACAAACGTGGTGCCTCACCCTCAACGGTCCGCTGTCAAATCGAAGGCTCACGCGTTAGATATAGCAGAGAAAGCCGCTGCCTGCAGCGCCCTGCACCATTCAAGGCCTACCAGGGACGCTGTAGAATCTTAGTTTGCGCATCGTACTTTCCGAAAACCGCTACCGTTTTCGAATCGCTGCGCCAGGAGAATCGTCATGCCAGCCTATCGTCCGCCCCATATCCCGGCTTGCGAGATCACGCCACGCGCGATCTTCATGTCCCGCCGCCAATTCATGGGGACCGCTGCGGCAAGCTTCGTGCTGGCCGGCGCCGGTGGAGCGCTTGCAGCTCCGCTGACCGCATCGCCCGGCCCCTTCGCGACGGATGAGACCCTGACGCCCAAGGAAGCGGTGACGACCTACAATAATTTCTATGAGTTCGGAACGGGCAAGAGCGACCCGTCGCAGAATTCGCAGCACTTCAAGCCGCTGCCCTGGTCGGTAAAGGTCGACGGAATGGTCGGCAAGCCCAAGGAGTTCGGCATAGAGGAACTGATGAAGCTGGCCCTCGAAGAGCGAACCTATCGGATGCGCTGCGTCGAGGGATGGTCGATGGTCATCCCGTGGATCGGCTTTCCGCTCTCCGCCATCCTCGACCAGGTCGACCCGCTCGGGAGCGCCAAATACGTCTCCTTCGAGACGGTCGTCCGCCCGGGGGAAATGTCCGGCCAGACCGGCCTCTTCCAGCCGCTCGAATGGCCCTATATCGAAGGGCTTCGACTGGACGAGGCCCGCCATCCGCTGACTATCCTCGCCGTCGGCCTGTACGGCGAGACACTGCTGAACCAGAACGGAGCGCCGATCCGGCTGGTCGTGCCGTGGAAATACGGGTTCAAGAGCATCAAATCGATCGTAAAGATTTCACTGGTCGAGGAAGAGCCGCAGACCACATGGAAGAATTCGAACGCCCGCGAATACGGCTTCTATTCCAACGTCAACCCGGCCGTCGATCATCCACGCTGGAGCCAGGCGACCGAGCAGCGGATCGGTGAAGGCGGCTTCTTCAAGGTTGCCAACCGCCCGACCCTGCCGTTCAACGGCTACGGCGAGCAGGTTGCCGGCCTCTACGAAGGCATGGATCTCAAGGCGAACTACTGATGCCGAGCTGGCCCTCCCTGCCCCGCAAGCTGCATGGTCCCAGCGTCTGGGCGCTCTATGCGTTCGGCCTCTGTCCCGCCGCCTGGTATTTCTACCTGGGCGCCACGGGCGGGCTCGGCTTCAATCCGGTCAAGACGTTCCAGCATCTGCTGGGCTTATGGGCATTGCGCTTTATCATCGCGACACTCGCCATCACGCCACTGCGTGACCTTCTTGGCATCAACTGGCTGAGATACCGCCGGGCGCTAGGGCTACTCGGCTTCTACTACGTGCTGATGCATTTTTTCGTCTGGCTGATCCTCGACCGCCGCCTGGATTTCAGTTCGATTGGCGCCGATATCGCCAAGCGTCCCTATATTACGATCGGCATGGTCTGCATCGCATGCCTGGTGCCGCTGGCGCTCACGTCGAACAACTGGTCGATCCGGCGCCTTGGCCCGCGCTGGAGCGAGCTTCACAAGCTGATCTATCCGGTCGCGCTCGGCGGCGCTCTGCATTATTTCCTGGCGGTGAAATCCATCACATTCGTACCATTCATTCACATTGCGCTGGTGGTCACACTGCTTGCCTACCGGCCGGTCAGGAAGCCGATCATGAGCTGGAAACGGGGCAAGTCCCGCGTGGCGCAGGCGACGCGCTGAACCCGGGAAACGCCAATCTTGCGGACTGCCAGACAAGAAAAAGCCGGGTGTTGCCACCCGGCTTTTTAAAGGTTCATCGCGTGGATGAATTATGCGGCTTCGGCAGCTTCCGCTTCCGCAGCAACGCGAGCCTTGTCGGCTGCGCCCTTGGCGTCAACGTCACGCTCGACGAACTCGATGACAGCCATCGGAGCGTTGTCGCCCTGGCGGTAGCCAGCCTTCATGATACGCAGGTAGCCGCCGTTGCGGTTTGCGTAACGCGAAGCGATGCCGTCGAACAGCTTCTTGACAGCGTCCTGATCCTGGATCTGCGAGATAGCCTGACGACGAGCGTGCAGGTCGCCGCGCTTGCCCAGCGTGACGAGCTTTTCGACGATCGGGCGAATTTCCTTCGCCTTCGGCAACGTGGTTACGATCTGCTCATGGGTGATGAGCGAAGCAGCCATGTTGGCAAACATTGCCTTGCGGTGGCTGGCGGTACGGTTGAGCTTGCGGCCGGCTTTCTGGTGGCGCATCTCTGGGCTCCTTTACTTGCAAGCATCCGCCTGCAGTCTAATGGGCGCATGACCACCCCGCTTTGCGGGATAAAGGTACATGTGCGAGTTTCGTTTGCTAAGGCCAGCTTTACGCGCCCTTGCGGGCGCGTGCAGCCTTAGTACTGGTCTTCGTAGCGCTTGGCGAGATCTTCGATGTTTTCCGGCGGCCAGGCGGGAACTTCCATACCAAGATGGAGGCCCATGGATGCCAGAACTTCCTTGATCTCGTTCAGCGACTTGCGACCAAAATTCGGAGTGCGAAGCATTTCGGCTTCGGTCTTCTGGATGAGGTCGCCGATGTAGACGATGTTGTCGTTCTTCAGGCAGTTCGCCGAACGGACGGAAAGTTCCAGTTCGTCGACCTTCTTGAGGAGCGCCGGGTTGAACGCGAGTTCGGTAACGGCTTCCTCTTCGGCTGCCTTCTGCGGTTCGTCGAAGTTGACGAAGACAGAGAGCTGGTCCTGAAGGATACGGGCAGCGAACGCTACAGCGTCTTCACCCGTGACCGAGCCATCAGTTTCGATGGTCATGGTCAGCTTGTCGTAGTCGAGAACCTGTCCTTCACGGGTGTTTTCCACCTTGTAGGACACCTTCTTGACCGGCGAGTAGAGGCTGTCGACTGGGATGAGACCGATCGGTGCATCTTCTGCGCGGTTACGATCGGCAGGAACATAGCCCTTGCCGTTGTTGACCGTGAACTCCATGCGGATCTCCGCGCCCTCGTCGAGCGTGCAGATCACGTGGTTGGGGTTCAGGATTTCGATATCGCCAACGGTCTGGATGTCACCGGCGGTAACGGAGCCCGGACCCTGCTTGCGAACGACCATGCGCTTGGCATCGTCGCCGTCCATCTTGATGGCGATTTCCTTGATGTTCAGCACGATATCCGTCACGTCTTCCCGAACGCCGGGAATGGACGAGAACTCGTGCAGAACGCCGTCGATCTGAACGGCGGTAACAGCTGCACCGCGCAGCGACGACAAGAGAACGCGACGCAACGCGTTGCCGAGCGTCAGGCCGAAGCCCCGCTCAAGCGGTTCTGCCACGAGATTGACCTTCGTGCGGCCGGACGAGGTGAACTCCACCTTGTTCGGCTTGATCAGTTCCTGCCAGTTCTTCTGGATCATGTTTTAAACCTTCCGTTCGTTGCCACCATCCAATCGTGGCAACCGAGCATGAGAAGCACCGAATAAGACAATGCCCTTCGGCGTTATGGCAAAACCGCCAGACCTCGACGAGCGAAGTAAGGCGGCATTACCCACGTTCAATGCAGCCCGCCAGAGGGCGAGCGCACCCAATGATCAGACGCGGCGCTTCTTGCGCGGACGGCAACCGTTGTGCGGGATCGGCGTCACGTCGCGGATCGAGGTGATCATGAAGCCAGCAGCCTGCAGCGCGCGCAGAGCCGACTCACGGCCGGAACCCGGACCGCAAACTTCAACTTCCAGCGACTTCATGCCGTGTTCCTGAGCCTTCTTGGCGCAGTCTTCAGCAGCCATCTGAGCAGCAAATGGGGTCGACTTACGCGAACCCTTGAAGCCCTTGGCACCAGCAGACGACCAGGCAATTGCGTTGCCCTGTGCATCGGTGATGGTGATCATCGTGTTGTTGAAGGTGGAATTGACGTGGGCTACGCCCGACGTGATATTTTTGCGTTCGCGACGACGAACGCGAGTGGCTTCCTTGGCCATGTTCTTCCTTTCGTTGATCTCGACACCGCCGTAGTTCCAGCGGCTCCACCGGGCCTGACTATTACACCAGGCACCAACTCAAAAAGAGGCCAGCGACCGAGCGCCAGCCTCCCTCACCCGGAAAACCGGGAAATTACTTCTTCTTACCTGCGATCGCCTTCGCCGGCCCCTTACGGGTGCGGGCGTTGGTGTGCGTGCGCTGACCACGGACCGGAAGGCCACGACGGTGACGCAGACCGCGATAGCAGCCGAGATCCATCAGACGCTTGATGTTCATCGAGTTTTCGCGACGAAGATCGCCTTCAACCTGATAATCACGGTCGATGGTTTCGCGGATCTGCAGGACTTCGGAATCCGTCAGCTGATGGACGCGCTTGTCGGCCGGAAGACCAACCTTGTCCATGATTTCCTGTGCGAACTTCGAGCCGATCCCGTGAATATACGTCAACGCGATAACAACGCGCTTCGCAGTCGGGATGTTGACGCCAGCGATACGTGCCACGCCTATTCTCCTTGCGTTCCAGTTGCCATCCGGCAAGTGGTGCTATTCCATGAAAGCAGCCGCTGTGCGGCCGCCAGTTCAATTGATATCCGGAACAGTTCAAAACGATCCGAACCGGAAACCCTTATCGGGAGTTCCGCACCGATCGCATATGCTGTCGCGAGTTGGCGCGGTGTTTAGCGGAATCGGTAAAAAATAGCAACCGGCCCCGCCAAGATTCTTTAACAGTCAGATGACGGCCCTAGAGGGCCGACAGGATTTTCTCGATGTCTGCGGTCACCGCATCCATCTCCGCCATGCCATCGACCGTCTTCAGCTTGCCCTTGGCATAGTAGTAGCCGATCAGCGGCGAGGTTTCCTTGTAGTAGACCTCAAGGCGCTGGGTCATGGTCTCGGCATTGTCGTCCGGGCGGCGCTTGAAGTGGGTAGAACCGCACTTGTCGCAGACGCCCTCGCCTGCCGGCTTCTTATCCGAGTCGTGATAGACCGTCCCACACTGTGCGCAGGAATATCGGCCCGAGACTCGACGAATGAGTTCCTTGTCATCGACGCGGAGCTCGATGACGGCGGAAAGGTCGAGACCCTTGTCCTTCAGCATCTTCTCTGTGGCGTCCGCCTGGATCAGGGTCCTGGGGAAACCGTCGAGAATGAAACCATCGGCACAGTCCGGCTGATCGATTCGCTCGGAGACGATGGCGATGACGATATCGTCGGATACCAGCTTGCCGGCATCCATGACTTCCTTGGCGCGCTTGCCGACATCCGTCTGAGCGGCAACAGCCGCACGCAGCATGTCGCCAGTGGAGAGCTGCGGTAGCCCGTGCTTCTCCACGATCCGCTGGGCCTGGGTCCCCTTACCCGCGCCCGGCGGCCCCAAAAGAATCAATCTCATCGTCCCCTCTTTCCTCCACGCAATTTCGATTTCTTGATCAGCCCCTCATACTGCTGGGCAACAAGATGACCCTGAATCTGGGCAACCGTATCGAGGGTTACACTGACCACGATCAAAAGCGAAGTACCACCAAGTGCCAATGGCACACCTGTGCGGGCAACCAGCATCTCCGGCAGAATGCAGACGAAGACCAGATAAACGGCACCAACGACAGTGATGCGCGTGAGGACGTAGTCGATATACTCCGCGGTGCGCTCACCCGGACGGATACCCAGAATGAAGCCGCCATGCTTCTTCAGGTTGTCGGCGGTATCCTTCGGATTGAAGACGATCGCCGTGTAGAAGAACGCGAAGAATGCGATCAGCAGGCCGTAGAGGACCATGAAGGCGGGCTGGCCGTGGCCGAGCGCCGAAATGATGGTCGTTGCCCAGTTTGGCAGTTCGGAATTGCTGGCGAAGCCCGCGGCTGTTGCCGGCAGCAGAAGCAGCGACGACGCGAAGATCGCCGGGATAACGCCGGAGGTGTTCAGCTTAAGCGGCAGGTGCGATGTGTCGCCCTGGAACATGCGGTTGCCGACCTGGCGCTTCGGATACTGGATCAAAAGCCGGCGCTGCGCGCGCTCCACGAAGACGATGAGCGTGATGACGCCGATGGCGACCACGATAACCGTCAAAATCAACGCCGTTGACAGAGCGCCGGTACGGCCGAGTTCCAGCGTTCCAGCAAGAGCCGTCGGAAGACCTGCGGCGATGCCCGCAAAGATGATGAGCGAAATACCGTTGCCGATGCCGCGCGCCGTGATCTGCTCACCGAGCCACATCAGGAACATGGTGCCGCCGAGCAGCGTGACGACAGTCGAGATGCGGAAGAACCAGCCCGGATCGAGAACAAGGCCGCTGCCGCTTTCGAGGCCGACTGCAATGCCGTAGGCCTGCAGCGTGCCGAGCAGCACGGTACCGTAACGGGTGTACTGGTTGATGATCTTGCGTCCCTGCTCGCCTTCCTTTTTCAAGGCTTCGAGCGAAGGTACGACAGACGTCATCAGCTGCACGATGATCGACGCGGAAATATACGGCATGATGCCGAGCGCGAAGATCGCCATACGCTCGACGGCGCCGCCGGCAAACATGTTGAAGAGGCCGAGGATGCCGCCAGCCTGGCCCCGGAAGGCCTGTGCATAGGCTTCAGGGTTCAGCCCGGGCAGCGGAATATGCGTCCCCAGACGATACACCAGAAGCGCAGCCAGCGTAAACCACAGTCGCTTCTTCAGATCCTCCGCTTTGGCGAAGGTCGAGAAATTAAGATTGGAGGCAAGTTGTTCCGCTGCAGAAGCCATGCATCTCTCCGCCTGACCATTTCCAGCGGCGGGGTAATGCCGGACCCGGAAAGCAGTCTGAATTCATCTTCAAAAACGGGCGGGGATCGCTACTGCAATCTGTGCCTCACCCAGTTTTCCGTATGGTTCCGGAAAGCGCGACCGTGCGATCGGTCCCGGAATCGTGAGGCTCACATATGGGAGAAAAATCGCCCGGTGTGAAGCACTCCGGGCGATTCTAAACGATTTATTCGGCGGCCGGGGCTTCCGGAAGCTTGATGGAGCTGCCGGCCTTCTCGATCTTCTCGATAGCAGCCTTGGAGGCGCCAGCGGCTTCGATCGTGACCTTCGCCTTCAGTTCGCCGTCGGACAGGATCCGGACGCCGTCCCGTACGCGACGGATGACGCCAGCGGCCTTCAGGGCAGCAGCATCGATCGTTCCTTTCGGGTCGAGCTTCTTGGCATCAATCGCAGTCTGAATGCGGCCGAGCGATACGGTCACGAAGTCAGATGAGAAGATGTTGTTGAAGCCGCGCTTCGGCAGGCGACGATAGATCGGCATCTGGCCGCCCTCGAAGCCGTTGATGGAAACGCCGGAACGAGCCTTCTGACCCTTTACACCGCGACCACCGGTCTTGCCCTTGCCCGAGCCGATACCGCGACCTACGCGGGTACGGTCCTTCGAAGCGCCTTCGTTGTCTTTGATTTCATTCAGTTTCATGATGGTTTCCCCCGTCTCACTTCTCGTCGACGACGCGAACGAGATGCTGGACAGCACGGATCATGCCGCGAACCGAAGGAGTGTCCTCCAGGGTGCGGACCCGATGCATCTTGTTGAGGCCGAGACCGATCAGCGTCTGGCGCTGTACAGCCGGGCGGCGGATAGGGCTACCGATCTGTTCGACCGTAACCGTCTTGTTGGCGTCTGCCTTGATAGCTTTCTTGGCCATGATCGCTCTCCTTATTCTTCCGAAGAGTTGCCGGAAGCGGCGCGACGAGCCTGAAGCGTTGCATACTTAATGCCACGCTGGGCTGCGACATCCTTCGGATGCATCTGATGCTTCAGAGCGTCGAAGGTTGCGCGCACCATGTTGTAGGGGTTCGACGAACCGGTCGACTTGGCGACGATGTCGTGAACGCCAAGCGTTTCGAAAACGGCGCGCATCGGACCACCTGCGATGATACCGGTACCGGCCTTAGCGGCGCGCAGCAGAACCTTGCCGGCGCCGTGGCGGCCGTTCAGGTCGTGATGCAGCGTACGGCCGTCACGCAGCGGTACGAAGATCAGATCGCGCTTGGCGCTTTCAGTTGCCTTGCGGATAGCTTCCGGCACTTCACGTGCCTTGCCATGGCCGAAGCCTACGCGGCCCTTCTGGTCGCCGACGACGACGAGAGCAGCAAAGCCGAAGCGACGGCCACCCTTGACGACCTTTGCGACGCGGTTGATCGCGACCAGCTTGTCAACGAATTCGCTATCGCGCTCTTCGCGGTTCTGGCGATCGTCGCGAGAACCTCTTCTTTCTTGTGCCATTGTCCTTTTCCTTTTTCTTTTCCGGGTGCAATCGGCGGGTTACGGGGCGATCCGAACATGGATCGGTGCGGCAGAACCGCTTTTCGCCCGGCGTCACTCAAGACGCCGGGCGAAATTCATTAGAAGCTCAGACCGCCTTCGCGGGCAGCTTCAGCCAGGGCCTTGATGCGGCCGTGGTAAATAAACGCGCCGCGGTCGAACACGACTTCCTTCACACCAGCCTTGCCGGCGCGCTCTGCAACCAGCTTGCCGACTGCGGCAGCTGCTGCAACATCCGCACCAGTCTTCAGCTTGGAGCGCAGGTCAGTGTCGAGCGTGGATGCGGCTGCGAGAGTGCGGCCGGCCACGTCATCAATGACCTGGACGTAGATGTTCTTCGACGAGCGATGAACCGACAGGCGCGGACGGCCGTTGGCAACCGCCTTAATCTGGCGGCGCACGCGGCTCGCGCGCTTTGCAAGTGCTTGTTTCCTGCTAGCCATTTCGCGTGATCCTTACTTCTTCTTGCCTTCCTTGCGGACGATCCGTTCCTCGGCGTACTTGACGCCTTTGCCCTTGTAGGGCTCGGGACCACGGTATTCGCGGATTTCCGCTGCAACCTGACCGACCTGCTGCTTATCGATGCCGGTGACGACGATTTCCGTCGGCTTCGGCACGGCAATCGAAATGCCCTGCGGCGGCTGATAAACCACATCATGGCTGAAACCGAGAGCCAATTGCAGGTTTGTACCCTGCAACGACGCGCGATAACCAACGCCGTTGATCTCAAGCTTGCGCTCGAAACCGTCCTTCACGCCCTTGAAGATGTTCTCGATCATCGTCCGGGACATACCCCACTTGGAGCGGGCGTCCTTGGAATCGTTGATCGGGGTCACCGAAACGGCGTTGTCGTTCAATTCAAGCTTTACTTCGTCGTTTGCAACGAAGACCAGCTCGCCCTTAGGGCCCTTGGCAGTCACTTTTTGGCCATCAACGGTAGCCGTAACACCAGCAGGAACCTGAACGGGCTTCTTACCGATACGAGACATTTTTGTATCCTGTCTGTTCGCTATGGAGATCCCTGCCCTGTCTTAGAAGACAGAGCAAAGAACCTCGCCACCAACGTTCTGTTCGCGAGCCTGGTGATCGGCCATCACACCCTTAGGAGTAGAAAGGATGGTGATGCCGAGGCCGTTCGCGACCTGCGGAATGGACTTTACCGAGACATAAACCCGGCGGCCCGGCTTAGACACGCGGCCGATCTCACGGATCACCGATGCGCCTTCGTAGTACTTCAGTTCGATTTCGATCTCGGACTTGCCGTTACCGTAATCAACTTCCGAATAACCGCGGATGTAGCCTTCAGCCTGCAGTACGTCGAGGACGCGAGCGCGCAGCTTGGAAGCAGGCGTCGAGACGGTCGACTTGCGGCGGGCGGCGCCATTGCGGATGCGGGTGAGCATATCGCCCAACGGATCAGTCATAGTCATGTATCCGTCTCCTTACCAGCTCGACTTGACAATGCCAGGCACCTTGCCGGCGTTGCCGAGCTCACGAAGCGCGATACGCGACATCTTGAGCTTGCGATAGAATGCACGCGGGCGGCCGGTGACTTCGCAACGGTTACGAATGCGGGTCTTCGAGCCATCGCGCGGCAGCGATGCGAGCTTCAGGGTTGCCTGGAACCGTTCCTCGATGGACAGCCCCTGGTTCATGATGGTTGCCTTCAGAGCTGCACGCTTCACAGCCTGGGTAGCAACCGTCTTGCGGCGGCGCTTGTTCTTTTCAACTGCGCTGGTCTTCGCCATATCGTAGTTCCTTTTCTACGCTCGTCGTTACGGTTACTGACGGAACGGGAAGTTGAACTCTTTCAGAAGAGCCCGTGCTTCGTCGTCGGTCTTGGCCGTCGTGCAAACGATGATGTCCATGCCCCACATCTGATCAACCTTGTCGTAGTTGATCTCAGGGAACACGATGTGTTCCTTGATGCCCATGGCGAAGTTGCCACGGCCGTCAAAGCTCTTCGGGTTCAAGCCGCGAAAGTCGCGAACGCGCGGGAGCGCGATGTTGATCAGACGGTCAAGGAATTCATACATGCGGGCGCCACGAAGAGTAACCTTCGCACCGATCGGCATATCTTCGCGGACCTTGAAGCCAGCGATGGAGTTGCGAGCGCGCGTGATCACTGGCTTCTGACCAGCGATTGCAGCGAGATCGGCAGCAGCAATAGTCGGCTTCTTCGAATCAGCCGTTGCCTCGCCTACGCCCATGTTGATGACGATCTTATCCAGCTTGGGGATCATCATTTCGTTTGCGAAGGAGAACTGCTCCTTCAGCGCGCCGCGAATACGGGAAACATATTCCGCCTTGAGACGCGGCTCATACTTTGCCTCAGCCATCGATCACATCTCCCGTACGCTTGGCTACACGCACCTTCTTGCCGTCAACGACAGAGAAACCAACGCGAGTCGGCTTGCCGTCCTTCGCTGCGATCGCGATGTTCGACAGGTGAATGGACGCTTCCTTGTTGATGATGCCGGCTTCCTGCGCCTGTGTCTGGCGCTGGTGACGCTTCACCATGTTGATGCCACGCACAACGGCGCGGTCTTCCTTCGGCAGGACCTGGAGGACTTCGCCGGTGCGGCCCTTGTCCTTGCCTGTCAATACGACAACGCTGTCGCCCTTGCGGATCTTTTTCATCGCTATCGCTCCTTTAGAGTACTTCTGGAGCCAGCGAGATGATCTTCATATGGTTCTTGGCGCGAAGTTCGCGCGGAACCGGTCCGAAGATACGGGTACCGATAGGCTCTTTCTTGTTGTCGATGAGTACCGCTGCGTTGTTATCGAAGCGGATGACGCTGCCGTCGGCGCGACGGATGTCTTTAGCGGTACGCACAACAACCGCCTTCATCACGTCGCCCTTCTTCACGCGGCCACGCGGAATAGCTTCCTTGATCGAAACGACGATAATGTCGCCGACCGAAGCGTACTTGCGCTTGGAGCCGCCCAGCACCTTGATGCACATTACACGACGTGCGCCGGAATTATCCGCCACGTCGAGGTTTGTTTGCATCTGAATCATGTCAGGTCGCCTTTTTCTAATGACCGACCAACCAGACGCAGAAGCGCCCAGGGCCGGCTATGGACAGAATTTCGATGTGCGCGGGATGGGTCTGCCAAGGTGGTTTCCCTGAAAGGGACCTTCCGTGCGCTCAAAGCAAAAGAACGCCCGTTTCCGAGCGTTCGACGCCAGTGGCGTGCTAAATACAGGATTCTCCGCCAGACGCAAGAGCCTGGCGGAAAATCCTGGTCGTTTTAGGCCTGGGCAGCGACAACTGTCCAGGTCTTGTCCTTGGAGATCGGTGCGCATTCCTGGATGGAAACGACATCACCTACCTTGTACTGATTATTTTCGTCGTGCGCCTTGTACTTCTTGGAACGGCGGACCGTCTTCTGAAGCAGCGGGTGAGCGAAGCGGCGCTCGACGCGGACAACAACGGTCTTCTCGTTCTTGTCGGATACTACGACGCCCTGCAGAATGCGTTTCGGCATATTGTTCTTCCTTAGGCCTTGGCTTCTGCCGCCTTCTGGCGGGCAATGGTTTTTACGCGGGCGATGTCCTTACGGACTTCGTTGATGCGCGAGGACTTCTCGAGCTGACCGGTGGCCTTCTGGAAGCGCAGGTTGAACTGCTCCTTCTTCAGGTCGGCGAGCTTGTCCTTGAGCTGGTCGGCCGTGAGGCCGCGAACTTCTTCGGCTTTCATCGTGCCTTCTCCTTACTCTGCGATGCGCTGTACGAAGCGCGTCTTGACCGAGAGCTTGGCCGAGCCGAGACGAAGCGCCTCGCGGGCGATCTCCTCGGATACACCGTCGATCTCGAACATCATACGACCGGGCTTGACCTTGCATGCCCAGTATTCAACCGAGCCCTTGCCCTTACCCATACGCACTTCAGTCGGCTTGGCTGTGACTGGAACATCGGGGAATACCCGGATCCAGACCCGGCCGGCGCGCTTCATGTAACGTGTGATCGCGCGGCGAGCCGCTTCGATCTCACGTGCATTGACGCGGTTAGGCTCCTGAGCCTTCAGGCCGAACTCACCAAATGCCAGGTCGAAACCGCCCTTGGCTACACCTTTGATGCGACCCTTGAACTGCTTGCGGAATTTCGTACGCTTTGGCTGCAACATTTTCTTACTTCTCCGAGCTTATCTTTCGCCAGCGTTTATCAAGCGTTTTCGCGACGACGGTCACCGCGGTCACCGCGTTCGCGGCTTGCAGGACCCTGCGCATCGCCTTCAAGCGCCCGGCGCTCAGACGCCATCGGATCGTGCTCAAGGATTTCGCCCTTGAAGATCCAGACCTTGATGCCGCAGATACCGAATGCGGTTACGGCTTCAGCCGTACCGTAGTCGATGTCGGCGCGCAGCGTGTGAAGCGGAACGCGACCTTCGCGGTACCATTCGGTACGAGCGATTTCGGCACCACCGAGACGGCCACCGCAGGTGATCTTGATGCCTTCGGCGCCAAGACGCATTGCGGACTGAACAGCACGCTTCATCGCACGGCGGAAAGCCACGCGGCGCTCGAGCTGCTGAGCGATCGACTGGGCAACCAGCGTCGCGTCAACTTCCGGCTTGCGCACTTCAACGATATTGAGGTGCGTTTCGGAGTTGGTCATCGTTGCAATCTTCTTGCGAAGCTTCTCGATGTCCGCGCCCTTCTTGCCGATGATCAGGCCAGGACGAGCCGAGTGGATCGTGACGCGGCACTTCTTGTGCGGACGCTCGATAACCACCTTGGCGATACCAGCCTGCTTCAGTTCCTGCATCAGATATGCACGGATCTTCAGGTCTTCGTGGAGGAGCTGGCCGTACTCTGCATTGTCGGCGAACCAACGGCTATCCCAGGTACGGTTGATGCCCAGGCGGAAGCCGATTGGATTGATTTTCTGACCCATTATGCGGCCTCCCCTTTTTCCTCGACTTCGCGAACAACGATCGTCAGGTGCGCGAAAGGCTTCTCGATGCGAGAAGCACGGCCGCGACCGCGAGCGTGGAAACGCTTCATGGTGATCGACTTGCCAACGTATGCTTCCGCAACGATCAGCGAGTCGACGTCGAGGTCATGGTTGTTTTCGGCGTTGGCGATCGCAGACTCGAGAGTCTTCTTCACCGAACCGGAAATCCGCTTACGCGAGAATTCCAGCTCTGCCAGGGCGCGATCAACCTTCTTGCCACGGATCATGGCTGCAACGAGGTTGAGCTTCTGCGGGCTGACGCGAAGCGTGCGGGCTACCGCCTGTGCCTCGTTGTCCTTCAGCCGGCGTTCGGTCTTAGCCTTCGCCATCGTTACTTCCTTTTCGCCTTCTTGTCCGCGCCGTGACCGTAATAGGTACGGGTGGGAGCGAACTCACCGAACTTGTGTCCGACCATGTCTTCGTTGACGTTTACCGGCACATGCTTGTTGCCGTTGTAAACGCCGAACGTCAGACCGACGAACTGCGGCAAGATGGTGGAGCGACGGCTCCACATCTTGATTACTTCACTACGTCCGCCTTCACGCACCTTCTCAGCTTTCGCGAGAAGATAGCCGTCAACAAACGGACCTTTCCAAACTGAACGAGCCATTTCCTGACTTCCTCTACTTCTTGCGCTGGTGGCGCGAACGCATGATGAACTTGTCGGTGGACTTGTTCGAGCGCGTGCGCTTGCCCTTGGTGGGCTTGCCCCACGGGGTAACTGGATGACGACCACCGGAGGTGCGGCCTTCACCACCGCCGTGCGGATGGTCAACCGGGTTCATGACAACGCCGCGAACGTGCGGCTTCTTACCGCGCCAGCGCGAACGACCGGCTTTGCCGTCGTTGATGTTGCCGTGATCCGGGTTCGATACAGCACCGATGGATGCAAGGCAAGTGCCGTGCACCAGGCGCTGCTCGCCCGAGTTCAGACGAAGGATGGCCATGCCCTGGTCGCGACCGACCAGCTGGACATAGGTGCCGGCGGAGCGGGCCATCTGGCCGCCCTTGCCCGGCTTCATCTCAACGTTGTGAACGATCGAGCCGACCGGGATGTACTGCAGCGGCATGGTGTTGCCGGGCTTTACATCGACAGCCTTCTCGGAGGCGATGACCTTGTCACCAGCAGCAAGACGCTGAGGAGCAATGATGTAGGCCTGCTCGCCGTCTGCATAGCTGATCAGCGCGATGAACGCCGTACGGTTAGGGTCATACTCCAGACGCTCGACCGTGCCCTCGACGTCAAACTTGCGACGCTTGAAGTCAACGAGACGGTAGGTGCGCTTGTGACCACCACCCTGGAAGCGGACAGTGATCCGGCCCAGGTTGTTACGACCGCCCTTGGAGGACAGGCCCTGCGTCAACGCCTTGACCGGCTTGCCCTTATGAAGGCCGGACCGGTCCACGATGACCAGCTGACGCTGGCTCGGGGTCGTCGGATTGTAGCTTTTCAATGCCATTGTTCTGTTCCTCAGAGACCGGTGGAGACGTCGATCGACTGACCTTCAGCCAGAGTGACGACGGCCTTCTTCACGTCCTTCTGCTTACCAATGAAGCCGCGGAAACGCTTAACCTTGCCCTTGCGGACCAGCGTGTTGACGGCCGTGACCTTCACGCCGAAAAGCGCCTCGACGGCAGCCTTGATTTGCGGCTTTGAGGCATCCTTGGCAACGTTGAAGACGATCTGGTTCTGTTCAGATACCAGCGTCGACTTTTCGGTGATCGAGGGAGATACGATCACATCATAGTGGCGAAGATCGGTCACTTGAAACGCTCCTCTAGAGCTTCAACTGCGGCCTTCGACAGGACGAGCTTGCCGCGACGCAGGATGTCGTAAACATTGATGCCCTGAACCGGCAGAACATCGACGTTAGGGATGTTCTGAGCAGCGAGCTTGAAGTTGCTGTCGAGTTCGGAACCACCAATGAACAATACGTTGGTGAGGCCGAGCGACGCGAACGAACCGGCAAGCGCCTTTGTCTTTGCTTCGGCGGCAACCAGATTGTCGATGACGATCAGGTCTTCAGCCTTCAGCTTGGCAGACAGGGCGTGGCGCAGAGCGAGCGCACGAACCTTCTTGGGAAGATCGTGAGCGTGGCTGCGGACGACCGGGCCGTGAGCCTTGCCGCCGCCGCGGAACTGCGGAGCACGAGCCGAATGGTGACGAGCGCGGCCCGTACCCTTCTGCTTGTACATCTTTGCACCAGTGCGCGAAACTTCGGCACGGGTCTTGGTCTTGTGTGTACCCTGCTGCTTCTTGGCGAGCTGCCAACGAACCATGCGGGCCAGGATGTCTTCGCGGGGGTCGAGGCCGAAGATCTCGTCCGAAAGGGAGACCTTGCCAGCGTCTTTGCCCTCGAGGGTCTTGACGTTGAATTCCATTTGCTTGGCTCCCTTACTTCGCGGCCGACTTGACGGCGTCGCGAACCACGATCCAGGCGCCCTTGGAGCCGGGAACGGCACCCTTGACGAGGATCAGGCCACGGTTTTCGTCGGTGGAGACGACTTCAAGGTTCTGCGTGGTAATGCGCGTCTGGCCCATGTGACCAGCCATGCGCTTGCCCTTCCAGACGCGGCCCGGATCCTGGTTGGAACCGGTCGAACCATGCGAACGGTGCGAAACGGACACACCGTGCGTGGCACGCAGACCACCGAAGTTGTGGCGCTTCATGGCGCCAGCGAAACCCTTACCGATCGTGGTACCCGTCACGTCCACCAGCTGACCAGCAGCAAAGTGGCCGGCCGTAAGCTCGGTGCCAACGTCGATCATGTTGTCTTCAGATACGCGGAACTCGACGAGCTTGGCCTTAGGCTCAACCTCGGCTACGGCGAAATGGCCACGCAGGGCCTTCGTCGTGTTCTTTACCTTTGCCGTGCCCGCACCCAGCTGAACAGCCGTATAGCCATTCTTTTCCTTGGTGCGTTGAGCAACGACCTGGCAGTTTTCCAACCGCAGTACCGTTACAGGGACGTGCTCCCCAGCGTCGTTGTAGACGCGGGTCATTCCCACTTTCTGTGCAATTACACCCGAACGCATCGGTTCAATCCTTCTCACTCAGCTCGAAGACCGGAGTCTCAGAGCTTGATCTCAACATCGACACCGGCGGCGAGATCGAGCTTCATCAGCGCGTCTACCGTTTGTGGCGTCGGGTCTACGATGTCGAGAAGGCGCTTATGGGTGCGCATCTCGAACTGCTCGCGGCTTTTCTTGTCGACGTGGGGGGACCGGTTAACCGTAAACTTCTCGATTCGGGTCGGAAGCGGAACGGGGCCCCGGACACTAGCACCGGTGCGCTTCGCCGTCGACACGATCTCGCGCGTAGAAGCGTCGAGAATACGGTGATCGAATGCCTTCAGGCGAATGCGGATATTTTGGCCGTTCATTCGACGTTATCCTTGTTGTCTGTTAGCCACGTGCCTAACGAAACGGCACGGGTTGCTCTTCTACCTAAGGCGGACCACCGGTTTCAAAGATCGAAGGAGACACCGGGGTGCGGCATCCCTTTCCACTCTTTGGGCCTTTCAGCCCACCTTATTATTGAATGTCGTTCCCTGCCCCAATGCGAAGCAGGGACAAATAGCGCTCGCGCGCCATTTGCTACATTTTCATGTCATAAGCAAGCGGCGATTTACGCCGCTTGCCTAATTATGATTACTCGATGATGGAGGCGACGATGCCGGCGCCAACAGTACGGCCACCTTCGCGGATAGCGAAGCGCAGCTTTTCTTCCATCGCGATCGGAACGATCAGCTCAACCTGAACCGTGACGTTATCGCCAGGCATAACCATTTCCGTGCCTTCCGGAAGCGACACGATACCGGTCACGTCCGTCGTACGGAAGTAGAACTGCGGGCGGTAGTTCGTGAAGAACGGCGTATGACGGCCGCCTTCTTCCTTCGTCAGGATGTAGGCTTCTGCCATGAACTTCTTGTGCGGCTTGACCGAACCCGGCTTGCACAGGATCTGGCCACGCTCAACGCCTGCACGGTCAACGCCGCGGACGAGTGCGCCGATGTTGTCGCCGGCCTGGCCCTGATCGAGCAGCTTGCGGAACATTTCAACGCCGGTAACCGTCGTCTTCGACGTGTCGCGGATGCCGACGATTTCGACTTCTTCGCCAACCTTGACGATGCCGCGCTCGACGCGACCGGTCACAACCGTACCACGACCCGAGATCGAGAACACGTCTTCGATCGGCATCAGGAACGGAAGGTCGATCGGACGCTCAGGCGTCGGGATGTAGGCGTCAACCGCTGCCATCAGTTCGCGAACGGCGTCTTCGCCGATCGTCTTGTTCGAATCTTCAAGAGCGGCCAGGGCCGAACCCTTGATGACCGGAACTTCGTCACCCGGGAAGTCGTAGGACGACAGAAGCTCGCGAACTTCGAGCTCAACC
>NZ_JAJAWH010000032.1 GCF_020531965.1 Pseudorhizobium xiangyangii | reverse complement strand
CCTGTCCGGTCCCACCAAATGCTGCACGGGCGATGGGTGGTCGAGCAATTCAAGGATTGCGTCACTCTGCATCTTCGCTGGCGTCTCCTCCGCTTCCCCTCGCTTGGAGAGGGTGGAGAGGATGCGGGTCTCGTAGTCGGATTGGGCGGCGGCTTTTGCGTCTTCTAGTGATGACCCAGAGAGTTTCCCGCAGTGCATCTCAGGAGCGCGGTAATAGGCATGCCCCGAGATTTCCCACGTGGACCATTGGCCAAGAAGGCTCTGGGCATAATCCGTGTAGTGCCCTTGGGGACCCTCAACCCACTCCAGCGGCTTCACCGCCACCGGCTCCGCTTCCCCTCGCTCTAGGGTGAGAGCTGCGAAGATGGTCGAAGCCATCTCTAGGCGATCATCTTCAGAAAATGTCGAGCCGCCACCAATCTTGCTGGCGATCAGGGAAATTCTCGCGTCCGTCACCATTGCCTTGTCTGTGTTCATGGCTGAACTCCCAGCTTTTCGCCGCAGCACAGGCATTCACCAACCCACGGGCCAATCTTCCGAGCCACGTCGAGCGAGATAGGCTTGTAGCTCTCGATGCGGGAAAGCGTTGCTGGTGAAATGCCGAGTTCGCCGGCCATCTGCCGAACGCCGATCTTTCGCACCTTGCGGATTCGGCGAAGTTCGTTGCATGCGTCTTGGTAGCTCATGGCTTTGCCTCGTAGAGTGAGCGATTGGGGAGCGGAGGAAGGCCCTTGTTCGGGTCTCGCGGCTCGCGGGTGCGGAGTGTGCTGTTGGCTGGGATCGGCTGCGACTTCTTCTTCACGCCGCGAGCCTTGTCCTGCATGCGTACTGTTCGCGCCGCCATCGGGATATCGTGGTTGGCCGTCTTCCAGCGATGACACTTGATGCAAACGGACGCGCAGTTCTCCAGGCTGTTATCCTTGGAGTTGGCATCGAGAACGATGTGATCGAACTCCACGCCGTAAGCCAGATCCGAATTGCATCGGCGCCCCGGCTCAAGTCCGTACATCGCGCCGACGGCCTCGCATTTATAGCCCGAGCGGGAAAGAGCCTCGCGCATGGTCTTCTTGGTGAACTCACGACGACTCATGACCGCACCCCCTTCCGCTGCCGTGCGATGTACCGAGAGTTGGACTGGGCACCTTTCCAAGCGCACCAGCCGCGGATTGCGCGGAGCACGCATGAGAGATTCATGTCGCACCGCCTTTCGGAGCGTCCGGGAGAGGATGCCACATGACAGGGGTGACGATGAGTTCTCGCATCTCGTATGGCGGGTCTTTGTGATGCCGGCTGTAATACGTCGCCACCACTACCCACTTACCGTCCCGGTAGAATCCTTCGCCAGTTGTCCAATCTTCTGGGTTCCATGCGAGGTAGACCGGAAGACCATTCTTCTCGGCGGTTTCTATCGGTTGCCACTGGTCGCGCTGGCGGTCGGCAACGATGGCCCTCGCAATCTCGGTGACATAGACATCACGGATCATCTTCTGGCCGTCCACAGCCCGCTCAATCTTCTCGATTGTGATCTGAGACTGAGCGGACGCAATTATATCCTCTGCCGCCTGCATGATGTCTTCGGGTATCTGCTCAGCCATTGGCCTTGCCTCCCAGATCCTCGACGGTGCATCCGAGACCTTCGGCATGGAATTGGATCGCCGCGTCCATGTCTGCTTGACCGTTGAAAATTGCCCGCATCGATCTGGAGATGCCCTTGGCCTTCTCCTGGTTGGCGGCGGACATGGCCTTGATCTCGGCAGCCCATTCCTTCTCGATCACGGACAGAGCCGCGCCGTTCGTGTCTGGATCGCCAGCCATGGGCAGAACGTCCTTGGCGTACTGGATCAGCCGTTCGATCTCTGGATCGCGTGACGTGGTCGAGGAGGCGGATGGGACGGGATCACCCTCCTCCTCACTGTCTGGCAACGCAGGGGAGTCGTTGCCAGTGTCCGACGTGCTGGGGGTCTCGTCGTCGTCGGAATTGGGGTCCAGAATTTCGCCCGTGAGAGCGTCGTGGGGCTGGTCGGCGCTGATGTCACCCGTCCACGTCCGATTGCCGCCCTGAGGCTCCTGTGGGGGCGTATAGACGTCATCAGAGAACGGATCGAATGCCGGTGTGACGTCCTTAGCCTTATCGGGTCCGCGGAAGTCTTCAGCTTCGTCTCGGTCATACACGCCAAGCAGAACTTCCGGCGTGTAACGGCGCGCCCATGACCTGGCCGAGTAGTACCCGAGTTGCTGCTGTGGGTCCGTCTTCCAAAGCGGAGAATTCTTCGTGGTGATCGAGCCGACCGACGGCGAGGTGTAGGCGTATTCCTCGCCCTCCAGAATGCCTGTCACGGTGCAGGTGAGGGTGTTTCCCTCGCCGTCATAGGTGTACTTGAGCCGGCCCTTGATGCCCGATCGTGTGTTGACCACGGCGGCGATCAGCTGCGCTTCATAGGCGAGAACGTCCTTCACCTTGTAGGACTTCTGAGCGACCGAGAATGGGTCGAAATTCCACTTGAGCGCCTGCATGGTGATAGCGGCGCAGTCCGGCGCGTTCCCGCGCAGATACTGAGGGATGCCCGCGTTCGACTGGCACATGAACTTGGCGAACTCGACAATGTCGCTGAGGGTTTGAGGCGTGACGGCGAATCCGTTGTCGCCTCCTGTGATGGCGACCTGAGCGCCCAGCTTCGGTGTGATCTGGTTCATTCTCATTCTCCCGTCATGAGGCGCTGCTGGTACCAAACCGGCAAGTCGGTATCGGTGAGTTCGTCCAGCTGTGTGGTGGGTACCCAAGCGGCGTCAGTCCCGAACTCGGTCATGTATCGGGTGTAGTTGCCGATCGCTTTGGTGATCATCTGGCGCGCATAGCCGAACAGCGGATTTTCAGGCGACAGCTTGATGCCGTGCGAAATCGGTGCGCCGTCCTTCTGGTAGAAGACGAACACAAACCAGAATGTCCTGTTGCCGGCGACGTTGATCAGCCACGGCATTTGCTCATCCGGGACGTTGTAGACTTTGCCCTCGCGGATGAGGTGGGCCATCTGCATCCTACCGTGACGGTAATGCTCGGCCGATACGATGTAATCGTAGCTGGCGATGGCATCACGGCATGCCTTGCCGAATTCCTTGCCGTGCATATTGGCGAGGGACTTCAAGTCGGTGATGACGTTGGTCTTCAGGTAGTCGAACCGGCACTTGTAGCGAACGCCGTCTTCGGTCCAGAAAACCGAGACCTCAGGCACACCGCCCTCAAAGGCATTGGCGAGTGTCTTGTTCGCCTTGATGAAGGCTGCAGCTGCCAGGATCTTCGACCAGTCCTTGAACTTGACCGGCACCTTGCCGTCGGCCTTGATCTTCGCAATCTCCTCCATGCCGTCCTTCCGGTTGCCGGGAAGGTGCTGTGGAGCGTGGTGGGCCTTGAACTTGTCGACGCCTTCCAGAACACACTGGTGGAACTGACGGCCGAAGATTTTCGCGGGTGTATCGTCGTCTTCCGGTCGCGCCGGGTTGAGCGGGGAATCCCACCAGTAGTCGGGGGCGTTGTCGATCAGCTTCTTGATGCCGGTCGATCCAAGAGCTGGGTCCGAATGGTAGACGTGATCCGCCATCCCGAAGTAGACCCCATCAGGGATAAATTTGAACCGCTCCTTGAGAGCCTCGACGTGCGGGTTGAGCGTGATGCCGGATGTGTTATCGGCTGGCATGAATATGCTCCTGGTTGGCGCGGTCCTGCCCCGCGTAGTGTTTGTTGAGGTAGACCGGCACGAATACGGCGGCGGCTATAGCGCCCATGCCGATTGCGACGGTGAGGATGTGACGGAATCCGGGGGTGAATACGCCGGTCATGTCCGAGGACTTTGCGAACCGGCCGAGCGGTTGAGCCTTGGACTTGCAGACGCCGTCTTCGCATGTCTCGGCAAAGGCGTTCATTGGGCAGCAGTCAGCCATGGGAGCCTCCTGCTAGGGCGGCACTGGCTGCGCGGAGGTTGCCCACCGTAAGACGCGGAGCGCGGTTGTGGCGGTCCATCGGACGGAAGATGTCTTGATCTGTCTCGTCTTCACCAATGTCGTTTTCGGCAACATCAGCGAACGGCGCCAGCGCAGCCTTCAGCCGCTCTATCTCGGCATCCTTGGCGGCGAGGGCGGACCTGTGGGCGACAATGGTTTCTTTGTGCGCATCCGTGGCAGCCTTAAGGATGGCGTTGCGGACATACCACTCAGGCTGCTCGGTCTCTTTTATGAAGGGAGCACAGTCGCTGTTGCGGACTATGAACCTCTCGCCGTTGGATAGCTCTGTGTCCAAGAAGGAAAGGTAGATATCTCTGGGGTTAACGCCTTTCATCACGCGATCCCCTGAATACGGTGGGAAAGCGTGGAGTGCTCTCGAGCGGCGTTGTAGACGGGCCGGTCGGATTGCTCGTTGAACGTCCAACGGTTGGCCGCATCAACGACCTCTTCCGTGATGCACTCGACAGACCCGTCAGACATGCAGACCCGAAGAACCTTCATGATGCTGCAGTCGGCGGTATCGCGAATGCACTTCGCGACGTCGTCGTAGGTCTGGAACGTCTGGCGCTCGATCTCCAAGCTGCCTCTCCAGATTTCGCGGAGGTGATTTAGCTCCTGCTCAACGATGACGATAAGCTGCTCGTCTTGGCGAATGACTGGGCCTTGCTTGAAATGTCGCATGTGCATTCTCCTGAGATTGATCGCTGTCAGGTGGATGGGGGTCATTGCACTTCCCCTGATGGTTCAGGCTTCGAAACCGGTCGCGTCATAGAAGTGATGCTCATGGACCATCAGCATCACGAGGCGCGTCTGGCCGTCCCGATAGTCGGGGATGCGGGTTTGGACATGGGTGGTATTGACCGCGACCACCTCGTGGATTTCGCCGGTGTAAGAGCGGTCGTGGATCATAAGATTTGGCGAGATCGTGACCTTCATTCCGATTTTCAGGTCTGCCGGATCAATGCCGGGGATAAACCCGGTCTTGGCAAACAACTGCCACTCGACTTTCCGACGCTCCATTGCTTCGAAATCTATCATTCCCGTTCCCTTCGTTTCCTTGAGGCGGAAGATCTGGCTGGGCCGTCTTCGTTCCGCTTTCGATAGGGACAACATACGCGGGACAAATCCCGAATGCAAGGGAATAATCCCGAAATTATCTTGCTTCTTCGGGAAACGTCCCGTATGTGTTTGGGAATGAAGCCGGAAAATTTTCAAGCAGGACTGTCTGGAAAGCATCGCGAACTGCCGCGCGTGCAAGCGATTCGCTACCCGTATCGCTGGGAAGATTCCGGGATCAAAAGGGTCCAGCAATTCAAAGACTGGCGGCACATCGCCATGCAGGTTCTGCAGCGGTCAAAGGGATCGTTCCGCGTCGTCGCGATCATGGACGAAGCGTTCGATTTTGAGACATGCGAGTGCCTGAAGACCGACGAAGAAATTGCTCTGGAAGCTGGTAACTGCACCGTGAAAACCATCCAGCGCGACCTGCGGGCGCTGCGCCAGGCAGGCTTGATTCTCTCGGAAACACACTGGATCAATAAGGGCGGCAAAAAGGTGAAGGGCAGGCGAGTACGCCTCGCTGTGCCGAGCGACTTGACCGGCATCAACGTCCGCTGACTTCCGACAACCCCTCTCAAAAGAAGAAGCGTTAACCTAACCTCGAGATTTGACGTTCAATCGGGGTTACGGCAGGCGCGATAGCGACTGCGCTGGGTCAAGGGACGAAGTTCCTTGCGGGGTATGGGGTAGAACCCCATGAGTATTAGGGCGCGCGCGCACGCGTAAGGAGGGACCACGGTTGTCCGTATGAATCGGTCAAATCATACGGACCACGGTTGTCCATACGAATTTAGATGATCGTTCGCTTATAGCTGCCGGTCACGATGCCTCGCACAAGGATCTCCGTACCGACGTCGCCCTCGATCTTGATGGGCTTGTGTTTCGGATTGGAACTGCGAGGGGCGAGCATCTGGACGCCGTTAATAGTCTCAACAGCCTTCAGGGTCATTTCCACCAGTGGGCCGTTATGCCGCTCCACATGCAGGATATGCCCGTCCTTGATCGTGACGCCGCTGTCCCAGAAATCCACGCATGTCACATAGCTGCCATCGGGATATTCGAGATCCATCGAATCGCCCTCGACATGCAGCGCGTACTGGCGAGCGTGCGGGAATCGTGCGTCTCGGGCTACGGGAATTATTTCGTGCTCTGCATGTTCATCGATGATGCTTCGGTCCACCCAATTTCCTGCCTGGATCTTACCAATAACGTCCAGACCGATAACGGTACTCGCCCGTTTCACGGTCTGCTCCTCCGAGCTATCAGTAAAAAACCAATCCGGCGTGGTGTCCAGAGCGGAGGCTAATTTAGCAATGTTCTCGACGTTGGGGCTGCGTGTCTTCCCGCGGAGGATATCGCGAACGTAGCTGTCCCCGAGGCCAGCCTTTTTCGCGGTCTGAAGCGCGTTCAAACCGAGCATATCCATACGGGTGCGGAGGCGTTTCTGTAGGGATGTTTCCATGCTGCATTTTCTCATTTCGGGAAATATCACGTCCATCGGGAAGTATCCCTTGACAATTAGGGACAAATCCCGAATATGGAGGACATGACAAAGCAACCCGACATCACTGAAAACGATATCCGCCAGGCTCTTATAGTCCGCGCGACGGCATATGCAGCCAAGGCCAAGACAAGCTTCTCGGCAATGAGCATTTCTGCCGTGAACGACAGCAAGTTCCTGAGCCGCGTCGAGAACAAGGATCTCGGGTTCAACATCAAGACATACCAGCGAATGGTTGAGTGGTTGGACGAGGCCGAGCGCAAGCTGCGGGTCGAGGAGGCGGCATGACCGAGTGGAAGAATTATCCCGAGGTCACGCTGGATATGAGTTCGGATTTTTCCGCAGCTCGGATCATGACCAAGAGCGGCGACGTTCTGATCTACGACACAAGCTGCGACACTGACACGCTCGAGCGTTCTGTTGTTTGCTGGAACGCCTGCCGCAAGATCGCTTTCCCTGATGCCCACATCACCGCGCAGGACGACTACTGCAAGCGCCTTGAGCAGCTCCGCAAGGATGCCGTTGCTATGGCCGGTGCAGGTGAGGGCGGATGGAATTTCGATATGTCCACCGCGCCCCGTGACGGCACGGACATCATCGCTACCAGCAAGTGCGGCAAGGTCATCAAAACCTACATCGTCAAGGTGAAGGGTTCCACCGACCGCTGGGCTGGCTTTGCTACTGGCGAGGAGCCAGTCGCTTGGATGCCGTGGCCTGTGGCTGCTGTGGGGCCGTTGGCAGAGGTGGCGGCATGACCCGCTCTCCTGTTGGCGTCGATTGGCTCGCGACCTTCCGCGAACAGTTCCCCGAAGAATTTCCGTCTGCATCAGCAACCTCAGTTCACACGCCCGACGGCACGGTGATCGTCACCGATAGCGCCGGGAACTCTGCTTCGGGACGGAATGTGGAAGAGGCTGCGGCCAATCTCAGGAGGGAGTCAGCATGTTCACCTTGAACCCGGGAATTGCTTCGGCCGTCCTACTCCTCGCGCTCGTTGTCTTTGGCTCTAGGCCTACTGTCCAGGGTGTCTGCGACGTCATTCGGTACTTCCGGGAGGCGGGGCGATGAACGAACTCGGATGGATTGCTTTGGGATTGGCTGCTTTGACCGTCATCGCTTTCATCTCCGGCAGTATCGCCGGCCAGACGAGCGAGGGGACTGCCTACGATGATCTCACAGACGAGGAGATCGAGGCCGATCTAGCCGAAAAGCTTGAGCGTGAACTCGGTACCGGCACTGAAGCTCCGGTTCCTAACCCCAAACTCCGGGATCTGATCATCCGTGATCGGTACGAGCGGGAGTGCGCGTGATGTCTATCAACCTGAAAATCGAGAGTGAGGCGCAAACGGTTTGGCGACTGCGCGCCTGTCTCTCTCCACGGTCTTCGTCTTCGGGCGGCGGCTGAAACTCCTTTCGAGTGCGCCTCTGTCGATGGAGGCAACCTAGCAGAGGCGCACACCATGGCACGGACGAAAACTCACCAATCGGTGGAAACGAAACAACAAGCAGGGGCGAAAGCAATGTCAGCAGTAGATGCATTCAGCCTGGACGATGAGGCCCGGGCGTACGCGAGAAAGCTCTTTGAGCGTCGTGTGAAGGGATGGAGTGACGAGGCGAGGGCGCTGGAAGATTGCGCCAACTGGACCGGCACATCCCCGCGCAGCTTCAAGCGCGTCATGACGGGCGAAACGAAGAACGCCGGCACGTTCTTCTCCCGCATGCGCAAGGGATACCTCGACTATTGCGCTCGGGCAGCGGCGGAACTGCAGAACGAAATGGCGGCGGAAAAAGCGAGGTACGGAAATGTTCGCATTGGCGATCTGGATCAAGAAATTGAGGCTCTGGTGGCGAAGATTGAACGCGCCAGAGCCGTCAAAATTCTCCAACACACAGAAGGATGAGGCGAATGACGACAGCAGGCCATAACGGCAAACTGAGCCCCGCGGACAGGCAGAAGCACTTTGCTCTCCACTTCCGCACGATCCTCCAGGCGGAGCAGGAGCGGCGGGCGGCGGCGGCAAAGGTCGCCTCTGCCAAGAAACTGGCGAAGTCCGAAGACCCAACGTTCACGGCCCAGAAGATCGACCACTACCTGAAGTCGCATTTCGGGGAAGATGACCAGAAGCCCGTCGATCGGCTGAAATCGGATCGCGAAAACCTCGAATGGCTCGGCCTGATCCCATCGACCAGCGGCGGCGATTTACTCTCTCAGATCGACCGCGTCGACAAGGAACAGATGATCCAGGCCAAGGGATACAAGGCCGGTCTGCTGAACCTCGATCGCGTCTCTGGATATGACGCTGGCAGTTCCGACGACAAGCTCTGGCTGGAGTCCTACGACGCCGGAAAGACCGAATACGAAACCGAGATCCCCGACATCATGGCGCGGATCGGAGCTGCAGCTTCCAAGGAAGAGCCTCCCGCTGACGGCGACCCATTCCCAGACACCAAACACTGACCTCCCTGACCGGGCCGTGGTCCTCCCAAGCGCGGCCCCACCTACCGAGCGCGAATGCTCGGATCTCTTTTTCAACGGTGTGACGATGAATGTACATTCGAGAATAAGCGCCTACACGTGCCCTTGCTGCGGCGGCTCGATCGGAGAAGCGGCACCGCTCGATCAGGTCCGCCGATTTGTGACCTCATCTCACAAGGTCAAAATCTTTGACATGCTGGCAGCCGAGCCCGGCGCTCCTGTTTACCGCAGGGATGTTTCGGCCGCGCTCTATGACGGCAAGGTGGTCGGCAACGTGTTGGCCTCGAACGTTTCCCAACTCCGCCGAGAGATCGAGCCCTATGGCTGGACAATCACCTATGGGAAGGGCGGCAACACCCCCCTTGCTCAATGGCGTCTTATCCCAACGGAGGCAGGCCAATGAGCAAGCCCGTCATCATGGCGCTAGATACGTCAAAGACCGCAGGATTCGCCGTTTGGGATACCGCCAGACATGTCACGGCGATGAAAACCGGCGTGCTAGAGTTCGAGCCTGACCATTCCGTTGAATACTGCGCTGGGCAGATGGGGCTGAAGATCGTTCGCCTCATTCGCGAGAACAACCCGGACTTCATCGTCATGGAGTCGGCAATCAAAACCACCATGAACGGTGCGGCCGCTACCATCATCAGCAACCAGCTTCACGGCGCGGTCATAGCCACCTGCACGAACATGGGTGTCTTGTGGGGGACGCTCGCGGTGCAGACTTGGCGGGCGATGTTCTTCGGCTCAGGATTCAAGCCGGCGTTCAAGGTCCACAAGCTCAAGAAGCCCGATAGGAAAACAGGGAAGCTGGAGCGGATCGAATACCTCTGGAAGGACGCTGCGGTAGAGGCTTGCGAGCGGGACGGCATATCCCTCCCTTCGAAGAAGACAATCGCGCACAACGCGGCCGAAGCCGCCGCCATGTGCTTCTGCTGGCGAAATGCGATCATTCACACCGATCGAGATAAGCTCCGGTTTGAGGAGCTTATGAAGCGCCGTCCAGACCGCAAGCAAGAGCCAGGCAACGACAGACCGGGAGCCGCGGCATAATGGGCAAGCGTTCAGATTTCGAGCGTCGGAAGAACGACGCATACCAAACCCCGGCTGCCGCCGTGACGCCGTTGATCGGTTATCTCCGAGGCATCAAGACTTTCGCAGAGCCGTGCGTGGGCGAGGGGAAGCTTGTTCGGTCGCTGGAGTCCTTCGGACTGGAATGCGTGTGGTCCGGAGATATCGAGACAGGGCAGGACGCCTTGACCGATGAAACCCTTTCCTCGACGCGCTTCGACGCGATTATCACCAACCCCCCTTGGACTCGGCAGATCCTTCACCCGATGATCCAGCGGTTCCAATCGATCGCGCCGACCTGGCTCCTGTTCGATGCTGATTGGGTCCATACCCGACAGGCCGCGCCCTTCCTCGACCAGTGCAGCCACATCGTCAGCGTCGGCCGCGTCAAGTGGATCGAGGACTCGGCCTTCAGCGGGAAGGACAATGCCGCATGGCATCGCTTCCACGCTCAACACACAGGTGGTCCGCGCTTCTTCTGGCGGGAGGAAGTTGCAGCATGAACATGGCTCAGCGCGACTTCTCCACAGACGACATGAGCCGCCACTTCGGCCAGACGAGAGAGCTTCCGAACGCGATCGAGATGGAGCAGCAACTGCTGGGCCTTCTGATCATGCGCAATGAGCTGATCGATGATCTCCCCGTGAGCTTCGAGCTAGGACACTTCGAGGAAAAGCTGCACCGGCAGATATTCGAAGCCATGCAGAGCCGCCGGAAAGATGGCCGAACATGGAACGCAATCACACTGCGGGCAGACCTTCCTCAGATCGAGATCGGCGGCTTGACCGTGGCGCAGTATCTGGCGCGGCTGGCCAGCGAGGTTGTCAACTTCGTGGACTACGCCGAATGGTGCGCAGGTATCACCACAGCGGCAGCGCGGCGCTCCATGGTCGCGCTCTCCGAAGACCTGATGCAAGCGGCCTTTGATGACGAGCTTCGCCTGTCCGATGACATCCAGGACGTGCGCAATCGCCTTGCAGAGGTCACACAGACGCTTACGAGCGAGACGGCGACCTTCTCCATCTCCGACGCTCTAGATCGCGCTCTGGACACTGCCAGCGGCCGACGTGCCGTTCCTCTCGGTGTTGATCCCGGCTTGTCCGAAGTGATGCACCTGACGGGACCGTGGCAGAACGGCCAGCTCATCATAATCGGCGGCGGCGTGAAGCAAGGTAAAACGGCCTTGGCCATGCAATGCATGTTCGAGATCGCCAAGGATACGCCGGTCTTCCTCTACAGCGGCGAGATGACTGCCAGCCAGATCATGATGCGCGAGCTTGCCCGTCGCACCGGGATTTCCGAGCGTCGACAGAAGCGCAAGCAGGTTTCCGAATCCGAGATCGAAAAGCTGATGCTTGCCGGCGAGGACATGAAGCGCCTCAAGCATATCGAGATCGATTGCCGGAAGATGACGCTGGAGAAAATCTCCCAGAAGGCCCGGGCGATGAAGAAGACCCACGGCATCGGCGCGGTCTTTGTCGACCACATCGGCAAGATCCAGTGGGAAGGCAAGATGCAGTACGAAGACGAGTTCCGGCAGGGGCAGATCGCCACGTCAAAGCTGAAGGATCTCGCGCTCGAGCTGGACATTCCGGTCATCGCGCTCACCCACCTGAAGAAGGCGACGTTTCAGGACTACCAGGGCCGCAGCGCAGCCGATCGCCTGAAGGCTGTACCGCACCGCCGGCCGTCATATCGCGACCTCGTCGGCAACATGGACAAGGACGCGGATCAAGTTCTGATCGCCTTCCAGCCTCGCCCAATCCTCGCCGGCATGGAGCCGGGAGAAGACACCGGCGAATACGCCGTCTGGGAAGACCTGATGAAGGAGTGGGAGGGCAGGGCTGAAATCCACCTCGTGCTTTCCCGCGAGAGCGAGTTTCCACGACGCAAGGATGTCATCTGGACCGGTGAAACCACCAGCTACGGGCCAGCCTACCAGCATGCACAAAACCGGAGGGAGTTGTTTTGAATGTGGCTCTACGTACCGAACGTCTCAACCTCATCAGCATCTGCTCAGGCGGAGGCGGACTTGATATCGGCGTCGAGCTGGCAATTCCAAGCGCTCGAAGCGTCTGTATGGTGGAGAGGGAAGCCTTCGCAGTCTCGACACTGGTTTCAGCGATGGAACAAGGCCTCCTTCATCAAGCTCCTGTGTGGTCGGATGCCACAACCTTCGACGGCCGCGCATGGCGTGGCGCAGTGGACGGCCTCATTGGTGGCATCCCCTGTCAGCCTCACAGCCTCGCCGGCAGAAAGCAGGGAAGCAATGACGCTCGCGACCTCTGGTCTACGGCTCGCCGCATCATCGTCCAGTCTGGCGCCTGGTTCGTCCTCATTGAAAACGTCGGCGGCATGCTCTCAGCGGGGTCTGACGAAATCGCTGGCGCGCAGCGAGTATTCCGAGACCTTTCAAAGCTTGGTTTTGAGGTTGAGGGAGGATTGTTCACGGCGGCAGAAGTCGGCGCGAGCCATCAGCGTGAACGCATCTTCATCCTCGCTGTGGCCGACCGCATCGGCCGGAGACGGGACGAAAGGCGCGGACGCCGTGCGCAGGGACACGGGAGCGCCCAACAGTACCTTGCCAACAGCGGTGGCCACCTTCCAGTCGGCCTGGCCGACACCCACGGCGAACGACTGGAAGGGCTCAGGACCGACGCTGGAGCGCAAGGACGGCCAGATGCGCGGCGATCGGCTGGACTATGCGACGGAGCAGTTGTGGACGACGCCTTCAGCGGGAGACGGGCAGAGGGGCGGGACCATCACGGAGAACATGAGCGGCACGAGCCTTGTGCAGCAAGTGAACACGCTCTGGTCGCCGAGAGCATCGGATGCGGAAAAGGGTGGCCCGAACCAAGCGTTCGGAGCGGGCGGGCAGCCACTTCCTTCGCAAGCGGTTCAATGGATGACGCCTCGATCGCACGAGGTAGGCGAGTATCAGTACAGCCGCGGCGACAAGTCGAAGCCGGTCCAGACCTTGACCGGACAGGCATCTTCCCACCCGGACCTAACGACGTCGATAGTTGGCGAAGCGCACTCTCGGCCGCGCCGGAGCTTGAACCCGCTTTTCGTAGAGTGGCTGATGGGCTGGCCTCCCGGCTGGACATTGGTCGCGTGGACCGACTTCGCATGCTCGGCAACGGAGTTGTCCCACTTCAAGCAGCGTATGCGATCCGCACTCTTGTCACTCGGCTTGCCTCGCGAGGCTCCGCCGGCGCAGCTCGCCTTGTTCGGATGATGGAGGCTTTGGAAGCATGACCTATCGTTTTCAACGCCTCGGGCTCTCGACAGATGGCCGAACCAACCGTTGGAGGCTGGCGCTGCCGTGCGCCCATACAATCGAGCCGATGACAACCATGTACGCCCAGCAGCAGGTGGGGTGCGAGCGCTGCGGCAGGACGTTCCTTGTCGACTACAACGACCAGACGATGAAGGAGGTGGAAGAGTGACTACCGCTCGTCCTCATGGCGCTCAAGAACGCCAATGGCCCATTCGATCCAGTCTGGGATTTCACGATCGCCAGCCTTCCAGCGCCGCACGGTTCGAGCATCCACGCGAATGCGTCTGGCAAGAGGAGACTGCCAATCCTGCCCGTATAAGGCAGATGCTCTCGCCTCAAGGTCGGCAGGTGTCATTGGATGACCTCGACAGACAAAGCGGTCATGCCGTCACGGCCACGCTTGCCGATAGAAGCGACAGCAAGGGCGTAGTTCTCATCGAAGGTAGCCTTGTCGACATAGTAGCCGTTGAACGGGGCGCGCTTGTCGAAGGTAATGCGGAAAGCAAAGCCCTTAGCTGTACGTTCGGCTTTCTTGGCGGCGATGAGAGCTTCGATGTTCATGGCAACGTCTCCTGTGTTGGTGATCGATATATAGGACCAATGGCCCTAGCTAGTCAAGAGGGTTTTTCACGATGAACGAGTTCAGCGGTTATGCGACGAAGCGCGGCGGGCAATGGTGGGCCATGGTGAGGTTCGCCCGCGATGCGAAGCCTAAGCCCATCATGGACAAGGGCGAGAAGCCGCGGACATACCCCGACGAGCTGTCGGCCACTAAGGCGGCGCTGTCTCATGTCCTGGCATATTTCAACGGCCATCTGGTCTGCTCGGGCGAGATCAAGGGCGGCTCGATCAAGGAGGCCAAGCGGGCGAGGGCAGAGCGCCTTTTCATGGGTGGCGGGAAGACGGTCGAGATTGAGCGGAGGGAGATCGCATGATGCACGCCCAGACATACGAAGCCTCCCCAACTGCAGTCATGCTGCGCGAGGCATACAAGGCCCGCAGAGCGCGAGAGGCCGCAGCCGCCCGTGGCGTCAGGCAGGATCCTAAAGTCACCCTCCGACGTCCTGTGGTCGAACCTATCTATGCGCCGCCGATGTGGCGCCGGGAGGAGATGCACTTCGATTGGCATGTGGAAGCCTACCGCACATCAAAGGAAGTCCTACGGATCGGGCGCCTTTCCACCATGCGCGCCCACGTTCGGAGCCGGTCGATGGAGTTGGGCTTCAGCTACTCGGTCATCGCCAGCGGAAAGCGCGAATCCCGCGCAGTATCCAAGGTGCGGCATCAACTCATATGGGAGATCAAAACGAGCATCGACCCCAGCATTTCGTGGTGCGATATCGGCCGGCTGTTCGGGCTCGATCACTCGTCAGCGATCAATGCTTTCCGCAGATACAAGCAGAGACTGGAGGCAGCCCAATGAACGTCCATGTGAAGACGCCGTTCAAATGGACGGAGGAGGTCATGTCCCAGGCTGCCGAAATGTGGAACGACGGGCAATCCGCAACGCAGATTGGGCGGGCACTCGGGGTAAGCCGGAACGCCGTGATTGGCAAAGCCCATCGCAATCCATCGGTGTTCATCAGCAAGGAAGGTATGGGCAGAGATTGGCGCAGCGGCGTGACCGGAGCTCGACCCGTGCAACGAGCACCGGAACCACTCGTGAGGCGATCGAAAGAGGCGATCGAAAGGGCAAAGCTGAAGAGGGAGGCAGAGACAGCAGAGGCCACAGCTATGCGGCTCGCCATTCGGGATGCAAAGGCCGGTTCAGAAGCTTACGACACGGAACGCCTCGTCCACGCCAAGCTTCTTGTCGATCTAGACCGAGGCGAATGCCACTGGCCGCTCAATGATGGTGGTCCCTTCCTCTTCTGCGCCTCAGAGACGGCCAAGGGGAGTTACTGCGAGTGCCACAGGCTGCGGATGCTCCCATCGCGTTACACGAGCGATCTGGAGGGTATATGAGCCAACACCCCGACGCAGAGGCGATATTCGAGGAGTTCGGCGTAACGATCGTCCCCAAGAACGTTGTCCCGGCCGTCGGGCAAACGAGAGCTGTTGCGACCCTGCATCGCATCATCAAGCGATACGGCGAGGATCATGCGCGGTTCGTGATCATGGTTCTAGCCGATGCAGCCAACAACAAGGCGGCGCTGGATGAGACGGGGATCTGGGCGACCAGCGACATCATCCTGGCATTCAAGAAGAACTTCCCCGACATGATGGAGAACGAGGTGACGCGGTTTATGGAGTTCTTCGACCGTGTGCCGGTCGGTATGCTACAATATTGGTGCTTCGGGCTGGATGGCATCACCAACAAGCGAGCGGCCCTTGTAGGGCTGATATGGGAACGTGCTTGCCGGTCGTTCGGAGATCCGCAGGGGCAGCTTTTTGACGGGAGAGCAGCGTGACAGAAGACCAGATCATCGAAATCTTCGTAAAGGCCGCTCAGGTCGATAGGAAGCTTCCAGACACGGCGCGACCGGCGAGCCTCAAAGCCATCAACCACGGGTACGTCCACGACACAGCCGACATCAACGGATGGGATGAAGCGACGAAGAACGCCGAATGGCGATGGAAGTGGCTGAACCCGGATAACCTGCGCAACACCACCAATGACATCGGTATATGGGAAGCTGCGATGGAGATCATCAAGCTCATCCCCGATCCGGCCAAGCGTCGTGCTCTCTGGGCATGGGCCAAATCTGAAGGTGGCGGCAAGTCCTTCGCCAAGTGGTGCAAGAACGAGGAAGGCATCAGCAGACAGCTCGGAGATTGGAGAAGAAAGTCGGCTATCGCATGTGTCGTGGCAACTTTCCAAGGCAAGCCATTGCAGCATAACGAATATGAGCAATCGGACGACTTGCCAAATCAGCCTGAAAACGAGCATATTAAGCCCATGATCGAAGTATGGCGCGCCGATGATGCCAAGCCGATCTGCGGATTTGATGAAGACCTTCGGGACTTCTCCTGGGCAGACGCTCAGAATGCAAGACGCCGCCAGCGCGAAGCCAAACGACGCGAGGCAGCATAGAGGCCAAGGCCGTGTAGAGCGGTCCACGGGGTGAGAGCCCCGACCAGTACGGTGGGACTTAGCGGGCGGATCGAAGCCAGTCATAGCCACCAAGCCCGGCCTTAGACGCCGGGCAGCTATCGGGAAGGCGAGTGCCGTTAGGGCCTATCAACACCGCATGCGGGTTGGTGACGGATCATGCCCCGGCCTTCCTGACACTCATCCCGTAGGGGATAGGGCGCCTGATCAGCGCTATCACTGAGGTAGCCCCTTGTGGGCGGTCAAGCTCCCAGCCTCGAGAAAGAAACGGGAGTGGCCTGCCGGTAAGGCCTCACTAGGAGCCGGCACTTATCCTTAAGCCTGTAGGCAGGCATGTATCCAGCCCCGCCCCAGACCGTCATCTGGTGGCGGGGTTTTCTATATAGACAGCTTGCCGCTCAAGCTTGGCCAGCGCGGTTAGGTGGAACCAGAAGCGTGCCTGATATGTTGGCGTAGGTTTCGCGGACGTAGACGTCTTGGCCGTCAATTCGAAGCATCGAGCTTCCATCCGCTTGTTCCCATATGCCTCCTATGCGGTCGCTATGAGCTAGCATTTTGGTTCCTGTAACTGTTGTCAGCGAAAGCCACATGGCCGTCTCCTTGTTGGTCGGAATTTCAAGGAACCAAATCGCAGCCTTTGACGCAAGCGGTGGGCAGATCGGAGCATCGATCATGAGTTGGCAGGCGGTACGAGATGCTCAAGACGAATACAACGCCAGCCTGGCAGAGCTAGAGCGCGTCAAGCGTGAGGTCGAGCCGAAGATAGCCGCAAGCCGGGAACGGAAGCGCATCCTCAGAGAGCGTTCCGAATTCTGCATGATGGTGGCGATGATGTGCTTTGCAGCGCCCATGCTCGGCGTGATTGTTCTAAAAGTGGTGCGGTTCGCAGCGGGTTCTTAGAACTTATTTGCGAGCGGCCGCGTGGCGGGATTCATTACTTCCACGGCTCAAGACGATGATAGAGCGCAGCGCAGGCAAGAGCTACGTGCTGCGGCGCTCCCTCGTTCTTGTACTTCGTCATTGTGTTGGCATGGACGCCGAGAAGACGGGCGCCCTCAGCGGAGCTGATCTTCATCGCGGCAAGCCAGGACCGCATAGATTGGGGTGTCATGATCACATTCCTTGTGATGTTTGTTGATAGGGGTAAGTATCACTGATATTGTGAAATCGACCGGGACGGAAGAGGGTTTCACAACTAGATGAATAGCAACGTTCGCATCAAGGGCCTCCAAAGCTATCACTACGCATGGCTATCCTCCCATCCAGAACGGACGGAAGCGTGGATGAGGGAGCGCCTACGCGACGGGTTCCATGTCCATCACATGGACGGCAACCATTCGAACGACGAACCGACGAACTTGGTTTTGATCGACGGCATAGACCACATGCGCATCCACGGTATGAGTGTTGAGCGCAATATCGATAGATGGAACAGCCTGGCGGGAAAGAGGGCCGAAGCTGATGCCGAGTGCCAACGCGCTTATGATCTAAAGGCTGAAAGCGGCCTTCCGTGGGTTGAAGTGGCAAAGATCGTTTACGGCAATCAGAAACCCAGAGACGACCGCCCTTGGCACGACATCGCGCAGCCGCTTGCCAATCGGACGAGGAAGTACGCAAAGCGCAAGGGGATAGCGTGGCCCCCAATAGGCGCCCCCAAGTAGGAATGATTTTGCTCAGGAGCCTCAAATGATCGGCATGAAGACGAAACTCGGCACGGTAGGCGCAGAGCGCGGATCGCCAGACGGACGGCTTATGGTTCGGATCTCGGACCGGTGGGTGTTCGCGGATGAGATTGAGGCAGTGGCCTGATGATGTTCCGCGCCAACAGCCAGCAATGGTTCAATCTGGATAGCGTCGAGAGGGTCGATGACTTCGGCCACAACGTGGGCGTGGTGCTCAAGAGCGGGCAGACCTACACCCTCCTTGGCGGAACAGAGACAAAGGCGGCTTTCATGGCTGCAATCACCCCAAAGCATATCGACATGCCATGGGGAACAAGGGTGGCTGTGTAATCATGCCAGTCCTCCGCAACGCCAAACACGAGGCATTCGCTCAGGCTCTTGCAAAGGGCATGAACCAAGACGATGCATACGCGGCTGCAGGCTATCAGCCACACCGCGGGAACGCCTCAACCCTTAGAACAAATCAGAACATTTCAGATCGGGTTGTCGAGATCCAGTCCAAGGCCGTTAAGCGCGCCGAGATCACCGTACAGAGCCTCGCAGACGAGCTTGAGGAGGCTCGGGCTATAGCTCTAGCCGAAAAGCAGTCAAGCGCTGCTGTGAGCGCCACAATGGGAAAGGCGAAGCTCTTCGGTTTGGGGAGTGAACACCGCCGCATAACCGGCACCATTCAAGTGGTGCAGATCACCGCAAAGCAATTGGAAGCGCTGACCGACGATGAGCTTGCATCTCTCGAAGCAGCATATCCCGTTCTCCAGAAGCTCGGGCTTATTGGAGGCGATAGCCCAGCAGCGCCAGACGCGGGAAGCGCAGAGGAACCTTGACAGGGACATAGAGCGGTCTAGCGTATCCCTGTCATCCTTCACCAAGGCGGCGTGGCACGTGCTGGAGCCTGGGCAGCAGTATCGCCATGGCTGGCATCTGGACGCCATCAGCGACCATCTGGAGGCTGTCAGCACCGGGGATATCCTCCGGCTTCTGATCAACATCCCGCCTGGCACGATGAAGTCCATGTCCGTTGGCGTGATGTGGCCTGCATGGGAGTGGGGTCCGAAGGGGATGCCGTTCATGCGGTATCTCGGGACATCGCACAGTCTGCCGCTGGCGATTCGCGATAACCTGAAGATGCGCCGGCTGATCACCTCGGAGTGGTACCAGGAGCGCTGGGGTCGACAGGTCGAGCTCACCAGCGACCAGAACGCCAAGACGAAGTTCGAGAACACGGCGACCGGGTTTCGCGAGGCAATGGCCTTCACGGGCCTGACCGGCTCCCGTGGTGACCGAGTACTGATCGATGACCCGTTGTCGGTGGATAGTGCCAATTCGGATGCAGAGCGCGAGAGCGTTAATTCGACCTTCCGTGAATCCGTCCCAACCCGACTGAACAACCCGGATCGATCGGCCATCGTCGTGGTCATGCAGCGACTGCATGAGGAGGATGTGTCCGGCCTGATCATGGCGAATGACTTCGGTTACGAGCACCTGATGCTCCCGATGGAGTTCGAGCCAGAGCGCAAGTGCTATACCTCTATTGGCTTTGAAGACCCTCGCAAGTCCGATGGTGAGCTTCTGTTTCCCGAGCGCTTCCCTCGTGAAGTGGTCGAGCGGGACAAGAAGGTCATGGATGCCTATGCGGTTGCTGGTCAGTTCCAGCAACGGCCGGCGCCCCGTGAAGGCGGTCTGTTCAAGGCCGCGTGGCTTCGGCCGTGCCTGCTCAAGGATCTGCCGGCGAAGGAAACGCTATCCATCTATGGGGGCTCTGACTACGCGGTAACGGCCAACGGTGGAGACTACACGGTTCACGGTGTTATCGGACTCGATAGTCTGGGCCGCATGTGGCTGCTCGATCTGTGGCGCAAGCAAGCGTCTTCAGATCAGTGGATTGAGGCCTTCTGCGACATGGTCCTGCACTGGAAACCGTCTGGATGGGCAGAGGAAACCGGACAGATCAAATCAGGCGTGGGTCCCTTCCGTGATCGCCGGATGAGAGAGCGCAAGTCTTGGGTGGTCACTGAGGCCTTCCCGACCAGAGGCGACAAGGCAATCCGCGCTCAGTCGATCCGCGGTCGCATGGCTCTGGACGGGCTGTACGTTCCAACGGACGCGACTTGGTACGAGCAGTTCGTATCGGAACTACTGACGTTCCCCGCCGGCAAGAACGATGACCAGGTGGATATGCTCGGGCTTATCGGGCAGCTCCTCGACAGGATGTGGCAGCCAAACGCGGCATCCCCGCCTGATGGACCGAAGAAGCCAGACGATTACCGCTCACACCGGCCTGTTGAGGCCGACAATGATTGGATGACCTACTGATGCTGGCAAATCATTCAGGCTATGCGCAAGGCAGCGGGCCGGCACAGGCTCCGGCAGCCAGCACGGGCGATGCTCACGCCACGCGCAAGAAGGAGTATCTCGCCTACCTCGAACAGAAGAACGAGGAAATCAAGGAACAGCAGGAAGCCCGCCGGTACTATCACGGCGCCCAGCTGACCGACGAGCAGATCAAGAAGCTTCGCCAGCGCCGTCAGCCCCCGGTGATCTACAATCGCATCGGTCGCAAGATCAACGCGGTTGTGGGCCTTCTGGAGCGGCAGAGGCAGGATCCCCGCGGCTTCCCCCGCACCCCGAAGCATGAGGAAGGCGCAGAGATTGCCACTGCTGTCCTGCGCTTTGTCTGCGACGAACAGGAATGGCCGACGAAGTCTTCCGTCTCCGGCATGAATGGCGCGGTTGATGGCCTTGCAGGCGTTGAGATTACGCTTGTGCAGGGGAGGGATGGCGTGGACGTTGGCCTGCAGGACGTTGACCCGTCGTCGTTCTTCTACGACCCGCGCTCTCTCAAGTGGGATTTCTCAGATGCCCGCTACATGGGTGTCGGCAAGTGGTCTGATATTGACGCGGCTATCGAGATGTTCCCGGACAGCGAGCAAGCCCTTCGGGAATCGCTTCAGTCTGGCTCTGACCTAACCAGCAACCCGGATACTGACAACAAGTGGATCAGCACGGGCGACAAGGGCACTCGGGTTCGCATCATCGATCACTGGTTCATCAAGGGCGGCAACTGGCACTACTGCATCTACACGGGCGCTGTGACACTTGCTGAGGGCATCTCTCCGTTCAAGGATGAGAAGGGCCGCACGATCTGTAAATACATCATGTACTCGGCCAACATCGACCACGAGGGCGATCGGTACGGGTTCGTTCGCAACATGCGCTCCAGCCAGGACGAGATCAATCAGCGTCGGTCCAAGGGGCTGCACGTCCTCAATAGCCGCCGGATGATTATCCAAAAGGGGACAGGCGAAGATACAGAGAAACTACGCAGGGAAGCGGCCCGACCAGACGGCGTGATTGAATACGTCGGGGATAATCCTCCATCGTTCGATGACGGCGCCAAGGGGCAGGAGCTGCAGGGCCAGCTTGCGTTCCTTGAAGACGCCAAGAACGAGATCGAGAACTACGGATTCAACCCGGCACTGATCGGACAGGGCGTCGATAAGATGTCAGGCCGTGCGATGCAGATCCAGCAGCAGGCGGGTATTGCCGAGCTTGGGCCGTACCTACTCGCCTTCCGCGGCTGGAAGCTTCGCGTCTACCGGGCACTCTGGAACGCCGTGCAGGAGTTCTGGACCGGTGAAAAGTGGATCCGCGTCACCGACGATGAGGGGTTGGCTCAGTTCTTCGCCGTGAACCAGTTGGCCGTTGACCCGATGACGGGCCAGCCAACGCTTGTGAACGCTCTTGGTGCTCTTGACGTTGATATCATCATTGATGAAGGCCCAGACACCATCAACATGCAGCAGGACGCGTACGACACGCTCTCGATCATGGCAACGAAGGGACAGAACGTCCCGCCTCAACTGCTGATCGAGCTTTCCCCACTACAGGGCAAGGTCAAGAAGCGGGCCATGGACATCCTCAATGAGGCGCAGCAGCAGGCAGCGCAGCCTAACCCGCTGGCAATGGCCGGCGCAGAGGCAGAGGTGGCCGATAAGCGCGCATCCGCCATGCTGAAGGAAGCTCAGGCGCAAAAGGCTCTGGCGGACGCTGGAGCGGCCGGCATGGGCCAACCCCAGCAAGGTCCGAGCGAGATCGAGATTGCTACGGCGTTGGCTGATCTCCGCAACAAGAACGCAGCCACGGACAAGACGGTAGCCGAGACGGACAAGATCCGCACGGAAACCTCGCTGAAACCCGTGGAGGTGAGGAATAGCCAGATCGAGGCAGAGCGCAGCCGCGATGAACGTTTCGCCTTCAAGCAGGCCGACATGACCCAGCGCCGGGAAATGTCACGCCAGAATGCAGGGGCTTAATCCGATTGGCCTGCAAAGGTGGGGATGCCTCGCTTCGGTACTTTTCGATCAACCCCGGTGAAAATTGGGTAGATGAATCCCGCAATTCATCGAAAACGTCATCCGGCACAAGCCGCTGAGCGTAGTCGATGTTTGAATATGGCTTCATAGCGGCCTCCGGGTTGCCTGAAGCCATAGCATAGGAGCCGCCATCCTCAAAGGGCGACTATCGGCAGCTTGACCGTCATTCAAGCAAGAGTGCCGCCGACTAGACGGGCGAACAGCCGCCGCCGGGCACCGGGCGATCCGTGACTCCCACGATATCTGGAGATTGAAATGGCCGATGTAAATTCGGAACTGGATGATCTGTTGTCTGACGACACCGGCTCGACCGGACCAGCAGACATTACCGTGACGCAGCCTGCAGAAGTCCTGCCGGTTGTCGAAGCCACCACCACACAGCCGCGAGATGAGACCGGCAAGTTCGCACCAAGGCAGGAAACTGCCGCGGTACCCGAGCCTGTCATCGACCCCGCTCAGCCTGCCCACCACGACAAGCCGAACAATGGTGTTCCGGTACGTGCGGTTCAGGAAGAGCGGCAGAAGCGCCAGGAAGCCGAGTCAACCAACGAAGCTCTCCGTCGCGAACTCGCGGAAATGCGCGGTCAACTGCAAACGCTCACACAGCAGCGCCAGCAGCCCGCACAGCAGCAGCAGGAAGAGAAGCCGGCAACCCTTTGGGATGACCCGGATAGCTACCTGAGAAACCAGATCACGCCCGTGCAGAGCCAGATCATGGAGATGAAGGAATTCATGTCCGAGAACATGGCAATCCAGACATACGGCGCTGAAAAGGTCGAAGCTGCAAAGCAAGCACTCGAACAAGCAGCCCGCACGCCCGAAGGTCAGCAGGTGATCCAGAAGGTGTTGCAGTCGCGGCATCCGTTCGAGGAAGTGGTGAAGTGGCACCAGCAGTCGGAAGCCATTCGACGGGTCGGCAATGACCCGGATGCATGGTTCCAGGCTGAGTACGAACGACGCCTCGCTGATCCAGCCGAACAGGCGAAGATCCTTGAGCGCATCCGTGGCACGGCGACATCCAATACGAACCGATCGGCACCAGCAGTCAGCCTGCCGCCGTCTCTCAGCGGTCTACCGGCCGGTGGAAACACCGCCGCCGACAATGACGTGAGCGATGCGGCTTTGTTCAGCCAAGCACTGCGGTGACCTGACAGGCGCCGCCCGTCTCAGAAGGAATACCACCAATGGCCGTCACTACGGTTCAGGACAACAACAAGCTCGTTCGCTATACGCGCGAGATCAACCGCGAATTCGTTCGCGAGAACATGTTCTCCCCCTACATGGGGCAGGACTTGAACGCCATCATCCGCATTCGGCAGGAGCTGAAGCAGGGCGGCGATCAGATGAACATCCCGCTCGTCACTAAGCTTCGCGGCCGTGGCACGGGCACCGGGACTCTCGTCGGCAACGAAGAGAAGATCGACAACTACGGCATGCGCCTCTGGATCGATTGGGCGCGTCATGCCGTCGTCACCAAGAAGAGCGAAACGCACAAGGACTCTGCCGATATCTTCGGTGAAGCCCGTCCGCTTCTCTCGGATTGGGGCAAGGAGCGCCAGCGCGACGATATCGTGGAGGCCTTTATGGCTCTCCCCGCCGAAGTCGCACCGGTTGGCCTTGGCGCTGACGAAGGCAACACCGTCAACGGCATCAAGTACGAGAACGCCACCACGGCCCAGAAGAACACCTGGAACGCGGACAACCAAGACCGAGTCCTCTACGGTTCGGCGGTATCGAACTACAATGCCACCCACGCTACGGCTCTCGGCAACATCGACACCACGGACGACAAGATGTCCGCCAAGGTCGTGTCGCTCGCAAAGTCGCAGGCGGAACTAGCCGACCCGGCAATCAAGCCGTACAAGACCCGTGACGGGTACGAATACTACGTCATGTTCGTCGGCTCGAATGCCTTCCGCGATCTGAAGGCTGACCCAACCATCGTCGCAGCAAACCGCGATGCCCGCGCCCGTGAAGGCAACGGCATGGATAAGAACCCTCTCTTCCAGGATGGGGATCTGATCTGGGACGGCGTGATCATCCGCAAGGTGCCGGAAATCTCCAAGTACGTCACCAGCGTGTGGACCACGCTTCTGACGGCCGGCGCCTCGTCGTCCCGCGTCGAGCCGTATTTCCTCTGCGGTCAGCAGGCCCTTGTCCTCGGCTGGGGTCAGATGGCGAAGCCCACCTTCCGTAAGGAAGATGACTACGGCTTCATCACTGGCGTTGGCACGGAAATGGCCTACGGCGTCGGCAAGATGTTCAAGCGCATCCAGGACGGCACTGCAATGAAGCAGTGGGGCGTATTCACCGGATTCGTCTCGGCGGCATCCAACGCCTGATCAGGGTATGGGGCGGCTTAGGTCGCCCCTTTCTCGTTTCATTCAACAGGAAAGGGCAGAACCATGCCTCTGAATAACAGGAAGCCTGCACGGAACGATCTGTACCAGGACATCCAGTATATCCGAAAGGATATCGTCTTCGGTGACAACGGCAAGGTGATCCAGGTCGGCACTCTTCCGGCTCACGCGGTCATCATGAAGGCAATCTCGGGCGTCAACGTCTCGACCGTCTTTAATGCCGCCACCACGAACGCGCTCAAGATCGGCACGGCTGCCGACGATGACCTGTTCGGCACCGATCTTGCTCTCGGCGTTGCCGGTCTCATCCCTCTGGACGAGGCCGTCAGCGAATACGTCGCCGTCGATACCGAAATCACCGCCACGGTCGCCCTGTCAGGCACGGCCGCAACAACCGGTGTCGGCCAGATCATCATCGCGTACTGCACGCGCAACTGAGGAGAATGGACCAATGGCAAAGGTCAAATATCTCGGTGAGCCGGGCGGCGTGAAGGAGACTTCACAGTTCGGCTACGACTTCAAGGACGGCAAGGCGGTTGAGGTCGACAACCCCGATCACCTCACCAAGTTTCGCGGCAATCCGTTCTTTGAAGTGGACGAGGACGCTGTGAAGATGCCCGTCAAGGGCGGCAAAGACTGAGCAAGAGGACGGCAGATGGAAAACGAAACGCCTGCCGTCCTCTCCCTTGGTGATGAGGTATCCGCTGGTATCACGGTTCGCGGCCCCGGGCTCACCGATGCCCAAGCCATATCGATGGCAAAGCCAAGTCTGGACGAGTGGCAAGGGCAGCAAATCGGGCGTCTACCCGAAGGCTGCCATTTCCAGTCATCCGATCGCGTATTGCCCCCGGTCTCGCGGCAATACAGCGCTTCCCGGACATTGAAGGTGGTTAGAGATGAAGACGCGTGAAGATCTGATCCTCGCAACCCTGAAACTGTTGCAGGCGGATGGCGGGGCAGGGCAGCAGCCCGAAGCCGAAGACGTACAGGAAATTGACAGCGTCATCGACGGCAAGCTGGCCGAGTTGAATGCTCGCGAGGTCTACTATGCGCAGGACAAGAACGCTTTCGATGATGAGGTGGTCCCGCCGCTCTCTATCGTGATTGCCAACGAGGTGGCGCCAGTGTTCGGACAGCCTCGCAATCCTGAGTCCCGGCGCGAAGCGGAAGCCATTCTGCGGTCGTTCAAGCCGTCAACCTACGTCGTCGGCTCTATCCTCGCTGTGGATTACTTCTAAGTCATGGCCCCGATCATCTTCCCGACCTCAACCGCGCCAGGCGCCCGCCCCGGTGAGGGCTCCGGCCGCCTGATCAACTGCTATGCCGAGAAGCTTGACGCTGGCGCTCGACAAGAATTTGCCCGCCGTCGCGTTCCCGGTCTCACGAAGCTTGAAAACACGGGGTTCAACGGATGCAGGGGTCTGCACTTCCACAATGGCAATCTCTACGTGGCGCAAGCCGAAAGGCTTCTGCGCGTCAACCAGTCAGGGGCGGACTTCATCGTTACGAACGTCGGAAGCCTCCCCGGCACTGGCCGCGTCACCTTCGCCAGAAACAACAAGGCTCCTGTCCCCGATATCCTCTGCACCACAGAGGACGACACATTCATCATCACGCCCGACGTGGCACCAGACAGTCTTGACGACGGGGATCTGCCCCAGGCGCTGACTGTCGACTTCATCGACGGATATTTCGTCTGGGCCATACGAGACGGGCGTGTGTTCTTCTCGGCCATCAACGACAAGACCGTCAATGCGCTCGATTTCGCCAAGGCCGAGAGCCGAACCGGAGGGCTGTTGCGGGCCGTTGGCTTTGGGGAACAGCTTGTTCTCTTCGGACCATCGGTGATCGAGTTCTGGCAGAACGTCGGTAACCCTACAGGCTCGCCGTTCTCCCGCGCATCGACTTTTCCCATCGGCCTTGCGTCTACCTTTGCTGTCGCAGGGAATGAATTGGGATTTCAAAGCCTTGTGTTTGTTGGCTCAGACAATGGTGTATACCGCCTAGATGGCGGTTATCAGCCGCAGAAGATATCGACGCCGGATATCGACCGCCTGATTGAAAAGGTGGCCGACAAGAACACGCTGGACGTGACGGTCAGCATTACATCGGGCCATCGCTGGGCCACGGTGAGCGGTCCTAATTTCTCGTGGACATACGAGCTAGGTACCGGCCTGTGGCATGAGCGTGCAAGCTATCTGGATGACCACTGGCGCGGTGTTTGTTCCGTGCAGGCATTCGGTGGCTGGGTTATCGGGGATCGCACCACAGGCGATGTCTGGCTGCTGGACGCTAACGCTCACCAAGAGGGCGACGATCCTCTGGTGATGACGGTCTATTCCCTGCCAGGCGCTTCTTTCCCCAACCGTGTTGCCATTCCTCGCGCCGACTTCGACATCATCGTGGGGCAGGGACTGGTTGCCGGCCGTGAGCCTATCGATACCGACCCTGTGTGCTTCATCTCGTGGTCCGATGATGGCGGGAATTCATTCGGTGTTCCACTCAAGCGACTTTTGGGGCGGCAGGCCAAGTACAAATCCACGGTTGCCATCAATCGAGCCGGCACATCAGGTCGATACGGACGGGTGTGGAAGATCGATATTTCCGATCCTGTCTACGTCTCCATCCTTGGAGGCGAGCAGCAGGGTGACGTGAGGTCTCGTTGATGGCTGCGCCCCTTCCTCCGCTTCCTATACCGACAGAGCCCGTCATTGATCCGCGGACAGGGCTGATGAACCGCAATTGGTACCAATATTTCCGCGCCCTCGATGGCATCCTTCGCGAGCTGACCGCGCCTTGAACGATCTGGAGACACCGTAATGGGATTTTTGAGCGGCCTGATGGGCGCCGATGTTGGGAAAAACCAACTTAAGTCGCTGAAAAAGAACCAGGGATTGATCGATACGTTTCGTGGCCAAGGCAACGAGATCATCAACACGGGCGAAGGGCAGTCCGCGGGCGCTATCAACTCAGCGATCGGCGGCTATCAGCCGTGGGTAGATGCGGGCGAGGGGGCGCTTGGCACGTATCAAGACGCGCTTGGGCTCAACGGGGCCGAAGGCAACGCACGAGCTACGGGCGCCTTTCAGGTTGGCCCCGGCTATCAGTTCGCGATGGGTCAGGGCGAGCAGGCTGCTCTACGCGGTGCAAGTGCTGCCGGCATGCTCAGCAGCGGCAACACGCTCACGGCTCTCACCGAGTACGGGCAGGGCATGGCCAACCAGGAATACGGCGGCTGGCTCGACCGGCTCAATGGTTTGTCCGGACAGGGCATGCAGGGTGCGGCCGGTCAGGCGCAGGGCTATGGTGGCCTTGCTGACCTCTACCAGACGGGCACCGGCAACCGGCTCAGTCTCGAAAGCGAGGTTCTCGGCGGCACGATGGACATCAACAACAACACGGCCCAGATCAAAGACCAGCAGGCAGCCAACAAGAGCAGCTTCTTCGGCGGTCTCATTGGCAAGGGGCTTGGGCTTGCAACCAAGGCGGCGACGGGAGGCCTCTTCTAATGGTCGGATATATCGCCAGCCTGCGCCAGGGCTCCCCTCGCATTCCGCAGGTCGATACGTCATGGGTGGGCGGTCTAGCCGATACCATAGGCGGGGCTATGGATCAGTTCGGAGACACTAAGCTCGCACGCGAGGCGTTAGGGGCTACATCGGCTGCAGCGCCCCAGCAGGGCGGCTTCTTCGGTCGGCTCATGACAGGCCAGCAGCAGGCTCAGCCAACGCAGGCCGGGCCACCTGTGGTGCCTGTGCAGCGCGGCAACTTGGCCTCGACTGATCAGATGGGGCAGTACCGAAACGCCATCGCCTCCATCGAGAGCAAGGGCAGCGGTGACTATGCCGCCGTTGGTCCGACGCACCCGAAGATGGGCCGCGCTCTCGGCCGGTACCAGATCATGGAAACGAACATCGGCCCATGGTCTCAGGAGGTTCTTGGCCGCCAGGTGACGCCGGATGAGTTCATGGCAAACCCGCAGCTTCAAGACGCAATCTTCGACGGCAAATTCGGAAGCTATGTCTCCAAATACGGGCCGGAAGGCGCTGCGCAAGCGTGGCTCGGCGGTGAGGGTGGCGTCGGCAAGACTGGCCGCAGGGATTCCCTTGGAACCTCCATTGGGGAATACGGCAACCGGTTCACAGCCGCTGTTGGCGGTAGTGGAGGCGCTGTGGATGCTGTGAACACGATGGCCGCGGGTGGTCAGACAGCGGCTTATGTAGATCCTGCTGTTTCCGCTCCAGCCTCTCGCGATCCCGCTTCTACAGCAAACGCGCAGCCCTTTTCAGCCGATGCCGTGCCGCTGCCGAATTCTGGTTCCGGCTCCATCATCGCCCCCGGCGTCACGCCCGTGCAGCGCGGCAGTGTGGATACAGACATTCTTGCTCGCATGATCGGCAATCCTCGCCTTCGCGAGATGGGCATCGCCCTCTGGAAACAGAACTCGGGACAGGCTGCAGGAGAGCCTTGGCAGTTCGTCAACCTCCCAGACGGGACGCTTGCACGCGCCAACCAGCAGACGGGCGCTGTGGAGCGGCTGGGGACTTTTGCTAAAGCCCCGGAACCGAAAGGGCTCGTTAATGCTGGCGACGGTCAACTCTACGACCAGGACAGCAAGGAGTGGCTGAGCGCTCCCAATCGTGGGCAGAAAAAGCCTGACATCGTTGAACTGTTCGATGAGGCGACCGGACTTCCCTACAAGGCCCGCTGGGATGATCAGACCGGCGAGTTCGTCCGTGAGGGCGGCGTAAAGGCACAGAACGGCATGGCGATCACGACCAATCCAGACGGGACGGTGAGCATCACCCAAGGCGCCGGCCGTCCACCGAAACTGACAGAGGCAGAAGGAAAGAACTCCGGTTTCCTCGTTCGCGCCAACGACTCTCAGAAGATACTCAATACCCTTGAGGGACAGGGTACCAGCCTATGGAACAAGACCGTTGGTGCCGTTCCAGTAATCGGCAACTTTGCAAGGTCTGAAGACGCCCAGAAGTACGATCAGGCAAAGCGGGATTTCATCAACGCCCAGCTTCGCCGTGAATCCGGTGCCGTCATCTCGCCTGAGGAATTCGCAAACGCCGAGCAGCAGTATTTTCCGCAGCCAGGCGATGGCCCACAGGTGATCGAGCAGAAGCGAGCAAACCGGCAGAACGCCATTCGTGGACTTGAGATCGGCGCGGGTGCGGGCTTGGATGCGGCCAGCCAGCCGAGCGTTACGCAGCCTAGCGGTCAAGACGCCGCGGCACCTCTGCAGTCAGCTCGTGATGCAATCGCCCGTGGGGCCGATCGGGAGGCTGTCATCAGGCGCCTACGGGAAGCCGGCATTGAAGCATCGGGGCTTTAACAATGGCTAATATCTCGTTCGATGATCTGATCCCAAAGGGCAACAAACACACGTCTGGGCCGGCATTGTCGTTTGACGATCTGATACCGGCAGAAGGTGCGGCGGCTTCTCCTGAACCAAAGACCTATCGCGGCCTTGTGGTGCCTTATGAGCAGAACGAGGAAACCGGAGACTGGAACTTTGCGGTGCCTCGCCTTGTGGAAAACCTCTACGAGGCGGCGAAGGGTGCTATAACCGCCCCAGGTCGGGCCATGAGCGGCGAACTGAAGGTGACAGGTCCAGACGGGAGGGCATCCCCGGAAGCGATTGCAGAGGCCGCTAACGTGGCGACCATATTCGCCCCGATCTCGCCGGCCGCAGGGACAGGCAAGGCCGTTGCAGCCAATGCAGCGCCCGCCGCTACGCAAGGCATGGAAAGTGCTGCCGCGGCTAATCGGATTGGGGTTGATCTTCCCCGAGCAGTTGCGAGCGAATCCCCGGTCGTGCAGCAGACCGGCAAGCTTCTGACGAACGTTCCGATTGGGGGCACGCCTTTGCGCGTGGCATCGCAGAAGGCTATCGACCAGCTTGGCGGGGCTGCTAACCGTGTCCAGGAAGGGTACGGCTCTGGCAACGTCGCAAACGCTGGCGCTGCGGCTCGTCAAGGTATGACGGATTACGCCACCAAGACGCTGTCGGGGCGCGTGACAGACGCCTACAACGCCGTTGACGGACTGATCACCCAGAACGTGACCACGCCCTTGTCCAATACGGCAAAGACGGCCCTTGAGATCGGCACCAGCCGCAAGAATGCCACGCTTCCCGATAGCCGCGCTGTCGGAGTCGTGCGTCGGGCGCTCGAAAGCACGGACGGTCTCAACTATCAGGGCATCAAGGATCTTCGCTCATCCGTCCGCGAGATGATGGATAATCCAAGCCTTGCCCCGGCAGAGACATCACAGGCAGAACTCAAGCGCATCTATGGCGCGTTGACTGAAGACCTGAAGGCGTCTGTCGCTCGGTCGGGCGGTGAAAAAGCAAGCACTGCCTTTGAGCAGGCTAACCAGCTTGCAGCTCGGACGGCTCGCGAGCGCGAATCTCTCAGCAAGGTTCTTGGCCGAGACGCCTCCGACGAGAAAGTCTTTGACCGGATCACCACCATGGCCGGTTCTGGCAGCCGTGCCGATCGGGTAAACCTTGCCCGGGTCCGGTCTTCTGTGAGCGATGAGACATGGAATGATCTGGCTTCCGGCGTTATCTCGCGCCTTGGCCGGGATGCGGATGGCAACTTCTCGCCCAATCGTTTCATCACGGGGTATGGGCGTCTTTCGTCGGAGGGCAAGAGCGCATTGTTCGGTGGGCAGAAACAGCTTGCCTCAGCTCTCGATGACATCGCGACAGTATCAAGGCAGTTCAAGACGTTGGACCAGTACGCTAACCCATCGGGAACGGGGCAGGCGGCGACCGGTGCAGCATACCTGAGCGGTGTTTTCCTAGATCCCGTTACGGTGGTCGGGTCGGTTGCTGGCGCTCGCGTCATGTCTTCCTTGATGGCTAAGCCAGCAAGCGCGAAAGCCCTTGCCGCCTATGCGAAGGCATATGAGCGCAATGCCACGAAACCTAGCGAGGCATCAACCCAGGCTCTTGCGAATACGGCCAGAGCAGTGGCGGGCTTTATTGGACACGAAACCGGTCAAGCTGGCGTAGCGTCTCAGGTATTCCCCTCGATATCGCGGGTGCGTCAAGTGCCAGCAGAGGATGGGGGCGAACACTATCGGGTGCCAGAAGCTCAAAACGGCAGCGTAGACGACAAGCTTCGTATGCTTCCTGCGAACGAGATCTGAAATCATCCCCGCACCATGCCCTAAACCTCAAAGGAAATCCATATGGCCGGTTTCTGGAACCAGTCCAATACCCAGATCCACGATCAGAACGGTAAGCCGTTGATTGGGGCGAAGGCGTACTTCTACCTCGGCGGCACTTCCACGCCCATCACTGTCTACAAGGCGTTCTCGCTGGGTGAGGTGAACGAGCATCCGAACCCCGTGCAGACGAATGGGGCAGGGTTCTTTCCCCCGGTTTATCTGGATGAGGCAGACGAGTTCTTCCGTGTTCGCATCACGACGGCCTCGGGCGTTATCCTCTTCGACGTGGACGGGTTGCCGATCATCGGTCCTGCAGGAGGCGGAGGCGGCGGAGGCGGGGATAACCCGGTTGATCCTGACGCGGTCTCCAAAACCGGCGACATGAAACCTCGATATGGCACTGGGCTCCATTCGGGATGGGTTCGAGGAAACGGCCGAACGATTGGTTCCGCCACGTCTGGCGCCTCGGAGCGAGCCAACAGCGACACGCAGCCCTTGTTCGAGTGGCTTTGGAATGAGGATAACGCACTAGTCATCGTTGGGGGGCGGGGGGCGTCCGCGCTTGCTGACTGGAGCGCCAACAAGCAATTGACGCTCCCAGACTTTCGAGGGGCAACCTTCGTCGGTTTGGACACGATGGGCAATATAGCTGCGAATGCCATTCCCGCGGCTACCTCGCTGGGGTGGAAGGGGGGCGCAGCAACCCACACCATGACAATCGCAGAAATGCCGTTCCACGATCATGACGTCTTAGATCCTGGCCACGCACATATGCAACATGACCGAAGCTCGCCCAACGCAGCTGGGGGTGGCACTGATCTGCCTGTGGCTGCGCCAAACGATAATCCGACATTGACCGAACCCAACTTCACGGGGATTGGGATTTTTGGCCGAGGCGGTGGCCTCCCGCACAACAACGTTCAACCGTCCGTCGCCGTCACAATCTATATCAGGCTCTGATCATGTATGAAGCACAACTCAACCCGATTTCGAACCGTGCCGACTGGATCGAGACTATCGAGCTTGTCGATGACGATACTGGTGAGGTCATCACCGATCTTACGGGTGTGACGGCGGTGGTGGAGGTTCGTTCTCGGGCGCCCTGCTACCGCCACCTCGGAGGTACGACCGAAGATGGCCGGATCATTATCGCAGACGGCGGAATAATCCAGTGGCGGTTTACGGCTCAAGAGATGCGAGGGCTATCCCCTGGCCCGTATGAGATCGGATTCACAATCACTCGTGACGGTATCACTGAACAGGAATTGATCGGCTCGCTGCCGGTAGTTGATGGAGTTGTGCGATGACCCTTCGTATGCGGGTGTTACCCCGCTACCCAGCGCGCATCTATGGCGCAAACGGCATTATGGCTGAACGGGCTGGGCCAGATGTGACTATATCGATGGAATACGGCTCTTTAATCCGTATTCCATCTGTTGATAACCCGAATACCGTTTTCTTCGCAGTCTGGAACGAGGACTTCAACAGCTACTCGATTATGTCCTTCACCGACACTTTCAACGCGGTGATCGATACAACCGGCTTGATGACGGAGACGGTCTATGACCCTCAGGGTATCGGTGGTGACGCCTTCGACAGATCTCTGCAGACTGGTGAGCAGCCGGTATCATCCATAACCGGACTCGCCACGGCGCTGGCTTCTATTGGTGACGATCTCGACTCCATCGATGATGCCCTCGCGCTGCGAGTACGTGCCGACGCGGCGCAGTCATTCACCCCAACCCAAAAGGCACAGGCGCTTTCCAACATCGGCTCGGCCTGGCAGCAGATCGGGGGCGTGATTGTCGCTGCCGGGGGGGCGACGCAGGTAACTTGGACTGACCTAAGCGCGTACAATCTCCTTCGTATCCGGTACTACATGACTGCAGCGAACATGACGGGCGGTGCTATTCTTCGCTCCAGCAGAGATAACGGCGCGACGTGGGACGTTGGAGCTACAGATTACCGCTACCATGGGTTCTTCGAAGTGAACGGCGCCGTTTCGCCAATCGTAGACACGGCAGCGGGGCTGTTCGCACTTGTCTCTACTGGCATTAACAACGGGTCAGACCTCGATGGCTTCATAGACGTATCCCGCTTCAATAAGCCTGGTGCGGCTACGGTATTCACCGAAGCGCACCATATTTCATCGGCCCCCGCTCTTCGCTTTGAAAAAATACACGGCTTCCTGAACCAAGGCGCCCGTAGCGCGATCGGTATATTCGCCCCTTCTGGCTCGTTCTCAGGGGTGTTCGTTCTTGAGGGGGTACGCGGATGAAACTTTCTCGCATCGAAAATGGCGTTATCTTTGATCTGACGCCTGAGGAAGTAGCAGAGCATGGTAGCGCTGCCCCGCCGCATGTCTTGCCAGTTACCATCTTGTACCCGGTAGACCTATGGTCGCGCCTAACCGAAACGGAAGCCGATCAGGTGGAAGCGGTTATGCTGACCCAATCTATTCGCGTACAGAACATTTTCAGATCTGCATCGTCATACCGGAGCGATCATGAACTATGGCCACTGCTTGAAAGCGTGGCCGTAAGCCTGTTTGGCGAGGCGCGGGCGGCGGAGATATTGTCGCCTTCCTGAATCCTCGGATGATCCTCGTCGTGTTTGGGCCGAACTTCTAGCGAGAGGTCATCATCTCGTGAAGACGTTAATGCTCGTCCATGTACTTGCGGAACCTATCGTTACATTCATGAAATGCTTTGCTGGCGTGTTCGACGCTCTTCGTGAGTTTCTTGATTGTTTCTTTGTCCGGGTTGGCGATTTCGTCCTGCTTTATGCGGGGTTCGCCTCTCTTTGTGATGAAGACTACGAATTCATCAGTGCCAGGGAGGATGGGATCCGACACGTCGATGTTCATTAGGCCTAAATCGGTAACCTTGCGAAAGGTCTCGACAAAGCTGTCAGGCGTCCAGACGGTGCAGTGGACGTCGAGATACTTTTGGTGGACGAACGTCTCTATCGAGAGATTGATCGCGTCTTGGTCTGTATATGCGCGATCCCAGTCTTCAAACTTGGTGCCCTCCAACGGGGTCTCAGTGTTTTTCCGGTACACTATGGAACGGCTGACGAAGTCGAAAACTTGAGAAGGTGTTGGAATGCTGCGGCGTTCAACGTATGCGCCGACGAGGTCGCTTAGTGAGGTTTCCCGGCGGAAGTGGTCAAAGCTATTCTGCTTGTTGGGTACGTAAAGGCAAAGCTGCCCGCCGTCCTTCACCACTGACAGAATGTCGTTGAGCCAACCTATCGTATCAGGAACATGTTCAACCACATGCGCCGCCAGAGCGTAGTCGAATAGTAAGTTCGCAGGAGCGCACTGCTTAAGGGGTGTTCCGGGTGTCCATACGAAATCGATTAGAGGCACTTCGCCAAACATGGTGCGGTCTGGATTTGCCGCAGCTTTCGCCTGGATCTCGTCGTTTCCAATCATGTCCGTGTACATGACGTTGTGTTCGGATTTTAGGAGCCGCGGGAAAAAGTATGGGGCTATCTCCAGACCTAGACCTTTATGGGCCATGTCTGTCAGGAACTGCGGTGCAACGGACATCAATTCACGTTCCTTTTGGAAGTTTTCCGGATTCGCTCAATTAGTTCGAGAGTCTGCTCTAGCTCAACGTTTAGTGCGTCAACCGTTCTGGTGCGGAGCCAATGGTCGACTGAGGGGTGGAGCCCCCAATCTCTTTTTTTCTCGTTCTCGATAAGATGAGGGAATATGCCCGACTTCAGTTTGTCGCTAAGCTCTGGATCGTTGTCATAAGAGCATAGGATTGCAAACGCAGCACGACTGATTTGCTCGTTGGCCGCCACCCTCGCCATCATGTTGAATAGCAGCTTGCGAAGGTCTTCGATATCGTCAGCCATGGCGTCCTCGTCTCGCGTGTCGCACGTAACTTCCCTAAGACATTGGGTAAGTCAAGCCACGCCAAGCGCAACCCTTCTCCGCACGGCATAATTACCCACTCCCACTAGAGCCCCATAAGCCTACCCTCCCCACAATCTGGAGAACCATCATGTCCGTGCAGTCTCTGCAGCGGCGCTTGATCGCGCTTGGATTCCCGCTTCCTAAGTTCGGCCCAGACGGCGACTTCGGCGGCGAGACACAGACGGCCGTTGGAAAGGCTCTGGATGAACTGGAGGGCTTGCGCGGCCCGAAGGTGCCGGAAGCGGCGAAACCCGCTCCTGCGGCCCCTGTAGCCTCTGGCGCAACCATCCCCGCCGACTGGATGCCCATGGCTAAGATGGAGCGGATCATCTGCCACTGGACGGCCGGCGCTCACAAGGCGTCCGAGTTCGATCGGGGTCACTACCACATCCTGATCGAGGCCGACGGCAAGCTGATCCGGGGTATCCCGTCGATCAAGCTCAACGAAGCACCGGCGAAGAATGGCTATGCCGCCCACACGTTGAACTGCAACAGCGGATCGATCGGCGTCTCGCTTTGCTGCATGGGCGGTTCTAGCGAAATCCCCTTCAATCCCGGCAAGTATCCCATGACCGAAAAGCAATGGACGGCGCTGACGTCGGTCGTTGCTGAACTCTGCCGGCGCTACGGCATCCTGGTCACGGCAAAGACCGTTCTTTCCCATGCCGAGGTGCAGAACAATCTCGGGATAGCCCAGAGAGGCAAGTGGGATTTCACTCGTCTTGCCTTCGAGCCTTCCATCAAGGGCGCCAAGGCCTGCGGCGACAAGCTGCGATCTGAAGTCAAAGCCAAGCTCTAACCCACCACAAGGAACCGAACCTATGAAGTCTCTGCTTATCCTGGCAGCGGCAGCCATTGGCTTGTCCGCTTGCACCCACACCGGCTCGATCGATACCGCGATCCGCCAAAGCCTTCCGCAGATCTGTTCTGCTGCTGATACCGGCCATGCGGTTTTCGTCGCCATTGCTGCCACCGGCAAAATCAAGCCCAGCACCGTTGCGAAGGAAGAGGCAGCTTACGGCCAGCTCGTCGTCGTCTGCGCCAACAAGGACACGGCCACGCTCGCGTCTACACTCGTGAGCGCCGCGACCGCCTATGCCGTCATCACCGCGGCTCTGAAGGAGGCTCAGAATGTCGAAGGTTGAAACCGCTGTTCGTGACGCCATCGTCAAGGGCGTCTTCGAAGCCGCAGCAAGACCGCTGACGGCGACTGAGGGCAGGGACGTGAACGTGGTCACGTCGAAGGTGCTGGCAGAGGTCGCGCCGGTCGTGGCTCACGCGACAAATTCCGAGCCATGGTATCGCAGCCGCGTGACCTGGGGCGCCATTGCTTCCATCGTCCTACCTCTTCTGGGGGCGTTCGGCGTGTCATCTGACATCATCGATGCGGATCAGTTCGTGGCTCTCGGCCTCGCGCTCGGCACGGCTGCCGGCGGTGTTCTCAGCCTCTACGGGCGCTGGAAAGCCAAGACACCCATAGGTCAGTGATGGACGGTTCGCTGCTCGAAACCGGCTGTCGGTACATCAACAACTTCGGAACTACCTACGTCGTCCACGCCATTGAGGGCGACGTAGTCATCTACACGATCGAGGGCCTGCGCATGAAGCCGTTGAGAATGCACCGGGAAGCTTTCGCGCATGGACTCGTCAGAGAGATACCAGGCTGATGGAGTTCTCTACCAAAGACATCATTGCTCTCCTCGCCAACAAGGAGACGGTCGTTGTCGGGTTCGCGCTCGTGTTCCTAGCTTGGGCTCTGCTTGAGCGACGAGACAGGCGATCTGCCGAGGCGGAAATCCTGAAAACCTACCAGATCCTCACGGCGGTGGTCCAAAAGTTTGATGACAACACCGCGTTCTGGCGGGACACGATCATCCGCCTCACAGAAAAGAGCCTCGGGAAATGAAGATATTTTCGTCTCTTTGGCCCGTGTGGAAGGAAAGCAAGCGCCGGGCTGCCCGACAGGGTGAGCCGAAGAACCGGGCGCGAACAGAATTCTCCGAGGCTGTTGTCCAGCTCACGCGCAGGACCAGTGACGTCACGAAGATTGCCAACGACGCGATTGCGAGCATGCACAGGGGTAAGGGACATTGAAGAGGCTAAAGTCATCAATAGCCGCATGGTCGGCTGTATTCGCCGTTCTAGCTTTCACAGCTGCATCTGCAGCGCTATCCGAGGATGGGGTCAGAAACGTAGCCTATGCCCTCGTGACGGGCTTCACGTCAGCTGGCGTTGTCCGGTGGGTTCCCGACGCTCTCCGATCCTTTCGAAACGGAAGGGCAGGGGCTGAGTTCCTGATCGTGGGCGTGGCATCGCTCCTGACGATCCTATTCTTTCACCGCGTATGGGTGATGACGATCACCTACTATCCCGGCCTCGACGTCGCCATGGTGACTTACTTCGTCGTCTGGATGCTCGCGTGGGCCTGTGGGTTGATCCTTGTGGCGCCCGACGTAGAAGACGGAGTGATAGCCAACCGCAGCCTCATGCTCGTCGGGGCTGCTCTATTCATCGCCGGACTCATGTCTGGGGTGAGCATAGCGCTATCGCTGGGGTAGTCCGTTCCGCTCTCTCATCCTATCGTACCAGTCCTCTACAGCCTTGGCGGCCTGCCAGTGCTCTTGCTCCCATCCTTGGTGGGGCATGACACGTTGCGGGAAGCCTTCGTGCTGCGCTGCGCTTCCGCTCCACATGAACATTCCCTTGCGGCTGTGTGTGGTCTTGTCCAACATGATTCGGCCGACGCAGATCCTGCCATCGTAGGCGACCCAGTCTTCGTGCCCTTCTCCGGGCCACGTCTGCGTCCAGCGGTATTTCTTCTGCCAGGTCATGGGCAAGGATTTGCTCGGATGACCGGGAACGTCAACAGAACATATCGTGTCTCCGGTTCAAGTTCGGAGATGAACGACACGGAAACAGAGTGACACGAGGGCATAGAAACCATTGAAGGTTTTGAAAGCCTTCCAAGCTGAATACACGGGTTCGATTCCCGTTACCCGCTCCAGAGCTTTCATCCATTTAGCTATTCTGCGTCTCGTGGCCCGCCTTTGCGGCGAGCTGTTGATCCGTCGTGTCGACTCTTGCGGCGTTCATCCTGCGCGTTGTGTGCTTGGCCATTCCACGATCTGGAGAATCACGAACGCGCCCATCTCTTCTGCGGATTATTCCTCCAGGGGAGGTATGTCCCCGAAGGAAATGATCAGGGCAGGGGATGTCATGTCGCCGGTTTCGCTATCCACCATCACGGAATAGGCAGCCACGCCGGGATGACGATCGGCCATCGCGGTCGCTATGCGCTCGGCCGACGCGGCGCTTGTCGCCTGCCTCATCTCACCGGCCGTCAGTCCGCCCCTGCTTTTCTTGTAGGGGATGATGATGAATTTTTGCGAGATCATGTGGGGGTTCCTTTTGCATGGCCATGACTGCATCGCCCCTTAATAGCAAGCAGTAAGTCACGGGCGCTCGTCCCCGTCTTAACAGGCATATCTATTCCACAATCCGGAGATCCATCATGAATGGGGTCGCCCATCACGGCGTAGCAACTTCGCGGGGTGCACTGTTGATGTAAGAGCGAGAGGACGGCCAGCGTAATCTCGCGGCAGCAACGTGACGTCAATCGGTTGCCCGACCCCGTTCTAAAGCTAACGGCAGTCGCGTCCTGACTGGCTTTTGACAGAGCGGACGCAATTCGTCCATCCATTTCAATAGCGGAGAACCATCATCGGCAAGAGGGCTGGTCGCCCGGCTGAAGCGGCGGGTGGTCTTGTGTGCGATGTCAGATCACGAGGCAGTCTTACCGAAAGCGACGGCTGTGGCCGCATGCGTTCCATTCATCCAAACTTTGTGGCGATCTATTCTGCCGAACATATCGGTGGACGCCGCCTCCAGCATCGATATATTCTTTGAAACATATCGATGCTGGAGGGATTTAAATGATGATGAAGCAAGTGCGCCAAGCCGCGAGCGTCGTGGCGTTGGGATTGAGCCTGTTCGTGTCGGCACCGTCGGTCTCGGTCGCGCAGGAGACGGTGACGGTATTTGCGGCCGCGAGCATGAAGAACGCACTCGACGCGGCGAGCGCTGCCTGGACGGAGAAGGGCGGGGCCAAGACGTCCATCTCCTATGCGGCAAGTTCCGCGCTCGCCAAGCAGATCGAGGCGGGAGCCCCTGCGGATGTCTTCATTTCGGCGGATCTTGCCTGGATGGATTACCTGACGGAGCGAAAGCTGATCGACGAAGCGAGTCGAACGAACCTTCTCGGTAACCGCATCGTTCTCGTCGGCGCGAAAGATGCCCCCGTCGTCGAGATCAAGCCTGGCTTCAATCTTGCAGGCCTGCTCGCCGGCGGCAAGCTGGCCATGGGAGCGCCCGATTCGGTTCCGGCCGGCAAGTATGGCAAGGCTGCACTCGAGGCGTTGGGTGTCTGGTCATCTGTCGAGACCAGTGTAGCGGGAGCGGAGAACGTGCGTGCGGCTCTCCTTCTGGTTTCCCGCGGGGAAGCTCCCTATGGCATCGTCTACCAGACGGATGCCATTGCCGACCCGGAAGTCTCAGTGGTTGGCACTTTCCCGGCCGACAGCCATCCGCCCGTCATCTATCCGGTCGCCCTGCTGGCCGAATCCGACAACCCTCAGGCGGCAGACTATCTTGCGTTCCTGAAGTCGGAAGAGGCCCGGCCTTTCTTTGAAGCTGAAGGGTTCGAGGTTCTTCGCTGAATCCATTACCTCAAACGGGATGGCGCGATGTCGCGTCTACGCGCCATCCTCTGTCGGTGGCGGTTCGTTTCGCAAAGCGGCCAGCAGCCATTCGACGTCCGGCTGGATGGCTGCACGGCACTGCCGCTCCATGGCGCGAAACCGCAATATAAGATCGTTGCCGAAGGGGGTCACGACGGCGCGTCCACCCTGGCTTCCACCGCGCTGCGTCACGACGACGGGCTCGGCGAACATCCGGTTCATCTCGTCCACCAGCATCCAGGCACGGCGATAGGACATGTCCATTGCCCGCCCACCTGCCGAAATTGAACCATGATTCCGGATGTTGTCCAGAAGCTGGATCTTCCCGCGTCCCAGCCGGCGGCCGTCGGGGAAATCGAGGCGCATCACAAGGGCAGGGTGGGTGTCGTCGGATCGATAAATCATTTTGCTGCCGCAGTAGGGGAATGGTTCACCTGTTGGGAAACTCCACCCTCTGCCGGCTGACCAGCTTCAGGCTTCGGTCCGGCTGTATGATATAAGTCTCCTCGTACCCTTGGCCAAACTGATCTCTCAGGCGATTCGTGACCGCGCTGCCCACGGGAGCCTTGGTCAGGCGGCTCTGCGGCTGCCCGCCATAGGTGATGCTTCCCGGGATCGGCTCGATGCCGGACGTCGACTGGGAACATCCGGCAAGGGCGATGACGCACAATAGACTTGCGATCTGTTTCATGGCTTGCTCCTCCATGATTGTTGGTGACGGCTTTGCCACGTCTTGCATCTTCGTATCGGCATAAAATGACCTGCTGCGGCAGTCGCGGATCTCCAGACATTTATGTCTTGCGCATTGTCTGGGAAAGCCTTAAACGGCCACACCAAACCCGCGTGCCGGGTTCGCAACCCATGTCCACAGGAAGCATTCAATGGCAAAGAGCAAGTTTG
>NZ_JAJAWH010000031.1 GCF_020531965.1 Pseudorhizobium xiangyangii | reverse complement strand
GCTCCTAGGAGCTGCGTTTTCTTATGCGGCAGCGCCTGCCTGCGACTGGCCCTCACGGGTACGTCCGAGTCGCTCCAGCACACCGCTGACGAGGCCTGCCCTGTTCATCGTATAGATGTGGAAATCCTTGACGCCGCGGCGGAGGAGATCCTCCATCTGCTCGGCGGCAACATCCGCCGCAACCTTTGCCCGCTCTTCCGGCTTGTCCTCATACCCCTCGAATCGCTTGTCGAGGAACGCTGGAACAGTCGAGCCGCAACGGCCCGCGAAACGCTTGAGCTGGGTCAGGTTCTGGATCGGCATGATTCCCGGGATGACCGGGATGGTCACGCCCGCCGCGCTCACCTTCTCCATGTAGCGTTCATAGACGTCGTTATCGAAGAAGAATTGGCTCAGTGCCCGTGCGGCTCCTGCGTCCGCCTTGCGCTTCAGCATTTCGATGTCTGCCGCAAGATCGGCACTTTCCGGATGTTTTTCCGGATAAGCGGAGACGGAAATATCGAAGTCGCCGAGCTCCTTGAGCCCTGCCACAAGTTCCGCCGTATCGGCATATCCTTCAGGATGCGGGACGTAGGCCGTGCCGATGCCGCTGGAGGGATCGCCGCGGAGCGCAACGATGCGCTTCACGCCGGAGGCGCGATACTCCTCGACCACCCCATGGACATCGTCGCGAGGTGCGTCCACGCACGTCAGATGTGCTGCCGTATCGAGCGATGTCTCCTGGAGCAGGCGACGAACCGTCGCAAGCGTCGGGGCCTTGGTGGAGCCGCCGGCACCGTAGGTAACCGAGACGAAATCCGGATCCCACGCGCCGAGCTCGATGACGGCATCCCACAGTTGCCCCTCCATATCGGGAGAACGCGGGGGAAAGAATTCGAAGGAAATTCCGAAGGACTTCCGCGGAGTGTTGGTCGGGGTCATGGGCGGTTCTCCTCCTGTCAGGCTGTCGTAAGTTCTTCTGCGGCCGCACCATCCGCAATCAGCAGACGTCGGTCGCGGGCAATCCACAAGGTCGCCGTCAGTGACGGAGCACCCTGTTTGTCCGTATTGAGATCGATCACCTCCTGCACGTCGAGGCCGACCTTTTCCAGCCAATCCGCCATTGCCGGATGGGAGAATCCGAGACGGACATGCGCATGGTCGTCACGCAGGTATTCGAGATTGTGCGGGGCGAGATCGACGATCAGCAACCTACCACCGGGACGCAGGACACGCGCCGCCTCCGCAATGGCCAGCTCGGGCTGATCGAGAAAGTGGAGAACCTGATGGATCGTAATCAGGTCGAAGTCCTGGCCCTCAAGCGGCAGATTGAAGATATCCCCCTGCCGCACGGACGCCTTGACGATGCCTGCCTTGTCCAGATTGGCGCGCGCCACCGACAGCATGTCCCGGCTCGCATCGATGCCCACAGCGCGCCGATAGACCTTCGACAGAAGCTGCAGGATCCAGCCCGTGCCGGTACCCAGATCAAGGAGGGCATCGACCGGGTCCTTGCCGACGAGTTGCAGAAGCGTTCGCTCGACGGCGGCATCGCTGATCTGCAGGCGACGCAGTTCATCCCATTCCGACGCGTTGCGGCTGAAGTAGGCCTGCGCTCGCTCCGCCCTTGCTCTCTTCACGGTCGTCAGACGCTCGCCATCACGCACGATGACCGGATCGTCAATGGCGGCGGCGGAAAGCACGGTCCGCACCAGTGCTGCTGCGGGGCCATCCTGCTTCAGCCGGAAGTAAGCCCAGGCACCTTCCTGATAACGCTCGATCAGCTCCTCTTCGCCTAGAAGCTTGAGATGACGGGAGATGCGCGGTTGCGACTGCCCGAGAATCTCGGTCAGGTCGGTCACGGTCAGATCGGCCGCCGCCAGAAGCGCTAGCAGGCGGAACCGCGTCGGCTCGCCGGCAGTCTTCAGAACGTCGACGATTGTGTCGAGCGAAAGCCCCATACTTGCGTATCCCCGCAATCAACATATAAAGATATCTTTATATCTACGGTTCCGAAGAGGCAAGCTTTAATGTTGCTGGCTGCCCAGAATGCGAAAGGGCGGCCGAAGCCGCCCTCGCACATGAACTCGACTTGGCTCAGAACTCTTCCCAATTTTCGCCGGGCGCTCTTGCCAGTGCAGCGTTGCCCGCAGATGCAGTTCGGAGCGACCTCGATCCCGCGGCGGCCCGCCTCTGCGGCACAGCGGTTTTACCACTCTCTGCAGGCATCCGCATCCGTTCGGCGGTACCGCGCAGTTGCTTGACTGCATCACCGAGCTGGAAGCTGGCCAGGAGATCGCTGAGCATCACGCTTTCCTGGGCAAGCCCCGCGCCGGCCGCATTCATTTCCTCCACCATGGCCGCATTCTGCTGCGTCGCCTGGTCCATGTGGTTCACCGCGGTGTTCACCTGCGTCAGGCCAGCCGACTGCTCCTGCGCCGCAGTCGCGATCGCGTCCATATGAACATTGATCGTCTGGACCAGTTGCCCGATCACATCAAGGCCTTCTCCCGTATCGCTGACCAGCCGAACGCCCTCGCTCACGGCAACGGTCGAATTGGCGATCAGACCCTTGATCTCCTTCGCCGCGGTGGCCGAGCGCTGCGCCAGTTCCCGAACCTCTTGCGCAACGACGGCAAACCCCCTGCCGGCGTCGCCTGCCCGTGCCGCCTCGACACCCGCATTGAGCGCCAGGAGGTTGGTCTGGAAGGCGATCTGATCGATGACGCCGATGATCTGCTCGATCTGCTGCGACGACTGCTCGATGCGATTCATCGCAGAAACTGCATTGCGCACCACTTCGCCGGACTGGTCTGCCCGACTGCGAGCGTTACGCACCACCTCGCGGGCTTCCCCGGCGCGCGTCGAGGTCGAAGCGACGTTCGACGTGATTTCCTCAAGCGCCGCAGCGGTTTCCTCCAACGAGGCCGCCTGCTGTTCCGTGCGTCGGGCCAGATTATCGGAGGCCTGCGAAATTTCCTTGGACCCGCCGGTTACGGCAGATACCGACTGCCCGACACTGGCAAGCGCCTCTCGCAACTGGCTGACCGAAGTGTTGAAGTCATGCCGCAACGGCTCGAACTGTGGTGCAAATGCCTGCTGGATTTCGCACAGCATGTCTCCAGTGGCGAGACGGCGAAGACCATTGGCAAGAGCGCCGGTGGCCTGCGTCAAGCGCGCCTGCGCCTCTTCTTCGGCACGCCGCTGCATATCCTTACGCTCGGCCTCGGCACGTTCCCGATCCGCAGCCTCTGCCGCCTCGAGCTCGCGATTGCGAATGGCTGCCTGACGGAAGACTTCGATCGCCTGCTCCATGGCGCCGATCTCGTCCTTGCGCCCGGAAACGGCATTGGCAGAATCGATTTCACCTCCAGCCAGTCTGGCCATGTACGCCACGAGCCGGCCCAGCGGTTTGACGACAGTCATGGCCATCAGTATCGAAAGCATGACCATCAGGGCAATTCCGCCGATGCAGAGGACCGCGATGACAATCAGGCCGCGCAAGGCGCTTGCCGCATCGGCGGATGCCAGCGCGGCAATCTTGCCAAGACTGCCATTCTCGATGAGCTTCATGGCCTCGATACGTTGCGTCGCTGTCGAGAACCACGCCGCGCTATCCATGCCGACGACTTCGGCTCCCGCTCCATTGACCAGCAATTGCCCGCGCATCTTGGCGATATCGCCGGCGGCCGCATCAAGACGTGCCTGGAAGGCCCGCGCCGACTGGCTATCCTGCATGGACAGGAATGCATCGATCAGCGCGCCCTGCCCGCCCGCAATGGCTGCGAAATTCTGAAAGCGGGTCTCGTCGACCTTGCCGGAGGTGATGAAGCCGTTACCCATCGCCCGCTCCTGACCTGCTAGCTCCTTTGCTTGCAGAAGCTGCATGTACGCCGTCATGCTTGTGGAGATTTCGGCGCTTGCTCCCGACATGGGAAGCGCGCGTGACAGCGAAATCAGCTGAGACACTGTACCGGTATAGAATGTGAAGGATCCCGCTGCCGGCAACGAAAGGCCGTCGATGGACGCACGCGTCTCCTTCAAGCGAATAAATTCGTTCTCGATCGTTCCGGCAAGCGCACGGTCGCCGATGCTGGGAATGTTCTCTGCAAGTGCCGGAAAGCCGCTGATCGCGGCGTCGGTGGCCGCACGCGCCTGGGCAAGCCCGGCAGCGCCGTTCTGGCCTTTGGAACCGATAAAACCCGCCGACAGACCACGCTCCACCTGCAAGGCGTGCACCATACCGCTCAGGCCCGTCAGTCCCTCGCCGACAGTCACGATCTGCGTCATGTCGTGATAGGTACGCCCGCGTTCCGATATTTGCGTGTAGGCGAGATAGCCCACGGCCAGAAGCGGCAAAGCCACCGCTGCGAATAACCGTTTGCTGATTGAAATATCTACAAGTCGCATGAAACTGCTCCATAATCAGGCCTCATGCCAGCACTCAAACGCGCATTCATGCGCGGATCTATATAAGCAAGAAACGGCATCCATGGCGAACTAATAGGAACAGAAGAAAAGACAAAATCGAGAGTATACTTGATGATTATCAACTACATACCGTGTACCCGACCGGATTTTACTCTCTTGCTTAATTTTCACACAGCAAAACGCATAAAAAAGCACCACGCACCCTCTCGGGCGCGTGGTGCTAATAAAGGCCGAGTGCGACTTGGCGCTTAACGCGTCAGGCGCTTGTAGGACTGGCTGCCCGGGTTGAGCGCATCGGGGCCGAGACGACGAACCTTGTCCTGCTCGTAGTCCTCGAAGTTGCCCTCGAACCACTCGACATGGCCATCGCCTTCGAAGGCGAGGATATGCGTCGCCAGGCGGTCGAGGAACATGCGATCATGGCTGATGATGATGGCGCAGCCGGCAAAGTTTTCGAGTGCTGTTTCCAGCGCGCCGAGCGTTTCCGTATCCAGGTCGTTGGTCGGTTCGTCGAGCAGGAGAACGTTGCCGCCGGCCTTCAGCATCTTGGCAAGGTGGACGCGGTTACGCTGGCCACCCGACAGGTTGCCGACCTTCTGCTGCTGGTCGCCGCCCTTGAAGTTGAAGGCGCCGCAATAGGCACGGGAGTTCATGTCGAACTTGCCGAGCTTGATGACTTCGGCACCGCCGGAAATTTCCTCCCAGACAGTCTTGTCGGCCGCGAGCGCATCACGGCTCTGGTCGACATAACCGAGATGCACGGTGTCGCCGATACGAACAGAGCCGCTATCCGGCTTTTCCTGACCGGTGATCATCTTGAACAGCGTCGTCTTGCCGGCGCCGTTCGGGCCGATGATGCCGACGATGCCGCCCGGCGGCAGTTTGATCGACAGATCGTTGATCAACGTGCGACCTTCAAAGCCCTTGGTGATGCCTTCCATCTCGATGACCACCTGGCCGAGGCGCTCGGACACGGGAATGATGATCTGCGCGTCGCCGGGCCGAACGTTCTCGGCGGCATCCACCAGCTGCTGATAGGACTTGATACGGGCCTTCGACTTGGCCTGACGCGCCTTGGGGCTGGATGCAATCCATTCCTGTTCACGCGAAATCGCCTTCTGGCGGCCGGCATCCTCACGGGATTCCTGCAGCATGCGCTTGGCCTTGGCCGTCAGGTATGCCGAATAGTTGCCTTCGTAGGGAATGCCACGGCCACGGTCGAGTTCGAGAATCCAGCCGGTGACGTTGTCGAGGAAGTATCTATCGTGGGTGATCATCATCACGGCGCCGGGATAGTCGCGCAGGTGCTTTTCGAGCCAGGCAATTGTTTCCGCGTCAAGATGGTTGGTCGGTTCGTCGAGCAGCAGCAGGTCCGGCTGCGACAGGAGCAGGCGGCAGAGCGCAATACGACGGCGCTCACCACCCGAGAGCAGCGTGACGTCGCTGTCCTTCGGCGGGCAGCGAAGCGCTTCCATCGCCATCTCGACCTGCTGTTCCAGATCCCAGAGGTTCTTGCTGTCGATGATGTCCTGGAGCTTGGCGCCTTCGTCGGCGGTCTCGTCGGAGTAGTTCATCATCAGTTCGTTGTAGCGATCGATGATGGCCGTCTTGTCGGCGACGCCGACCATGACGTTCTCGAACGCGTTCTTGTTCGGATCGAGGTGCGGCTCCTGCTCCAGGTAGCCGACTGTGGCGCCTTCGGCCAGCCAGGCTTCACCGGTGAAGTCCTTGTCCTGACCGGCAATGATGCGCAGGACGGTCGACTTGCCGGCGCCGTTCGGGCCGAGAATACCGATCTTGGCATCCGGGTAGAAGGACAGGTTGACGTTTTCGAGGATCTTCTTGGCGCCGTAGGACTTGTTCAGTCCCGACATGTGGTAGATGAACTGACGTGCCATGGATAAAAGTACTCCGGGGAATTTGGTTTGCCGCTATGTAGGGGAATTGAATGACAGGGGCAATGCGGGAGGGCCACAGAATACCCAAGTTCGCACAGACACGCTGGTTCGATACGCCGTCTGGCGCCCATCTGGCCTTCCATTATCAGCCCGCGCAAGGCGATGCCGTTGGCATTCTCATCATTTGCCACGGCCTGGCCGAGCATTCGGCCAGGTATGCGCAGTTCGCCGAGGTTATGAGCGGCCATGGCTTCCATGTCTACGCCCATGATCACCGTGGCCATGGCCAAACGACGGCGCCGGATGCGCCGATGGCGAGATTTGCCGTGCGGGACGGTGTTCGCAAGGTAATCGATGACGTCTGCGCCATGCGAGACCTCGCCGCCGCAGCTCATCCCGGACTGCCGGTCATCCTGTTCGGTCATTCCATGGGCGGCCTGATCGCCCTCAACACCGCGGTCGATTACCCGGACAGGTTCCAGGCGCTGGCCGTGTGGAATTCTAACTTCAATCCGGGCGTGGCCGGCCGATTTGGGCAGGTCGTCCTGCGCATCGAAAAGGCGCTGATGGGCGCCGACGTCCCAAGCGCCATTCTTCCCAGAGCCACCTTCCGAACCTGGGGCCGGTCCATGCCGGAAAAACGCACGGAATCTGACTGGTTGAGCAACGACCCCGCCGAGGTCGATGCCTATATCTCCGATCCGCTCTGCGGCTTCGACGCGAGTATCTCGCTATGGATCGACCTGTTCGACATGACGTTCCGGGGACCCAAGCTTGCCGAGTGGCTGCCAAAGACCATGCCTGTCCATCTCACCGGCGGGGCCGACGACCCGGCGACCAATGGCGGGCGGGAGGTTCTCTGGCTCTCGGATCATCTGAAAAAGCAGGGCCTGTCGCAGGTCACCACGAAGATCTGGCCCCGGACGCGTCATGAGACGCTGAACGACACGGTCCGGCACGAGGCAATGGCGGAATTCGCCACATGGGCGAAAGCCGTGCTCACGCCTGAGGCGGTCACGCCTTAAACGGCCACACCTTAAACGGAATGAAGTAATGACATTTCATCATGTGCCATCCAACAGGTACTTGAGTATACATAGGACACTGCAGCGGCATCGGATGCGCGGCGTTTCGCAAGAGTGGCAAGCATGACCTCACCAGCCGGCAATCTGGCCACCCCATCCGCTCTTTCACCCTCTACCCCTGCCCCGTCTGTACCGGCCTCCTCTGTGCCAGCGGCAGGCATTGTGAACGGCCTGCTGTTGATGTTGCTGGCAATGCTGGCCGCGCCCCTGATCGATATTTTCGCCAAGCTGGCGACCCACACCACGTCGCCGACGATGATCACGGCGGCTCGTTTCGTCTTCCAGGCACTGTTCATGCTGCCCATCATTCTCTGGAACGGGCTGTGGCGGAACTTCTCCTGGCGCATGAGTTTCTATCACGCCATCAGGGCCGCGATCATTACCCTGTCGATGATCTGCTTTGTCGCCACGCTGGCTGTCATGCCGGTGGCAGATGCCATCGCCATCTTCTTTGTCGAACCGATCATCCTGACCGTGCTCTCCAGCATTTTCCTCAAGGAAATCATCGGCTGGCGCCGATACACCGCCTGCGCCGTCGGCTTCGTGGGGGCGATGATCGTCATCCGCCCCAGCTTCCAGGAAATCGGTTACGTGGCGCTTCTGCCGGTCGTAACGGCATTCTGCGTCGCGATCTTCGCCATGATGACGCGCGCGCTGGCACCGCGTGAAAACCCCTGGTCCATGCAGTTCCAGATGGCCCTGTGGGGCATGCCTATCTGCGCACTGCTGCTCCTCCTCGGCGATTGGACGGGTATCGGCTTCCTCGCTCCTTCGCTGCCGGACGCCATGGTCTTCGGCTGGCTGGTCGGCGTCGGTTTCTTTGCCGCCTTCTCAGGCATTCTGGCCGTCTATGCCTACCGCGTTGCCCCCGCCTCCGTGCTGGCGCCCATCCAGTATTTCGAGATCGTCTCCGCGACGCTGTTCGGCTGGCTCGTTTTCAGCGATTTCCCCGACGCGATGAAATGGCTCGGCATCTCCATCATCGTCAGTTCCGGCCTCTACATCATCTGGCGCGAGCGCCGCGTTGCATCCAAACCCGTCACCTCCGCCGACGTCAGCGTCGCACCCTGAACCAGAGCACCATGACCCAGATCCAATCCAAGAAACCGCCCCTTTCCGGCATCCGCGTCATCGAGCTGGCTCGGGTGCTTGCCGGACCATGGGCCGGCCAGATGCTGGCCGACATGGGCGCCGACGTCATCAAGGTCGAGAATCCCGAGGGCGGCGACGACACCCGCGCCTGGGGACCGCCCTTCGTCGAAGGCAAAGACGGGGAGAACCTCTCCGCCGCCTATTACCACGCGACGAACCGGGGCAAGCGCTCCATCGCCGTCGACCTGAAAACGGAGGATGGCCAGGAGATCGTTCGCCGCCTCGTCGCGACGGCCGACGTGGTGATCGAGAACTTCAAGCTCGGCGGACTGAAGAAATACGGGCTGGACTACGACAGCCTGAAGGCCATCAATCCGAAGCTTGTCTACTGCTCGATCACGGGCTTCGGCCAGGACGGCCCCTATGCCAACCTCGCCGGTTACGACTACATCGTCCAGGGCATGTCGGGCTTCATGTCGATCACCGGCGAGACCGAGGGACAGCCGATGAAGGCTGGCGTGGCGATCGCCGACATATTCACCGGGATCTATGCCGTCACCGCCATCCAGGCTGCGCTCATCCACGCCATGAAGACCGGCGAAGGCCAGATGGTCGACATGGCCTTGCTGGACGTCATGTCGGCGGTCCTCGCCAACCAGAACATGAACTACCTGATCTCCGGCACCGCACCGATGCGGCTCGGCAACGCCCATCCGAACATCAGCCCCTATGAAGTCGTGCCGGTAAAGGATGGGCACATCATTCTGGCGGTCGGCAATGATGGTCAGTTCCGTCGCTTCTGCCGCATCCTGGGCATGGAAGCGATAGCCGACGACGAGCGCTTCGCCACCAACAAGGCGCGTGTTGCCAACCGCGTCGATGTCCGCCGGATCGTGCTGGGCGAAACAGAAAAATGGACGAAGACGGACCTTCTCGGCGCCTGCGGCGAAAACGCCGTGCCGGCGGGGCCGATCAACTCGATCGAAGAGATGTTCGAGGATCCCCAGGTCAAGGCGCGCGAGCTGCGTATCGAGCTCGAGGCCGCCGATGGCACGATGATCCCGAGCGTCCGCAGCCCGATCGTGCTGTCCGAGACGCCACTTCAATATCACCGCCCGAGCCCGAAGCTCGGAGAGCATACCGCCGATGTTCTGGCGGAACTGCAAGACATGGAAAACAGGGGGGACAAACGATGAAGACCGGGGGCCAACTGATCGTCGAGGCATTGCAGGCAAATGGCGTGAAGCGCATTTCCTGTGTGCCTGGAGAAAGCTACCTCGCCGTGCTGGACGCGCTCTACGATACAGGCATCGACGTCCTCGTCTGCCGCCAGGAAGGCGGCGCGGCGATGATGGCGGATTGCTGGGGCCGGCTGACCGGTGAACCGGGCATCTGCATGGTGACCCGTGGTCCCGGCGCCACGAATGCTTCGGCAGGCCTTCACATCGCCCGCCAGGATTCCATTCCGATGATCCTCTTCATCGGCCAGGTCCAGCGCGACGCGCGTGAACGCGAAGCCTTCCAGGAAGTGGAATATCGACGCGCCTTCACCGAGTTCGCCAAATGGGTCGGCGAGATCGACGACGCACGCCGCATCCCGGAATTCGTCACGCGCGCCTTTGCTATTGCCACCTCCGGCCGCCCCGGCCCGGTCGTCCTCACGTTGCCGGAAGACATGCTCGTGGAAGAGGTCGAAGTACCGGCAGCGCAGCATTACATGCCCGTGGAGGCCCATCCCGGCCCGAGCCAGATGCAGGCATTCGATGCGCTTCTGAAGCAGGCCCAGCGGCCGATGTTCATCATCGGGGGTACGCGGTGGAGCGAAGAGGCCGTCGCCGATTTCCAGACGTTCGCCAGCCGCTTCAAGGTTCCGGTCGGCTGCTCCTTCCGCCGCCAGATGCTGTTCGACCATCTCCACCCGTCCTACGCGGGCGATGTGGGCATCGGCATCAACCCGGCACTCGCCAAGGAGATCAAGGAAGCCGACCTGCTCGTGCTCGTCGGCAGCCGCATGTCGGAAATGCCGTCCTCCAGCTACACGCTGATCGACATCCCCTACCCCAAGCAGAAGCTGGTCCATATCTACCCGGACGCCGGCGAACTTGGACGCATCTATCGCCCGGATCTCGCAATCTGTGCGGCGCCGGCCGAATTCAGCGCCGCACTCAAGCATCTCGAACCGCCGGCGGCACCGCTCTGGGCCGAGCGCAAGTCGGCGATGCACGATGCGTATCTGAAATGGTCGACACCACCACGGACCGGTCCGGGCCAGGTTCAGATGGGACCGATCATGGACTGGATCGAAGAGAACACGCCGGATGACGCGATCTTTACCAACGGCGCAGGCAACTACGCCACCTGGGTGCATCGCTTCCACCGATTCCGGAAGTACAACACACAAGCCGCACCCACCTCGGGCTCCATGGGATATGGGTTGCCGGCGGCTGTGGCGGCCAAGCAGCTTTTCCCCGAACGCGAGGTTATCTGCTTTGCAGGCGACGGCTGCTTCATGATGCACGGCCAGGAGTTCATCACCGCCGTGCGCTACAACCTGCCCCTCATCACCGTTCTGGTGAACAACGGCACCTACGGAACGATCCGCATGCATCAGGAACGGGATTATCCGGGCCGTGTCAGCGCGACCGATCTCGTTAATCCGGATTTCGTCGCTTTCGCCAAGGCCTATGGCGGGCATGGCGAACTGGTGGAGAAGACCGCCGACTTCGGTCCGGCCTTCGAGCGTGCCCGCGCAAGCGGCAAGCCGGCAATCATCGAGGTGAAACTCGATGCAGAAGCCATCACGCCGGCCAAGACGCTCACCCAGATCAGAGAAAAGATGTAACGGGACGAGCCATGTGCGACGGCCGGAACAGATCATCTGTCCGGCCGTTAACGGCTCATGGCAAACGATACCAAACGCAAAGCTCTCGGCGGAATGACGATGTTCGTCATCGTCATCTCCCTGATCGCGCTCGCTCTGACTGCCTTCTACTTCGTCGGCCTTACACCCGGCGAGGCAAGCTAGTCAGGAAGCGGGTGCGGGACCGGCCACGCCGACCCCGCCTTTCCAGCACTTAGAGTGCAGCTGTTACGGTAAACTCGACTTTGTACTTCGGCGCAGCAAGCTTGGCTTCGCTGGTCGCGCGAGCAGGCGTGTTCGCCGGATCGATCCAGGCTTCCCAAGCCGCGTTCATTTCCGCGAAATAGGACATGTCGGAGAGGTAGATCAGCGTCTGCAGGATCTTCGACTTGTCGCTTCCGGCAACAGCCAGAAGACGATCGACTTCACGCAGCGCATATTCGCACTGTTCCTTCACGGTTTCGCCTTCACCGACCTGGCCGGCCAGGTAGACGGTGTTGCCGTGGACGACGGCACCGCTCATGCGGGCGCCGGTTTCGATGCGCTTGATGCTCATGGATACTCCTGAAAAAGGTTCGAGCGTGGAGATACCGGCCGTGACAACCGACCGGTGGCGAAGGTCTCAGCCGCGCAGATGCTGGCTTTTTTCGTAGATCGTCGTGGAACGGGCGCCCGAGCGGCAATAACCGAGCATGGGCCGCGGCAACTCGTCGAGCGCATCGACCATGCCGTTCACGGCATCTGCGTCGACGCCCATGCGGCCGACCGGTACATGCTTGATCTCGATGCCGAGTTCTTCGGCCTTGGCGGCGATCTCCGCAAAGCTCGGTTGACCGGGCTCTTCCTCGTCCGGCCGATTGCAGACGATCGACTTGAACCCCATCGCCTTGATCTCGTCCAGCTCCTCGACGGTGATCTGGCCCGCGACGGCGTATTCATCGTTGATCTGACGGATGTCCATGGCTTTCCTCCGGCTTGGATGTGGCAAGTCCATTACGCCGCTGCCGCCGAAGCGTCAATCGATGACGGTGGTCAGACGAAGGAGAAGCGCAGAGCATAATCAATGCTCTCTCCCGGTTTCAGCATTGAAAGCTCGCCATTTTCCGCCAGTTCCTGACGGCTCACCCAGCGGTGCGAAACAGGCTCGATGCCAAGCACATGGGCCGGCTCTTGCTGGTTGCGCCAGACCTGCAGATGGGGAAGCGTGTCGGTGCGAAACTTTACTTTCAACGTGGCGCCACCGACGGCTGCGATCGGGCCAAGGCTGACCTCCGCCCAGGATGCCCCGTCCGTCACCGCGGGGACGCAGAAAACGCCACCCGGGTTCTCACCGAAGTTCCAGGGCATGCCGCCGCTCTCCAGCATCAGACCCTTCAGCTTGACGTTGTTGTCGAAGAGCCAGGCGCCGATATTCATGTGATACATCTGGACGGGTGGAAACGGCTTGGCCCCGGCGTTGGTGACCCTGTCGGTCAGGCAGGTCTCGCCGGTTTCGCCGTCGATTCGCCAGTGGCGCTCGAGCAGCGCCTTGCCTCCATCGGCGAGATTGACCGGAACCTTCGCCCGGCACTCCGCACTGCCGTCCTGAACATCCCAGAACACCACGTCGGCTGCGTGCGACGAGAACGATCCGTGCAGCGGATATTTCTTTCCGTCCTTTCGACCGGCAATAGGCTCGGGATGGCGTATGTGATCCGGCCCACAGGTGAAGAGGAAGCCTTCCAGCGAGTGATCGATGCGCGGGTCCCCGTCGTCGGGGATGGCCCGGCCTGGCGCGATATCGACATCACCGACGAAGCATGAGCCGATGTCGAGAACCGAACTTTCATCGAGGAGCAAACGAGGGCCGACAGCTGCGGAAAAGGCTTTCATTTCAATTTTTCACTCCCTGAAACGCGAATCTGTTACCAGAACGTGATCTAAGTTTAACGTCGCGTTCATGACGAATTCACCTTTTTCACACTAGCGTCAAATTTACCTTGTCTGTGGTGTTCTACGCACGGGTCGGAACGTTTTGATCACCTTGGCAATTGTCGAATACGTCAAATTAGGAATCGGTGGCAACGTGAAGCGCTTTTTTACTGCAAGTGTGGGACTTGTGCTCCTCGCGACCCATGGGATTTCGCCAGCCTCGGCGCAGGCGATCTATGATCCTTATGCGTCCGACACGATGCTGGTTGCTCCTGACGGCAGTATCCTCGACTACATTCCAGAACAGGACGAGGTCGTGATCAGCCGGGATCGATCGGGACGGCGCGTCCTGATCGACCACTATGGTAACGTGGTTGCCACGGAGATGCACCGCGAATCCTACAATCAGCGCAGCATCGACCGCTACCCGCCGCCGCCCAGCGACTATCGCCGCCATCGTGACACGGCCGAGTATCGCGACTACCGCGAATATCGCCCGGGCGAACCCGGCGAGTTTACCGGCTCAGTCCCGGGACCCGGATCGATCACCCGGCTTCCGCTCGAGGAGCAGCCCTATCCCAACGCCCCGGGCGCCGAGGATGACTACGCCGCCATCTCTCCCGACCAGGAGCCGGGACGCGCGCTCGAGCCGGAAACTCCGATCATCGCCGTCACCAGAAAGCCGCAGGCGGAAATCGCCGCGCTCCAGGTTTTCCTCGACCGCGAAGGAATTTCGCCCGGCGTGATCGACGGTCATCTCGGTGACAACGTCAACAAGGCGATTGCCGCCTGGCAGGAAATGACCGGCGAGACGCTCGACCCGAACAATTCCGAAGACATCATGCAACGGCTGGCCTATTCCGGCGGCCTGCCCATCGTCGACTACACGATCACGGCCGCTGATGCGGCCGGCCCCTTTGTCGCTTCCATTCCCGATGACTACGCCCACAAGGCACAGTTGCCGGCCATGTCCTACACATCGACGAGCGAAAAGCTCGCTGAACAGTTCCACATGGACGAAAACTACCTGAAGGCGCTCAATCCGAACGCCGACTTCTCCATTCCCGGCACTACGATCAAAGTCATCAATCCGGCCCAGCCGAAGACCGGCAGCGTAAGCCGCATCGTCGCCGACAAGAGCAAGAGGCAGATCTTCGCCTATGGCGAGGACGGCGGATTGGTTGCTGCCTATCCCGCCACGATCGGCTCGACCGACACGCCCTCGCCGACCGGCACCCATTCGGTCCAACGCGTGGCGCTCAATCCGGGCTATACCTACAATCCGAAAATCAACTTCAAGCAGGGCAACAACGACCAGATCCTGCAGATCCCTCCGGGCCCGAATGGTCCGGTCGGCACGGTATGGATCGCGCTGTCGAAGCCCAGCTACGGCATCCACGGAACCCCCGAACCGTCAAAGATCGGCAAGACCAACAGTCACGGCTGCATCCGCCTGACGAACTGGGACGCCACCGAACTCGCCAAGATGGTGAAGCCCGGTGTCAGTGTCGAATTCGTGGAATAGAAAAAGGCGCCTTCGGGCGCCTTTTTTTTGCTTCATCGGTTGGCCGGCTTAAGCGGCCCGTCCGAATGAGAAAAGCCTCGGCCGCAACGTGCGCACGACGCGCGGCGGCATCAGGCGGACCACTTCCTGCGCAAAGGCGCCGGCATTTTCCTTCGCCTTGTCGACGTTGCTGACCTTCGTGGCATTCAGCGTGTGAAGCGTGCCGCCCACTTCGAAAAGCTCCTTGAAAGCAGCGCGCTCGCCGATCGGCGTGTTGAGGACATTGACACCGCGTGCCGCAAGCAGGCCCTTGATCGCAAGCAGAGCCTTGGTGGTCACCATGGAGGTTACCCGTGTGAGGACGACCGAATGCGGGATGACGAGATTGGCCTTCTCCTTCATCAGGGCGAGCAGGTCCAGGATCTGCGCGGCACCCTTTGCGTCCATGGCTGAGCCCTGAACCGGAATCATCACGTGATCCGACAGGCCAATGGCCGTCGTCACGAGCGCATCCTTTGCTCCGGCAAGATCGATGACGAAGTAGTCGACATGCCCAGCCATTTCCCGCAGATGACACTGGAGAGAGGAAATGGAAACTTCGGAGATGACTTCGAGGTTGCGGACCGGACCGGAGACCTCGGCCCACTGGGTTATCCAGTGCTGCGGGTCGCAATCGATGATCGCGACACGATAACCCTGGTGGGCAAGCTCGGTCGCAAGCAGAAGCGCTGCAGTGGTCTTTCCGGCGCCGCCCTTGGCGTTGGCGAATGAAATTACGGGCATTCTCGGTCCTTAAGGGGCATGAGCCGCATCGCTCAGAAGCGCACCGGCGAAGCATGGTGCTTTGCCTCAATTTTGCTTAATCATAGTTAACGAAGGGTAAATTAGGCACCCTCGGATGTAACCCGCAATTTGGTGCACCGGCCACGAAAAAGCCCCGGAGCGGATGCCCCGAGGCTTTGGCAGATGCGGCATTTCCGTATCGGTCAGAAGCACTCCAGGAAGAGCTGCCTGGTGTTTTCCAGCGTCATCGGCACCGGGTTCCCCCCGCAGCTCGGATCCTCGATCGCCATCGCGGTCAATTCGTCGATACGATCCGGCCCGATGCCCATCGCCGTCAGGTTTTCCGGCACGCCAAGCTCGGACCGTAACGAAAGCACGTAGGCATAGAAACCGTCGAACCCGCCCGAGATGCCGAGATAGGCGGCAGCGCGCTCGATCTGCTCCTCGATGGCAGCGCGGTTGAAACGAAGCACGGGCGGCATCACCACCGCATTCGTCATGCCGTGATGAGTATTGTAGACCGCACCGATCGGGTGAGACAGCGAGTGTATCGCGCCCAGCCCCTTCTGGAAGGCCACCGCGCCCATGGCGGCCGCAGCCATCATGTTCGTCCGCGCCTCAATATCCGTCCCGTCCTTGTAGGCGCGCGGCAGGAATTCCTTCACCAGACGCATCCCCTCGAGCGCGATACCCTGGCTCATCGGATGGAAGAACGGCGAGCAATAGGCTTCCAGGCAGTGCGCGAAGGCGTCCATGCCGGTGCCAGCGGTGATCGCCTTCGGCATCCCGACTGTCAGATCAGGGTCGCAGATGACCACGCCCGGCAGGAATTTCGGGTGGAAGATGATCTTCTTCACGTGCGTCTCGGAATTGGTGATGACCGAGGCGCGTCCGACTTCCGAGCCCGTGCCGGCGGTCGTCGGCACGGCGACGATCGGCGCAATGCCGTCCGTGCTGGCGCGCGTCCACCAGTCGCCGATATCCTCGAAGTCCCAGACAGGCCGCGTCTGGCCGGCCATGAAAGCGACGGCCTTGCCGAGATCCAGACCGGAGCCGCCGCCGAAGGCGACGACGCCATCGTGCCCACCGTCCTTGAAAGCCTTCACGCCCGCCTCGAGGTTCTTCTCGTTCGGGTTCGGATCGACATCGGCGAAGATTGCGCGGCCGAGACCGGCCTCGGCGAGGATATCCAGTGCGTGCGCCGTGATCGCCATGGACGCAAGTCCCCGATCGGTGACGAGCAAAGGCTTCTTGATGCCGAGCGTCTTGCAGGCATCCGCCAGCTCCTTGATCCGGCCGCGTCCCATCTTGACGGCAGTCGGATAGCTCCAGTTCGCGACGATGTTCATTGGGTGACTTTCTTCAGATGATAGGACTTGGGTCTGGTGAGGTTGTGGAAGCCGAGCACGGAAAGCGAGCCGCCGCGGCCGGTTTCCTTGACGCCGGTCCAGCAAAGCGCCGGGTCGAGATAATCGGCGCGGTTCATGAAGACAGTCCCGGTCTCGACCTCCTGGCCGATACGCCCTGCCCTGTCTGCATCCTGCGTCCACAGAGAAGCGGTCAGCCCATACTTGCTGTCGTTCATCAGGGCGATGGCCTCGTCGTCATCCCTGACTTTCATGATGCCCACGGCCGGGCCAAAGGTTTCCTCGCGCATGAATGCCATCGAGTGATCGACATCCACGAGCACCTGCGGCGCCAGATAGGCGCCGCCGTCATCGGCGGGAAACAGCTTCGGATCGACCAGCGCCTTCGCACCCTTCGCGACAGCATCGGCAATCTGCTCGCGTACCACTTTGGCGAAGCGCTTGTTGGCCATCGGGCCGAGCGTCGTTTCCTGCTCGAGTGGATTGCCGAGCTTGTAGTTAGACACCCACGCCACCGACTTTTCGACGAACCGGTCGTAGAGCGTCTCGTGGACGTAGATGCGCTCGATACCGCAGCAGCACTGGCCGGAATTGAAGGTCGCGCCGTCCATCAGCGTGTCGACCGCTGCATCGAGGTCGGCATCCTCCATCACATAGCCCGGATCCTTGCCGCCGAGCTCAAGCCCGATGCCGGTGAAGGTCCCCGCCGCTGCGCGTTCGATAGACCGGCCGCCTTCGACGGAGCCGGTGAAGTTGACGAAGTTGAACTTGCCGGCGGCGATAAGTGCCGACGTCGTATCATGATCCAGGAAGAGGTTCTGGAAGACGTCCTCGGGAACACCCGCCTCGACGAACCCCCGCACCATCCGCTCGCCGACCAGCAGCGTCTGCGACGCGTGTTTCAGCACCACCGTGTTGCCGGCCATCAGTGCCGGAGCAATCGTATTGATCGCCGTCATGTACGGGTAGTTCCACGGCGCGATGACGAAGACGACGCCATGCGGTTCGCGCTCGATCCGACGTTCGAACGTGGCGCTGTCTTCGACGCGCAGCGGCGCCAGCGCATCGGCGGCAATGGATGCCACATAGTTCGAGCGTTCGTTGAACCCCTTGAACTCGCCGCCGTAGCGAACCGGGCGGCCCATCATCCAGGCGAGTTCGGGCACAATCTCATCGGCCATCTCGTTCAGCCGCGCCACGCCCTTCAGGACAAGCTGAACACGTTCCTCGAGCGGCCGCTTCGCCCAGGCTCTATGGGCCTTGCGCGCGCGATCAACCGCCGCCGAAGCCTGCTCGAAGGTCATGGCTTCACGCTCGGCATAGACCGAGCCGTCGACCGGCGAGATACATTGGATCATGGTCATGATCACTATTCCTGTAGTTTATGATCTAATTGATCGAGCACGAGGTCCTGTGGACAGTTAGGCCCTTTCGAAGCCGCGCGCCACTTCCCAATCGGTGATGCGACGATCGTACTCTTCCTGCTCCCACCGGGCGGCGCGCGCGTAGTGGTCGACGACGTCGTCACCGAAGGCGGAGCGGAGCATCTCCGAGCCCGACATCAGCGCCGTCGCATCACGCAGGGTGTGTGGGATTTCCCGGATATCTTTCCGGCCATAGGCGTCACCGACGAATGCCGGTTCCAGTTCCATCTTTTTCTCGATCCCGTCGATGCCTGCCGCGAGAAGCGCCGCCATGGCAAGGTACGGATTGAGATCGGACCCGCCGACGCGGCATTCGATACGGATGGCCTTCGTGTCTTCGCCGCAGAGACGGTAACCGGCAGTGCGGTTGTCTTTGCTCCAGATGGCCTTGGTCGGCGCAAACGTGCCTGCCATGAACCGCTTGTAGGAGTTGATGTAAGGCGCCAGGAAACAGGTGATTTCGCCTGCATGGGCGAGCAGTCCGGCAACGTAGTGCCGCATCGTCTGCGACATACCGTGCTCGCCGTCCTTGTCGAAGAACAGCGGCGTCTTGCCATCCGCGCTCCAGAGCGACTGGTGGATGTGCGACGACGAGCCGGCGGCGTTGTAGTTCCACTTGGCGAGGAAGGTAATGGCCTTGCCCTTGGACCAGGCTATCTCCTTGGCCGCGTTCTTGATGATGACGTGCCGGTCGGCCATGGTCAGCGCATCCGCATAGCGGACATTGATCTCCTCCTGGCCCGCCGATGCTTCGCCCTTCGAGTTCTCGACCGGGATGCCCGCGCCCTGCAGGCCGTTGCGGATCGCCCGCATCACCTCTTCTTCCTTGGTTGTCTGGAAGATGTGGTAGTCCTCGTTATAAGCACTTGCCAGCTTGAGATCCCGGTACCCCGACGCCTGCGCCTGCTCGTAGGTCTGGTCGAACAGGAAGAACTCCAGCTCGGTCGCCATGAAGGCCTTCATGCCCATGGCCTCAAGCCGCGCCACCTGCTTCTTGAGGATGGCACGTGGTGAATGCGGCACGTCCTCGTGGGTATGATGATCCAGTACGTCGCAAAGCACCATCGCGGTCCCTTCCAGCCATGGCACGCGGCGAAGCGTCGAAAGGTCTGGCTTCATGGTGTAGTCACCATAGCCCTTCTCCCAGCTCGTCGCCTTGTAGCCGGAGACGGTCTCCATCTCCATGTCGGTCGCGAGCAGGTAGTTGCAGCAGTGGGTTTCCTTGTAAGCGCTCTCGATGAAGAACTCCGCATGGAAGCGTTTGCCCATCAGGCGCCCCTGCATATCGACCTGCGCGGCGATGACGGTGTCGATGCGGCCCTCGGCCACATCGCGCTTCAGGTCGTCCAAAGAGTAGCTGGCGCTCATGCCTCTTATCCATTCATATAAAAGTAATAATGAGAAAGGCGCGGCCCTTCAGCCGCGCCGCTGAGGTCAGGCGAGCGACGCTGCCTGTTTGTGCTCCATCGCAAACTCCTCTTCCGGGGAGAGGATGAGCCGGTGACGGCCGACCATAGCGAAGTAGGCGATGGCGACGGCGAACCAGAGGACTACCCAGAGCACTCCCTTGGTGAAGTTCGGGTCCTGAACCTGGTAGAGCAAGGTCACCACGGCGATGATGATCGTCAGGACGGCACCCGGGATACCAAGCGGCGAACGGAACGGTCGCTCGATGTTTGGCAGCTTCTTGCGCAGGATGATGAAGGAGATCGCCTGCATGATGTAGGAGAACATCGCTCCGAACACCGCCATGTTGAGCAGGACGCTGCCGATGATGCTGCCACCCTGCTCCGCACCCAGCGAGAACCAGATGACCAGCATCACGGAGAGCCCGACAAGCGAACCGGTGATCATGGCGATATAGGGCGTCCTGTAGACCCGATGCGTTACCGACAGGGCCGTCGGGAAGTAACCGGCGCGCGACAGGGAATAGACCTGCCGCCCCTGCGCATAAAGGATCGTATGGAAGCTCGCGATCAGACCCGTGAGCGCCACCAGACCGAGGATAACCACGCCACTGTCGCCGTACACCGCCTTGAACCCGTCAAGCAGCGGCTCCAGCGACGAACCGAGATGGAAGGACCCGACGCCTTGCACGGACGGGTTCAGAAGCACGATCATGAAGGCGGAGATCATCAGCGTCACCATTCCGAGGATGATACCCTTCGGCATGTCGCGCTTGGGATCGACGGATTCCTCGGCGGCCAGCGGCAATTGCTCGATGGCAAGAAACAGCCAGACCGCAAAGGGCAGCGTCGCAAGCACACCGGAGATGCCGAAGGGGAACCATTCCCCATTCCCCTCCGGCAGCTCGACGGCACCCCCATCAGGCCCCACCCCGATGTTCAAGGCCCAGCGCGAAAAATCCATATTGGGGATCGCGCTGACCCAAAAGAAAACCAGAACCGCCAAGGATACGATGGTGATGACCAGCGTCACCTTGAAGGACAGCTCCAGTCCAAAGATGTTCAATCCCAGGAAGATCGCATAGAAGAGCATCCATAAGAGCGGCGAATAGACCGGGTCCAAACCGAGGATCGAATTCACGTAAGCCGTGATGAACGTGACGATGACGGCCGGCGTCAGCACGTATTCCACGTTCTCGCACAGCCCGGTGATGAAGCCGCCCCAAGGCCCCATGGCAGTCCGCGCAAAAGAATAGGCAGCACCCGTATGCGGCAGTGCGGGGCTCATCTCGGCGATCGAGAACGTCAGCCCCAGATACATGATGGCGATGATGATGCCGGCGACCAGCATGCCGCCCCAGCCGCCCGTGGCGAAGCCGAAATTCCATCCGGAAAAATGGCCTGAAACGACGGCACCAACCCCCAGCGCCCACAGCGACCAGACCCCCGCATATCGCGAAAGTCCTCTTTTCTCGAAGTAGGCTGCGTCAGCCTTCTTGTAGCTGACGCCCGCAGATGAACTTTCCATGCCCTTCTCTCCTGATCAAGGAATGGGCGGCGAGCCGTCCGGCCCGCCTCACCCAGTCGACATGTCATGCACCGCCCGATTTTTCAGTGTCGGTGCGCCGCAGCCTTTGCTGCTCCCCGGGTCTAGATTGCTTCGAGAGCTTCCCTCAGCAATCCTGTCAAGAAATCGGCCACAACCCCCTGGCCGGTTTCGTCTGAAATCAAATCGTTGCGCACCTCGATCATCACGTTCAAAAGCCCGTCCGCCGTGGCGTGGAGTTCCAGCGTATGTGTCACGCCATCCTCCGGCCCGTAAGGCTCGTTGCGCTCGACCCGATAAAGCCGTGTGTCGGCAGCAGCCTTCAGCATCGCGTCTGCCAGACGGCTGTCCTTGTCGTGCAGGATACCGATCTCCACCTCGCGCCTCTCCCCGAAATAGACCGGATTGAAGCTGTGGATGGTAACCAGCACTGTTCGCCGGCCCTGCCGCCTGCGAACCTCGATCTCGTCGCGTATCCGTCCCTGGAACGGCAGGTAGAGAGACGCCGTGCGCAACGATCTTTCGGCCTCGGACAAGTCCTCGTTACCGGGAATCCGAAAGATCTCGCTGCTGTCGCGCATCGCGGCCGGCGATTCCGGCGGACGGTTGCAGTCATAGACCAGCCGCGAAAAACGCTGGTAAATCAGTACAGCGGCGAGTTGCCGCGACATGAGCTGCGACACAGCCAGCGCGCCCGGATCCCAAGCGATATGGGAACTGAGCGCGTCTTCCGAGAGGCCGAGCGTGCCATAGCGCTTCGGAATCTGCGACGATGCATGCTCGCATACGAGCAGGACATCGCCAGCCGCGCCGGCATTTTCGACTGCCACCGGCTCGCCATCGCCTTCGGTGAAAAATTGCGTCTCGGCCAGCATGCCAACCATCTGGGATTGATGTAACGATTAAGAAGAGAATTCTTCATCTTTTCGTTTCCGTCAACGTGATTCTGAAAATTTCTCTTCATCGCCTCCATTGACTCCAGCCCGAAAAGAATTGTTAAATCTTTCACAACCGGCGAAGACCGGAGGGAACAGCTTAGTGCCAACAACAGCGCGCACCGTCTCGGATGTCATACGCGTAAGTTACGACAGCCTGACGCGGGCGGAAAAGCAGTTGGCCGACAGGATTTTGGAGAATTATCCGGTGTCCGGGCTCGGCAGCATCACCACGATCGCGGACAACGCCGGCGTCTCGACGCCGACGGTCGCGCGCATGGTGCAGAAGCTTGGCTTCAAGGGCTATCCCGAGTTTCAGTCTCATCTGCACCAGGAACTCGAAGAGACAATTTCCAACCCGATCGCCAAGCACGATCGCTGGGCGCTGAATGCGCCCGGAATGCACATCCTCAACCGTTTCGCGGACGCCATTACCGCCAACCTCCGCGACACGCTGTCGGACCTCGACACCAAGACATTCGAGGATGCCGCAGCCCTGCTTGGCGACCGCAACCGAAGCATCTATTTCATCGGCGGACGCATAACTGGGTCACTGGCGGAATACTTCTTCACCCACATGCAGGTCATCCGTCCCAAGACCGCCCTCATTTCCACGAGCTCCAGTTCCTGGCCGCAGCATGTTCTGAACATGAGCCCCGGCGACGTCCTCGTCATCTTCGACATCCGGCGCTACGAGCAGGAAATGGAGACACTCGCCGAAGTCGCCAAGGCGAGCGGCGTCGTCATCATTCTGTTGACGGACACGTGGAGATCTCCGGTTGCACAGCATGCCTTGCATACCTTCCGTGTCCGCATCGAAGCACCCAGTGCCTGGGACTCCTCGGTAGTGACCCTCTTCGTCGTCGAGGCCCTGATCGAAGCGGTTCAGAGCGCCACCTGGGACAAGACCCGGGACCGCATGAATTCGCTGGAAGAGCTCTTTGAAAAATCTCGCCTGTTCCGTCGTCACAACCGCCAGCGACTGGAGTAGCCCGATGAGGAAAAAACCTTCTATCCAAAGCATTTATGAGCAATTGCTCAACCTCGTATCTGTCACATAGAGTACATCAACTGGCTCTACGAGTCGCACCGAACACGACCAACCTCAGGAGGATATCGTGCTGAATAACACCCACCGCCTGCTCTCGCTGACCACCGCAATCGTCCTTGCTTCGAGCAGTCTCACACTTGCCGAGCCGAGCGCGGAACTGATCGAAGCCGCCAAGAAGGAAGGCATGCTCACCACCATCGCCCTGCCCCACAGCTGGTGCGGCTATGGTGACGTCATCGCCGGGTTCAAGGCAAAGTATCCCGACATTCAGGTCAACGAACTGAACCCGGACGCCGGCTCTGCCGACGAAGTCGAGGCCATCAAGGCAAACAAAGACAACAAGGGTCCCCAGGCTCCCGACGTCATCGACGTTGGCCTGTCATTCGGTCCCCAGATGAAGGCAGAAGGTCTTCTGCAGCCTTACAAGGTCTCGACATGGGACGAGATTCCGGACGACATCAAGGACCCTGAAGGCCACTGGTACGGCGACTACTACGGCGTTCTGTCCCTTATTGTGAACAAGGACATGGTCGAGAACGCCCCGCAGGACTGGGCCGACCTTCTGAAGCCTGAATATGCTGGCCAGGTCGCACTTGCCGGTGATCCGCGCGCCTCCAACCAGGCAATCCTCGCGGTCCTTGCTGCCGGTCTTTCCAAGGGAGCCAAGTCGGGTGAAGAAGCCGGCAAGTCCGGTCTCGACTACTTCGCCGAACTGAACAAGGCCGGCAACTTCGTTCCAGTCATCGCCAAGGCGGGTACGATCGCCCAGGGCGCCACGCCGATTGCGGTCGCATGGGATTACAACGCGTTGGCTTGGCGCGACGAACTGAAGGGCAATCCGCCGGTCGAGGTTGTCGTGCCGAAGACGGGCGTTCTGGCAGGCGTCTACGTTCAGGGTATCTCGGCATTCGCGCCGCACCCGAACGCCGCGAAGCTCTGGATGGAATATCTCTATTCGGACGAAGGTCAGAACCTCTGGCTGAAGGGCTATTGCCACCCCGCGCGTTTCAACGCCATGGCCAAGGCAGGCAAGATCCCGCAGGAACTGCTGGATGCCCTGCCACCGGCTGCAAGCTATGAAGCAGCCGTATTCCCGACCGTCGAAGAACAGAACGCCAACAAGGCTGCTGTCACCGGCGGCTGGGATAGCGTTGTCGGCGCAAACGTACAATAAGCCTGCTTTGAGTTATGACCCCGGCCCGAGCTCATCGGGCCGGGGTCAGTCATCCTGAAATGCGTCGCCGCATTTTGCCACATACGAGACGACCGAACGGGGGAAGAGCCGCAGACATGAACCAAGCCCCACCCGCACTCCGGCTGCGCCTGTCGTTCACCTGGTTGGGCCTCATGCCCTTCGTCATCTTCGTGTTGCTGTTCCTGATACTGCCGACGATGCACATCGTGATCGGTGCATTCCAGACCCGTGACGGCTCGTTCACGCTGCAGAACATCATCGACCTCAACACCGGGACTATCCCGTCCAGCTACTGGATTTCCATCAAGATCTCATTCGCTTCGGCCGCTCTCGGTTGCCTGATCGGCTTCGGCATGGCAGCGGCCGTGGTCTTCGGCGCAGTCCCCCGCTGGATCAAGTCGCCGCTCCTGACCTTTTCCGGCGTCGCCTCCAATTTCGCCGGCGTGCCGCTTGCGTTCGCATTCCTTGCAACGTTCGGGCCTGTCGGCCTCGTCACACTGTTCCTGCGCCAGAATTTCGGGATCGTCCTCCAGCGCGACCTCGGCTTCAACATCCTGAGCTTCTGGGGCCTGACCGTCACCTACCTGTTCTTCCAGATCCCGCTGATGGTCCTGATCATCACGCCGGCGCTGGAAGGCCTGCGGCGCGAATGGCGCGAAGCGGCCGAAGTACTGGGAGCGACGGCATTTCAATATTGGCGGATGGTAGCGCTGCCAATCCTGTTTCCCGCCCTGCTCGGCACCTTTGCACTCCTCTTCGCGAACGCCTTCGGCGCTGTCGCTACCGCCATCGCGCTCACCGGCTCCAGCCTGAACATCGTTCCGATACAGCTCTATGCGCAGATCCGCGGCGATGTCCTGGGCAATCCCAATCTCGGCTACGCCATGGCCTTCGGGATGATCGTTGTCACCGCCGCCTCCAACGTCGTCTACATCTTGCTGCGCATCCGCGCCGAAAGGTGGTTGAAATGAGCCTGTTGACCCGCATCATCGGCTGGGCGGTCCTGATATTCGGGCTGCTCTATTTCTTCGTCCCGCTTGGCGGCCTGTTCGAATTCTCGCTAAGGGCCCGCCGCGGTGTCTATAGCCTGGATGCCTACGTCCGGGTGCTGGCCGATCCGCAATTCCAGGCCACATTCAGCTATTCAGTTTTCATGGCGCTGGTGACCATCGTGATCGGCATCCTGATCGTCGTTCCCACGGCGTTCTGGGTGCGCCTGAAAATGCCCTGGGCTCGGCCCTACGTCGAATTCATGACCCTCCTGCCGCTCGTCATTCCGGCAATCGTCATCGTCTTTGGCTATATCCGCCTCTACAACACGTCGAGCTGGCTGCCGCTGACCGGATCGTTGACCGGAACCAACGCCCTGCTGGCCTTCGGCTATACCATGCTGGCGCTGCCCTACATGTACCGCGCCGTGGATACCGGCCTGCGCACCATCGACGTTGCGACGCTGACCGAAGCGGCGCAGAGCCTGGGCGCTGGCTGGATCACCATCCTGCGCCGGGTCATCCTGCCGAACGTCGTTCCGGCCGTGCTATCCGGCGCCTTCCTCACCTTCGCGATCGTCATCGGCGAATTCACGCTGGCAGCGCTTCTCGACCGGCCCGCCTTTGGCCCGTATCTCCAGCGGATCGGCGCCAACAAGGCCTATGAGCCGTTCGCGTTGTCGGTTATCGCATTCGGCATTACATGGGGCTGCCTCGCGCTGATCCAGCTCGTTTCCCGCTTCAGCAAGATGGCACCGCCACGCATCTAAGGGTTTTCCGTTCATGTCTTTCCTGGCTCTCGAAAATCTCCAGAAAAGCTTCGGCGCCGTGCAGGTGGTGAAGGATTTCAACATGTCGATCGAGAAGGGCGAGTTCGTTTCCTTTCTCGGACCATCCGGTTGCGGCAAGACGACGATCCTGAGGATGATCGCCGGCTTCGAGACGCCGAGCGGCGGCACGATCAGCATCAACGGCAAGGATCAGAGCCGCCTGAAGACGAGCCAGCGCAACATCGGCATGGTCTTCCAGGCCTATGCCCTGTTTCCGAACATGAACGTCTTCGACAATGTCGCATTCGGCCTGAAGGTGGCGGGAACGCCGAAGACGCAGATCGAGGCGCGGGTGAAGGAGATGCTGGCGCTCATCCGCCTCGAGCACCTCGCCGACCGTTACCCCTACCAGCTATCCGGCGGACAGCAGCAACGTGTTGCGCTTGCGCGCGCGCTGGCTCCGAAGCCACAACTCCTGCTGCTCGACGAGCCTCTGTCGGCGCTGGATGCCAAGATCCGCATTTCGCTTCGCGAAGAGATCCGCCAGATCCAGCGACAGCTCGGGATCACCACGGTCTTCGTGACGCACGACCAGGAGGAGGCACTGTCGATCTCCGACCGCATCGTCGTCATGAATGCCGGCCATGCCGACCAGATCGGCAGCCCGTCGGAAATCTACAACCACCCCGCCACCCGGTTCGTCGCGTCATTCGTGGGCACGCTCAACATGATCGATGCAGTCGTGGCCGATCCTGCGGCACAGACCGTGCGGATCGGCGACCAGTTGATCGCGCTCCGCGAGTCGGTGGGGAACAGAAAGCCCAGCGACCCGATAACCCTTGCGCTACGGCCCGAGGCAGCATCCCTTTCCGAACATGGCGACGCCACCCTTCGCGGGGAAGTCATATCGGCAAGCTTCCTCGGATCCGTCGTCCGCACCAAGATCGCCGTCGGCGGGAGCACGGTGTCGTTCGACATGTTCAATTCGCCGGACCTCAGGATGCCGGCGCCGGGAGAAGACATCAATCTCCACTTCTCGTCCGGCGACCTTCTCATCGTTCGAGACTAGAGAGGGGCGAGAAGGGGCGAGAAGGGGCGAGACTAGAGAGGGTGCGATCCGCCGCGGGACCTTGTGGCGGATCGTATTCTTGCCTGCCGACTAGGCCGCGTCTTCGACGGCGGCCGAAGGGATGTAGTTGAGCACCGGCCCGAGCCAACGCTCCACCTCCGCCACCGGCATGCCCTTGCGTCGGGCATAGTCGTCGACCTGATCCCGTTCGACCTTGGCAACCCCGAAATAGTAGGAAGCCGGATGGCCGATGTAGAGGCCGGCAACGGACGAACCGGGCCACATCGCGTAGCTCTCCGTCAGCTTCACGCCCGTCGCATTCTCCGCGTCGAGCAACCGGAACAGTGTTTCCTTCTCGGTGTGGTCGGGCTGCGACGGATAGCCCGGTGCGGGGCGGATGCCTGCATAGTCTTCCGTGACCAACTGTTCCGGCGACAGGTTTTCATCCGGCGCATAGCCCCAGAACTCCTGCCTCACCCGCTCGTGCATACGCTCCGCAAAGGCTTCCGCGAAGCGGTCTGCCAGAGCCTTCACAAGGATGGAGGAATAGTCATCGTTGGCGCGTTCGAACCGCTCCGCGATGGCGATCTCCTCGATCCCGGCGGTGACCACGAAGCCGCCGACATAGTCTTGGCAGCCACTGTCCACCGGCGCAACGAAGTCGGAAACCGCCACGTTCGGCCGCCCGTCTCGCTTGGATAGCTGCTGGCGGAGCGTGAAGAAGGTTGCGAGTTCTTCGCTGCGCTTCTCGTCGGTGAACAGACGGATATCGTCGCCGACCGCATTGGCTGGCCAGAAGCCGATAACGGCGCGTGGCCGGAACCACTTTTCCGAGATGATCTTTTCGATCATCGCCTGCGCATCCGCGAAAAGCTGCCGGGCAGCCTCGCCCTGCTTCTCGTCTTGCAGAATAGCCGGATAACGCCCCTTCAGCTCCCATGTCTGGAAGAAGGGCGTCCAGTCAATGTAGCGTGCCAACTCCTCAAGCGAGTAATCGTCGAACACCTTCGTTCCCGTGAATGTCGGCGCAACTGGCTGGTAGTCCTGCCAATCAACCTTCTCCGCATTCGCGCGCGCTCGCTCCAGCGGCAGGCGCTTCTTTTCCGCCTCGCTGCGGGCATGGGCCGCAGCGACCTTGGCGTATTCGGCGCGAATGTTGCCGACATAGTCCGGCTTCGCCTCCTGCGACAGCAGCGACGATACGACACCGACGGCGCGGCTCGCATCAGTCACGTAGATCGTCTGGCCGCGATCGTAGCGCGGGTGGATCTTGACTGCCGTGTGGACGCGGCTCGTGGTTGCTCCACCGATCAGCAAAGGAATGTCGAAACCCTGTCGCTCCATCTCCGCGGCCACATGCACCATCTCGTCCAGCGACGGGGTGATGAGGCCTGACAGGCCGATGATATCGACCTTCTCCGCAACTGCCATTTCGAGGATCTTGGTCGCCGGCACCATGACGCCGAGGTCCAGGATCTCATAGTTGTTGCAGGCGAGTACGACGCCGACGATGTTTTTCCCGATGTCGTGGACGTCACCCTTCACGGTGGCCATCAGCACCTTGCCCGCCGACCGCCGCTGCTCGCCGCCGGTGAGGCGCTTTTCTTCTTCCATGTACGGCAAAAGCACGGCCACGGCCTGCTTCATGACACGGGCCGATTTCACCACCTGCGGCAGGAACATCTTGCCCGCACCGAACAGGTCGCCGACGACATTCATGCCCGCCATCAACGGGCCTTCGATCACATGCAATGGGCGGGCCGCCTGCTGGCGGGCTTCTTCCGTATCGGCGTCGATATAGTCTGTAATGCCGTTGACCAGCGCATGCTCGAGCCGTTTTTCGACCGACCATTCCCGCCAGGCAAGATCCTGCACCCTTGCTTCCCTGCCGGGGCCGCCTCGAAAACGCTCGGCGACCTCAAGCAGCCGTTCCGTGCCATCCGCGCGGCGGTTGAGAACCACATCCTCGCAGGCCTCGCGAAGCTCAGGATCGATCGTCTCGTAAACCACCAGCTGCCCGGCATTGACGATGCCCATGTCCATGCCTGCCTGGATGGCGTGGTAGAGGAACACGGCGTGCATCGCCTCGCGCACCGGCTCGTTGCCGCGGAAGGAGAACGACAGGTTGGAGACGCCGCCGGAAATATGCACCAACGGCATGCGCTCGCGGATCGTCCGCGTGGCCTCGATGAAATCGACGCCGTAATTGTTGTGCTCTTCGATGCCGGTCGCGACCGCAAAGATGTTCGGGTCGAAGATGATGTCTTCCGGCGGGAAACCAGCCTGTTCCGTGAGGATCTTGTAGGCCCGCTCGCAGATCTCGACCTTGCGCTCGTAGGTATCGGCCTGTCCGGTCTCGTCAAAGGCCATGACGACGACGGCGGCACCATAGTTGCGAAGCAGTCGGGCCTGACGGAGAAAATTCTCCTCCCCTTCCTTGAGCGAGATGGAGTTAACGACAGCCTTGCCCTGCACGCATTTCAGGCCGTCCTCGATGATCTCGAACTTCGAGCTATCGATCATCACCGGCACGCGCGCGATGTCCGGTTCAGCGGCGATCAGGTTGAGGAACTCGACCATCGCCCGGCCGGAATCGATCAGGCCCTCGTCCATGTTGATGTCGATGATCTGGGCGCCGTTCTCCACCTGGTCACGGGCGACGGCCAGCGCGGCCGCATAGTCGCCGGCGGTAATCAGCTTGCGGAACTTTGCCGAGCCGGTGACATTGGTCCGCTCGCCGACGTTGACGAAGGGAATATCCTTGGTCAGCACGAAAGGCTCGAGGCCGGCAAGCGACATGAACGGCTTGTGTTCCGGCACTTCGCGTGGCGCATAGCCGGAGACCACCTCGGCGAGCGCACGGATGTGCTCGGGCGTCGATCCACAGCAGCCGCCGACCACGTTGATGAGACCTTGCCGGGCGAATTCTTCCACCTGGCGGGCCATGTCCGCCGGTGTTTCGTCATACTGGCCGAATTCGTTCGGCAGTCCGGCATTGGGATAGGCACAGATGAAGGTGTCGGCGACCCCGGAGAGTTCCTGCAGGTGCGGAAGCATCGCGTTGGCGCCGAGTGCGCAGTTGAGGCCGACTGTGAACGGGCTGGCGTGACTGACCGAACTCCAGAATGCCGACGGTGTCTGCCCCGACAATGTGCGGCCGGACAGGTCGGTGATCGTGCCGGAGATCATCACCGGAAGATGGATGCCCTTGGCCGCGAAACGCTCCTCGCAGGCGAAGATCGCTGCCTTGGCATTCAGCGTATCGAAAATCGTCTCGATGAGGATGATGTCGGCGCCGCCGTCGATCAGGCCGTCGATCTGCTCGCCATAGGCAATCCGCAGATCGTCGAATGTCACCGCCCGGTAACCGGGATTATTGACGTCGGGCGAGATCGAGGCAGTCCGGTTCGTTGGGCCGATGGCGCCGGCAACGAAACGTCGCCGGCCGTCCTCCTTCTCCGCCCTCAATGCAGCTCGCCGAGCCAGACGCGCGCCGTCGCGGTTCAGGTCGTAGACGGCATTCTCCATCTGGTAGTCCGCCTGTGCGATCCGCGTCGACGAAAATGTGTTCGTCTCGAGGATGTCGGCACCCGCCATCGCATAGCGATAGTGGATATCTTCGATCGCCTGCGGCTGCGTCAGGATCAGAAGATCGTTATTGCCCTGCTGATGGCAGGCACATCCGATAAAGCGATCACCGCGGAAATGAGATTCGTCGAAACCTAGACCCTGGATCTGGGTGCCCATGGCACCGTCGATGACCAGAATGCGTTCGCGCGCAGCCTTCTGCAATGCGGCAAGCACCTCCGCGCCGTCACGTGGGGCAGCCTCCGGGCCGAAGAGCTCGTCGAACATAGACATCTCCTTTGTCAATTTGCGCCATAAGCGCATAAACATATCTTTATGTCAAACAATAAGCATATGGTCTTCCATACACAAACGCCATGACAGTGGGACCGGCGCGCGGTATACGCCGAGTAGCAAAATTGATCACTTGCCGGGAGGTTTCATGAGCGAGTCAAGTCTGCCGCGGACATGGGCGAAGCACGATTATCACCGCCAGTGGCTGCTACGGCAGGCCGAGGCGCTGATGGACTTCTTCCAGTATCGCGCGATCAACTCGAAAGGTGGCTTCCACGACCTCGACGACCGAGGGGCACCGCTCGCGGCCGAAAACGCGGTACGCGGAATCCATGCCTCGGCTCGCATGGTGCATTGCTACTCGATCGCTTACCTGTTGGGTCGTCCCGGCGCAGGCGACATCATCGACCACGGCATGACCTACCTCTGGGATCACCACCGTGACACCTCAAACGGCGGCTATTACTGGTCCCTCAACGATGGCGGCCCCGTTGATGCCACCAAGCAGGGTTACGGGCATGCCTTCGTGCTGCTCGCCGCCTCTTCGGCGAAGGTGGCCGGGCACCCCCTCGCCGACCGGATGCTGGCCGACATCACGGAAGTCATCGATACCCGCTTCTGGGAGGAGCGCCACGGAGCGATCGCCGAGGAGTTCACGTCCGACTGGTCCGCGATCGACGGCGGCAACTATCGCGGCCAGAACTCGAACATGCACCTGACCGAAGCGCTGATGGCCGCCTTCGAAGTCACCGGAGAGAGACATTACCTCGACAAGGCGGAAAGCATCGCCGATCTGGTGATCCGCCGCTGCGCCGGAAGCGTCGGCTTCCGGGTGGCCGAACATTTCGATCCCGACTGGAACATCGATCGGGACTACTATCACCAGAACGAGATGTTCCGCCCTGCCGGCACGACGCCGGGGCACTGGCTTGAATGGTCCCGCCTGCTCCTGCAGCTGTGGCCACTCGGCGGCAAGAAGCATGGCTGGATGCCGGAAGCAGCCAAGGCGCTGTTCGTGCAGGCCATGTCACTGGGTTGGGACAAGAAGCTCGGCGGCTTCGTCTATACACTCGACTGGGACGACCGGCCGGCGAAGACCAACAAGCTCTGGTGGCCAATGTGCGAGGCCGCAGGCGCCGCCCACTTCCTCAACGAGCACCTGCCGGTCGACGACTTCTACGAAGACAGCTACCGGCTGATCTGGAGCACGATCGCCAATCGGTTCATCGACCACAAGAATGGTGGCTGGCATGAGGAGCTGACGGAGGATCTGGTGCCGGCGCACACGCTCTTCCCCGGAAAAGGCGACATCTACCATGCGCTGCAGGCCTGCCTCATACCGCTCTTTCCGGCAAGCGGCAGCCTGACGCAGGTCATCCGGGAAACCGGTGGCAAGCTCTAGCCGCCGGCGCCTCACGCTTTATGTACGTGGGATCACCATCGCCCGGATCCGTTCCGCCAGCACATCGTAGTCGTACGGCTTGGTGATCAGCGCGGTATTCGTCAATCCCTCCGCGCCAGGGACGCTACGGTCGCCGGTCGCGAAGATGACCGGCAGTTGCGGCATTTTCTCCCGCAGGTTCAGCGTCAGGTCCAACCCGCTCATGTCCGGAAGGTGGACATCGGCGACGAGGACATCGATGGGATGGCTTTCCGCCGCGGCAATCGCCTCGCCTGCGGTTCCCGCCTCGACCACGTTCATTCCGCTGTCCTGCAGAAAGTCTGCCGTCGAGATGCGGATAAGCGCTTCGTCCTCGCACAGAAGAACGGTGATCGGGAGATTTGCCGCGGGCTCCTGAGGTTTCGGATCTGCGGCCGGCTCCGTTGGCCGGGGCTCGTTCTCGCGCGTCTGATCGATGGCATGCCGTATCTTTCGGGCCAGCGCCTCACGCGTATAGGGCTTGCTCAGCAGATTGACGCCGGGGTCGAGACGACCACCATGCACGATGGAGTTTTCGGTGTAGCCGGAGGTGAAAAGCACACCCAGCATCGGCAGCCGTTCCTTGGCCTTGCGGGCCAGATCCCGGCTCTTGAGCCGCCCCGGCATCACCACGTCCGTAAACAGAAGATCGATCGGCACACCGCTCTCCACGATTGCAAGGCCGCTGTCCGCGTCTCGTGCCTTCAGAACCTTGTATCCCAGCTCCGTCAGGAGATTGACCGTCACATCCCGAACCGCCTCGTCGTCCTCGACGACAAGAATGGTTTCCGTGCCTCCGGTCGCCTGTCCGCCAACGCTGTCCATGACGATGTCTTCTGCCTCCAGCGACCGAGGCAGGTAGATGCGCACTGTCGTCCCGCTGCCTGGTTCGCTGTAGAGCTTGATGTGGCCACCTGACTGCTTGACGAAGCCGTAGACCATCGAAAGGCCCAGCCCGGTTCCCTTGCCGTCGGGCTTGGTCGTGAAGAAGGGATCGAACACCTTGCCGAGGATATCGGGCGTCATCCCGGTGCCGGTATCGCTGACCGCCAGCATGACATACTGGCCAGCCTTCACGTCGAAGGTATTGCGCGCATATTCGTCATCGAGGAAAGCGTTGCCGAGTTCGATCGTCAGCTTGCCTTGCTCGTCCATGGCATCGCGGGCGTTGATCGCCAGATTGAGCAAGGCGTTTTCAACATTGCTTGGATCGACCAGCGTATTCCACAACCCGCCGCTCACGATCGTATCGATCTCGATCGCCTCGCCGAGGCTGCGGCGCAGCAGATGATCCATCTCGCGGATGAGGCGGCTGAGGTTGACGACCTTCGGCTCCAGCGGCTGTCGCCGCCCGAAGGAAAGGAGCTGCGATGCAAGCCGGGCACCTCTTGCCGCTCCGGCAAGGGCGCTGTTGACGCGCCTTTCAGCAACCTCATTGTCCTGGAAATCACGGCTCAGCAGTTGCAGGTTGCCCGTGATCACCTGAAGCAGATTGTTGAAATCGTGGGCGATGCCGCCCGCGAGGTTGCCGATCGCCTCCATCTTCTGGCTCTGGCGCAAGGCTTCCTGTGCATGCTCCAGTTCGAGGGTCCGTGTTTCAACGGTGTGCCCGAGCGATTCCGCGAGATACTCGAGATGCGACTCGGTCTTCTTCTGCTCCTCGATATCCGTATTGGTCGCGACCCAGAGGATGATGTCGCCGTCATTGTTGGTGATCGGCGCGGCACGGCTGATGAACCAGCGGTAGGCACCATCGTGCCGGCGCAGCCGCATCTCCATCTCGAACTGTTGCCCGCTGCGAAGCGCCAGTTGCCAGTTGTTGCTGACGCTCTCCACGTCGTCCGGATGGAGCATCCGTGACCGTCTGGTCGCATCGAAGTAGATGGAAGTCAGCCCGCTATATCGGTAAAGCTGATCGTTGCACCAGTCCATCTGCCCATTCGGCGATGCCGTCCAAACCTGGTTTGGCAACGATTGCGCGAGCGTACGAAAACGGGTTTCGTTCTGTCGGGCCTCCTCCTGAGCCTGTCTCAGGCCGGTGACATCGTGACCCTGAACAAAGATGCCGATAACGGCGCCGGAGGCATCCCGAAGGGGCTGGTAGACGAAATCGAGGAACCGCTCTTCTGGCGCCTCGCCCGGTCTCCGGCGCAGGAGCACACGTGCCGCGCTCCCGGCATAGGGTTTTCCCGTTTTGAACACCTCATCGAGCAGTTCGTAAAAGCCTTGCCCTGCCACGTCGGGCAGCGCTTTCCTGATCGGCTTGCCGATCAGATCCCTGTATCCAACGAGTTCGCGGTAAGCCTTGTTTGCGATCGTAAATGTATGGTGCGGTCCGCGAACCACCGCCATGAAGCCCGGCGCCTGTTCGAACAAGCTGCGTAGATATTCCCGCTCCTCGTCGAGGACCTTGTTGCGACCCTGAACCGCATCGACCCGGCGCAGAAGATCGGTCTGCACCTTCCAGTCGCTGCCATTGCTCGCGAGGCGCAACTGGTGCAACTCCGTAACATCGACCGTATGCTGCAGAACGTACGCGACCTTGCCATCGCCATCCTTGATGGGGGTATGCGTGGCGCTCCAGAAGCGATGCTCCATTCCGCCGTCCTGGGCTGGAATAGGATAGGGAATGAGTGGCAGGTGATCGACCGCGCTGGTCTCGAAGACCCGTGCAAAAGACTGTCTAAGCATCTTCCCGTGCGGCGACGCAGGGTCGCTCGGGAATACGTCGAACATATTTTTCCCGACCAGATCCTCCTCGCTGCGCATCGTCGCCGCAAGGTAAGCGTCATTCACCCCAACGATGCTCAAATCCCCGTCCAGCAGGACGTAAGGATTGGGAGAGATGTTGAACAGCAGATTCAAATCGATGCTGGATAGCCCTGTCCGCCGAAACATGCCCCATTCCCATTTCAGACCCTGAAAGCGGTTATAGTCCTTCCTCTCGCAATAACAATTACCAAGCACCGGAAGAGGTCGCGGCAATGCCGGTAGTGACCGAAGCGGATCGAATCCACCATCCCGGTGACAATCACGCAGGCACCCCATCACATTCGCGTTTGTGGCGGACCAATCGGATGACGAGACCAGTTGGCAGAGAGGATCATTCGCGCTATCGGGCGCCTACATCGAACAAAGGTATTTTATGAAATCTCTCGAGTTGCTGATCGAACGAATTATCCTGTCCGCCCGCTGGATCCTTGTGGTGTTCTACATGGGACTTGCGGCTGCGCTCGGCGTCTATGCCATCGCCTTCCTCTACAAGTTCGCCAAGGTCGCCGGCAGCGTCTTCGTTCTGGACGAGGCCGAAATGATATTGGCCATGCTGGGACTGATCGATGCTGCCCTCGTCGCAAGCCTCATCGTCATGGTCATGATCTCCGGCTATGAGAACTTCGTCAGCCGCTTCGACGGACACGACAGCGGAGAGATCTCCTGGCTTGGCAAGCTCGATTCTGGCAGCCTGAAGATCAAGGTCGCATCGTCCATCGTCGCCATATCCTCGATCCACCTGCTGCAGATATTCCTCAACATGCAGCAATACGATGGCACCCGCCTGATGTGGGCGACGCTGATGCATCTGGCGTTCGTCGTTTCCGCGCTGATGCTCGGCTTCCTCGAACAGATCATGACAAAGCTGAAAGCCTGAGGCCGACGACCGGCATGTTCGGCTGACGAAAGCCTGCCCCGATCTTCGGCGCGGGCTTTTTGTCTGCTGTTCGTCCCATCAGCTGCGTTTGCAGACAGAAAGCTGATGAGGCTGCCAGTGATTCATGATAGTTTCCTAATGCAGCGCAACCGTTGCACCCCCTGGGCGTTCATTGAGCGTCGCGGTCCTGGGACCAATGACTTAAAGCACCATGGGAGGATGTCATGCAGAACGTCACCTGGCAGAGGCCGGTAGATACCAGCTTTTCTGCCGTCTCCAGTGCCTTCGAAGCACTCGATCTTCTGGATCATCACTGGCCCAACATTAAGGGACCAAGGTTCGTCAAAGCACGTTATGCGTGTCTTGCCGCGCTCGATGGAAGAGAGTCTCCGGAAGTGGCTCGCGAACGTTTCAACGATGCCGTGGTCGAAGCACAGCTGATGTAGCTCCTTGGAACCAGCGAGAGGTACTGCCGTTAAGCGTTCAACGCTAACGCAAGGCCCCGCGATGAATTCTGTCCCGACGTTCAATGCTCCGGTCTCACGTCTCAAGCAGCCACCAAGGATTTACTACGTCCATCCGCTGCAGCTACGAGGTTACGACGCCTGGGGTGAGATTTTCGAACATGCGTACAGTCTCGGCTTCGATACTGTCCTGACAGCGCCCCTTTTCGAGAGGGGAAACCATACGAGCGTTTTCGTCTCCCGCAGTTTCGACCGCATCGACCCGGCATTGCAGTTGGGCGACGATGTCGAGAACACGTTTTCACAGCTGACAGCGCTTGCCGCCAACCACAAGATCAGGCTCATGCTCGATCTTGTCATCGATAGAACTGCACGCGAGGACGCAGGCACGGACAGTATCGTCGCAGATCCGCGCATGCCCCCTGAGGCAAACTGCAGCCAGCCTCTCGATCTTTCGCCCAGCCAAGTGACCTTTCAATACCTGGAAGAATGGCGCCAGCGCATTGGCGTTCTGGTGGACGCCGGCGTCGCCGGTTTTCGCTGCCTCGGCATAGAACACGTTCCGGAAGAAGCCTGGGCTTCGCTCATAAAGGCCGCCAGAGCCCGCCGGGATAGCGTCGAGTTCCTGGCGTGGACCCCGGGCACGAGTTTCGACCGCCGACGCGCACTGGAGGGCCTCGGTTTCAACGGCTGCTTTTCCTCGTTCGCCTGGTGGAATCTCGATGACGGCTGGCTGGCGGAAGAACATGTACGGCAACGCGGCCTTGGTTATCAGGTTGCATTCCCCGAGCCTCCTTACGGCAAACGCATCGCCCACGGCACCGAGAGTTGCGAGATCCTGCAGCGCAAGGCTCTGCGCGGATTGCACCTGTCTGCGACACTCAGCGGCGGCGTGATGGTGTCGATGGGATTTGAATACGGAGCGTCGACGCCCCTCGATCCGATGCATGGCGATGGTCTCGGGCTTGCCGGGCTCCGTGACCAGTCTTCGTTCGACATCTGCAGCGAGATCCGGGCGACCAACGAGGCATTGCACCGAGGCCGGGAACAGTTCTACCGGCGCCCCTTCACCGTCATCGCGGCCACTCACACGCCTGCCATTGCAATCGTCCAGTCGGATCGGGAAGATCTGCGGACGTCCGACAAGGTGCGCGTGATCGTCGTCAACCGGGATCTGCGGCAGACTGCACCGCCACCGCTCAACGCCATCCAGCAGGTCGTTTCCTCCTTTCTGCCGCTATCCGAGGCAGACGGGCCCTCCGGCCCACGGTTGAAGCCTGGCGAAGTGCGAACACTGGAGGGAACGGCCTCCACGCCCATCCAGTCCGACTCCCCTCTTCCGTATCTGAGTGTCGCCGCCACCGCCCCCAGGCTGGCAATCGAGAAGATCACGCCAACGGTCGATGACGGCAGGTTCGCTGTCAAACGTGTAGTCGGCGAGACGATCCGGGTGGAAGCCGACATCTTCGGCGACGGCCATGATCCGCTCGCCGCCGTCCTTCTGTGGCGCGAGGGCGACCACGAGGAATGGCATGAAACGCGCATGCAGCTCTTTGAAAACGACCGCTGGCGGGGCGAGTTTACGCCGCGGCGGATGGGCCGGCACGAGTTCGCCGTCGAGACATGGCGCAACCCATACGCAATCTTTCGCTACGAGTTCACGAAGAAGCACGAGGCGCGCCTGGACCTGAGGCTGGAAATCCAGGAAGGCATCAACCTCATCGAGGATGCGGCCAAGCACACCTCTGCACCCCAGAAGGGGCAGCTGCGGCAAATACTGGACGAACTGAAGCATGCGCCGGAAACGCGCAGGATCGAACTCCTGCTGGACCACCACACGTCGGAAGTGATGGCAGAGGCCGACCGGCGTCCCTTTCGTCTCCGGTCGCAGATCATTCCGCTGGATGCGGAGCGCATCGGCGCCTCCTTTGCCAGCTGGTACGAAATATTCCCGAGGTCGCAGAGCGGCGATCCCAACCGTCACGGCACCTTCGATGACGTGATCCAGCGCCTGCCCGCGATCCGGGAGATGGGCTTCGACGTCGTGTATTTTCCGCCGGTCCATCCTATCGGCTCGACCAATCGGAAGGGGCGGAACAACAGCCTGAAGGCTCTGCCGGGTGACCCCGGAAGCCCATATGCAATTGGCTCGGAGGATGGAGGACATGACGCCATCCATCCCGAACTCGGCACCTTCGAGGACTTCCGACGCCTGGTTGCCGCCGCCCATGATCAAGGTCTGGAGATTGCACTCGACTTCGCCATCCAGGCATCTCCCGACCATCCGTGGCTCAAAACACATCCCGGCTGGTTCGACTGGAGGCCGGACGGCACCATCCGTTACGCCGAAAATCCGCCGAAGAAGTACGAGGACATCGTCAACGTCGACTTCTACGCAAAGGACGCAATCCCCTCGCTCTGGCAGGAACTGCGCGACATCGTGCAGAAGTGGGTCGATCAGGGCGTGAAGCTGTTCAGGGTCGACAACCCGCACACGAAGCCCTTCCCGTTCTGGGAGTGGCTGATCGCCGACATCCGCTCCAGGCACCCGGAAGTGGTCTTCCTGTCGGAAGCGTTCACCAAGCCGAAGGTCATGTACCGGCTGGCGAAGATCGGGTTTTCACAGTCCTACACATACTTCACCTGGCGCAACACGAAATGGGAACTCGAGCAGTACATGCGCGAAATCACCACGGAAGAGCCGAAGGATTTCTTCCGGCCGCACTTTTTCGTCAACACGCACGACATCAATCCGGACTTCCTGCAGAACGCGCCGCGCCCCGCCTACCTGATCCGCGCGGCACTCGCTGCGACCCTGTCCGGCCTCTGGGGCGTCTACAATGGTTTCGAACTCTGCGAAGGGCGCCCGGACGCCAAGCGCAAGGAATATGCCGACAGCGAGAAATACGAGATCCGCGCATGGGACTGGGACCGGCCCGGCAATATCAAGCATGAAATCGGCCTGTTGAACCGCATCCGCAAGGAAAATCCGGCGTTTCATTCGCATCTCGGCCTGACGCTCCTCAACGCCGGGAATGACAACGTCATGTTCTTCGAGAAGGCGAGCCCGGGACGGGAGAACGTACTGCTGATCGCAATCAGTCTCGATCCTCACCACGCCCAGGAGGCGGACGTCGAGGTTCCTCTCTGGTCATGGAACCTTCCAGACCACGGATCGCTTTCCATGGAGGACCTCGTTTCAGGTCACAAGTTCACCTGGACCGGAAAATGGCAGCGGCTTCGTCTGGAGCCGGGAATGCCTTTCTCGATCTGGCGCGTGAGATAAGGGGAAAAGAGTATGGATACCTTGCAGGCTCAAGGCCAGATCGTGAGCGATCCGCTGTGGTACAAGGACGCGATCATCTATCAGATACACGTCAAGTCGTTCTTCGACGCCAACGGAGACGGCATCGGCGACTTCAAGGGCCTGCACGAGAAGCTGGACCACATCGCATCCCTCGGAGCAACGGCGATATGGCTCCTGCCGTTCTTCCCCTCGCCCCGCCGCGATGACGGCTACGACATTGCAGACTACGGCGACGTGAGCCCCGACTACGGCAGCGTGGAAGAGTTCAAAGCCTTCGTCGAAGCGGCACACCAACGCGGCATGCGGGTGATCATCGAGCTCGTCATCAATCACACGTCCGACCAGCACCCTTGGTTTCAGCGAGCCCGACACGCCCCTGCCGGGTCTCCGGAACGCGACTTCTATGTCTGGTCGGACGACGACCAGAAATTTCCCGAAACGCGCATCATCTTCCTCGACACCGAGAAGTCGAACTGGACCTGGGATGCGGTAGCCGGTGCCTATTATTGGCATCGCTTCTATTCCCACCAGCCCGACCTGAACTTCGACAACCCTCTCGTGCTGGAGGAACTGCTCACCGTCATGCGGTTCTGGCTGGAGACCGGCATCGACGGGTTCCGCCTCGATGCCATTCCCTATCTCATCGAGCGGGAAGGCACGATCAACGAAAACCTTCCCGAGACACATGAGATCCTGAAGAAAATTCGTGCTGCTCTCGATGCCACGCATCCCGGCAAGATGCTGCTCGCGGAGGCCAACCAGTGGCCTGAGGATACGCGCGAATATTTCGGCGACGGCGACGAATGCAACATGGCGTTCCACTTCCCGCTGATGCCGCGCATGTACATGGCGATCGCCAAGGAGGACCGGTTTCCGATCACCGACATCATGCGCCAGACGCCGGAAATTCCGGAAAACTGCCAATGGGCGATCTTCCTTCGCAACCACGACGAACTGACGCTCGAAATGGTGACCGACGAGGAGCGCGACTACCTCTGGAACACCTATGCCGCCGACCGGCGCGCGCGCATCAACCTCGGCATCCGTCGCCGCCTCGCGCCTCTGATGGAGCGTGACCGTCGGCGCATCGAACTCATGAACGCGTTGCTTCTGTCCATGCCCGGGACGCCGGTCCTCTACTACGGCGACGAGATCGGCATGGGCGACAACATCTATCTCGGCGACCGCGACGGTGTGCGCACGCCGATGCAATGGTCGCCGGATCGCAATGGCGGCTTCTCAAAAGCCGATCCCGCGCGGCTCGTCCTGCCACCGATCATGGACCCGCTTTACGGCTATGAGGCCTTGAACGTCGAAGCGCAGGCAGCCGACGCGCACTCGCTCCTGAACTGGACCCGCAGAATGCTTGCGCTACGCGGCAAGCATCCGCCGTTCGGTCGCGGCACGCTCCGCTTTCTGGCGCCGGGCAACCGGAAGATCCTCGCCTATCTGCGAGAACACAACGGCGAGACGATCCTCTGCGTCGCCAATCTTTCGCGGCTTCCCCAGGCGGTCGAACTGGATCTTTCCGAATTCCAGAACCGCGTGCCCATAGAACTGACCGGCATGTCGCCCTTCCCGCCGATCGGCCAGCTGACCTACCTGCTGACAATGCCGCCCTACGGGTTCTTCTGGTTCCAGCTGGTGGCAGAGGCCGACGGACCAGCCTGGCGGAAGGAGCCGCCGGAACAGCTACCCGACCTTGTGACCATGGTCATCCGGCGCGACCTGCTGGAGCTTGTGGACGATTCACGCCTGTCCAACACCATGTCCAAGGACATCCTGCCCGCCTATCTCGAGAAGCGACGCTGGTTCGGTTCCAAGGGCGAGGTTCTGAAAAGTGCGCACCTCGTTGCGGCAACACCCCTGCCCTTTGCAGGCAACATGTTGCTGGGCGAACTTGAAGCGGAGCTCGAGGGCCATACCGAGACCTACCTCCTGCCTCTCGCGGCGGCATGGGACGAAACCGGCCCGACGGCTCTTGCCCAGCAGCTGGCGCTCGCACGCATCCGTCACGGTCGACGCGTCGGCTTCCTGACGGACGGGTTTGCCATGGAGGCTATGGCGCGGGCCATTATCCGCGGTCTCTGCGAGCGTTCGACGATTTCCGGGCGCGCAGGTACCCTGGAATTCGTTGGGACGGACCAGCTCGACTGCATGGGCATGACCGACGACCTGCACGTCCACTGGTTGTCGGCGGAACAGTCGAACAGTTCGCTGATTGTCGGCGACATGGCGATGATCAAGCTTATCCGTCACATCTTCCCGGGAGTTCACCCGGAAGTGGAAATGACCCGCCACCTGACCAAGGCCGGTTATGCCAATACGCCACCATTGCTGGGTGAAGTGGTACGGACCGCCCCGGATGGCAGCCGCTATACGCTTATCATCATCCAGGGCGCCATCCGCAACCAGGGAGATGCCTGGTCCTGGATGCTGAACAGCTTGCGCCGTGGCATCGACGAGGTCCTGCTGACCGGCGGCGAGCACGAGGCGATTGCCGACCATTTCCGTCCCCTTGTGGATTTCTCCGGCACTGCCGGAAAACGGCTGGGCGAACTGCATGTCGCACTCGCCAGCCCGACGGACGACCCGGATTTCGCGCCGGTCAAGGCAACGGCCGGAGACATCGAGGCGTGGCGGACGTCCGTTACCGACCAGATCGCCAGCGCGCTGGATATTCTGGTGGAAGAGAAGAGCAATCTCGAACCGGAAATGGCCCAGCAGGTGCAACCGCTTCTGGACAAGAGGGAAAGCCTGATCGCAGCAGCCTCAAGACTTGCCGATGCCGGTATCGGCAGCCTCATGACGCGGCACCACGGCGACTTCCATCTCGGGCAGATACTGGTCGCGGAAAGCGACGCCTACCTGATCGACTTCGAAGGTGAACCTGCTCGCGACCTTGCTGATCGGCGGGCAAAGTCCAGCCCGCTGCGGGATGTCGCCGGCTTCCTGCGATCGCTCAACTATCTGGCCGCGACAGCGGATCTCGAGCAGGACGCCGTCGTGGATGCCGACCAGTCCCGCCGGCACGCCGTTGTCGACCACTTCGTGACCGGTGCCGAACAGGCCTTCCGAAAGCAGTATTTCAAAGCGGTTGGCGGATCGTCCCCCCTTGCCGTGCCGGACAGCAAGCGCGCCGACCTGCTTGACCTCTTCCTGCTGGAAAAAGCCGCCTATGAGATCGGATACGAAGCGCGCAATCGGCCGAAATGGTTGCCGATACCGCTTGGCGGCTTTTCCGAAATTGCAAAGCGGCTCCTGGAGAATGCCGAATGAACCTCGAGCGCGCTGACCTTCTTCTCAACATCGATCACGGCGCTCTTCAGGCTCTCATCGATGGTCGCCATGGCGACCCGTTCATGATCCTTGGGCGACACCCGGTCGGGGAAACGAACGTGGTTCGCGCGCTGCTTCCCGGCGCGACCGCGGTCGAGGTGATCGATGGCGACAGCAACGGCGTCGTGGCGCGGATGGAACAGGTGTTCGGCGGCGGCCTCTACGCCGCAGACATCGGTGGCCGCGGAAACTACCGTCTGCGCATCACATGGCCGGATGCGGTTCAGGAAACGGAGGACCCCTATTCGTTTGGCCTGCTTCTTGGCGACCTCGATCTGCACCTGATCTCGCAAGGCACGCATTACGATCTTGCCCGGGCTCTGGGCGCCCAGCCTATGGATATCGACGGCATATCGGGCGTGCGTTTTGCCGTATGGGCACCCAATGCACGGCGGGTCTCGGTCGTCGGCGACTTCAATTCATGGGACGGTAGGCGGCACCCGATGCGGCTGCGCCCTTCGGCCGGCATCTGGGAATTGTTCATTCCCCGGCTCGGACCCGGCGACAGGTACAAGCTCGAAATCATCGACAGCAATGGCCATGTTCTGCCGCAAAAGGCCGACCCGGTTGCCCGCGCCAGCGAAGCGGCACCGTCAACCGCGTCCATCGTCGCATCGAACAAGCCATTCCGGTGGAGTGACGACGAATGGATGCGCAAGCATCAGGCGGCCCGCGAAGGCCGAAGCGCGATGTCTGTCTACGAGGTCCATCTGGAATCCTGGCTGCGCATAGCCGAGGAAGGCAACCGCAACCTCAGCTGGGTCGAGCTCAGCCAGCGCCTTGTGCCCTACGCCGCCGATCTCGGCTTCACCCATATAGAACTGCTGCCGATCATGGAGCATCCCTTCGGCGGCTCCTGGGGCTACCAGCCGCTCGGGCTGTTCGCACCGACTGGCCGTTACGGCACGCCCGAGGATTTCGCCTATTTCGTCGACCGCTGCCATGCCGCCGGGCTCGGGGTCATTCTCGACTGGGTGCCGGCACATTTCCCGACCGACGTCTGGGGCCTCGCCCGCTTTGACGGAACTCCGCTGTACGAACATGCAGATCCCCGCGAAGGCTTCCATAGGGACTGGAACACGCTGATCTACAACCTCGGCCGCAACGAGGTAAAAGGTTTTCTGATCGCCAGCGCGCTGGAATGGCTGGAGCACTATCACGTCGATGCGCTGCGCGTGGATGCAGTCGCCTCTATGCTCTACCGCGACTACAGCCGCGATGCCGGGGATTGGGTTCCCAACCAGTTCGGCGGCCGCGAGAACCTCGAAGCCGTCGAGTTCTTCAGGCACCTCAACAGCATCATCCACCACCGCTGCCCGCATGCTTTCACGGCGGCCGAGGAATCGACCGCATGGCCGGGCGTCACCAAGCAGCCGGAAGAAGGAGGCCTCGGCTTCGACTTCAAGTGGAACATGGGCTGGATGCACGACAGCCTGCATTACATGCAGGAGGACCCCGTCTACCGGAAATATCACCACGGCATGATGACCTTCGGCATGATTTACGCCTACTCGGAGCGTTTCATGCTGCCGCTCAGCCACGACGAGGTGGTGCACGGAAAGGGCTCTCTGCTCGGCAAGATGCCCGGCGATCGCTGGCAGAAGCATGCGAACCTGCGTGCCTACTACGGTTTCATGTGGGCGCATCCGGGCAAGAAGCTGATCTTCATGGGCGACGAGATCGCGCAGGAAATGGAGTGGGACCACGACGGTTCGATTGTCTGGGACCTTCTCGACCGACCGGAGCACGCCGGCATGCAACGGCTGATCCGGGACCTCAACCATGTCTACGTGCGGGAACCGGCGCTGCAATTCGGAGACCTGAACCCGCAGGGGTTCGAATGGGCGATCGGCGACGATGCGGAGAATTCCATCTTCGGCATGTTCCGCTGGCCAGAAGATCGCCGCTCATGTGTGCTGGCGATTTCCAACATGACACCGGTTCCCCGACAGGGCTACCACGTCGGGGTGCCGCATGCCGGCCGGTGGGAGGAAATTCTCAACACTGACGCCGCCTGCTATGGCGGCTCCAATCTTGGCAATCTGCAGGTCTGGACCGAAACCGTGCCGGCCCACGGCAAGGAACAGTCGCTGATACTGGCCCTGCCGCCGCTCGCGACGATCTATCTCCTGTGGCGGGGGTAGCTGTGACCTCGACTGAATCGTGTTACGCCTTGCCCGTCCATAGCCTCTCCAGTGCGTCGCCCCCGAGAGGATCGGCATCCGGAAGAGGAAGCGTATCGATGTAGTGTATCCCGGCCTCGCCCGGCGCATCTTTTCGCAGGTCCGGATTCTGCCCCGGCGGATAGGCGCCGATAACGAGGAAATCGCTGCTGGCGCCGATGCAGCAGTGGCCGGTTCCGGCCGGCAGGATCAGGCAATCACCGGCGGATATGAGGAACTCGCGCTGGCCGGGACCGCCCAGCACGACGGTCGCGTATCCCCTGGCTACGCCCAGCACTTCGTGCGCCATGGTGTGGTAGTGATGATAGTTATAGACGCCGTTGCGCCAGATGCCCTTCCACCCATTCCGGGCAAACCTGGCCTCGAAAGCATCGGCCAGATCTTCACCGTCTCCAGATACGCCATGATAGATGATCACCGGCAAACGGGGATTGTTCGGCACCCAACCATTCTTTGACAGTAGGAAATGATCCACATGCATCGTCGCTCCTCCTGATCTGGCGCGGAGCCGAAGCGAACTGGACCGGTTCAACTCCTATTCGGCGGCGCTCCTCGCCTCGACTTCCATCTCGTAGGAATAGCCGTCGAGCATCTGATACGCCTGCTCGATCGTGGCGATCTGGGTCTCCGCCTTGATGATCGCATCGGTTATGGAATCGCTGCGCGCACGCATCATGCTGCCCAGGAAATCCGTATCCGGTCGCTTTCCGATCCGGTCCAGATGGTTGCGGATGCGGGCCCGGTGGCGCTCAAGCTCAAGGATATGAAAACGCACGTTGACGATCCTGTCGGTCAACTTGCGGCGCATGGCCGCGACCGGATCGAAACTGCCGGGATCCCGTTCATCGAGAATGAACTCGTTGATCAGGCTTTCCAGGACGACCAGCCCCTCCAGATCCTTCGCGTCGGCGAGCGTCGGGTCGTAGCCGGTCTCGTCATAGACCTTGCGACGCACGGGATCGGACAGGATTTCGTAGGAGGTCGTCAGTCTGGCAAACGCCTCGACGTCGCCGCCGGCGTCCGGGTGCGCGTTCTTGGCGCGCTTGCGGTACGCCGTCTTGATCTGTGCTGCATCGGCATTACGCGCAACACCGAGGGTCTCGTATGGATCGATCAACGTGTCCCACCTGATTTCCGGTCAGCCCGATTTCCAGCCGCCCCTGTCCTAGAGCTTGCCGCTCCTCCGCTCAAGGCGAAACGACATTTTCCCCATCAACGACAACCGTCTCAGCCCGGCGTGCGTGCGATATAGCGGCGCGCGATCAGCCAGCAGATCAACGCCCAGGTCGCGCCGGCACACCAGCCGCCGAGAACATCGGTCGGATAGTGTACACCGAGATAGACCCTGCTCAAACCGATGATAAACGTCAGAAATACGGCGACGCCTATCAGGTAGAGCCTTGTGATGCGGCTTGGCTGCGCGCGTGACAATAAGGCACCAAGCGTCAGATACGTTACTGCCGAGAGCATGGCGTGTCCGCTGGGGAAGCTGAGATCATGAACCTCGACGAGATGGGGAACGATTTCAGGCCTTGGCCGGGCAATTCCGAGCTTCAGCAGCGAACTCAAGAGCCAGCCTCCCACCACGGAGAGAAAGGTGAAGATGGCGATTGCCGGGCGCTTCGACAGGATGAGGTACACGGTGACCATAACCGTCATTAGCGTCAGGACGGTTACCCCGCCGAGCGCAGTGATGTCGTTGACCGCATGAGAAAGCCAGTATGGACCAACCGGCATGCCGGGATCATCCGTGGTGCGGAGCAGCAGCAGCAGTTTCTCGTCGAAGGCATGCGTATCGCCCTCGATCACTTCACCGGTCAACTGCAGGAAGATGAAAAGACCGCCCGCCGCAACCGCCACCAGGATAAGGGTGACCGGTTCGAAAGCCGTGATCCGGTCCATGATCTTGCGGCCGACCCGCTGGGGAAACGCCATCCGTAACTCCGCTCCTGGTGTTCTTCTTCACGGCTATCAGGTCACCGCGCGCTTGGCATCACTTAGTGCCGGTATGCGGATTATGCGATAGCGCGCCTCGATCAAACCCTAGACACCGAACACAAACAACCCGAGCGCGATCAGACCCGCGGGACATCGGCGGGAAACGGAAAAGGCCCGCTTCCATGGA
>NZ_JAJAWH010000030.1 GCF_020531965.1 Pseudorhizobium xiangyangii | reverse complement strand
GTCAGCATGCTGACGGAGAGTGCCTTACATCCACCTTCAGGACGGAATTGCGCCCGACTTTTTAGCCACCCAGGTCGCCACATAGTCCATCAGGGCTGGCGACAGGCAATCGTAGGGCTCCAGTCCCAGCTCTTTCAATCGACCTCGTATGCCGTCCATCCGGCCGGGATCCACTCCCGACTCGATGATCGACGAAACGAAGGCCGCAAACCCGGGCGGCGCCCAACCCGATTCCTGAAACCGTTCGGGATGGATGAAGTCCAACCCCTGGAATGCATGCTCGCGCTCGACCGGCCCGTACATGTGCACGCCGCACTCCTTGCAGGCATGCCTCTGTATCAAAGCGGCCGGATCGACAACGGCGAGCTTGTCGCCATTCTCCAGCACCGTCACCTTGTCGTGCGGCACAACCGCGACGATGGAGAAATCGGCGCCATTCGGTTTCCAGCATTTGGTGCAGCCGCAGGCATGGTTGTGGGCTACCTGCCCCTCTATCCGCACCTTCACCGGCCTGTCGGTGCAGGCGCAGACCAGCGTGCCTCCCGAAAAGCCGGAACTGGCCGGTTGCACACCTCCATCCACCGCGGGATGGATCGAAATCGCACTTGCCATAGAATGTCTCCTCCCTCTCCAAGGCCCGCCCCTCTTGCCGGCGGCGACCTCATTGCCCTCCGTTCGAACGCCCGGCCAGCGTCCGGAATACCTCGTCGCAAACGGCCTTCATCGTCGCCGTCTGTCAGCCAAGCTTTGGCGAAAGCGCGCGCTCAATAAACCACCACGCCGCGGATCGATTCGCCCGAATGCATCAGTTCGAAGCCCTTGTTGATGTCCTCGAGCGGCATGGTGTGGGTGATCATCGGATCGATCTGGATCTTGCCCTCCATGTACCACTCGACGATCTTCGGCACGTCGGTGCGGCCACGCGCGCCGCCGAAGGCCGTGCCCATCCAGTTGCGGCCGGTGACCAGCTGGAACGGACGGGTGGAGATCTCCTGGCCGGCGCCGGCGACGCCGATGATGATCGACTTGCCCCAGCCGCGATGCGAGGCCTCCAGCGCCTGGCGCATCACCCTGGTATTGCCGGTGCAATCGAACGTGTAGTCGGCGCCACCGATGAGATCGCCGTTGCGCTTGGTCATGTTGACCAGATAGGGCACGATGTCGTCGCCGACCTCCTTCGGGTTGACGAAATGCGTCATGCCGAACTTCTCGCCCCATGCCTTGCGGTCCGGGTTGATGTCGACGCCGATGATCATGTCGGCGCCGGCCAGCCGCAGGCCCTGCAGCACGTTGAGGCCGATACCGCCGAGACCGAAGACGATCGCGGTCGAGCCGATCTCGACCTTGGCGGTGTTGATCACCGCACCGATGCCGGTGGTGACGCCGCAGCCGATGTAGCAGATCTTGTCGAACGGCGCGTCCGGGTTGACCTTGGCAAGCGCGATCTCGGGCAGGACCGTGTAGTTGGCAAACGTCGAGCAGCCCATGTAGTGGTGGATCTTGTCCTTGCCGATCGAGAAGCGCGACGTGCCGTCGGGCATCACGCCCTGGCCCTGCGTGGCGCGGATCGAGGTGCACAGATTGGTCTTGCGCGAGGTGCAGGAATAGCACTCGCGGCATTCCGGCGTGTAGAGCGGGATGACGTGGTCGCCCTTCTTCACCGAGGTGACGCCCGGACCGACATCGACGACGATGCCGGCGCCCTCGTGGCCGAGGATGGCCGGGAACAGGCCTTCCGGATCGGCACCCGACAGGGTGAAATCATCCGTGTGGCAGATGCCCGTCGCCTTGACCTCGACCAGCACTTCGCCGGCACGCGGGCCTTCCAGCTGCACGGTCATGATCTCCAGTGGCTTGCCAGCCTGAACGGCTACCGCGGCGCGCACATCCATTGATTTTTCTCCCCTGTAATTCACTACAGCTTCATTGCGTGATCGCCTGATCGTGTTCATCCAGCAGCGGCACGCCGTATTCGAGCAGCAGCTTGTTGATGTCTGCCTGGTGATCCCGGATGAAGGTGTTTAGCGTGCGTTTCCATTGCTGGTCCGAGGGGCGAACACCCATCGTGATCCGATAGATCATGCGCTGGCCGCCCTTCTCTTTGATCAGCGGTACAAGCGCCAGATCGGCTCCGGATTTCTTCGCGTAATAGCCGGCCATCGGACCCCAGATCACCGCAGCGTCAATCACCCCGGCCAGCATGTCTCTGATCATGATCTCCGCCATCGAGGGTGCGACACGCGTATCGACCATCAGCGGGTAGACCTTCGCCTTGCGCAGCAGTTGCGCCGAGGCCATGCTGGCGGACGGAGGCGTACCCTCGACTACACCGATCCGCTTGTCTGCGAGCCTCGGATCGGTCAGCGTTTCCACGCCGGAAAGAGGTCCGTCCTTCTTGTAAACCAGTACATAGGACGAGCGATAATAGGCGTTGGTATTCTGGACCAGTTCGTCTCCCTGAGCATATCCCATGATGATGTCGCAGCGATTGGCCCCGAGCGTGTTGCGGACAAAGCCGGTAATCGAAGGAAACCATGTATAGGAAACCGACTTTCGCCCGGTTCCCTCCGCGACCATCTTGGCAAGCTTGTCCTCGAACCCCTCGCCGCTCTCGTCCGAAAACGGCATGTTGGAAGGGTCGGCGCACACCCGCAACCGCTCCGGATCGACGAGTTCGCCGGCGGCGCCGAGCCCGGCGCTTTGAGCATATGCCTGCGGCGGCGCCAGTACGACCAAGCATGCAATGATGAGCGCTATCCTGCGCGTCGCGTTAACGCCGAGCCCCATGTCAGCCTCCCATGCAGGAGGCTTCGAAGGCTTTTGCCGCTTCCGGCTTGTCGGCCTTCTTGGGCGGGCGGCCTCGCGGCGCTGCGCCGACGGCGCGGGCGCGCAGGTAGACGTAGATATCGTCGAGGTAGCAATAGACGTTCTTGTTTTCGCCGAACGCCGGCATGACGTTCTCCTTGCCGCCGCCAACATTCTTGCGTCCCTCCGCAACGATCGAGAGGAAGCCGGCGTAGTCCAGATTCTTCATGCTTTCCGCCAATCCAGGTGCATAACTTGACCCGACGCCATCGGGGCCGTGACAGACATGACAATCCGAGTGGTAGCGACGATAGCCACTGAACGTGTACCAATCGACAGTCCCATCGCTCTCAATCTTGAACGTCGGATTACCTTCGGCATCGAAATACTTGCCATCTTCGTCTGTCACTGCTGCGGCCTTTTCCTTGTCATCTGCCGCCATGGGGGTTTCGAGGGTCAAGAGAGAGAACACGGCGCCGAGCGCCAGAACTGCCATGCGAAAAGCCATTAAAAACCTCACGTTCACGACGCCGGAACACGACGCACCAGCAGAGACCGATAGGGAAACAGGAAAAGAGAGGATGCCGGCGCCTGTCTCAGACGAGGCGCCGGTATCCAGATGAACTGCGCCGGAGAGGCGCAGTTCATCGATCACTGACGGAGCCTCAATCCGGCAGACCGAACACCGTCAATTGGCCACCGAGCGTGGTGTAGTCCGCAAGCGCGGCATAACCACCGACTGCACCGAGACCTGCAGTACCCACGACCTGAGCTTCATCACCTTGCTCGCGACCCTGGTCGACAGCTCCGTGCCACGCGGCGGCGTTATCTGGTGACAACAGTCCTCCGGCAAGTCCGATGCCCGCCCAGCCACCGACACCGGAGAGGACGGCGATATACTGCTTGCCGCCATGCTCGTAGGTGTTGATATTGCCGATGATGCCGGACGGCGTCTTGAACTTGTAGAGTTCGTTGCCGTCCTTATCGACCGCCTTGATGTAGCCTTCAAGCGTTCCGTAGAAGACCACATCGCCGTCCGTTGCCAGTGCGCCGGACCAGACCGAGAATTGCTCAGGCTTCGACCAGACGATCTCACCCTTTGCAGCATCCCACGCGATGAAGTTGCCCATCCCGCCATGACTGTCCGGGGTCGGGTACATGGAAACGGTCGCCCCGACATAAGGCTGCCCAGCCGTATAGCTGACCTTGTAGGGCTCGTAGTCCATGCAGACGTGGTTGGTCGGCACGTAGAACAGACCGGTCTTCGGCGAATAGCTGGCCGGCTGCTGATCCTTTGTCCCGAGAGCCGCAGGGCAGATGCCCGTCGTGTTTACGTCCTCACCGTTTTGCTGGGTGGAAAACTTTGCCACGACCTGCGGGCGACCGAATTGGTCACTCGAGGGGTCCATGATCACTTCCGTTGCCCAGTTGACCTTCGGGTCGTACTTCTTGGCGACCAGCAGTTCCCCGCTGGTCCGATCCATCGTGTAGGCGAAACCGTTCCGGTCGAAATGCACGAGCACGTCTCGCGGCTGGCCGTTGATCTGCATCGCATCGACGAGGATGTTTTCATTGATCCCGTCATAATCCCACTCGTCATGTGGGGTCATCTGATAGAGCCATTTGGCCATGCCAGTATCGGCGTCGCGAGCCATCAAGGTCATGGACCAGCGATTATCACCGGGCCGCTGTACAGGGTTCCAGGTGGAAGGGTTGCCCGTACCATAGAAGATGAGATTGGTCTTCGCATCATAGGAGAACCATCCCCATGTCGTTCCGCCACCGGTCTTCCACTGTTCACCCTCCCAGGTGTTGGTGCCGGAGTCGGCGCCGACCGGCTTGCCGAGATGGGTCGTCTTCTCTGGGTCGATCAGCGTTTCAGAATCCGGCCCCATGGAATAGGCCTTCCATGCGAGCGAGCCATCCTTCAGATTGTAGGCCGCCGTCCAGCCGCGGACACCGAATTCGGCACCCGATACACCGATGATCACCTTGTCCTTGACGACCATCGGAGCCGCCGTGCCGGATTCGCCCTTTCCGCCGTCGATCTGTTCACCGTTCTTCACGGACCATACGACTTTACCGGTCTTGGCATCGAGCGCGACAACAGTCGTATCCGCCTGGTTGAGGATGATCTTCCCATCGCCGTAAGCAACCCCGCGGTTGACGGTATCGCAGCACATGATGCCGATGACGTTCGGATCCTGTCTCGGTTCATACTTCCAGAGAATCTTCCCGTCGTTATTGAGATCGAGCGCGTAGACGATGTTGGGGAACGGCGTATGGACGTACATGACGTCGCCGATCACCAACGGGCCACCTTCATGGCCGCGCAGGACACCGGTCGAGAAGGTCCACTTGACCTGCAGATCCTTGACGTTGTCCTTGGTGATCTGGTTGAGCTTGGAATAGCGGTGATTGGCATAGTCGCCCGTGGGCATGGCCCAGTTCTTCGGGTCGGACGATAGAGCGGTCAGATCATCATTTGCTAACGCAGTACCAGAGAGTGCCGCAGCTATGAAGCCGGCGGCCGCCAATGGCAGACAGGCATATTTTGTAAGCATGCGCATGCGAAAATCCTCCCGATGTTGAAATGCACCCGAGGCTCATCATTAAGTTCCTCGGGAGACCACATAGGCCAGCCAAAGCCATCTAGCTTGTCTGTGGGACATGCGCTTCCGCCAGCGTGTCACGGTTCGGCCGGATGGACAGAGGGCACCGTTATGCCCAGCCAGGCTACCTACGAGATTTTGCCGCTCCCAATCGGCAAAGCCTTGAAGTCGGAAACTAAAGAAGAAGATATGCGAACAAATCTGCATAGGCAAGAATAAATTCCGCTATGTTGTGCATCGCACAAAACAGATTGCCTTGCAGCATAATTGACAATTTACCCGTGCTGTATTTTTACTTTAATGACGCAAGAATTACTCTACCTTCGAGAGAGGATGCATGACTGCTTTCAGCTCGTTCGAGCGGCCTTTGGAGACCAAGATGACCATCAGGATCGCAGGGATGACACTTGGGGTAGCGTCGATGTTCGCCACGGTGGCGTCGGCCGCAGGCGGTTACCCGACAATCGCAGTCGTCGATTACGTATATGGCTGCATGAAATCCAACGGCGAGACCCGGACCGCCCTGGAAAAATGTTCCTGTTCTATCGATGTGATCACGTCGATCGTACCTTACGAGCGCTACGAGGCCGCGGAAACGTTTAGAAGCCTTGGACTTCTGACCGGTGAAAAGGGAGTTCTGTTCCGGCAGAGCGCCGCGGCGAGATCGGCGACCACTGAACTGAAGCGCGCCCAGGCCGAAGCAGATGTCCGCTGCTTCTAGCGAGACAACTTAGCCGTCTTCCTCCCGCGATCGGCGTGGAGTTCCGGAGAGCGATCAGACCTCGTCCGGAAATCTCATGCGAAATTCCGAAACGAGATCGTCCAGCGCCTGTGCATCGCGGGAATGGCGGGAGATACAAACGTCAAAGATGCCGGCAACATGCGCCGGCCGCGGAGACAGAACAACGATGCGATCCGCCAGAAGCAATGCCTCCCGCAGGTTGTGCGTCACCATAAGCGCAGTCGTCGGTCGGGCCGACCAAACCCTCATGAGAAGATGGCGAAGCCGATCGGCGGTCGGTTCGTCGAGCGAGGCGAAAGGCTCGTCCAGGAAGAGGAGCGCCGGCTCGATGGCAAAGGCGCGAGCAAGCGCGGCGCGGCGCGCAAGCCCGAGCGAAAGCTCCGAAGGATAGAGCGCTTCCAGGCCGGAGAGACCCAGCAGGTCGAACAGGTGGCCAAGGTCCGCATCTCTCATGTTTCGGGGCAGCGCCAGGCGAACGTTCTGCTCCACCGTCCGCCAAGGGAGCAGAACCGGCTCCTGAAATACAGCGGCGACCCGGTTGGAACCGCCTTCGGGCAACTGGACCTTGCCCGAAAACTGGCGATCGAGCCCCATCAGGATACGCAACGTCGTCGTCTTGCCACAGCCCGATGGACCGAACAGGCAGGCAAACTCGCCCTGCCGCACCTCGAACGAGAGGCCCTCCAGCGCGACAAGCGTTACGCCTTCAGCCGATCGGAACGTCTTTTCTCGAATGTCGACTTTAAGCGGGGCGGCGGCGCCAACGGGTTGCATGTCGTTCAAAGGGCTGCACCAGAAAGATTTCGATCAACAGCATAATGGCCACGAAGGCCAGTGAATAGGCAAGGATGGCGGCGACGTCAAAGAGCTGGAAGTAAAGGTATATCTGAAAGCCGACGCCATTCGACCGGCCAAGCAGCTCGACGACCAGGACGATCTTCCAGATCAACGCAATGCCCGAGCGGGACGCCGCCGCAAAGTATGGTTGCAACTGCGGGATCAGGACATGCCGGACCTGATCCAGGGGCGTCAAACGATAGACGCTGGCCATTTCGGTAAAACGGGCATCCAGCGCTCGCGCGCCCTCCCGCATGGTAACGACAACATTCGGTATCTTGTTGATTGCGACCGCACCGACTGCCGCCGCCTCCGTCAGCCCCCACCAGATATAGGCCAGTACGATAACCACCAATGCCGGCAGATTGAGAAAAAGAACAAGCCAGGGATTGAAAAACATATCGGCACGCCGGTGCATGCCAAGAAGAACTCCGATTACCGAGCCCACGACCATAGCCCCCGCATAGGCAGCGGCAACACGCCAGAGTGTCATTGCAAGGTGGTAAGCGAGCTCGCCGTTGGCCGCATCCCTGGTAAGGACGCGCCAGACATCGACGGGCGGCGGAAAGGCCCGGCTAGGCCAGATTCCGGCTGCGACTTGCCAGAGCAGGCACAGCCCCAGCAACGATGCGAGGGCCGTAACCAGAGGCAGGCCTCGTCGAAGAAACAGCCACCCGCGTCGCTCCGGCCTGTTTGCACCCGCCGGCTTTCCAGATCCGAAGCCTGCCGTCATGTTTTCAGGCCAGCCCAGAACGTTCCGGGCGCCATCTGCCTTGCGTCACCAACCAGCCTGTCGCCACCCAGCTCGGCAAGAACCTCGTACAGCCTGGCGGCATCGCTTTCTTCCTCTGCTATGGGCCGGCCGGGAATGCCTTCGCGATAGCGGGTGCGCAGCACCTCGAGTTCCCTTCCCTCCGCACGCACGATCGGAGCAAGGCGTTGCCATTCCGCATCGGACTCCGCCAGGATTTTCTTGGCTTGGGCGCTGGCCTGGACGAAGCCCATCACCGCCTCCAGATGCTCGTTCGCCCATTGATCGTGAAAGACATATCCCAACGCCGAGACAGGTCCCGTGGCCCCCAGTGCCGTGGCTGCCTCCTCCGCGCCGATCAGGCGGCGAAACCCGTTGGCCTCCAGCCTGGCACAGAAATGCCAGAAGTTGAGGACGGCATCGAGCTCTCCGGTAGCGGCCTTCTCCGAAAGAAGCGGCGGCGCACCGAAGAGGATCTCGCTCTTTTCGGGCAGGTCGATCTGGTAGTCACGCCGGGCAAGGCCCTGGATCAGCAGCCAGCTCTTGTCGAGCGGACCGCCGGTCACGCCGATTTTCCTGCCCACAAGGTCTGGAATACCGCGGAGAGGCGCCTCCTGCTTGACCATGATGGCGCCAACCGCCGTCGAATAGGGGACCAACGTTAGGCCGGCGCCCTGCGAACGCTGACGAGACACCCACAGCCAGTCGGAGACAATGACGTCGACACTTCCTCCCAGAATGGCCACGTTGGTGGCATCCTCGCCGGCGAAATAAACGACCTCGACCTCGACCCCGTTCGCCACGTCGAGCGCATGGTGCTTGATCGTGTCGAGCTCCCAGTTCACCGTACCAAACTTCAGGACACCGACCCTGATCTTCGGAGCCGCCGCATGGGCCGGTCCACGCATCACCAAAGAACTTGCGACGGCCAACAGCGCCGATCCGCAAAATTCGCGCCTCAATATGCTCATAACCCCTCCAACGACAGCGAACAGAGCGTCAGATTTCCCGGCTCTGGTCAGGAAAAACACACTTCCAGCGCACGATCCTTACAGCCGGATGGCTCTCGGACCACTTCGCGATTTGGGTGGGGGCCAGAATCATGCACTGAAAGAGCGATCCCTGGCTCTCGAAATAGAGGTGCTCGGTGCGGCAATTGCTGGGGTTGGCCAGCACGCACACGGTGAGCACGAGATCGACGAGGTTCATTGGCACCTTTCCCTGCACGCAGTCGCGCAGAAACAACGCAGACTGTCATGCGCCGCACGCCAGCCTGAAACAGCCTTCGCAAGGTGCCCGATGGAAAGCTGAGAATGAGGATACGCGGGCGACCAAGGTGCGTCAACATCGTGCAAATATCCGCCCTTGGCGATGCGAGGCGATGACAGTTTTGCGCTTGTTGACTTGCCCTGCGGTAGGGTTACGTTCAGTGGCGTGAGTGAAGTTCAGCGTGATGCCGACTTCCAGGCATCATTCCGACTGCTCGAACCTCAGGAGGAAAGCATGCATGCCACTGTCTGTTTTAGTGCATTGGGCATAATTCTCGCGACGGCAGGACATTGTCCCGCGCAGGATGCCGCCGCGGGCGAAAAGGTATTCACGAAATGTAAGGCCTGCCACGTTGTCGATGCCGACAAGAACAAGATCGGGCCGTCGCTGATGGGCGTCATCGGAAGGACCGCCGGAACGCATGAGGGGTTCAAGTACTCGGCGGCTATGACCGATGCCGGTAAGGCAGGTACCGTATGGGATGAACAGACTTTGGCCACCTACCTTCATAATCCGAAGACATTCATCAAGGGCACGAAGATGGCATTCGTGGGCCTGAAGGCAGACGAGGATGTCGCTAACGTCATCGCCTACCTGAAGCAATTCCCGAAATAGCCCGTTCCGGGGTTACTTCGGCTGCAGCGTCTCACCGATCGCCTTGGCAAGCGCGTAGAGACGCTGCTCAACCAGAGTCGGCACTTCGCAGACGAACGTCAGAGATTGCACGCGTTCCTGGAAGATGCGCGTCTGGAAGATGAGGCGGTCATTGCGCACTGCAAGCTCGTTGGCATTGACATCGGGTTTCACACGCAATGCATCGACGGCAGAAGCCTCCTGACGCAACTGTGCCGCCATTTCGCGCTGCCGGTCAGCATAGCGCGCGATGCCGGAAATCACGTGCGAACGCTCCCGGTTCATGTGGTCGAACAACCCCTGCACCAGCATCAGCATTCGCTGCTTCCGGTGCTGGTCCGGTTGCCCCTTGGCGAATTCCCTGATCCGCTGCTCTGCCTCCGCCAGCGGCATCCGGCGCGCTGAAAGCTCAGCCACCAGAAGCGAAACCGCAGCATCTTTCTGCCAGTCCGCTGTCGCCGGAGGAAGCTCGCCGCCAGTCCAGATCTGCCCAATCGATAATTCCGGCACCTTGCGCTGGATACAGGGCCACTCCGGATCATCGCCCTGGGCAGCTCGAACAGCGTCGCTGGATATGCTGCCCAGCGCGACAGTGACGGATATCCATGTGATGAGCCATCGCATCATGCGTTTCCTCCTGTGTCTTGCCTTCGGACGAGCAGCCCGGTCGATGGATCGTAGGCGAGGATCGCACCGCCTAGGAACAGGACGATGCATCCCAGGACCACCAGCAGGGAGTGCCAATCGACCTGGCCGTAAAGGGCGAAACGGATCAGCTCAACGGCATAGGTGAACGGATTTGCCAGGCAGATCTTGTGAAGGAGCGGGCTCGATTCCTGAATGCGCCAGAGCGGATAAAGAGCGGGCGATGCGAAATACATCGGGAAGATCACAAAGTTCATGACGCCGGCAAAGTTCTCCAGCTGCTTGATCATCGACGACAGCAGCATCCCGAGGGAGCAGAGCATCATGCCGGAAAGGAACAGCGCGGGCAGAACAAGGAGATAACCCGACAAGGGGGGCCTCACCCCCCAAAACCAAGCCACAGCCAAAAACGCATAGACCTGCAGTATCGACACGGTGACACCGGCAAACAGCTTGGATACCAGCAGGAACCAGCGCGGGAACGGACTGACGAGCAGGGTCCGCATGTTTCCCATTTCGCGGTCATAGACCATCGAAAGCGAGGACTGCATACCGCTGAACAGCAGGATCATGGCACACAGGCCGGGGGTGATGTAGACCTCATAGAGCACATAGGTCCTGTAGGGCGGAATGATGGAGACTCCGAGAACCTGGCGAAAACCTGCCGCGAACACGAACAGCCAGAGGAGCGGGCGAACCAGCGACGAAATGAACCGCTCCCGCTGATTGAGAAAGCGGAGGCCTTCCCGGATCAGGATGCCTTTGAGGCAGACGAGATACTGGCGGAAGCTGAAGCCCGGAGCGGTAGAGATCTCCGCCAACGTAGCGCCTGGAACAATCATGACGGACCTCCTTCGCTCGAAGACTGCTTCAATCCGGTCAAGGTCGAGAAGGCCTGTCGAATGGTTTCGGCACCGGCCGAACGAGTGACGTCGGTCACCTTTCCGGTTGCCAGCACTTCGCCCTTGTGAAGAACCACGGCATGGTCGCTTTCCTGGACCTCGTCGATCAGATGCGTAGCCCAGAAAACGCTGATGCCATCCCTTGCCACAAGCTCCCGGATGGTTGCCAGGATTTCGGCCCGCGATTGTATGTCGAGCCCGACGGTCGCCTCATCGAGCAGGAGCAGTTGCGGTCTATGCAGAAGCGCCCGCACGATCTCGACACGCCGCATCTGCCCCCCGGAAAGGCTGCGCGCCTTGTCGTGGAGGCGGTCGCCCATATCGACCTGGGCCAGCAGCACCTTGATGCGCTCAGATGCACCGCGGCTGCCGATCCCGTGGAGAGAGGCATGGTAGGACAGGTTCTGATGGACGGTGAGATCGAGATCCAGCGTGCGCGCCTGAAATACGATGCCGAGGCGACGCAACGCTTCGCCCGGCTGCCGGCTTATGTCGTGCCCAAAGATGCGAATGGTACCGTGACGCGCGTTGTAGAGATGACTGACCAGTGACAGGAGCGTGGTCTTGCCGGCCCCGTTGAGACCAAGCAAGACCGTAAACTTGCCCGGCGCGATCGCAAAGGATACGTCGGACAAGGCTTTCTTCGGGCCGTAGGCATGGGTCACGCCCGAGACCTCAAGCGCCGCAGGCAGTTTTATGCCCTCATTCGCCTTCACATGCTGCATGACGTGGCTCTCGTTCAAGGGCAGAGCGCAAGTAGGCTGAATCCTACTTGATGGCGATCGTACCCTTCATGCCCTTGTCTGCAAGATCGGGAACGGACCAGGTATAGTTGCCGGGCCGGATCGTCGTGAACTGCACTTGCATCGTGCCTTCCGCGTCGAACTCGAGCCAGGCCGGCGCACCGTTCATGTGAACCTCCAGGTCATTGATGACGATCTGGTTCATCCACACATTGCGGAACAGGTCGGTGGCGAATTTGTACTCCAGCCCGGCTGCCGACGTGATCTTCCAGCGATAACCCTGCCCGGCGATCAGTTCGAAGTCTTTCTGGTTGACGGTAAAACTATCGCCGGCTGATCCGAGAATGAGTTCCGGGACATCCTTGCTTGCCCGTGAGACCCGTTGCGATGCTTCCGCAGCCGCAGGTGCTTCATCATCGTCATCGTCGTCGGCCTCCTGCGCAAGGCTGGACGTCACCGATAAAGCGGCTCCCAAAAATGCATAGAGCACGAATTTCCCATATTTCTTCATGTTTTCCTCCTCCTTGAAAAAGACTTCGGTCCTATGGATCAGTTGGGAGACACCACCACTCCCCAAGGCAGTGCGCCGACAGTCACGGACTGAACCGGCTCGTCGGTGGCGACGTCGATGAAAGTAATGTCGTTCGAAACGCCGTTCGTGCTGATGATCGTCTTCTGGTCGGGCGTGAATGCGAGCTGCCAGACCCGCTGCCCGACGAGCACGTATTTTTCAACTTCGTAGGTCTCGGTATTGACCACCGCCACGCGATTGGCAGGCCCGAGCGCCACATAGGCCTTCTTGCCGTCCGCAGTGATGCGCACGCCAACCGGCTGGATGGCCTCCGAACGCAGCCCCGGGATTTCGAAGCTGATCTTGTGCTTGATCTCGCGCGTGGAGTTGTCGATGACGGAGACCGTGCCGCCGATTTCCGAACTCACCCAGACTTCGGAATTGTCCGGCTTGAACTCCGCGAAGCGCGGGCGGGAATCGACGAGGACGTTATGGGTGATCTCGTTCGTCGCTGTGTCTATGAAATGGGCCATGTTGGTCGTTTCGGAGGTATTGACCATGGACTTGCCGTCCGGGCTGATGCCCATGCCCTCCGGCTCCACGCCAACCGGCACTTCGGCCAGCACGCCCTTGCTTTCCAGATCGATGACGGTAACCAGATTGTCGTCCTCATTGGCGACATAGAGGGTTTTCCCGTCCGGTGAGAGCACGAAGAGCTCAGGATCCGGCCCGGAAGGCAGCGAGCCCACGATCTCGTGGGTCGCCGTGTCGATGATCTCGATCGTGTCATCGTCGCTGGCGCAAAGGTAGATGTACTTGCCGTCGTGGGAAATCGTGATCCCGCGTGGCCTTTGTCCCACATCGATGGTCCGGACGACTTCCATCGTCGTTGAGTCCACCACCGTGACGGTATTGTCCTTCTCGTTCGAGACGTAGACCATGTAGGCAAAAGCCGGGCTGCACAGGCTTGTGGCGCCGGCAAATCCGATAGAAAGCAACGTCAGTTTTCGTAGCATTCGGTCCTCTCCCCTTCTCAAAAGCTAGTCCAACACACATTTCGTCTCCGGCTGGTCGATCCCGAGCGTGTCGAGTTCGGAAACCTGATGAAGAAACCCTTCCTGCGGCGAGGTCGAAACCACCGACCGGTCATCTCCCAAGAAGATGGGCTGGCGCAATTGCCAGTTCCACTCACGGAAAGTCAGCTTCTGCCCCTTGAAGGCGGCGATGGAAAAATCCTCGCTGCGAATGAAATCGGCTATCTTTGCCGTATCCGCTACCTGGGTGCGTGTAGCGGCCTCGCCAATGATCCTGGCGGCAGTCCAGGCCGCCATGTCCTTGGATAGCATCCGCCGGCCATTTGCCTTGGCGAAACGGTTCTGGATCTGGGTGCCGCCCCATTGCTCACTCGCGGGATGCCATGCGGACGGAACCAGGCCGGCAGTTCCTGCTACCGGTCGCGGAACCCAGGTACGGTATGGAAGATAGGTTCCGAAAACCTCGCTCTCATCCGCCACCAGCAATACGTCGTGTTCGGGAAAATCCTGCGTGAAAACAGGCATCTGCCGCTGGATTTGCACCACGCCGGAATCCGTCCGTCGCGCGGTACCAGTGTCGGCAAACTCTTTTTCCGCAACGATCTCGCCACCGAAGCGGGTAGCCGCCCGACGCAGCGCGTCGGCGAATTGCTTATCGGCATCGTGCGAACCATGGACCAATACCCATCGTCGCCACTGTTTCCAGATCAGATACTGAGCCAGCCCATCCGCAAGCATCGTGCGGGTAGGAGCCGCGTGGAACACGTTTGAACGGCACTCTTCCTCGCGCAGGCTGTCATCGGTCGAACCTACGTTGAAGATCAGCAGCCCCTTGTCCTGGGCAAGGTCGGCTATCGAGAGAAGTTGTGGGGCGGAAAGGTCCGTCAGAAAGTATGTGACCCCCTTCTGCACCAACTCCTCGTACGCCGCGACGACATCCGCGCCGAGCTTCACCTCCACCACATCAAGCGAGAATTTTTGCCCAAGGAAACTGCCTGTCGTGTTGTTGTCCGCGACGGCCACCTCCGCACCGGCAACGCCTTCGTCGCGCGGCGCAACATCCAGCACGGAAAGCGCCAGCTGAGGCTCGTAAGCTCGAATATAACCTAACTTGATTTCCAGGACCGGCTTCACGGCCTTGGCCGGCTGCTGCGCTGCAACATCGCATATGATCGAAGCTGAAAGCAAAACGGAAATAGATACAAGGAACACATTGCGCACCGCGAACCCGCCTCCCAACGAACGCCATACAGAAACCCCGACGCAAGTCGGATCTGTGTAAGAACATTTCGGTGCCGCAGCCAACCTAACCAAGTTAAACTGGATTTCAACTGAAAAAACGAGACCGTGCCGACCAAGCTTTCGTGACAATGCTGGGACTTGGATATAAACTATTTGAGCGTATGGTGGACGTGGCCGATATGGCCGTTGCGAGGAAGGAGGAATTAATGAAAAAGATCTGGAAGAAACCAGCGATGTGCACGGTCGCTGTTGGAATGGAGATGTCACGTTACTTTCCTGCCCAACTGCCCGCGAAGAAATAGCTAGCCTCCACCGTCCTATCCGGGCCTTCCGGGTGGGGCGGCCCCTCAGGTATCCACAAGGCGATGGAAATCGCCTCGGCAAGGGGAAGGCGCTATGCATCTAAAGATCCTGGGATCCGCCGCCGGAGGCGGATTTCCCCAGTGGAATTGTAATTTTCATTTGAGCCGGGCCGCGCGAACAGGCGCAGCCGGCCTCAGGACCAGAACCCAGTCAAGTCTTGCCGCCTGCGCCAACGGGAATGACTGGATCATTTTCAACGCCTCTCCGGACATCCGCGAACAGATTGCCGCGACGACCTGTCTTCAGCCAGCAGCAAGCGGCCCCCTACGATCCACCCCGATCTCCGCCGTAGTGTTGACCAATGCCGATGTGGACCACATCGCCGGGCTTCTGAGCCTGCGCGAAAAGGAGCGGTTCGTCATCTACGCGACCGATCGCGTTTTGGCGGTTCTGGAGCAGAACTCCATCTTCAACGTGCTCGACCGTACGCTCGTCGAACGGCGCAAGCTTTCGTTAGATGCGAAGTCAATCATTCTGGATTGGCAGGGGCGCCCGACGGGCATTTCCATCGAGGCATTTCCAGTCCCGGGAAAGATCGCCCTTTTCCTTGAGGATGAGGCAAAGGCGGACGAGGGCTTCGGAACGCAGGAGGGCGATACGGTCGGCTTGCGCATTACGTCTGACAACAGTGACGCAAGCGCTTTTTATATCCCCGGCTGCGCGCGGGTCGACCGTGACCTCAAGGCACGGCTCGACGGGGCTCAATGCCTCATGTTCGACGGCACCGTCTTTACCGATGACGAGATGCTGGCGGCAGGCGTAGGGGCAAAGACCGGCCAGCGCATGGGCCATATGCATATCGCGGGAGCGGACGGTTCCATCGCCGCATTGGCTGATGTCCCGATCGGCCGCCGCATCTACGTGCACATCAACAACACCAATCCGATCCTCGACGAGCGGTCTCCCGAGGCCCAGATCGTCAGGGAACACGGTTGGGAGATAGGGTATGACGGAATGGAGGTTCGCCTGTGAATGAATTCGCAGATGCTGCAAGCGGCGGCCTGACGCCGACAGAACTCGAGAATGTGCTGCGCAAGGTCGGGGCATCGCGCTATCACAACCGTCATCCGCTGCACCACAAGATGACGTCGGGGACCCTCTCCAAGGGCCAGCTGCAAGCCTGGGCACTGAACCGCTACTGCTACCAGTCTGTCATTCCTCGTAAGGATGCGATGATCATCGCTCGAGCCGAAGACCCGGCGTTTCGCGCGGAATGGCGCAAGCGCATCGAAGACCATGACGGCACCGACGGCTGGAATGGCGGCATCGCCCGCTGGGTGAAACTCGCGACGGGGCTAGGGCTCGGCGAGGCGCTGGTGATCAGCGAGAGAGCGGCACTTCCGGCAACCCGGTTTGCAGTCGGCGCCTATCTTTCCTACTGTACCAACCGTACGCTGCTCGAAGCGGTTGCCTCGTCGCTGACGGAACTCTTCTCTCCGACGATCATCAGCGAGCGCGTGCCGGCCATGCTTGCGAAGTACGACTATATCAACGATGATACCTTGAGCTATTTCACGGCTCGTCCAGCGCAGGCCGCGCGCGACGCCGATTTCGCTCTCGCCTATGTCCTGGAGCATGCGGACAGCGCCGAGAAGCAGCAGGCGGTGATCGACGCGCTTGTCTTCAAATGCGACGTATTGTGGGCGATGCTGGACGCCCTGGAACAGGCCTATGGCGAGCACGGCCACATACCGCCGGGCGCCTTCGACCCGGAGCGGGAAAGATGAGGCCGCAACGCGAACGGGCGGTCGTGTCGGCCAACTCGATGCCGGCCCTGAAGCCGCATGTAAGACTGCAATATGATCCGGTGCGCGGCGCCTGGGCACTGCTGTCGCCGGAAAAGGTGTTCTGGCCGGACGAGGTGAGCCTCGACATCCTCAGGCTTTGCGACGGCAAGCATACGGTGACGCAGATCCTGGAGGAACTGGCCGGACAATACGAGGCGCCGGTCGAAGAGATCGCCGCCGATGTGGAGGCATTCATGCAGGAATGGTCCGATCGATTTCTGGTGACGCTATGAGTGAGACAATCCTTCCGCCGATTGGCATGCTGGCCGAACTGACGCACCGCTGTCCGCTGCAATGCGTCTACTGCTCCAATCCCGTGGAACTCCTGAAGGCCAACCGCGAAATGCCGACGGAGGCCTGGGTCTCGCTATTTGAGCAGGCGGCAGATCTCGGCGTGCTGCAGATTCATCTCTCCGGCGGCGAACCGACGCTGAGGCCCGACCTCGAGGTAATGATCGAAGCCCTCTCGCGGCGCGGGGTCTACACCAACCTGATCACCGCCGGCGTTGGCATTGCCGAGGGCCGGATCGAAGCCATGGCGGATGCCGGGCTCGACCACGTGCAGATCAGCTTCCAGGGCGCCTTCGCGCCGACGACCGAGAAGATCGGCAACAACCGTGGCAGCCACGAGAAGAAGATGGAGACGGCACGCCGAGTGCGGGCCGCCGGCCTGCCACTCACCATCAATGCCCCCGTCCACCGGCACAACATGGACGAGGTACCGGATTTCATCGAACTTGCTCTCGAACTCGATGCCGAGCGTCTGGAGATCGCCAATGTGCAATATGCGGGATGGGCGCTCCTGAACCGCAACGCGCTGATGCCGGACAGGGAGGCCGTGGAGCGCGAAGTGGAGGTCGTGCGCCGCGCCCAGGAAGAGCTATACGGCATTCTTACCGTCGATTTCGTCACTCCGGACTATTTCGCGATCTACCCGAAACCCTGCATGGGAGGCTGGGCGCGCGATGCGTTCATGGTTGCGCCGGACGGCACCGTCCTGCCCTGTCATGCCGCAGGCACTATACCCAACCTTGTTTTTGACCGCTTCGGCGACAGGAGCCTTTCCGAAATCTGGCATGGCTCCCCGGCCTTCAACGCCTTCCGCGGCACGGAATGGATGGCCGAGCCCTGCCGAGGCTGCGAGCGCAAGGAGATCGACTGGGGTGGCTGCCGCTGCCAGGCGATGGCGATTGCCGGAAATGCGGCGGCCACCGACCCGGCCTGCATCAAATCTCCGCTCCACGCCCGGATGGCGGCGCTGATCGAGGAAGCCATGGCCTCCGACAAGGATACATTCCACTATCGCCGGATCAGCGGCCCGGTTCCAACCCACCAACTGGAACCGGCCTCCTGAAGGGTACGTCTTCTCCAAGGCCGTACGAGAACGTTCAGTCCCGCGCCATCGCCGCAGCAAACTTGCGCTCCAGATCGAGATACACATCGTCGGCGACGTCGTAGACCACCTTGATGATGCGCCCGCCTGTAAAGGGGAAACGCGGCTTGTAGTCACCGCATACAGGATCACCGCTGTCGTAGCCGACGGCAAGCCCCTCCCCCGCCAGGGCATAGTGCCCCGTCTGTACCCGGAAACTGCCAGCGTCGGCGACCTCCTCATCGACGTAAAGCGTCATCCTGCCGAGCGCCTCGTGGTTCTTTCCAATGCTATCCTTGATGAACTCGACGCCAACGATGTGCTTTCCGACCTTGGGGATGTCGCAGCTCAGGCGTTGTTCGGGCGGAATACCGAGGAAGTTATAGACGAAGTTCAGCTTCCCGCCCGTCACGAACATCGAATAGCCGCCGAAGCGCGACCCCTGCGAAACGATCACGCCCTGCGTGTCCCCGGCAAACTCAACCTCAGCGAAGATCTTGAACGTATTGCCGAGGGTCCGCGCTGCCGAGGCTTCCGGGATCTCCGTCGTTCCGGGATAATAGACGTAACGGCCGCTCGCCGGCTTGGCTGCCTTGTACTCGAGCGCATGGAGGTCGACGATCCCGAGATCATTGAGCGGCAGCACGCTATACCGCTCCGCCTCCTTCAACCAGAGTGCGGCAAGTTCCTTGACCTTGTCGGGATGCTCGCTGGCCAGATCGTTCGCTTCGGCCCTGTCCTGATCAGTATTGAAGAGCTGCCAGCGATCCTGGTCGAACCGCCCTCTGTCGATAAGCGGACCATGCTCGGTCGCCGCTTTCCATCCCTTGTGCCATATGCCGCGCGTGGACAACATCTCGTAATACTGTGTTTCCTTCTTGGTCGGGACATCTGCATCGTCGAACGAATAGCGCATCGAAACGCCGACGAGCGGCTCCTGCTTCACGCCATCGACCTCGTCAGGAAACGTGATGCCGCAACAATCCAGGATCGTCGGCACGATATCGGTGCAGTGATGATATTGATGCCGGATCTCACCCTTGGCCTTGATGCCTTTCGGCCAATGGATGATCAGCGGATCGCAAGTCCCGCCGGCGTACTGCGAGTATCGCTTGAACATCCGGTACGGCGTGGAGAAGGCGACCGCCCAACCCGTGGGATAGTGGTTGTAGGTATCCGGCGATCCAAGCTTGTCGATCATCGCCATGTTGCTTTCGATGTCGTCCGGATAGCCGTTGAAGAAGCGGTTTTCGTTCACCGACCCGTTGGGACTGCCTTCGCCGGACGCGCCATTGTCGGCGCAGTACAGGATCACAGTGTTGTCGAGCTGGCCGGACTCCTCGAGGTAATCGACAAGTCGGCCGATCTGGACATCGGTATACTCGGAGAAGGCCGCATAGACTTCGGCCATACGGGAGAAGAGTTTTTTCTCTTCAGCCGACAATTCGGCCCAAGGGCGGACGGCATCGCCCTCCATGAACGTGCCCTCGGCCATCGGATTGAGCGGCGTAAGTTCGGTGCCCTCGGGCAGGATGCCGCGTCCGATCATCCGCTTCAGCACCCATTCGCGATAGGCCTCATAGCCATCATCGAACTTGCCCTTGTACTTCGCGATGAATTCCTCAGGTGCATGATGCGGCGCGTGGTTTGCACCGGGGCAATACCACAGATACCAAGGCTTCTCAGGCTGTGACTGTCTGGAATCGCGGATAAAGTTGATCGCCTTGTCGGCGATATCCTTGGAGAAATGATAGCCGTCCTCCGGATAGGAGGACTGTTCTACGAAGTGGTTGTCTTCGATGAGCTCGGGATACCATTGGTTCGTCTCACCGCCGATAAAGCCATAGAATCTGTCGTAGCCTAGCCCAAGCGGCCAGAATTTTCGTGACGATGCCATGTCGAAGGCGTCGACCGGGACGTTGTGGTTCTTTCCTACCCAAAAAGTACTCCAGCCCGCATCACGCAGGACGGTGGCCATGGTGGCGATATTGGCGGCGCGATGGCCACAGTAGCCGGGAAAGCCGACAGCCGACTCGGCGATCGTGCCAAATCCGTTCTGATGGTGATTGCGACCGGTCAGGAAGGTCGAACGTGTCGGCGAGCATACCGACGTTGTGTGCCATTGGCTGTACGTCAGCCCATTCTTGGCAAGGCGATCGAGAGTGGGCATCTCGATCCGCCCACCATAGGGCGACCAGGCTGCCTGGCCGGTATCATCGTAGAGAATGACAAGTACGTTGGGTGCTCCGGTTGGCGCTCGCTTCGCGAGAAAGGCGTCCCAATCGGGTTTCGAGTCGCGAATGTCGAGCTCGACCTTCCCTTCGAATGACCTGGACATGGCTGCCGCTCCTTTTGATGCGGTGAGCATCACGACAACCGAACTGGCCACAAGTACGTAACGGTAACGCCTCATGGCGTTACCGTTAAATCAGGTAACTCTCATCGCATTGTGGGACAGGATGAGCCGCGGACGGCCGTCGACGGAACGCGCTCAGCCGGTTGAACCGCCTGAAACCTGCGCTATGACCACACCGGTCAGGCCACCTGGACCACGTGACCTTCCGACACCTCGCGGTATTGCCGCACCGGCGGCTTGTAGTCCATGCCGCGTATCGGGCTCTTCAGTTCGTCGTTGGAGATGCCTCGTCGGATCCCGCGCCGCCCAGGATCTGGCACAGGTACCGCCGCCATGAGCTTCTTCGTGTAGGGATGCTGCGGGTTTTCGAACACCGCAGCACGCGGGCCGATCTCCACGATTTCTCCCAGATACATCACCGCCACCCGGTGACTGACGCGCTCGACCACCGCCATGTCGTGGGAGATGAACAGAAAGGCGATGTCGAGGCTCTGCTGCAGATCGAGCAGCAGGTTGCAGACCTGCGCCTTGATCGACACGTCGAGTGCCGACACGCTTTCGTCGGCCACGATCACTTTGGGATCGAGCGACAGTGCGCGGGCGATGGCGATGCGCTGGCGCTGGCCACCGGAAAACTCGTGCGGGTAACGATCCGCCATGTCCGGCGACAAGCCCACCTTGGTCAAAAGGTCGGCCGTCTTTTCCTTCGCCTGCCTGGCCGTACCGAGCTTGTGCTTGATGAACGGCTCCGAGATCGCCGCTCCGACGCTCATGCGCGGATTAAGAGAGGAGAACGGATCCTGAAAGATCATCTGCACGCTCTTGCGCAGATTGCGCAGACCGACCTGGTCGAGCCGCAGCACATCATAACCGTCGAGCGAGACCTCGCCTCCGGTCGGTTCGATCAGGCGCATGATCGACCGGCCCGTCGTGGACTTGCCGCAACCAGATTCACCGACGAGCGCCAGCGTTTCACCCCGAAACAGGTCGAAGGAGACGTTCTCGACCGCATGCACCGCGCCGGTCTGGCGGGAAAACAGGCCGGAGCGGACAGGAAAGCGGGTGACGAGGTTTTTCACCGCCAGAAGCGGCGTCTTGCCCTTCTCCACTGTATCGGTAGCCTCGACCGGCTCCGCCGCTTCGCCCGTCGTCACATCAACGACCGGGAAACGCGTCGGCCACGTGTGACCCTTCATAGAGCCCAGTTTCGGCACGGCCGAAAGAAGCGCCCGTGTGTAAGGATGCTTGCCACGGAGGAAGATGTCTTCGGTGGCTCCAGCTTCGACCTGCTCGCCGCGATACATGACGATCGTGCGGTCGGCGATCTCCGCAACAACGCCCATGTCGTGGGTTATGAAGAGGACGGACATGCCCTCTTCTTCCTGAAGGACTTTTATGAGGTCGAGGATCTGACCCTGGATGGTCACGTCAAGCGCCGTCGTCGGCTCGTCGGCAATCAGAAGTTTTGGCTTTGAGGCGAGCGCCATGGCGATCATTACGCGCTGGCGCATGCCGCCCGAAAACTGGTGCGGGTATTCGTCGAAGCGCGACGAGGCGTTTGGAATCCGCACCTTTTCCAGCAGCCGCACCGTTTCCTCGCGGGCCTGGGATGCCGTCATGCCCTTGTGGCGGACCAGCACCTCCGAAATCTGCCGACCTATCGTGAAGATCGGGTTGAGCGAAGTCATCGGCTCCTGAAAGATCATCGCGACGTCGTTGCCGCGCACGCCGCGCATCTCCTTTTCCGACAGAGCAAGAATATTTCGGCCATTGAGCAGAACCTCACCTTCGATGCGGCTCGAACCCTGCGACAGCAGTCGCATGATCGACAGTGAGGTGACGCTTTTGCCGGAGCCGGATTCACCGACGATCGCCACCGTCTCGCCGGTGTTTACATCGAAGGAGACGTCGCGAACCACGGTCTTCCAGCCGTCGCCGGTGCGGAACGAGGTGGTAAGGTTCCTGACGGACAGGACGGGCGCGTCAGCCATGCTCAGCGCCCCACCGCATAGGCCTGCATCAGGCGTGGCGTTGCCGCCGCGCGCAGCAGGCCGTCAGCCTCGCGCTTGGCAGCGGTCAGACGACCAACCGTCCACGTATCCGACACGGTGACATCGTGGCCGCGCTTGCGCAGGTCGCCCAGCGCCGCCTCGCCGACGCTCGCCTCGACCATGATGTTGCCCGGCTGGCTGGTGCGTGGATAGAACGAACCCGGGAAATGCGTGGTGTGGAACAGCGGCATGTCGATGGTCGCCTGCAGGTTCTTGCCATGGTGCACGTAGCGCAGGAAGAACGGCAGCTGCCACTGGTCCTGCTGGTCACCACCGGGCGTTCCGAAGGCGAGTGTCGGGCGGCCCTGATGCAGTGCCAGCGACGGCGTCAGCGTCGTGCGCGGACGACGGCCCGGCGCCAGCGAGGTTGGCAGACCCTCCTGCAGCCAGAACATCTGCGCACGCGAGTTCAGCGCGAAACCCAGGCCGGGAACGATCGGAGAGGACTGCAGCCAGCCACCGGAGGGTGTGGTCGAAACCATGTTGCCCCAGCGGTCGATGACGTCGATATGGACGGTGTCGCCACGCTTTTCGGAGAGATGCGACATGGTCGGCTCGTAAACGGCACCCTTGCCGCTATAGCTCGCCAGCATCGACATGGTGAGGTCGTACTGGTTCTCGAAACCGGAAACCCTGCCGGGACGCAGTTCGTACGACGCTTCTGCGCCGATCAGCTTGCGACGCTCGTCATTGTAACTGTCCGACAGCAGGTATTCGACCGGAACCTGCGCGAATTCGGGGTCGCCGTAATAGACTTCGCGGTCGGCAAAGGCGAGCTTCATCGCCTCGATGACAGTGTGCACGAATTCCGGGCCGGAAGGGTCCATAGACGCCAGATCGATCTTCTTCAGCAGCGCCAGCGACTGTAGCAGAACCGGCCCCTGCCCCCAGCTCGGCGTCTTGGCAATGGTCCAGTCGTGGTAATCGTAGGTCTGCGGCGCCTCGATCGTGGCGCTCCAGCCGGCCATGTCGGCAGCGGTCAGCACGCCCTTGTGCTTCGAACCGCTGGCATCCATGACCTCGGCGGTCTTCAGGAAATCCTCGATCGCCTCGGCGACAAAACCGCGATAGAAGGCGTCGCGGGCAGCATCAACCTGCGCCTCGCGGCCGGTTTTTGCCTCCGCTTCCGCAATGATGCGCTTCCAGGTCTCTGCGAGAACCGGGTTCTTGAAGTTCGAATGCGGCTCCGGCGCAGAACCGCCCGGCAGCCATGTCTCGTAGGAGGTCGGCCATTCCTTCTCGAAAAATTCCGCAAGTCCCTTGATGGTCGCCGAGACGCGCGGCAGCACCGGATGGCCGTGTTCGCAATAATAGATCGCCGGCTCCAGAACTTCGCGCACGGACATCGTGCCGTAGTCGCGCAGCATCAGCATCCAGCCATCGAAGGCGCCGGGGATGACGGTGGCGAGCAGGCCATCACCCGGGATGAGCTTAAGACCTTCCGCCGTGTAGTGCTCGATTGTGGCGCCAGCCGGTGCAGGTCCCTGCGCACAGATGACCTCGACCTTGTCCTTCTTCGTCGAGTAGATGATCGCCGGCATATCGCCGCCGGGGCCGCAGAGATGCGGCTCGACCACCTGAAGTACGAAGCCCGTCGCGACCGCCGCGTCAAAGGCATTGCCGCCCTTTTCGAGGATGGCCATGCCGACGGCCGACGCGATCCAGTGGGTGGACGTCACGACACCGAAGGTACCGAGGATTTCAGGACGTGTTGTAAAGTCACTCATGCTGACATTCCTTGAAACTTAGTTTTCGCGGGGGTCGAGCGCATCGCGCAGGCCATCGCCGAGAAGATTGAAACCGATGACCACTAGGAAGATGGCCGCACCCGGCCACATCGCCATCCATGGCGCCTGGCTCAAAAAGTTCTTGGCAACGTTGAGCATCGAGCCCCAGCTTGGTGCCGGCGCCTGCTGCCCGAGACCGAGGAAGGACAGGCTCGCCTCGGCGATGATCGCGGTCGCCACCGTCAGCGTTGCCTGCACGATGATCGGTGCAAACACGTTGGGAAGGATGTAGCGGGTCATGATGTCGACATGGCCGAGGCCAACCGAACGGGCACCCTCGACATAATCCTCCGTCTTCACCGCCAGCACCTGTCCACGGGTCAACCGCACGAAGATCGGCATCGCCGAAAGCCCGATGGCGATCATCGCATTGGTGAGGCTCGGACCGAGGAAGGCCGCGAGCGCGATCGCGGTGATCAGGAAGGGCATGGCGAGCAGCGCTTCGGTAACGCGCTGGATGACCTGGTCGACCCAGCCGCCGAAATAACCGGAGAGCAGGCCGAACGGCACGCCGATCGCCACAGCGATAGCCACCGAGATGACGCCGGCCATCAGCGAAGCGCGCGCCCCCCAGATCATGCGCGAAAGAATGTCGCGACCCAGGTCGTCAGTGCCCATCCAATGGGCCGCAGACGGCGCCTTGCGGATCGCAGACCAGCTGGTGGCAACCGGATCGGGGATAGGCAGGATCGGCGCGGCAATTGCCAGAATGGCGAAGAACAGGATGATGACCATGCCGACGATGGAGCCACGGTTGGCGCACATCTTGCGCCAGGCCCGGCTCTTTTCGCGGGATTTGGCGATCGTGGGGGCAGTCTGTTCGATCACCGTCATAGCGTTGCCCTCAGGCGCGGATTGAGGAGAACGTAGAGCACATCCGCAATCAGGTTCATCAGGATGAAGCCGATGGCCGTGCACATTACAATGCCCTGAACAACGGCATAATCGCGGGTGAAGACGGCATCGACGGTCAGCTTGCCGAAACCGGGGATGGTGAATATCTGTTCGGTCAGCACAGCGCCGGCCAGCAGTTCGCCGAACAGCAACGCCGACAGGGTGACGATCGGCAGCAGCGCGTTTCGGAACGTATGGCTCAAGATGATTTCACGCGGCGACAATCCCTTGGCGCGGGCAGTGCGAATGTAGTCGGAGCTGAGCACGCCGAGCATGGCCGAACGGGTATGGCGCATCAACTGGGCGGCAAGCGCCGTCGACAGCACGAAGGCCGGCATGATCATGGTTTTGATCGAGCGCACGGGATCGACGAAGATCGATTCGTAGCCGGAGGCCGGCAGCCAGCCGAGATTGACCGACACCAGCAGGATCAGCATGATCCCGAGCCAGAAATTCGGCACGGAAAGGCCTGACAAAGCCACGATGTTAGCGATGTAGTCCCACGCGCGGTTCTTGTAGACGGCCGCCAGGATGCCGGCCGGAATGCCGATCAGCAAGGCTAGTATCATCGACATGACAGCGAGCTGGATCGTCACCGGAAGCTTCTGGCCGATCAGTTCGAGGACCGGCTGGTTGGTTCGCAGGGAGATGCCAAAATCACCGACGAGAATGCCGCCGATCCAGGAGAAATACTGGACGATGACTGGATCATTGAGGTGGTACTTTTCGCGCAGGAACGCGATCGTCGCGGGGTCCCGTTCTTCACCGGCCATGGCCAGGATCGGATCGCCGGGCAGAAGTTTCTGCAGCGAGAACACGAAGATCGAGATGATCAACAGCGTCGGGATCGCGACCAGCAGCCGCTTGCCGATATAGACAGGCATGACATCGCCCTCTTGATTTGCAGGAGGCCGCGCGGAATTTTGTCCCGCGCGGCTGTCTTGAGGTGAAATTACTTCTTGGAGACACCCAAGAGACGCATCATGCCATCCGGCGACGGCTCAAAACCCTCGACCTTGTTGGAGATGGCGTAGGCGTAGGGCTGGTGGCCGAGGTAGATGATCGGCATGTCGTCAGCGAGTATGACGCTGGCGGCGTCATACTTCTCCTTGCGCACGGCATCGTCCGGCGAAGTGCGGGCTTCGTCCAGGAGCTTGTCGACTTCCGGGTTGCAATACTTCACGTCGTTGATGCCACCCTTGCAGGTGACGAACTGATGAAGGTTACCATCCGGGTCGATGCGGCCGGACCAGTCGGAACGGCTGAGCTGATAGTTACCGGCGGTCTGTTCCGACAGCAGCGTGGCAAACTCGGTCGCCTTCAGGCTGACGTTGAAGCCGGCTTCGGCCACCATCGACTGGATGACCTGCATCATCTGCGTCTGGGTGGTGTTGTTGGCGTGCTGCAGCTCGATGTCGAGCGTTTCGTAGCCCGCTTCCTTCATCAGCTGCTTGGCCTTTTCGATGTCACGCGCCGGTACGGCTAGGTCCTTGTTGAACCACGGGCTGCTGGGCGGGAACGGCTGATTGCCTGCCATGGCCGTGCCTTCGTAGACGATCTGGCTAATGGCCTCGCGATCGATCGCCAGCGAAAACGCCTGACGAAGACGCTTGTCCTTGCCGAGCGGGTTGTCCGCGCGCTCGCCGTTGGCGACGTTGGCATACATGGCCATGTAGCCGGGTCCGATGACGTCGGCGTAGGTGAGGTTCGGGTCGTTCTTCACGGACTCGGCATCGGATGCCGAGATACGCTCGGCGATATCGAGGTCACCCGAACGCAGGTTGGCCAGCTTCACGGTCGTATCCGGGATCGGAAGGTAGGTAATCTTGTCGACGAGGATCTTGTCCTTGTCCCAATAGTCGGCGAACTTCTCCAGCACGATACGGTCCTGCTGGATACGCTCGACGAACTTGAACGGACCGGCGCAGACCGGCTTGGATCCGAAATTGGCGCCGAGTTCCTTGGCAGCCTTCGGCGACACGATCATGCCGGCGCGGTCGGAAAGCTGGGCCAGAAGCGTGACGTCCGGAGACTTCAGCGTAAACTTCACTTCCAGCGGGCCGCTCGCTTCCACCTTGGCGACAGAGGCGAGTTCGCTCTTGCGGCGCGATTCCGGCAGGGTCATGTTGCGTTCTATGGTGGCAACCACGGCGGCGGCATCGAGAACCTCGCCATCGTGGAATTTCACGCCGTCGCGGATCTTCATGGTCAGCACGTTACCGCCTTCAGACCATGCCCACTCGGTAGCCAACTGCGGGACGATCTTCATCTCCTGCGAGATGTCGACAAGCTTGTCGCACATCGCCGTATAGACGAGACGCCCGACGAAGGTGCGCGACTGCGCCGGGTCGAGAACGTCTGCATCGTCATTGAGGCCGATCCGCAGTTCGGCGGACATGGCCGGGAAGGCAAGGAAGGCGCCGGCAAGCAGCGCAGATGTCAGGCTGGCAATTTTCATCTGTTCGATCCTCTGGTCTGATTTTTCTCTGTTTTGGCATTGTTCTTGTTGGCCGCCCGCGAAGGAACGGCAGGTATTCCAGATGTCTCAGGAGGCCGCGCTGAGCTGGCTGTCCTCCTCATCCACGATCGCGAGACCTTCGATTTCCTCATCCGTCAGGCCCGCATCGTCGAGAGAAGTGGCGCGGATCAGCCGCTCCTGATGCATCAGCAGATGCTGGCGCATCGCCTCACCCGCCTTGCCCGGATCACGCGCCCCAATGGCATCAACGATAGACAGGTGCTGCAGGTAGGAAGCCTTTTCGTTCTTTCCGGCACGACGGGCGCGCTCGCGGATCAACTGCCAGGCATCATCTTGGCGGATGCGATTGACGACATCGAAGATCGACAGGAAAAGCTGGTTGCCGGCGCTCTGGGCAATCTGGCGATGAAGCGCCCCGTCCCACAGTTCCTTGGCATCGGCGTCCGTGCTCTGACCGATCTTTTCAGCCAGCGCCCGCATGCGCTCGATTTCGGCAGGTTTTGCACGCATGGCGGCGAGCTGCGCCAGTTGCGGCTCGATGCGCAGACGCACCTCCATGATTTCCATGATGTCGGTGCCGGCGACAAGCGCATCGACATGATTGGTCCAGCCATCCGGCTTCTCGCCAACAAAGGTCCCGGCACCTTGGCGACGCCAGATCAGACCTTCGGACTCGAGCACTTCCAGGGCACGACGAACTGAACGGCGGCCGACATTAAGGGTCTCTGCAAAAGCGCGCTCGGTTGGCAATCGCCCGCCGCTTGCGAGCTGCCCCGTTCGAATGAGCTCGCGCAGTTTTTCCAGGGCGTAATTTGAGTTGTCCTTAGGCTCTAACTCAGTTGACCGTGCCATTTTGCGAACCATTCTTCTATTGGTTCGATTGGAGAATATTTCGGTGAAAGCGTCAAGATGTTTTTTAAGCACCCCAACGGATCGCCTAGATTATGAGCACATCGCTGCTGGAACCACATTTGCCAACTCGGTGGACTTCGAGCCATTAAACAACCGCCAGGAAGCATTGGCCGTCGCTTCGACCAAAAATCAGCACACATGCGCCGACGGGCATGGCGGCACGTGGAGCAGCATACATGGCAATACAGTCGCTAAAGTCCTGCCGTGGCGCGGTGGATCAGGAATCCGAGGTTGGTCGACGCATGACCCGTCGTATTGAGGGTCCGCACAGAGAACGAACGGCAAGCGGCGAGACGGGAAAATACAGACGTTGTCGAATGCGTTTGCGAAGCGGCAAGGCCGCCTCGCAAACGTCGGTGACTAGTCGGCCTTGTCGAACCCCGCCTCGGATGAGGCTTGGATTAAAGCTGCCAGTTCGTTGTTGGCGACCGTGTTGGTCGCTTCACTTATCGAAAACCAGCGCCGCTTCCGCTCTTTCGATTCCTGCCATCTCACCAGCGTTCCACGCACCCGCAGTGGAAAGACGCGCACACGAAGAATCTCTTCCGAGCAACCGTGTTTGGAGTAGTGGAAATCTCCCAAAGGCCGCGGAGCAAGATCTCCGATGATCCCCGCTTCTTCCAATGCTTCCCGTCCCGCGGACTCAGCCTCGGATTTTCCAGCGATCGGCCACCCCTTTGGAATAATCCACTGCCTACCGCTTCGCGAGGTAATCAGCATGATCCTCAGAAGGCCCTTCTTTGACATGCGCCATGGCAAGGCACCAACCTGAGCCAGCGGTTCTGTCGCAGCGATGCCGCATCGGCCCGCCACTCGTATCGGATTCAACATATTCTCCAGTTCGGGCAATTGGTTCGGAGCCCGCCGGGGGCTCACGATTGACGGCGCTAGCTTTCAGGCCGCGCTGGGGCCGGGGTCATCGTCGTAGTTGATTGGCAGCGGCTTTGTCCGAGGCCGGAAGGTGACCACTTGTGGGGCATCATCGACAATTGCTCCGGTGGAACCTGGCGTGCTGGACATCCTCTCGTTTGCCTCAGGCTGATACAGCAGACGGTCGACCTGCAGTACCTCAAGGCTTCCATCCTCCAGACGGCAGTCCACCGTTTCGCCCTGCGCCAGACCAAGCAAGGCAAGTCCCCGCATGGTGTGAACTGAAAGCGCAAACTCCGGTAGTTTCTCGGGGCTGCTCCTGACGAGCACATGCGGTCCGGTTGGCCGTTGGTTTGTTTTATAGAGGATTCGACTATCGAGCGTTACCACGTCTGGCGGGATGTCATCCTTGAAGAAGATCTCCGCGTGGCTAAGCTTTTCCCGCAAAAGGACTGTGAACGCATTCGGCTTGTCACAATAGTAGTCGAGCATAGACATCAAAACGCTGGCGTCGCCAACTGTCAGTTGACAGAAGGATTCTCTGGACATCGGTTTCTCCGATACAAATGGGTTTGGCAGGAGGGTAACGACCCCTGGTCAAGTGGCTTTACCGGACCAGGGGCATCGATCCTGCGCCCAGCCTCCCCGAGCGCAGCGATAGCGTATCGGCGAGACCCAAATGGAAATTCGAGAACCAAACATAAATGTGAGAAGCAACGCGCAAAGTCATGAAACTCTCTGTACCTACCCTGAAGTCCGGCCTCGGCGGCGCCGGGACTATCGACTAGTTCGCTGGATATCGTCCCCTCGCCCGGTCATTTTCCGGACGGGGGCCGCTAGTTCGCGATAATGCTAGCCTTCAGTGAGTGGAGATTTTTCAATAGGAGTTTCATGTCACCTATCATGGCCGCATGGAGGCTGTTGTCAAGCGGCGGCACCAAAGGGACGGAGCCGTTCAAGACACCACGTCCAACCCTAGCGCGCGACGCTTCATCTCCCGTGCGGCAAGGGACACATTAATCGAGATTTTGCAGGCGTAGCTGTCTTCGAACGACAAGGAACTGTGTTCAAGATCAGTGACCGACGTTGCCAATTCCAGACCCTTGGGACCTTGTCGCCTCTCGTTGCGGAAAAAGCTTCGTCCGTCCGTGTAGCCAAGCCAAAGGCGGTCGTAGGAAGGCTTGGCCTTCAGCTTCTGCAATGCGTCAAGATAATCCTCCTCGATGTCCGGCCCCGTTCCAGCGAGCAGCGATTGACCCAGAGACCTCCGGTCTATGCTTGGGCGCCTCCAGACAAAGAAGCGGTTCTGCACGAGATCCAGATATTCATCGATGGCAGGAACAGGGATAGACTCGGCGGCAATAGGACTGAAGAGAAGAAACGGATCGCTCTCATGGTCGGTTGCACCCGATCTGAAACATAGAACTTCTTCCAGCGATGCCGAAATCTCGGGCCAACCGCTTAGAACGGCTGCGGTAACATCCGGAGAGACATTCGCGTTCCGCCAAAAGGCGTGAATTATGGCCAGCGCGATCCAGGCCTGCGTTCCAACAGCCGAAGTGCCAATTCCGACCATGTGGACTGCATCAACAAGCGGTGCGATCGAACGCACTTCCTCATGCAGGCTGGCTGCCAGATCGCCAAGGGAAGGACGATCAAAATCAAAACTCTCGATTGGAGAATGAACCATGTCGATGACCTTTCGACCAGATGGCGCGGCTCGGAAGCGAAGTGGTCGACCGAAGGCGCTATTTCTTGGGAACCGGCAGATAATCCCGGGCGCATCTTAGTGCGACCGGGTCACGCTCCTGCTTTGAGGCGCAGGGGCTCCCGTCTGGCTTGTGGTCCGCACGTCATCATGTGGGTGATCGTATGCTTACCCACGATTAAGTCAACGGCGAGGTGGGGCGCATAACCCCAGGCATCGGCTAGCGTGAACATCAACATCAATCACGAACGTATGTGAATTTCGGCAAGCTCCAGCGAAACCGTATCGCGGTCAGCCTCAGCGCCAATCCTATGACCAAAGCCGCCAATAGCGCGAAAGACTCGCCAAGGCCAACATAGATCGTGCCCACATAGGCAATACCCGCCACGACTGAAACCGTCGCGTACAGTTCCGCACGGAATAACAGCGGCACTTCGGCACACAACATATCTCTCAGCACTCCCCCGGCGCAGCCCGTTATCACGCCTGAGGCGACCACGACTGAAATGGGAAGATCAAGGTTTGCGGCAATGCGACAGCCAATAACCGTGAAGACCGCAAGACCGATGGCATCGAGGATCAGGAACAAGTGTCGAAGCCTTGGCATCAGCCTTGCCAACGCCACGGTGGCAAGAGCAGCGCCACAGGTCACGCCCAGCAGATACGGCCGTTCCACCCAAGAAAGTGGATGGTTATCGAGCAGCACATCGCGGACGGAGCCACCTGCAAGAGCAGTGACACTGCCCAGGACACAGACGCCCAACCAATCCATTTCGCGCCGCCCCGCTGCGATAGCAGCGGTCATGGCCTCCACGATGATCGCTACCAGGTAGAGGGCGTGGATAACGGGTTCGAGGGGGAAAATCTGCACGGGGACGAAATCCTGATGGAAGTGGTGGTTTTGGCACGGGCCGGCTCTAAGCGCCGCTTGCGGTGAAAGCGTCACCTGGATCTGCCCCAAGCCCGGCATTCAAGGTTCCCAGCCCGCTCCTGGCAATGAAGTCGTTGTGGTGACCGAACGCTACGGCAGCCCCGCTCCAGCGCGAAGCGACTGAATTTCAAACTCCGTGAGATGGCGATGATGTCCCTTCGGAAGATCACCAAGAACCAAGTCATGGATTGCCACTCGAACAAGACGTAGGCAAAGCAGATCGACTTCTTCCATCATCCTTCGTATTTGACGGTTTTTGCCTTCGGTGAGTTCAACTTCCAACCAGCAATTCTTCTCGCCGCGTCGGATAACTCGAACCGATTTGGCAGCCAGATGGGCTCCTCCACACGCGACACCGTTGGCCAATCTCCTCAAGGCATGTTCGGTCGGCATTCCGTTGACCTGGACGTGATACGTCTTCCTGATACTCAGCGACGGCTCCAGCAGCCGCTGAGCTAGCACCGTGTCGTTGGTGAAGAGCAGTAGTCCCTCGCTGGCCTTATCCAGACGACCAACTGGTGCCACAAATGGGAGATCGACACTCCGTAAACAGTCAAAGACCGTTGGACGGCCTTCTGGGTCGTGCCGCGTCGTCACCAAGCCGCGTGGCTTGTTGAGCGCCAGGTAGACTTGATGTCGTCCCTCCAAAAGTTTGCCATCCAGAGTTAGACGATCACTATCGATGTCCACCCATACCGATGGATTTGTGGCCAGCCTTCCATTGATCTGCACCCTCCCCTCTTTAACAAGTTGCTCTGCTTGAGTGCGGGACGAAATACCCAGCTTAGAGAAAGCTCTTTGCAGGGTGACTTTTTTGGTGTGGGACACTGCGTCTTTTGGCATTCGGAGTTACCAGTCATCGCTCCACAGGAACGCTCGCTGCGCTGGCCCATGAAGAGACAGGAGCGAAGGCCTCCAGGGAGGCTGCAATAAGTCGGGAGATTTTCCTGGTAGCCCCGAACGCCACCAGGATTTGCGCACGTTCGGGCTAGATGGTGATTTTCAAAGGATGCGGTCGACCGCTATCGTTGTTTTTCAAGTCGAGCATGACTGCGTCACCAAATGGACAAAAGCCTGTGTGGCATATGATCTGAGCGTTCGGATATCACTTAAAGTGTTTTTTGCAAGCATATGCCGTTCCTCCGGCATGCTTCCAGCGGACCGAGCCAAGCGTTGGGGTTCATCATCCCGTCAAACGACCATCTATCCAGGGATCGTACCGAACTACGCAGGCTGAGGCCTGCTACGCTCCGACATCATTGCCTGAAAGTTCGATGCCAGGATGATGCCGCCCCCGACCACCACCCAGAGATCGATACCCTCTCCGTAGATATAATACCCTACCAGGGCTGCCATTGGCACGCGGAGGAAATCAATCGGCATGACGACCGACGCCTCGAGCCTCTTCAGTGCCTGCGCTTGGCAGTAGTGAGCGCTCAGTGCACCTATGCCCGCCAGGAGCATCCAGGGCACATCCGTGAAATGGACCTCTCGCCAGTCGGTTATTGCGGCCAGGAAACCCAGCGGCAACTGGATCAGGATCATCCATACGACGATGACCCCTGGCGAACACTGTCTTGTCAGCTGCTTCACGAAAATCAGCGACAGGCCGTAGCCCGCGGCCGCGATCAGGACCAATGCCGCAGCCGGGTCGACCATTCCAAACCCGGGCCGCACGACCACCAGGACGCCGATGAAACCACCCAGGGTGGCCAGTATCCGCGGCCCCGTCAGACGCTCCTTCAGAAACATCCACGCAAAGAAAGCGACCCAGATTGGCATGGTGAATTCCAGCGCGAACACCGAGGCCAACGGCAGAAGGACTATGCCGATGGTCCAGAAGTATTGCGCGGCAAAATGGACCGTGTTGCGCAAGACGTGTAGACGGACGAGCTTTTTCTGCCGGATCTCTGGCAGCAGAGACCGTCCCACGACCAGGATCACCGCAAGACCGACCAGTGCACGAAAAAACAGGACCTGACGGATCGACAACGTCGCTGCCAGTTCCCGCGACCCCACAGCCATGCCGATGAAGGAGGCCATGCTGAGCGCCATCCAGATTAGCCCATGGCCAAACGCTGTCCGCTGCCTCGCACCAGTGAGTAGTTTGTCCGTCGCCATCACATGCTCCGCAGAAGAAATCGCCTTGGGAATGGATGGCGGACTAAGCCGCCATCCGATATTTCGGCTATAGTTTCACGCCATCAAGCCGAGCCAAAAGAATGCGGCGATCTTCCACCGATCGGACGCGTACCGTTAGTGCTTCGCTTTTTACCGGCACTTGCGGAGGTAGGCTGAACAGGATCTCGGGGACGTTGGCCGCCGCCCACTTCTTGAAACGAGGCAGCTTGTTCGGGCCGCTGATGGGGAATGTGCAACTGCATCTGAAGGTCATGTTGGTAATCCAATCTTAGACGCGCAAGCAAAAGCGCGCACCATACCGAGTGCGCTCGAAACTTGCATAGATAAGGGGAAGTAGCTGGAAGCTGGCCTGGCACCGCTCTTGCTTTCGCAGGTAGGGGCGCCAGGCAATTAGCCGATTTTACAGCTAGCCTTGTAGTCAGTTGATTGAATGGACCAAAACGGTGACATGGACGGGTTGTCGGCCATTCACAGGCGTTTGTCAAACATATCGCGATTGTCTGCGCGAGTTGCTTGCCTTCCATCGCGCGCAGCACTACTCGCAATAGCCTACACTCCGGCGAGACCGGCTTTTCCCGACGGCAGGAACCTCCGCGCGGCACCGGTATTGGCGCACGACGAGTTCACAACGTTCTCATCCTTGCCCGAGGATGTATCGAGGCCAGTCGCCCAGAAGGAAGAACAGTTCCCGCGGATCAGGTACCAGCCTTCATAAACCGTACTGCTCCCGGGCATAGTCACCCAGACCAACCGCATCGAGCCGGCTCAGTGGCGCAAGGAACGTCACCTGGATGACACCGGGCGCGCGGCCGATCTCGATCGCACCGTTCACCGTGGCCCGGTTGCGCACCTCGGGAACCGTCAATCCAAGTAGCTTGGCGGCCCTCTCAAGCCCGTTCTCGATTGCGGCGTTCATGTTGGCGGCCGTACCGACAACCGAGATGGGGGCAAGTTCTTCAAGAGTATCCATGCCCCAGGTATGGGCCAAGCGTGCGGCGCGCGTGCGCTCATCGGCGGTGAAGGGCCGGGCAAGCGGCGGCAGGTCCTCCAGCAGGGGAAACAGCACGGGGCCGTCTATCGGATAGTTTTTCACGACCTCGACCTGAAGGGTCACGCTTCCGGCGACGTCCATTGTGTGACCGGCGATCTCACCGTCACCCTGGGCGGCATGCATGTCCCCCATATAAACCCCTGCACCCTTTACCTTCACCGGTGCGATCAGGATTGCCCCCGGCCGCACCGCATCGATGTCCATGTGGCCGTCCGTCTTGTGCTCGGCAAGCTGTTCGGCCGTGATGGCATAGGCATGCGGTGCGCCGACAAGAAAGGCGCCGAAGTCGCCGGCATTGTGTGAATCTGGCATGGGGTGCGAAGGTGTCGTTCCCAGTTGGCCCAGGAAGGGCCGCATGCGCACGATGACCCCCGGCATGTCAGAGGGGGCGAACGCCAAAATCGGATGCTGCACGGATTCATCCGGCAGGGCGGCATAGTGATGGGCGTCGCGTGCTATCGTTTCAGCTGCCGCTTTCGGAACGGTGACACCGACGCGACGCGTCTCGTCGAAAACCACGGTATAGCCGTGAACGATTTCGAACGGTTTGACCGCATTGCCGCATTTATTGCACTTCACCGCATCCTGACCAATCCCTTCCAAATGCGTCTCTGGCCAGATCTCATCGCAGGTGGGGCAGCGTGCCGCGACATAGGGATCCCCGAGGCAGAAGCCCTCCGGCGAAGAGTCGTGGCCGGAAGCAGTGGCGAGCGAAGTTACCGTGATGTCGCGGATGCGTATGGCAATTCCGTCTCCGGGCTTGGCACCATCCACGAAGACTGGCTGTGTGACCTCGTGACCGCCGCGCAAACGCGGCGTGATCATCGGTCCCCAGCAGCCGGGAGCGGTATTGGCAATGATCGTACCACCGTTTTCGACCGGCCCCAGCATCGGAGCGTTTGGATCAAGCAGGCTGTTGGTAAAACCCTGGACGACAATGCTGCGCTGAGGCGCGGACGAGATAGAAGTTGCCTTGTTCATATCGCTGCTCCGGATGAATATCGCATGCCAGTGATGGCGTGAGTATGTGCGGATTTGGTGCCACCACTCCTCGTGGTGCCAAAGCGGATTGCTGCAAGTCCTGCGATGCTATGACAGAAACCTATTGGAGGCCAGCGTCCGTTCTGACCTCAGCCAGCGGCATTGCCGCACAAGTCAGCAGACCTCAGATCAAGCGGGCATATGCGGTATGCCCCATGGCCGCGAGGAAAGAACCGCTGCCAATTCTCGAAATTTATGACAACGAAATCTACTCACAGGCACAAATACAAAACATATTATCTATAAAAACTATGGATTATATCGCCTTATAGATCGGTTCTTGCAGCAGGAGAAAATCATGCCCAAAACCGAATCCAACGAAATCGCACTCGGCACCTCTGCTTCCGATTTCGCACTGCCCGATGCCGACGGAAATATTTTCACGCTCTCAAGCTTCTCCGAGCAGCCAGCATTGCTCGTCGCCTTTATCTCGAATCGGTGCCCCTTCGTCGTCCTGCTACGCGAAGAGCTCGCCAGGTTTGCCGACGAGTTTGCAGGCAAGGGATTGGCCGTCATCGCGATCAACAGCAACGACGCGGCGGCGCACCCTGAAGAAACTCTGCAGCGCAACGGAGAGGAAGCGAAGGCCCACGGCTACCACTTCCCCTATTTGAAGGACGCCTCGCAGTCCGCTGCGAAAGCTTACGGCGCGGCGTGTACACCGGATTTCTTCCTGTACGACCGGGAGCGCCGTCTGGCCTATCACGGCCAATTCGATGACGCCCGGCCTGGCAACGGCAAGCCGGTGACCGGTGCCGACCTGCGCGCAGCAGTCGATGCGGTCCTGGCTGGTCAGGATGTAGCAAGCGCCCAGCTTCCGTCGATCGGGTGCAACATCAAGTGGACGGCAGGGAACGAACCATCCTGGTTCTCGACCGCGGCCTGACGGTCAGGCTGACAGCCCTGGTTCACCCAGAGCCAGCGTCATTCAAACGCATCACCGGAGAGTGAAAGATCGTGGCATCGCGTCGTAAAGAGCAGCCCGTAATTGAGGGGCGTGTCATGGAAGCGGACGTGCTCGTCGTCGGCGGAGGGCCGGCGGCAGCCTGGGCTGCACTTTCGGCCGCCGAAGCCGGGGCTCGCGTCGTCCTGGCCGACAAAGGCTACCATGGAACGAGTGGTGCCACGGCACCTTCGAATACGGGCACGTGGTGCGTCCCACCCGGTGAAGGACGCACCGCTTCCGTCGAGCAGCGTTTCAAGCGGACGGCAGGTCTTGCCGACCGCCGATGGATGCTGCGTTGCGCCGATCGGGCCTATGAAAACCTGCAGAAACTCGTGGAATGGGGATATCCGTTTCCAACCGAGGAGGACGGCAGCCTTTACATCGCCAATCTCCGTGGTCCGGACTACATGCGCTTCATCCGCCAGAGGGTCCAGAAGGCGGGCGTGACCATTCTCGATCATCACCCGGTGCTGGAACTGCTGGGTGCCGACAATGAGATTGCAGGCGCTGCAGGGCTGGTTCGCCGTACCGGATCGAGCTTTCGGGTCACGGCAAGGGCCGTTGTACTCGCCACCGGCGGCTGCGCTTTTTTCGAGCGTATTCTTGGCGGCACGGGGCTTACAGGCGACGGATATCTGTTCGCTGCCGAGGCCGGTGCTGCGCTTTCCGGAATGGAGTTCACGGGGAAATACACGCTGGCGCCACACGGCTCCTCGTTGAACAAGGGCCTGCCTTTCCGCTGGGCCACGTTCTACCGCGAAGACGGCGAGGTGCTGCGCGATTCCAATGGTGAACCCGTGACCAACGGCATCGGTGGTGGCGAACGACAGGTTGCGAAGGCATTGCTGTCCGGCCCGGTCTTTGCGCGTCTGGACCACGCCGAGCCCGCCATGCAGGACTGGCTGCAGCGGGGGCAGCCCAACTGCTTTCAGCCCTACGAACGGATGGGCATAAATCCCTTCAACGACCTTTTCCGCGTTGAGCTCAAATATGAAGGCACCGTCAGAGGAACTGGCGGTATTCGCATCGTATCGTCCGATTGCGCCACCGGTGTTCCAGGCCTCTATGTCGCAGGTGATGCGGCAAGCCGCGAGAACGTCACCGGGGGTGTCTCTGGAGGCGGTGCTATAAACGCGTCCTGGGCAATCGCCAGCGGGTGGTGGGCCGGGCACGGGGCAGCACAGCATGCCCGCCGTCGGCAGGGCCGCCATTTCAAGCAATTGCAGGCGCTTGGGACGACAGGCCTGAACGGCACGGCCGAGCGCGAGGTCGATCTCTCGGAAGCGGCCCAAGTCGTCCACGATGAGATTGCACCACTAGAGAAGAGCTATTGGCGCTCGGGCGACACGCTGGAGGCCAGCCGGGTGCAGCTTGAAAAGCTATGGGCCGGTCTCAACGCGGCACCATCGTCAAAAGGCATCGCACGGTTGCGCTCGCGAGAAGTGGCTGCCGTTACGGCGACGGCGCGCTGGACCGTTGCAGCAGCGCTGCTGCGCACCGAAAGCCGCGGCGTGCATCGCAGGAAGGATTTTCCGGAAGAGCGCGCCGCGGAGACAAGTCGCATCATCGTTTCTGGTCTGGACCAGGTGACGGCAGTGCGTGAGCAACTGGCTCTCGACGCAATGCAGGAGGCTTGAGAGATGATTGAAGTCATATCCTCGGATCGCTGCATTCGTTGCGACATTTGCGAGCGGATCTGTCCGGCCTTCGTATTTGATCGCGACGAGAGTGGCCTGCCGGTCATCGCACGCCAGGACGACTGCCAGACCTGCTTTCTGTGCGAAATCTATTGCCCGACCGATGCGCTGTACGTTGCCGAGCAGGCCCACCAGCCCATCGGCATTACCGAAACCGAAGTCGATCAACGCGGACTTTTTGGCGTCTACGCCCGCTCGCTGGGTTGGAGCCGTGGCCGCGCTGGTGGGGCGCAGAACGATCCGACCCGCCACATCCGTGTCGCACAAGTCTGAGCGAAGGAGACAGGACCATGGAACGCATCGCCGTTAGCGAACTGCGCAAGACATTTACCCTCAAGCCCGGCCAGACCATAACGGTGGACGGCATCACTTCCAACCGGATCGCGGTGTTGGACGGTGTTGACCTGACGATCAACCGCGGCGAGTTCATCACCGTCGTCGGGCCCTCCGGCAGCGGCAAGTCGGTTCTCCTCGATGTCATCGCGGGCCTTACGGAAGCGACGTCCGGCATTGCCACGATCGATGGTCTACACGTGACGAAGCCACATGCCAGGACGGCCTATGTCTTCCAGCAATATGCGCTGTTTCCCTGGCGGACGGCCCTGCAGAACGTCGAGTACGCACTCGAGGTTCGCGGCGTGGCAACCGCGGAGCGACGCGAGAAAGCGCGCTACTTCCTCCATCTCTTCGGGTTGAAAGGCTTTGAGGATCGCTTTCCCTCACAGCTTTCCGGCGGAATGCAGCAGCGGGTTGCGATTGCGCGGGCACTTTCCACCGACCCGCAGGTCCTTCTCATGGACGAGCCGTTCGCGGCCCTCGATGCCCAGACACGGGACATCCTGCAGAGCGAGCTGCTTCGCATCTGGGAACAGATCAAGACGACGGTAGTCTTCGTCACGCACTCCATCGACGAAGCCATTTACCTTGCCGATCGGGTCGTCGTGATGACCGCGCGTCCGGCGCGAGTGAAGGAGATCATCGATATCGATCTGTCGCGACCCCGTGAACTCGATGTCCGCAACAGCGATGCCTTCAATACCTATCGTGGTCGGGTTTGGGAGAGCCTGCGCGACGAAGTCAGCAAGGCGCAGCGCGATTGGGCGCTCGCTTCAAGCTACGCCAACTAATGGAGGGCGAAATGAGCCTGACGATCGACCAAAGCCCGCCAATTCGCAACGCGCTCGGATTTCGCCGCCGGTCGAAAGCGACGAAAGCGCCGACCGCCCTCAGCGAAACATTCAGCACCCTGACAATCGGGCTCCCTGCGCTGATCGCGTTTGCGCTTCTGTGGGAAGTGGCGCCCCGGGCCGGCTGGATCAACGCACTGTTCTTTCCGCCGCTCAGCCGGGTGCTCGCCACGTTGTGGGAGATGATCATGAGCGGACAGCTGGGCGAACATATCGGTATCAGTCTCCAGCGTGCAGCAGCGGGCTTCGTGCTGGCTGTCGTGATAGCGGTCCCGTTAGGGTTGCTGATGGGGCGCTATTCTCTCTTTGAGAAGGCGTCGGATTTTCTCGTGCAGACCCTGCGCAACACCTCGCAGTTCGCGTTACTGCCGGTTTTCATCCTCGTACTCGGCATAGGCGAGGCCTCGAAGATTGCCATCACCTTCTACGCCGCCGTCTTCTTTCTCCTGATCAATACGATCGTCGGGGTGAAATCCGCGGATCCGCTGCTGATAAAGGCTGCCCGCTCGATGGGAACTTCCGACTGGAACATGTTCAAGAAAGTCATCTTTCCATCCGCCATACCATCAATTGTTGCCGGCGCGCGGCTTGGTGTGAAGACGTCCCTGTTCTCGGTGATAGCCGCAGAGATGCTCGCGGCGCAATCGGGCATCGGCTACCTGATCCAGCATTCGTCGCTGATGCTGGAAACCGACCGGATGTATGCCGGCATACTGACCCTCACGATCATCGGCCTTCTCCTCAACTACCTGCTCGTGGCGGGCGAACGACGTGCCACGCATTGGCACAGCAGCGCAGATAGCGGTCCGAACTGAATTGCCGACGTCACACCTAACGACACAGCATCACCTCGAAAGGATCAACTCATGACCCTCTTTTCATCAGCATTTCCGCTCCGCCGGACACTTCTAAGACTTGCCCTTGGACTTTCCGTCATTCCATTGGCAGGCGCCACGCCGACCTTTGCCGATGATGCAAAGCCGGACGTGATCCGTATCGGCTCCACCGCACCCGGGCATCTGAAATTCATCCTCTACCGGAATCAGAAGTTGTTGGAGGAGGAGTTCGCAAAAGATGGGATCAAGGTCGAACTCACGACATTCGATGGCGGCTCCGCGGCCACTGTTGCCCTGGGTTCCGGCGCGCTTGATTTCACCTACATCGGCAACAATCCCTCACTTCGCCTGGCCGCGACAGGTGCCGACGTCAAGCTGGTCGGGCTTTCCAGCTGGAACCGTTCCAACGAAACCCTCATCGTCGTCAAGCCGGACTCGCCGCTCCAGACGCTTGAGGATCTGAAGGGCAAGAAAGTGGCCTATCTGTCGGGTACCGTTCGCCATTCGACCTTCGCAAAGGCGCTGCAGACGGCGGGCCTTTCCATCAATGATATCGAGAGCCTCAATCTTGGCATCGAGAGTTCCGCCCCAGCGTTGGCTCGGGGCGACGTGGACGCCATTGTGGAAAGCACCGGCCCCGCCCAGAAACTGGTGGAGACCGGGCAAGCGCGGGTCCTTTTCGACGCCGGGAAATCCGGCAAGCCGGAATGGGCCGTTCCGCACGTTGTCAGCGTCAACGGCGACTTCGCCGGCAAATACCCGGAAATCGTGACGCGCTTGCTTGCCGTGGACATCGCAGCAGCGCGCTGGGCCGACGCCAATCCGGAAGAGACGATCGGAATCTTTGTCAAGGAAACTGGCAACAGCGACAGTGCTGTGCGCGCCACATACCCGGACGGCAAGTTCTTCCAGGATCCCGAAATCACCGACGAAGCAGTCCGGGCGCTTCAGGGTGAAGAAGCCTTCATGGCGGAAGCAGGGCTGCTAAACGGCAAGGTCGACTACGATAGCTGGGTGGACCGCTCATTCTATGACGCTGCGCTGAAACAAGTCGCCGCAAGCAATTGATCTCTTGAATTCGGGCGTCGGAGAACCGGCCGACGCCCAACGACTGTACTGTCATCCATGTCATTGAACCATTCCTCACCGCTTACCCTTCCTCGCACGCGGATTGTCCCGGCCATTGTTGCCGTCGCCTTCTTCATGCAGATGTTGGACGGGACAATCATCGCCACCTCTCTTCCCGCGATGGCTGCAACATTCGACACCGATGTCGTAACCCTCAATATTGGCTTCACCGTCTACCTGCTTGCCATGGCGGTATTCATTCCGCCGGCCGGATGGCTGGCTGATCGCCTCGGGGCGAAACAGGTCTTCCTCTCGGCAATTGCTCTCTTCACCCTGTCGTCCGTTGCCTGCGGCCTTTCAGAAACGCTGGGTGAGTTCACGATTGCTCGTCTCGTCCAAGGCGCTTCGGCCGCTCTGATGACCCCAGTCGGTCGCCAGCTCGTGCTGCGCGACACACCGAAATCGAAACTCGTCAGCGCTATCGCGACCATTACCTGGCCAGCGCTCATCGCTCCGGTGATTGGTCCGCTTGTTGGAGCCTGGATTACCACCCACGTAGGATGGGAATGGAATTTTTTCATCAATGTTCCGCTGGGCCTGATCGGCATCGTACTGGTGGCGGTTTTCATTCCCCCGGTCCCGGCTGAAGATCCTCGTCCTTTCGACGTTCCCGGTTTCCTGCTGACAACCGTCGGACTGGCATCGACCCTGACGGGTCTGGAGCTTATCAGCACTGGGAATGGAGGCATCCCCGGGGTTATGTTGATGACGCTCGGGCTCGGAGCGGGCTGGCTGGCCGTCAGGCATCTGAGGCGCGCAACAAACGCCTTGTTTGACATGTCAGTCCTGAAGCTACCGACCTTCGCGCTCGCTACTCTATGGGCCGGCACCGCCGGACGGCTGGCGATCAACTCGACCCCGTTCCTGCTGCCGTTGTTGTTTCAGGTCGGCCTTGGCCTGAACGCAGTCGAAACCGGAGGCCTGGTCCTCGTCTACTTCTTCGGAAACCTGATGATGAAGAGCGTGACAACGCCGGCCTTGCGGCTATTCGGATTCCGCTCTCTTCTGGTGATCAACGGCATTGCCGCTGCCTCATCGATCGGCGCGTTTGCACTGGTTGACGGGCAGACACCTCGTGCCTTGTTGTATGTGCTGCTTTTCGCCTGCGGCCTGTTCAGATCGATGCAATTTACGTCACTGACCACGATTGCGTTTGCGGACGTGACGCCCAGCCAGCGAAGTGCGGCCACGGGGATCTCTTCGATGTTGCAGCAGTTGTCACAGCTGCTGGGCATCGCAGTTGCCGCGGGCGTGATCCGGTTCTCGTCTTACCTGCATGGCGATACTGGAGAGGGTGGCACGCTTACCGATATCCGCATTGCCTTGCTCGTCGTCGCGGCAATCGGAGTATTGTCGGCCATTCGTTTCCTCGGCCTGCCCCGCGACGCCGGATTGGAAGTTTCAGGCCACAAAGGCTGATATGCTGGCGAGGGCTTGGCGTCCTCGCCGGCAATCATCAGGACCTCCAATCATCAGGACCGGCAGCCCTTGCACGCGAAGCGCGCCTTCCAGACCGATGTCGTCGCTTTGCGAGCTGCTGAACCCGCCCGTCACGGGTGCTTTCGAAAGAATTTGAGTGAGAACAGTTCCGGAGTTTAAGTGCTTGTTACAACTTAAGAAATCCAGAACGTTGCGGGTTCACCCAGCGTCCATCGAACGCTTGGGGCTTGGGGCCGGATCAATCAGTCTGGGGCTATATGACAGCTTGGAGGGCTCTGAGAGCCAACTCGAAAGTTGAACGATTTTCTGGATAGTGGAATGCGCGGACCGAACCAGAAAACAAAAGACAGTACAAAGTGCCGCATTGCGAAACGTTGAAAGCGCGCTTAATCCAGTCAGCGGAAGGGGACCGATCCGTATGGCGGCAATCACGTCAGACATGGCAAAACTGGTGCGCATGCTTTGCGCCATAGCCCTGTTGTCCGTCGGGTTTGCCCATAAGACACCCGTCATCGAATCGGCAATTCCTCTTTCGGAAATCTCGGCCTACACATTGCCTGATGGAACCGTCCCGGTGCTCTGCCTTCCTGGGCATGATGAAAACGGGAAACACCACAGCCCTGATGTCGGCAATGGCTGCGAAGCCTGCCGGATCACGGCGTCAATCGTCGTGCCGGCGCCTGCCGATTCAATCGGACAAGCAATTGTCGTCGCGGCGGAAATTCAGTTGCCGATCCGGCGCGAAGCGTTCTACCGCCAGCTGTTTCCTCCCAACACGAGCCCACGTGGCCCTCCGGCCGGCGCCTTTGCCTGAACCCGCCGCTGCAAATCGCAGCGGTCCTTCAGTCATCGCCGGTTGAGCGTACCGATCCTCGGAACGTGGTGACCGGCGTAGCGCCGGACACCACGTCATGTTCCTCAGGATCACGTTGGGCGACGTATCGCCCGTACTCCCGATCGATTTTCTGATTCCCGTCCAGAAGCAGCAGCAAATCACAGGTTTGCAAGCTTGTTGCACCGCGCACCAGGATTTTCCTGCGCGACTTTCCGCGATCGACCGACTTTCGGCCGCAAGGCGGCATAGGAGAAAGTGGCTTCCGCGTTGCTCGACCTCTCGGAGCAGTTCGCCCGGCCATCGAAATCGTCTCACCCGCAGCAAAAGCACTCCGGCCCTGCCTGACGCGGGTTGAGCTGACAGCGTCCAACCACATCAAGAGCGGCGAGCGTTCTGGCGCCCGCCAGCGCATACCGCAAGGAAACACCATGAAAAGCACCCTCACCGCAGCTTTCCTCGGCTTCATGGCCATGACGGCCATGACGGCCAGCGCCTTTGCCGACATTACCGTCACTGACGTCAAGGGACGAACCGTGACGGTACCCAAGGTGCCGGAACGTATCGTCCTCAGCTTTTACTATGAGGATTACCTCGCGATCGCCGGGCCTGACGCGCTCGACAAGGTCGTGGCGCTCTCGCTGTCAACGTGGAAGGACTGGAGACCGAACCAGTTCGCAGCATATCAAAAGGCGTTACCAAAACTCGCCTCCATTCCTGACGTCGGCAATACCGAAGACAACACGTTCTCCATCGAGAAAGTAATTGCGGCAAAGCCTGATCTGCTCATTCTGGCAGCCTGGTCCTATGACGCCCTCGGGCAAGGCATACAGCAGATCGAGGCAGCGGGTATCCCGATCGTAACGCTGGACTACAATGCCCAGACCGTCGAAAAGCATGTCGCGTCCACATTGGCGCTTGGCAAACTGATGGGCACGGAAGACCGCGCCGAGAGGCTTGCCAGGAATTATGAAGATGCGATGGCCGACATTCATGCCCGGATCAAAGCGGCAGGACCGACGGATAAAAAGGTCTATGTCGAGCTGGCACAAAAAGGACCTGGCGAAGTCGGCAATTCCTATGGCGACACCATGTGGGGCGCTCTGGTCGACAGGCTTGGCGGCGATAATATCGCCAAAGGCCAGATCGGCAATTGGGGGCCACTCAGCCCGGAATATGTGCTGGCGCAGAAGCCCGACCTGATCTTTCTCGGGGGCTCCGAATGGCTCAACAAGCCGCAAGCGGTTGCTGTTGGCTTCGGCGCCGATCCCACGGTGACCCGCGAGCGCGTGAAGGCCTATATGGGTCGTCCCGGCTGGTCCGATTTGCCTGCTGTCAACAATGGCGGTGTGCATGCAATCTATCATGGTGGCGCACGCACACTCTCGGACTACGTCTACGCGCAATATATCGCTAAGCAGCTCTATCCCGACGCATTCAGGGACGTCGATCCTGCAAGGAACATCCGCGACTATTACGACACATGGCTGCCGATCAAGGCCGATGGCGTATTCGTTCTGCCTTATGATGAAGCGGACGAACAATGACCTCCTTTTCTTCAGGTCTCGAAGGGATGCGCGACGGCTTTCGCCGCGCATCCGCACGTCGGACTTCGGTGCTGATCGGCGCGTTCATCGGTCTCGTCTTGCTGACGGTGCTCGATCTCGTCACCGGCCCTTCCGGCATGCCGCTTGTCGACCTATGGCATGGACTGCTGGCCGGGCCGGCCGGCAACGACCGCATGGTTGCGACCATTCTCTGGCAGTTGCGTATGCCACAAACGGTCATGGGCGTGCTTGTCGGCGCCTGCCTCGGCCTTGCCGGTCTGCAGATGCAGACGATCCTCGGCAATCCGCTGGCCAGTCCCTTCACGCTCGGCTTTTCAGCAGCCGCTGGCTTCGGCGCGGCGCTCGCAATCATGTTCGGCTCGCTTATCCCTCTTCCGGGGTTCTTGGTTGTCCCGGCCTGCGCCTTCGCGATGACACTGGTCGCCTGCGGACTTGTCTACCTCATCGCCCGGTTGCGTGGCTCTACGCCGGAAATCCTGGTTCTCGGTGGCATCGCCGTCCTGTTTTTCTTCCAGTCATTGCAGTCGCTGCTGCAGTTCCTGGCATCACCGGAAGTGCTCCAGCAGATCGTCTTCTGGATGTTCGGCAGCCTGTTGAAATCCACATGGACGAGTGTCGCGGTCACTGCCGCCATCGCATGCGCCTGCCTGCCGTTCATCGCTCGCAGCACCTGGGCATTGACGACGCTCCGTCTGGGAGACGCCAATGCGCGCAGCCTCGGGCTCTCCGTTGAAAACATCCGCAGGCACACCTTCCTGATCGTTGCGCTGCTGACAGCCGCGGCTGTCTCCTTCGTTGGCACCATAGGCTTCGTTGGACTGATTGCTCCACATGTCGCCCGGGCGCTCGTCGGAGAGGACCATCGCTTTTCCCTCCCCCTTGCAGCAGTGACAGGAGCGATCATTCTGATCGGCGCTTCCGTGTTTGGGAAATTCATCTCTCCGGCCGCCGTCATTCCCGTCGGCATCATCACGGCCGTCGCAGGCGTGCCGATGTTGTTTGCGGTCATCGCCAAACGCGGTCAAGGAGGCATGGCATGACGATGCGGCTGGTATTGAAAGACGTGGTCGTCCAGCACGACCGCACCAGAGTCCTATCCGGGGTTTCCGCGTCTATCGCGGCTGGTCAGATCGTCGGATTGATCGGCCCGAACGGCGCTGGCAAGTCGACCCTGCTGAACGCCATTGCGGGACAGTCTTCTTCCGGTGGCAAGATCCTGTGGTGCGGCAAACCGGTCGACATGCGCAAAATCGGCTTCATGCCGCAGCAGTGCCAGGTCCGGGCGGAATTGTCCGTCCTCGAGGTCATTCTGCTTGGCCGTCATGAGCAGCTCGGCTGGCGGATTGCCGATGAAACGGTTGGCGCGGCCTCCCGGATCCTGGCCTTCTTCGGGATCGGCGATCTCGCCGCGCGCGGCATGCAAACCCTTTCGGGCGGCCAGCAACAGCTGGTGCTGCTCGCGCAGCGCCTGTTGCGCGAGCCGCAGTTGCTGCTGCTCGACGAATCAACCAGTGCACTTGATGTCAGGCACCAGATGCACGTTCTCAACCTTCTGAAGGATTACGTAGCCGCTACCGGCGCGCTCGTACTGATCGCGGTCCACGATCTCAATCTTGCTGCTCGCCATAGCGATACGATCATGCTGCTGAACGGTGGAAGACTGGTGGGGCATGGGACCTTGGCCACGGTTATCACGCCGGACGTCCTGCGATCCGTCTACGGCATCGAGGCTGAATTCATTCCCTCCAGCTCGGGAGTACCGGTGATCCTGCCCCTGGCGCCCACCTTAATTCAACCAGAAACAATCAAGGAAACACGATGAAATCCCTGAAAGGCATCAATCCAGCTCCACAAATAGAGCTCGATGGCGGCATCATGATCATGCGCAAACTTGGAGACAAGGTCAGCCAAGATCGCGTCTACCCAGATCGACACGGAGGGAAAACGCAAAAAAGCTCCTCGACGTTTGGTCTGAGGAGCTTGATAATAAGAAGCTGGACTGGGTAACTTTACAAGTTTCGTTGGTTGCGGGGGCAGGATTT
>NZ_JAJAWH010000002.1 GCF_020531965.1 Pseudorhizobium xiangyangii | reverse complement strand
GGTTCCGGTTCCGGTTCCGGTTCCGGTTCCGACGGGGGCTCCACGATCTCGACGGTTACAACCTCTTCCTCCGATGGCTGCGGCAGCTCCAGCGGCAGGCCGACAATAACGACGACGGCAAACAACAGATGCGCAATTGCGGAGACGGGAATGCCCCATCCTATGTTGCCACGCGGTTTGTCGACGTTGTCTTCCATGTCCGTTCCCTACAATGACCATGCCACCCAGTGCAAATAACGAGTTCTCGCTTGAAACAAACCGACCACATGGTATGTTTGTGAATGACCAATGCACACAAACGAGAAAAGCAGCCCGAACAGGTCCGGCACGCCCTGGTCGAACAGGCCGCACGCTCCGCGACCACACAAGGACTGGCAGGCCTGACGCTCCAGAGTGTCGCCGATGCCGTCGGGGTCACCAAAGGGGGGCTTCTCCACCATTTCCCCAGCAAGCAGGCCCTGATCGAAGCGGTATTCGAGGATCTTCTGCGCAAGCTCGACCAGGAGATCGACAAGCTCATGGAGCAGGATGCTGTCAAACAGGGGCGTTTCAGCCGCGCCTACATCGATGCCTTCTTCCAGGTTGCGCGTGATGGTGAAGACAGCCCGTGGGCAGCGCTCTCCATCTCCTGCATGACGGATGCGCGGCTGCGCGCACTCTGGTCGGAATGGATGCGCGAAAGACTGGAGCGGCATGACGCGACCGACGGCGCACCTCATTTGGCACTCGCCCGCTATGCGGCTGACGGCATCTGGCTCGCAAACATCACCGAAATTTCCGGCCTGCCCGTTGGCGAGCTCGACCGGCTGCACAATCAACTCAAGACGATGACGGTAACATAATGAACCCCGCCCTACTCACCTATGGTTCGCTCGCGGTCGCAATCGTGCTCGAAGTCATCGGGACGACCTTTCTGCAACAGAGCCAGCAGTTCACCCGCCCGCTCCCGACCGTGCTGATGGCCGTCTGCTATCTGGCGGCTTTCTATCTTCTCTCCATCGTCTTGCGCACCCTGCCCGTTGGCATCGCCTACGGCATCTGGAGCGGCCTCGGCATCGTTCTGGTCTCGGCCGTCGGCGTCTTCGTCTTCCGGCAGACCCTCGACCTCGCTGCCATGATCGGGCTCGGCCTGATCGTCGCCGGCGTAGTGGTCGTGAACGTGTTTTCGAGCAGCGTCAGCCACTGAGGCCTCTCAAACGAAAAAAGCCCGGCCTGTTCTCACAGGCCGAGCTTTTATATTTTTCGGCGTTGAAGCCGCTTAGCTGTCGAGGAACGAACGCAGCTTGCGGCTGCGGCTCGGATGCTTCAGCTTGCGCAGCGCCTTCGCTTCAATCTGACGGATACGTTCGCGGGTAACCGAGAACTGCTGGCCGACTTCCTCGAGAGTATGGTCGGTGTTCATGCCGATGCCGAAGCGCATGCGCAAAACACGCTCTTCGCGCGGCGTCAGCGAAGCCAGAACGCGGGTCGTCGTCTCGCGCAGGTTCGCCTGGATGGCGGCGTCGATCGGCAGAAGCGCGTTCTTGTCCTCGATGAAGTCACCCAGATGCGAATCCTCTTCGTCACCCACCGGGGTTTCGAGCGAGATAGGCTCCTTGGCGATCTTCAGGACCTTGCGGACCTTCTCGAGCGGCATGGCCAGCTTTTCAGCCAGTTCTTCCGGGGTCGGCTCGCGGCCGATTTCGTGCAGCATCTGGCGCGATGTACGAACGATCTTGTTGATCGTCTCGATCATGTGCACCGGAATACGGATCGTGCGGGCCTGGTCGGCGATCGAACGGGTGATCGCCTGCCGGATCCACCATGTGGCATAGGTGGAGAACTTGTAGCCGCGACGATACTCGAACTTGTCGACCGCCTTCATCAGGCCGATATTGCCTTCCTGGATAAGATCGAGGAACTGCAGGCCACGGTTCGTGTACTTCTTGGCGATCGAGATGACGAGGCGAAGGTTTGCCTCGACCATTTCCTTCTTGGCGATGCGCGCTTCGCGCTCGCCCTTCTGGACCATCGATACGATGCGGCGGAATTCGGCGATCGAAATGCCGGTTTCCGTTGCGAGGTTCTGGATCTCGGAGCGGATCTCGCGGATCGTCTGGTTCTCTTCCCTGGCGAAATCCTTCCAGCCGCGAGCGGACAGGTTGGCGATCGACTTCATCCAGTTCGGATCAAGCTCGGCACCCTGATATTGCTCCAGGAAGCTATCGCGCTTGACGCCATAGGATTCGGCGAGACGCAGAAGACGGCCTTCGTTCTGCATCAGGCGCTTGGAGATATCGTAGAGTTGCTCGACAAGGCTATCGACGCGGTTCTGGTTCAGCGACAGCGACTTCACCGCCGTGATCAGCTGGTCCTTCAGTTCCTTGTAGCGACGCTCCTGCCCGGAAGACAGCGTGCCCGTGCAGGACAGGCGGGCTTCCACCTGCTGGTCCTGCAGCTTGCGCAGCTTCTTGTAGGTGTCGGCGATAAGGTCGAGGGTTTCCATGACCTGCGGGCGCAGTTCCGCTTCCATGGCGGCGAGAGACAGGCTCGACTCGTCGTCGTCCTCCTCTTCCTCCTCGGGCGGCAGACCGTCGCCGCCGACGGCAGTGATGTCGTCGTCATTGGCGGCTGTGCGCGTCTTGCGGGCCTTTTCCTTTTCCTCGGCGGCCTTGCGGTCAGCCTCGATCTTTTCTGGGCTCTGGAACTGCGGCGCAGCCTTCGCTTCGGGACCGGAATAGGTCGTTTCGAGATCGATGATCTCGCGCAGAAGCGTCGTGCCTTCGTTCAGTTCGTCACGCCAGATGATGAGCGCCTGGAAGGTCAGCGGGCTCTCGCAGAGCCCGGAGATCATCGTCTCGCGGCCAGCCTCGATACGCTTGGCGATGGCGATTTCGCCTTCGCGCGACAGAAGCTCGACCGAGCCCATCTCGCGCAGATACATGCGCACCGGATCGTCGGTACGGTCTGTCGGCTCTTTCTTCTTCGCGGCTGCGAGCGCAGTGCTGGAGGCAGGAGCGACTTCGCCGCCCTCGCTCTCGCCGTCACTGTCGTCGGAGCTGTCATCGTCTTCGGACGTCGCCTCTTCGGCTTCGTCGTCCTCAACTACGTTGATGCCCATATCCGAGAGCATCGACATCGTGTCTTCGATCTGCTCGGAAGTCACTTCCTCCGACGGCAGGACCGAATTCAATTCGTCCATCGTGACATAGCCGCGCTTCTTGGCGACCTTGATCATCTTCTTGACCGCGTCATCGGAAAGATCGAGAAGAGGACCGTCAGCCGTGCCTTCGCGCTCGGTATCCGCTTCTTCGTTCTCTTTGACTTTCGTTGCCATATAACTTCGCTTTCCCTGAACGCCACCTCGCGGGGGTGGCCGCCGGCTGGGGCTCAAGACCTCAACCGCGAATCACTGGTTCAACACGTACGGAATGTTCTTTAATTCCGGATTACCACGAAGGCGGATATCAACTACCGAGACCACTGGTCCACACGTCGCCGCTCGTGGCCCGGTGTGCTTACCCACTCCGCCTTCTTTGCCTGATGTGGTGATTCCCACAAATTAACGCTCCGTCAAGCTTTTCTGAGGCGAACAGCCACGGAAAAGTAGAAAAAGCCGTTTCTCCAGGGCTTCAAGGGCACATGCACACGTTTGCCGGCTTATGTAGGCAATGGCAATCGAATGACAAGCCCTTCGGCCGAACGTCTCCTCTTCCTTCTGACGCTGACTTGCGAACCTGCGCGAGCAGCCTGCCCGGCGGCTGAATTTGCGTCTCTCAGCCGTGGCTGACTGCCGCCCCCTTAACCCGCCCGGACATGACGCCGAAGCCGTCGATGATCGCTTCCTGATTCTCCAGCCGCGAGATTTCCTGCTGAACTTCCGATAGCGCGCGGGTCAGCGCTGATCCACGCTCCACCTCATCCACACTGGCTTCCGCAATTTCGCGCTCCAGCTCGATCTTCTGCCACTTGAGCTCCTTGTTACGGGAATGTAGCGCATAGGCCTGACGATAGGCCTGCACCACGTCCTGCAGGTCGGCCTCCTTTGTGGCGGTCCACAGGCGCGCATTGCGGATCTGCTGGTTCATGGTGCTCAAAAGCGCATCGAAGCCATTCTCCTCCATCTGCTCCCGCAGATAGTCCCGGTCCAGCTTCGCGCCTGCCTTGGCGGCCACGGTCAAAAGGCAGGACCAGAAGCGCTGAAGGTCACGGTTCTCGAAATCGATGCCGGCAATTTCATCATAGTCGTCCAGCAGAAGCTGTGGGTGGTTGACGACCGTCAACGCAAGCACGCTCTCGCGCAATGCGGGAAGATCGCGATGGCCGCGGACAAGCCCGGAGCGCGCCAGCCTGTCCGAGATGCCGAGACCCCGGCCCGCCGCCCGAGGACCGCCCGCCGCAGGAGCCTGTCCGGGCCGGCCGCCTCTTGGCTGGAAGCCGCCACCACGACGGTCTGCACCACGATTGCCGCCCTGGAAGAAGGAACTCAGCCTGTCGCGCATATGCTGCTGGTAGTAACGGCGTACATTTTCATCGGCGACCACCGAAACCACCTGCTTGAGGCGCGCCTCCAGTTCGGCACGCTTTTCCGGCGTATCGAAGCCCGCCCCGGCGGTCTCGCGCATCCATATCGCTTCGGCCAGCGGCCTTGCCTCGGAAAGCACCTTGTCGAACGGAGCCCGCCCCTCATGACGCACGAGGTCGTCCGGGTCCTTGCCTTCCGGCAGAAGCGCGAAGCGAACCGAGCGACCGGGCTTGAGGAAGGGCAGCGCCAGATCCGCCGCGCGATTGGCCGCGCGCACGCCTGCGCCATCGCCGTCGAAGCAGAGCACCGGCTCTGACGACATCTTCCAGAGCAGATCGAGCTGGTTTTCCGTGAGGGCCGTGCCAAGCGGCGCCACCGCATTCTCGACGCCTGCCTGATGCAGCGCGATCACGTCCATGTAGCCTTCGACCGCAATGATCGTACCGCTGTCGCGCTCTCCTGCCCGGCCTTGCGCCACGCGGCGAGCGCGCGCAAAGTTGTAAAGGACCTGCCCCTTGTGAAAGAGTTCGGTCTCCGGTGAGTTCATGTATTTGGCCGGTGCATCGGGCGACATGGCGCGACCGCCAAAGGCGATCACCCTTTCCCGCGACGACAGGATGGGAAACATGATGCGATCGCGGAAATAGTCGTACGAGACAGGAATGCCCTCGCCGTGCCGCACCAGTCCGCAAGCTTCGATCTGGTCCTTCGGCACGCCCTTGCCCGCGAGAAATTCCTTCAGGGCATTACGACTTTCCGGAGCATAGCCGAGCCGGAAGGTCTCGATCGTCCTGCCCGTCAGGCCGCGGTCGCGCAGATAGGCGCGCGCCTTGGCACCGGCCGCACTCTGCAACTGCTCCTGGAAGTACTGCGCCGCCAACTCCATGACGTCGAGGAGCGTCGTCCGCTCCTTTTCCCGCCGCTCGGCCTGCGCATCTGGCTGCGGCAGTGCAATCCCGGCCATGTCGGCGATCTGCTGGACGGCTTCGGGGAAGTTCAACCCTTCAAGGTCGGTAAGGAAGCGGAAATGGTCGCCGGAAACGCCGCAGCCGAAACAGTGGAAGCGGCCCTTGCGATCCTCGCAGTGGAAACTCGGGCTCTTCTCGCCGTGGAAGGGGCAGCACGCCCAATAGTCGCCGCGCGGCACGTTGCTCTTCTTGCGATCCCACGTCACGCGCCGACCCACTACGGCCGATATCGGCACGCGGTCACGGATTTCATCGAGAAAGCTGTTGGAGAAGCGCATCATCACCTCGGGGCTCGATATTCTATAGAGCCTGCGCGAACCACAAGCCACCAGTGAAAGCGGGCTTCCCCGGTATCCACAGCGTGTCATTCGCAAAAACAGAAAAAGGCGGGGCCGAAACGACCCCGCCTCGCAATCAATGCCGATCGTCTGGAACTACTTCAGCAGATCCTTGACCATTCCGGATGCCTTGGCGAAATCCATCTGGCCGGGATACTTTTCCTTCAGGGCATTCATGCATTTGCCCATGTCACGAAGGCCCTGGGCACCAGTCTCGCTGATCACCGACTGGCACAGCTCACGGACCGCATCTTCGGACAATTGCTCGGGCATGAAACCCTTGATGACCGTGATTTCCTCGCGCTCCTGCGCGGCAAGCTCGGACCGGCCGGCGTCCTCGTAGATCTTCGCGGATTCTTCGCGCTGTTTCACCATCTTCTGCAGGATCTGCATGATGTCGTCATCGCTGACAGGATCCTTGCCGACACCGCGATTGGCGATGTCGCGATCCTTGATCGCAGTCTGGATGAGACGCACGGTGGAAAGACGCCGGCTCTCCTTGGCCTTCATGGCTTCTCTCATGGCATTGGCGAACTTATCGCGCATCATCTGTTTGCTCCTTTGGAGAAGCCGCTTCGCGGACTTGATTTACGGCTTTTCCGTGTCGATCAGGCGGCTCTCATAGACAACGTCACGAGGGCGATCAAATCAATTCAGCTAGAGGCTTGAATCCCATGAGAGATAATTCCCATGTAATTCGGCAGCTGACATTGACCGCTTCGCGCGCTTTGTTTATTTTCCGGCACCTGCACGAGATTTAGATTTCAGGGCTGCGCCGGTAATCCTGCGCGCCCTTTTCTGCGACCATAGATGGCTCTCACACCCTGCGACTTCAAGTGGCGGGCGCGAGGGCAGAAGGATAGAGATGACCGCGACAGCTCCCTGGACCAGCAAGAAACCCACCGCCGTCCTCGTTCTCGCCGATGGCACAGTTATTGAAGGCGTCGGCGTCGGCGCCACCGGCAAGGTAACCGCCGAAGTTTGCTTCAATACGGCGCTCACCGGCTATCAGGAAATCCTGACCGACCCATCCTACCTCGGCCAGATCGTCACCTTTACCTTCCCGCATATCGGCAATATCGGCACCAACGATGAAGACATCGAGGACCTGACGCCCGCCGCGCGGCGCGGCGCGGTCGGCACGATCTTCAAGGCCGACATTACCGAGCCTTCGAACTACCGTGCGGTCAAGCATCTCGATAGCTGGCTGAAGGCACGCGGCGTGATCGGCCTTTCCGGCATCGACACCCGCGCGCTGACTGCCTGGATCCGCCAGAACGGTGCGCCGAACGCTGTCATCGCCCATGATCCGAACGGCGTCTTCGACATCGAAGCGCTGAAGGCGGAAGCAAGGGGCTGGAGCGGTCTCGAAGGCCTCGACCTCGCCAAGGAAGCCACGTCCGGCCAGTCGTCGCAGTGGGACGAGAAGCCCTGGGTGTGGAACGAAGGCTATGACGAACTGAAGCCGGAGGACGCCAAGTACCACGTCGTCTGCATCGACTACGGCGTGAAGCGCAACATCCTGCGCCTGTTCACCGGTCTCGACTGCAAGGTCACGGTTGTTCCGGCCCAGACCTCGTCGGACGACATCCTGGCGCTGAAGCCGGACGGCATCTTCCTGTCCAACGGCCCGGGCGACCCGGCCGCCACCGGTCAATATGCGGTTCCGGTGATCCGGGAGATCATCAAGACCGACATCCCGACCTTCGGCATCTGCCTTGGCCACCAGATACTCGGCCTCGCGCTCGGCGCCAAGACAGAGAAGATGCACCAGGGCCATCACGGCGCAAACCACCCGGTCAAGGACCATACGACCGGCAAGGTGGAAATCGTTTCGATGAACCACGGCTTCGCGGTGGACTCGAAGTCATTGCCGCAAGGCGTTGAGGAGACTCATATTTCATTGTTCGACGGCACCAATTGCGGCCTGCGCGTCTCGGGCAAGCCGGTCTTCTCCGTCCAGCACCACCCGGAAGCATCGCCGGGCCCGCAGGACAGCCACTACCTCTTCCGCCGCTTCATGAACATGGTGCGGCAGAGCAAGGGAGAAGCTGCCCTCGCGGAGCGCTGAACGGCGAAGACATCCGGCCCACAGTTCGCCTATTGACCTCAACCATGATTGAGGTTGCAGATTGACCCCTGTTCACATCGAGCAGGGGTTTTTCATGAGCGACATTCACAGCAAACGCGTCATCCGCATCAACAGGTTTTCCGTGCCCGCCAATGCCAGGCACGATTTCATGGCACTGGTCGAGAAGACCCACGACATCATCCGGGCACAACCCGGCTTCGTCGACGACATGATCCTCGATCAGCGTTCCGGACCGAGCGCTTTCAATCTCGTCACCATTCTTCAGTTTGAGGACGAGTACGCACTGCAGCCAGCCATCGCGGCGGTTGCACAGGCGGATGCGCAAGCGGGCATAGACCGTCAGGCGCTGAGCCGCGAGTGGGGCGTGGAGACAGAGATCGCCTTCTATCATCCGACCGTGAGGGAATTACGCACCGCGGCCATTCCGGCCTGAGGGTCAAGAAAGACAAGCGGCATGCAAGCCGCTCATGCCGACCGGCGGCGTACCAACAGATAGAAGCGGCCACAGAGCAGCGCGGCGGCAGCGACCAGTCCCGTCACGAAGCCGAACCACACGCCGGGACCGCCATAACCGAGCGGGAACGCGAAGATCCATGCGCATGCGAAGCCTATCGGCCAATAGGCGATCAGCGCCAGGATCATCGGCACCGTCGTATCCTTCAAACCGCGCAGCAGACCTGCTGCGACGGCCTGAAGCCCGTCGGCCAGTTGAAACACGCCAGCAATGACGATCAATGCCACCGCATAGTCCAGTACGGACTGAGCCTCCGCCTGACGGGTATCGAGGAAAAGCCCACCAAGCTCACGCGGCATGATTGCAAAGAGCGTGCTGCCGAAAATGGAGAAGCCGAGGCTTACCAGCAAGACGGAGACCGCCGCGCGCCGCACGCCCATCATGTCACTGCGGCCATAGGCCAGACCAACCCGCACCGTTGCGACCTGGGCCAAGCCGAGCGGAATCATGAAGGCGATGGAGGCCAGTTGCAACGCAATCCCATGCGCGGCCAGCACTTCCTTGCCGATCATTCCCATCAGCAGCGATGCCGCAGCAAAAAGGCTCGTCTCCGCCAGGATCGTGAAGCTGATCGGCAACCCGAGCATCAGGATTTCGCGCAACATCCCCCAATCGGGCCGCCAGAAACGCACGAACATCTCGAACGACCGCATCCTGGGTTGTGTCTGGATATAGCCGACCGCAACGAGGAAGCCCATGAAATTGGCGACCACCGCGGCCACCGCGGCGCCATTCAAGCCGAGAGCCGGCGCGCCGAAATGTCCAAAGATCAGGGCGTAGGCGAGGATGGCATTCAAGAGGAACATGCCGATCGTGACATAGAGCACGATGCCGCCTTTCTCGAGGCCGGTGACGAAGCTGCGGATAGCCATGAGCCCGAGTGCGGGGAAAATGGCCCATTGCGCAATCCGGAGATAGCCTTGAGCAAGCGCCGCCACGTCCGGAGCCTGGCCGAGAGACAGGAGGATCGGTCCGGAGAACCACAGGATCGGTGCGGTCACGACACCATAGGCGAGCACGATCCAAAGCCCCATGCGTACCGAACGGCGAACACCCACCTGGTCGTTCTGCCCGAGAGCATAGGCGACAAGCGGCACCACGGCTGCAGAGAACCCGGTGCCGAAGATAAAGACGATGAAGAACATCTGCGTCGCAAGCACGACGGATGCGAGTTCCGTAGTCCCCAGCCAGCCAACAAAGATCACGTCGGTCGTGTTGATTGCCATATGCGCAAGCTGCGCGCCGACCAGCGGAACGCCGAGCGCCACCGTGCCCTTGACGTGGGAGGTCCAGGAATTCTGCCCGACATTGCCGAGATGTGTGGACGGCGCCGACATGGGTCCCTCGCAACGGAAAAAGCCGCTTCCAAACTTGGTTAGCGGCAGGTGCCCCGGCTATAGATCAGGCGACCGGACGCGGCAAGCAGGCGCCCCGATCCACCACTATTTGTGACCGATACTTCACCATAACCGATCGATGAGGCGCTGAGGGCAACGCCGATAAAGGAGGATTTGCGGCGCCAATGCCACGCTCACTGTCAGAATGGAGGCTGCAGCGAACGGGAGGGCGTACCCGCAAATTCAGGCGGGACCCCTCACCCGTAAGCCACTGAATTCTGGTTAAACAGTCAATGTTCTTGATGCTGCTGCCAACGATGTTGATAGCAAGCCGGAACCTTCACGGCACGAATAAGGAACAGAGGCAGCCTGCTTCTGATTTCACCTCAGGATCAGACCTCGATTGGCTACCAGATCGGCGGCTTCGCCGGGGCTCGATCCATCGCTCGTCAATCGTCCGACCGCGGAGGAAAGCACCGTCGATGGTCCAGACCACCGCATCCACTACATGACGACTGTCACCATGACATCGAACCGTGGCATCAGGTAACGGGATCAATCTGCGTGAAGGAATGTGAGAGTGAAAGAAGGGGCAACGCCCCCTTCTCATATCTCGCCGGAGAACGTATCGCAGGAATTGGCGTCACCGCTGTCGAAACCGCGGCGGAACCATTCCATGCGTTGGGCCGACGTGCCGTGGTTGAAGCTTTCCGGCACCACATAGCCCTGGCCACGTTTCTGCAGTGTATCGTCTCCGATCTGCTGGGCGGCATTCAAGGCTTCCTGCAGGTCGCCCTGTTCCAGAATGCCCTTCTGGTCTGTGTGTTTGCCCCAGACACCGGCGAAGCAATCGGCCTGCAGTTCGACACGGACGGACATCCTGTTGGCCTCGACCTCGCTCATTCGCTGCCGTGCCTGATTGAACTTCGGCAGGACGCCGAGCAGGTTCTGGACGTGGTGCCCCACTTCGTGCGCGATCACATAGGCTTCGGCAAAATCACCGGAGGCGCCGAACTGCTGTTCGAGTTCGCGGAAGAAGTTCGTGTCGAGATAGACCTTTCTGTCTCCGGGACAGTAGAACGGCCCGGTCGCAGACGATGCAAAGCCGCACGCCGATTCGACTTGCCCGGAGAACAGCACCAGCGTCGGTTCCTGATAGGTCTGTCCGCTCGCCTGGAAGATGCCGTTCCACGTATCCTCCGTCTCTGCCAGCACGGTCCGCACAAAAGCCGTGGCCTCGTCGTTGGCGGGCGCCTGGTTGGTCTGCTGCTCATAGCCGCCGCCCTGAAGGCCGGTATCGCCACCGGAGAGGAGCGTAAGGGGATTGATGCCCAGCACCCAGGAAACGATCAGGATCAGAATGATGCCGCCGATACCGATACCCCCGCCGGCCCGGCGTACGCCACCACGGCCTATCGGAATGCGCATGCCGCCGCGACCGAACGGGTTTTGACCACCCGCTCCGCGCTGGTCCTCGACATTGTGCGATTGCCGGCGCCCTTTCCATTCCATCCGAATACCTCCTGTGTGCCTCTCCCGAGGATCATACAACGCGACGCGCGCAAAGACGATCCATTGGATCGCGACGAAGGCTACGCCATCCTGAGCGCTTTCTTGCTCGGAAGGAAAATCGTCAAAAGCCCGAGAGCCGGCAGGAAAGCGCAGATCGTGTAGACGGTCGATATCCCGTGACGATCTGCCAGAACGCCGAGCACGGCTGCGGCAATCCCGCCCATGCCGAACGCGAACCCGAAGAAGATGCCGGCGATCATGCCGACACGGCCGGGTACCAGTTCCTGCGCCATTACGATGATGGCGGGGAACGAGGACGCGATGATGAACCCGACAATGCCCGACAGCAGGATCGTCACCTCTAGATTGGCGAAAGGCATGGCCAGCGTGAACGGCAACACGCCGAGGATCGAGAACCAGATCACCACCTTTGAGCCGAAACGGTCGCCGATGGGGCCGCCGACTACAGTGCCGAGCGCGCTCGCGCCCAGGAAAACGAACAGCATGAGCTGCGATTGCTGCACGGTGACGCCGAACCGTTCGATGACGAAGAACGTGTAGTAGCTGCCGATGCTCGCCATGTAGATGTTCTTGGAGAACGTCAGCAGCACGAGCACGACGAGCGCGATCGCGACTGTCCTGCGCGGCAGCGAATGGCCCTGTATCATCCTCTTCCTGCCGGCATTGGCAAGCATGTGCGCCTTGTACCAGGCGGCGACGCGACTGAGAACGATGATCCCTAGGATGGCAGCGATGCAGAACCAGGCCACACTGCCCTGCCCGCGCGGTATGATGATGAATGCGGCGAGCAGCGGCCCGATCGCCGTGCCGAAATTGCCGCCGACCTGGAACACCGACTGCGCCAGACCGTAGCGACCGCCGGATGCCAGCCGGGCGACACGCGATGATTCCGGATGGAAGATCGCCGACCCGATGCCGACCAGCGAAGCGGCAAAGACCAGCATGCCGTAGTTACTCGCCGTCGCCAGCAGGACGAGACCCATGAAGGTCGCGCCCATGCCCATCGGCAGCGAATACGGGAACGGCTTTCTGTCCGTCAGAATGCCTATGACCGGCTGCAGCAGCGATGCCGTGCACTGGAACGCCAGTGTCAGCATGCCGATCTGCCAGAAGTCGAGATTATAATCGGCCTTCAGCATCGGATAGATGGCGGCGATCATCGACTGCATGATGTCGTTCAGCATGTGGCAGAAGCTGACCGCGAAAATGATCGGCAGCACGGTCGCTTCGGCAGAGATACCCGGCTTCATCGTCGCATCCGCCATGTCATTCTCCCAATCCGGCTAAGGCCGCCGGCTATTCAATACGATCCGGTCTTACTGCCGGCGCGTTCGCATTGTCCATGCCCGCTCGGCGGCAAGCGGTACGGTGCCGCTTTTATTTCGCCCTGCCCCAGGCGACAGCGGGCACCTGTCGATTCCTGTCGATTGGGCGATTTATGGGGTTCCGTTCGCGGGGACATTTGCCTATAAGCCGCGTCTAGCCAGAAATATCATATGCACGCAACCCGACCGGAGCCCCATGCCCCGAGCCGGCTTTTCGCGCAGAAGAATGAGTGGATAGAAACCATGCCCAAGCGCCAAGACATCAAATCGATCCTCATCATCGGCGCGGGTCCGATTGTCATTGGTCAGGCATGTGAATTCGACTACTCCGGCACCCAGGCCTGCAAGGCGCTGAAGGAAGAGGGTTACCGGGTCATCCTGGTCAACTCCAACCCGGCGACGATCATGACCGACCCGGGCCTCGCAGACGCGACATATGTCGAGCCCATCACGCCCGAAGTGGTCGCCAAGATCATCGCCAAGGAACGCCCTGACGCGCTGCTGCCGACCATGGGTGGCCAGACAGCACTCAACACGGCGCTCTCCCTGAAGCGCATGGGCGTTCTCGACCGCTACAATGTCGAGATGATCGGCGCCAAGCCCGCCGCCATCGACATGGCCGAAGACCGCGCCCTGTTCCGCGAAGCGATGGTGCGCATCGGCCTTGAAACACCCAAGTCGTTGCTGGCCAACGCCACCGACATCAAGGATGCCGACCGCAAGAGCCATGAAGCCGAGCGTGAAAAGGTCAAGGCGAGCCTCTCCGGCGCAGCACTCGATACTGCACTGGACGACCTGGAGAACCAGTGGAACCTCGGCGAGACGGACCGCAAGCAGCGTTACATCAGCCACGCCATGGCCATTGCCGCACAGGCCATCGACGTCGTTGGCCTGCCGGCCATCATTCGCCCGTCCTTCACCATGGGCGGCACCGGCGGCGGCATTGCCTATAACCGCTCGGAGTTCTTCGAAATCGTGGGTGGCGGCCTCGATGCCTCGCCCACCACCGAAGTTCTGATCGAAGAATCGGTTCTCGGCTGGAAGGAATATGAAATGGAGGTCGTCCGCGACAAGGCGGACAACTGCATCATCATCTGCTCGATCGAGAACATCGATCCGATGGGCGTCCATACGGGCGACTCGATCACTGTCGCGCCAGCCCTGACGCTGACCGACAAGGAATACCAGATGATGCGCAACGCCTCGATCGCGGTCCTGCGCGAGATCGGCGTTGAGACCGGCGGCTCGAACGTTCAGTTCGCCGTCAACCCGAAGGACGGCCGTCTCGTCGTCATCGAAATGAACCCGCGCGTCTCCCGTTCTTCGGCGCTGGCCTCCAAGGCAACCGGCTTCCCGATCGCCAAGGTCGCGGCCAAGCTTGCCATCGGCTATACGCTCGACGAGCTCGACAACGACATCACCGGTGGCGCAACCCCAGCCTCGTTCGAACCGTCGATCGACTACGTCGTCACCAAGATCCCGCGCTTTGCCTTCGAAAAATTCCCGGGCGCATCACCGGTTCTGACAACCGCGATGAAGTCTGTCGGTGAAGTCATGGCGATCGGCCGTACTTTCGCCGAGTCGCTGCAAAAGGCGCTTCGCGGCATGGAAACCGGGCTGACCGGCCTCGACGAGATCGAGATCCCCGGCATCGAGGAGGGTGAAAACGCCAACAACGCTATCCGCGCCGCGATCGGCACGCCGACGCCGGATCGCCTACGCATGGTCGCCCAGGCTCTGCGCATGGGCATGTCGGAAGCCGACGTTCACGAAGCCTGCAAGATCGATCCGTGGTTCATCAGCCAGTTCAAGGCAATCGTCGACATGGAAGCGCGCGTGCGCGAACACGGCTTGCCGGCGGATGCCGAGAACCTGCGCACGCTGAAGGCCATGGGCTTTTCCGACGCCCGCCTCGCCAGCCTGACGTCGAAGCGTCCGAAGGAAGTTGCGGAACTTCGCAACAGCCTGAACGTACGCCCGGTCTTCAAGCGCATCGACACGTGCGCGGCCGAGTTCGCTTCGCCAACCGCCTACATGTACTCGACCTACGAGACGCCTTTCGTTGGCGCACTCCAGTCCGAGGCACAGGTTTCCGATCGCAAGAAGGTCGTCATCCTCGGTGGCGGTCCGAACCGCATCGGTCAGGGCATAGAGTTCGACTATTGCTGCTGCCATGCTGCTTTTGCGCTGCGTGATGCCGGCTTCGAAGCCATCATGATCAACTGCAACCCGGAAACCGTGTCCACGGACTACGACACCTCCGACCGCCTCTACTTCGAGCCTCTGACGGCCGAAGACGTGATCGAGATCCTGCGCGCTGAGCAGGAAAAGGGTGAAGTCGTCGGCGTGATCGTGCAGTTCGGCGGCCAGACACCGCTGAAGCTTGCAGAAGCGCTCGAAAAGAACGGTATCCCGATCCTCGGCACCGCGCCGGACATGATCGACCTCGCAGAAGACCGCGACCGCTTCCAGAAGCTCCTGATGAAGCTGGACCTGAACCAGCCCAACAACGGCATCGCCTACTCCGTCGAGCAGGCCCGCCTCGTGGCAACGGAAATCGGCTTCCCGCTTGTCGTGCGTCCGTCCTACGTTCTCGGCGGCCGGGCCATGCAGATCATCCACAATGAAAGCATGTTGCAGAGCTACCTGCTGGACACCGTTCCGGGCCTCGTTCCGGAAGACATCAAGCAGTGTTACCCCAACGACAAGACCGGCCAGATCAACACCCTGCTTGGCAAGAACCCGCTTCTGTTCGACAGCTACCTGACCAACGCCATCGAAGTGGACGTCGATGCGCTGTGCGATGGCGAGAGTGTCTTCGTTTCGGGTATCATGGAGCACATCGAGGAAGCCGGCATTCACTCCGGCGACAGCGCCTGCTCGCTGCCATCGCGCTCGCTCTCCAACGAGATGCTCGATGAACTGGAGCGCCAGACGGCCGCGATGGCCAAGGCGCTCAACGTCGGCGGCCTGATGAACGTCCAGTACGCCATCAAGGACGGCACGATCTACGTACTCGAAGTCAACCCGCGCGCCTCGCGTACCGTTCCTTTCGTCGCCAAGACCATCGGTGCGCCGATCGCCAAGATCGCAGCCCGGATCATGACCGGCGAAAAGCTCGACGCGGCGATTGCCGCCTACGGCGAGAAGCCTGATCCGCGCAACCTCAAGCACATTGCCGTCAAGGAAGCCGTGTTCCCGTTCGCCCGCTTCCCGGGCGTCGATACGCTGCTCGGCCCGGAAATGCGTTCGACCGGCGAAGTCATCGGCCTCGACACCGATTTCGCGCTCGCCTTCGCCAAAAGCCAGCTCGGCGCCGGTGTGGATCTTCCCCGTTCGGGCACCGTGTTCGTCTCGGTTCGCGATGAAGACAAGGACGGCGTTCTGCCGGCGATCCGCATTCTCGTCGAAAGCGGCTTCAAGGTCCTGGCAACCGGCGGCACGCAGCGTTTCCTCGCGGAAAAGGGCATCGCGGCCGACAAGATCAACAAGGTCCAGGAAGGACGTCCGCACATTGAGGATGCCATCCGCAACCGTCAGGTCCAGCTCGTCATCAACTCGACGGATGGCAATAAGGCGATCTCCGATTCGAAGTCGCTGCGCCGCGCAACGCTGATGCAGAAGGTGCCTTACTACACGACCATGGCGGGTGCGGAAGCGGCAGCGATGGCAATCCGCGCACTCAAGGCCGGCAGTCTCGAAGTCCGGCCGCTGCAGAGCTACTTCTAAGCCGCTCCAGCCGTGAAAGCTTGAAGCCGGTCAGCGAAAGTTGACCGGCTTTTCATTATCCTATATTTAGCCATCAAGTTAATTAACCGATCGGATAAACATGTCTCTCGATCCGCTCTCCAATACGCTCTTTGCGCTGGCCGACCCGACGCGTCGGGCGATCCTGGCGCGGCTGGCGCGCGGGGAAGCCACCGTCAACGAACTGGCCGCTCCCTTCGAGATGAGCCTCCCGGCAGTATCGAAGCACCTGAAAGTGCTGGAGCGCGCGAAACTGATCTCGCGCAGCCGCAATGCCCAGTGGCGTCCCTGCCGGCTGGAGCCGGCGCCCTTGAAGACACTCGATGGCTGGCTCGGCGATTACCGTTTGTTGTGGGAGCACCGGCTGGACCGGCTCGAAGATTACCTGGCCACACTGCAGATCGAACGAGACACAAAGGAAGAGCGGAATGACTGAAAAGATGGAGATCCTCAACGATCGCCTGTTCGGCATCGACCCCGCGACACTTTTCGATGCTTTCGCCGATCCCGAAAAGCTGAAGCATTGGTGGGGGCCTCACGGCTTTACAAACACGATCGACGAGTTCGATTTCCGCCCGGGCGGTACGTGGCGCATCACCATGACAGCTTCGAACGGCACCGATTTTCCCAACCATTCGACGTTCCAGGAAATCGTCCCGGAAGAGCGCATCGTCTTCCTGCATCACGAACCCATGCACGTCTACACGATGGAGATGACATTCGTGCCCGGAAGCGGCGGCACGCGGCTTCACTGGCGGATGTTGTTCGAACCGACCGAGGAAAACCGGCAACTTCAAAAATTCATCACCGCCGCAAATGAGCAGAATTTCGACCGTCTTGAGAGCCTTCTTAAACAGCTGACCGGAGGACGCTGACATGACCGAGACACTTGATCGCAGCAGGACCATCGAAGTCAACCGCCTGATCGATGCACCACGGGAACTGGTGTTCAAAATGCTGACGGATGCCAGCCACCTCGACCAATGGTGGGGACCGAACGGCTTCAAGACAGAAACACACGAGATGGAATTCGCAGTCGGCGGCCTCTGGCGCTACACGATGCATGGCCCGGACGGCAAGGATTGGCCGAACTGGATCCGCTACAAGGAGATCACGCCACCAACGGGCATCCGATACGACCACGGCGACGAGACGGACGAACCCGCACTGTTCGAAGGTTTCATTTCGCTGAAGTCCGAAGGGGACAAGACCCGCATCACCATTACCCTCCTCTTCCCGACGATCGAGGCTCGCGATGCGACGATCGAATTCGGCGCTGTCGAGGGCGGCAGGCAGACGCTTGCACGACTGGATGCCTTCGTCACCGGGCCGCAAACCCAGGCCTAGGACAAGGCCATGGATTTGGCCGGTTGAGTCCGCTCAGATTGACACTTGTCAATCGAGGCAAATAACGGAAATCTCTGCCGGCTTCTCTACAGCGCCGTGCGCCATGAATGGCGCACGAAGGACGCTGTGGCAATTTGGTCTGCGCATCGTAATCCCAAAAACCGACCCCGGTTTTCGGGTCGGTGCGCTCGGAGGAAGATATGGCCGAGATCGATGACACACCGGAACGGGCGACCCGCCGCGAATGGATCGGCTTGTCCGTTCTGTCGATCGCCTGTCTGATCTATTCGATGGACCTGTCGGTCCTGTTCCTGGCCATGCCGGCAATCGTCGCCGACCTCGATCCGTCCGCATCGCAACTGCTGTGGATCAACGACATCTACGGCTTCATGGTCGCCGGCTTCCTCGTGACCATGGGCACGCTCGGCGACCGCATAGGACGCCGGCGGGTGCTGCTTATCGGCGCCTTCGCGTTCGGTGTAGCGTCCGGCTTCGCAGCGTTCGCCAGCACGGCCGAGCAGCTTATTCTGGCGCGAGCCATGCTTGGCATCGCCGGGGCAACCATTGCGCCATCGACGCTGTCGCTCATCGTCAACCTGTTCAGGAACGAAGAGGAACGGAACAGGGCGATCAGCATCTGGGGTACGGCGTTTGCGCTGGGCGGCCTTGTCGGTCCGTTGATCGGCGGCCTTCTCCTGCAATATTTCCATTGGGGATCGGTCTTCCTGATCAACATACCGGTGATGATGGTGCTGCTGGCCGTCGCTCCCTTTCTTTTGCCCGAATACAGGAACGCGGATGCCGGCAGGCTGGACCTTCCCAGTGTAACGCTATCGCTCGCAACGGTTCTGCCGATCATCTACGGCGTCAAGCACATGGCTGCGGATGGCTTCCACCCGCTCCAGCTCGTCTATATCGCATTCGGCCTACTTGCCGGCCTGGCCTTCGTGCGGCGCCAGAAGCGCCTCGCCGATCCGCTGATCGACCTCGCGCTATTCCGCATCCCCGCCTTCACGGCGTCTCTCATGGTCAATCTCGCCGGCGTCTTCTTCGTCTTCGGCGTTTTCCTGTTCCAGAACCTCTTCCTGCAGCTCGTTCTGGGGCTCTCGCCGCTCGAGGCCGCCCTCTGGTCAGTTCCCTCGGCGCTCGTCTTCACCGTGATGTCGTTCCAGGCCTACCGCTTCACCAACCGCTTTGGCCCGATCAGGACGGTTCTCATGGGACTGGTGGTGAATGCATTCGGGACTGCGGTCATGGCCATTGCTGCCTATGCCGAGAGCCTCCTGGGCATCCTCGGCGCCAGCATGATCGTCGGGCTTGGCTTCGTGCCCGTCATCCTCACCACCACCGGCCTGATCGTGGGTACGGCGCCACCCGAGCGTGCGGGTTCGGCGTCGGCCATATCGGAAACCAGTGCGGAGTTCGGAGGTGCGCTGGGCGTGGCGATGCTCGGCAGCATTGCCACGCTCGTCTACCGGATGACGATGGACGGCGTGGACCTGAGCGGCCTCGACGCGACGCAGGCACAGGCCGTCTCTGCCACGCTCGCAGGAGCCGTGGAAACCGCAAACGCGATGACAGGCGCATCGTCGATCGTCTGGCTGGAGACTGCCAAGGCCGGCTTTTCTCTCGGCTTTGCAGTGTGCTGCGCCATTGCCACGGTAACGCTGCTCCTCCTCGCGGTTATCGCCAGGAAGGTTTATGCGGGCGCGCATATCGATGAAAGCATTCTCCAGCCGCATTGAGTCGCGCCTGCACCGACTGGAAGCCGCCCGACCCAGCGCGATATCAGGGAACTGGCAGGTCTGAGGCACGTTCCCCAGGAACCCTTTGGCAAGGCCACTGGAAGGCAGCCATCGGCGCAAGCGAGGATCATGTCATGACGTTCCTGCGCAACAACAGCCTCAGTCTCGTCCTCTCCGCCCTGACACTCTTCGCCATCATCGGCATGCTGTTCAGCGGCTGGCACGTCGGTCAGGACCAGGCACTGCAGCACGGCGACGCGCCACCACAGCTCTGGAACTACGCGCTGTCGGCTGACTTTCTATCGGCCCTGTTCGAGAACTGGGAAAGCGAGTTTCTGCAGATGTCCATGTATGTCTGCCTGACGGCTTTCCTCTTTCAGAAGGGCTCGTCCGAATCGAAGGACCCCGGAAGCCTCGGCGATCCGGTCGATGAAGACCCCGCCGGGCGTGAAAACGATCCTGCCGCCCCATGGCCGGTGCGGCACGGCGGACTGGTCCGCTCTCTTTATTCCTACTCTCTCGGCATCGCGCTGGGGCTGCTTTTTGTACTCTCCTTCGTCCTGCACCTGTGCAACAGCGCCACGGCCGCCAATGAGGATGCGCTACGGCATGGCCAGCCAGTCGTGACCGTCATGGGACACCTCATATCCGCCCAGTTCTGGTTCGAGTCCTTCCAGAACTGGCAGTCCGAATTCCTGTCCACTCTCGTCCTGGTCGTGCTGTCGATTTTCCTGCGCTTCCGGGGCTCTCCGGAATCGAAGCCGGTCGCAGCCCGCCATGGCGAGACAGGATAGAACGGCGGGCTCTTGCGGCGCTTCTCAACCCGTTCATGCAAAACTACGTGCAAGCCTCTGGATCGATTCGACATCTTCCCGGAAACGCAGGAGTTCCACTGCCTTTTTCTCAGGCTCGGGAATGCGCAGCAGATAGGATGGGTGTACCGTTACGAACAGGGTCTGCCCGTCCTGCATAACCATCGGCTTGCTCCGCACATCCGCCAGTTTGTGCTGCTCATCTGTCAGCGCGAAATAGGCGGTCGCCCCCATGGCCACGACGAGCTTCGGCTTTACAAGATCCAGTTCCTGTTTCAGCCACCAGCGGCATTGCTGGATCTCTCCCCTGTTCGGCTTCTGGTGGATACGCCGCTTTCCGCGCGGCTCATATTTGAAGTGCTTGACGGCATTGGTGACGTAGAGCCTCTGCCTGTCGAGCCCCACCTGTTTCAGGACATCGTTGAACAACTGTCCCGCCGGCCCAACGAACGGCTTGCCGGCCAGATCCTCCTGGTCGCCGGGCTGCTCGCCCACGATCATGACATCGGCATCCACCGGCCCCTCGCCGAACACCGTCTGCGTCGCCATGCAATGCAGATCGCAGAGCGTGCAGCGACTGGCCTCCTCCTTCAGCGCGGCATGGCTACCGACCGGCAGAGACGGCGCATGTTGCACACTCGCGGCAACCTCCTGCAAGCGATGGTGGAACGGCAGGGGCTCGCTCGCGGCCCGGGCCGCCATCTCCATGACACTCGCCTCCGCATTGGCGATCAGGCCCGGGATGAGGTCCGCCTCCGGCAGGTTCTTCCAGTATTTCTTCGGCATTTCCGACGTCATCGCCTTCACCTTCAGCCGCGCCGGATTGAAGATCGAAGCATAGTAGGTGCGCCAGAGATCGTCCGTCTCGTCCTTCAGATCCGGCTTCTCAGCCGGCTCTGAAGTCGATTTCAGCTCCACTCCGTCCCACGATGCAGCCCCCTTGGGCGTCGCGATCAGCCAGTCCATGTCGTTGAACCGTCGCTGGAAGAACGGCGCGGCCCGCTCGACGATGAAGTGATCCGGTTCGAACCAGGCGATGAACTTCCGCCGTCCCGCCGTCTCGGCCGGCAGCGGCAATTCCTTGAACCGCACGAAGGCCGTCATCTTGTGGTAGTCCCGCCCGACAGACTTGGCCATTTGCCGCGCTGCCACCACATCCGCATCTGACATCATGTCGAGCAGGCGGCGCTCATGCATCAGCCGGAACAGCAGGCGATAGAGCAGCGAAAAACGGCCCGGGTCGCTGTGACAGATCACGGCACCTGCAAGCTTGATGAAATCTGGCGGCACCTTCGGGGAGCTGAACTCCGGCAAAGGTGGAGGAAACGGGGTCTCCACGCCGAAGAGCCCCATCGTCTCGCCGTTCGTGCGCCAGCAGATCAAGTCCGGCAGGACGCCGCCCAGCAGAAAGGCACGCGCTGCCTCCCGCCACTCCTCCACATTCCCCCTGCCCTCCAGCGTGCACATGTACATCGGCTTCTACAACAGCGAGAGCTGTTCCGGCTTCGGTTCGAACATTGCCCGCAAGTCCGTCCGATCGACCAGCCTGTGAGGCGTCCAGCCATCTGCGGTCACGAACGGTTGCACCTTCTTGAGCGACACGCCGAGGCGCTTCAGGTCGTCGAGCCGCAGCCGGGAAAAGCGGCGGGCCGAAAGAATAGCCTTCACCGTCTTCGTCCCCAATCCCGGAACGCGCAGCAGCATCTCCCGCTCGGCACGGTTGATGTCCACGGGAAAGCGGTCCCGATGGCCGAGCGCCCAGGCAAGCTTGGGGTCGAGGTCCAGATCCAGCATCCCGTCCGAACTGCTGGACGTGATCTCGCCAATGTCGAATCCGTAGAACCGATAGAGCCAGTCCGCCTGATAGAGCCGGTGCTCGCGCATCAGCGGCGGCTTGATGAGCGGCAGGTTCTTCGACGAGTCCGGGATGGGGCTGAACGCGGAATAATAAACGCGCTTCAGTCCATAGCTGCCGTAAAGGCGCGCGCTGGTGCCGAGGATAGTTGCATCATTGGCGCCATCCGCGCCGACGATCATCTGCGTGCTCTGGCCCGCCGGCGCAAATTTCTTGCGGCGCTTCGTCTGCAGCGTCGGCTCGCTCATTTCCTCGATCTTGAGGCGAAGCTCGCCCATCGAGCGGCGAATGTTGTCGGGACGCTTCTCCGGCGCGTACTGGGTAATCCCGGTATCGGTGGGCAATTCGATATTGATCGACAGGCGATCGGCATAAAGCCCCGCCTCCTCGATCAGATGCGGCGACGCCTCCGGAATCGATTTCAGGTGGATATAGCCCCGAAAATTGTGCGTGGTGCGCAATTCCCGAGCGATGCGCACCATCTCCTCCATCGTGTGATCCGATGAACGGATGATGCCTGAGGAGAGAAACAGACCCTCGATATAGTTACGGCGATAGAACTCCAGCGTCAGCCAGATTACCTCCTCCACCGTGAAGCGCGCGCGCTCCACATTGCTGGACGATCGGTTGATGCAGTAGGCGCAGTCGTAGATGCAGAAGTTCGTCATCAGGATCTTCAGCAGCGAGATGCAGCGTCCGTCCGGTGCGTAGGCGTGACAGATGCCCGCCCCCTCGGTCGACCCCAGCCCACCAGAGGCTGATGAATTTCGCTTCGTGGTGCCGCTCGACGCGCAGGAGGCGTCATATTTTGCGGCATCCGAAAGAATAGCCAAGCGTTCTTTTAGAGACTTCTTCATTAGTTTGTTCACTATATGTTCTCGCGGAAATAGTCAAGCAACCTTGAAGTTGACGAAAGGACGGGCTTGAAACTTCCCGTTGACGCACCATCTCGAAAACACTGGAAATCGCAGAGAGTGATCTGCTATAGTTCCTGAAATTTTGATGTGTGCATGGTTCCGAAGTTTCGCTTCGGAACCTGTTTCTTTTTGTGGCCGCGACGTACGCGTCCACCCGTGAAGGACAAGGAAATGGTCGAAAAGGTACCGATGACGCAGAACGGCTTTACCCAGCTGCAGGAAGAACTGCGCTGGCGCCAGCAGGAGGAGCGTCCCCGCATCATCGAAGCGATCGCCGAGGCTCGTGCCCATGGCGACCTTTCCGAAAACGCGGAATACCACGCGGCCAAGGAAGCCCAGAGCCATAACGAAGGCCGCGTCGGCGAATTGGAAGATCTCACCGCGCGCGCCGAGGTGATCGACCTGTCGAAGATGTCCGGGTCCAAGATCAAGTTCGGCGCCACCGTCAAGCTCATTGACGAAGACACCGAGGAAGAGAAGACCTACCAGATCGTCGGCGATCAGGAGGCTGACGTGAAGGCAGGCCGTATCTCGGTCTCCTCCCCGATAGCCCGCGCCATGATCGGCAAGGAAGTCGGTGACAGCATCGAGGTCAACGCACCCGGTGGCGCCAAGGGCTACGAGATCCTGTCCGTCAGCTGGGGCTGATCGCTGTCTTCCTTGATCTCACTCCGTAACATCACGGTCGTGGCGCCGCATTTCAAGCGGCGCCTGTCCGGCGTAACGTCGACTGTCGTGCAACTCGTACCCGAGCAGGTGCGGCTTGGCCGTGGCATCGTTACGCTCGGACCCGGACTGCCCGACGACCTGCCGAAGATGCGCTGGCGCCAATTGCCGTCGCTCTGGAGCCGGCCTGAGAACGCCCGCTTTCGGGTCTGGCATGCACGGCGCAACACCGAGATGCTTCCCGGCATCGTGCTGAAACATGTCCTGCGCATGCCACTGAAGCTGCTGTTCACCTCGGCAGCCCAACGGAACCACAGCGGCTACACGAAATGGCTGATTCGCAAGATGGACGCCGTCGTGGCGACGAGCGCGCGATCGGGCTCGTTTCTGGAGGTCCCGCACACCGTCATCCGACATGGGGTCGACCTTGAGATCTTCCATCCTCCCCACGGCGGCGACGACACGATTGCCGCGACCGGTCTTCCCGGAAAACATCTGATTGGCTGCTTCGGGCGCGTCCGTCACCAGAAAGGCACCGATCTTTTCGTCCGCGCCATGATCGACCTCTTGCCGCATCATCCAGACTGGACGGCTGTCGTTTGCGGCCGCGTGACAGTGGAACACCAGGCGTTTGGCGACGAATTGAAAACGATGGTGGCCGACGCAGGTCTCTCCGATCGCATCCAGTTCCTCGGCGAGGTGGACGACATCAAGCCATGGTACCGCCGGCTGACGCTCTATGTCGCTCCCTCCCGCAACGAGGGCTTTGGGCTCACTCCGCTGGAAGCCATGGCATCACAGACTGCGGTCGTCGCCAGCGATGCCGGCGCCTATGCGGAGCAGATCGTTTCGGGAGAAACCGGTAACGTCGTTCCGGCCGATGCCTATGAACCTCTGCGAGCTGCGATCGAACCCTATATCGCCGATCCGGCCCTGGCACAGCGACATGGTGAGGCAGGACTTGAGCATGTCAGGCAGAATTTCGCTCTGGCGCGGGAAGCGACGGCACTCGAAGCCGTCTACGAGGGGCTTCTGAAGCCCTGAGGCCGACAGGGCTTGTCAGGCGCCCGCAGCTGCTGAGCGCCTGGCATACCGGGCATCGTAAGGCAGCCCGCAATCGCGCAGAGCGGATACCGCCGAGAAGTTGAGCAGTTCAATACCGCGCTCCTCGCAGACGGATTTGGCAATCGCGACATGCCCAAGGATGCGATCCTGAGCGCGCGCCACCCCCGATTTCGCGGTCTCGCCGGCCCTCTCGTAGAACCTGGGAGTATCCGCATTGGAGATGTCGAAGCCGAAGAACCCGATGCGCCGCGGCGCGCAAAAGATCGCGAACTGAAGCGCGCTGGTCGCGACCGAGCCGCCCTGAAACACCCCGCGCGCAGGATCGCCGGAAAAGCCGGAGGACCCATCGCCGCTCAGTCGCACGAAATCCATCTCGGTCAGTTCAGACGTTTTCCGCCGTGGGCCGCGATAGGGCTTGCGGATGTCGTCGATCAGCATGACCCTTTTATCAGCCAGCCAGTTCGGATCGTTCTCGCAGATCGCCCTGATCACGCCGACCGACAGAAGGCATATCATGCCGCCCGTGATCTTTTCGCGCATAAGAGCAAAGTGACGCCATACGAAACGCTCGTCCTCGATCGCGACCGCGAGCGGCTCCTGTATCTCCGACCCGATCAGGTTGACAGCTCCATTGAGCAGGATGGCGGTCCGTGGTCCGGCTGCGGCTGGATTGTTGTCGTTGATGGAAGGCCCGGATCCGACGATGACGATCTCTTCGCCGGCTTCCTTCTTGAGCTCCAGGGGATGCAGCAGCGAGCCGACCGCCCTGCCGCGATAGGTAATGCCACCGGCCCGCACCGGCTCGACCGGGGCATTGAGGACAAGGCCGGGCCAGGCGTTCTGGGCATGGGCCTTCGACTTCCCGAGAAAGACAGTGCCGAGAATCTTGATGAGCGAGCGCCGCAAAGGCCGATCCGATTTCATGTCCCTGCTCCAGAATGGCATGACGGTTCGGTCTCTCAGATCAAATCGCAAGGCGAAGCACAAGAACAACTTCGTGCATAACGGGCTCAGGAAGGTGGAAATACTTGATAGCTTTGATGCAGCGATATACATGCGGCCATCCCCACACCAATCCTCTCCCAACCGACGGAAGCAATCCAGTTGTCCCTGAAGGCAGTGATTTTGAATGACACGCGTGGCGAAAGCCACTTTGGATGCCTTCGGGTGATGCGACTGCTTGAGGAAAACCTGACGTCTCGAGGGATCCGTGTAACTGCCCGCAGCATGGTTCGCGGAAAGTGGGAAAAGGATCGGCCCTTCCTGAAGGCTCTGGCAGATTGCGACATCGTCGTCATCAACGGCGAGGGAACGCTCCACCATGGCTCGCCTCACGGCGAACGCCTTCTTAAGGTCGTTGATCATCCCGCACGAGGCAAAAAACCGGTCGCGCTCATCAATGCGCTTTACCAGGAGAACCCCGCGCATTGGGGACGATATCTGGAAAAAATGGCTTTGGTTTCCACGCGTGACTCCTGGAGTGCAGAGAGCGTGGGATCGCAGGCTCAATGCGAAGTGACGTGGGTGCCTGATCTTTCATTGTCAGCAGGCGATGTGGAGGCGACATCGCCGCTCGAACGAAACGCACTCCTTGTTGGAGATTCGGTGTCCCGGGACATGACTATCGAGCTCCGGAGAATCGCGGCCTTACGATCGGATAGCTACCTGTTTCCCATCAGAAAGGGGCTCAAGGCGAGCAAGCCCCACTTTCCGCCGCCCTTGCGCGAAGGTTACATCCAGCTCCATGCCAAAGCCTTCGAACTGAGAAACCGAAACATCCTCTTCAACAAGAACGAAGCCGGCTTTATCGACACCCTGCTGCGCGCCCATCTTCATGTAACCGGCCGCTTCCACTCGGTATGCTTCAGCTTGTTCACGAAGACGCCATTTCTCGCACTGGAATCCAACTCGTGGAAGATCGGCGCGCTGATGCATGACTTCGGTCTGGACACGAAACGGATCGTCACGCTGGACGAACTCAATCACCGCATTCGTGAGATCGGCAGCGAACGCTATTCGGACGATGAGATTGGGAAGATCGACGCAGGGCTGAATAACTCCCGCTTGAAGACACAGCAAATGTTCGACCGCATTGAGCTGCTTGCCAGAGCAGAGCGCGCCTGACGCGCTAAACTGAGCAGACCCTCTCGGCGAGGCGAGCTTGGCCCACGGCCGCAGGAATTCATCGTCTCGTCGACGATCTGGGCGGGAACAGTCAGACCTCCACCAGACCCAGCTGCTTTACTTGCCGAATGGTCAACATCGTACGCACGGTATCCACGTGCTCGTCAGCCGTCAGTACCTCGATGACGAAATTCTGGAATACCGTCAGGTTTTCCGCCGTACAGCGTAACAGGAAGTCGCTATCGCCTGAAACCATCCAGGCTTCGCGCACGATCGGCCATTTTTCCACGTGTGCCGCAAACGATTTCAGGTCGGCATCCGATTGGCGCTTGAGGCCCACCATGCAGAAGGCGACCAGATCGAAGCCCAGCTTCGGTCCGTTGAGAAGTGCGTGGTAGCCCTCGATGATTCCGGCTTCTTCGAGCTTGCGCACACGCCTGAGGCAGGGTGGCGCCGAAATACCCACTCGCTCGGCAAGTTCGACGTTGGTCATCCGACCGTCGCGCTGCAATTCGCGCAATATCTTGAGATCTATGGCGTCCAGATCGGCGCGAAGCACGGCCTTCCCCTTCATTTTCCAGAAGCTTTTAGCCGAAAGCACATCGAACGCAAGGAAGCCCGCCACATATTAGTGTCCCCACGGCAACTGATCTGTTGTTAACGCAAGGCTGCCCTTGATGTAACGCATAGATCAATCTTAAATGTCACTGCACAGGCGGTAGATCGTGATCCCACTTCCTATATGAGACACCCATGCCCGCGCACGATCTGTCGCTGAAAGGAAAGGCCCCCATGTCCGCCCGTCATACCGAAGTCCTCATCATCGGCTCCGGCCCCGCCGGTTATACTGCTGCCATCTATGCCGCCCGCGCAATGCTGCGCCCGGTATTGATCGCCGGCATGGAGCAAGGCGGCCAGCTGATGATCACGACGGATGTCGAGAACTATCCCGGCTTTGCCGATCCGATCCAGGGGCCATGGCTGATGGAGCAGATGCTCAATCAGGCCACCCACGTCGGCGCCGAAATCGTCAATGACCTCGTGACCGAAGTCGAGCTTTCCCGCCGCCCGTTCACGATCCGCACCGATTCGGGTGCTGTCTGGACTGCAGATACGCTGGTCATCGCGACAGGCGCAAAGGCGAAGTGGCTCGGCATCGAAAGCGAACAGCGCTTCCAGGGCTTCGGCGTTTCCGCATGCGCCACCTGCGACGGGTTCTTCTATCGCAACAAGGACGTCATCGTCGTTGGCGGTGGCAACTCGGCCGTCGAAGAGGCTCTTTATCTTTCGAACATCGCCAAGACTGTCACCGTCGTGCATCGCCGCGACAGCTTCCGTTCGGAGAAGATCCTGGCCGAAAGGCTCTTCAAGCGCCCGAACGTCAAGGTGCTGTGGAACACGGAGATTGCAGAGATCGTCGGGGAGCCCGCTAAGCCGCCGATGCTGCCGTCGGTCAACGGCGTCCGCCTGCGCGACACGCGCACCGGCATCGTCAGCGACCAGACCATCGACGGCGTGTTCGTCGCAATCGGCCACGCCCCTGCCGTGGAACTCTTCAAGGATACGCTCAAGATGAAGCCCAGCGGCTATCTCTGGACCGCGCCCGATTCGACGGCGACCAGCATGCCGGGTGTTTTTGCCGCCGGCGATGTCACCGACGACACCTTCAGGCAGGCAGTCACCGCCGCCGGGATGGGCTGCATGGCAGCGCTTGAAGCGGAACGTTATCTCGCCGGCATTCAGCCGATCGTCCAGGCCGCGGAGTGATCGTATAGCATGGGGGTACCTCTCGACTGGGACAAGTTGCGCATTTTTCACGCTGCGGCGGAAGCGGGGTCATTCACCCACGCGGCCGATAAGCTGCATCTGTCCCAGTCGGCGATCAGCCGCCAGGTGAGCGCTCTGGAGCAGGACGTCGGCGTCAAGCTCTTCCACCGGCACGCACGCGGCCTGATCCTCACTGAACAGGGTGAACTGCTGTACCGGACGGCCCATGACGTGCTGCTCAAGCTCGAAATGGTCAAGATGCAGCTGACCGAGACGACAGAGAAGCCCTCTGGGAAGCTCCGCGTCACGACGACCGTTGGTCTTGGTCAGGGCTGGTTGACTGACAAGGTGCAGGAATTCCTGCAGCTCTACCCCGAAATGTCCATCCAGCTGCTCCTCGACAACGAGGAACTGGACGTCAACATGCGCCACGCGGACTGCGCCATCCGCCTGCGGCAGCCGCAGCAGTCCGACCTCATCCAGCGTAAGCTGTTTACCGTGCACATGCATGTCTACGCGGCACCGTCCTACATCAATCGCTACGGTGAGCCGCATTCGGTCGAAGATCTCGACGCGCATCGCATCATATCCTTCGGCGAGCCGGCGCCGAACTATCTTCTCGACGTCAACTGGCTCGAATATGCCGGCCGTTCCTCGGACAACGGGCGCACACCCCATCTGCAGATCAACAGCCAGACATCCATCAAACGCGCCTGCCTGCTGGGAATCGGAATCGCCTGTCTGCCTGACTATATCGTCGGGCGCGACCCAGGGCTGATCCAGCTGCCGCTCGCAGCCGATATTCCCTCCTTCGATACCTATTTCTGCTATCCGGATGAAATGAAGAACGCGGCCAAGCTGAAGGTCTTCCGCGACTTTATCGTCTCCAAAGCCCGAAACTGGAACTTCTGACGCATTTCACGCCTCAAAAGCCCTGCAAATAGGCAGGCGTGCGCGAACTGCATGGCTGGCCTGCACATTTATGCATTGTTAGCTGCACAAAAAACCACCATATCGCACATAGCTGATGCACACGGTGGCTTTCCTCCCAGTTCCACCGCACCAGCTGTTCCCCTCTGGAGGTTTTTTAACCTTCACACTTACAAGGGCCCTGGAGCAATCCGGTGGCCCTCTTTTTTTGCCCGAGAGTGCGAAAACTTGCCCTTGCCGCGCCGGTGCGCTGTTCCCATATTGCGATCGGCTGACCACTTCGGCGACTCTTGTCACTGCATGTCAGCCGTTCCCCTCTGGAGGTATCAACCTTCACACCTAAGGGCTTGGGAGAGATCCCCTGCCCTGTTTTTTTGCCCGCACCTTTAAATCGCTCCTTCCCGATCTATATATCGGACATGAACGATACAACTGCAGAAAACCGCAAGTGCGAAATCTTCAAGGCTCTGGCCCACCCTACCCGGTTGGACTTCCTGGAGTGGATGCGCGAACCGGAACGCCACTTCTCATCTCAGGCTCACCCGCTTGATATGGGCATCTGCGCCAACCAGTTCGAAAAGCGCTGCGGCCTTTCCCAGTCCACCGTCTCCGCCCACCTCGCCACGCTCGAAAAGGCCGGTCTCGTCGAGATCAACCGTGTCGGCCAATGGGCCTTCTACCGACGCTGCGAAAAGACAATTCGCGCCTTTCTCGAGGAACTCGACAAGACGCTCTGACGACCTCGCCCTGCATATCCCAGCCAGAAGGACACGATATGACAAATCTGTTTGCCCCCATCAAAATCGGTGACCTCGAACTTGCGAACCGCGTCGCGATGGCGCCATTGACCCGCAACCGCTCCCCGAAGGCCGTACCCAACGATCTGAACACCACCTATTACGAGCAGCGCGCCAGCGCCGGCCTGATCATCACCGAGGGCACGCCGGTAACACAGCAGGGACAGGGCTATGCCGACGTACCCGGCCTTTACCTGCCGCAGGCGACCGAAGGATGGAAGAGGGTGACCGCTGCGGTTCATGCCAAGGGCGGCAGGATCGTCACCCAGCTCTGGCATGTGGGGCGGGTGAGCCACGTTTCGCTGCAGCCGAACGGTGCCGCTCCCGTCGCGCCGTCGGCAATTTCTGCCGGCGCCAAGACATACATCATGGATGCTGATGGCAAAGGCACGTTTGCTGATACGTCAGAACCCCGCGCCCTCGAGGTTTCGGAAATCGCGGGCATCGTCGAGGATTTCCGCAGGGCTGCCCGCTCCGCCATCGATGCCGGTTTCGATGGCGTCGAAATACATGGTGCGAATGGTTACCTGATCGACCAGTTTCTGAAGACCGGTGCCAACCAGCGGACCGACGAGTATGGCGGGTCCATCGAAAACCGCACACGCTTCCTGCTGCAGGTGGTCGATGCCGTGGCGACGGAAATCGGCAGCGGCCGCACCGGGATCAGGCTTTCTCCGACGACGCCGGCAAACGGAATTTCCGATACCGATCCACAACCTCTCTTCAACTATGTGGCTGAACAATTGGCGACGCGCGCGCTGTCGTTCATCCATGTCATCGAAGGCGCGACCGGTGGCGACCGAAGCTTCCAGTATGAGGGCACCTCGTTCGACTATGACGCGTTCCGCAATGCTTACCGGAATGCCGGTGGAACAGGTGGCTGGATGCTGAACAACGGCTACGATCGTGAAGCCGCCATAGAGGCTGTCGAGAGCGGTCGTGCCGACCTCGTCTCCTTCGGGCGTCTGTTCATAGCCAATCCGGATCTCGTCGAGCGTCTGCAGACAGAGGTCTCACTGAACGATCCGGACCGCAACACCTTCTATGGTGGTGGCGCAAAGGGCTATACGGACTACCCGTCCCTGGACGCCGCAGCCTGACGCCGTCAAGCCGGGACCAGTCATGGTCCCGGCTTTATTCAGGCGGATGGATGGAGCGCCCATCGAGCGCATCCCGACATGCGTGTTGGGCGGCCGTCTGAGCGCCCGGTCTGCCACACGAAACCGGAACGCAGTCCCACTCCGGCACTGCGTTCCCGGCTCTATAGCGGCCTCGTCGAATGTATGTGAGGGAGTAGTCAGGCCTGACGTTTCTCGGACTGCTCTTCGTCGTCTCCGTCGACCACCTCAGCCTCCGGACGATCGCCGCCGTCGCTGTATTCGGCATGCCAGACGCCCTTTTCGTCCTGCCAGCTGATCTCTTCCGGCTCACCGCCCACCTGTTGCTCGGCAGCCACTATACGCGCGGCCTGCAGGGCATCGGAATGGGTCGGAAAGGTTTCGGAATAGACGTCACCAAGACGATAGGCCCAGCCACCATCATGCTGGACGACTTTATAGACAACCTTGGTCATACTCCCTCCTGTCTTTCTCTTCACCTGTCACGCCGGAGCCAGCTACGGCGCGAAAGTCGAAGGAAAAGCAAAGTTGGCGCCGCAAGGTTCCAAGTCGCTCAAGAAATATGACACCAAACGGTGGCGGCCGCAAACGTGCGTGACGAAATGCTCTGCCTTGATGCCCTCCGGTCTCGCCATAGATATCCGGTGAGATCGAGGAACAGCCCGTGCCACTGGCGTCCATCTTGAAGCAGGAGAGACTTCTTGTCATTGCGGCCGCAGTAGCGGTGGTCTTCTATTTCATGGAACACGCCTTGCTGGGAATGGGCAAGACGATCGCATTGCTGGCAGCAGTTGCCTTGATCGCTGTCATCATTTTCGCATCCACGCGGGTGGCGCATGGCGCCGAAGTGCTCGCCCACAAGGTCGGGGATCCCTACGGCACGATGATCCTGACCCTCTCGGCTGTAGCGGTCGAGGTATTAATCCTCGCGATCATGATGCGCAGCGAGACCTCTCCGACGCTCGTCCGCGACACGATCTATGCCGCCGTCATGCTGGACATCAACGGGATCCTTGGTCTTGCGGCGCTGCTCGGCGGTTTGCGGCACGGCGAACAGGCCTATAACGACGATTCCAGCCGGACCTACAGTGTCATGATCCTGACGGCCATGGGCATCTCCATGATCGTGCCCGAATTCGTACCGCGCGACCGCTGGCATCTCTACTCGGCCTTCACCATCGGCGCGATGGTGGCCCTCTACGCGCTCTTCCTGCGCATGCAGGTCGGTACTCATAGCTACTTCTTCAGTTACAGCTACCCCAAGACGCGCGCCAGCACGCCCGCCGGCGTGTCTCCTCAGGGCGGCGAGCACGAGCAGGAACCCGAGCGGGAATCGGCCGCCATATCGATCGGTGTCATCCTCGTCGGCGTGATCATTATCGGTATCCTGGCCGAGTTCATGTCGATCCTCCTCAGCTCAGGGCTCGAGGGCAGCGGTGCGCCCCCGATGCTGATGGCCGTCGTCGTCGCGACCATCTCGGCCGCCCCGGAAATCCTGACAGCCCTAAGAGCAGCCCTGCGCAACCGGATGCAGGCGGTTGTCAATATCGCGCTGGGCGCCTCGCTTTCCACGGTGATCCTGACTGTGCCGGTGATGGAAGCCATCGCGCTCTACACCGGACAGCCGTTCCTGATGGCCATGACGCCGGTGCAGACAGTGATGGTCGCGATCACGCTGATCGTTGCGGCGATCAACCTCAACGATGGTCAGACGAACGCTATCGAGGGCATGACGCATTTCGTCCTGTTTGCCACTTTCGTTACGCTGACACTGCTCGGATTGTGACATAAAATCAACAGACTGAAGGATGAACCGGACTCATTCTCTCAGCAAGCCGAATCGAAACTGAAGCCGTTTGATTGCTCTCCACCTCCGCAATTCAATCGGTGGCCCACGATACTGCGAACAGAACCGTTGCCAATACCGTCGTGCGCAATATATCCATTTGGTCAAAAGGGAGAGAACAACCATGGGTATTTTCGACAAGATCAAGAACGCCATCTGGGGTGAAGCCCAGGCGGCCCCTGCCCCCCAGGCACAGGCCCCCGCACCGGGACAGGCATCCGCGCCGACCGCATCCTCAGCACCGTCATCGACATCAAGCCCGCAGCCCGCCACCAAGCCGGCAGCCAGCGCCACGAGTTCGCCTGCAGGCGGCTCCTCCACTCCCGTCGATGTCGCGCCGATCCTCGACGCCGCCGTCAAGAAGAACGGCCAGAAGCTCGACTGGCGCCGCTCCATCGTCGACCTGATGAAATCGCTCGACCTCGACTCCAGCCTGGGCGCCCGCAAGGAACTGGCAAAGGAGTTGAACTACACCGGCGACACCAACGACTCCGCAACCATGAACATGTGGCTCCACAAGGCGCTGATGAGGAAGCTGGCGGAGAATGGCGGCAAGATCCCGGCTGATCTCACCGATTGACAAGCAAACCACCACCTGAGGCCCGCCGTCCACGGCGGGTCTCTCTCGCTGCCCGATAAAATTATCTTGATGTCAGCGTGTGCGACTGTTTCGGGCAGACGCCCTAGATGAGCCTCATCGCCGATGAGGGTGCCGAGCGCGCCTGTGCCCGGCGTATCGAAATGCCTCCGGCACTCATCGAAGGAGATCAATAAATGAACCGTCTGCTACTTCTCTTATCCGGAACCATCCTGTCCGCCACGTTGCTCGCGGTGCCGCTACAGGCCCAGGAGGGGGCTCAGCCTGCGACTGGCGGGGAAAGCACGCAGGCAGGCGAACCGGTCGAGACACAGCCAGCGAATGCACCCGACCAGCAGCCTGCATTTGCGGGTCAGACGCGTGCGCCACAGCCGGCCGCAATGCCGGAGATCAAGACAGAGGTCGTAGCGGAAGGCCTGCCGCATCTCTGGGCAATGGAATTTCTGCCCGATGGCCGGATGCTGGTGACCGCCAAGGAAGGTGCCATGCACATCGTCTCCGCCAACGGAGAGGCTGGTCCCGCGATCGAGGGCGTGCCGGAAGTGCTTTCCGGCGGTCAGGGCGGCCTTCTCGATGTCGCGCTTGCGCCGGATTTCGAGACCTCCAGCATGATCTTCTTCTCCTTCTCCGAGGAGCGTGATGACGGCAACGGCACCTCCGTCGCATCGGCCAAGCTGACCGCCGACGACAAGGGCGGCGGCACACTGGAAAACGTCCAGGTCATTTTCCGGCAGATGCCGAGCTACGACGGCAACAAGCACTTCGGGTCCCGTCTGGTGTTCGGGCCCAACAACGAGCTTTACGTTACCGTTGGCGAACGGTCAGATCCGGAGCCGCGCGTTCAGGCGCAGGATCTCAAAAGCGGGCTCGGCAAGATCTTCCGCATCGACGCGACCGGCAAGGCACTGGAGGACAATCCATTCGTCGGACAGGACAATGCGCTGCCGGAAATCTGGAGCCTTGGCCACCGTAACCTGCAGTCGGCGACACTGGATGGCGAGGGCCGGCTGTGGACCGTCGAGCACGGCCCGCGCGGCGGCGACGAACTGAACCGCCCGGAACCCGGCAAGAACTATGGCTGGCCCGAGGTGACCTACGGCGTCGAATACAGCGGAGATGCTGTCGGCCAAGGGATTACGCAACAGGCCGAGACCGAGCAGCCGGTCTATTATTGGGACCCCGTGATCGCCCCTTCGGGCATGGCCTATTATGATGGCGATGCGATCCCCGAATGGAAGGGCGCTTTCCTTGTCGGCGGCCTCGTCGCACAGGGCGTCGTGGTCATTCACATGGATGGTGACAAGGTGAAGTACGAAGAACGCGTACCGCTCGACGCGCGCATCCGTGACGTCAAGGTGGGGCCCGATGGCGCCGTCTACGCCGTGACTGAATCGCGTGGCGGCAACTCGACGATCGTCAAGTTGACGAAGGCTGACTGACAAGAGCGGAAGACAAAAAAGCCCGCCGACATTCCGTCGGCGGGCTTTTCATTTCAGAAGTCGGATATCTGATTAGCGGCAGGCTGCGCAGAAGCGCTGGATGCGCTTGCAGGCTTCCTCGAGTTGTTCTTCCGACGTCGCGTAGGAGATGCGGAAGTTCGGGCCTAGGCCGAAGGCCGAGCCATGAACCACTGCCACGCCTTCGGATTCGAGCAACTCGGACACGAAGTCCTCGTCGGTTTCGATCAGCTTTCCGTTTGGCGATGTCTTGCCGATCAGGCCCTTGCAGGACGGATAGACGTAGAACGCACCTTCCGGCGACGGGCACTCGATACCCTTGGCCTGATTGAGCATCGACACGACCAGATCGCGGCGACCTTCGAAGATCTTCTTGTTTTCCGGAATGAAATCCTGCGTGCCGTTGAGCGCTTCGACGGCAGCCCACTGGGCAATCGAGCAGGCGCCCGAGGTCTGCTGGCCCTGGATCATGTCCATCGCCTTGATGAGCGGCAGCGGGCCGGCCGCATAGCCGATACGCCAGCCGGTCATTGCATAGGCCTTGGACACGCCGTTCATCGTCAGCGTTCGGTCATAGAGCTTCGGCTCCACTTCGACCGGGGTAGCGAACTTGAAGTTGCCATAGGTCAGATGCTCGTACATGTCGTCGGTCAGGACCCAGACATGCGGATGCTTCAGGAGCACATCGGTCAGGGCCTTGAGTTCGGCGTGACTATAGGCAGCGCCGGACGGGTTGGACGGCGAGTTGAAGATGAACCACTTGGTCTTCGGCGTGATCGCCTTGTCGAGGTCCTCGGCGGTCAGCTTGAAATTGTTGGCCTGGGTCGCTTCGACGAAGACCGGCGTACCACCGCAGATCGACACCATTTCCGGGTAGGACACCCAGTAGGGCGCCGGAATAACGACTTCATCGCCCGCATTCATCGTTGCCATGAAAGCATTGAAAAGAATCTGCTTTCCACCGGTGCCGACGATCGTCTGGGCAGCGGTATACTCGAGATTGTTCTCGCGCTTGAACTTTTGGGCAATCGCCTCGCGAAGTTCGGGAATACCCGAAACGGGCGTGTACTTCGTCTCGCCGCGGTTGATGGCGTCGATGGCGGCCTTCTTGATATTGTCCGGCGTATCGAAATCCGGTTCGCCTGCGCCGAGTCCGATAACATCGCGGCCCTTGGCTTTGAGTTCGCGGGCTTTCTGGGAAACGGCGATGGTGGCGGAAGGCTTTACGCGTGAAAGGGCGTCGGCAAGAAAGGCCATTATCTTCGTCCTGAAGTTCTGTTGAACAAGGCGAAACCGCGCGCCGATCCCGCCGACAGGCTGTATGTCGAATGTATTGCGGCGTTTCAAGCTGAAAGCGCCGAAACGGGTACGGTCATGCCCAAGACTTGTGCCCGTTGATGCAACTTCGCCTCGCCGGGACCGCTGCCTAAAATCCGCCCTCCTTGCATTGCCTCCTGTCACCCAGACCGACATCCCGGAGGCGGACTATGTTCATCGACGAAGAGAAGCAGGCACATCGCTTCGGCTGGCTACGCTCGCCGGTCACGCTTGCCCTCGCCGCGCTGGCCTTCTGTGTCGTCACGATGTTCGCCACGATCGGCGGGACGCTGACTGCAACTGCTGCGTCCGTACCCCGCCGCTCGGCACCTGCCCTTCACCATGCGGCCAGCTATCTGCCAGCCGGCTACCAGCATCTTGCATTCGCGATGCTGGCGGGTGGTTTCATCGTGATGGCAGGCGGGTGCTTCGTTCTGTCGAGACGCAGCTTCCGCGATACGCTGAAAGCCGAGAACAGGCGGAGCGATCATCGCTAGGATACTTGCCGCACTTCGACGTGGCTGATACTGCGTCGACACTGTCAAAGGCGGCCGTATCGGCCCTATCCACCAGGTCACTATCCATGACACGCATACAGGCGAACCTCGTTCTTTTGCTCGCGGCTGCGATCTGGGGCGGCGGCTTCGTGGCGCAATCCACAGCCATGGACAAGATTGGCCCCTTCTGGTTCGTCGGCCTGCGCTTTGCGATCGCCGCCCTTGCGGTCCTGCCGTTCGCATGGCTCGAAGCCCGCAAGTCCGAGACGAAGCTGGTGCGACGCGACTGGCTGGCATTTGGCTTCGTGGGCCTGGCACTGTTCAGCGGCGCCATCACCCAGCAAATCGGCCTGATGACGACGACCGTCACCAATTCAAGTTTCCTCACCGGGCTTTACGTCGTCTTCGTGCCGGTGATTTCGGTCGTCGCGCTGCGACGCTATCCCCACTGGATCATCTGGCCGGCCGCAGGCATGTCGCTGTCGGGCATTTTCCTCATGAGCGGCGGCGCACTCACCAACCTGACGACTGGCGATCTTCTCAGCATCGTCTGCGCATTCTTCTGGGGCGTGCAGATCATCCTGGCGGGGCTCTTCGTGATGTCGAGCGGACGCCCGCTGGCACTGTCGTTCACGCAGTTCGCGGTCTGCTCGCTGCTTTGCCTTCTCATCGCGCCGTGGGTGGAAACCATCAGCGTCGATGTGATTTTGGCGTCGGGCAAGGAAATCCTCTATGTCGGCCTGATCTCTTCCGGACTCGCCTTCGTGCTCCAGGTAATCGGCCAGCGCTATACGACCGCGTCACAGGCGGCGATCTTTCTATCCAGTGAAGCGCTCTTTGGCGCCTTCCTCGGCGCACTTCTACTCGGGGAAGTCCTGCCGCCGCTGGGTTACCTCGGCTGCGTCATCATATTTGCAGCAATGCTAATAGTCGAAATCATCCCCGAACTGACCCGCCGGAAGTCCAGCCCTTCCCCTGCCTGAGCAACGACGACCCGTTTTCTCCAAACCACACCATCAGGGGCGGCCGCGAAGGATTAGTGCGCATATCTACTGGACTGCGCAAAAAGAATGCGGAAAGTGTATTGAAGGTGCACTTGGCAAAGAAGCTTTTGTCCTACCCGGCGTAGCAGCCCATTCTGCTCCCGAGATCGCCGTAAAACTTTTTCTTGCCAATTCCTGATAAACACAGCAATCTGTGAATGTTCGGGCAATTTTCGAGCATGGGACGACCTAATAATTATGCGCCCCGAAGGCGTCAAAACTTCGGGCGGAGTTCTGGGGGGAACGGGCTTCAATCTTTTCCATCCGAATAAACCGCGGTAACGACAGGGACCCTTTCTTAAAGCTGCCTGCCGCCCGCCCTTCGGGGCGTTAACGTGATGCTGTCCGCCGCTGAACACGGACAGAAAGAAAAGGACCTGATGCATGGCCGAGACTGGCACTGTAAAATTCTTCAACACGGACAAGGGATTCGGCTTTATTAAACCTGACAATGGTGGCGCCGATATCTTCGTCCACATCTCTGCCGTACAGGCTTCAGGCCTGTCCGGTCTTTCGGAAAACCAGAAAGTAAGCTTCGACACGGAACCGGATCGTCGTGGCAAGGGCCCAAAAGCCGTAAACTTGCAGATCTCCGCCTAAGCCCACAAGGCTTTCTATTCGAGTTGAGGCCCGGCATTCTTGCCGGGTTTTTTTTATGCGTTCTCGAGGTTCTGCAGGAACGGGTTCGTCCGGCGCTCCTCGCCTATCCGACCACCGGGGCCATGCCCGCACAGGAAGCCGACGTCATCGCCAAGCGCCAGGACCTTGTCACGGATTGAACGCATCAGCGTCGCGTGGTCGCCGCCCGGAAGATCGGTGCGTCCGACCGAACCGTTGAACAGAACATCTCCGACATGGGCGAACCGCTCCTCGCGGTTGAAATAGATCACATGTCCCGGCGCATGCCCCGGACAGTGGAAGACCTCGAAGACATGGCCTTCGAAGGACACCGTCTCCCCCTCGTCCAGAAAGCGGTCGGGCATCACGTTGCGCACCACCATCGGCACGCCGAACATCTTTGCCTGCGCCTCCAGCCCCTGCAGGAGCGGAAGATCGTCCTTGTGAGGTCCGACAACCGAAATGCCCAGCGCCTCCCTCAACTCGTCGGCGCCGCCGGCATGGTCGATATGTCCGTGCGTCAGCCAGATCTCCCGGATGGTGAGACCCTGCTTTTCGATCACGTCCAGTATGTTCGCCACATCCCCACCGGGATCAATCACCACTCCGGCTTTCGTGTCCGTATCGAACAGTATCGTGCAATTCTGCTGAAACGGTGTCACCGGAACGATGCCGGCCTGCAATCTGCCCATGATCTACTCCAGGATTGTCGGGCGGACCTATAGCGGCATCCGGGACGGAACACCAGTTGATGCGGAGGAGTAGCTTTGGTCTGCGGAAACGGGCGGCGCGAACGAGGCGGTTGCCAGCAGGAAGGCCGCAACGGCAACCTTTGCTGCCAGCACGGTGATGAACATGGGCCGCATCGGGTGCGATGCGGGTGCTTCTGGCACGGCTGAAATCGATGAGGCGATCATGGTCTCTCTCCAGACTGTATGGCGACGGCAACGATGCTGACCGGCCAAAGGTTCCGCTTTCATCGGCTGTGACCCCTTCGCCACAGCGTCGAGGCAGATGGCCGAACGGAGGGAACGAGATCGCGCCGCGGGCGTTTCGGTGTCGCTTGAATATCAGGAGATACACATGAACACCTATCTGAAGACCTTGCTGGCGGGCGCCGCATTCGCTGCGATTGCGATCCCCGCGCAGGCACAGATGTCCACCGTCACTGCGTCCGACATCACCGTGCGCTCCGGCCCGGGTGAGGACTATCCGGAAATCGGCCTTGCCACCCGCGGGAGCGACGCGATGATGGACGGCTGTCTCGAAGGCAGCAACTGGTGCCGGATCGATGTGAACGGTTTGCGCGGCTGGGTTTATGCCGACTATCTGACCATCGAGCAGGACGGAGCACCTGTGGTGGTGGAAGAATATCGCACCCAGTATGACGTGCCGACCGTGACCTACGAAACCACGACCAGTGTCGTTTCACCGACGCCATCGCCTGCGCCCGGAGACATGCTTCTCGGACCCGTCGAAGATGTCCGGATCGTGGAGCCGCCGGAAACGGTGAGCACCTATATCCAACAGCACCGCTCGGAACCGGTCTATGTCCAGAACGAGGTCGTGGTCGGCGCTTCGCTGCCGGCCGGCGTCGTCGTGCAGGAAGTGCCGGACTATGATTACGATTATGTGGTGGTGAACGACTCGCCGGTTCTCGTTGATCCGGCAACACGCCGTATCGTGCACATCTACGACTGACTGTCGCTCGGGGAGCCGCAAACGCGGCTCCCCTTCCTCATGTATGCCATTGCAATAATTGCAGTTGATTGTTCCTTCCGTTCGCGCTTTATCGATTCCGACAACGATAATCGACGAAGGCTGCGGGGCGTCATCGCCGGTAGCCATGGGAAAGGACACGGGTGTGTCACGCGTGCCGGCAGCCAAGGCAATCAATAAAGTGCATCCGGCCATGCCGGCGGTCGACGAGGCGCAGATCGACTTCGAAACCGTCGAACTCCTATTTTTTGCCTATCGCGACTTCGTTTCCGACCCCGATGCTATTCTTGCCAAGATCGGCATGGGCCGGGCTCATCACCGCGTGGTCTATTTCGTGTCGCGGCAGCCGGGCCTGATGGTGACGGACCTGCTCGACATTCTTCAGATCACCAAGCAGAGCCTCGCGCGCGTCCTCAAGCAATTGATCGAGATGGGTTACGTCCGGCAGATGGCAGGTGCGAAAGACCGCCGCCAGCGGCGCCTCTATCCGACGCTTGCCGGCCGGGAGCTTGCCCTCGCCCTTTCCGAGCCACAGTCGCGCCGCATCACTCATGCAATGAGCAACCTTGCCCCCGAGGGCCGCAGCGCAGTTCTAACCTTCCTGCGCGAAATGCGGGGACGGGATCCTAATCTGCCAGTGCTCGAAAGCGAGTTGGATTGATGACAACGCTTCTCTCCGATGACGCCCCTCACCTTCTGGTCGTGGACGACGATACGCGCATCCGCGACCTGTTGAGCCGTTATCTTGCCGAACAGAGCTTTCGGGTGACGATTGCCGCGGATGCGGCCGAAGCGCGGCGTCGACTGGACGGCCTGCAGTTCGACCTGATCATCCTCGACGTCATGATGCCTGGCGAATCCGGCCTTTCGCTCACCGAATCGCTCTATCGCGACAAGACCACGCCGGTGATCCTCCTGACGGCGAAAGCGGAAGCGGAGTCGCGCATCGCCGGGCTCGAGGCCGGGGCCGACGACTACCTCTCGAAACCGTTCGATCCGCGCGAGCTGGTACTGAGGATCCACAACATCCTCAGAAGGAATGCGACGCCGGATGCGCCGAAGATAGAGCAGGTCATGTTTGGCCCGTTCACGTTCTCGATCGTACGCAAGGAGTTGCGCAAGGGATCGGAGACCATCCGGCTGACGGATCGCGAGCAGGACATCATGCTACTTTTCGCACTGCGCGCCGGCGAAACCATCCCCCGTCATGAACTGATCGGCGACGACGCGGAAGTCGGAGAACGGACGATTGATGTGCAGATCAATCGTTTGCGGCGCAAGATCGAGGAGGATCCTGCCAACCCGGTTTACCTCCAGACAGTCCGGGGCATCGGCTACCGGCTGAGCATCGACTGAGCAGGCATTCCGGATGGCGGACAGGAGCAGCAAACCTATGGCACTGTTCGGTGGACTGAGACGGGATATCGGGCGCCTTCAGGTGCCTGGATGGCGCCGCTCGAAACGTTGGCTGAAACGTGCGCTGCCGACAAGGCTCTACACCCGCTCCGTGCTGATCGTCATCATCCCGATGCTGCTGCTGCAGACGGTCGTTGCCGCCGTGTTCATGGAACGCCACTGGCGGATGGTGACCGAGCGACTATCCGAAGGCACGACGCGCGATATCGCCGCATTGATCGCCGCGATAGAGGCCTACCCCAACGACCCTGGATACACCAACATCACGCGCATCGCTGACGAGCTGCAGCTGAGCGTCGCCGTGGAGCCGGGTGGGCAGCTTCCCCCACCGCGTCCAAAGCCCTTCTTCTCTATCCTCGATGGCATTCTTGCCGACCAGATCAGCGCCCAGATCAAGCGGCCTTTCTGGATCGACACCGTCGGCGACAGCCGCCTCGTCGAGATCCGCATCCAGCTCGATAACGAAGTGCTGCGGGTTTTCACCCGCCGCAGCCAGACCTACGCCTCAAATACGCACATCTTCCTCGTCTGGATGGCCGGAACTGCGCTGGCTCTCATCGTCATCTCGGTCCTCTTCCTACGGGGCCAGATCCGGCCGATCCTGCTGCTCGCCCAGGCGGCGGAATCCTTCGGGAAGGGCCAGAAGATGGCCGACTTCACCCCGCGTGGCGCCGACGAGATCCGTCTCGCGGGCTCCGCCTTCATCCTGATGCGCGAACGGATCGAGCGCCAGATCGACCAACGCACAGCCATGCTCTCCGGTGTCAGCCACGACCTTCGCACCATTCTTACGCGCTTCAAGCTCCAGCTCGCGCTCGCCGGCGACAACCCGAAACTGAAAGGCATGACCGACGATGTCGATGACATGCAGAACATGCTGGAAGGCTATCTTGCCTTTGCAAAGGGCGACGCGGGAGAGGATGTCGGCACGCTGCAATTGAGCGAGCTTCTGGAGAAGGCAAAGGCCGAGTTCCAACTCACAGGAAAGCGCATGACGTACGAGATCGACGGTGAAGACACCATATCGGTCCGCCCCAATGCTTTCACCCGCCTGGTCAACAACCTCGTTGCCAACAGCGAGCGTTACGCGAGCGAGCTTCACGTCGAGGCGAGACACACGGCCCGCTGGCTGACATTGACGTTCGATGATGACGGCCCCGGCATTCCGGCAGCGTCACGCGAAGATGTCTTCAAGCCCTTCTTCCGCCTGGACGAGGCACGCAACATAGACAAGTCTGGCACCGGGCTTGGCCTGTCGATCGTGCGGGACATCGCCCACGCGCACGGCGGAAACATCACATTGGCCGATAGTCCTCAAGGTGGCTTGCGGGCCACCGTACGGGTGCCCGCGTAGGATGTGAGGTTACATCAGTTTCCTGCCGTTCGGCACCGGCCGCTCGACGGCCGAGAGCACGATGGCAGCGGCATCATCCTCGAACCCCAGCGTCAGGACTTCCGAGCGGAACGGCCCGATCTGCCGCGGGGGGAAGTTCACCACGGCAAGAACCTGCCGGCCGATGAGGGATTTTTCGTCGTAGTGCACGGTAATCTGCGCCGACGATTTCTTGACGCCGAGCTCCGGCCCGAAATCGATCTTCAGCTTCCACGCCGGTTTGCGCGCTTCCGGAAAGGGTGCCACCTCGACAACCGTTCCGACGCGGATATCGACCTTCTCGAAGTCGCCGTACGTTATCTCGTCGCTCATGCTGCGTATTGGCCTCAGTTGCCGAGTTCTTCTGCCCGTTGGCGGGCGGCCGCGATCGCCTTGTCGAACAAGGGCTGCATGCCCTCCTCCGCCATCAGCACGGAAAGCGCCGCCGCAGTCGTACCGCCCGGCGACGTCACGTTCTGACGCAACCGGGAGGCTGGCTCGGGGGACCGGTGCATAAGTTCACCGGCCCCCGAGACGGTTTCCCGTGCGAGACGCATGGCGAGGTCCGCAGGCAGACCCGCTTTCCGGCCCGCCTCCGCCATGCACTCGACGAGATAGAAGACATAGGCTGGACCGCTGCCGGAAACGGCGGTGACGGCATCGATATCCCGCTCGCTCGTCACCCACTCCACAGGTCCGCTCACCTTCAGAAGAGCATCGACCTGAGCACGCTGGGCCTCGTTGACCCGCTCGTTCGCAAATGCTCCGGTAACGCCACGACCGATCATCGCCGGCGTATTCGGCATGGCTCGCACCATCGCCGCCTCACCGAGATGCTTCTCGAGAAAACCGAGTGTCTTTCCTGCGGCCACCGAGACAACGACGGTATTGGCGTTGATAAGCGCCTTCAACGGCGGCAGCACCGCATCCATCACCTGAGGCTTGACCGCGAGGAAGATGACTTCCGGCTTCAGATCAGCGGTGGCCACCGTCGAATGCCTGGCCCCGGCATCAGCGATCCGTTGCGCCATCTCCTCTGACGGTGACGGATCGAGCACGGTGATCGAGCTACCCGGAATACCGCTGTTCAGCCAGCCGGTCAGCATGGCGCCGCCCATGTTGCCGGCGCCAACGAGAACGATCGAATTTGGCTGCACAGTCATCAGGCTTCACCAACTGTTTCGAACAGCACCGCCTCCATGGCGCTCTTTGCCTCCATGCCGGACCAGACGACAAACTGGAACGCCTGGAAATAGGTCTCGCAGGCTTCCAATGCGCTGGACAGGAGAACTTCCACCTGCTGGCTGGTCGGCTCGGCGCCACCCGCGAGCAGCAGGGACTGGCGGAAAATCACCATATCCTCCTGCCGCCACAGGTCGAAATGCCCCATCAGAACCTGACCGTTGACATGGGAAAGCAGACGGATGACCTCGTTGACCCGCACATCCGGAATCTTGACGTCGAAGGCACAGGTCAGATGCAGCGCCTCGAACTCTTCCATCCAGGAAAAGGAGACGTGGTAGTCGGCCCAGCGGCCTTCCACCGTCATCGCTATCTCGTCTTCCCCCGAGCGCTCGAAGGTCCAGTCGTTGGACGACGCCACGACCTCAATCATGTCGACCGGATTGGACTGACGACCGAATTCAAATTCCATGAGGCTCATACAGCACCTTTTCGACCGATTGAATGCGACGTTCGTGAAAGGACGCGAAACGCAAGACACATCACCACCGGATACAACATTTCAGATGACCTTCCGACTTTGGCAGATTGGCACCGCCACCCTGCATGAGGCTTACCAGCCGTTTCGAATCATCATTTAAAATCAGTGTATAGTCCGAGAGTCCGGCTGCCAGCCCCCGGCCGCAATTTAGGAGTGGAGAGTTTATTGGCGCAGTTGCTGCGCGAGTTCAGCCACGAGTCTTAAGCGACTCTGGCGACTGCCTTTTTTGAGGCTGTCCACAGGGCGAAATTTTATTCAATTTCGCCAAAATATAGCGCGGCCTTGCCGCTAGAGGATGCCGCGGTTCGGACCGCGGCATCCGATCCCTCAAGGTGCGTCAGCCCTGCGAACCGAGCTTCGCTTCCAGTGCTTCGATACGGGCCTTCAGCGCGTCATTTTCGTCGCGTGCACGCGCCGCCATTTCACGCACGGCCTCGAACTCTTCGCGCTTGACGACATCCATGCTGTTGAGGACCCGCTCCGCCTGAGCATGAAACGCCGTCTCCACTTCGCGACGCACGCCCTGTGCCGCGCCGGCCGCATCGGTCATCAGCTTCGCGAAGTCATCGAGGATACGGTTCGTGCCGCTGGACATGGTCTTTAGCTCCCATCGTTTCGGCCGAAGCCGTTATTCATCGCTGTGGATGAAGTAGGGTCTGCGGCGACGGCTTGCAAGCGCTTTGACCGGCACCGGGAGATTCACCTTGACCGCCCTTTTGGCTATCGCCATGTTCCCGCCCACTCGCATTGCTCAAGGAAAAGCCGCGTCTTGATTGAAAGCTTGAAACTGTCCGCTCTCATGCCGTTTCCCGAAATTGACCCCATCGCCTTTTCCCTGGGGCCGATTGCTGTGCATTGGTATGGCCTTGCCTATGTGGCCGGCATCCTCTGCGGCTGGCTCTACGCGCGACGAATGGCCGCCAACGATGCATTGTGGCCGCACAACAAGTCACCGATAACTGCCACGCATCTCGACGATTTCCTCGTCTGGGTGGCCATTGGCATCGTGCTCGGCGGTCGCATCGGCTACATCCTCTTCTATGATTTTGCAGCGATCGTCGAGAATCCGATCCGCGCCATCGAGATCTGGAACGGTGGCATGTCGTTCCACGGCGGCTTCCTGGGAGCCACCGTGGCCATGGTCATGTTCGCACGTCGTAACGGCATCCCGGTCCTCAGCATGTTCGATATCGTCGCGGCAGTCGTGCCCTTCGGGCTTTTCTTCGGCCGCCTCGCCAACTTCATCAACAGTGAGTTGTGGGGCCGCCTGAGCGACGTGCCGTGGGCGGTCGTCTTTCCGACCGGCGGGCCAATTTCCCGCCATCCGAGCCAGCTTTACGAGGCAGCGCTGGAGGGAGTTCTTCTGCTAGCGGTCCTCGCCGCCCTGGTCTTCGGGCTCAAGGCGTTCAAGAAGCCCGGCTTCATATCGGGAGCCTTCGTTTGCGGCTACGGCCTGTCTCGCATCTTCGTGGAGTTTTTCCGCGAACCCGACGCGCAGCTTGGCTACCTGGCGTTCAATTGGGTTACAATGGGAATGCTGCTGTCTCTGCCCATGGTGGCATTGGGCCTGTGGTTCATGCTTCGCGCTCGCTCGAGCGCGCATGTCGCCTGATATCGGCACGAACGAGGTGCAGTCATGAGCACGCCGCTGGCCCAGAAGATCAAGGCGCTCATCCGCGCCACCGGACCGATCAGCATTACCGATTACTTCGCCATGTGCCTGGCCGACCCGGAACATGGCTACTACCGCACCAGGGAGCCCTTCGGCACCACCGGCGACTTCATCACCGCGCCGGAGATCAGCCAGCTCTTCGGAGAGATGCTCGGAATCTTCATGGTGCATGCATGGCAACGCCACGGCTCCCCCTCGGGCATCCGCCTGGTGGAGGTCGGCCCTGGCCGCGGAACGATGATGGCCGACATGCTTCGTGTCATCAAACGGCTCGCCCTGCCGCTGTTCGAGACCATGAGCATCCACCTCGTGGAGACGAGCGAGCGCCTGCGCGGCATCCAGCGCGTGACGCTGGAGGCCTATTCGACCAAGATCGCCTGGCACGACAGTTTCGAGGAGGTTCCCGAGGGGTTCACCCTCATCGCGGCCAACGAACTGTTCGACGCCATCCCCATCCGCCAGTTCGTCAGAACGCCAACCGGTTTCCGCGAAAGGCTCGTGGGATTGGACAACCAGGACCAACTGGCATTTGCCGTCGGGGTCGCGAGCCTTGATCCGCAAACCCTGCCCTCCCCAATCGCCTCCATACCGGATGGCACGATCTTCGAAGTCGCGCCGGCCCGCCAGGCGGTGATGGCGACATTGTGCGAGCGCCTGCGCCAATACGGCGGCACCGCGCTCATCATCGACTACGGCCACATGGTCAGCGGCTTCGGCGATACGTTGCAGGCCGTCCGCGCCCATGAGTTCGATCCCCCGATGGCAAACCCGGGCGAAGCCGACCTGACGAGCCACGTGGATTTCGAAGACCTTGCGCGCATCGCCCTGAGTAGCGGCATCCACCTCAACGGCGGCCTGCGGCAGGGCGATTTCCTGAACGGCCTCGGTCTGGCGGAACGCGCTGCCGCACTGGCCAAGGGCAAGGCACCTGCCGATCAGAAGCTCATCGCCGCCGCGGTGGACCGGCTCGCCGGCGAAGGAGCCGGGAAGATGGGGGAATTGTTCAAGGTTATTGCCGTCTCCTCTCCGGCCCTCGACCTCGCGCCATTTCGCCCCGTGGGGTGATCGACGGGGTGAGTTGCGGGATGAACGGCTGCCGGTGCGACGCAGCGGCGGATTGACAGCCCCTGCATGGATAAGCCAACATTCTCCCAACGAAGCAGCAACGTCAAACCTGCACCGTCGTCGCCCGAAGTGGCCTTTCACCCCTCCAGCCCCATGAGATAGACCGCCGATGAAGGAAAACCCCTCGCCGACGCCGATCGAGAGCCCCTTGCTGAGGGAAAAAGGCCAGTCCCGCGTGAGCCACGGCTTCTTCACCCGTCAGGGCGGGGTCTCCGAAGGCATCTACGCGGGGCTTAACGTCGGCATCGGTTCTCGGGACGACAGCGAGCGGGTGCGGGAAAACCGGGCTCGGGTTGCCGGCTGGTTCGGCTATCCCCTGGAACGGCTCGCCACGGTACATCAGGTACATTCCCCGGACGTTGTCGTGGTGGATGCCAGCTACGCAGGAGAGCGTCCGCAGGCTGATGCGATAGCGACCGCGTCTCCGGGCGTGGTTCTCGGCGTCCTGTCGGCCGACTGTGGCCCGATCCTGTTCTGCGATGGCGCCAATGGCGTGATCGGCGCCGCACATGCGGGCTGGAAGGGTGCTCTCGGAGGTGTTTTGGAAAACACCATCGACGCCATGGTGGCGCTTGGGGCAGAGCGGGAGAAGATCGTCGCCTGCCTTGGCCCTTCAATCGGCCCCGCAAGCTACGAAGTCGGTCCGGAATTCGTCGAACGCTTTCTCTCCTTCGATGCCGCGTATGAAGAATTCTTCTCGCCCTCGGAGAGGCAAGGCCACGCCTGCTTCGACCTGCCGGCATTGACCATCAAGCGCCTGACCGACGCCGGCGTCCAGGCAACGACGGTCGCACTTGATACCTATCCCGATGAGGAAAGATTCTTTTCCTACCGCCGTACCACCCATAGGGGGGAACCCGACTACGGGCGGCAGATTTCGGCAATTGCAATTACGGAGGAATGAGATGGGGCTCCCTTTCGAGCGAAGCGAATACGCAGACCGGCTGGCCCGCCTTCTGGAAAAGATGGCCGAGGAAAAGCTCGAAGCCGTGCTGCTCTTTGCCCAGGAAAGCATGTACTGGCTGACCGGCTACGACACCTTCGGCTACTGCTTCTTCCAGACCCTCGTCGTCAAGGCGGATGGCTCGATGACGCTGCTGACCCGCTCCGCCGATCTTCGGCAGGCGCGCCAGACCTCGATTCTGGAAAACATCAGTGTATGGGTCGACCGCGTGAATGCCGATCCGACGCTCGACCTCAAGAACCTGCTGAGCGACATGGACCTCCTCGGCGCACGCATCGGCGTCGAATACGACACGCACGGAATGACCGGCCGGGTAGCGAGGCTGGTCGATAACCAGCTTGCCTCCTTTGGCCAGATCACCGATGCCTCCTACCTCGTCAGCGGCCTTCGCCTGGTCAAGAGCCCGGCCGAGGTCGCCCATGCGAAGCGCGCAGCCCAGCTGGCCGACGATGCGCTCGACGCAGCCCTGCCTTTGATCAAGGCAGGTGGCAGCGAAGCAGATATCCTTGCAGCCATGCAAGGTGCGGTTTTCAGCGGCGGCGGCGATTATCCCGCCAACGAATTCATCATCGGTTCCGGCGCCGATGCACTTCTGTGCCGCTACAAGGCCGGACGCCGAACCCTCGACACCACCGACCAGTTGACACTGGAATGGGCAGGCGTGAACGCGCACTACCATGCCGCCATGATGCGGACGGTTCTCGTCGGCGAGCCCACTGCTCGTCACCGCGAGCTCTACAAGGCCTGCCTGGAGACCATCACGGCCATCGAGGAAGTCCTGCGGCCCGGAAACACCTTCGGCGACGTCTTCGACACCCATGCCAGGATCCTCGACGAGCGCGGCCTGACGCGCCACCGGCTGAACGCATGCGGCTATTCACTCGGCGCACGCTTCTCTCCTTCCTGGATGGAGCACCAGATGTTCCATGTCGGAAATCCGCAGGAAATCCTGCCGAACATGACCCTGTTCGTTCACATGATCATCATGGATTCCGATACCGGCACCGCCATGACCCTGGGGCATACCTACCTGACGACCGAGGACGCGCCGGAGCCTCTCTCCCGCCATGGGCTGGACCTGATCCAGCGATAACCTGCTAAAGTCTGCATTTGACAGGCGGGAAAATCGACCTCTAAGGTCGTCCTCGGCGGGACTGAACGACGGAGGCGGACATGCGGGCATCGACGACGGCACTCTGTGCTGCGCTGTCTGTTGCGCTTCTCGCTGCCTGCAACACCAGCGACGCACTGACACCGAGGGTGGATGTCGGCGCCGGCCTGCGGCCGTCCACGCCAGTCACACAGGCTGAAGCCGACCAGCTTGCAGGCACGTACCGGCAATCGGCCTATCCGTCCTCCTCGCAGGCTCCGGCACCGTCCAGATCCTTCCCGCCACAGAACACGCTGGAGGCACAGGCCCAGGCGATCGAGGCCGGCAACACCTCGCCCGCCGCTTCCGATCCTATCGAGACGAGCCAACCGGCCCCGCAGCCCGCGCCCACGTCGCCGCCTCCCGCCCAGTCCGCCGCCCGTGAACCGTCAGCGCAGGCAACAGTCCGGTTCCTCCCGATCATCGGCGCACCGGTGCAGGCAGTCACACCCCTTTCCCGCCAGCTTGGAGCACAGGCCCGCGCAAGCGGCCTGTCCATCCGTGCGTCAGGAGATGCAAGCACCGACCATATCCTCAAGGGCTATTTCTCCGCCTTTGGCGATGGAGACACCATCACCATCGTTTATGTCTGGGACATTCTGGACAATGCTGGGACCCGTCTCCATCGAATGCAGGGGCAGGAACAGCTCCCGTCTTCGGGCAGAGACCCTTGGTCGGCAGTGCCTCCGGCAACGATGGAAACGATCGGCACGAAGACAATCAACGAGTATATGGCGTGGAAGACGAGCCGTTCCGGATGATCTTACGTCACCGATTGTTCATAAAAATGGGGGTGCAGGTCCAAACGCACTTGCATTCGCGTTGAGCAACGGTAAAAAGCGCCCATCCAGCGTCAGAACGGGCGGACCGCAATGAAGGTTTTCGCAGGCAATTCGAACCGGCAACTAGCCGATGCGATCTGCAACTATCTCAACGTACCAGTCGGAAGAGCCAGCGTCAGACGCTTTGCGGACCAGGAAATTTTCGTAGAGATCCAGGAAAATGTCCGCGGCGAGGACGTTTTCGTGATCCAGTCGACGTCATTTCCAGCAAACGATCACCTGATGGAACTGCTGATCATGATTGATGCCTTCCGGCGGTCTTCCGCCAAGCGCATCACGGCTGTTCTTCCCTACTTCGGCTACGCTCGCCAGGACCGCAAGGCCGGGCCGCGCACCCCGATTTCCGCGAAGCTCGTGGCCAACCTGATCACTGAAGCCGGCGCCGACCGCGTATTGACGCTCGACCTGCATGCCGGTCAGATCCAGGGCTTCTTCGATATTCCGACGGACAACCTTTTTTCGGTTCCGATCCTCGCACGCGATGTGAAGGACCACTACGACGTCAACAACGTCATGGTCGTCTCGCCTGACGTTGGCGGTGTTGTTCGCGCCCGCTCGCTGGCGAAACGCATCGACTGTCCACTTGCTATCGTCGACAAGCGTCGCGAACGCGCCGGTGAATCGGAAGTCATGAACGTGATTGGCGACGTCGCCGGCAAGGATTGCCTTCTCATCGACGATATCGTCGATTCCGGCGGCACGCTCTGCAACGCGGCCGAGGCCCTCCTCAACAAGGGCGCCACCAGTGTCACGGCCTACATTACCCACGGCGTCCTGTCCGGTGGCGCTGTAGCCCGCATCACATCGTCCAAGCTCCGCGAACTCGTGATCACCGACTCGATCCAGCCGACCACGGCCGTACAGTCGGCACAAAATATTCGCGTCGTATCGACCGCAAACCTGCTCGGCGAAGCCATCAACCGCACCGCCGCAGAAGAATCCGTATCGAGCCTGTTCGACTGAACCGACTCTCCAGACTACAGTATACGAGAGTCGTTCATTAACGCTGCCGCAATGAATTGCTGACAATGATCCCGCACTATTCGTTTATGTGTGTGGGGGAAATTGTTCCATGTTGCAGTCATCAAAGCCTGCCGGCGCCGGGGGGTCCTGGTCGATCAAGGCGAAGTTTGCCGGTCTCGTCATCGGAGCGACCTTCGTTTCGTGTCTTTCGGTCGGCCTGCTCAGCTATCAGATCGGTAAAAGCGGCCTGATCGAAGCCAGCAAGCTCAGGCTGGAAGCCGTTGCCGGAAACCAGTCCAAGGGTCTGGATAACTATCAGGCCCGGATTACGCAGACGCTTTCGGAACTCGCACAGAACACGGCGATCGCCCAGGCGGTCGAGACGATGACCAACGTCATCCCCAGCGAACTGAACGATATCAAGGCAGCCTACCAGAGGACTGACCTGAAGCCCGCAGAACGCGCCGAAATCAGCGGCACCGGGCTGAAGCTGCTTTACGCGATCCACCACAGCGCCATTCATGGAACGATCGCGAGCGCCTGGAAGAACGCCGGCGTCAGCGACATCTACATCACGGACCTGAAGGGCCAGATCGTCTACTCCGTCACCAAGGGCGGCGAGCTTCTGGAACAGGGTGCCGCCGTTCCGGCACTCAACGACATGCTGACCCGCATCAACGCCGGTTCGGGCGAGGAAATCCATACATCCAGCTTCGCGCCCTATGACATGGACGGCGGAAAGCCGTCCGCGTTCATCGGCAAGCAGCTGGCCGTCTCCTCCTGGGGCCAGACGGTCATCAAGGGAAGCGTCATCTTCCGTATCTCCGCGGAACAGCTGACGACCGCCGTCACGCCGGATCAGTATGGCAAGTCCATCGATGAGGCCCTGCTTCTCGACGGCAAGGGCGCCTTCCGCAGCGGCTCCTTCGTTGATGGCCAGGCTCACGAAGTACCGACAGAGCTTACAGAGGCAGCCTCCAAGCAGACTGCGGGCTCCGCATTCGCCACCGTCGGCGGCAACCCGCTCTTCTTTGCCTATGAGCCGATCAGCCTGTTTGGCGAGAACCACCTTCTCGCCATGGGACAGAATGAAGCCCAGGTACTGGCTTCCGCTCGCGATCTCGCATCCTGGGCAATCCTTGCGACCCTCGCGGTCCTCGCAGGCATGGGTGTCGTCGGCACCTACATCGCTGCGCGGCTGACCCGTCCGCTGACCGACTTGGCCACGCTCATGAACCGCCTCAACGACGGCGACAAGAGCATCATCGTCGACCAGGTCAAGCGCGGCGACGAAATCGGCACGATGGCGCGAGCACTGGAATCCTTCCGCCAAGGCGCTCTGGACAAGGAACGCATGGAAGACGACGCCCACCGCAAGAACGAAGAAATCGACGAAGAGCGCCAGCAGCGCGAGGCCGAAAAGGCCGCCAGCGCTCGCGAGATCGAGGAAGCCGTTTCGGCTCTGGCAACCGGCCTTGCTGCCCTGTCGCGCGGCAAGCTCGACCAGCGCATCAACAAGGCGTTCGCACCGTCCCTCGACCACCTGCGACACGACTTCAACAACTCGCTGTCGGGTCTGGACGCGACGGTCGGCTCAATCGGCCACAGCGTCACGACCATCCGCGCAGGCTCGGGTGAACTGAAGATGGCCTCGGACGACCTGTCTCGCCGCACCGAGCGGCAGGCAGCCGCACTGGAAGAGGCCGCAGCCGCACTCGCGGACATGACCGATGCTGTCAACGGTGCTCTCAACCGCTGCGAGACCGCAGTCGATGTTGCCGCCGACACGCTGAAGGGCGCCCACACGTCCACCGACGTGGTGCGCAACGCAATCCAGGCCATGGAGCGCATCGAAAGCTCGTCGTCGAAGATCCGTCAGATCATCGACGTCATCGACCAGATCGCCTTCCAGACCAACCTGCTTGCACTCAATGCAGGCGTCGAGGCCGCCCGCGCAGGCGACGCCGGCAAGGGCTTTGCGGTCGTGGCGCAGGAAGTCCGCGAGCTGGCGCAGAAGTCCGCCACAGCAGCCCGCGACATCGGCGCCCTCATCACCGCATCCGCATCGGACGTCGAGAACGGTGTCACGCTGGTGCTCAAGACCGGCCAGAGCCTTGAACTCATCCAGGGCAACATCCAGTCGATCAACGAGCATATCGGTGCGATCGTCGGATCGTCCCGCGAACAGTCCGCACGCCTCAGCGAGATCAACTCGGCAGTCAGCGGGCTGGATCAGGTGACCCAGCAGAATGCCGCGATGGTGGAGGAAACCTCCGCGTCGGCTCATTCTCTCGCCAACGAGGCGGAAGTGCTCAACGAGCAGATCAGCCACTTCTCGGTGAGCAGCGATGCGGGTGCCACCGACCACGACAGGCGCGCCGCCTAACCGCCACGCGATCGATATCAGCGACAAGAACGCCGGCTCTACTGGAGCCGGCGTTTTCGTTTGTACTGTTCGCTCCACCCACTGATCATCTTCGGCTTCATCTCGGGCGCATCGGAATGTCATCCCCCTGAAAGCCCCCCGTTCTCGTGAAAATCCCTTCGGCGAAACGGTTCCATTCGGCCGGGAAACGCTCTAGTGGTGCGGGGACAAATCAATGACAGAACGGAGTTCTCCATGGCCGCACGCGATCGCTATTCGAGAAAGCTTGAGTGCTCTCAGTGCGGGCATGCGGGTTTTGCGGAAGTCTCCGAAAGCGACGAGCGCCGCGCAGGGAACCGGGATTTCACCATCGACGAGATGCCGGCTGGCTTTGCACCGGAATTCCCCTCGACTGATCCCCGCAAGTACATGGTCCACTGCCAGTGCGGCCACAAGTTCCGCTTCGAGCAGAAAACCGCATATCCGCCGGGCGGCGAACCTCGATAAGCGATCACTCGGTCGCTCACGCCACCTTGTCGACCGGTGCGTGGTTGCTGGCCTCAGGAGGCGCCTGGTTGACGATCGCCTCTATTCCTTCTCGCGGACCCGGCTTGCCGAACAGGTAGCCTTGAACCTGGACGCACCCCTCGTCGCGGAGGAAGTTGATGTGCTCGTCCGTTTCCACACCCTCTGCCAGCACCGGAATGTTAAGGCTCGATGCAAGAATGAGTGTTGACCGGACGATGGCGGCCGACTGCACGCTGGTGGCCACCCCATCGACGAACTGGCGGTCGATCTTGATCTTGTCGAACGGGAAGGTCAGCAGCATCGACAACGACGAGTAACCAGTTCCGTAGTCGTCCATGGCAATCTTGACGCCAAGGCTCTTGAGATGGCGGATCGCCTGAAGCGCACGCTGGTGGTCCGCGATGATGCCTGTCTCGGTGATCTCCAGTTCCAGCCTCGCCGGGTCCAGCCCGGTCTCCTTCAGTATCTCCTGAACCAATATCGGAAATCTGAGATCGCCCAGCTGCTGCGTGGCCACGTTGACCGCAATTGTTAGCGGGTTCCGCCAGCCTGCGGCATCGCGACACGCCTCCCGGATCACCCACTCTCCGAGATCGATGATGAAGCCGCTTCGTTCGGCGACCGGGATGAATTCTGACGGCGGCACGAGACCGCGAACGGGGTGGTTCCAACGGCATAACGCTTCAAAGCCGATGACCTCACCCGTGAATGTATTGTTCTGGCGCTGGAAATAGAGCTGGAACTGGCCTTTGCGCAGCCCTTCCCGCATATCCATTGCGAGCACGTTCCGCTCCCGCACGGCGCGGTCCATGGACGAATCGTAGAAGCAGACCGAGTGAGAGCCGGTACTCTTGGAGCGATACATGGCGACATCGGCCTGGGCGAGGAGATCATCTGGTGACATATCATCCAAAAGAACCGCAACACCCACACTGGTTCCGACGCTGAGACTGTTTCCGTTCCAGTCGATCGGCTTGGAGATTTCAGCAATCAGACGCGCGGCCAGCTGGTTAGCGTCGGAGCGCTTGTTATAACGGCAGGTCAATGCAAGGAACTCGTCGCCGCCGACGCGTGCCACGAACTCACCTTCCCCGACGATGCCGGCAAGCCGCTCACCGACCGCGCGAAGCATCGCGTCGCCGGCAGCATGTCCGTGGACGTCGTTGATCTCCTTGAAGCGGTCGAGGTCGAACGACAGCACGGCGATCCGCGCACGCTTCCCGGCCGCGCGCATTGTCACGCTGCTCAACCGCTCGGTGAGCGCCAACCTGTTCGGTAGACCGGTGAGCGGGTCGTGAAGAGATAGGTGGCGGTAGCGCTCGACGGCATCGCGCGTCGTGCTGGCGTCGATGAGATAGGTGACGGCCCCCAATGCCAGCAGCACGAGCATCACGCTCATCACGCCAAGCCCTAGTATCACGGGCGAAACGGCCGTTTGCGGCACGGCAAAATTGGCATCGAAGACAATGTCGATCGCCGCCATGCCGATGAAATGCGCCGATGCAATGGCGAGTATCAGGGCGACGATAGCGCCGTAATGGCAGAAGCGCGTGGTCGGGCGCCCTACCCGGTTGGCAGCAAGCGCGCCGAACATGGCACTGGCGATCAAGGAGGCCGCGACATAGGCTTGCTCCCAGACGATCGTGCCCTGCATCTCGTAGGCATTCATGCCGATATAGTGCATGGCCGCAATGCCGAGGCCAAGCACGGCTCCGCCCGCCTCCAGAAGCAGCGTACGGCCGCCATAGGCGGCGATGCCAAGCCCGACGATGAAGCTGACAATGGCGACGGCAAGCGAGAGAAGGGTCAATACCGGTTCATAGCCAACGCTGCCGCCACTCGTATAGCCAAGCATCGCGACGAAGTGGGTTGTCCAGGTCGTCGATCCGCCGATGAAGCCTGCAAGGACGATCCGCATCCCATGCTCCAGGCCACGTGCATCGCAAGCTCTGGAAAACAGCCTCATCGTCAGGGCGGCGCCAATGGCGCAGACCAGAACGGCGGCTGCAACATACCGAAGGTCATGTTCGACAAAGAGGCAGGAAAAGATGCGATGCATCGCGCGGGCGATCCTTTTGAATATCGCAATCTCATTAGATACCAATCGTGTTAGAACGGTTGTCGGGAATGGTTAACCGGATAGTCATGGCCGATCCGAGTGCAAAGCTTGCCATTCGGGCGCGGTTGTATTATAGCCCGCCCGTCCGCGCAGACACCCTTGGAGGCAATGCGGATGGAGAGCGTCGCGAGATGCCTCCCGGTTTACCGCACGCATGCTTTGCAGCGGCAAACTCTCCAAACAACCTCGAAAGGATATGCCATGAGCCAGAAAACTTATGAGCTCAAGGCCGAGGCGCGCGAACGGGTCGGTAAGGGGTCCTCCCGTGAACTTCGGCGCAACGGTTTCATTCCTGCTGTCATCTACGGTGACAAGCAAGAACCTCTGTCTATCGCATTGTCGACCAACGAAGTGACCAAGCGTATCCACGCTGGCGGCTTCATGACGACGATCGCAACCATCGAAGTCGATGGCAAGAAGATCCAGGTCCTCCCGAAGGACTACCAGCTGGATCCGGTCCGCGACTTCACGATGCACGTCGACTTCCTGCGCGTTTCCAAGAACACGGAAGTTACGGTTGACGTTCCGGTTCACTTCATCAACGAAGAGAAGTCCGGCATCAAGATCGGCGGCGTTCTGAACATCGTTCGTCACACGGTCGAGTTCCAGTGCCCGGCAAACGCCATCCCGGAATTCATCACCGTGGATCTCGCTGGCCACAAGATCGGCTCCAGCCTCCACATCTCGCACGTTACCCTGCCGAAGGGCGTGAAGCCGGTCATCACCGACCGCGACTTTACGATTGCCACGATCGTTGCTCCGGCAGGCGGCGTCGAAGAAGAGCAGGCAGAAGAAACGCCAGCTTCCGAATAAGCTCCGGCTTCTTCCACACGAAACCCGCCTTTTCAGGCGGGTTTTTTTTGTTTTCGGATTTCATTGGCGCGCCCCCAGGATCGGCTTCGCGGGCCTCCTCCGTAGTAATCCGTTAAGCAGCCGCACGGATACAACTTTTGCGTTTCAGCGAAGATTAATATCTTCAGCTGACACTGTTCCCCAGCGACGGGTAGCGCGGGACGCGCCGGCAATTTGTCCGGCAGGGGAACAAGAAGGCCGACGATGAAACACTCGGTTGAAAGCCGATTCATTGCGATTGTATCGACCGCGCTTCTTGTCGTGGTCGCTCCACTCTTTACCTTGTTCCTGACCCTGTCGTCCCAAAAGGCAGCGGACAGCCTGCGCGGTCAGGTGGAACTGGTGCTGGCTGCCAACGCACAGGTTCTCGGCAATCCCGTTTCCGAACTCGACGTCGACACGATGCGGCACACGGCGCTGTCCGTCATTGCCGAATCCGCCATCCACGGCGTCCACATCTACGACAAGCTCGGCAAGGTGAATGTCGTGGAAACGGACATCAATCCGTCGGATTTCCGCGGCCTGGAGGTCATGACAAAACCCATCACGCACATGTCGCGAGAAGGCAGCGCGATCGTCGGCGAGATCACCGTCTATTTCAGGCCCACGGGATGGTTCGCAGCTCTCGACGAGCTGGAGATTTCCTTCATCGCGATCTTCCTGGTTGCCGTCTTCACGGTGTTCGTGGCCGCCATTTTCGGCAACCGGATGATGGTCATCAAGCCACTGATGCGTCTCACTGCCGCCATCGAGGCGACGCGCCGGCTCGGATCACGCCATCATGTGGACTGGCAGTCGAACGACGAAATGGGACGTCTCGCACGTTCGTTCAACGAGATGCAGACCCTGCTGGAGCGTGACGAACGCGCCGTGAAGCGAGCGCATGAACGCACCACCGAGATCTACAACCACACGCCCGCCATGCTGTTTTCCCTCGACCGGAACGACCTGATTTCCGCCGTCAGCGATTACTGGCTGCTTGCGACAGGCTACAGCCGCGGCGAAGTTGTGGGAGGCCGCTTCACCGACCTCGTCGCTCCCCAGGACCATCACCTTTTCGCCGAACGGAAAACACGGCTTCGCGCCGATGGTCGCTCCGTCGAGGTCACCGTGCGCTTCATCTGCAAGGATAAGCGCCTGATGGACGCACTGATCGTGGAGCGGGAACTGGGTACCGACGGCGATGCGAACGGCTCGCTCAACGTAATGACCGACGTCACGGAGTTGAAGCAGTCAGAACTGCGCAATCATCAGCAGGCCATAACGGATCATCTCACCGGTCTGGTCAATCGCCAAGGGTTCGAAGCGATCCTCGACGACAGGATCAGGGAGGCCGACAAGACGGGTACGCCCCTCGCCTGTCTTTTCGTCGATCTCGACCGGTTCAAATCGGTCAACGACAATTTCGGACATGCAGCCGGTGACGATGTCCTAAGGGGGTTCGTTGCCCGGGCAATGCCGCTGCTGCGTGACATCGATACGGCATCGCGCCTCGGCGGCGACGAGTTCGCGTTCCTGCTCACCGGCGAGGATGCACGTGATGCCGCCGACGACCTCTGCGACAGGATCATCGAGATCTTCGACATTCCGTTTTTCGTGGCCGGCGCCGATGTGAGGCTCAGCGCGAGCGTCGGACTTGCCTTCTATCCGGACCACGCCTCGACCGCCACCGATCTGCTGCGCAAGTCGGACCTTGCCATGTATGCCCGCAAACGCGATGGCAAGAATGGAGCACAGGTTTACACGCCGGCAATCCTGGACAAGACCCGCGAGAGAGCCGAGATCGAAAGCGACATTCACACCGGCATTGCCGAAAACTGGTTCGAGGCGCACTTCCAGCCGATCGTGGACATCGTTACGGCCGATATCGTCGGCTTCGAGGCGCTGATGCGCATGCGCCATCCCCGCAAGGGCCTGCTGTCACCGGCCGGCATAATCCAGGTCGCCGAGGACACCGGAACCATCAGCGGCATCGGCAATCTCATTCTCGAAGACGCCATGGCCAATCTGGCGAAGATTTCGCGTCTTCCGGACATGGGCAAGACCTACCTGGCGGTCAATTTCTCGCCGCTTCAGTTCGAGAGCACGCTGCCGATGAGGCTGGTGAGCCTGCTCGATCGGCACAACATCCGTCCTCAGCGCCTTGTAGTCGAAATCACCGAAGCCGTACTGATGCACGACAACCCCGAGATCCGTACCATCCTGGGAGAGATCCACCGGCTTGGGTGCCGGATTGCCCTCGACGATTTCGGCACCGGCTACTCATCGCTCAGCTACATGAGCCGCTTCCCCGTCGATATCGTGAAGGTCGACCAGTCCTTCGTTCAATCGGTCGATGACGAAAGCGAAGTCGGCCAGAAAAACCTCATGCTCGTTGAGGGCATCACGGCAATCTCCCACAAGATGAACTGCAAGGTCATCGCCGAGGGCGTGGAGACTGCCGGACAGCGCGCGGTACTGCAGGCCATTGGCATTGATTGCGGTCAGGGCTACCATTTCTCGAAGCCACGCCAGATCGACGATCTGCTTGCCGGACTTAGGGCCAACGGTCCACGGTTGGCATCGGGCGCCACTTGAGCATACCGAAACCGGTTGACTTCCCGGCGCGTTCACGCTGGAGAGAGCACATCGCGTGAAATGGAATACTTGCACATGCTGATCATTGCTGGCCTCGGCAACCCCGGGTCGAAATATTCAGGCAATCGACACAACATCGGCTTCATGGCAGTTGATGCCATCCAGCGCAGGCCGGGGTTTGCGCCGTGGTCGAAGAAGTTCAAGGCGGAAATCTCCGAAGGCGAGCTTGCCGGCGAGAAGGTGCTGTTGATGAAGCCACAGACCTACATGAACCTCTCGGGAGAGTCCGTCGGCGAGGCCATGCGGTTCTACAAGCTCGGTCCGCAGAATGTGCTCGCCATCTATGACGAACTGGATCTCTTGCCCGGCAAGGCGCGCATCAAGACGGGCGGCGGCCATGGCGGCCACAACGGCATAAAATCGCTGGATGCCCATCTCGGCAAGGACTATCGCCGCCTCCGCCTGGGCATCGGCCATCCGGGCAGCAAGGAACAGGTGCACAACCATGTCCTCGGCGATTTCGCCAAGGTGGACCGCATCTGGCTCGATCCGCTCATCGATGCCCTTGCCGACAATGCGGAAATGCTGGTCCGTAATGAGGATTCGCAGATCCTCAACAAGCTTGCACTTGCGACCGGCGACAAACCCGAGGAACCGAAGGCCAAGCCCGCCGCAAAGCCTTCGGCACAATCCCACATCCGCCAGGCCCGCAACAGCGCGCAGCCGAAGATACTCCCGACGACCGGACCGATGGCCGAGATGCTCAAAAAGTTGTTCGGCGGCAAGGGCGAGTAATCTGCAGGCTGGTCCTGACCATCGCTCGCCCGCAAAAGGCGACAACCGGTCACGAAAGTCGGCGTCTATTCCTCCGGCTCGGTCATGAACATCAGCGGGTAGCCGGCCTCCTTGGCAAGGTCGACTGCCTCCTTGGCTTTCGTCTCGGCAATATCCCTGGCGCAGACGACGACGACAGCCGTTCCCATGCGATGAGCGGTCAGCATAACGCGGTAGCCCGTCTCCTCCCCCATCCGGAAGACGGATTTCAGCACCATCACCACGAACTCCCGCGGCGTGTAGTCGTCATTGACGAGGATGACCTTGTAAAGCTTCGGCCGCTCTAGCCTCGGCTTTGTCACCGTCTTCGGCTCGAAGATCGTATCGTCCTTCGTCGGCATCAGCGCCTCCGCGATGACGTCGGTGTGAAAACGCATCGAATTATCGCACTCAGCTCATAGGCGATCAACCCGGCCTATGCGGTCTGCCCTTGACCCCTCTGGCCGTTTATCCCATAGCCAAGGCAACAATCGCTTATAACAACGGGTATTTCGACCGATGGGTTTCAAATGCGGCATCGTTGGCCTGCCGAATGTCGGCAAGTCCACGCTCTTCAACGCTCTGACAAAGACGGCTGCCGCACAGGCGGCCAACTATCCTTTCTGCACGATCGAGCCGAACACCGGCGAAGTGGCGGTGCCGGACCCGCGCATGCAGCAGCTGGCAGCGATCGCCGGCTCCAAGGAAATCATTCCGACGCGCATCTCCTTCGTCGACATCGCCGGCCTCGTGCGCGGTGCGTCCAAGGGTGAAGGGCTGGGCAACAAGTTCCTTGCCAACATCCGCGAAGTCGATGCCGTCGTGCACGTGCTGCGCTGCTTCGAGGACGACGACATCACTCATGTCGAAGGCAAGATCAATCCGGTCGGCGACGCCGACACGATCGAGACCGAGCTGATGCTCGCCGACCTCGAAAGCCTGGAACGCCGCGTCGAGCAGACCCGCAAGCGCGCCGCCTCCAAGGACAAGGAATCGGTCGCCCAGCTGCCGGTGATGGACGCCGCCATCAAGCTTCTCAACGAAGGCAAGCCGGCGCGCATCCTCCTGAAGACGCTCGCACCCGAAGAAATCGAGATCCTCAAGGGTCTCAACCTCCTCACCTCGCACCCCGTCCTCTATGTCTGCAACGTCGCCGAAGCCGATGCCTCTACCGGCAACGAGCACACCAATGCCGTCGCTGCCATGGCCAAGGAACAGGGCGCCGAATGCGTCATCATCTCTGCCGCGATCGAATCCGAAGTGGCTCAGCTGCCGGAAGACGAGGCCACGGAATTTCTCTCGGCCCTCGGCCTTGAGGAAGCAGGCCTCGACCGCCTGATCCGTGCGGGCTACCATCTTCTCGACCTGATCACCTACTTCACGGTCGGCCCCAAGGAGACCCGTGCCTGGACTATCGTGCGGGGCACCAAGGCACCGGCCGCAGCCGGCGTCATCCACACCGACTTCGAACGCGGCTTCATCCGCGCCTTCACCATCTCCTTCGACGACTACATCGCCTTCAAGGGTGAAGTCGGCGCCAAGGAAGCAGGCAAGGGTCGCGACGAAGGCAAGGAATACGTCGTTCAGGACGGCGACGTGATCCACTTCCGCTTCAACACCTGATCATCGGACGCGGTTTCATGGCCGGGCTCAGCTACTTCTTCGAGGACTTCACGCCGGGGCGGAGCTTTCCGCTCCCCCAGCGGCTGGTGCCGGCCGAGGAGATCGTCGAGTTCGCAGCCGAATTCGATCCGCAGCCGATGCACCTTTCAGAGGAAGCCGGTCGGGCAAGCATTCTCGGCGGCCTGTCGGCCTCCGGTTGGCATACCAGCAGTATCTTTATGCGCATGATGTTCGACGGCTGGTTGTCCGCCTCCGCTTCCGAGGGCTCGCCAGGCGTCGAATTCATGGAGTGGAGGAAGCCGGTGCTTGCCGGCGATACGCTGTCCGGCCGCTCCACAGTGATAGAGTCCCGTATTCTCCGGTCGAAACCCGGGATCGGCATGGTGAAGTTTCTGCACGAGGTGGAGAACCACAGAGGCGATCTCGTGATGAGGGGCGAGAACCCCATCATGATCCGCCTCCGATCACCAGCACCCGCTCAGGAGAGGCAGGCATGAGGCTGATCGAGCTTTCTCCGCCGGGTCGCAAGGTCGTCACCGGCACGCTGCTGTTCACCGCGAAAGACATCGTTCGCTTTGCCCGAAAATACGATCCGCAGCCCTTCCACGTCGATCCGGAGGCTGCCAGGAGCTACGTCTTCGGCGGACTATGCGCTTCAGGCTGGCATACCTGCGCCGGCTGGATGAAGACCTACATTGCCTACTGGGATGCGGAAGTGGCGCGGCTCGCAAGCGAGAACCTCGTGCCGCCGAAGCTCGGCCCCTCGGCAGGCTTCAAGAAGCTGCAATGGCTGAAGCCGGTCTATGCGGGCGACAGCATCACCTATTCCGTTGAAGTCACCGGCAGCCGGCCCCTCATGTCCCGCCCCGGCACCTTCATTAACACGACGGTCAACGACGGCGTGAATCAGAATGGCGAGGCCGTGATGCGCTACGAAGGCACCATCCTGGAATTCGCATAGCCGCCACCGCTGGCGCAATCAGTGACCCTCGAACTCCATCAGGGTCCGCACTTCCACCCCCAGAGCCTCCAGCTTCTTGCGACCGCCAAGCTCCGGCAGGTCGATGACGAAGCAGGCTGAAACGATTTCCGCACCCTGCTGGCGCAGAAGTTTCACCGCACCTTCCGCAGTTCCGCCGGTGGCGATCAGGTCGTCCGTCAGGATCACCTTCTCGCCGGGCTTCACCGCATCGACATGCATCTCCATCTCGTCCACGCCGTATTCCAGGCTGTAGGCGATCCGTACCGTCTCGTGCGGCAGCTTGCCCTTCTTGCGGATCGGCACGAAGCCGGCCGACAGCTGGTGCGCCAGCGCACCGCCGAGAATGAAGCCGCGTGCCTCGATACCGGCGATCTTGTCCACACCGAGAGCAGCATAGGGCTTGACCAGATCGTCCACCGACTGGCGGAACGCGACGGCATCGCCCAGCAGGGTCGTGATGTCACGGAAGATGATCCCAGGCTTCGGATAGTCGTGGATGGCACGCACAGAAGCGGCAAGGTCGATGGTCTTGGTCATGAATTGTCCGGTGTCTTGAAACAGGAGGTTGTCGCGATCCTAGCAATTCGTCCGCCCGCACCCAACAAAAAAGGCGACCCGAAGGCCGCCTTTTTCAACGTCGTGAGGCGAAGCCTCAGTGTTCCTTCCGGGCGTAGACAGACTTCTTGGTCAGATACAGGAGACCGGTGAAGATCACCAGGAACACCATGACCATGAAGCCCGTGCGCTTGCGGTCCTCGAGGTGCGGCTCGGCGGCCCACATCAGGAACGCGGCAACATCCTTGGAGTACTGGTCGACGGTCTGCGGCGAACCATCGTCATAGGTAACCTGATCGTCGGAGATCGGCGGTGCCATGGCAAGAGATGCGGAGCCTGCGAAGTAAGGGTTGTAGTAGGTACCCTCAGGCACTTCCATGCCTTCCGGCGGCTCCTGGTAACCGGTCAGAAGCGAGTAGAGGTAGTCCGGTCCGCCGGACTGGTACTGCGTGAAAATATCGAACACGAACTGCGGGAAGCCGCGGATCACGCCGCGCGCCTTGGCGATCAGCGAGAAGTCCGGCGGGGCTGCTCCGTTGTTGGAAGCAGCGGCCGCCTGGGCGTTGGCAAACGGTGCCGGGAAGTAGTCCGACGGAACGGCAGTACGTTCGAACATGTCGCCGTCTTCGTTCGGGCCGTCCGTCACCTGGTAGTTGGCGGCGAACGCCTTCACCTGCTCTTCGGAGTAGCCGAGGTCTCCCAGCGTACGGAAGGCGACCAGCGACATCGAATGACAGGCAGCACAGACCTCGGTGTAGACCTTTAGTCCGCGCTGCAGCTGGCCCTTGTCGTAGTGACCGAACGGTCCTGCGAAGCTCCAGTCGACTTCCCTCGGCTTCTCCAGCGGGTAGTGCGGCGTCCCACCTTCTTCAGCGGCCTTGGTAGGCGCGGCGGTGAAGCCGAGACCCATCACCAGAGCCAGCGAAAGGATGCTTGTGACAAGCTTTTTCATATTTCTGATCCCTCTCGATCTCGGCTGTCAGGCGCTGACTTGGCCAGGCTTGAGCTTTTCCATGTCGGACTTGTTCTTCTTCTCAAGCACAGCTTCCGTGATCGAGTTCGGAAGACGCCGGGGCGTTTCGAACAGGCCGAGAAGCGGCATGATGACGAGGAAGAAGCCGAAGTAGTAGAGCGTGCCGAGCTGCGAAAGGATGACGTAGATGCCTTCTGCAGGCATGGCGCCAAGCCAGCCGAGCAGGATGGCGTTTGCCACGAAGATCCAGAAGAACAGCTTGTACCACGGACGGTAGACCGCCGAGCGAACCTTCGATGTGTCCAGCCAGGGCAGGAAGAACAGGACGATGATCGAACCGAACATCACCAGAACGCCGCCGAGCTTCGAGTCGATCGGGCCGACGTTGAAGGTGATGGCGCGCAGCATCGCGTAGAACGGCAGGTAGTACCATTCAGGAACGATGTGAGCCGGGGTCTTCAGCGCATCTGCCGGAATGTAGTTGTCCGGGTGGCCGAGATAGTTCGGCATGTAGAAGACGAACCATGCATAGACGAGCAGGAAGACCGATACGCCGAGCGCGTCCTTGAGCGTCGCGTAGGGCGTGAAGGCGACGGTATCCGTCTTGGTCTTCACTTCGACGCCGGTCGGGTTCGTCTGGCCGGTAACGTGCAGCGCCCAGACGTGCAGAACTACGACGCCGGCGATCATGAACGGCAGCAGGTAGTGCAGCGAGAAGAAGCGGTTCAGCGTCGGCTGATCGACGGCGAAGCCGCCGAGCAGGAACTGCTGGATCCACTCGCCGACAACCGGGAAGGCCGAGAAGAAGCCGGTGATGACGGTCGCGCCCCAGAAGGACATCTGACCCCAGGGCAGAACGTAGCCCATGAAGCCTGTGGCCATCATCAGCAGGTAGATCACGACGCCGAGAATCCAGAGGATTTCGCGGGGCGCCTTGTAGGAGCCGTAGTAGAGGCCGCGAGCAATGTGAAGGTAGACCGCGATGAAGAAGAACGACGCGCCGTTAGCGTGCATGTAGCGCAGCAGCCAACCGTGGTTGACGTCGCGCATGATCTTCTCGACGGAGTTGAAGGCAACCGTCGTCTCAGCCGCGTAGTGCATGGCGAGCACGATGCCCGTCAGGATCTGTACGATCAGCATCACCGACAGCATGGCGCCGAAGGTGTAGGCATAGTTCAGATTGCGGGGAACGGGGTAGGAGACGAAGCTGTCGTGGATCATACGCGGCAAGGGAAGCCGCGAATCGACCCATTTCTCGATGCCGGTCGAAGGCTGGTATGTAGAATGACCGCTCATTAGTTAGAACCCCTCACCCGATCTGGATCACTGTGTCGGAAACGAACGAAAAGGTCGGCACCGGCAGATTCGTCGGTGCAGGACCCCTACGGATGCGGCCCGCAGTATCGTAGTGCGAACCATGGCAGGGACAGAACCATCCGCCAAAATCGCCGGCCTGACCGAGCGGCACGCAACCGAGGTGGGTACAGGAGCCGATCATCACGATCCAGTTCTCCTTGCCCTCACCAGCAGAACGGGCGAGATCGGTGGCAGGTGCCGCCGCATCGACGTTCTCGTTGCGAGCGACCGGGTCCTTCAGTTCTTCGATCGCCACCGCATCGGCAGCTTCGATTTCCTGCTCGGTGCGGTTACGGATGAACACCGGCTTGCCGCGCCACTTGACTGTCAACGACATGCCCGGCTCAAGCGCCGAGACGTCGACCTCGATGGACGCAAGCGCCAGCGTGGACGCGTCCGGTCGCATCTGGTCGATGAATGGCCAAGCCACCGCCCCGGCTCCCACCACGCCGGCCATGCCGGTCGTCAGATATAGGAAATCACGGCGAGTGGGCTCGCCCAGTGTTTCGCTGTGTGTCTCGTGCTCGCTCACGGCTCAACCATCCTTCTCACGCAATTCGCGAAAAACCCGCATTGCCCCTCCACCGGAAGAATTTCGAACTGGCCACATTTGGGACACAGATTCCCCGGCAATTGGGCGCGTTCTATGCTTGATCGCGAAATATGTCCAGTCTCGGCAAGGGGCAGGCGCTAGTTTGTCGCGGCATATCCAAGAGGCTCTGACGGCCTCTCCAGAGACCGTTCGTTCGGGTCCGGAAAGGGCATCCCTCGCAACACTTCTTTCCGCTCCGCGATATCCGGCGCACCTTTCGCCGCTATGCGGCACCTGCATTGCGGCATACAGGACGGCGTGATAGTCGGATCACCCTTGAGTAGCGCTGGGGACGGGCTGGATGAGACATTTTCTGTCGGTGGCCATATGCGTCATCGTGTCGCTTGCGCTTTTGGCTCTAAGCGTCCGCTACGTCAGCGGTTTCTGGTTTTTCTCGACGGCCCATAGCCTGCAGCTCCACCTGTCCGCGGCTTGCATTCTGGCCCTCCTGTTCGCGCTCTTCCTTCGGCGCCACATCCTGCCGCTGGGACTTCTGTTCGTCTCGGTGCTGTTCCTTGCCCACGGGCTGTGGATGACCCACGAACTGGTGCAGGTAGGCCCCTCTCCTGCTCCCGACGCGCCGGTATTCAGGCTTATGTCGATCAACATCCTGATGAACAACTTCGAGAACGCGCAGGCCATCCGCGATGCCATCCTCCAGTCCGGCGCCGACGTCGTGAACGTGATGGAGGCCGCCCCGTTACGGCCGGAGCTCGCAGCCCTGTCCGAGGTGTACCCTTACCGTATCGGATGCGGCGAGATGACCAGCGAATGCGACCTTATGGTCCTCTCCAGGACACCGCTCTCCTCGTCGACCATTGTGACGTTGAGCAATGTCTTCGAAGAGCGGATGATGCTCACACAGGTGTCGTTCCAGGGGCAGCCGATCCACGTCGCCGCCATCCACACCACCAAGCCCTATTTCGACAACTTCCAGACCACCGAACTCACGAACGCCGCCCGTGTCCTGGGGCGGGTGAAAGGCCCCCTTCTTCTGTCCGGCGATTTCAACGCATCCAGCCTTGCGCCCAATGTGCGCCAGTTCCTGCGCTGGACGGCCCTGAGAACAGCTCCCTGGGAACCAGCGACATGGCCCGACTGGGCGGGATGGTTCGGCGTGCCGATCGACCATGTCTATGTCCGCCCGCCTGTCAGGATAAAGTCGCTGCAGCGGCTGCCTGATACGCTGGGCTCCAATCACTACGGCCTGATCGCGGACGTCACCATCGACCTGCCCTGACACCCCCACGGGCGAGGAACATCACTGCGCCGCGTCTGCGGCAAGAAAGCCGCCGGATTGGCGAGCCCACAGATCCGCATAGATCCCGTTAGCGGCGATAAGCTCTGCGTGGCTGCCGTCCTCGACGATCCGGCCCTGATCCATCACTATCAACCGGTCCAGCGCAGCGATGGTCGAAAGCCGGTGCGCGATGGCGAGAACCGTCTTGCCCTGCATCAGCCGCTCAAGATTTGACTGGATCGCGGCCTCCACTTCCGAATCGAGCGCGGAGGTCGCCTCATCCAACACAAGGATAGGCGCGTTCTTGAGCATGACGCGTGCAATCGCAATCCGCTGCCGCTGGCCGCCGGAGAGCTTGACGCCTCGTTCGCCGACATGCGCGTCGTAGCCACGCCGGCCACGCTGATCCTGAAGCTCGGCTATGAAACCGTCGGCCTCCGCCCGCCGGGCCGCCAGCTTCAACTGTTCCTCGCTCGCGTCGGGACGGCCGAACAGAAGATTGTCGCGGATGGAGCGGTGCAGCAGCGAAGTGTCCTGCGTGACCATGCCGATCTGCGCCCTGAGCGATTCCTGCGTCACCCCGGAAATGTCCTGCCCATCGACAAGAATACGCCCGCCTTCGAGGTCGTAGAAGCGCAGGAGGATGTTGACCAGCGTCGATTTTCCGGCCCCCGAACGACCGACGATGCCAAGCTTCTCGCCCGGCCGAATGGTCAGCGATAGATCGTCGATCACCCCCCGGCCCTTGCCATAGCGGAAGCTGACGTTTTCGAACCGGATCTCCGGCGCACGCACCGTCAGCGCCTTGGCGAAGGGTTGGTCAACGAGACCGATCGGCTGGGATATGAGTTCCGCCGAATTCTGCACCGTGCCGATATTGCGCATCAGCCCGTTGAGCTGGGTCATCAGCCGCCCCAGGAGGAAATTCAGCCGCAACATCAGCGCGAGCGTGAAGGCAACAGCACCGGAGCTGACCAGCCCGTCGAGCCAGAGGTGGATGCTGAGGCCACCCATCATCACGATCATCGTTCCCGAGAGCAGCGCCATCGCCGCGCGCACGCCGGTCAAGAGCCGCGTAAAGCGAATGATGGTGGACTGGAAGCTCTCGAAGCCGGAACGCATGTAGTGGTCGTTCGCTTCGTCGCTGCCGAACAGGCGAAGCGTCTGGATGTTGGAATAGGCATCGACCATGCGGCCGCTGATCATCGAGCCCGCTTCGGCCGAGAGCTTGGAATGCTCGCGGATGCGCGGCACGAAGTACTTGGCGAGCAAGGCGAAGACGAGCAGCCAGACGAGCACGACGACAGCAAGCCGGATATCCAGCTGCGCAACCAGCACGACCGTCGAGACCGAATAGATCAGCACAAACCACAAGCTCTCCATCAGCGTTGTCAGCACGTCGCCGGCGGCCTGCCCGGCGGACCAGACCTTCGTGACGATCCGGCCGGAGAAATCGTTCTGGAAAAAGGAAAGCGACTGGCGCGAGACATGGACATAGGACTGCCAGCGCACCAGGTTGTAGAAGCCCGGCGTGATGATCTGCTGATCGATCAGGGCTGTCATCAATGCGATGAGGAAACGCCCGCCGCCGATGACCAACGCCATCAGAAGAAGCTCATTCCCGTGCGTGGCCATGAGGCCCGACCATCCCTCACCGCGATCGATCGTCCCAAGGATGTCGACGACGCGACCGACAAACCAGAACATCGCGGCCTCGATCCCGGCCGAGGCACCGCCCAGCACGAGCATGGCCACGAACGGTGCCTTCGCCTGCCGTACATAGAACCAGATGAACGCCGATAGCCCCGCTGGCGGATTGATGTCATCCCGCCTCTCGAATGGCTGGATCCAGTTTTCGAAATAGCGGACGATAGCTTTGATCATGGCTCGCATATAAGTCCAATCGGCATCCCGGCAAAGGGCAGTCCCGCCCGGTTTTGCGCAAGTGCGTGCGGTTCCCGTATTCCGCAACAGGAATCGGCAGCCGAAGCTGCCGATCAATATCCCGTCGAGGCCGGGGCATCACGCGTCGCGATCAGAATTCCGGCCAGGACGGCTCAGCGGCTGCGGCAGATGAACCGCCAAAGGCGGAGGCAATCCGGGCGCCCATCGCCCGCGCCGGCGAGTTGACCGGACGCGAAGCCTGGGTCGCCGGACGGATGTCCACCTGCTGTCCGCCCAGCGTGAACTGCGACAGCAGTTCGTTGAGCGCTGCCGCCTGGGTGGCAAGACTATGGCTTGCCGCTGTCGTTTGCTCGACCATGGCCGCATTCTGCTGCGTGCTCTGGTCCATCTGGTTCACGGACGAGCTGATCTCATTGAGACCGGTCGACTGCTCGCGGGACGACACCACGATCGAGGCAACATTCCTGTTGATCTGCTGAACGTCGGAGACGATCGCTTCCAGCGCCTGGCCGGTCTGGCCGACCAGATCGACACCGTCGCGTACCGTCTTGCCGGACGTCGAAATGAGTGCCTTGATCTCGCGGGCGGCATTGGCCGAACGCTGTGCAAGCTCGCGGACTTCCTGTGCGACGACAGCAAAGCCCTTGCCGGCCTCGCCCGCCCGTGCCGCCTCGACACCCGCATTCAGTGCAAGCAGGTTGGTCTGGAAGGCGATCTCGTCGATGACGCCGATGATGTTGGAGATCTCGCCGGACGACTTCTCGATCGCCTCCATGGCGGAGACAGCCTGCCGGACGATCTCGCCCGAGCGCTCGGCGCCGGTGCGCGTGTGGTCGACCAGTTGCCCCGCCTCGTCGGCGCGCATCGAGGAATCCTTGACGGCCGTCGCCACCTGTTCCAGGGCTGCGGCGGTCTCTTCGACGGCAGCGGCCTGCTGTTCGGTGCGCTTGGAAAGATCGTCGGACGCCGAACGGATCTCGTTCGCCCCGGCATCAATCATCCGCGCATTCTCACCGACCGAACGCAGCACTGCCTGAAGCTTGCCGACCGATTCATTGAAATTGACCCGCAACTGGTCGAGCTGGCCTGCGAAAGGCTGCTCCAGCCGCAAGGTCATGTCACCATCGGAAAGGCCCTTGAGTCCACGGGCAATCCCATCGACGGCAAACGATATGTCAGCCGCTTCGCGCGCCTTCTGCTCCTCGCGGGCAATTCGTTCGTTCTCGCTCAACGAGCGGTTCGCCTCGGTCCGCTGTTCCAGCCGCTCGCGCGCCAATGCGTTGTCACGGAAAACGGCGACGGCGGCAGCCATCTCACCGATCTCGTCGCGGCGACCGTCATGCGGAATGGCGAGTTGGTTTTGACCGGCGGCGAGCGTATTCATCGCCGTGGTGATATCGCCGATGGGACGGGTCACGCGCAGATAGCTGACGAACGCGGCCGCGACTGCGACCGTAGCCGCAGTCGCCACGCCGACGATTGTCCAGACGAAGGCGGATTGAACGGCACCTGCGGCAATCTTGCGGTCTTCGACGCTCGCCTGTCTGTTACCGTCGATCATCTCCTGTAGTACAGCGCCTGCTTCTGCCGCCACCGGGATCATCTTGGCAATGACGACGCGTGCACTGTAGAGGTTCGAGGCACCGATCAGCTCAACGAACTCCGCTCCGAGCGCATCATACTCGGCGATAATCTTTTCCAGAGTGTCGAACCTCTCCCTCGCCTTCGCATGCAATGCCGTCGAACCAAAGGCCCGGAACGCCTCGAGCCGAGCGTTTCCGGCGGTTTGCAGCTGTTCCAGCGACGCCTTCTTGTCGGCGACCGAGCCAGCCGAGAGCGCCATCAGATACAGACGGCGAACATCCATGAACAGCCGGTCCATGTTGGCGATCATCATCGACTGCTCCATGCGGCCTCCGATCGTCTCGACCTGCGTCTCGAGCTCGGCCACGGAACGCATGCCGAGCCCACCCTGAAGAACGGCCAAAAGAACGGCAAGGCCGAAAAGGGCCGGAAGAAGGACTTTGATTTTTATATTCATTATTTCTAATCCGAAACGGAAGTGGCGGGAAGTGAAGCGCACCCGCCATGCTCGTCGCAGTCTCGGATAAAGAATGAATTACTATCCCGTAGCCAGCTTTCGCCCCATCTGAACAACAGATCGGCATCCCGAACAGGCTTGTTGCGTGCACTTTACCGGGATACCCGCCCCTTGCGGTGACATCATAAGAAAAACCTCCGCAGCGTTACTGCGGAGGTTTTCGCATCTGGACAGTGCTGCTGCGCTATTCCGCCGCAACCTCTTCGGCGTCCTGGTTGCCCAGGAACCCGCCCGACTGACGGCTCCACAGATCGGCGTAGATGCCGGTGGATGCCGCCAGCTCCTGATGCGTCCCCATCTCGACGATAAGGCCCCTGTCGAGGACGATCAGCCTGTCCATCTCGGTCAATGTCGACAGCCGATGTGCGATCGCGATCACCGTCTTCCCTTCCATGAGAGCGAACAGGTTCTCCTGGATCGCCGATTCCACCTCTGAGTCGAGCGCTGACGTCGCCTCGTCGAGGACCAGGATCGGCGCATCCTTGAGGAACACACGCGCGATCGCGATCCGTTGCCGCTGGCCGCCGGAGAGCTTCACGCCGCGTTCGCCGACATGGGCGTCGAGACCGGCCCGCCCCTGCATGTCCGTAAGGCCCTGGATGAACTCCCAGGCATTGGCCCGCTTCGCCGCCAGAGTGATCTCCGCGTCCGTCGCATCCGGCTTGCCGTAGGCGATGTTGTCGCGGATCGACCGGTGCAGCAGCGAGGTATCCTGCGTCACGACACCGATCAGCGACCGCAGGCTTTCCTGCGACACCTGCGATATGTCCTGACCGTCGATGGTGATACGGCCCGCTTCGAGGTCGTAGAACCGCAGCAGCAGGTTCATCAGCGTCGTCTTGCCGGCACCGGACCGGCCAACAAGGCCGATCTTCTCGCCAGCGGCGATGTTCAGCGTCAGGTCCTCGATCACGCCCTTGTTCTTGCCATAGTGGAAACGAACGTGATCGTAGTGGATATGCCCCTTCTTGGCCTGCAGCTCAGGCGCGCCCGACTTGTCTGTCACGTCGTGCGGCTGGGTCATCATGGACATGCCATCATAGACGGTGCCGATCGCTTCGAAGAGCGCCGAGACTTCCCACATGATCCACTGCGACATGCCGTTGATGCGCATGGAAAGCCCGATCGCGATCGCGACGGAGCCGACGGAAACGTCACCGTTCAGCCAGAATGCAATGCTGGCCGCGGAAACGATGAAGATTGTCACGGCGTTGTTGATGTCGACGCAGATGTTGAGAAGCGAGATCTGGCGCATCTGGCGGTGCACCGTGCCGAGAAAGGCATCCATGCCCTCCCGCGCGTACGTCTCCTCGCGCCCCGCATGGGAGAACAGCTTCACCGTGCCGATATTCGTGTAGCTGTCGACGATCCGGCCGGTCATCATCGACCGGGCATCCGCCTGCTCGCTCGAAAGCTTCTTCAGCTTCGGGACGAAGTACCGCAGGATGATGCAGTAGACGACGAGCCAGAAGACGAGCGGCAGAACCAGCCGCCAGTCGACCACCAGAACCAGCGCCAGCATCGAGACGAAGAAGCTTATCGCATAGACGAAAACGTCGATGATCTTCAGCACCGCCTCGCGGATCGCGAGTGACGTCTGCATCACCTTGGTCGAGACGCGGCCGGCGAACTCGTTCGCAAAGAAGGTCATCGAATGGCGCAGCAGGAAGCGGTGCATCTGCCAGCGGGCGATCATCGGGAAATTGCCAGCCAGAACCTGGTGCATCGTCATCGTGTGGATCGCACCGGCAAGCGGCAGCACCACAAGCAGCACAGCAGCCATCCAGTAAAGCCTGCCGCCCTCCTGCTCCAGGAACGTTGCCGGCTCCGCGTTGGAAAGCCAGTCGACGATATTTCCGAGGAACTGGTAGAGGAAGACTTCCGCAACGGCGATGACCATCGAGCAGATGCCGAGCAGCAGCAACCACGGCGCTGTCGGCCGGGTATAGTGCCAGCAGAAGGCAAACAATCCTTTAGGCGGCGGACCCGGCAGTTCCTGCGGATAAGGATCGACGCGGCGCTCGAACCACGAAAACATCGTCATTCTCCATAACGTATGTGCCTACACGGGACTTCGCGAACAAAAACGCGCAACACCGTGAGAGCGAAAAACTGAAAACAAGGCCAATGAAGGCCGCGTGCGAAATCAGGGATAAAAGAGAAGCGGAAAACCGCGATACGCCTAGGCCGGAAGCGGCATGATCCGGGCCAGAAGGCGGGTACGTACGGGAATATCCATGTAGGCCTCCTCGGGCTGGCGTTGAATATGCTGGCCTTGTAGCGCCGTTCGGCAAAATTGAAAAGTGCAAACTGGCGCAACAGGCGTGGATCCTGGCATCCAGCCTTGAATGTGGCGGCAGCATCAAGGCGAAAGGCGAACGGGCTCCCGCTTTGACTGCGGGCGACAGATCGCCTATTGGCAGGCGATGTCTGACCTTCACATCGCGCTCTATCAGCCTGATATTCCCGGAAATACCGGTACGATCCTGCGGCTTTCGGCCTGTCTTGGACTGAAGGTGCACATCATAGAGCCCGCCGGATTTGACATCTCCGACCGCAATCTCAAGCGCGCCGGAATGGACTACCTTTCCAGCGTCGCTCTCACCCGTCATGTGAACTGGCAGGCTTTCGAAGAGTGGCGTCAGTCGACGGGGCGGCGGCTCGTCCTGGCGTCCACCAAGGCTGCCATACCCTATGTCGATTGCACGTTCCGTCCGGACGACGTGCTCCTCTTCGGACGTGAGAGCGCCGGCGTACCGGATCACGTGCACGATGCCGCAGACGCCCGCATTCTCATCCCGATGATCGAGGGCCAAAGGTCCATCAATGTCGCCATGTCGGCGGCCATGATCACCGGCGAGGCTCTCCGCCAGACTTCCTGGACCTGACGCTGCCGGTCCGAAACGAAAAACTGTCGCGAACGGCCTCATTTTTAACCACCGTTCTGGCATATTTCCTTTAGCCGGCAACAGAATTACCGTCTTGGCCGGCGGGAACGGTTCGGAATTCGGCATGGAATCGACGATCGTCATCATCAATCTCTTCGGCGCGGTGGCCCTACTGCTGTTCGGCCTTGCGCAGGTCAAGGATGGCGTCACGCGCGCGTTCGGCTCGCGGCTTCGCACTGGCCTTGCCACGGGCACGCAGAGCGGGCTGCGCTCTTTCGTCTCCGGTTTCGTCGCAACCGTAGCATTGCAGAGTTCGACAGCCACGGCCCTGACTGTCGCCTCCTTCGTCGAGCGCGACCTGATCCGCCCGCGCATGGCCCAGATCGTCCTGCTCGGTGCCAATGTCGGTACCGCCGTGACCGCCTGGATCGTCGCAACAGGTATCGAGTGGCTATCGCCGCTTCTCATCCTCGTCGGTGTGGCGCTCAACCGTGGCAGTTCGAGCGCCCGCAAGGGCAGCGGCACGGCACTCATCGGCATCGGCCTCATGCTTCTGTCGCTCCACCTCCTGTCGGCAGCAACCGAGCCGATGCGGGAATCCCCGGCCCTGGCCGCCTTCGTCCGCCTGCTGGACGGCGCTTGGCCGGTGGCGCTGGCCCTGTCCGCCGTCCTTGCCGTGGTCTCCTCGTCCAGCCTTGCAGTCGTCGTACTCATCCTGTCGCTTGCCTCCACCGGCGTATTGTCCACCGAACTGATCATCGTGCTGATCCTCGGCGCCAATCTGGGCGGCGCCATTCCGCCGGTGCTCGCGACGCTCTCTGGCCCCGCCTCCGCCCGGCGCATCACTACCGGCAATCTGGCAGTCCGGGCCGTCGGCTGCGTCATAGCCCTGCCGCTTGCCGCCTTCGCCGCCGATTTGCTGGACATGCTGCCGCTTTCTCCGGAAAAACTGCCGGTCGATGCCCATCTCGCTTTCAACATCGCACTGGCGCTGCTCGCCTGGCCTTTCTCCGGGGTGATCTCCAAAGCCATGAAACGGCTGATCCCTGCTGTCGAAGAACCCGACAGCGGGCCCAGGTTCCTGGACGGACAGGCGCTATCCACGCCGGTCGTGGCGCTTGCCAACGCCACACGCGAAGTCCTCGGGGTCGGCGACCTGATCGAGCGCATGCTCATCCGCGCGGAGAACGCCTTCAAGAACAACGACATTGCGCCGCTTGCGGAAGTCGAAGCCTTGGAAAAGCGCGTGGACCGCCTGCAGCAGGAGGTCAAAATCTACCTCTCGAAGCTCGGCCGCGAGGGCCTCGATGGCGACAATGCGCGCCATTCCGCCGCCATCATGGGCTACGCCATCAACCTCGAGCATATCGGCGACATCATCGAAAAGGGCCTGTGCGAGCAGGTCCGCAAGAAGGTGTCTGGCAACCTCAAATTCTCCGAGGACGGCTATCAGGAGCTGAAAAGCCTGTTCGACCTCACCATCGAGAACCTGCGCACGGCGCAGACCATCTTCGTCACCGGCGACTTCAACCTTGCGCTGCGCCTGATGGAGCTGAAGGTCGACGTCCGCAAGGCGGAAAAGCTTTCCGCCGAGCGGCATCTCGGACGCCTGAGAGACGGGCGAGCGGAAAGCCTGCAGACCAGTTCGCTGCATCTCGACATCCTGCGCGACCTGAAGCGCATCAACGCGCACATCGTCACCGTCGCCCATCCGATCCTTGACGACAGCGGCCTGCTGCGGGAGAGCCGTCTGCGCCAGGTGGAGCCGGGTACCTGAGCGGAAAGGCCGGGCGCTCATCGCCTGCCTCCCTGACGAGCGAGAAATGCCGCGCCGAGGCGGACGGCAAGCGACGCGAAGGCGACGACGAGAGCGGCGAGCCCCGCCAGTCCCCAGGCGGCCGCAAAGCCTCCATTTGCAATGAGCGGCTGCGAGGCCAGAGGCGACAGGAACTGCCCAAGGAAGATGCTGGAGACCAGAAGCCCGGAGATGCTCCCCCGCAGGTGCGGTGGCGCAAGCAGCATGACCGCGCTGGCGAAATTCGGCATGATCGTTCCCATGCCGATTCCGGAGATCGCCAGAGCCACCAGAACGCCGCCATAGCTCTGCGCCATCGATAACAGCAGGAAAGACGTGCCGATCGAACCGAAGGCGAGCGCGAAGACCCCCATGACGCCGAGCTTCAGCCGGATCCGCGCAAACATCAGGGCGCTGGCGACACCCACTAACTGGCCGAGACCGATGGCGCCGCCGGCGAGACTCGGGGCTGCAAAACCCATCGACTTCAGGAAGAACGGCAACTGCGTGGGGATCATGTAGAAGACGACCATGTTGAAGATTGCCCCGGCGAGCAGCAACCCGAGCAGGAGGACCGTCCGCCGCTCGGGCGGGCGCGGGCCATCGGCATCGGCCCTGTGTGCAGCCTCCCGTCTCTGTGGTTCCCGGATAAAGAGGAGCACAGCGGGCAGCAACAGGAAGGCCAGGCCGTAGATAAGGAAAGGCATGCGCCAGTGAATTTCGGCGAGGAACCCGCCACCGGTCAGGAACAGCGTGCCGCCGATGCCGACGAAGGCCTGCTGCAGCCCCATGTAGCGATCACGCGCCGCGCCTGTGAAATAGTCGCCCACCAGCGCCGTGACCGACGTCATGATCCCGCCGACGGCGATGCCGAGGACCGCGCGCCCGATGAGCAGGCCCGTCAACGTCCCGGCGAAGAGCCCCGAAGACCCGGCAATGGCGAACATCGCCAGCGCAACGACCAGCAATCGCTTGCGGCCGAAGCGGTCGATCAGAAAGCCGGCGACCGGCGAGAAGCCGGCAATGAAGATCGCTGACAGCGTCAGCACCAGGCGGCTCAGGATCTCCACGTTTTGAACGTGCTGGAAGCGTGCCTCGATGCTCGGCAGGGAGGAGGCAATGGCGGCGCCCGACATGATGGTCAGCGTGCTGACGGCAAGCAGCGTGGCATTTCTTGCCCGGCGGGTGTCAGCGATAACCGCCGGTCCGGCGGAAGGAAGAGACCGGAAGGCCATTATGCCACCTCCTTCATCTGGACCGTTTCACGACCCATCTTCAATGTCGCCGCCCACCACGTCAGCTGGACGGCGAGCTTGCGCAAGGATCGCGCTTTCACCTCCGGCTCCATCAGTCGACCCTGCGCGTCGAACAGCTCCCATGCCTGTGCAAAGCTGACCGTCTCGCGGATGGTTGCCGCCCCGAGTTCGGCGAAGACCTGGCGCAATTGCTCCACGGCACGCAGGCCACCCGAGACCCCGCCGTAGCAGACGAAGGCGACCGGCTTTGCCGCCCACGGCTTGTGGTAGGCGTCGATCAATCCCTTAAGGGCGGCGGAATATCCGTGATTGTATTCCGGCGTCACGACGAGAAAGGCATCGGCGCGCGCAAGGTCTCGGCCGATCCGATGCTCTACATCGGCGCGCGCCATCCGCGATTCCACGTCGAGGTCCACGGGATCGATCGTCAGGATATCCGCCTCGATCATGTCGGGCAGATGCGTCAGCACCCAGTCGACGACGGTATCGCAGAAGCGCCCCTCGCGGGTGCTGCCGTAGATGACGGCCAACGTATATCGTGTCTGCATGAGTTTGCGCTCCCGGGTTTTCGTTGAAGGAAGCGCCTGCTATAGAACCTCAAGCATAGTTGAGGTCAACACGGTCATGGACAAAAACACGCACGAGGGAATTCGGCGGGAACTGTCGGTGGGAGAAATCGCCCGCCGCAGCGGCGTTGCGGTCTCCACCTTGCATTTCTACGAGACGAAAGGGTTGATCGAGAGCTTCCGCAACCGCGGCAACCAGCGCCGCTATCCCCGATCGGTGCTTCGGCGTGTCGCCGTCATCAAGGTCGCGCAGAAGACGGGAATCCCGCTTGCGGAAATCCGCGATGCACTCTCCGTCCTGCCTCATGACCGGCCGTTGACGGCGCACGACTGGCGCATGCTGTCCGAGACGTGGAAACACAAGCTTGACGAGCGGATCGCCAGCCTTACGGCCTTGCGGGATCACCTTACCGATTGCATCGGCTGCGGCTGCCTGTCGATGACCGACTGTCCGCTGCGCAATCCCCGTGACGTTCTGGGAGAAAGCGGCCACGGCCCGCTTATTCTGGAGGAGGAAGCAGATAAGGGAGCGAGCTAGTCGGCCGTCGGCAGCCGACGCATCGTGAACTCAATCTGGTCGCCGTCGAGCTTGCGCCAGCTTTCCACCTCGGTCCAGTAGGCTGCCTTGGGGAAAGCCTCGAACCACTCGCGCGCCTTCTCGCGGGCCTCGTCGCGCGACATGCAGAAGGTTTCGCGCACGAACATGCCGGACGATCTTCCGGCTTTTTCCAGCCGGTGCCTGTCTATCCGTCGCTTCAAGCCGTCAAGTGGCGGCGGGGTAAATCTTGCCATGCAATCTACCTCTCATGGATTGAAGATAGTCCGGGCTTTCAAGCTTTGCGAGTCGGAAATGAGCCTCATGCTACCAATGGCATGGCTGGCGAAAGCCGTTGCTGCTAAAGGAAATTCTGAAAGAAGAATCGTCTGTCGAGGTTACGCTTATGGAACGGCCAGTTTTGCCCAAGGGTCTGCCGGAGGACATCGAGGAGAAGAAGGCACGCGCCAGGGCCTGGTTCGAGAGCCTGCGCGATACGATCTGCGCCTCCTTCGAAGCCTTGGAGGACGAGCTCGAAGGCCCCCTCTCCGACCAGCCCGCAGGGCGCTTCGTCGCCAAGGACTGGCTACGTGACGAAGGAAAGGGCGGCGGCGGTCGCATGTCGATGATGGAAGGCCGCGTCTTCGAGAAGGTCGGCGTCCATACGTCAACAGTTCACGGCGAATTTTCTGCTGATTTTCGCAACCAGATCCCGGGGGCCGAGGAAGATCCGCGCTTCTGGGCCTGTGGAATTTCGTTGATCGCTCATCCAGTCAATCCCAACGTGCCGGCCGTTCACATGAACACCCGCATGGTCGTCACGTCGAGCCATTGGTTCGGCGGCGGAGCCGACCTGACGCCCGTCCTCGACCGGCGCCGAATGCAGGACGACCCGGACAGCGTGATCTTCCACCGTGTCATGGAAGTGACCTGCAAACGTCATGAGGCCGTCGCCGATTATGACCGCTACAAGCAGTGGTGCGACGAATACTTCTTCCTCAAGCACCGCAATGAAGCCCGCGGCATCGGCGGCATCTTCTTCGACTGGCTGCATCCCGAAGAGGAAAAGGGCGGCTGGGAGGCGGATTTCGCCTTCGTTCAGGATGTCGGAAGAGCCTTCAACCTCGTCTATCCCAAGCTCGTGAGGACAAACTTCAACACGCCGTGGACGGAGGAGGACCGGGACGAACAACTGATCCGCCGCGGCCGGTATGTCGAGTTCAACCTGCTCCATGACCGGGGAACAATCTTCGGCCTGAAGACCGGCGGCAACGTGGAATCCATCCTCTCCTCACTGCCTCCCGTAGTGCGCTGGCCCTAGGAAAGAACGCCTCCGCAGCAGGAATAACGCAATATGTCGCAGTGCTAACATTTGGCATATCCAACGACTGGCAATGGTGCTAGCGTTCTCTCGGTTGCACCGGGAGGAGAACGCGATGAATGCGTTGAATAGCATGCCAGTGCCGCGACAGTACCCGTCCGAACGAGGATCGGAACGGAGCCGTCTCACTGATTCCCACGACATGATTGAACATCTCGCTGACGAACTGCGTTCGCGCAGCGATCCGTGCCTGCCTCGCGAGTTCTACATCGAGCAGGTGAAGCGGCAGCTTGCCGCACGTTCCGGCGCACCTGGCACAGCCAGGGATCAGGCAGACCCGAAGAACACGCTACAGTCGGCTTCGGTTTTTCAGGCCTGGGCGTTGCGCGAGTAGGCGGGCTGGAACGCCTGTCGTCTTCCCTTGTTATCCCTGTCGGGCGAGGCCCTGATCGGTTTCCTCCCCTGACACCCGACGAAAGGAGGATGCTATGAGACTGTTCGAATGCGGAACTCTTGTTCCGGGATGCCCCTGGCATACGCGCGCCGCCGAGGATGCGGAAGTGGTTCGGCGCTCAGTCGAACATCTACGCTCGGCACATGGCGAGGAAATTATCCGCGAGAACATGGTGGACAACATCAAGGCACGCATCCGCGACGACGCGGCGGCCGCGTGAGTTAGAGGCTGTCCTTAATCATGTCATCGAGCCGGGCGGTCAGCGCCGCCCGGTCCAGAGCGAAATTCCGCTCGATCCACACATTCTCCAGCGATGCCAGCAATTCGCCGACCCGCTTTCCAGCCGGAACGCCCGCCGCGAGCACATCCGCACCCGTCAGCGGGAATACCGGCTTCCGGTAGCGTTCGCCACGCTTCAGAAGATCGGACAGCCGCGCCGATTTGCGCATGGCAAAGGGGTCGCCTTCCGCAGCTGAACGAGCCGAGGCAAGCGCCAGTTTCGTCCGCATGACAATGCCCTGCGCTCCATGGCGGTAGAGCATCCGGTCGAAGCCGACATCCGTGACTTCATCCGGGAGAACCGGCGCGTTCGCCCAGGCCTGCAGCCTTGCGGCCTCTGCATTCGATGTGCGCAGGCGCTTCGAGAGCGCCTCGATGCGCGTGGCATCGTCGGGAATGATCGCCACCAGCCTCAGCAGCGGGTCGGGTGCCCATTTCAACGCCTGTTCCGTCGCCACCAGCCCATGAATGGCGTCGATGCCCCACTTCTCCGTCTCTGGCAGGATTTCCGTGAGAACGCCGGTCTGGCGCATCCACAAAAGAGCGCGGGAGGGGTCGGGCGCGGTGAGCAGCTTCTTCAACTCACTCCAGATCCGCTCCGCCGAAAGCGTCTTCAGCTTGTCCTTCGCCTTGGCCGACGTCCTCAATCCGTCGGCATCCGGCCGCCCCGAACCGTAATAGGCGAAAAACCGGAAGAAACGCAGGACGCGCAGGTAATCCTCAGCGATCCTGGTTTCCGCATCCCCGATAAAGCGGATGGTGCGCGTTTCGATGTCGGCCAATCCGCCGATCAGATCGATCACCTCGCCCTTGTCGTTCGCGTAGAGCGCATTGATCGTCAGGTCGCGGCGCTCCGCATCCGTCTTCCAGTCGGTGCCGAATGCGACTTGAGCCCGCCGTCCGTCCGTCTCGACGTCGCGGCGCAGCGTCGTCACCTCGAACCCCTTGCCCTCGAGAACCAGCGTCACCGTGCCGTGTTCTATGCCCGTCGGCACCGCCTTGATGCCGACGGCTTTCGCCCGCTCCACGACCACCTCCGGAACCAGGGTGGTCGCGATATCGATATCCCCGACCGCCAATCCCATCAGCGCATTGCGGATTGCTCCGCCGACGACCCGCCCCTCGCCACCGTCGGCGTTGAGGAGAGAGAAGATGCGTACAAGCGACGGATCCTGGAACCACGCTTCATGCGCCACCGAGGTCATGCATAGAGCCTTTCATAGAGGGTGCGGACGATGCTCGCGGTAATGCCCCAGATATTCCGCTCTTCATAGGGCAACTGGTAGAAATGCCGTTCCCGTCCATCCCAGACTCGGCTGCCCTTCTGGTGGTTGTTCGGGTCCATCAGAAAGGAGAGCGGCACCTCGAAGACATCGTCCACCTCGTGCGGGTTGAGTTTCAGTTCAAAGCCGCGATGAACGACGGAAAGCACTGGCGTGATGCGGAAACCCGTCGCCGCCAGATATTGCGGCAGGCGCCCCACGGGCTCCACGAAAACCGGCGCAAGACCGATCTCCTCCTCCGCTTCGCGCATTGCCGCCTCCTCTGGCGAGGCATCTTCCGGATCGATCGCGCCGCCCGGAAAGGCGATCTGGCCGGAATGTTTGCGCAGTGTCTCGGTGCGCCGGGTGAATATCACCTTGGCCTCGTCTCCGTCGTCGATCACCGGTACCAGCACGGCGGCGTCCTTGAGCCGCAGCCCCTCGATCAGCGGCATCAGGTCCGGATTGAGCAGGTGGTCGCCATGCTCGCGCCAGGCTCCCGCGATGGGGTTGCCAGTCTGATTGTGAGCGCGCTCCCTGAAGTCGCTGGCGGTATAGGCCGAATGTACCTTCATGCAAGCGCATCCAGTTCCGAAGCCGGCATCACCGGAAACACGTTGCCGCCGGAGCGGATTGCGAACATCCCGACGCCGTCGATGTCGATCGTCTCACCAAGCTCCACCAAGTCGTACATCACCGCCCGCGACACGAGCGCCTCAAGACGACCTCGTACAAGAAGATACGGCTTCAATTCATTGTTTTCGCCGGCAATCACGAAGCGCAGCGGATGCTCGGGTCCCGCCTCGACAACGTCACCGACATTTGTCCGGAACGTCAGCACCTGCTCGCCGTCCTGTTCGGACACGTTCATCTCGACCGCAAGGAATGGCGCATCGTGGATATGGATGCCGACCTTTTCCACAGGGGTGACGAGGTAGGTCTTGCCGTCCTCGTCCTTGCGCAGGACGGTCGAAAACAATCGCACAAGCGGTTGCCGGTCGATCGGCGTACCCATGTAGAACCACGTACCGTCGGCACGGATCTCCATGTCGAGATCGCCGCAGAAAGGCGGATCCCACCTTTCGACCGGCGGAAGGCCCGGTTTGCCGCCTGCCTTCTGCTCCGATGCGCGTGCGATCAGTGCGGCAAGTCCAGCGGCATCTGTCGCTGTCTGAATGGTTTCGCCTGCCATCTTTCAGTCCCGGTTCCGCTCTAAGCATCTATGTGTCACGAGATAGTCATTCAGGACGTTCTTGTCAGCCGCTTCTGCGGTAATAAGTTTGTCCGACAGGAACTGCTTGCTGCAACGCAACGATTCGCACATTGCAGCAGGATACCCGTCAAAGCCTCAGGGAGAGCGATATGGGTCTGATGAATTCCACCGAAACCGTTCTGGATGAAAAAGCCGTCGTCGCGGCCGCCGAGCAGGCGCTTGCCGACATTGCCGCGGTGCGCACGGAAGTCGCCAAGGTGATCTTCGGCCAGGAACGGGTGGTGGAGAATACCCTGCTGGCTCTTCTGTCCGGTGGCCATGCTCTTCTCGTCGGCGTTCCGGGCCTCGCCAAGACCAAGCTGGTCACCACGCTCGGCTCCGTTCTCGGCCTCGACGCGAACCGCATCCAGTTCACGCCGGACCTTATGCCTTCCGACATCGTTGGCTCGGAAGTGATGGATCAGGACGAAAACGGACGGCGTTCCTTCCGCTTCGTCAAGGGACCGGTCTTTGCCCAGCTCCTGATGGCGGACGAAATCAACCGCGCCTCTCCGCGCACCCAGTCCGCGCTGCTGCAGTCCATGCAGGAATATCACATTACCGTCGCCGGCCAGCGCTACGACCTCCCTGCGCCCTTCCATGTGCTCGCGACGCAGAACCCGCTGGAGCAGGAAGGCACCTATCCGTTGCCGGAAGCCCAGCTCGACCGCTTCCTCCTGCAGGTTGATGTGCTGTACCCGGAACTGGACGCCGAACGGCAGATCCTGCTGGAGACCACCGGCACGTCGGAAGCCAAGACGCGCGGCGTGATCACCGGGGCACGCCTGCAGGAAATCCAGGCGCTCATCCGCCAGATGCCGGTCAGCGAAAAGGTCGTGGACGCGATCCTCGCGCTGGTCCGTTCCGGCCGTCCCGGCCATGGCAATGCCACAACAGACAAGAACGTCGCCTGGGGCCCCGGTCCCCGTGCCGGGCAGTCGCTCATGCTGACTGCTCGTGCCCGTGCGCTCTATCAAGGCCGGCTCGCACCGTCGCTCGACGATGTCTACGCGCTGGCGGAACCCGTGCTCCAGCATCGCATGGCGCTCACGTTTGCCGCCCGCGCCGAAGGCATGTCGGTTCGCGACGTCATTGCAGGGCTTGTCAAGCAGGCCCGCAGCTAGAGCAAAGGGATTGCGCGTGGCATCCATTGGCCAGATCGTCGAACAGACCGCGGGCAGCGAGGTTCTTTCGCGCGCCCAGGCGCGGGCCGCCCTCGTGCCCGATTGCATGGTCGAGGCCAAGCGCATAGCCAACACGGTGATCGCCGGCTGGCACGGCCGCCGCAAGCGCGGCGTTGGCGAGAATTTCTGGCAGTTCCGGCCCTATGCCGAGGGCGAAAGCCTGTCGCGCATCGACTGGCGCCGCTCCGCCCGCGACGACCACACCTATATCCGCGACCGCGAATGGGAAGCCGCCCACACGGTCTGGCTCTCGTGCGATCTCTCTCCATCGATGATGTACAAGTCCACGTTCGGCACGGTCTCCAAGGAAAGCCGGGCGCTGGTGCTGATGCTGGCACTGGCGGAAATCCTCGCACGCTCCGGCGAACGCATCGGCTGCCCCGGCATCATGGAGCCCGTATCCTCCCGAAACGCAGCCGAGCGGCTTGCCGCCGCCATCATGCACGCGCCAACGACCAGCGGCCTGCCGGAAACGACGATGATCCACGGTCAAAGCGACCTCGTGCTGATCGGTGACTTCCTCGATGACGCCAACCGGATCATGGACCGCCTCACACCGCTTGCGCGTCGTGGTCTGCGGGGCCATGTCGTGGAGATCGCCGATCCCGCGGAGGAAACCTTCCCCTACACGGGGCGTACAGAATTCACCGATCCGGAAACCGGCGAAAAGCTCGTGTCCGGCCGCGCCGAGACGATCCGCGACGACTACCAGCGCGCCTATCTCCTGCGCCGGGAAACACTCGGCGAAGCGCTGCGCCGGCTCGGCTGGAGCTTCGCCTTCCACCGCACCGACCATCTGGCGTCCGAGGCGCTGGTCGCGGTCCACGGCTACCTCTCCGGCATGCCGGTCGCGAGCTTCGGCGGAGGCCGTTCATGAGTGCGTTCGCCTTCGCCAATCCAGCCATACTCCTCGGTCTTCTGGCTCTCCCGCTCATCTGGTGGCTGCTGCGCCTCACGCCGCCGCGCCCGAAGACGGAGGTCTTCCCGCCGCTCAGGATCCTCGCCAGCGTTCTGAAACGCGAGGAGACGCCGGCCAAGAGCCCGTGGTGGCTGACGCTGCTGCGCATGGCGCTTGCCGCCGCCCTCATCCTTGCGATTGCCGACCCGGTGCTCAACCCGCGCACGAACTCGCTCGCCACAGGCGGGCCGCTGGTCCTCGTCGTGGACAACAGCTGGGCGACATCGACCGATTGGGAACGCCGTGTCGAGACGGCCGAGGCGCTGATCAGCGACGCCGAGAACGCCGAGCTTCCCGTATCCATCACATTCACAGCCGATCCGACCCACGACGCCGTGCCCGGCAGCGCGCCCGCCGCCCGGGAAAAGCTGGCTGCCGCAACGCCACGGCCGCTCGTTGCCAATCGCGAGCGCGCGGCCGGCGCCGTCAGTGAAGCGTTGAACGGCACCACACCCGGCACGATCGCAATTCTCTCCGATGGCATTGCCGGCCCCTCCGATCAGGCCGCGCTCGATGCGCTCGCAGCCCTCTCGCCGGCGGAACTGCGCGTGCTGGAAGGCGATGGCGTGAGTGCCATGGCGATCACCTCGGCCACCAACAATGCCGAGGCAATGTCGGTCACCGCGACGCGATTGCCGACGGCTGCGGCGCGCAGCGTCACGGTCAACGCACTGGATACGCAGGGCCGTGCGCTGGCCTCCGGCACCCTTGAATTTGCCGCAGGGTCGGCAACGGCCACCGGCGAAATTTCCGCCCCGTTTGAGCTGCGCAACGATTTCGCCCGTCTGAACGTCGATGGTGTGGCGACGGCCGGCGCGGCGCACCTGCTCGACGACGGTTTCAAACGCCGCCGCGTCGCCCTTCTGGCCGGCGACAGCGGCAGCGATTTCCAGCCGCTTCTGCAACCGCTCTATTACATCAGCCGCGCCCTGCAGCCCTTCGCCGACCTCATTGAACCGACGACTGCCGACTTGTCCGTCTCGATACCGCAAGTGCTGGAGAGCAACCCGTCGGCCATCATCATGGCCGATATCGGACGCCTGCCGGCAGAAACCTATGAACCGCTGCAACGCTGGATCAACCGTGGCGGCATGCTGATCCGCTTTGCCGGACCGAGGCTTGCCGCGGCACCTGCGGATGATCCTCTGGTGCCGGTAATCCTGCGCCAGGGCGAACGCGCGCTCGGCGGCGCACTCTCCTGGTCCGAGCCCCAGCCGCTCGCCGAATTCCCGTCCTTCGGACCTTTCGCGGGCATGCCGCATGCGAACGACATCACGATCACCCGGCAGGTCCTCGCCCAGCCGACCCCGGATCTGGCGGAGCGCACTTGGGCGAGCCTCGCCGACGGCACCCCGCTCGTGACGACGCGGGAACAGGAAGCCGGCCGCATCGTTCTCTTCCATTCGAGTGCCGAAGCAACGTGGTCCAACATGCCGCTGTCCGGAAACTTCGTCGAAATGCTGCGGCGCCTCGTGCAGATGGCGCGGGCCGGCGGCGCGACCAGCAGTTCCGGCACGGAGGCTTCCACCGCTGCCCTTCCACCTTACCGCCTGTTGGACGCGGATGGCGTGCTCACGGCCGAGACCGGGGCGGCAAAGCCGATCACGGTCTTGGCCGGCCAGAACCCGGTTGCCGGATTCGATCACCCGCCCGGCCTCTACGGAACCGAGGACGGCTTCACCGCTGTCAATCTCCTGCCACCCGACACGGTGCTGGCGCCCTTCAACACCGCGATCTCCGGGCAGCAGGTGGTCCGCGACACGCTGATCGGCGAGGAGGCAAAATCTCTGCGCCCTATCCTGTTTGCCATCGCCTTTCTGCTTATCCTGCTCGACAGCCTGATCGTGCTGTTCATGAACGGTGTCTTTTCCCGTATGCCGCGGCTCAACCGACGCACTGCCGCCTCCCTCGCGGCATTGGCCACCCTCACGCTTTTCATCCACCCGGACATCGGTCGGGCCCAGGATGCCAAGCCCAATGATGAATTGATCCTGGAACGGCTAGACACCACCCACCTTGCCTATGTGGTTACGGGGGAGGCCGAGGTCGATCGGATTACCGAGCAAGGGCTGCAGGGGCTGACGGAATTCCTCACCTATCGCACGACGCTGGAGCCCGGCGCGCCCGTGGGTCTGGACATCGAGAGTGACGAACTGGCCTTCTATCCGATCATCTACTGGCCGGTGTCCGCCAATGCTCCCATGCCCTCGCAGGCCGCGATCTCGCGCATCGATGCCTATATGCGAAACGGCGGCACAGTGCTGTTCGACACCCGCGACCAGTTCTCGAGCCTCGACAATTCCGGAGCGACATCACCCAACGGCGAACGGCTCCAGGCGATCCTCGCCAACATCGACATTCCGCCCCTGGAGCCGACGCCGGAAGACCATGTCCTGGCGCGTTCCTTCTATCTTCTCACTGATTTTCCCGGCCGCTATTCCGGAAGTCCGCTTTGGGTGGAAGCCCGCCAGGAAGCGGCGCAGACCAACAGCCAGCTCTCTTCGTCCGGCGATGGCGTCACCCCGCTTCTGATCACCGCCAACGACCTTGCGGGGGCATGGGCCGTGAACGCGCAGGGCGTGGCCGTGCTGCCCACCATCCCTGCGGACGAAATGCAGCGGGAATACGCATACCGCGCCGGCGTCAACATCATGATGTACATGCTGACCGGCAACTACAAGGCGGATCAGGTCCATGTCCCTGCCCTCCTTGAACGGCTCGGCCAGTAAGGAGCGTCAGACGTGACAATCGAATTCGCTCCTTTCCTCCCGTGGCCTGCGCTGGCGGGACTTGCCGTCTTCGCGGCGCTCCTGTCGGCGCTTAGCTTCTGGCGCCGTATCCGCGGCGCAACGCTGCGGGCGCTGGCGCTTGCCGCTCTTCTGCTGGCGCTCTCCAATCCGCTTCTCATGCAGGAGGACCGCGAGCAATTGTCCACAGTCGTGCCGGTCATCGTCGACCGGTCGCAGAGCCAGGAAACGACGGGGCGAAACCCGCAGACCGATGCGGCGCTCGCCGGACTGCAGGAGCGTTTTGCCCGTTTCCCGCGCATAGAGACCCGCGTGGTCGAGGTTACGGACGATGCCGATACCGACACGCCGTCGACCAAGCTCTTCTCCGCCCTCTCCTCCGCTATATCGGACGTTCCTCCCGGACGCGTGGGCGGCGCTGTCTTTCTGACCGATGGCCAGATCCACGATCTGCCCGGTGTCAACCAGGACCTCTCCTTCAATGCCCCTATCCATGGCCTCGTAACCGGCCAGCCGGACGAATTCGACCGTCGGGTGCAGATCGTCCGGGCGCCGCGCTTCGGCATCGTCGGCGAGGAGCAGGAACTGTCCTTGCGCGTCTTCGACGATGGACGCACCGACGGCGGAACCGCCGATGTGACGGTGCGGATGAACGGCAAGGAAATTGCGACCCTTCAGGCGGCACCCGGCGCCGACACGCCCTTCACGTTCACCGTTCCGCGCGCTGGCAACAATGTGATGGAGTTTTCCGTCGCGGAAATTCCCGGAGAAGTGACCGCCGTCAACAACCGCGCCGTCCATGTCATCGACGGCATCCGCCAGAACCTGCGCGTCCTGCTGGTCTCCGGCGAGCCCCACGCCGGCGAGCGCGCCTGGCGGAACCTCCTGAAATCCGACGCTTCGGTGGATCTGGTACACTTCACCATTCTGCGGCCGCCGGAAAAGCAGGATGGCACGCCGATCAATGAGTTATCGCTGATTGCTTTCCCGACGCGTGAACTCTTCGTCGAAAAGATCGAGGACTTCGACCTCATCATCTTCGACCGCTACACGCACCGAAACGTCCTGCCGATCCTCTACTACGATTATATCGCGCAATACGTTCAGAACGGCGGCGCTCTCCTGATCGCCGCAGGCCCGGAACATGCCGGCGGCAGCTCGATTGCAGGGACGCCGCTGTCCCAGGTCCTGCCTGCCGATCCAACGGGCGAAATCCACAATGCCGGCTTCTATCCGCGACTGTCGGAGGAAGGTCAGAAGCATCCCGTCACACGCGGCCTCGATACGAGCGGCGAGGATCCGCCCCACTGGGGACGCTGGTTCCGCACCATCGACGTGGCACAGCCGCGCGGCCAGACGGTCATGACCGCAGATCAGGGTCGTCCGCTTCTCGTCCTCAACCGCGAGGCGGAAGGCCGCGTGGCCATGCTCCTGTCCGATCATGGCTGGCTCTGGGCTCGCGGTTTTGAAGGCGGCGGCCCGCACGTTTCGCTCTATCGCCGCATTGCCCATTGGCTGATGAAGGAACCGGAACTGGAGGAAGAGGCGCTGACGGCGCGCGCCGTCGGCCGCACGTTGGAAGCGACGCGCCAGACCATTGGCGACGATCCCGGCCCGGCAACGATCACCTACCCTTCCGGCCGGACGGAAACCGTCCCTCTCACCCAGAGCGGCCCGGGCCTCTATCGGTTCGAACGCCGCATGGACGAGACCGGGTTGTTCGAAGTCAAAAATGGAGATTTCTCTACTCTCGTCCACATCGGCACCGTCGATGCGCCCGAGTTCAAGGCAATGATCTCGACCGAGGAAACGCTGGTGCCCTATGCGGAAAAGACCAAGGGGCTGGTGACGCGGGTAGCCGACGGCGACGGCGTGACCCTGCCGGCCATCCTGCCTGTGCGCGGTGCGGTGCGGGTTCAGGACCCCAACCGCATGGTGATCCGCATGACGGACGAAACCGTGCTGAGGGGCGTCAACACCATTCCGCTGTTTGCGGGCTTCGGCGGGCTTTCGGTGCTACTCTTCGCCGTTGCTGCCATGTGGTGGCGCGAAGGCCGCTGAAGGTCGACGCGCGATGCGCGCCATCAGGCAATCGCCAGATCCTGTCGGCTGGCAGAACCTGGCATGACGGCCGCTGCGCCACCGGCCCCCTCCGCGACGGCGAAGCATTCGCGAACCTGCTGACGCAGCCAGGCATTGGCCGGGTCCTTGTCCGCATGCACGGCCCAGGCCATGTGCACCGGCGGCAAGGTCAGGCGAACAGGCATCGGGCTGACCTCCAGCCCCAGAAGACGACCATAGCGGTCGGCTACCCGCTTGGGGATCGTCGCTATCACGGGGCTTACCTGGGCGGATGAAAGTATGGACATGAATCCCGGCGCAGCCGTGGCCACGTTCAACTCGATGCCGGCAATCTCAAGCGCTTCCTTGATGCAGCCCTGCAGGCTTTCGCTCTGCGAAATCAGGGCGTGCTCCGATGCGAGATAGGCATCGAGACCGATGGGATTAGCCAGGTCGAGCAGATCGCGATTGAAGCAGCAGGCAAGCTCGACGTCGAAGAGCGTCTCGAACACGCGCCGGCTCGTCCTGGCAAAGGTGCATCCGACCACCAGATCGACGACGCCGTCCTCCAGGGAAGGCTCCCCTGCGTCATACGAGAACACGCGCGCCAGGACCCTGATACCGGGCGCCAGCCGCCGAAGCCGGGCCGTCAGATCCGGCAAAAGCAGCAGTTCGGTCTCCGGCTTCATGGCGATCCGGAAAACCCTCTCCTCCGTTGCTGGATCGAAGGCCTCCCCGCCGGAAAGCGCCAGTTGCGCCTGCCTGAGAGCCTGTCTCACCGGCACGGCAAGGCTGCGTGCCTTGGCGGTCGGCTGCATGACCTGGCCGACGCGTATGAACAACTCGTCCTGCAGCAGAACCCTCAGTGTCGAGAGTGAATGGCTCATTGCCGGCTGCTGGATCTTCAACCGCCGCGCCGCCTTGGTAACGCTCCCCTCCGAGATCAGCGCATCGAAGGCGATGAGGAGGTTGAGGTCGAAGGATCGCAGATTGAAATGAACGATAGTTACCATGAGCCGCATCGATTTGTTTGCTGATGCTTCGGTACATACGTGTTCTCCGGGTCAGTTCAAGACCTCCATCGCCGACCAATCCGGAGACCAAACATGCACACACGACGCACCCTTCTGAAGACGACCGCGGGCATGGCGCTTGCAGCCGGCGTCATCGGAGTTTTGCCACCCGTCGCCCTCGCCGGGGCTCCGATCGTCGGCCGGCAGGCGCCAGGCTACTATCGGCTGAAACTCGGCGAATACGAAGTCACCGCACTATCGGACGGAACGGCCGATCTGCCTATGGCGAAGATCTACGAGGGCATTGAGGAAAAGGACGCCGAAGCCCATCTCGCAGGCTATTTTCAGTCGAATCCGACCGAAACGTCGGTCAACGCCTATCTGGTGAATACGGGCGACCGGCTCGTCCTGATCGATGCCGGTAGCGGCAATCTGATGGGACCTGCACTCGGCAGGCTCGTCGCCAATCTCGAGGCATCCGGTTATCGGGCAGACCACATCGATGACGTGATCCTCACCCATATCCATACGGATCACTCGGGCGGATTGTCGCGTGACGGTCGCCGGGTGTTCGAAAATGCCATTGTCCGTGTAAACAAGCGCGAAGTGGATTTTTGGCTCGACGGCCAGGCCGGCGATACACTCAAGAACTTCGTCGCTGAGGCGAAGGCCAGCGTAGGACCCTACGTCGATGCCGGCCGATTGGAGACCTTTGCAGACGACGCGCCGCCCATCCCCGGTTTCCAGTCAGTCCTGCGCCCCGGGCATACGCCGGGACACAGTGCCATCATCGTCGAGAGCAACGGCGAAAGGATCGTCTTCTGGGGAGACATCACCCACGGCGATGTGCTGCAATATGATCGGCCGGAGATCACGGTCGAGTTCGACGTCGATCAGCCCCAGGCGGCGAAAACACGCGCAGTCGCTTTTGCGGAAGCTGCAAACGAAAAATATCTCGTTGCCGGCGCTCACGATGCATTTCCCGGCATCGGGCATGTCCGACGCGACGAAACGAATTACGACTGGGTGCCACTAGTCTACAGCGCCAACTACTGATCTTCAGCCCGGGCGACCTCTCAGTGGAGGCGCCCGCGCTTTTCCATTGTTGTCATGCGAGCGATGATGCCCGGGTCTCCGCGTCAATCCGGAAGGCCGCAATGGCTGCCAGCAACAACAGGCCCGCGAAGATTGCGATTGCAAGTCCGAAGCTATGAGCCACAACGAGCCCCATGAGCGACGGAGCGAGAAGTCCGCCGAAGCGAGCCATCGCTCCGGCCGCACCCATGCCGGTTGCACGGGAGGCGGTGGGATAGAGTTCCGGCGTATAGGCATAAAGGGCGCCCCAGGTGCCGAGCAGCGCGAAGCTCATGATCAGGAGCGATGCGCCGATCAGTATCCCGCCACTTGCGACGACGAACAGAAGGCATCCTGCCGCCGATAGCACACAAAAGCCGATCAATGTCGGCCGGCGGCCCCATTTTTCGACGCCGTAGGCCGCCAGCGCATATCCGGGAAGCTGTGCAAGCGCGATCAGCACGAGGAAGCCGTAGCCGCGCACGAAGCCGAAACCTTCGCCTGCCAGCCGCGGCGGCATCCAGGTGAAGATGCCGTAATAGGATATCGAGACCAGGAACCAGATTGCCAGGATCATGACGCTGCGACGGCGAAGCGCGCCGGAAAAGATCCGCGTTTCCTGCGGCGGTGGCGGCGATACCAGATACTGGTCGGCCGCAATCGGATGCTTGCCGTTGGTGATGAGGATCTGGTCGACAATCGACTTCGCCTCGTCACTGCGCCCGTTTCGCATCAGATAGAGTGGCGATTCGGGAACGAGAAAACGCAGGCCGATGCCGATCAGAGCCGGAAGTGCGGTCACCGCGAAGATATAGCGCCATGCATCCTCCACGCCTGCGACGCTGGCCGCCCAGGCGGCCAGCGCGACGACCAGCGTACCGACAGCCCAGAAGCCTTCGAGAAGCACCAGCCAGCGCCCGCGGTTCTTTGCCGGCAGGAACTCGGCCATCATCGCATAATCGACCGGCAGCGTCCCGCCGACAGCGACACCAGTCAGGAAGCGCAGCACAAGAAGGATGGTAAAGTCCGGCGCAAAGATCGACAACGTACCGAATATCGCGTCACACAGGACAGTGACGATCAGGACGTTGCGACGCCCGATCCGGTCGGCGAGCCGTCCGAAACCGATTGCCCCCAACAGCATCCCGAGAAAGAAGAGTGTTCCGGTCTGCAGCGCCTGCGGGACCGTCAATCCGAACGTCGCGGCGATCGAGGCCGCGGTGAAGCCGACGGCGAGAACCTGCATGGCGTCCGCCGCCCATACCAAGCCGAAAATGCCCATCAGCCGTCTCTGGTAGGTCCCCGCCCCGGCGCGATCGAGCGCCTCGTCAATCGTAATTGCCGCCATTCCACCATCCCCTGTGCAGACGAAAGGTCGCCGGAGAAGGCCCGGGACCCAGCTCTTGCTTAGAGGAGACGTTCTATTTGCGCCAGTAAATTGTTCCTTTGAGACGCGCATGCACGTCTGGCGCCATCGGCACGACCAGCACCCGGCCGGGATCGACAGGCCCCGGGAATTCCAGGGCGTTATAGGCGACCTTCTCGAACCCGAGCGGCATGTAGTAAGGCGGATCGCCCACCAGGATGACGGCCTGCGATCCCTTCCGCCGTGCCGCTTCGATGGCAATACGCACAAGCTCGCGACCGATGCCCTTGTTCTTATGGGAAGGACGCACGGCAAGCGGCCCCAGAAGATGCCCTTTCGCCGCACCCGCAAAGACAGGCGTCATCCGCACCGATGCAATCGTTTCGCCGTCGTCCGTGCAGACGAAGGAAAGCGATCGGTCGTGCGGCCCTTGCTCGCGGATGCGTGCGGCCGCCCGGGTATGACGGCCGGGGCCGAATGCTTCCGCATTGATAAGCTCGATGACGGCATCATGCGACGCGTCCTCGGTGAGGTAGACAAGGTCGTGCTTTGGAAGAAGTTGCGGAGACATGGTGAACCGAAGCCGTAGAAAAAGAGCGGACAGGACAAGCGATATCGATGACGCCGTCATTGGCGTCTTGGTCGATCATCGGCGTCGTCGTAGTGCCCGTACTTCGGTCATGAGGTGGATGTTCCCGAAAATTGTGGAAAGCGAGGTAGCAGGATTTTTTTCGCCCGTCCAATGCAAAAACGCTGCGTTCGCAAATTGGCGTCTCGTCATCCGTGATGACTGTCGTATCTATGCGACAGCAGAAAGGGAGGCAGGCAATGGGCATACTCATCGACGGAAAATGGCAGGACGCATGGTACGACACCAAGTCGACCAAGGGTCATTTCAAGCGGTCTGAATCACAATTTCGCAACTGGATCACGGCGGACGGATCGGCGGGCCCCAGCGGCAATGGTGGCTTCAAGGCCGAGGCAGGCCGATATCACCTTTACGTCTCTTATGCCTGCCCCTGGGCTCACCGCACGCTGATCTTCCGCAAACTGAAGAAGCTGGGGGATCTCATCGGCGTGTCGGTGGTCGATTACGTGATGCTGGAGAACGGCTGGGAATTCAAACGCGGCGAAGGCTCAACCGGCGACCACCTGTTCGGTTCCGACTTTCTCTACCAGGTCTATCTCAAGGCTGATCCTGACTATTCCGGCCGCGTCACCGTGCCTATTCTATGGGACAAGCAGCAGAACACGATCGTCTCGAACGAAAGCGCGGAAATCATCCGCATGTTCAACAGCGCGTTCGACGGCATTACCGGTTCGACCGACGACTTCTATCCGCAAGACCTGCGCGGCGAGATCGACGCGCTCAATGCGGAGATCTACGACACGGTCAACAACGGCGTCTACAAGGCCGGTTTTGCGACGACGCAGGAAGCCTACGAGGCCCCGGTCACCCGCCTGTTCGAAACGCTCGACATGCTGGAGGACAGGCTGGCCAGTAGCCGCTATCTTTTCGGCGATCGCACGACCGAGGCCGATTGGCGCCTGTTCACCACGCTGGTTCGCTTCGATCCGGTCTATGTCGGTCACTTCAAGTGCAATCTCCGCCGGATCGCCGACTATCCCAATATCGACGGCTACCTGCGCGACCTCTACCAGGTGCCGGGCGTGGCGGAGACTGTCCATTTCGACCATATCAAGCGGCACTATTACTGCAGCCACAAGACCATCAATCCGACAGGCGTCGTGCCGGTCGGACCGGTCATGGACCTCGATCGTCCGCATGGACGGGAAGTCTTGGCGCGCTAGGCCGCAAGCCTACCAAAGGTCGGAGGGCGGCGTTTCGCCCTTCAGTTCCCTCACCCGGTTGAGGGTCGCGGTCGTGGTATCGGCCGGAAGCGCATCGAGAGCGAAAAAACCGCTCTCGGCAATCTCGCGGTCCGGCCTTCGCGGCGCCGTCTGCTCCACCTCGACCCTGTAGAACAGCACATGGTCCCGCTTGCTGACACGCCGGTTGTAGTAGACGTGGAAGAGCGAAGGCTTTGCGGTCATCACGAGGTTCCCCTCCTCGCGCAATTCCTTTTCCAGCGCCTGCAGTGCCGTCTCGTGTCGCTCCACTCCGCCGCCGGGCATATACCAGCCTGGCACATAGGTATGGCGCACCAGAAAGATGCGCCCCTCACGGTCGAAGCAGGCTGCCCGCACGCCAAGCGTCATGCCACGCTTCAGGATGAAAACGCGGTGAAACAGCCAGACCAACAGCTGGTTGCGAAGGCCGCTTATCTCGGGAAGACCGCCATCAGACATCTGTGACCTCACCGCAAGCAGAAAAGAGATTACGAATTAACGCCTCATGCGTTATGCCTGCGCCATGTTCAAATTCGCGCATATTTCCGACATCCATCTCGGGCCGCTTCCCAATCTTACGCTCCGGGAACTGTTCTCAAAGCGTATCACCGGTTTTGTGAACTGGCATAGAAACCGGCGCAAGCACCTTTTCGTCAACACGCTCGATCTCCTGCTGAGCGACCTCAAGACCCGTGATCCGGACCATCTCGTGATCACCGGCGACCTCGTCAATCTGGCAACCGGGATCGAGATCAGGCTTGCAGGCGAGTGGCTGCAAAGCATCGGCGAACCGCAGGATACGACGGTCGTGCCCGGCAACCACGACGCCTATGTGCGCGGCGCGCACGATCGCTCCGTCAAGGAGTGGTATCCCTATGTCATCGGCGACGAAGGCACCCGGAGCTGGGACGACGAGACGAAAGTGTTTCCGACGATACGCCGCCGCGGTCCCGTCGCGATCATTGGATGCTCCACATCGGTCGCCACGCCGCCCTTCTCGGCATCGGGCTATTTCAGCCCGCGCCAGGCTCGTGAAACGGTGAACCTTTTGAAGAAGGCGGGCGAGGAAGGCCTCTTCCGGGTGGTCCTCATCCATCATCCACCGATCCATGGCGCCACCTCCTCGCACAAGCGCATGATCGGTATCCGGCGTTTTGCCGCGGCCATTTCGACGGGCGGTGCGGAACTGGTCCTGCACGGCCACACACACCTCAACACGATCTACTGGCTGAAAAGCCATCATGGCCAGGTTCCTGTCGTCGGCATTGCCTCGGCGTCACAAGGACCGGGCGGCCGCAAGCCGCGCGCCGGCTACAACCTCTTCACCCTCTCGGGCTCCCCCGGTGCGTGGAACCTGGTCTGCGACCGCTACAGCCTGACCGAGACCGCCGACGCGGTAGCGCTGGACCACAGCCATCTCTTCTACGGCGAAGCGATCCCGCCCGTTTCCATTCCCGAAGCGGCGAGGATGATTTAGGACTATCCACTGCTTATTGCGCTTGAAAGTTGTCGAATCGCCACATTCGATTCATAACTTACGGTTACCTCGCCTTTGATGTTAACCGAAAGCCATTCGACCTGATGACTCAATCAGTTGCACCGCTCGACCTGAGGCGCGATCTCGTCGCCCTCCTGCCGCGTCTGCGGCGCTTTGCACTGACGCTTGCGCCCAGCATGGAAGCGGCTGATGGACTGGTCCGCGAGGCATGCCTGAAGGCCATATCCAAGGGACGCCCCGAGGGGGAGAACGAGCGATTTCTCTTCCGGCTTGTCCGGGACCAGTCTCTCGAAACCATGCGCGACAAGCCTGAAGCCGACGCAGCCGATCTGAAGATAAAGGCACCGGCAAAAGGCCGTCCGACCGTGCATCAGGCAATCGTTCTTGATATGCCGCAGGCCTTGGCCAGCGTGTTCCTGCTTGTCGAGGTCGAGGGGCTTTCCCATGCCGAAACGGCCGACATTCTCGACATATCCACCGGCAAGGTAGCCTCGTATCTCTGCGACGCCCGCCTGCATTTCGCCGATCCCGACACCCACCAGGCAGAACGGAGAGCATGAGCATGGCAGCCTCCGGCGGTGAAGCCCTCCACGTTCGGCTGAGCGCGCTGCTCGATGGTCAGGCGGCAGCAGAGGAACGACAGGATCTTGAAGCGAGGCTACAGGAAGACCCGCATGCACAGAGGGTTCACGAGCATCTCGCGCGCGGCAGCAGCCGCGGGCGCGAGGTGTTCAACGATCTGCTGAAGGAGCCTGTCCCCCTCGATCTCGTCCGCGAGATCAAGACGGCGCCGCAGCCGCGCAAGGCCGTACGGCTGCCTTCGGAGCGGCGTTTTCCGTTCCCCTTGAAGCCGACGGCCCGACAGGCTGGAACCGCCTGCCTGCTGCTGTTCGTTCTGGGCGGCGGCCTTGGATACATGCTGGGGCAGCCATCGGCCGCAACGGCCCATCCGCCCGTGGCAGATACGAGAGGCGACTGGCTGAACGACATCGTCGCCCATTACCGCGTCTTCTCGCGACCGACCGACCGACTGGCTGAACTGCCGGCCACGGATTCCGCCGCAATTGTCGAATGGCTGCTCGCCAATACAGGCGTGAATTTCCGAATTCCGGATTTGTCCGGGAACGGCCTGACCTTCCAGGGGGCAAGGCTTTTCGTCGCCGGCGGCACACCGGTCGGCCATCTGGTCTACACCTCGGCCGAGGGCGAGGTCATAGGCCTCCTGTTCCGCAAGAACCACCCGGATGACGATGGCTTCTCGGAACTGATCCGGGACAGCATCGCGCTTATGTCCTGGAAGAGCCCAACCACGACCTATATCGTCGTTGGCCCCTCCTCCGCCGCATCGCTGGACGAGATCGCAGCGAAGGCAGCCGGCCTGATCTGACGCAGCCGGCCTGACCTGTCATCGACAACGAAAAAGCCGCGCCGGAGGTCCGACGCGGCTTTTCATTCATCTGCTGTGCGTAAGGTTTAGCGGCCCTTCTCTTCCAGCACGCGGTTGGCTGCCGAGACGATCGCCTCGAGCGAGGCTGCGACGATGTTCTTGTTCACGCCCGCGCCGAACAGCTTGCCGCCCGGATGTTCCATTTCGACATAGGCGATTGCCGATGCGTTGGAGCCGTGCTGCAGCGAGTGCTCAGAATAATCGTTCACCGACAGTTCGACGCCGAGATAGGTCGACAGCGCATTGATGAAACCGTCGATCGGGCCGGTTCCCTTGCCCTCGATCCGCTTCGTTTCGCCCTTGTCGGTAATCTCGGCCGCAACGATCCGCACGCCCTTGTGGTCGGTACCGGCCGGATAGGTGTGATGATCGACGAACTTCAGCCGCGCATCGGACTGCTCGACATAGCGCTCCATGAACCGCTCGTAGATGCGCCTGGCCGGCAGTTCCTTGCCCTCTTCGTCGGTGATCCGCTGGATATCCTCGCGGAACTCCACCTGCAGGTTGCGCGGCAGGTTCAGGCCGTAATCCTCCTGCAGGATGTACGCGATGCCACCTTTGCCGGACTGCGAGTTGATGCGAATGATCGCCTCATAGGAGCGGCCGACATCGCGCGGATCGATCGGCAGGTAAGGTACTTCCCAATGCGGATCGTTGGCGACCTTGATCGCCTTCATCCCCTTGTTGATGGCATCCTGGTGCGAGCCCGAAAACGCGGTATAGACCAGTTCGCCGACGTAAGGATGACGTTCCGGAATGACCATCTCGTTGGAATACTCATAGACGGCCTTGATGCGCTCGATATCGGTGCAGTCCAGCTCGGGATCAACCCCTTGCGTGTACATGTTCAACGCCAGCGTCACGACATCGACGTTGCCGGTCCGCTCGCCATTGCCGAACAGCGTCCCCTCGACGCGGTCGGCGCCGGCCATCAGGCCCAATTCCGTCGCGGCGATACCGGTGCCGCGGTCGTTGTGAGGATGCAGCGAGATGATGATGTTCTCGCGGTTGTCGATGTTGCGGCACATCCATTCGATCTGGTCGGCATAGATGTTGGGCGTCGCCATTTCCACCGTCGATGGCAGGTTGAGGATCAGCTTGTTCTCGGCCGTCGGCTTCACTTCGGCGATCACCGCGTTGCAGATCTCCAGCGCCACCTCCAGCTCGGTGCCGGTGAAGCTCTCGGGAGAATACTCAAAGCGGTAGCCGCCCCCGGCTTTCGCCGCCATATCGGTGATCATCTTGGCGGCATCGACGGCGATCTGCTTGATGCCCGCGACATCCTTGCCGAACACCACGCGGCGCTGCAGTTCCGAAGTGGAGTTGTAGAAGTGGATGATCGGCTTGTGCGCGCCCTCCAGTGCCTCGAACGTCCGGGTGATCAGCTCCGGCCGGCACTGCACCAGGACCTGCAGCGAAACGTCTTCAGGCACTCCGCCCTCTTCGACGCACCAGCGGGCGAAATCGAAGTCGGTCTGCGATGCGGAGGGAAAACCGATCTCGATTTCCTTGAAGCCCATGTCGAGCAACAGCTTGAACATGCGGGCCTTGCGGTCATGGCCCATCGGGTTGACCAGCGACTGGTTGCCGTCGCGCAGGTCGACCGAACACCAGATCGGCGCCTTGTCGATCACCTTGGAAGGCCAGGTGCGATCAGGAATGTCGATCTGCGGGTAGGACCGGTATTTCCCCGCCGCGTCAGGCATGCCGTTTTTCGGGGTAAAGTTCTTGGCGTCCATCGTCTTCGTCTCTTCTCGCTCACGCACTGACGGTCATATGCCGTTGCTGGTGCGGACCCTAGGGGTCTTCTCTGGTTCCGTATTGAATGATTGTGAGAGGAGCTCTTACGCCGGCAGGCTTTTCGGCCGCCGGGCGCTCCTCAACGGACCCGGCAACCGCGCGTAAGGGCGAGGCTAAGAAGCGAGAAAAGCGCAAGAACCAGCGTCCCGGCCGCGGTGCGGCTGGTCGACATCCGGTCAGACATGATTGCGCCTGTCATGGTCATGTCACGAGGTATAACCTCAACCTCGGCCATGATGCAAGCCTTAGCTGCTTCGCTTCATCACTCGCTGCAGCCCCATCATCAAGCCACCCGCGACGAGCCCCCAGAAGGCACCGGAAATGCCGGCGAACGAAACGCCGGAGGCCGTGATGAGAAACGTGACGGCAGCCGCCTCGCGCGTCTCCGGCTCCTTGAAGGCCGCGACCGCCGAGCCGGAAAACGCCCCTATCAGCGCCAACCCGGCTACCGCCTGGATAAGGATCGGCGGCGCCAGCGACACGAAGGCGGTGACGGCCCCGGCCATCAGCCCGAAGACGACATAGCCAACCCCTCCGATAATCGCCGCCCAATAGCGCTTCCTCGGGTCGGGATGCGCATCCTCTCCGGCGCACATCGCCGCCGTGATGGCAGCCAGGTTCACCGCATGTCCGCCGAACGGCGCCGAGAAAAGCGAGAAGAGGCCAGTCACGGCAAACAACGGACCGGGTTTTGGCTCGTAGTGATTGACCTTCAGCACCGCGATGCCTGGAATGTTCTGCGATGCCATGGTGACGATGAAAAGCGGCAGGGCGATCGAGACCAGCGCCGGAAGCGTGAAGAGCGGCGCGACAATCTCCACCGGCGGCGCAAGCGAGGCGGCCCAGTTCTGCATTGCGCCGTCAGGCAGCTCGACGCCGAAGATCATCACCGCGACGAACGCGGCAAGTGCCGCCGGCACCGCATAGAGACGTTTCACCATCAGCACCGCCGCCCAGGCGACGAGGATCGGCAGTCCGAGCATGGGATCGAAGGCGATCGCCTTGAAGGGCGCAAAGCACAGGCCGAGGATGACGCCGGAAAGCATGGCATTGGCAAGCGGCGCCGGAATGGCGGCCACGGCGCGGCCGAGCGGCCGAAACAACCCGGCGATGACGATCAGCACGGCGCAAACGAGGAACGCGCCGACCGCGGCCGCAAATCCCCCTTCCACCGTGCCGGCCGTCGCCAGCAGCGCCGCCCCCGGCGTCGACCAGGCGATCGAGACCGGCAGCTTCGTCCAGGCGCTCAGCGCGATCGCGCACAGCCCCATCGAAACCGACAGCGCCATCAGGCCGGACGCGGCCTGGAAATCGGTGGCTCCCACACCCTTCAGTCCCTGCAGCACGACGGCGAAAGAACTTGCAAACCCGACGAAGGCGGTGAGTACGCCCATGAAGAAACTCTGGGCCGAAAGATCTTTGAGCATCAGGGTCTCTGAAAAGAACGATTGCGTATTCGCTATCGATGCCCGGAGAGGGTGTACTTTGGCAAGTCACAGCCGGCATGAATCCGTACTTCGGAATACGGTATTGTGTAGCAATGACACCAGGGGCAACTCAGCGCCCCATCGCAGACAACGCACGGCTTTGCGGATGAGCGCGCCAACTTTAGCTCGTGGTCGACCTGCGATTGAAGTATAAAAGGGATGCCAGCAGGTTGGTCAGCAGGACCGGAGCCGGTGGCTTGGATCGATGCTCGCCAAAATGCGCGTTCACGAAGTGAACGCCTTCGTTCAGAGGTATCCATTATGGACGTCGTTGTAAGAACTTACTCAGGTAAGGGCTCGAAAGAGCTGTTTTCATTGCTGGAGGAGCGCAAGGCAGAGGTTGAGAAGCTTTTGCGCTCAACAAAGGGATTTGTGAGCTACACACTGGCTCGCAGTAGTGAAAGTGACGGAGGAATGTCGATGACCGTATGCCAGGACAAGGCAGGCATCGATGAGAGTGTAAGCATGGCCAAGAACTGGATTGCAAAAAACGCAGCACACATTGGCGTAGATGCGCCAAAGGTATCTTTGGGAAAGATAATCATCCACGCCACGAATAACTGAACGCTATACTTCCGCCCGGTCGGTCGAGCGAACCAACCGGCCGGGCGCTTTGCCGCCGATCCCGTGGCGATTAGCCTATTGTCCGACACCACTAAGCGCGCTTGGTGGTGTCTGCTACAATACCGGGAAAAAATGCGTGACCGGCTCGGCTCCTCCCCCCAAAAAAGATCTTCAGCCGAGACTGGCCTTCGCCAGCTTGTAGAACGCGCCGTTCTGGTTGGAGACCAGAGCCTCGTGCGACCCCTTCTCGATGATCCTGCCTCCGTCCACCACGAAGATCCGGTTCGCCTTGGTGATCGTCGAAAGCCGATGCGCGATGACCAGCGTCGTGCGGCCCTTCGCAAGCTCCGAAAGCGAGGCCTGGATCGCCCGTTCCGTTTCCGTATCCAGCGCGGACGTCGCCTCGTCGAGGATCAGGATCGGCGGGTTTTTCAGGAAAATCCGTGCGATCGCCAGGCGCTGCTTCTGCCCACCGGAGAGTTTCACGCCACGTTCGCCAACGACTGTGTCGTAGCCCTCCGGCAATTCGGCGATCATCTCGTCAAGCCGCGCCCGCTCCGCGGCGCGTCGCACGTCCTCGTCGGATGCATCAAGGCGACCATAGAGGATGTTCTCGCGGATCGTGCCGGCAAACAGGAACACGTCCTGCTGCACGATGCCGATATTGGCGCGCAGCGACTTCAGCGTCAGGTCTCGAACGTCGATACCATCGATGGTGATCGCACCTTCCGTCACGTCGTAAAAACGCGGCAACAGCGAACAGATCGTCGTCTTGCCGGCGCCGGATGGCCCGACGAATGCGACGGTCTCCCCTGCTGCCACCTCGAAATCCAGACCGTCGAGTACCTTGCGGCCATTCCGGTAGCCGAAACCGACCCCCGTGTAACCGATGCGGCCCTCGGCGCGCGGAAGCTCCACCGCACCGGGGCGGTCCGCGATGTCGGGACACGTCGCCAGGAACTGCTGGTAGCGCTGGAAACCGGCGATGCCCTTCGGATAGCTCTCGATCACCGCATTGATCTTGTCGATCGGCCGGAAGAACACGTTCACCAGCAGCAGGAAGCCGACGAACCCGCCCGCCGACAGTTCGCCCTTGGTGACGAACCAGGCGCCGGCCAGCATCACGATAACCTGCACGAAGCGCATGGAGAGGTAGCTGAGCGAGGTCGCCGCCGCCATGACCTTGTAGGCCTGCAGCTTCGTGGTGCGGTAATTGTTGTTGTCCTGTTCGAACAGGCGGCGCTCATGGTCCTCGTTGGTGAAGGCCTGAACGACCCGGATGCCCCCGACATTTGCCTCGATACGCGTGTTGAAGTCGGCAACCCGCCCATAGAGCGCATGCCAGGTTCCGGTCATCCGCTGGCCGTAGAACGTCGTCACGAAGGCGGTCAGCGGAACGACGACAGCTGTGACCATCGCCAGCGGCACATGCACCCACATCATCAGCACAAAGGCACCGATCAGTGTCATCAGCGCCAGGAACAGGTCTTCGGGGCCGTGATGCGCCAACTCGCCGATCTCTTCGAGATCCTTGGTCAGCCGAGCCACGAGATTGCCGGTTTTCTGGTTGTCGAAGAAGCCGAAGGACAGTTTCTGCAGATGATCGAAGGCCTTGCGGCGCATCTCCGTCTCGATGTTGATCCCCAGCATGTGGCCCCAATAGGTCACCACCACCTGCAAACCCGCATTGAGCAGATAGATCAGCAGAAGACAGACTGCCGCGAGCGCGATCAGGTCCAGCCGTTGCGTGGGCAACAGCCTGTCGATGAACAGCGTCACCGCCATGGGAAAGGCGAGTTCCAGCATTCCTGCCGCCACCGCGCTCGAGAAGTCCAGGAGGAACAGCCGGCGGTGCGGTCGGTAATAGGCTGCAAAGCGGCGAACGAGGTCTTTCATGCGGTGTATTTCCATGGCGGCGGCATCTAGGTTGAGGACCCGCTCTTACGACTCAACAGCCAGAGAAGATAGGGGCCACTGATAAGGGCGGCGAACAACCCGAGCGGGATCTGGTAAGGATAGATTACGAGGCGTGAGAGCCAGTCCGCCCCCATCAGGACGCCGGCGCCCAGCAGGATCGCGGCGAGAAGCTGGTGTCCCGGCTTCTGGAAGCCCATCATCCGGGCAAGATGCGGCGCGACAAGGCCGGTAAGGCTCAAAGGTCCGACGATGAACGAGCCGGCCGCCGTCAACAGCGCTGCAAGCACTGCCAGCATGAGCCTTGCCCTGGCGACCTGAAGTCCAAGTCCCCTGGCAACGGCCGTGCCGAGCGGCAGTATCGTCAGCCAGCGTCCGCAAAACGCAAGCGGCGCCACCAGCACAACAAGCGCGCCTAGCGCGATGCCGGCATGCAGTGGCCCCGCATTGTTGGTCGAACCGGAAAGCCAGAGGAGCAGAATGTAGCTGCGCATGTCGCCCTGGGCGAGCACCAGCGTCATGATGGACATCGCCAGAGCGCCTGCCGCGACGCCCGCGAGCAACACCCGTTCGGATGAGAAGCCCGACCGCGCCGTCAGCGCCATCATCAGGAGGAAGGTGACGACCGCGCCGATCGCCATGGCTCCGAGCATCACGGGCGGCGTAGGAAAACCCACCAGAAACAGGACGACAGTCAGCCCTGCGCCCCCGCCGGCACTGACGCCCAGAACTTCCGGGCTCGCGAGCGGATTGCCGGTGATCCGCTGCATGATGAGGCCCGCCACCGCCAGCATGGCGCCAGCGCCGCCGGCCGCGACAATGCGAGGCAGCCGGAAAGGTAGAAGGTCGGCAAAGCTCGCGCCGAGACTGAAAGTCAGGCCATCGTCGGAAGCACCCACCGCCAGCGCGCCGAGAAACACTGCAGTCACGCCGGCGAACAAAACGGCAAGTCCAACAACCGGTCGCGACAGTCTGCGGATCGCGCTTACGCTTGCGACCTGCAGGTTCAGCGTGCTGCGCAGGCGCGGCAGGAGAAGAAGAAGCAGCGGCCCGCCGAAAAGCGCCGTCGCAGCACCCGCCGGCGCCAGATCGGAAAAGCCCGGTCCCAACAGTTGCATCAGGCTATCTGCGGCAAACAGCAGGCCGGCGCCAATGATCGCCGCACCCGTGGTTATCTCGGTGGTCGTCCGCGCTCCGCAATAGCGGGCGATCGCAGGCGCGGCGAGCCCGAGAAAACCGATCACCCCGACAATCGCGGTGACGGAGGCGGCGAGCCACACGGCGAGCGCCAGGACCGCGAAGCGGGTGGCATGGATGGAGACACCGAGGCTGCGGGCTGCGGCATCGTCCAGCGACAGCACCCGCAGCGGACGCATCAGAAGCGCGGTCGCAATGGCACCGACGATGAGACGCGGGACGAGCGACAGCACGCCGCTCCAGTCCTGCTGGCTGAGCGACCCCGAGCCCCAGATGAAGATCGACATCACATATTCGCCGCGGGCAAGGATGATCGCGATGCTGAGAGCCGATGCGATCATCGTCACGATCATGCCGGACAGTGCGACGGTCACCGGATCGAGTTGTCGTCGCCAGCTGAGAGCAAGCACCACGGCAAGCGACAGCACCCCGCCTCCGAACGCGATAATCTCGCGCGGCAGGAGAAGCAGCGCCGGCGCCATGCCGAGCGCAACCGTCAGCGCCAGTTGCGCCCCGGCAGCAATGCCGAGCGTGGAGGCGTCGGCGATCGGATTGCGCAGCACATGCTGGAGCAGCGCACCGGACAGGCCAAGAGCGGCACCGGCGAGGAGGGCAAGCGCTGCGCGCGGCATCAGGCTGTGCCAGAGGAGGATGGAGTGAAGCGTCTCCGCCTGTCCCGGCTCGCCGGGCACCGCCGGCATCAGCCACACGAGAAGCAGGAGCAACAACAGCAGAAGGCAGGCGATGCCCAGCCCGGCCACTGCCATCCCGCGCCCTTGGCGGGGCTGCGGTCGCGCGATGTCAGCCATTCCATGCACGGGCCAGCCCCTCCGTCAGAAGATTGGCGAAACGTCCGGCTGCCGGAAGTGCGCCATAGGGATTGACCGCTCCGAGCGTCAGCACCCGCCCGTCCCTTACCGGTGGCAGCGCATTCCAGAAGGCACTGCGCCCAAGTGCATCAAGCGCATCAGCCGGATGCGGCGGAATGAGAATTATCCAGGCGTCCGGCATGGTGGCGAGCGTCTCGATGCCCATCGGAGCCATGGCGGTATAGGCTGTTGCACCCGTCCAGGCATTAGTGAGGCCGAGACGCGCCAGCACCTCGCCGAACATGCTGTCGCTGCCGAAGACGCGGTAGTGCCGCGCATCGCCCAGGTTGATCGGCAGCACCGGCCGCCCGTCGCCGCCCGCAAGTATCCGCGTTTGGCTGCCGAGCTGGCTTTCCAGCCTCTCGATCATTTTCACACCCGACGGAAGGTCGAGCCGTTCACCGATCGCACGGGTCGCCTGAATGGAATGCGCGAACGGGCTTTCGCCGGGAAGATAGATCGAATGGGTTTCCACCGGTGCTATCCGGCTCAACCGCGCCTCGTTGGCCAGGTAGAAATTGGAATTGAAGATCAGGTCAGGCCGCGCGTGGTAGAGCGCTTCGAAGTTCGGGATTCCCCGCAGCCCGAGATCGGTGACCCCTGCCGGCACGGTCGGTTCGACGGCCACGTCGATGAACTGCCGCAATTCGGCACCTGCGACCACGTTGGCGTTCATGGCGAGCAGCGTTTCAAGCAACGCCCAGTCGAGCGTCGCCACCGTCGGCCCTGCGGCGGCGCGCGCCGCGCACGGCAACGCCAGCATTGCGCCCAGGCTCGCCAGAAGCTGCCTTCGAGTCAGGCTGTGCACGACCCCGCTCACAACAGGTAACTGACCGGTTGGTGATGGTGCGGGTGGTTGAACACGCCCATCTCCACGCCGAATATCCGGCGAAGCGAGTCCTGCTGCATGATGTCGGCCGGCGTCCCGCTCATGAGCACATGTCCGCTGTTGAGCGCAGTGATTGTATCGCAATAGCGCGCCGCGAGGTTGATGTCGTGGAGCACGACAATGACCGTCAGCCCGCGCTCCCTGGCAAGCGTCTGCACCAGCGAAAGCACGCCCGCCTGATGGGCCAGATCGAGCGCCGAGGTGGGCTCGTCGAGGATCAGGCAGCGCGCATCCTGGGCCAGCATCATGGCGATCCATGCCCGTTGCCGTTCGCCGCCGGACATGCCGTCGACACGACGGTCCGCGAAGGTTTCCAGTTCGGTCCGCGCGATGGCATCGTCAACCGCCCGGCGGTCGCTGTCGCCGAACCGGCCGAGCGTGCCATGCCAGGGAAAACGCCCCAGCGCCACCAGTTCACGGACGGTCATGCCGTCCGCGCCCGGGGTGAACTGGGGCATGTAGGCAACATGGCGCGCAAACGCCCTGTTGCTCCAGTCCGTCGCCGGCGCGCCACCCCAGGCGACGCTGCCGGCGCTTGGGGTGACTTGCCGCGCGATGATCTTCAGGAGCGAGCTCTTGCCCGAACCGTTCGGGCCGACGAGGCCGCAGACCGAACCAGCCGCGACATCCAGGTCGATGCCGGAAAGGATCACCTTCTTGTCCACCGAGAAGCCTACACCTCTCAGCGAAAGGAAACTGTCCGGCACGCCCTGCTCAACCATCGGTGCTCCTGCTTACCACTTCTTGCTCAGCTTGAAGGTCACGGTCCGGGCATCGCCGTAACCACACCCGGTCAGGCTCTGGCAAGCACTGACATACTTCTCGTCGAAGACGTTCGCGACGTTGAGCGAGGCGCTCCAGTCGTCCTTTTGATACCGGATTGCGGCATCGAACAGCGTCGCATCGGGCACCTTCCTCGTATTCGCCTCGTCGGCCCAGGATTCGCCCTGGTAACGGATACCGGCACCGAGGCTGAGACCCTGCAGCGCATCGGTCGTGAAGGCGTAATCAACCCATAGCGAGGCCGTCACGTCAGGCACGATAAACGGCGAGTTGCCGATGAGCGCTGTATTCAATGGGTTCTTGGTGATTTCCATATCCGTGTATGCGAACGAACCGAGGATTCTCCAGTTTTCGTTGAGGTTGACCTTACCTTCGAGTTCGAAGCCCCGCGATTCCACTTCACCCAGCTGATCTTGGGTGAAGAGAGGAGCTGGCATAGAGACGAGGTTGTTCCTCTTGCTGATATGGAACACCGAGGCAGTAATCGAGCCGTCGATAAAGGTGGGCTCGTACTTGATACCCGCTTCGTACTGCTCTCCTTCCTCGGGCTCCAAAGCCCCCCTTGCGGCCGTGCCGATCAGCGGATTGAAGAAGGTAGCGACGCTTACATAGGGCGTCAGGCCGTTGTCGAATTCGTAGGCCAGGCCGGCGCGGCCGCTCAGTGCCCTGTCGATCGTGTCGTAGGTCGGGCCGACTGCTGCTTCGGAGTCGGTGCTGACCCAGTCATAGCGACCGTTGAGCGTGACGAGCCATCCGTCGCCGAACCGGATCTGGTCCTGCGCATAGAGACCCACCTGATTCTGCGTCACGACCTGGTCCAGGTATACGAAGTTCGGACCTTGCGGGACGCCGAAGACAGGATCGGTGGCGCTGATGGGGGTGGCACCGCAGCAGGCCTGCACGTGGTCGAGCGTGTAATACTTGTAGTCCAGGCCGACCATCAGGTTGTGCGTCGCACCGCCCAACTCGAACTCCTGTTCAGCGCGGTTGTCGATGGCGAAGCTGTCGGCCTCCGACGTCGCCTCGAAGCCTATGCGGGCCAGCAGGTAGTCGGGAGCGGTCGGCACCCCGCCGACATAGCCGTTCAGATACGGGCCTTCCTCATGCTTCCACAGATGGCCGTAACGCGCGTTCTGGGAAACCTTCCAGCCGTTGTCGAACTCGTGTTCAAGTTCGTAGCCCAGCATCTTCTGGACGTATTCTCCCGTGTCGATGTCGGGCTCGCCATAGAAGGCGTCCCTGGCGATTTTGCCGAAGGGCGCATCGACGACCGTGCCGACATAGGGGAAGAAGCCGTTGCCGGTGTGCACCTGGTCAAGCCCACCGAGATAGCCCCAGACCGTGAGGCTCGTGGCGTCGTCCGGCGTAAACGTCACCTGCGGCATGATGAAGCCGCGCAGGTCTTCCGAGAAGTCCGAATAGTTGTCGCCACCCGCGACCTTGCCGGTCAGGCGATAGTTCACAGTGCCGTCTTCGTTGATGGCATCGGAAAAATCGAAGCCGAAGAAGGCATTGCCGTTCGAGTTGATACCGGTCTCGGTGTAATAGAGCGGATCGTCGGTCGGGCGCTTGCGAATGAGGTTGATGAGTCCGCCCGGGTTTGCACCACCGTAAAGCACGGAGGACGGCCCCTTCAGCACATCGACGCGCTCCAGCATGAACGGATCGATCTGGAAGCCACCGAAGCCATAGGCGAACAGGTTGAGTCCATCCAGATAGACACCGGTCTGCGTCGCGTCGAAGCCACGGATGAAGTACCAGTCGGTGTCCGGATCGCTGCCGAACGGCTGCGCCACGACGCCCGGCGTATAACGCAACAGTTCGTCCACCTTGTTGGTGATGCCGCGGTCCTGGAACTCCTGCTGACCGATGATCGACACCGATTGCGGAATTTCGTTGACCGGCGTGTTGCCCTTGGAGCCCGCCGAGGACGTCCTGCCGACATAGCCCCGGACAGGAGCCACGGCCGTCTGGTCGGAGCCGTTACCGGCACCCTCGGACTGGATGACGATCGGCGCGAGCTGTGTATCTTGCGCCAGCACAGGCGTCGCAGCCCCAACCGCCGCGATGGCCGCACTGGCCTTAAGCAGGCCCGTCATTACCCTCAAAGTTCTCGCATGCATGAAAACAACCCCGACAACGCCGCAGCCCCTGCTCGCGGCATGAAATAAGCTGAGCGGATAACTCATCTTTCTCTGCCCGGATTGAACGCATTTGCGACTTTTGAAGGGAATAGACATATTTGACCGCTTTTCGCCTTACTTCTGCGCCCTGCGCCAATGCGAAGGCGTCGTTCCGGTCAACTGGCGGAAGATACGGGTAAAGTGGGCCTGGTCGGAGAAGCCGGTCTCCGCAGCGACATCGCTCAACGAACCGTCGTTCGAGGCCAGCATCTGCTGCGCTTTCTTGATGCGCATCTTCATCTGCCACTGGTGCGGCGCAGTCCCGGTCGATGCCTTGAAGGCGCGGCTGAAATGAGACTGCGACAGCCCCGTCAGCGATGCCAGCTCCTCGAGCCGGATGTTGCGCAGGCAATTGCCCTCGATGAAGTCCAGCGCCCGGCGGAGTTGCCATGATGCCAGTGCGCTGCGCTGGCGCGGCTCGGAGCGGCCGAGCTTCATCACATCGATGATCAGCCCCATCGCAAGGCTGTCGCCATAGAGATCGTGCAGCGGCTGCGGATTGGCGCATTCGGCCGCAATAAGCTGCCCAAGCGCCACGATCCGCTCGTCACTGAAGAGCAGATGCGCATCTTCAAGCCGCTTCGGGTCGAGATCCGCACCCAGGCGCTGGAGGATGACTTCCGCATCGAAGTGGAGATCGAGATGCCGCATGGAGCGCACGCCGATGACATCCACCCAGAGATCCATTCCCGCCGGCACGAATGATATGGGCCGGTGCCTGGTGTCCTGAGGTGTCGCGGAACCGTCGGAGCTCATCTTGACCAGCGGTCGCCCCTCGCCTTCGGCATCCAGCAGGATGAACAGTCGAGGATCCTGGGCCACATAGTAACCGCCCGCATAGGTTTCGCACTCCACCTGCGTCAGGTCGGCGGTAATGCCATTCCACTGACGACGATGGATCTTGCCGACGACCTTGAAGCCGCCGATGCGGTTACTCATTCGAGGCTGAAACGTCACGCGCGCGGCCATAAGTGGAGTTTTAAAAGAAGCTTTCTTTGCGGCAACACGTCGCCGCTGTCAATCAGGCCGTTGGCCGCGGACAAAACAAAAGCCCCGCCGGCGGCTGCCGGCGGGGCTTTTGATTGAGATGGCAGATGGTTAACCGATCTCGGACTGGTTGGTAATGACGCGGGAGGCAAGGCCATAGGCCACACCATCTTCCGCCGACAGCCAGTAGTCGCGATCGATGTCCTTGGCGATCTTCTCCTCCGTCTGGCCCGTGGCCTTGGAGAAGATCTTGATCAGCCGCTCGTTCATCTTGATGATCTCGCGGGCCTGGATCTCGATATCCGATGCCATGCCGCGCGTGCCACCGGAGGGTTGGTGCAGCAGGAAGCGGGTGTTCGGCAGGCAGATACGGCGCTCCTTGGGAGCGGCGACATAGATGAGCGCGCCGGCAGAGGCGACCCAGCCGGTCCCGATCATCCACACCTTCGGCTTGATGAACTTGATCATGTCATGGATGGAATCGCCCGATTCCACGTGACCACCCGGCGAGTTCACGTAGACACGGATGTCTTCGTCACTGGCGGCAGCGAGCGCGACGAGCTGCGTGCAGACCTTCTGCGCCAGCTCCTGGTTGATCGGGCCGTAGATGAAGATCGAACGCGACTTGAAAAGGTTCGCCTCCGTTTCCTTGCCGAGCGGCAATTCCTTCGCCTTGTCGTCGTCGTTGTCGTCGTTCATCAGCATCTCCAGCATGGAATTGGTCTCCACGGACATAATGCGTTCGCAACCGTAAAACAATGCGCGAAACAGACTAAGGTGAATGACGTAGGGGATCAGCCTGTTCGCTGATGGACAGCCCCGTCGGCCTTGCCATATCGTTGTCCCCTGCATAACGCTTCGGTCGTTCACTTTGGCCGCAGCAACTTCTTGAGGGGTCCACCATGCTCAGACGACTTTTGCTCGCCACAGCCATTTCCGCTGCCGCCGCAGCGCCCGCCTTCGCGCATCTCGATCCTGCCGCCCACGGTTCCTTCATGGCCGGCGTTTCGCATCCGCTGTTCGGGACAGACCATATCCTTGCGATGGTCGCAGTCGGGCTGTGGGCAAGCCAGATCGCCTCCGGCTCGGGTAACAGGTCAGCCCTTTGGCTCATCCCGACCACCTTTGTCGGCACCATGGCACTTGGCTATGCCGCAGAGGTCGGCGGCATAGGGCTGCCGTTCGTGGAACCGGCCATTCTCGCCTCGGTCGTCGCACTCGGCCTGCTCGTGGCCATGGCAGTCCGGCTTCCGGTCGCGGCATCGGCCGCCGTGGTCGGCATCTTCGCGCTCTTCCACGGCCATGCCCATGGCGGCGAGCTTGGCGCCGCCGGTGCCCTTCAGTTTGGCATCGGCTTCGTGGTTGCGACGGCCTTGCTGCACCTCGCCGGCATCGCCATCGGGCTTGGCATCGGCCGGATCACGCCATGGATCGCACGCCTTGCGGGTGCCCTGACTGCCCTCGCGGGCCTGTCTCTCGCCTTCGGCTGAAGCCATTCCGGCATGAGGGCTCCCTGCCGTTCAGGGTGCCCTTTTTTCAGATACGGAAGTCCCGGCTCACCCGCGACCGCGATAGGTGGCAACACCCTGCTCGGGCAGCCAGACGCCCTTCGGCGCTTCGCCTGTCTGCCAGAACACATCGATCGGAATGCCGCCGCGCGGATACCAGTAGGCGCCGATCCTCAACCACTTCGGTTGCAACAGCTCGACCAGACGCTTGGCGATGTAGACCGAGCAATCCTCGTGGAATGCCCCGTGGTTGCGGAACGAGTGCAGGAAGAGTTTCAGCGACTTCGATTCCACCAGATGCGCCTCCGGAATGTAGTCGATGACGATATGCGCGAAATCCGGCTGGCCCGTCATCGGGCAGAGCGAGGTGAATTCCGGCGCCGTGAAGCGCACCACATAGTCGGTTCCCTGGTTGCCGTTCGGCACCTTCTCCAGGACGGCGGCTTCCGGGTTTTCCGGCGCGTCCACCTTCTGGCCGAGCTGGGAAAGGCTCGATGTGTCGGTCATGCTCATGTGAGTGTTCCTTCTACCTTGACCTTGATGCCATGCGCACCCTCCCCTTCGGGTTCCACATGGATGGCGAGGCTTGCGCCCGGTATGACGTCCTTGATGGCATCTTCGAGGCGATCGCAGATTTCGTGCGCTTGCGCCACCGGCATGCCCGCCGGTACGACGAGGTGGAAATCGATGAAGGCGGCCGCGCCCGCCCGCCGCGTCCTCAGGTCATGGACGCCGAGCGAACCGGCCGCGTTCTCCTTGATCGCATGGCGGATCGCCACCTCTTCCTCGGGCGTGACGGCACGGTCCATCAGCCCGCCGAGCGAATGGGAAATCACCTTGTAACCCTGGAACAGGATGCTGACCGCGACCAGCATCGCCATCACCGGATCGAGAATGGCATAGCCCGTCACCACCGCCAGGACCAGCCCGACGAAGACGCCGGCCGACGTCACGACGTCCGACACGAGGTGGCGGCCGTCGGCAGAAAGTGCCGGCGAATGGTGTCTGGTTCCGACCCGGATGAGAATGGCTGCCCAGGCCGCGTTGATCACGCCCGCGACGGCATTGATCGCCAGGCCCAGCACCGGCGCTTCCGGGAGTCGGGGCGCAAACAGCACACCCCACGCCTCCTGCACGATCAGGAGCGCCGCGACGATGATGAGTGCCCCCTCCACCACCGCCGACATGTACTCGGCCTTGTGGTGTCCGAACTGATGGTCGTCGTCAGCCGGACGCTGCGCATAACGGATGGCGAAATAGGCGATGAAGGCGGCAGCGACGTTGACGGTCGATTCCAGTCCGTCGGACAGAAGCGCCACCGACCCGGTCACCCACCACGCCAGCATCTTCAGCCCCATCACGCCGAAGGAGAGCGGAATGCCCCAGAAAGCCAGCCTTTCGACGATCGGATCGGTTTTCGTGGTCACCTTCTAACTCCCATGCGTATGCGAACGAATTGCAAGAGCAATGCCCCTAAACGGCGAAACCGCCCGGGCGGGACCCGGGCGGTTTCGATTGATCGCGGTATGGCTCAAGCAGCAGGTTTTGTCAAAGGACGGAAGGACGCATCCCCAGTCGTCCCAGCAACTTAGCCAGCCACCTAGGCAGAGACCTTTCCCCCATCAGCAAGCGCGGGTGTCTCGCCCGCCGCTTACGCTGCCTGCACCTTCCGTTTGCGCGCCAGACGCGCCACGACATTCTCGATCATCCGCATGCCGGCGTCCTGGCCGAGCGTCATGATCGATTCCGGGTGGAACTGCACCGCTGCGATCGGCTCCTTGACGTGCTCGATACCCATGATCGTGCCGTCCTCGCTTTCCGCCGTGATGGTGAAGTCCGTGGGCAGCGTTGTCGGGTCGGCGAAGATCGAATGGTAGCGACCGACGGTCACTTCGCTCGACAGGCCGGAGAAGACGATGCCCGGCTCCAGCACCCGGATGCGCGACGGCTTGCCGTGCATCGGGACCGCGAGATGCCGCAGTTCGCCGCCATAGGCTTCGGCGAGCGCCTGCAGGCCGAGGCAGACGCCGAAGATCGGCAGGTCCCTGGCCCGTGCTGCCTTGATGGTCGCCTTGCAGTCGAAATCCTTCGGATTGCCCGGTCCCGGCGACAGGACGACGAGATCCGGATCGACCCGGTCGAAAATCTCCTCCGGCACCGGCGTGCGCACGGTCGAAACCTCCGCGCCGGTCTGGCGGAAATAGTTGGCCAGCGTGTGGACGAAACTGTCCTCGTGGTCGACGAGCAGGATCTTCACGCCCTGCCCGACCAGCGCCACGTCGCGGGCAACCTTGCCTGAATTTCCTGCGCGCGCGTCACGGATTGCCGAGATCATGGCCGATGCCTTCAGTTCGGTTTCTGCCTCTTCCTCGTGCGGATCGCTGTCGTTGAGCAGCGTCGCACCCGCACGCACTTCCGCAATGCCGTCCTTGATGCGGATCGTGCGAAGCGTCAGACCGGTGTTCATGTCGCCGTTGAAGCCGACCATGCCGATCGCGCCGCCATACCAGGCGCGCGGGCTCTTCTCCTGGTTCTCGATGAAGCGCATCGCCCAGAGTTTCGGTGCACCGGTGACGGTCACGGCCCAGGCGTGGCTGAGGAAGCCGTCGAAAGCGTCCATGTCTTCGCGCAACCGGCCCTCGATATGATCCACCGTGTGGATGAGGCGCGAATACATCTCGATCTGCCGGCGGCCGATCACCTTCACCGAGCCCGGTTCGCAAACCCGGCTCTTGTCGTTGCGGTCGACGTCCGAGCACATGGTGAGTTCGGACTCGTCCTTCTTGGAGTTCAGGAGCTTGAGGATCTGCTCCGAGTCGGCGATCGGATCCTCGCCCCGCTTGATCGTGCCCGAGATCGGGCAGGTCTCGATGCGCCGGCCGGAGACGCGCACGAACATTTCCGGCGAGGCGCCGACCAGATATTCCTGATGGCCGAGGTTGATGAATAAGGAATAAGGCGACGGATTGATCGCCTTGAGGCGATGGGAGATCTCCGACGGCTTCGAATCGCAGCGTTCCATGAACTTCTGCCCCGGCACCACTTCGAACAGGTCGCCGCGGCGGAAGCTTTCTTTCGCCTTCGTCACCAGCTGCGCGTATTCGCCCGGCTTATGATCACCCTTCGGCGGCGTGACCGTGGTGCGCTGGAAGGGCTCCGGCGCAATCTCTTCGGCCTTGCCGTCGGTCGTCACCCCGTCCCTGGCAAAATCGTAGCGGTCGATCCAGGCCTTGGCGGAATAGTGGTCGACGACGAGGATCTCGTCCGGCAGGAACAGAACCATGTCACGCTGGTCTTCCGGCCGCTGCATCGACAGCTTGATCGCATCGAACTGGAAAGCCAGGTCGTAGCCGAAGGCGCCGAACAGGCCGATGGCCGAATCCGCGTCGGAATGGAAGAGATCGACCACGGCGCGCAGCACGGTGAACACCGTCGGCATCTTGGAGCGCTCTTCCTCGGTGAAGGCGCGGGTCGGCTCGTTGACGGCAAGGTCGAGGCGGCGGGCCGAGCGAGCCCCCAGCGTCAGGTCCGCAACAGTCGTCAGCTTGTCGGCGATGAAGCCGAGCAGCACTTCCCCGCGCTCGTTATACGCCTCGATCCAGACCTTGCGGCCGTGCGACGAGATGCACAGCGGCGGGTCGACGATCGCCGTATCCCAGCGGGTATAGCGGCCGGGATATTCATAGTTCGAGGAAAACACCGCGCCGCGCCGCTCGTCGAGCTTGTCGACATAGGAAGAGACGGCGTCCGAATAGGGCGTCGCGCGCCGCTGGCGGCTGACGGTGATCCCGCCCCTGGTCTCGTAGGTCTCCGAGCCGTCGTCCCGAATGATCGTCACCATATCCTGCTCTCCGTTTCTTTCGCTCGGGAACCTGCGGCGGATAACAAAAAAGCCGCCTCGGTTTCCGGGCGGCTTGTGTCGTCTTGTCGATGGACATGACTGGTCAAGGCCGCGTTAGCGTGCCCACCACCAGTTACCAATGTTCATCGACTTGATCATGGCGAAAGAGATAACGCGGAGCTTCTGTCTCCGCAAGCGGATTTGTAGGCCATGCGACCAAAACCATGGTTCGCGCGTTGCCTGTCGCGAAACCATTCACGGAGCAGCCTTAGATGCAACGGTCCATCCTTTTCCTCGTGCTTTGCCTTCCGTTCGTCGTCGGAGCCGCCGCGCTGCCCCGCTCCGGACCGGTCCCCGCGCCAAAGCCCGCCGAGGAAAACGCGCCGGATGGGCAAGCTGGGGGCAAGCAACCCCCGGCCGAGCAGTCTTCCGACGATCAGCCCGATCCGGCCAGCGAGCTTGAAGCGGCTGTCCCCACGCCGGAGCCAAAGCCGGACACCGAAGCGGCGAAACCGGCCCCGCCTCAAGAGGCAAAGCCCGGGGATGAAAAAGCCGGTGAAGACAAGCCGGACGACAAGGATGAAAAGGAGGAGCAAGCAAAGACACCTCCACCCCCGCCGCCTCCGCCTGTCGAGAAAGAGGACGCGGCAGCGCTGAAGGCCTGCCTCGCGGATTTGGCCGCCCTCGGCACGAAGTACAAGACCGCGACGCGCATCGACGAAGGCGAAGGCTGTGGCATCGATCAGCCCATAGAGGTGACCGAAGCCCTGCCCGGTATCGATACGGGCGGCGCGCAGATGCGCTGCGAAACGGCCCGTGCGCTCGGCCACTGGTTGAAGGATACCGTCCAGCCGGCGCTGAAGATTGCCATGCCGGACCGCAAGATCAGCGGCATCACCACCGGCTCGACCTATGCCTGCCGCCTGCGAAACGGAGCCTCGACCGGCAAGATCTCGGAACACGCCCGGGGCAATGCCATCGACGTCGCCGCGTTCCGGCTCGACGACGGTGCGGAAGTGACGATGAAACCACGGCACGAGGACGGGACGATGGAAGGCGCCTTCCAGCGCACCGCGACCGCCGGCGCCTGCCTGCACTTCCGTACCGTGCTGTCCCCCGGCAGCGACGCCGCCCACCAGGATCACCTGCACCTCGACGTGCTGGAGCGCGACAGCGGCTACAGGTATTGCCGTTGAATCAATCTCTGAGGAGCCTGAATCAACGCCTTAGAAAAGACCCTCTATGTGCCCGTCATCGTTCAGGAAAATGCGCTCTGCGGAGGGCGAGCGGGGAAGGCCCGGCATGGTCATGATCTCCCCGGTGATGGCGACGACAAAGCCGGCACCCGCCGAAAGCCGAACCTCGCGCACCGGCACGACATGGCCCTCCGGCGCGCCGCGCAGGTTGGGATCGGTGGAGAAGGAATACTGCGTCTTCGCCATGCAGACCGGAAGATGGCCGTAGCCCTGCTCCTCCCAGGCCTTCAACTGGTCGCGCACCGCCTTGTCGGCCGTCACCTCGCCCGCATGGTAGATCTTCGAAGCAACCGTCTCGATCTTTTCCATCAGCGGCATGTCGTCCGGATAAAGCGGCTTGAAATCCGCCTGTCCGGCATCGGCCAGTTCCGCCACACGCTCTGCCAGTTCCTCGATCCCGGCAGACCCGTCCGCCCAGTGCCGGCAGAGGATGGCGTCGGCACCGTGGCGGGAAACATAGTCCTTGACGGCGACCACTTCGGCGTCCGTGTCGGAGGTGAAATGGTTGATCGCCACGACGACCGGCACGCCGAAGCGGCGGACATTGGCGATATGACGACCGAGATTGGCGCAGCCGCGCGTCAGTGCTGCAACGTCCTCGGCACCGAGGTCTTCCTTCCTCACGCCGCCGTTCATCTTCAGTGCCCGCACGGTCGCGACGATGACCGCCGCCGCAGGACTGAGCCCCGCCTTTCGGCACTTGATATCGAAGAATTTCTCTGCGCCGAGATCGGCGCCGAAGCCCGCCTCCGTCACCACATAGTCCGCAAGCTTCAGCGCCGTTTTCGTGGCAATCGCCGAATTGCAGCCATGTGCGATGTTGGCGAAAGGTCCGCCATGCACGAAGGCCGGATTATTCTCCAGCGTCTGCACCAGGTTCGGTTGCATGGCATCCTTGAGCAGCACGGCCATGGCGCCGTCGGCCTTGAGGTCGCGGGCAAAGACCGGCGTCTTGTCGCGGCGGTAGGCGACGATGATCTCTCCGAGACGCCGCTCCAGGTCCTCGAAGTCTTCCGCCAGGCACAGGATGGCCATCACTTCCGAGGCGACGGTAATATCGAAACCGCATTCGCGCGGGAAACCGTTGGCGACACCGCCCAGCGCTCCGGCCATCTGCCTCAGCGCCCGATCGTTCATGTCCATCGCTCGCCGCCAGGTAATCCGCCGGACGTCGATGTCGAGCGCGTTGCCCCAGTAGACGTGGTTGTCGATCATCGCGGCAAGGAGGTTATGGGCAGAGGTTATCGCGTGGAAGTCGCCGGTAAAGTGGAGGTTGATATCCTCCATCGGGATTACCTGTGCGTAACCGCCGCCGGCGGCGCCGCCCTTCATGCCGAAGCAGGGCCCTAGCGAAGGTTCGCGCACGCAGATGATCGCCTTCTTGCCGATCCGGTTGAGGCCGTCGCCAAGCCCGACTGTCGTCGTCGTCTTGCCCTCGCCCGCCGGCGTCGGGTTGATGGCGGTCACGAGGATCAGCTTGCCGTCGGGACGATCCTTGAGGGAATGGATGAAGTCTGCGCCGATCTTTGCCTTGTCGTGGCCGTAGGGCGCCAGGTGTTCCTGCGGAATGCCGAGCTTGGAACCGACCTCCATGATCGGCTTCTTCGCCGCCATCCGCGCGATCTCGATGTCGGATTTCACCGCCGTCATGTCATTCATCCTCTTGGCATGTTTGGTTGGTGAATTGGCCACAGACGGACGCGGGACACAAGCGGGGTGGCATCACCGTCCCCGGTTTGCACAGGTGTGATACATATACCGCTGCGTGTAATTCCCGATTGCAATTTACTTAAAGGTGCAGTTACCTATCAATGCAACCTGAGGGAGATAGGCATGAACATCATTGTCTGCTGCGATGGTACATGGAATACGCCTGACGCGACTGAAAACGGGCTGCCGAGCCCGACCAATGTCGTGAAGCTCTACAACGCGCTCGCCGCCGCCGACGCAAAAGGCACCGAACAGAAGTTCTACTACCACCCCGGCGTCGGCACGGACGGTACCTGGGTTAAGCGATTTCTCGGCGGCAGCACCGGCAAGGGGCTCGATCAGAACATCATGAGCGGCTACAACTGGCTGGCTCGCACCTACCGGGAGGGCGACCGGATCTGGCTCTTCGGCTTCAGCCGCGGTGCCTATACGGTCAGAAGCCTGGGCGGCATGATCTCCAAATGCGGGCTTCTCGACCTGCCGGGATCAAAACTCACCGACAACCAGGCCTGGACGGCAATCGAGGACGTCTTCGACGCCTACCGGGCAGATGAACCAAGCCCCATCAAGGCGGGAAAGAACCGCAAATTCCACCACTCCGCTGCGGGCCAGTCCCCGGCTGGAAAGACGAAGGTTCACTTCATCGGCGTATGGGACACGGTGGGGTCGCTCGGTATTCCGGACGACATGGCGCTCCTCAATCTTCTCGACGATCCCGACGACCACCGGTTCCACGACACCAAGCTCGGCCCGGCGGTCCAGAATGCCCGTCATGCCGTTGCGCTCGACGAATTCCGCCAGAGCTTCCTGCCCACCATCTGGGAAAAGCCCGCCGGCTGGACGGGAACCTTGAAACAGGTCTGGTTTCCGGGCGTCCACGGCGATGTCGGCGGCGGCTACAGCCAGTCCGGCCTGTCGGATGGCGCGCTCTACTGGATGATGCAGGAAGCGGAAATGCTGGGACTGTCCTTCAATGCCGGCGCCGTCAACCAGATGAGGCCCGATGCACGCGGCCTGCTGCACGACTCGGTGAAAGGCGTGTTCAAGGCGCTCAAGACCCGGCCACGGGCGACGCCGAAAGTATCGGCGACACCATCCGAAGAGGTTCATGCATCGGCGCAGGACCGCCACGCCAATCCACCGCTCGCCCAGGGCCGCTACAGACCGTTGAAGGAGACGCTACCGCTCACCGTCGACATCTTCGCACGCGACCACTGGAACGACACCGGTGTCTATCTCCAGGCCGGGAAGAGCTATCGCTTTGTGGCCGAGGGCGAATGGATGGACGCCTCGATCAAGTGCGGACCGGGCGGCACGAGCGACGGAAAATTCAATCCGGCTGAAATCGCCCAGATCGCCTCCTCCATCTGGGGCGGCATGGAGACATTGTGGAAGAACGTCACCGGCAACCGCCAGGTGGATTTCTGGTGGACGAAGCGGGAAGAGGATCTCGACTGGTTCTGCCTCGTCGGCCTCGTCGCCAACGACGTGCCGGCACCGAAGAAGGACGAGAAGCAGGAGATCGAGCGTCTGCCGCACCAGGTCTTCAAGATCGGCGACAAGACAACCTTCAAGCCGCAGAAATCCGGATACCTCTATTGCTTCGCCAATGATGCCTGGCACGCCTACGAGAACAACCGGGGCAGCGTTCGGCTGACCGTTTCCGAGGCTTGAGACAAGCCGTAACGCAAAGAGGGCGGCGCGAAACCGCACCGCCCTCGCCCAGCCCCCGCCGATAAGGTCTAGAAGCGCTGTGTCAGCGAGATTTTGAATGTCCGCCCCGGCTCGGAGTAGAATTCCTGGTTCGCTGCGGTGATCGTCGTGTAGTCCTTGGTGTTCAACGCGTCGTAGTAGGTCGCGTCGAACACGTTGTAGACGCCGGCCTGAACCCGCAGCCCCTTTACCTGTTCAGGTTCCCACCATCCGGTCAGGTCGACGATGGAATAACCCGGAGCCTTGAAGCTCGCCGCGGAATCGTCGTCCACGCCCTTCACGGCCGTCCAGAGCGCATCCACGCCCCAGGTTTCCGCCGCGTACCCCACTCCGATGATGCCTTTGAGCGGAGGTACTGAAGCCAGCAGCTTGCCGGTATCCAGGTTCTCGCCCCGTGCGTAGGCAATTCCCGCCCGCATGTTGAAACCGTTGTCGAAGTGCTTGTGAGCAGCAAGTTCGATGCCATAGATCTCGGCACGGCTGACGTTCTCCGGCGTCTGAACGAAGGCGTATCCGAGGCTCGGGTCGATCCCGCGGGCGATCTGTTCGGCCGGGGTCAGGTTCCGGTTTTCGATAAAGTTCTTGTAGCGATTGTAGAAGAACGACAGGCTGCCTCCGGCATTCTGATCGCCGAACCGTGCACCGACGTCTATGCCGTTGCTGGTTTCCGGCTCGAGGTCCGGATTGCCCGTCCGCAGGTAGGTGCCCGGAGCGCCGAAGGTCATATAGAGCTCATTGGCGCTCGGCGAGCGGAAGCCCATGGCCCACTGGCCGAACAGGGTGAACTGCTGGTTGACCTCATACTCCGCCAGGAGCTTCGGCGACCATGCGTCGCCGCTGGAACCGGGCGGCATCGACGGGTCCATGGCGTTGTCGAGATAGTCCGCCGTTTCCTTCGGGTCGTGGTCGAACCAGTCGTAGCGCAGGCCCGGCGTCAACGAGAACCCGCTGCTGCCAAAAGTCATGCGATCCTGCGCATAGAAACTGATCCGCTTGCTGTCGACATCCGGCATGTCGGACTGGTTGGTATGGAGGTTGCCGCAGGCGCCGAAGAGGAACGGAGGAGAGTAAGGCGGTCCTGGCGGGCAAGAGTCGACGCCCGCCGAATACTGCTCTGCCTTCGAAATGAAGATGTCCGTGCCCAGCGTGAGGACATGGTCCACGCCTCCGGTCTGGAAACCGCTGTCGAAGAACCCGTTGAAGCCGATACCGGCTTCCTCGATGTCGTTCCAGCGCTGGAAGACGCCCGGAACACTGGTGAAGCGGATGGAATCCTGGCTGTCCTGACGCATCTGCCGCTGCCAGTAGAGTGTCGCTTCAGCAGCGTCGATGAGACCGTCGGCGCTGGGCGCCTCGTAAAAGTAGTCGAGCGACACGCGGTCGCGCTCGTTGGCCTGGCCGTTCGAATGGTTGCCGGGACGGTAGTTGCCGGTGAGCGGTATCTGGTCACGACGCAAGTCGACGTCTTTGTCGAAGCGGAAGCGCTCTGCCGTCAGGCCGAAGACGTGGCCCAGCTCGGTGTCCTGGCGCAGCTTGAACAGGAGATTGTGCCGGTCGTAGTCAGCCGGGTTTGCCTTGGTGCGGGTCGGGCCGTATCCGCCGACGGTCCCCTGGTTGTCCCGCTCATGGCCCTCCTTGTAGGAGCCCAGGAACAGGACTGAGGTGTTTTCGACCCGCTTCGCCACGGCCGCGCCTGCGTACCAGCTGTTGTCGGTGCTGTCATAGCCGCTGCCGACCTTGCCGCCCCAGGTCCTGCCTTCGCCGATCAGGTCTTCCGGTTCCAGCGTGCGCAGCACGAGAGCACCACCAAGGCCGCCGTCGCCGATGCGACTGGAATCCGCACCACGCATCACGTCTACGCTGGTCAGGGCGAAGAAGTCGAAGCTTTCCGCGCCGCCGGACGTGCTGCGCGCACCGTCCTGAAGATAGGCAATCGGCACGCCGTCGATGATCGTTGCAACACGATGCCCCTCAAGGCCGCGGATATTGAGCGAGTTGGTCGTGCCCCGGCTGAAGTTCACACCGGGCTCAAGCGCACGACCGAGATCCTCGATGCTCTGGACCTGATTCCTCTCGATTTCCTCTTCCGTCGTTTCCGAGGCGAGCGGCGTGTTGACGATGCTGCCGGCCGCAACCCGCTGCCCTTTCACCACGATCGTTGGCAATTGCGTCTCGCCATTGGTGGCGACTGCCTGCTGCGCCCATACCGGCAAAGCCGAGAAGACGGCAATCGCCGTGCAGGCGAGCAAAAGAGATCTCGTGGTTCGGGCGTTCATAGTATTCCTTTCTTGAGCAGGCACGCGCCATCGACGGCGCACGGCAGTGCGTCGCTTGGAAGAGCGTTCCGATCTGGGTCATACGGGCGGGAGGAAAACCTGCCTTGGTTCCGCCATCTAAAAAACATGATTCTTTTTGTCAACATTAAAGGTGATAAAAAAACTCATATTTTCATTTGCGATCCCGACAGGCGCCTCTGGCCACCCCCGCACAAAATGCACACAGTATACCTGTTACAAAAGGATGCTTGTGGACACCGGCCAACAATTGCTAAGTAGTTAAAATCTGACCATCTATCGTAAACAAAGTGCAAAGCTACTCTTGGTTAGATCAGCGCGGCCAGAGTTCAGAGGGGGGCAGTCGCATTTGTCGGTCGTGAAGATGGAAGAGCCCGAAAGGCAGTCAGCACTGAGTGAGGTGATTGCCGCAGCCGGCTGTCAGGCCGATGTTGTGGCAGCGCTGGAACGTGCGGCACGCGCCTTCGAGTTTAGCTATGTATCACTACTGGTCAAACCGACAGGCATCGAACACCTGTTGTCTCGCATTCTTGTCCGGAGCACTCTCCCTGCCGATTTCGTCCAGGAATTCGACAGGAACCGATTTCTGGTAGAGTTCCCGATCCTGCCCACACTCTTCGAATCCATGCTGCCCCGCGCATGGACGCTGGACAGTCTGCAAAGCGATTTTGGCAAGGAGCATCCGACACCGGTTATGCACCTGCTGCGCCGCTTCGGCATCACCACGACAATCGTGATGCCGCTGCATTCGCTGGACGGGGAACGGTTCCTCATGTGCTTCGATGGTGACCGCCCACCGCTTCAGCAGGCGGAGATCAACGAACTCGGGATGATCTCGCTGCACGCCTTCGACGTGTTCGAGAAAATCCGCCGCACCGGTCGCCTCGCCGTGCCCAACCCACTCTCGGGTCGCGAGCTGGAGGTGGTGCGGTGGACCGCCCAGGGAAAGACCTCGGTGGAGATCGGCCACATCCTGTCGCTGTCGGATCACACGGTCAACGCACACATGACCAACGCCATCAAGAAGCTGGATTGCGTCAACCGCACGCAGCTCGTGGCCAAGGCGATCCGCCTTGGCCTCATTCCTTGACCCGATCTCCTAGCGGTCCCCGATCTTCCTAGCGGTCAAGGACCGACCGGACTTCCACGAGATTGGACCTTACCCTGAGGATATAGAAGCCCATCGTCGCCAGATGCGTCGGCATGATCCAGCCGTCCTCGCGACCGTTGGAAATGATCGCCGGCTGTATCCGCAGCGCCGCCCGGAACTGGCCGAGTGTATCCGCCCACAATGGCCCGAGGTTACGCTCGCGGATGACCTGGCTGAAATCCGCCCCGGCGGCGGAAAGGATCGCGTAATAGCCGTATAGCTGGCCGTAGGCGAACCAGAAGCGATCATCCGCACGCGTATCGAACCAGCCGCCATTGTGCTTCTCCGACCGCTCGCGCAGGATCGCCGACGTGCTGCCGAGATCGTTGGCGATCCGGTCGAGGAATTGCACCAGGTTGTCGGCACGCCCGTCGAAGGTCGCCTTGCAGGCGCTGAGATCCACATTGAACTTGCGCAGGCTGTCGAGCGCCGACCGGTAGTAGCTCGGAGTCGGTGTCTTTGGCCCGAAGGGGCTGAGCCCGAAATACCACGAGTACTCGTCGAACTGCATGTTGTTGCGGGCATCCTGCAAGTCGTTGTTGATGCCCGACGTGCCGCGCACTCGCGCCAGCGTGTCAACCAGTTCGATGGACGTGCGCCGCACGGCCTGGTTCACGCCGCGCTGGAACGACGCCTTGTTGTCGAGAAATGGCGTATTGTCCCAGTCGAGACCGAAAAGCCCCACCCGGTAGAGAAGCATGGAGGATATCCAGGCGTTCTCGTTGACATTGAAAACGATGAGATCGGCGGCAGCATCGACGATTGCCGACGTCTGGCACTGGGGCGCGGCGGCAACCGCCGGAGCATCGGCGGCAGCCGGCGCCGGGGCGGGCAGTTCCTGTCCGGCGGCAACCGTCCGCTCGGACCAGCGATGGTTGTCGATAAAGTCGGGATTGAAGCCGCTCCATACCTGGGTTTGCCAGAAGAAGTAGCCATAGAGCCCCGTGAAAAGGACGAGGATCGCCAGAAGCGGCCCTTTCACAATCCAGTTGCGGCCCGAATACCAGCCACGGGCGGCTCGGAACGGCCACACCAGCCACGCGACCAGTAGCCCGACAGCTCGACCAGCCGCACTGAAAATCTTTCGGAAAAGCCCTTTGATCGCATCAAGCATTGCCTACCCCTGCATTTGTTCCCTTCACGTAGGCAGTGCCGGTCGCCTTGTCGAGCGCGCCACGGAAAGTATCGAGAAATCGACCGTCGATCTTGGTTTTTCGCCGTTCGACCTCGATGCTTGAGAGCATATCTGTCTCATGGAGTTCGAGCAGCGGCGTCAGATGCGGCAGGCTTTCACGGTCGAGCGCGAACACCCCGGCCGTCGATCCGCCGCGCCTCGGCGAGAGGATCCCCGCCAGCAGGATTGCCCGTTCCGCCTCGATCGTCAGCTTGTTGACCAGCACATTGATGGGGGTGAGTTGGCGGTTGATCTCGACCAGGAAGTCTTGAACCGTCTGGAGGTACTGCTCCACGAGGACCGAAGCGCCGCTGATCGGCCGCCCCTCGTGCGAGGCGGCCTCGGCCAGGTTGTCGGCAAGCACCTGGCGGTGCCCGCCCAGTTCCACCAGATCGGATTCGACGCGCTGCCGCATGGCGACAAGCCGCTCGCGGCGGGCCGAAAGCATGCCGTGGAGGCTGTCGGCATCGGCAAGCGCCGCAACCAGCACATCGGTCGCCATCCAGCCCGACCGGCCGAAGCGCATCGCAAGCAGGTTCCGTAGCGCGGCCCTCAGTCGCTCCTTCGCCGTAGGCTGCGGCTTGTCCTCGAGCACGGCCATCACGTCATCGACGCGCGCCGCGATTATCGCTGCGCGAACCGCCAGTGTTTCGCAGGCTGATGTCCATGCCGCCGAGATGCCCTCGAGCCCCGGCGTCGCATCGCCCGTGATGTCGGGCACCCGCTTGGATCTGGCTGCCTCGGTGACGGCGTTCCCCGTCCGGTCGATCTCACGGTCGAGATCTGCGAGCGCGGCCTGCAATGCCGCAATCGAATCCCGGTCGCTTCTCACCTTGCCCATACCGATCCCCCGCAAGCGCATCAGACAACAAAAGACCGCCATGGACTTATACCACGGCGGCCCGATGTAAAGGCAGGATCGGCACTGAGTTTTAGAGGCCGAGCTGCGTAATTGCGGCGTTGATCCGCTCGCGCGCCTTCTTCGGCAGCTTGCCGGTCTTGACCGCTTCGAGGTTGGCGGGCGCGTCACCGACGACGATCAGAGCGACCATCCCCATGCCGAGATGCGGCGTGCACTTCACGACATAAGCGCCTTCCTTGCCGACCGTAATGGAGAGTTCCTCGTTTATCTTGCCCTTGAACTCTTCGACACCATCCGGGATCATCCCCTTGACGGAAGCGGCATCGTGGCCCTTGTCGACAACCACGAACTTGATAACGTCGCCCGGAGCGGCCTTGATGGCGGCCGGCTCGAAAACCATGGCCTGACCGTCTGCGCCCTTGTTGAGCATCTTGACCTCTATTTCCGCGCCGAGGGCCGGAAATGAGAGGGCCACGAGGCTCGTCGCGAGAAGGAAGGCGGTCTTTGCAGTCTTGAACATTCTCGATCTCCTGAAATGCGCCTTGGGAGGCGTCGACCACCTTGATACGGCGACATGCCCCCGCGCTCTTTGACGAAGATCAAGCAGTTTAGAAGCAGCGCATTTTTTCTTCCCAGTGGCGGCGGCAGAAGGAGACGTATTTTTCGTTGCCGCCGACATCGACCTGCGCCCCCTCGCGTACGAAGTTCCCCTCTTCGTCCAGACGCGCGACCATCGTGGCCTTGCGACCGCAAAAGCAGATCGTGCGAACTTCGCGAAGCTCGTCGGCGATCGCCAGCAGTTCCTGCGATCCTGGAAACAGCTTTCCCTGGAAGTCCGTCCTGAGGCCATAGGCCATGACCGGAATGCCGACGCGATCCGCCAGGCGCGCCAATTGCCAGACCTGCTCGGGCGACAGGAATTGCGCTTCGTCGATGAAGACGCAGGCAACCGGCTCGCTACGATGCATGTCTTCGACGAGTGCGAAGAGATCGTCGGCCGCGGTGAATGGAATGGCATCCGCGTGCAGGCCGATGCGGGAAGCGACCCGTCCGACCCCTGCCCGGCTGTCGAGTGCTGCCGTCAGGATGACGGTCCGCATGCCGCGCTCCTGATAATTGTAGGATGCCTGCAGGAGCAGCGTTGACTTGCCGGCGTTCATCGACGCGTAGTGGAAATAGAGCTTGGCCATGTCTGCCGTTCTGGCGTTCAATCGTCGCGTAGAAAAGCACGGCTGCGCCGAAAACCACAGGAAATAGGCTGCAAACGTTGCACTTGCTGGCACCCGTTGCATAGCAGACACGATCCGGTTTGCCGGTTCACGACCTCGCTTGCCTCCTTTCGCCATATATTGATAATGGCCGGGAACATGAACCCACGGAGCACCACGATGAACCATCCGATGAAGATCATGCTAGCCGGTGCCGTATCGCTGGCTGCGCTCGCTCATGGTGCTGCGGCAGCCGAGCCCGAATCCTGCGGTGCGGTGCGCTTCTCCGACGTCGGCTGGACCGACATCACGGCGACCACGGCGACCGCCTCTGTTCTGCTGAAAGCACTCGGTTACGAAACGGACGTGAAGGTGCTCTCCGTCCCCGTCACCTACAGCTCGCTGAAGAACAAGGACATCGACATCTTCCTCGGCAACTGGATGCCGACCCAGGAAGCCGACGTCCGTCCCTTCCTCGACGACAAATCGGTCGAATCCTTCGGGCCTAACCTCGTCGGCGCCAAGTACACGCTCGCCACCAACGCAAAGGGCGCGGAACTCGGCATCAAGGACTTCAAGGACATCGCGGCGCAGAAGGACGCGCTCGACGGCAAGATCTACGGCATCGAGCCCGGCAATGACGGCAACCGCCTGATCCTGGAGATGGTCGAGAACGACACCTTCGGCGTGAAGGAGTTCGAGGTGGTCGAATCCTCCGAACAGGGCATGCTGGCTCAGGTGGCCCGCGCCGACAAGGCGGGCGAGCCGATCGTCTTCCTCGGCTGGGAGCCCCATCCCATGAACGCCAATTTCAAGCTCACCTACCTCTCCGGCGGCGATGACGTCTTCGGGGCAAATTTCGGCGGTGCCGAAGTCTATACCAACGTGCGCGCCGGCTATACCGAGGAGTGCCCGAACGTCGGCGCCTTCATCAAGAACCTGAAGTTCTCGCTGCCGATGGAAAACGAGATCATGGCTTCGATCCTCGATGACGGTCAGGATCCGGAAGACGCCGCCACCGAATGGCTGAAGGCCAACGGCGGCGCGATCGAGCCATGGCTGAGCGGAGTAACCACCAGGGATGGCGGCGACGCCTCCGCCGCAGTCAAGTCAGAGCTTGGCCTCTGAGCAGCATACGTCGCCGATCGGGGCGGTTCCGCCCCGATTTTCCTGACACCATCCAACCGGGTATACCGCTGTGGATTGGCTGACCGACTTCAAGATTCCCATCGGCCGCCTGGCCAAGGATTTCGTTGACTGGCTGACGGATAACGGCGCCTGGTTTTTCGACTGGCTATCCGCCATGCTCTCGGCCGTCATCGATGGCCTGCTCTTCGTGCTGCAGACACCCCACCCGCTGGTCATCGTCGCCGTCATGGCGGGCCTGTCCTGGTGGTTCCGCCGCTCCTTCGGGGTCGCTGCCTTCACCGTGCTCGGCCTGCTGCTGATCATCAATCAGGGCTACTGGAAAGAGACGACCGAAACACTGGCGCTGGTGCTTGCCGCCACTGCGGTGAGCATGGTGGTCGGCATACCGCTCGGCATCGCAGCCGCGCGGCGGCCATGGCTCTACGAGGCCATGCGTCCGGTGCTCGACCTGATGCAGACCATTCCGACCTTCGTCTACCTGATCCCCGCGCTCATCCTGTTCGGTCTCGGCATGGTGCCTGGGCTCATCGCCACCGTGATCTTTGCCATCCCGTCGCCAATCCGGTTGACGCGGCTGGGCATCGTCTCCACTCCTGACGCACTGACCGAAGCGGCGGTCGCCTTCGGCGCCACGCCTGGACAGGTGCTGCGCAAGGTTGAACTGCCCTTCGCCATGCCGCAGATCATGGCCGGCCTCACCCAGACGATCATGCTGTCGCTCTCCATGGTGGTGATCGCCGCCCTCGTCGGCGCAAACGGCCTCGGCGTACCGGTTGTCCGGGCGCTGAACACCGTCAACATCGCCCGAGGGTTCGAGGCGGGGCTCTGCATTGTGATCCTGGCGATCATCCTCGACCGGATGTTCCGCCCCGCATCGGGAGACGGCACATGACCGACGCAGTCGTCTTCAGGAACATCGACATCGTCTTCGGCGAAAAGCACGCCGAAGTCCTCGACCTGATCGACCTGGGCAAGAGCCGCGACCAGATCAGCGAGGCGACGGGCATCGTCGTGGGGGTATCGAAGGCCTCGCTGTCGATCCGCGAGGGCGAGATCCTCGTCCTCATGGGGCTTTCCGGCTCGGGCAAGTCAACCCTCCTGCGCGCCGTCAACGGCTTGGCGCCCGTTGCCCGCGGCGAGGTTCAGGTCAATACGGCGAACGGCCCGATCGATCCCTACAAGACCAGTCCCAAATCGCTGCGGGACCTGCGCACGAACACCGTATCCATGGTGTTCCAGCAATTCGGCCTCCTGCCCTGGCGCACGGTCGAGGAGAATGTCGGCTTCGGCCTCGAACTGGCCGGCGTCAAGGATGGCGAGCGGCGCAGGCGCGTCGGCGAGCAACTGGAACTGGTCAACCTCAGTCAATGGGCGGACCGCAAGGTCGGCGAGCTCTCAGGCGGCATGCAGCAGCGCGTCGGGCTTGCCCGCGCCTTCGCCACCGGCGCGCCGATCCTCCTGATGGACGAACCCTTCTCCGCGCTCGATCCGCTGATCCGCACCCGGCTTCAGGATGAACTCCTGGAATTCCAGCGACGCCTCAAGAAGACCATCCTCTTCGTCAGCCACGATCTCGATGAGGCATTCCGGATCGGCAATCGCATCGCCATCATGGAAGGCGGGCGCATCATCCAGTGCGGCACCCCGCAGGAAATCGTCCGCGATCCGATCAATCAGTACGTCTCGGATTTCGTCCAGCACCTGAACCCGATAGCCATGCTGACCGCGGGCGACGTGATGCGCCCGGGCGTCGCCTCCGGCGCCCCCGCGACCGGCGTCTCCGCAACTGCCAAACAGGAGACACCGCTTGTCGATATCCTCGACGCGCTTGCCCGCCAGCCTGGGACAATCGGCGTCATCGACAACGGCGCGATCATCGGTACGATCTCAGCCGATGACATTATTGCCGGATTGACCCGGCACAGACGTCGGACGGGGACACCGTGAACGAAAAGACCTCAGACAAACCCAGCGTCCTCAGGGAAACGGATGACGAGGCACGCCGCTTGGCACGCGTGCTGGTGAGAGGCGCCCGTCATATGTCGCTCGCCGTCATCGACGCGGAGACGGGTTTTCCTTCGGCAAGCCGAGCGCTGACGGCAACGGATCTCGACGGCGTGCCCGTCATCCTCGCCTCTGCCCTGTCAGCCCATACCAGGGCGCTGCTCGCAGACCCGCGCTGCTCTCTGCTGGCCGGCGAGCCGGGCAAGGGTGATCCGCTGGCATATCCGCGCATTACCGTGCTGTGCCTGGCACAACCGGTCGATCGAGCCGGCGATGCTCACGTCCTGCTGCGCGAGCGTTTTCTGGACCGCCATCCCAAGGCTTCCCTCTATGTCGATTTTCCCGATTTCCGCTTCTTCCGCCTGACGCCCCAATCCGCGTCGCTGAATGGCGGCTTCGGCAAAGCCTATGCGCTTCCCGGCAGCGACCTGCGCATCGCCGAATCGCATGCGCCAGCCGAATGGCGAGATCTGCAGCGCCGCTTGCGGGGAATGACGGAGGAAGCAACCACACTGGCTGCGCGTCTCACGTCGCACAATCAAATAAATTGCCGCTTCGCCGGGGTTGATCCGTCAGGATTTGATCTTGTATGGGGTGACAATCAACTCAGACATGAGTTTGTCGAGCCGCTCTTCTCTGCAGACGACGCACTTAAGCATATCGGCGAGTTGTCTAATTCTTGAGCACCTAAACATTCACTACCCCAAAATTAGGGATATACAACCGTCATTTTCCATTGTTAATTTGGTACTTTACCATGCTGGTCATATTTAGAAGCGTTCCCGCTTCCTGGGGAAATTAAGACTAATGGATACGATGCCACTTTCTGAGCATTCACCCGTCGCCGCTGGCTTGTTGTCGGCCATGGCCAATCCAAAACGCCTCATGATACTGTGCTGCCTCGTCAGGGGTGAAGTTGCAGTGGGCGCTCTTGCAGTTCGAGTCGGCCTGAGCCAATCGGCCCTTTCGCAGCACCTCTCCAAGCTGCGAGCGCAAAAGCTGGTGAAGACGCGGCGGGATGCGCAGACCATCTATTACTCCTGCTCTTCGCCAGCAGTGCTGAAGATCCTCGATTCTCTCGAGGATATTTATTGCCAGCCGATCCGGGCGAAATACGCGGCCGCCTGATGACAGCGCTGACATGCCGCCGTAACTGTCTCACGAAGCCGGCCGATACCGGCTTCGTGAACGCTTCGGCTGTCAGCGTTGGAGCCGTCAAATGACGCCTTTGGTGCGGGTTGACGGCGCGATTGCCCCTGATAATTTGACCATGTAGTCAAAAAAGCCGGCCCACTGCCGGTCGGGGAGAAAAGTTCATGTCCAACCGCCTTAATTCGACGCCCAATGATCTTCGGGCGTTCTGGATGCCGTTCACTGCCAACCGCCAGTTCAAGAAAGAACCACGCCTCTTCGTTGGTGCAAAGGACATGCACTACACGACCCATGACGGGCGCCAGGTGCTGGATGCGACGGCAGGTCTATGGTGTGTCAATGCGGGCCACTGCCGCCCGAAAATTACCGAAGCCATCAGCGCGCAGGCCGGCGAACTGGACTACGCCCCCGCTTTCCAGCTCGGTCACCCGAAGGCTTTCGAACTGGCCAACCGCCTGGTGGACATCGCGCCTGAGGGCATGAACCACGTTCTCTACACGAATTCCGGTTCGGAATCGGTCGACACCGCCCTCAAGGTTGCGCTTGCCTATCATCGCGTGAAGGGCAACGGCTCCCGCTTCCGCCTCATCGGCCGCGAGCGCGGCTACCACGGCGTCAATTTCGGCGGCATTTCCGTCGGCGGCATCGTCGCGAACCGCAAGATGTTCGGCACGTTGCTGACCGGCGTCGATCACATGCCCCACACGCACCTGCCCGGCCAGAACGCATTCACGCGCGGCGAGCCCGAGCATGGCGGCGACATCGCCACCGAACTGGAGCGCATCGTCACCCTGCATGACGCATCGACGGTTGCCGCGGTTATCGTCGAACCGGTCGCCGGCTCGACGGGCGTCCTGATCCCGCCGCAGGGTTATCTCCAGAAGCTGCGCGACATCTGCACCAAGCACGGCATCCTCCTGATTTTCGACGAAGTCATCACCGGCTTCGGCCGCCTGGGCACGCCCTTCGGTGCCGATTATTTCGGCGTGACGCCGGACATCATGACCACTGCCAAGGGCCTGACCAATGGCGTCATACCGATGGGCGCCGTCCTGGTGACGTCGGAAATCCACGACGCCTTCATGAACGGCCCCGAGCACATGATCGAGTTCATGCACGGCTACACCTATTCGGGCAATCCGATAGCAGCCGCCGCCGCTCTCGCGACGCTCGACACCTACAAGGAGGAAGGCCTGCTGACCCGGGCTGCCGAGATGGCGTCCTATTGGGAAGACGGCCTGCATTCGCTGAAGGACGTCAAGAACGTCATCGACATCCGCAATATCGGCCTGATCGGTGCGATAGAGCTGGATCCGATCGTCGGCGAACCGACCAAGCGCGCCTTCTCCGCCTTCCTGAAGGCCTATGAGAACGGCCTCCTGATCCGCACGACCGGCGATATCATCGCCATGTCGCCGCCGCTGATCATCGAGAAGCACCATATCGACGAGATCATCGGCAAGCTGCGCGAGATCCTGACGAACAACATCTGATCCATCAGCCATGTGACCTGCACTCTCCCGCCCCGGCGGGAGAGCTCATGCCTCGGACTGCTGGCTCCGTGCCGATACACCGGCCTCTGCCGATCGATCTGCGCTGGCGTGCTGCCGTGATCGCAGTCTCACGACGCAATCAGGGACCTGATGGATAACCAGTTCATTCTCCTGTCGGCGATCGCCGCCACCTTTGTCGTCGCCGGCCTCGTCAAGGGCGTCACCGGCATGGGACTGCCGACGGTCGCGATGGGCGTTCTCGGAGCGCTGATTTCACCGCTCGCCGCCGCCAGCCTGCTGATCGTTCCCTCCTTCGTCACCAATGTCTGGCAGCTCGCCGCCGGCCCGAATGTCGGTACGGTTCTGAGACGGTTCTGGCCGATGATGCTCGCCATCCTGATCGGCACGGTCGGCGCATCGTCGCTGCTGGCCGAAGGCAATACGGCGGTCACGACGGGGGCGCTCGGCGCCGCGCTGGTGGTCTATGCCGGCTTCACTCTGTTTGCCCGTCAGCTGCGCGTCCCGGCGGGGGTCGAGCCCTGGCTGTCCCCTGTCGTCGGGCTTGTCACCGGCATCGTCACCGGCGGCACCGGTGTCTTCGTCATTCCCGCCGTACCCTATCTCCAGTCGCTCGGACTGGAGAAGGACGAACTCGTCCAGGCGCTCGGCCTCTCCTTCACCGTTTCGACAATCGCCCTTGCAGCCGGCCTTGCCTTGCGCGGCGCCTACGACCCCGGAAACCTCTGGATTTCGGCCCTGGCCCTGATCCCTGCCCTCATCGGCATGTGGGCCGGCCAGGCTGCCCGCAACCGGATCAGCCCACCGACCTTCCGCCGATGGTTTCTGCTCGCCCTTCTGATCCTCGGAATGGAAATGCTTCTGCGGCCATTTGTGTAGGAACAAGGCAGCCTCCGCAGGCGGGCGGATAACCTTGCCAGCAACATTTGGGTGCAAATGATCAATTTTACGACAGCAACCCGTCGCCGGAGCCTGTTGTTTCAGCAATTTCCTTGCGAAGCGTCCGAGGACAATCTAGGAATTTGGCAAGCTCGAGCTGCAGCCAAACATGGCGCGCCGGGCGGTAACGCGCGCCCGCCGCTCGCCTTTGGCACGACCGCTCGGTCGAAACGCGACAGCGACAACGCGCACTGTCGGGGTCCAAGGACCCAACCAAGGAGAACCAAGATGAATCGGAAACTTCTCGCCGGGGCGACCATGCTCGCTTCGCTGGCTTTCGCTCCCCTCGCCCATGCCGAAATCGTCATCGGCCTCATCGCACCGCTCACCGGTCCGGTCGCCGCCTATGGCACGCAAGTCAAGAACGGCGCCGAAGTCGCCGTCGAGGAAATCAACAAGGCCGGCGGCATCAATGGCGAGCAGGTCGTGCTGAAGATTGCCGATGATGCGGGCGAGCCGAAGCAGGGCGTTTCCGCGGCCAACCAGCTCGTCGGTGAAGGCATCCGTTTCGTGGTCGGCCCCGTCACCTCGGGCGTAGCCATGCCCGCCTCAGACGTCCTTGCCGAGAACGGCGTCCTGATGGTCACCCCGACCGCGACCGTTCCGGACCTGACCGGACGCGGCCTCACCAACGTGCTGCGCACCTGCGGCCGTGACGACCAGCAGGCGGAAGTTTCCGCAAAATACGTTCTTGAGCACCTCAAGGACAAGAAGGTCGCGATCATCAATGACAAGGGCCAGTACGGCAAAGGCCTTGCCGACGCCTTCAAGGCTTCGCTCAATGCCGGCGGCGTCACCGAAGTCTTCAACGATGCGCTCACCGCCGGCGACAAGGACTTCAGCGCGCTGACCACCCGCATGAAGGCAGAAGGTGTCGAAGTCATCTACTTCGGTGGCTATCACCCGGAAGCCGGTCTGCTGGCCCGCCAGCTTGCCGATGTCGGCGTCAAGGCCACCATCATCGGCGGCGATGGCTTGTCGAACAGCGAATACTGGAACATCGCTACCGACGTGGCCGCCGGCACCGTCTTCACCAATGCCACGGACGCAACCAAGAACCCGGATTCCAAGGCCGCCGCCGATGCGCTGGCTGCCAAGAACATCCCCGCTGAAGCCTTCACGCTGAACGCCTATGCGGCCGTCGAGGTCATCAAGGCCGGCATCGAGAAGGCGGGCAGCGCCGAGGATTCCGAAGCGGTTGCAGCGGCCCTGAAGGACGGCTCACCGATCAAGACCGCCATTGGCGAAGTGACCTATGGCGAAACCGGCGACCTGACCTCGCAGAGCTTCTCGCTCTTCAAGTGGGAAGAAGGCCAGATCGTTTCCGTCGAGTAATCGGCACTTCGATACAAGCATTCGAAAAGCGGCCGGCGACGGCCGCTTTTTTTATTGAAAGGCATAGCGACCACCACCACCCGAGCGCATGCTCTCAGGGCCAACACCGGACATTGCCGGTGTGGCAACACTGCCAATTCAACAGCATCGCAACCGTCAGGAAAGCAAGTCCGCTCTAATCGAGCCTGTGTGACAGGCTAAACTCATATGCTTCTGTACTCTTTCGGGCTCATCTGGGTTTCCGCCCGGAATATCTTTGCGAAATGACTAGGGCTGCCGTAACCAACGCTCGCCGCAATATCGACGATGCTGATGTCTGTGGAGCGCAAGTTCTCTTTTGCATGTGCCATGCGGCGCTGGATGAACCAGCGTGAAGGGCTTTGCCCCACCGTGTTGTGGAAGGCACGGCTGAAGTGATACCGGCTCATGGCACACAGAGCGGCCAGGCAGTCCAAGTCAAATGGTTCTGTGAGATGCGCTTCCATATGATCGAGCGACCTGCGCAGCTTCCAGGCGGGAAGCAGGGCGGGTTTGCGCCCCTTCGCGGTAAACGCCTCGGCGTGGTGGCGTAACAGATGGACGCTGAGGCTATCGACCAGGCCGGTGATGAATAGCCGATTGGCGCAATGGGCCGCCCGCAATTCATCTCTCAATCCTGCCAGTAGATTGCTGACGAAGATATCGTGGCCACCCGAAACCTCCTGCATGCGCGTGCGCGCCGGATTGAGTTTCAGAGACAAGGCCGCGCGGCTTACCATTTCCGGGCCGAGATAGAGGTGCATGACCTCAAACGGTTGTTCCGGCGCGGCCTTCCACCGCATCAGATAAGGAGATTGCGCTTGCGTCAGATAGAATGAACCAGGCTTTACGACACTCCCGTGCCACTCGCCGTCAAGGTCGCGCTCCTCGACGAGAGCTTCGCCTGAAATGATCCAGACCAGGAGAGTTTCCGCCACGGCCGGGACTAGAACCTCCATTTCCTCGTGCGCACGCTGAAATATCTGCACCTCGATATCCGCCCACGCCTCGCCCGCGCTCTGGACGATCTTGTGCCCACGAATGTGCTGTTCCAGCGCACGGCTGGATGACCGTAGGGAGGATGGTTTTGCGGGGGCCATGTCAACAAAACCGTTTCGTTTCAGGAACGTTCGTATCTACAATAGCCGGACGTGCGCTGGCGATAGTGCTCAACCGGCGACGTGTCTGTTTGGCGCAAGATCACGATAGTTACGGCAAGGCACCGCGCGCACGCATTCGTCTCGATCATTAGGAATACCCGTCGTCACGATTTGCCGTCTGGCAAAGAGTTTAACGGAGATTTTTGATGAACATCGAAGGCAAAGTCGCTCTCATCACGGGCGCATCGAGCGGCATTGGGGCCGCAACCGCACGCAAACTCGCAGCAGCAGGGATTATCGTTGGGTTGGCTGCCCGGCGCAAAGATCGGCTTGACGCACTGGTCGCAGAAATTGCCGCCGATGGTGGGCGGGCGATCTCGCTGGAAACCGACGTTACCAATCCCACGTCCTGCAAGACGTCCGTTGAACAGGTAATTGCCCAGTATGGCTGCATCGACATTCTGATCAACAATGCAGGCCTGATGCCGCTTTCCGACATCGACAGTCTTAAGGTCGATGAATGGCAGCGCATGGTCGATGTGAACGTTTCCGGCGTTCTCAATGCGACTGCCTCCGTGTTGCCCCAGATGATCGCGCAAAAATCCGGACACATTTTCAACATGTCCTCGATCGCAGGGCGGAAGGTATTTACCGGCCTCACCGTCTACTGCGCCACCAAGGCGGCAGTCGCCGCCTTCTCCGACGGCTTGAGAATGGAGGTTGGGCCGAAACACAATATCCGCGTCACCTGCATTCAGCCGGGTGCCGTTAAGTCGGAGCTTTACGAGCACATCTCCGATGCAAACTATCGCAAGCAGATGGACGACCTCGCGACGTCCATGACGTTTCTGGAAGGCGACGATATCGCCGACACCATCCTGTTTGCCTTGAAGGCACCGGAGCGCATGAATGTCGCGGAAATGTTCGTCTTGCCAACCGAGCAAGGCTGGTAAGCCTGTTCACCGCTGCCGGCGAAACCGGCAGCGGTGCCATGAGCGAACCGCGCACACGGCGCTCAGGCAGGCAACTCTTGGGCTATCGCGCGTCCGGCAAGGCGAGCGATGGCCAGCAGGCGATCAAGGTCGAGTCCACTGCGGGCCTTGGCGGAAAGACCTGCCATGGTGGTGCTGACGAAGTCCGTCAAGCGCTCTGCCTCTTCCGGGTAACGCGCGGCAATGTAGACGCGGATCATGTCCTCCGCGGCCGCTTGGAAGGCGCAGGCGGCCGCACGGGCTTCCTGGTCATCGCAACGTGTGCCTTCCAGCACGAGGCAGCCAGCGGCAGCGGGATTGGCAGCATAGCGCCGGGCAGCCTCTTCCAGCACCGCCGTTAGGCATTCGGCGACCGGGCGGTCAGGCCGCAGCAGATCAGGAAGGGGAATTGCTTCGGTAACGGCGTAGCGTTCGAGAACGCGAGCGTAGAGGCCGGCTTTGTTGCCAAAAGCGGCGTAGAAGCTAGGCGGGTTGATGCCAATGGCTGCCGTAACGTCCGCTACGCTGACAGCATCGTAGCCGCGCGCGTGGAACAGGTGCTGGGCAGCAGCCACACCTTGGTCGGGATCAAAGCGGCGTGGACGACCGCGCGGGCGCAATTTATTTGTAGTGATCATTACATATTTATCTTGACGAGTGCAGCAGGTGATTTATGTAGCATCTATTACGTTAATCATCAAGGAATGCAGATGTCTATCTTCCAAGGAAAATCCGTTCTGGTGCTCGGCGGCAGCCGGGGTATCGGAGCGGCCATTGTACGGCGGTTTGCGACCGAAGGCGCGGCGGTAACCTTTACCTATGCCGGATCCCGAGCTGCGGCCGATCAGTTGGCTGCCGAGACGGGCAGCACGGCCGTTTTGACAGACAGCGCCAACCGCGATGCGGTGATAGCTAGGGTGCGCGAAAGCGGCCCTTTGGATGTTCTGGTGGTCAATGCCGGGATTGGCGTTTTCGGCGATGCTCTGGAACAGGATCCGGATGTGATCGACCGACTATTTCAGATCAATATCCAAGCACCCTATCATGCTTCGGTAGAGGCGGCGCGGCAGATGCCGGAAGGTGGCCGGATCATCGTCATCGGTTCCGTCAATGGTGACCGGATGCCCGTGCCGGGCATGGCATCCTATGCGGTGAGCAAGTCCGCCCTGCAAGGGTTGGCGCGAGGGCTGGCGCGAGATTTCGGGCCCCGAGGGATCACGATCAATATCGTTCAGCCGGGACCGATCGATACCGACGCAAATCCAGAGAATGGACCGATGAAGGACCTGATGCACAGCTTCATGGCCATCAAACGCCACGGGCGACCGGAAGAAGTAGCGGGAATGGTCGCTTGGCTTGCAGGCCCTGAGGCCGGCTTCGTCACCGGAGCGATGCATACGATAGATGGTGCGTTTGGCGCTTGATCACCAAGACGCGAGGGGAGCCGAAGCATGCGGCCCCTCGCGTTGCGAACTTTAGTGCCGGGACGGCGCAAATGAAGCGCTGAGCCGTCTTTCCATGATCGAACCTTCTATGTCCGCAATGGGCCGAATGCTGCCAGTCCGGCATCAGAGATGGGCGACCACCAACCACGGAAGAGTCCGGTGGTCACCCCGCTCTCAGGCGGCGGTGACGCGCCAGATGACGTCGCCCACATCGTCGGCCATCAATACCGCGCCGTCCGCCGCCAGCGCCACTCCGACCGGGCGGCCATAGGAGTGCTTCTCGTCCGGCGACAGGAAATCGGTGAGAATTTCGCGCGGCATCCCTTGGGGCTTGCCCTTTTCGAAGGCGACGAACGCCAGCTTGTAGCCCGAGAGCTTGGAGCGGTTCCACGAACCGTGCTGGCCGATGGCCATGCCCGCCGGAAAGCCCGGCAGCGTGCCCTCGGGCAGCCAGCAAAGCCCGAGCGACGCCGTATGCCCGCCCAGCGCATAATCGGGCTGCAGCGCCGAGGCCACCTTGGCAGCGTCCTGCGGGACGCGATCGTCCACCACCCGGTTCCAGTAGCAATAGGGCCAGCCGTAAAACCCGCCGTCGCTCACCGATGTCAGATAGTCGGGTGGCGTCTCATCGCCCAGACCGTCGCGCTCGTTGACAACCGTCCAGAGCATGCCCCCCTCGGGCTCCCAGGCCATGCCCACAGGATTGCGCAGGCCACCGGCAAAAATGCGGGACTGCCCCGTTGTCAGGTCGTATTCGTGGATGCAGGCGCGGTTTTCCTCCACGTCCATGCCTCCGTCAGCGATATTGGTCAGCGACCCCACAGCCACGTAAAGCTTGGTGCCGTCCTTGCTGGCAATGAGATTGCGCGTCCAATGCCCGCCGGGCACCAGATCCATCAGCTTTCTGGCCGGCTTGGTAACTCTCGTCGCACCCGCCTCGTAAGGGTAGGCCAGAAGCGCGTCGCTCGCCCCGACATAAAGCGTTTCGCCTACAAGCACGATGCCGAAGGGCTGCCGAACATTCTCGATATAGGCGTGGCTTTCCTCGGCCACCCCGTCGCCGTCGGCATCACGCAGCAGCGTCACGCGGTTGGGGCTGTCGCCGGACGCGCGTGCCCGCTGCATCGTGGCCGACATGGCATGGTCGAACAAGGTGCGCGGATTTCCCGTTTCGCCCATGGATTCCGCCACCAGCACATCGCCATTGGGCAGCACATGCATATTGCGTGGATGCACCAGCCCCCGCGCAAAGGCATTGACCTTCAGCCCGGCGGCCGCCGTCGGCTTGTGCTCGCCCTCCCAGCCCTTGGCCGTCGGCATCTTCAGCGTCGGCATCATGCCCTGCGGCTTGGCCACCGGAATGGCCGGCGCCGTGCCATAAACCGGCGCCCGCGGGCCATCACCCGAATGACGAATGAGAACAGTGCCTTGGCCGATAAAGGCGACAAAGCGGGCAAATAGGGAAGGCTCGGCCATGGGGTGCCTCTGACAATGAGGGAAATCTAGGAAAGACCGGACGCTAAAGCCTTTGCGCGGCCAGAACTAGAGGGGGATTGCGAAAAATCTCAAACGGACTGAACACCGCGCTGTTCTACGCGATCATCGCTCGGTCGCCTGGAAAGGTCGTCAGCACCGGCGTCGTCCTGCTTGCGCTCCGGGTTCGATTTCGCCCCGCGCTCTTGGCTTCGTAAAGCAGCTTGTCGGCCCGTTCATAAAGTATCGCGAAACCTTCATCGCCGGAAAGATCCGTCAAACCCATGCTGGCAGCTACGGATCGTCCGAGACCCGAAACTGTATTCGCGACAGTTGCGGGGATTGCCTGGCGCCGGAACTCGGCCTGAAAATAGGCGTCGTCGCCGCGCAGGAGAAGCACGAATTCTTCGCCGCCAAGGCGGTACGCGCGAACGCTCGGGCCTGGCTGGAGCGCATTCGCCACAGCCTTGAGCACCTCATCTCCAACGCTATGCCCGTTTACATCGTTGATCGCCTTGAAATGATCAAGGTCGATGGCAGCCAGTGCGACGAAGCCTTCGCTTCGAAGCTGCTCGAACTGTCGCTCGATCGCCCGCCGGTTGAGCAATCCCGTCAACGGGTCTGTTTCGGACAGCCGTTCGAGCAGGTCGGCTTCGTTGCGTGCGCGGTCTCTATCGCGCTTCATGCTCCCCAATCGGTCTGCCACCCCGAGCGTCGTGAAAAGGACTTCACACATGCACCCGATGTAGAACAGCAGCATGGCGTCAGTGCTCTGCAACCAGGGAACGACACCGGTCACCAGACGGATCAATCCGACCAGGATCATTGGCGCGTATCCAACGGCCTGGAACCTTGCGGCGCGGCTTCCGCGACGCAAGGCATCGATCATTGCCAATAGGAAGACGACAAGGATCGGTGCAAACGCCGCCGTGTATGCGCTCGTCTGTATGGGTCGCTCAACGAAGGGGAACGCCGCATGAAACGCACTCAGGAACATTGCCCATGCCGCGCAATAGGGTAGCAGGCGCCGCAGCAACGGATGCATCAGTCCGGGCTCGATGAAGCTGTAGGTGAACATCGCCCCTGCCGCGACTGTCATCCCGAAGATCAATGTCGTCATCCAGCTCAACGTCATGGCAGGCGGATCAAAAAACATGACCGACAGCCCGGATGAAACCAGGATCGTCATCAGCAGCGAAACTGTGAGAGCCGAGTGCCAGAGAACGAAAGGTTCGCGTAGGACGCGGTAGAACACAGCATTGAAGATCAAGGGCATGACGAGCATGCCCGCAAGCCCCGCCAGAATCAGCAGGAATCGCATGTCGTCGATGCTGCCAACTGCGTCCGTTGGTGCAAGATGTGCCCTCTCCAGCGTCATCCGGTGGGTCGGCAGGTCAACCGCGACAACGATCTGCCGGGTCTCGCGCGTCACATCCGGCAGCGAAGCCTTGAAGTGCCCGCCAGCCATTGAACTGGGCAAGGAGGCGGCAGGAATGGAAGCTTGCCGGACCGCACCGTCCCGATCGATTGCAAGCAGATGCACCGCCTCGAGCGCGCTCCGCCTTGAGAGGAGATATCGGGGAAGGATATCGTCCGGAGTGATGTCGAAGCGAAGCAACACGCGCTCGGCTGCGATGGAGAATTTGCGGTCGGCGCAGGACCATCGCTCTGCATTCCGAGCTATCGCAACCACGTCTTCCGACAGAGTGCCGGACGCCCAGCAGGAACTGCGTATTTCGGCAGGATCCGCCGCGTTAGCCGATCCGGCGCTGGCGTGCGCCAGCGTCGCCAGAAGCAGAAAGGTCGCCAGAAGTCTTTTTCGAAATCCACCCCAAGTCATTGCTCCGCGATAGCGCAAAAAGCTTTTGATGCCGTTAATCCCCGCAAAATGGGCGCCCGCTGCCGGCTTGGCGGACCAGTCGCTTGCGAGCCGAAAGTCGTCAACCGGGGCAGCTGATCACGGAGGGTTTCGTGATATCAGAAAGCGCCAGCTATGAACTTATTCTGGAGGCTCCAGGATATCCGCTGATCGAAATCAGACGTGCAGTGAAGTCCGCAATGGGCCGGTGGCCGTCATGGCGCAGAAGCGCGATCGTGATCGCTTATCAATCTTCGCAGACCATATCGGGCCATGCCTCGGCCCAAGGTCGATCAGACAGCATTGCTTCGCCTGAGAAGAAGCGATATCTGCGGCGTACAAGGGCCTGCACCGATTTAAGCAAACTCGACGCAAGGCCGACAGCGCTTTGAATGATGGACCGATGGCCCGCAAGAACAGAGTTGAACTAGCGTCATGCGACGAGGCGGTGCCAGAGCCAGTGCTTTGCCCGATGTGCGAGCGCGTGATCCCGGATGATCAACAAGACGAGCATCATCTCGTCCCCAAGAGCAAGGGCGGCAAGAAAACCGTTTGCCTGCACCGTATCTGCCACGACCAGATACATGCGATTTTTACGGATGCCCAACTCGCCAAGAAGTTCTCCACGATCGAGGCCATCCTTGAAGACCCTGCCGTGCAAACATTCGTTGCATGGGTAAAAAGCAAACCTCCAGGTTTCTCGGATTCGGCGAAGGAATCCCGACAGTCGTCGGGTCGCGGCCGAGGGCGCAAACCGTAACGGGCAAACGTCCCTTTGGGCCATGAGCGGTCATTCAATAAAATGCGGAATAGCTGGGTGCATCGGAGATTTATTGTGTACCAGATTGCCTGAAAAGCTTTCCAATCTCAGATGCGAGCTGTGATTGGGTATAGGGTTTGCCAAGACGGGGAAGATCGATGCCTGAGCCTGGCGGCAGATCGGCATATCCCGAGGCCATCAATATGGGAAGATTTGGATAAAGTTCCCGGGCCGCCTTGCCGAGTTCCGCGCCGTTCATACCCGGCATGGAGTAATCAGTAATCATAAGGTCAAAGGGATCGCCGATCCTGAGGCGAGCGAGAGCTTCGGCTCCAGAATTGGCTTCAGTAACGATGTGCCCGAGGTCCTCAAGCATGTCGACCGAACTCATCGCTATGAGAGCATCGTCATCGACCATCAGAATGCGAAGCGCGGGAGACACCATCGGTTCATCGGCAGGCGGTTCTTTATACACCTCCTTCATAGTGTCGGCGGCCATCGGCAGCCAGAGTTCGGCGCGGGTTCCCTTTCCAACCGTGCTATCCAGTTTCAACGCGCCATTGAGCTGGACTGCTAGCCCATGGATCATCGATAGCCCCAGTCCAGTGCCCTTGCCGAGTTCCTTGGTGGAAAAGAAGGGGTCGATGGCTTTCTCTAGCGTTACCTTGTCCATGCCGTACCCGGTGTCTGCCACTGTGAGCACAAGATAGTGTCCTTCGTCGATAACGCTGGTTGAGCTCTCCAGCAGCTCGCTCCGTAGCGAGATCCACAGCGTCCCGCCATCCGGCATTGCGTCACGCGCGTTGATGGCAAGATTCAGAAGTGCAAGTTCGACCTGATTTGAGTCAATCAAAGCCAAGGGCAAACCCAGCGGCAATTGCTTTTCAATCCGAACATTTGGCCCTATCGAACGAAGAAGCAGATCGTCCATTCCGTTGACAAGGTCGATGAGATCGACCGCCTCCACAGTCAGGTCCTGCCGTCTTGCGAACGCCAGCAGACGTTGTGTCAGCGCAGCACCCCGCCGCGCGCCGCGCGTCGCCCCGTCAATCAGATGACTCGCTTTGGCGTCTCCAGCCAAGTGCTTTCCCAGAAGCTCGAGATTGCCCAGAACGGCCATAAGCAAGTTGTTGAAATCGTGGGCGACACCGCCCGTGAGCTGGCCGATTGCCTCGAGTTTCTGGGCTTGCCGAAGTTGCTCCTCGGCAATTTCCAGTTCGGCTGTCCGCTTTGAGACGCGCTCTTCCAGCGTTTCGTTGAGACGCCGCAGGTCATCCTCAGCGTTTTTCCGTGCGGTGATATCGGCCGAAACGCCCACCAATCGTTCCACATTGCCGTGACGGTCATGATAGGGCTGCGCCCTGATCTCGGCCCAGTGATGGCTGGCATCGGGCCAAATCACTCGATATTCGATCGCGTAGTCCTTGCCGGAGCGCAGCGTCTCCTGAATGGCAGCCTGCATCCGCGATTGATCTTCGGGGTGTATGGACGCCACAAGCTCTTGATAGCCAAAAGCCTGGTCGGGCCTCCGACCGAAGATCGCTCTGCATGTGGCCGAGGTAGTCATTTCCATGCTGGCAATATCGAGTTCCCACGCACCCAGCCGCCCCGCTTCGAGCGCTGTCTGTAACCGGCGCTCGGCTTCTGATATTTCCACAAGGCGGGTACGTGCTTCGAACTGACGGCGACGCCCTTTTAGAGCAGAACGAGCGACGCTGACAAACGTCGTGGCATGGAAGGGGCGCTCGAGGAAGGTGACGTTTCCGAGTACCTCCGAAAGTCTGGCGGCCGCGGGATTGCGTTCAGGCCCACCGCCTCTCTGAGTAAGTACGATGAAGGGCAGGTCCGACCAGCTAGGCTGTTCGGCCAACCAATTTGCCAGCGGCTTTAGGTCGGCCGAGCGCACGGATTCTTCCGTTAGCACGACAAACGCGGTCATATCATCAAACGAAGCCACCAGTTCGGACAGGTTGGCGATTGTTGTCGAGGGAATTGTGGCCTCGGTTAGAAGTGCACCGGCGACTTCGGCATCACGCCCACCAGGCGCAAGTATCAACGCGACAGGAGCCAGGGAATCAGGAATTGACTTTCCCCCCGGCCATCATCAGTGGCTGCGCGCCGCCTACGAAATTGGGCACGCCCCTGAGCACGCCCTGGAACCCGGAAAGTGGAGCGCCTAGGCTGAGGCCTTGGTTGGATATCCGGTATTCACGGATAGTGTCTTCGTGGAACCCGGTCCGCTTCTTGATGATCGAGACCGCCCGCCGCACTTGGCCGGTCGCCTCGAAATATCTGAGTAGAACCACCGTATCTGCGAGATAGGTGACGTCAACAGGTGATTTCATATCACCCACCAAACCATGCTGGGCCACGGTCAGATAGGTGTTGGCTCCCTGGCGGTTGAGATATTGCAGAAGCTCATGCATGTGTAGGATCAAGGCATGCTCATCTGGCATCGATGCCTGGTAGCCGTTGATGCTGTCGATCAGCACGGTTTTCGCGCCTGCGCTATCGACCCTTGCCCGGACCCGATGCGCGAATTCGCCCGGAGACAATTCCGCTGCATCGAGCTGTTCTATATGCAAGCCCCCCGATGCTTGCAGTTCTTCGAGATCGATACCCATCGCCTTCATGCGTGAGAAAAGAAGCCCGAGTTCTTCATCGAAGACAAACACAGCCGCTTTCTCGCCGCGCCGTACGGCCGCCGCCATGAACTGCATGACAAACGTACTTTTGCCAGTGCCCGCTGGGCCAATCACGAGCGTGCTCGATCCGCGCTCGATCCCGCCGCCAAGCAACTCATCAATCTCTGCTATACCACTGCTGACTGGAGCGCGCGAAAACGCTGTCCTGTGCTCTCCGGCAATGAGACGGGGAAACACCACGACACCGCCGGTTTCTATTTTGAAGTCATGATATCCGCCTCGATAAGATTGGCCACGGTATTTGACGACGCGCATCCTTCTGCGTTCAGATCCATATGTCGGAGCAATTTCCTCGAGATTGATCACCCCATGGACGACGCTGTGAACCGTCTTATCATTGACATCAGTCGTCATGTCGTCGAGCAAGAGTACGGTCGCATCCAGGCGTGCAAAGTAGTGCTTGAGTGCCAATATCTGGCGGCGATATCGCAGCGAACTCTGAGCAAGCAATCGGATTTCCGACAGACTGTCCAAAACAACGCGGGAAGGCTTGATCCGCTCGACGGCTTCAAAGATGAGTTTGGTGGTTTCGCCGAGTTCAAGGTCGGACGAGTAGAGAAGGCTTTGCTGCTGTTGGGCGTCGAGCAGGCTTTCCGGCGGTACTAACTCGAAAATCTCGATGTGCTCGTGGAGTTCGAGGTTATGAGAAGCCGCGCCGGAGCGCAATTCGCTCTCCGTTTCGGAAAGGGTGATGTAAAGACAGCGTTCCTCGAGTTTTGCCCCTTCGATAAGAAACTGAAGGGCAATGGTAGTCTTCCCAGCGCCAGGGTTGCCCTCAAGCAAGAAAACATGTCCTCGCGACAATCCTCCAACCAAAATGTCGTCAAGTCCAACGACACCAGTCTTGGCTTTTGCCCCAATTCCGATATTCATTCCCGCAAACTCCCTAGTTCGGTGGCCGGCGCGGACAAACGCCTTTAGGTCCTGTCTCTCAAATTTGGACGTCCGCACCCGAGCGAGATAACGCTCGAAAGCTGTTTTTGTTCAGTACATTGGAATCGTTTGGTGCATGGAGCGGTGCAGCCGCGCCAAGTTCACTCGATCTGACCGTTCATAAGAATCGTTGGGCCGAATGAACCGTCCGGTCTTGTTGCTCAATCACCGGCCGTCCTTGCTATGTGGCTAACCATGCTCCCGTTGCCGCCCGTCACTTTCACATAATTCTAAACTACAAAGCGAGTATCGTGGTCGGAGACGTCCTTCGGCTGGAAAAGCAGAGTGCAATGGCGGAGTGTGGCAATGTCTGCTTCGGGCCGGACGTGGACATTGCGGCGGCGCAAGCGAAGGGCTAAGGGTTCGGCTGTACGCACCAGCCGTGGAGAAACGAAATCATAAAGATAATGGTATTGCTGCACAGCGCTGTGGGCATGGATTGGCAGTCGCCTCCTCAACGCACGAGCCTGAAAACACTGAGCGAAGCCGAGGAGCAAGGCTTCATTCTTATCCGCGGAGAATTTCAGAAACGGCAATTCCGCCTGACAGAGCTTGGCTCCGAACATGTTGAGCGTGACAAGCGGCGTCTGGAAGCCCGCAAGCTTTGAACCGGTCAGCCCGCCATAAGTCCACCATCGGCCAAAGACGCCAATGGTGCGCCTGCCGCTTGCGCCGCAGCGTCCGCATTCATTCCGCGTAGATCATCTTGCGGGTCATGCCCCCGTCGATGGTCAGCACCTGACCGGTCACGAACCCTGCGGTCGCAAGGTAGAGAACGGCCTCGGCGATATCGTTCGGCTCGCCGACCCGCCCGACCGGATGCTGCGCATGGTCTTCCGGCCGCAACCCGTCGCCACCCGAAATCCATCCGGGCGCAATCGCATTGACCCGGATCGCCGGGCCGAGACTGATCGCCAGCGCATGTGTCATCGCCACGAGCCCGCCCTTGGAGGCGGCATAGGCCTCCGTATTCGGCTCGGACATCAAGGCCCGCGTCGAGGCCATGTTGATGATGGCGCTTCCCTCATTCATCAGCGGCACCGCCGCCCGCGTCATCAGGAAAGCGCCGGTCAGATGACTATCCGTCACCCGCCGCCAGTCATCGAGCGAAAGCTCGGCGATTGGTCCTGTGACCGGACTTGCGATCCCGGCATTGTTGACAAGGAGATCGAGGCTGTCCCAGTCGAGCTCCTCGAAGGCACCGAGAACCGAAGCCTCGTCAGATACGTCGCAGTGGACATGCCGCACGCCCTCCGGTGCCGGCTCCAGGTCGAACGATGCAACCTCGAACCCATGCGCCGCGAGCGCCTTGCAGAGCGCTGTGCCGATGAGGCCGGCACCGCCGGTGATGATAGTGCGTTTCATGCGGGCGAAGATAGGACACAGTCCTCGCCTGTCCAGCGATCCACCGTGCAGTTTCCGACCTTTTCCGCCATCGCGCCCTGGGACGCCGACGAGGAATTACGCCTTGATAAGAATACCGGCTTCGGTCGCCGCCGCCACGAAGGCCTGGCGCGCCTCTTCCGGCTTGCGCTTGCCCTCCATCACGGCGGCGCAGACGACGAGCGCATGGTCGAGGGCGGGCTCGTCTTCGAGCGGCCAGTCTTCGATCAATGCCCACGCGGCCGCCTGCAGGGTGCTGATGGCGGTCTCGGCAGGTGGATCGCCGATAGAAATGATGACGGGAATTTTCCAGGAGAGACTCATTGCTCTATCCTAATGGAACAATCGTGATCGTCCTAGTGTCTTGTCGGCGTTCGGGTTTCTCTCAGGGCACCCCTCCCCGAACCGGACGCGCGGGGGTAAAGCTACCGGACGAATGAATCGGAGAGACCACATGACCACGCGCCTCGAAACGCTGATCGATCAGGGCACCGGCCGCGAGCCCGCCGACATCGTGCTCAAGGGCGGGCAATTCTTCGACCTCGTCACGGGCGAACTGGTCCAATCCGATATCGCCATGTGCGGCGACCGTATCGTCGGCACCTGTGGCACTTACACAGGCAAGACCGAGATCGACATTTCCGGCAAGATCGTCGTTCCCGGTTTCATCGATACGCATCTGCATATCGAAAGCTCGCTCGTCACCCCGCATGAATTCGACCGATGCGTGCTGCCCTATGGCGTGACGACGGCGATCTGCGATCCGCACGAGATCGCCAATGTCATCGGCGCCGAAGGCATAGAATTCTTCCTGGATTCGGCCGAACGGACGATCATGGACATCCGCGTCCAGCTTTCCTCCTGCGTGCCCGCCACGCATCTGGAGACGGCGGGCGCCGACCTGCCGATCGAAAAACTCCTGCCCTTCCGCAACCATCCAAAAGTCATCGGCCTTGCCGAGTTCATGAATTTCCCCGGCGTCATCCACAAGGACCCGATCTGCCTCGCCAAGCTCGATGCCTTTTACGACGACCATATCGACGGTCATGCGCCGCTGCTGCGTGGGCTCGACCTGAACGGCTATCTCTCGGCCGGCATCCGCACCGAACACGAATGCACGACCGCCGAGGAAGCACTCGAAAAGATCCGCAAGGGCATGCATATCCTCGTGCGCGAGGGCTCGGTCTCCAAGGATCTGCACGCATTGATGCCGATCCTCACGGAGCGCCTGTCGCCTTACCTTGCGCTCTGCACCGACGACCGCAATCCGCTCGACATCGCTGAACAAGGCCATCTCGACTACATGATCCGCACCGCGATCAAGCATGGCGTCGAGCCGCTGGCAATTTACCGCGCCGCATCGATATCAGCCGCGAAGGCCTTTGGCCTGCGCGACCGAGGCCTCGTAGCGCCCGGCTGGCGGGCGGACCTCGTGGTCGTCGACACGCTTGAAAACTGCAAGGCAGAGATGGTGTTTTCCGCCGGCCGCAAGGTTACCGACGAACTCTTCGCCGCCCGTGGGGCCGTCGCTCCGGTCGGCCTCAACAGCGTCAAGGCGCGGCCGGTGCAGGCGATGCACTTCGGCGTGCCGGTCGCGGAAGGCGAAACACCGGTGATCGGCGTCATGCCCGGCAAGATCATCACGGAGCATCGCCGCTACCGCCTGCCCACCTCCGGCAACCAGACGACCGTCGATATCGAGCGCGATATCATCAAGGTCGCCGTCATTGAACGGCACGGCAAGAACGGCAACCATGCCAACGGTTTCGTTCAGGGGTTCGGGCTGAAGAAGGGCGCCATCGCCTCCACCGTCGGCCATGACAGCCACAATATCTGCGTCGTCGGCGTCTCGGAGGACGACATGGCGCTCGCCGCCAATAGGCTGGGTGAAATCAACGGCGGCTTCGTCGTCGTCGAGGACGGCAAGGTCACCGGCGAGATCGCGCTGCCCATCGCCGGCCTGATGAGCCTGGAGCCCTACGAATGGGTCCGCGACACGCTGCATGACTTGAGGAAAGCGGCCTATGCCCTTGGAACGCAACTGGAAGAGCCCTTCCTGCAGGTCGCCTTCCTGCCGCTGCCCGTCATCCCGCATCTGAAGATTTCCGACATGGGCATGGTGGATGTGGATAAGTTTGCGTTGATCCGTTAACTCACCCCCGCCGCAGCACCATGCCGGCATGATAGAGAACATCCCTGCGGAAATCGCCTTCGGCGGCAAAGCCGGTGTCATCCCTGTAGTCGATGTGATCGCCGTTCACACGATACTCGCCCTTGTAGGCGCGCTCCCGGCTGCCGCGTGCCTCGACATAGCGGCCGTTCGGCAGAAGCTCATGGCGGATAAAGTCGTCGTCAGTGACCCAGAGGCCGACATAGGGGTGAATTGTCATGGATGTTTCCTGGTGCGCGTCGCCGGCGAACGCGGTCACCGTTGCAACGAAAACGAAAGCCGCGGCGAAGGCGGCAAGGGCAAGACGATGAGAGGCATGGCGCTCAGCCATCCATGAACTTCCGCCTGAGTGCCTGTTCCCGTCTCTGTTCCACAAGAGCGTGGACGCGGCGGACGAGCGGCGCAGCGAGGCTGGCGAGCCAGCGGAAAGGGCTTTCGAGCAGACGCTGGAAATCTTCCATCACCATCTCCATTTCTGTCCGGGGTAGCCGGATCGGACGAGACGGAATATGGCGGATCGAGACCGTGAGGCGGTAGACCGAATCTCCGATATGATTGCACGATCCTCCGAGCGGCACATTTTGAACTTTGAACCCACCCAAGGCGGGCGTACAAGGATCGCACGGAAAATCACGAAATCAATGGAAAGCCCCATGCTGGAATCGCCCTTCGAATCTCCTCAGCTGGCTGAACTGGCGAAAATCGTTGCACAAAACACCAACGAGGATGGTGTTTTCCCGACCCGCATTCCACGCCTCGCGCTCATTCGGTTCTCCAATGGCACCCAGCCGCTCCAGACGGTGCAGCGCCCGTCGCTCTGCATTGTCGTCCAGGGAGCAAAGCAGATGATGCTGGCCGACGAGATCTATATCTACGGGCCGGCAAGGCATCTCGTCGTTTCCGTCGATCTGCCGGTGACCAGCCAGATCATCGAGGCCAGTCCTGAAAAGCCCTATCTCTGCGTCTGCATCGATCTCGATCTGCAGGCGCTCGGTGCGATGTTCATGGAGATCCCGCAACCGGCGACCGAAACCACCGGTGCCTGCACCAAGGGCATATGCCTGAAGGAAAGCTCGCCGGAATTCCTGGAGGCTGCACTCCGCCTGGTACGGCTGCTCGATGCGCCGGACGATATCGCCTATCTCGCGCCGCTCGCCGAACGGGAACTCATGTACCGGCTGCTGCGCGGACCGCAGGCCCACAAGGTCCGGCGCATGCTCATGCCGGACAGCCGGCTGCAGCAGGTCAACCGCGCAATCGCCTGGATCCGGCAGAACTACGCCGCCGCCTTCTCGATCGAGCAGGTCGCCGCCGAGGCACGCATGAGCCAGTCGTCACTGCACCAGCATTTTCGCGACGTGACCGCCATGAGCCCGCTGCAATATCAGAAGCAGCTCCGCCTGCAGGAGGCGCGCCGGTTGATCCTGACGACCTCGCTCGATGCCGCAACCGCCGCGCAGCAGGTGGGCTATGACAGCCCCTCCCAGTTCAGCCGCGAATACCGCCGCCTGTTCGGCTTCCCGCCGATCCAGGACGTCGCACGGCTGCGCCAGGAGCCGACGCGCTACGCCGACGCCTGACAGATCCGATCAGGATCCCTCTGGAGCTGATCGGGTGAGGCCAGCGGTGGCCTTGCTGATTCCGGGGATTTCTGCGTTTCTTGCCGGAGGGTCCACCCGGAACCAGAACCATGACCGAGCCTGATCCAGACGAGAAGATCGATGCGACATTCCGCAACGGATCACTGACGGCCGCCGGCATTATTCTGGGCTTTTCCTTGAGCTTCATCAGCCGCTGGGTCTCCAATCCGAATGACTGGAGCCGGATCGACATCCTGCCGATGCTGCTGCTTACGGTCGGGATTGCCTTTCAGGTCAAAGTATTTGCCGACCTGCTGGCCCGGGACTCGCTGATCGCTGCCAAATACGACCGCGCCAGACGGCTGTTTCTGATCGGCATCTCGATCGTTGCCGCGGGGATCGCACTGGCGCTGCTCAATGACATCCTGGGATTGGGATCGATGCCAATTCTGGGGTGAGCGGGCACAATGCGGAAGGACATCCGCTTTGTGCCCGGAAAGCGAAAATCCCCGTCACACCCGCGCACAAAAGACATCGAGTGCCGAAAGCTTCACGACGCCGTCCTGAAGCGCGACATCAAAACCGGGGACCGGGATCGGCATGCAGGATTTCATCCTTTGCGGAAGGGAGAAGTCCTGTGCCTCGCGCGTCAGGTTGAACACGAAGAGCAGCCGCTCGCCGTCCTTCTCGCGGATGAAGGCGAGCAGGTCGTGATTGTGGGTATCGACGAAGATGAGGTCCCCGTCGAACAGCGGCGGATGCACCTTTCGGAACGCCAGCGCCTGGCGGTAATGATGCAGCACCGAATCCTGATCCAGCTCCTGCGCATCGACGGCAGCGGCCGAATGTTCCGGTGGCACCGGCAGCCAGGCCCGGCCGGCCTCTGTGAAGCCGGCATGCGGCTTGTGAACCTCCCAGGGCACCGGCGTGCGGCATCCGTCGCGCCCCTTGAAGGCCGGCCAGAAGCGAATGCCGTAAGGGTCTGTCAGATCCTCGAAGGCAAGCTCCGCCTCCGTCAGCCCCAGTTCCTCGCCTTGATAGAGGCAGATCGAGCCGCGAAGCGAGGCAAGCAGCGTAATCGACAGCTTGGCCACCCTCTCCCGTTCGGCCGCCGTTTCCGCAAAGCGCGTGACGTGGCGAACCACGTCATGGTTCGAGAAGGCCCAGCATACCCAGCCGTTGGTCACGGTGTCCTGGAAGGTCGTCACGATCTTGCGGATATAGCTGGCCGAAAAAGCCGGCCCGAGAAGGTCGAACGTGTAGCACATGTGCAGCTTGTCATTGCCGCTCGTATAGATCGCCAGCGTCGTCAGAGATCGTGGACCGTCGCCCACCTCCCCCACCGTCGTGCGGTTGTCGTAACTGTCGATCAGCGACCGCAGGCGCTTCAGGAACCCGATGTTTTCCGGCTGGCTCTTGTCGTAGAGGTGGTTCTGCATCGAATAGGGATTGGTGTCGGTCTCCATCCCCGCCCCGTCGGTATCGTAGATCATCGGCGGGTTGTCGCGCAGGTGCTTGTCGTGGAAGTAATAATTGACGGTATCGAGCCGGAAACCGTCGACACCGCGATCCAGCCAGAAGCGCACCGTGTCCAGCACCGCATCCTGCACATCAGGATTGTGAAAATTGAGGTCCGGCTGCGAGATCAGAAAGTTGTGCATGTAGTACTGCTTGCGCACGCCGTCCCATTCCCAGCCGGGCCCGCCGAAGATCGACAGCCAGTTGTTCGGCGCCGTGCCATCGGCCTTCGGGTCGGCCCAGACAAACCAGTCGGCCTTCGGATTGGTGCGGCTGGTGCGGCTTTCCACGAACCACGGATGCTTGTCCGAGGTGTGGCTGATCACCTGGTCGATGATGATCTTCAGGCCGAGTCGGTGGGCCTCGGCCATCATCTCGTCGAAATCGGCCAGCACCCCGAACATCGGGTCGACATTGCAGTAATCGGAGACGTCGTAGCCCATGTCGGCCATGGGAGATGTGAAGAAGGGCGACAGCCAGATTGCATCGACGCCGAGCGAGGCGATGTGCGGAAGACGCCGGGTGATGCCCTTGATGTCACCAATCCCGTCGCCGTTCGTATCCTGGTACGAACGTGGATAGACCTGATAGATCACCGCGCCGCGCCACCAGGAGGAATTGTCAAGCCTGGCCTTGTCTACCGCCATTCCGCATCTCCTGTTTTGCGCCCATCTGGCGCCCTGTTTTGTGCAATGCAATCTCCAACGTAGAGACCCGGAGGCAAAAGACAAACCCAAACCACCGAGCGCGACCGGGGGCCGGCAGACTTGCCTTGAACGGAACTTCGTCCTATTGCGACAAGGATTGCCACGGGGAAAAACGCAATTGCCGGGACGCTTACTTTCCATCGGAGAATGCATGGTCGAACTTTCGCAGGCGGGCGAAGGCTTGCTGCGCAAGGGATTTGCCGGAGATACGTTCAACACCGCGTGGTATGCGCGGGCCTGCCTTCCAGCCGAATGGAATGTGGATTATCTCACGGCCGTCGGTGACGACCCGATGTCCTCCGAGATGCTGACCTTCATGAAGGCTGCCGGCATAGGCACCGACGCGATCCGCCGCATCGAGGGCAAGACGCCCGGCCTCTACCTCATCACGCTCAAGAACGGCGAGCGGACCTTCAGCTACTGGCGCGATACGGCCGCTGCCCGCAAGCTGGCCGATGACGGCGACCACCTGCGTCGCTGGATCGAGATGTCCGACGTCATCTATTTTTCCGGCATTACGCTCGGCATCCTCGCGCCCGAAGCCATCGATACGCTGTTTGCCGAACTGCGGCGCGCCAAGGCCGCCGGAAAGCGCATCGCCTTCGATCCGAACATCCGCCCGCGTCTCTGGGCCGGCAAGGATGTCATGCTGAAGACAATCGAGGACGGCGCCCGCGCCGCGACCATGGTCCTGCCGAGCTTCGATGACGAGGCCACCCATTTCGGCGACACGTCGATAGAGGCGACCATCGCCCGCTACCACGCACTCGGCGTCGAAGGCGTCGTGGTGAAAAATGGCGAGCATGGCGTGACGCTGAGCTTTGGCGGCACCACATCCTTCGTGCCGGCCGTCAAAGCCCACCAACTGGTCGACACGACGAGCGCCGGGGACAGCTTCAATGGCGGCTTCCTGTCCCGTCTGGTGCGTGGAGCATCGCCGCAGGATGCCGCCGCCTATGGCGCAGCCGTCGCATCGGTTGTCGTCGGGCATCACGGCGCCCTGATCAGCCCCGCGCTTCTGCCGGGCTGATCAGCAAGAAGGCCCTTTTCAAACGGCCTTGTCCTGCTTAAGCGGCTGACATCCGCCTGTAACATGTCCGTCCATACCATGCCCTGAACGGTGGCTCGCGAACGATTGAGTCGCGCGCCGTCACCACGGGGCTGTGACCATGAAGAAGATCACCATCGTTTCCGATGCCTGGTATCCCCAGGTGAACGGCGTCGTCCGCTCCATCCAGAATACCAACCGGGAACTGGCCCTCATGGGCATCGATGTGACGATGGTCACGCCGCAGACGTTTCGAAACGTCCCCTGCCCGACCTATCCCGAAATCAGATTGTCGGTCGCAACCTATGGAAAGGTTGCGCGGGAGATCGAGCGCTCGCAGCCCGAGGCCCTGCACATCGCCACCGAAGGACCGCTTGGCCTTCTGGCTCGCCGCTGGTGTCTCAGGAACGGTGTGCCCTTCTCGACCAGCTACCACACGCGATTTCCGGAATATGTCGCGGCCCGCTTCCCGATCCCTATCCGCCCGCTGCAAGCCTTCGTGCGCTGGTTCCACAATGCCGGAAACGGCTGCATGGTGGCGACAGCCAGTCTCGAACGCGAACTCGCAAAGCTGGGGATGCGCAACCTCCTGCGCTGGAGCAGGGGCATCGACCAGTCCCAGTTCCGGCCAAGGCCGCCGGAGGTGACGCCATTCGGTCTGCCGCGGCCGATATTCCTGACGGTCGGGCGCGTTTCGGTGGAAAAGAACCTGCCTGCATTCCTGGAACTGGACCTGCCCGGCTCCAAGGTCGTGGTTGGCGACGGACCGGCACGGGCCGACCTGCAGAAGCGTTATCCCGACGTGCTCTTCACCGGCATGAAGAGCGGCGCGGATCTCGCCGAGGCCTACGCCCAGGCGGACGTCTTCGTCTTTCCGTCAAGGACCGACACGTTCGGCAACACGATCCTCGAGGCGCTGGCGAGCGGCGTCCCGGTCGCCGCCTATCCGGTCACCGGACCGGTGGACATCATCGAGCCCGGCAGCGGTGCCGGCGCCCTCGACGACGATCTCCGCCGGGCCTGCCTTGCCGCACTCCAGTGCTCGCGGGAAGATGCGCGCGCGCTTGCCCAGACATTCACCTGGGAAGCAGCATCGCGCCAGTTCCTCAGCAACGTGCTGGCGTCGCGCAGCGCTCCCGCGCTGCCGGCTCCATCCACTTGAATCGGAATCTCAGCCGCCGGAATCGTTTTCTTCGCTAGCGGCGCTTCTTCTTTGATTCGAAAGGATTTTCCGAGGCCCGCATGTGAATGCGGATCGGCACGCCCGGCATCTGGAAATCGGCACGCAAGCCGTTCGTCAGATAACGCAGGTAGTGCTCCGGCACCGCATCGGGTCGCGTGCAGGAAATCATGAAGGCCGGCGGGCGCGCCTTTACCTGTGTCATATACTTGAGCTTCAGGCGACGACCGGAAACGGCCGGTGGCGGATGCTGGGTCTGCACGCTGTCGAGCCAGCGGTTCAGCTTGGCGGTCGATATGCGCTTGTTCCACACCATGTCGGTGTCGATGATGCTCTGCATCAGCTTGTCGAGGCCGTATCCGGTCTCGCCGGAAATCGGCACGGCGCGGATGCCACGCGCCTGCGGCAGAAGCCGCTCGGTCTTCTCGCGCAGGTCGGCCAGCACTTCCTGCGGATACTCTACGAGATCCCACTTGTTGAAGGCGAGCACGGCGGCACGCCCTTCGCGCAGAACCAGATCGACGATCTGCAGGTCCTGCTTCTCGAACGGGATCGTCGCATCAAACACGATGACCACGGTCTCGGCAAAGCGGATCGCCCGCAGCGCATCGGCCACCGAAAGCTTCTCGAGCTTTTCCTGGACGCGAGCCTTGCGGCGCATGCCTGCCGTGTCGAACATCTTGATGGTGCGGCCGCGCCAGTCCCAATCGACCGAGATGCTGTCGCGGGTGATGCCGGCTTCCGGCCCTGTCAGCAGCCTGTCCTCGCCAAGGAAGCGATTGATCAGCGTGGACTTGCCGGCGTTCGGGCGCCCGACGATCGCCACGCGCAGCGGCTTGGTCTCGTCATATTCGGGCTCGAAATCCTCGTCATCCTCGCCATCCGCCTCGGAAGCCGAGATGCTGACGTTGGTGACAGCCTCGTCCTCGTCTTCCGGGAAGGCGTGCTCCTCGCCGATCGCTTCGACAATCGCGTCGCGAAGGTCGATCATGCCCTGGCCGTGTTCGGCCGAGATCGGCACCGGTTCGCCAAGGCCGAGCGTGAACGCATCGTAGAAGCCGCCGTCGGAACCGCGTGCTTCCGACTTGTTGGCAACCAGCACGACCGGCTTGCCGCTGCGGCGCAGCAGCTCGCCGAACGTCTTGTCGAGAGGCGTCAGGCCTGACTTCGCATCGACCACGAAAAGGGTCAGGTCCGCGTCGGCGATCGCCAATTCGGTCTGCGCCCGCATGCGGCCTTCAAGCGTGTCGGGTCCGGTCTCTTCGAGGCCAGCGGTATCGATGATGGTGAAGCGCAGGTCGACGAGCTTGGCGTCGCCGGGGCGACGGTCGCGCGTAACGCCCGGTGTATCGTCCACCAGGGCGAGCTTTTTGCCCACCAGCCGGTTGAACAGCGTGGACTTGCCGACATTCGGACGTCCGACGATCGCGACGGTGAAGCTCATGCGTCTTTTCCTTCAGCCCACTTCCTTAGCCGGAAGTTAGGGCGCCTTGCCGGATGCGGCGATGTTGTCGAGCATGATCTGAGCACGGCTGGCCACGTTGCGTGGCGCGGTCGCGTCATCGGCGATCGCCTGGAACCACTCCCTGGAGCGAACCATGTCACCCGCCTTGTAGGCGGCAAGGCCGAGCGCTTCCCGCGCCGAGTTGCGCAGCGCGTGGTTGCCACCGGTCAGGACTTCGGCCTCGGCGGACACCTGCTCGTAGGTGCCCGTGTCGATCAGCAGCCATGCACCGCGCAGCCGCGCCACGTCGCGCATGGCTTCCGGTGCCGAACCTTCGCCCGCGATTGCCTTGAAGGCAGCGGCGGCGCCGGCGGCGTCGCCCTTTTCCGCAAGAACCGCTGCGGAACGCATCTGCGCCAAGACCGGATAAGAACCGCTACCGTCCTTCGCCAGCGCTTCGAAGGCAGCCAGCGCCTCGTCGGGCTTGTTCTCGCCCGCAAGCTTCAGCGCCGCCAGGAAGCGGTCGCCAGAGGCTGATGCGTTGTGGCTTTCCCAGTAGACATAGCCGCGATGGCCGGCGGTGGCGACGACGATCACCACAGCGACAGCGATGACGATCTTGCCGTAACGGCTCCATGCTCCCTTGAACTGGTCGGAACGCAGTTCCTCGTTCACTTCGCGGATAAAGCTGTCGTTATCTTGCGCCATTCAAGTCTCCGGCCGCCGTGGCCCCTGTTCGTCCATCATGCTGAAAGGCGCCTTCTAGCGCATTTTCCGCATGATGTAAGGGGTGCTCACGCGATTCTCAGACCGGCAGCGGTTGCACGCCGATCAGCCACAGGTGCAGGCGCCAGATGAAGAGGACGAAAACCACCAATCCGATGACGACGGAAAACACATCATAACGTGCCGAAACGAAGGGCTTGCGCACCAGTTCGCCGCGCCGTTCCCGGCGTTTCAGCGAGATCCTGAGCACGACGCCCCAGGCGAGAAAGGATGCGAACAGCAGGACCGACGAGGTCTCGCCGTTGGCCATGAGGTGAGCCAGCGCCCAGATCTTCACCGAAAGCACCATCGGGTGCATGGTTTTCGCCGCAATATGCCCCGGCGGCATGAGGCTTGCCACGAGACAGATCAGCGCAACAAGCATCAGAAGCGAGGAGAGATGCGCCATCCAGACCGGCGGCACATAGAGAATGCCGGTTTCCTGGCGGGCCTGGCCGAAGGCGTAGATAACCAGTACCAGCGTCGCGATGCTGACAAGCGAATAGACGAGCTTCCAGGTATTCTCCCCCATCGCGGCAATGGCCGACGTGCGCACCTGGGGCGCGACGGCACGGATGAGATGGAGGCCCAAGAACAGGATGAGGCTGACGACGAGCAGTGACATGATTCCGAGTCCCTCTTTTGAATCCTTCCAAAGCGCTTAACCTCAAAAGTCACATCCTGCTACCGTCTCCCGGGCCGTGAACACATAAACCGGATCGAAATGCATTGAACGGACCTGCCTGGATACGAGAAACTGAAGTTTCGGCGCCGTTGCTGCGCGCTCGACCCCAGCTTCGCCGCATTCGCGACACAAAAGATCAGCCTCGCATTTGAATCACGGTGTCCATGTTTTATCGATTTGCCCTGTCGCTTTCCCTGTCACTCGCCCTGCCCGCAGTTTCCCAGGCGGCCGAACCGGCCAAGCCGAAGCAGCTGCTGCTGATTTCCTTTGACGGCGCGGGCAACAACGAACTCTGGCAGCGCAGCCGTGATTTCGCAAAGACCACCGACGTCCGTTTCACCTACTTCCTGTCCTGTTCCCTGGTGATCGCCCGTGCGGATGCAGCCATCTACAAGGGGCCGCGTCGCAAGGCCGGACGGTCGAACATCGGCTTTGCCCAGACGAGCGAGGAAGCCCAGACACGGCTCGGCCATGTCTGGCAGGCGCACGGGGAAGGCCACGAGATCGCCAGCCACACCTGCGGCCACTTCGATGGCGCCGACTGGTCGGTCTCCGACTGGAAGGCCGAGATGACGAGCTTCCGCTCCATTCTCTCCGACGCCTGGAGCGCCAACGGCGCCCCCACCGGCGAGCCGGAAGGATGGAAGGACTTCGTCGCCGGCATACGCGGCTTCCGGGCTCCCTACCTCTCGGCACCGGGAAGCCTTTTCGAGGCCGAGAAAGCCGAAGGTTTCACCTACGACGCCAGTACCGTGACCAAGGGACCGCAGATGCCGTCCGAGACGCGCGGCGTCGTCCACTTCGGGCTGCCGTTGATCCCGGAAGGCCCCAAGCAGCGGCCGATCATCGCCATGGACTATAACCTTTTCATTCGCCACTCGGCCGGCGTAGAGAACCCGAGCCGCACGAAGGAATTCGAGGCACGCGCCTACAGCGCCTTCCGCGCCGCTTTCGACAGGCAGTACGAGGGCAATCGCATCCCGCTACAGATCGGCCTGCATTTCGTCGAGATGAACGGCGGCGCCTATTGGCGGGCGATGGAACGCCTGGTTTCGGAAGTCTGTTCGGAGGAAGACGTCGGCTGCGTGACCTATGCCGAAGCAATGAAGGAGATGGACGCACGCAGCGAGCGGGAGAGCTCCGGGCTGTAGGACGTTTGTCCGACCTCACGAATTCATCTGCTGAAGATCCAACGGCTTAAAAGAAAAATCGCCAGCGATCATCCTCACCCTCGCAACCCGAGCCATAATCACCGGGGCATCGGACGGGGACACCGGGTCGCGAACCGGTTCGCCCTCTGGGTTCAAGGCTTGGTGCCGATGATGGTTGCAGGAATGCCGGAACAGACAGGAAAAGTATCCGGCAGGAACGGCGATCGGGGCAGGCGGAACGCCTGAAACACCCTATCACACGAATACCTCCGCCTGCCCTTCCCCGATCAACCGCGCGGATTTCTCCGGCGCGGCCGAAACGGCTGGCGGGTTTTAGGTCGGACGGTCGGCTTCCAATTCGCCACCGAACGCCTCGCGTTCCAGATACTTCTGGTCGATCTCGGGCAGCGGCTGATTGTCGATCGCCGCTTCGAAGGCGCGAAGGCGCTTGTAGATGGAAAGCAGCTCGACGATCGTCGGCCAGGACGAGACGAGGTACTGGAACGACGACGTCACCTGCCCGAATGCACCCGAGATCTGGTTGAGCGCGCCGAGCGATATCTTGCCCGCGATGATCGACGGCGCCAGGATCAGGAGGGCGAAGATGTTGTTGATCTGCAGGTAGAAGATCCGGGCGATGTTGAAATACAGGTAGTGGAAATAGAGCGTGAAATAGTTGCGACGGACATTGGCGAACAGCTCCGCCACCGTCATCGGCTCCGCACGGTCGGCATGGTCCTCGCCATAAACGAGTTCCTTGCGATAGGCGGCCTCGACGCGCTGGTTGCGGAATTCAAGCCCCGGCAACTTGATGCCGACCAGAGCCAGGAACACCGTGCCGAACAGGGACCACAGGATCGCCGCCGTGACCAGCGGATAGGGGATTTGACCGATCAGCGGCAGTTCGGTGACATTTTCGGAAAGGCGCATCAGCACCGGTGTGAAGGCAATCAGCGTCATGATCGAATCGATGAAGCTCACACCGAGCCCCTCGACCGTCGACGAGAAGCGCATCGTGTCTTCCTGCACACGCTGCGAGGCACCTTCGATGTGCCGGAGCTTGCCCCACTGGGCCATGTAGTACTCGTTCATCGCCGTGCGCCAGCGGAAGATATAGTGGCTGACGAAGAACCGCGTGATGACGGCCACGCCGACCGCCATCATGGCGATGCCGAGAAAGACGCCGATCTGGCCGTAGAACTGCTCTGCCGTCACGGTTGCCGACTTGGAGACCGCGGCCTGTACGAGATCCCAGAACGGCCCGTACCAGTTGTTGATCGCCACGCTCACTTGGACCTGGAAATAGGTGGTGAAGAGGATCAGCGCCGAGCCGAGGATGGACCATGTCTGCCAGCGGTGCGGACTATACCAGAACCAGAATGCAGCAAAGACAAGCGTCACCAGCCCGAAATAGATGTAGAACCAGATGAAGGCCGGGGACCAGAAGGTGGTGATGCCGACCGCGGGCGCATCACTGCTGGGCACCGGCGGCATGCCGAAAGCAGCCCCAAGTCCCTCTCCCACCGAGTACCAGAACGCTATCGCGAGGATCGACCACAGAGCGGCGGACGTGAAGAAAAGCTTTGGCTGCGGGAAGAATGACTTGAACACGTAGCAGGGCTCACTTGTCTGTTCGGGCCGTCATTGGCCCTCATCGAGTGGGCGCAAACTAGGGCAGAACTACGAAGGCAGCAATGCCGTGCACATCGTGTTACTGAAATGTAATCAACGAAAAAGTCAAAGCGCCCGGCGCAGGAGCGGCAGCACGAGCAGAGTGCTGGCGGCGAGCACCAGCACCGCAATCATGGTGGGCAGGGTGAAGCTGCCGGTCCGCTCGGCGATCCAGCCGGCGACCAGCGGCCCGAGGATCTGGCCGGTACCGAAGGCGGCTGTCATCAGTGCCATCGCCCGTCGCGGGCTGTCGGGGGCCAGCGTGCGGCCGATCTGCAGCCCGTAGGCGGTAACCGCCATGAAGGTAAGGCCGAGAAACAGCCCGCCGACGAGCGCGCCCGTGGCAGGAGCCAGGAGCACTGACGCGAGGATGCCGACCGCTTCCAGCCCGGTGCAGGCGGCATAGGCGGCGACAGGCCCGAAGCGGCGCAGAAACGGTCGCCAGACCAGCAGCGAAACCGCGGCCGAGGTGCCGGCCACGAACCAGGCCAGGAATTCTACCATCGGACCCGCTGCCGCCATCCGCGCCATGGTCACCAGAAAGGTGGCGGTGATCACATAGCCGAAACCGAACAGGCCGTAGGACGCCGTCAACAGGACAAGCGGCAGCCGCCAGGGTAGCGCCGGCTCGCGCACAGCAGTCCTTGCCGAGCCGGAATGCGGCAGGATCCGCGACACGACGACGAGCAGCAATGCGGCGGTCGCAGCACTGCCGACCCACTCCCATCGCCAGCCATGGGCGCCATCGCCAAGCACCGAGTTGATAGCAAGCACCAGCGCCGAAGAGAGCGCTATGCCTAAACCGACACCACCGAAATGCAGGATCTGCACCGCCTCCCCACGCGGGGCATGGGCAAGCACGATGGAGGAGGTGAAGATCATCGCGAACGCGCTGGCGAGCCCGGCGAGAAAACGGATAACGAGGAAGACGGTAACGCTGTCGGTCAACGCCATGCCGACAAGCAGGACGGCTGTGGCGGCGAGACCGCTGAGTGCGACGCCTCTCTCGCGGCCGGCGGCCCAGCCATAGGCGGCCAGGATGGCGCCGAGGAGATAACCGGCGAAATTCGCCCCGGCGATCAGGCCGGCATCCGCCGACGAAAGCGAGGCGCCTTCCATCATGCCCGGCAGGATCGGCGTATAGACGAACCGCCCGAACCCCATGGCGGCGGCCATGGCAAGCGCACCGGCAAGGCCGATAAGGAAAGGCGATGAACGGTCGGGAGAGGAACGGTTGAAAGACGGGCGACCTAGCATGTCCGGCTTATCGCACCACGGCAGCCGGGCGGCAAACCACAAATCCTCATGGTTCCGATGAGTGGCCCTGATGGATCGCCAGCCCACGGCACGAGCGATGCCCGATGCCCCGTGCCCGATGACTGTTCATGCCGCGGATTGTTTTTCCGCCCCGTCGACGTCCGCATCGGGATGCAGGCCTTCCCACCAGTCGCCGATCGCGTCGATCAGGGGTACCAGCGTCAGTCCCGCCGGCGTCAGGTCGTATTCCACCTTGAGCGGATAGCCCTCATGGCTGGTGCGCCGAACGATGCCGGCCTTCTCCAGCTTGCGCAGTTCAAGCGTCAGGATGCGGTGCGAGACGGTCGGATTATCGCGGCGCAGATCGCTGAACCGCTTCGTGCCGTCCTTCAGGTAATAGATGAGCAGCGTCGGCCAGCGACCGCCCAGCACCTGCATGCCTTCCTCGATCGGGCAGCGAGAGACGAGGTCCTTCATGAAACGTTCTCCGCGGTTACAAAAATGTTCGTAATTTACTTAAGGCCCCGACCCGTTAGGTTCCAGGCCGCTGCGCAGCGTGGTCATCAGAAATCACGGAGAACAAAAAATGGAACCGATCCTCGTCTACGGCTTCCCCGCCGGAAGCTCCATGGGGCTCGTCGCCGCGCTGGAGTGGCTGGGCAAGCCCTACCGCCTTTGCCGCGTCGACATGCTGGGCGAAATGCGAGACCCCTCCTATGCCCGCATCAATGCGCGGCACGAAACCCCCGCCCTCATCACCGAAACCGGACGCCCGCTCACCGAGACGATGGCGATTGCCGCATGGATCGAGGCGCGCGACACCGAGCGACGCATCAGCTTCGATCCGCTTTCGCCGGAAGCCGACCGAATGCACCAGCTGATGGCTTATGTGAACACCGGCTTCACCGGCGCCTTTTCGCCCCTCTGGGTGGCAATGGAACTGGACAACCCCGATCCGGCCTTCCAGGCCGCGCTCCGCCGGTTTGGCCGTGAAGCAGTCATCGACCGGCACGACAAGCTTGAGGCGATGATCGGCGATACACCATTCCTTATGGGAACTCGTCCAACGCTTGCCGATGCCGTGCTGGTCGGCGTGGGCCGGTGGCTGGATTTCCATGAGGTGGCGGACAGGGAACGCTGGCCGAAGCTGTCGGACCTGCGCCGGCGGCTTGAGTCCGATCCGGCGGTGATCCATGCCACCGCACTTGAGGAGGACCAGGATGCAGCGGGCTCCAGTGCCTGTCTCGGCCACGTTCCCCTCACCCAGGTGATCGACCGCTTCGGCGGTTGAAGGCCGGCGCCGCGACAGAAGCCATGCGCGCCGGCCAGACCAAGCAACCTGAGTCGGCGCGCCCAGTTCACCAAAAGCAATTAGACTAAAGAATCTCTCTCCCATCGCGAGCAATTCTGTCACTCTACAATACAGGTCCGGTCTATGCGGGAGGAACATGTCATAGACCGGGCAAGGTTCATTGGGAGGATTTATATATGGCAAACGTCGCAGTTTCTGCGGGCGGCAAAGCCGGCAGCATGACCAGGGAGGAGAAGAAAGTCATCTTCGCCTCATCGCTCGGCACGGTATTCGAGTGGTACGATTTTTACCTCTACGGTTCGCTTGCCACCTTTATCGGCGCCGCATTCTTCAGTCAGTATCCGGAGACGACAAGAAACATCTTCGCACTGCTCGCGTTCGCCGCAGGCTTCCTGGTGCGCCCCTTCGGCGCCCTTGTCTTCGGTCGCCTGGGCGACCTCGTCGGACGTAAGTACACGTTCCTTGTCACCATCCTCATCATGGGCGTTTCGACCTTCCTGGTCGGCATCCTGCCCGGTGCCGCCACGATCGGCATCGCAGCGCCCATCCTTCTGATTGCTCTCCGCATGCTGCAGGGCCTGGCGCTCGGCGGCGAATACGGCGGTGCTGCCACCTACGTGGCCGAGCATGCGCCGCATGGCCGGCGCGGCTTCTTCACCTCGTGGATCCAGACCACTGCCACGCTCGGTCTTTTCCTGTCGCTTGTGGTCATCCTGGCTGTGCAGATGTTGCTCGGCAAGGAAGAATTCGCGGCCTGGGGCTGGCGCGTTCCGTTCCTGCTTTCGGTCGTCCTGCTCGGCGTTTCCGTCTGGATCCGCTTGAAGATGAACGAATCCCCGGCCTTCGTGAAGATGAAGGAAGAGGGCAAGGGTTCAAAGGCTCCGCTCACCGAAGCGTTCGGCCAGTGGCGCAATGCCAAGATAGCCCTTCTGGCCCTGTTCGGCGCCGTCGTCGGCCAGGCCGTCGTCTGGTATTCCGGGCAGTTCTACGCCCTGTTCTTCCTTCAGAACATCCTGAAGGTGGAGGCCCAGTCGGCGAACATCATGGTCGCAGCCTCGCTGCTCCTCGGCACCGGCTTCTTCGTCTTCTTCGGCTGGCTGTCGGACAAGATCGGCCGCAAGCCGATCATCATGGCGGGCCTTCTGCTCGCGATCGTCACCTACTTCCCGCTGTTCAAGGCCATGACCTGGGCGGGCAATCCGGCACTTGCACAGGCGCAGGAAACAGTTCGTGCGACCGTGACCGCCGCTCCGGGGGACTGCCGATTCCAGTTCAACCCGACCGGCACCGCGAAATTCACCACCTCGTGCGATATCGCGACCTCGTTCCTGACCCGCAACTCCGTCCCTTACGACATCATTGCAGGTCCGGCCGGCGCTCCGGCAACCGTCAAGATCGGCGATTCTGTTGTCACCAGCCATGACGCGGCGCAGGCCGGCGTCGATGCCAAGGCAGCGGACGCCGCCTTCCAGAAGCAGATCAATATCGCTCTGCAGACGGCCGGCTACCCACTGGCACGCGGGGTCTCTAGCGTACCGGAAGCCAAGCTTGACGCCTTCGTTGCCGCCAACCCGGAACTGCAGCTCGACGCTGCGGCCATCCGTGCTGGCGAATCGAAGACAGTATCCGGCGCGGACCTCGTCACGCAGAAGTTGCTGACGGCTGAAGAGGCTACCGGCGTGACGGAAATGGCAGTCTTTTCCATCCCGGGTTCCGGCAGCTTCGCCATGGTGGCGGCTCCGGAAGACGTGAACTGGATCGGGCTCATCGCCATCCTGACCGTGCTCGTCATCTACGTGACCATGGTCTACGGCCCGATCGCTGCCTTGCTGGTCGAACTCTTCCCGACCCGTATCCGCTACACCGGCATGTCGTTGCCCTATCACATCGGCAACGGCTGGTTCGGCGGCCTGCTTCCGGCAACGGCCTTCGCGATGAGCGCCGCCAAGGGCGATATCTACTATGGTCTCTGGTACCCGATCATCTTCGCTGCGATCACGCTGGTGATCGGCATGCTGTTCCTGCCCGAGACCAAGGACAGGGACATCCACGCCGAGTAAAAACCGGCACCGACCAAAAAAGGAAAGCCCGGCCTTCGCGCCGGGCTTTTCGTTTTCAGCCTACCTGCGGCCACGGCCCGCAAGGGGGCGTGCCATCCTATCCGGTCGAGCGCCTGCAGCTGTCGTTACCCTGCCTGGCTCATCCGGGCTGCTCCAGCGGCCACACCTCAACGACACCGCGTGCAACGGCACAGGGAGTTCGTGATACCATCTCGATGGCTTCGCCGATGTCGGCAGCCTCGATGATGGCAAAACCCGCGACCGGCAAGGAGGATCTCATGAATGGACCTTTCGCCGTTTCCACTTGAGCAGCGTCGCGATTGCGCACCTGCACCGGGGTGCCGGCGATCCCCATCAACACGCCGGCTTTCTGCAGGTTCGCGTCGTGTGCATGGGCAGCGTTGCGGATGGCCACTGCGGTCTCGTCGTAACCGTTACGGTCTCCATATCCGATCGTCACGAATTTCGGCATAGATCGCCTCCTTCAGCAGGCCGGGATTGGGGGAGCTTGCCTGCAAAGCCCTCACCGTAAATCCGAACTATGGCAAGACGGAAGGCAGCGATAGCTTTGACGGACGGAAGAAATCGAGGTTCTGCCGAAGCGATATCCGCGCGGAACGGATCGCACCGTCCTCGCGCTGCCCTTCGGCGGCGCGTCGCTGTGCCACCCGGTCGAGCGCCTGCAGAACCTTTTCGGGATGCCCCTCAAGTGTCTGGAGCCTGCGCAGCGCGACCCCGATTGCGCGGGAAACGGCCGGCGACGTCTGCTCCTCCCTCTGCATCTGCTTCAGCCGGAAAATGCATGCGCCGAGGGAAAAGACGGTGATGCCGCCCTCCTCCGTCACCGCGCCGATGCGACCCGCCTTCCCGGCCAGACTGACCGCCCGAAGCAGCCGATGCGACATCCGTGCGTGCCAGATATTCCGGCGTTCCAGCGCATCCGCCGCGCCGGCCACATCCTGCAGGTCCCGGACCATCATGCGCACCAGCATGTCGAGGCGGCGGGAGGCATTTGCGGGAAACGCATAGCGATAGGCGATGAGTGCAATGAGCGGCCCGGCGATCACGGCAGCCGCACGGGACAGGGATTCACCGAAGGTTCCGGTGAGCGGCAGCACCGGTTGTGACAGGAGCAGCAGCACCATGCAGTAGTCGGTGGCGCCAAGCATCATCCTGCGGTGCGCGAGCGGCAGGATAACCAGCAGCATGAACGGCATCAGCATCAGGACCAGCTCGAACTCCGACGAGGCGTACGGCCAGACAAGCCAGTGGCAGGCGAGCGCCGCTGCAGCCCCGAAAACCTGGCCAACGAGGACGTGGCGCATGATCAGCGCCGGATTTTCCCACGTGGAGAATACGCTCGCCATCACCGAGGTGCCGAGCAGCAGGAGCGGCCCGGCATGCCAGCCGGTGACAAGCCAGACGAACCCGAGAAGAAGGAGGACGCCGGTCGCCCGGATCGAGGCCTGCCGCGCGCCGATCCAGTCACGGTGCAGGATGACCCTCGGCCCCTGGCCACTGTGGCTCGGCGTCTCCTCATCGTCAGTGATACCGATCCGCTGGCTGACGGCCGCCGACGCCCGCATGATGACGGACTGCAGCACCGGACGTCCCTCGACACATCGACCGGCTTCTTCAAGCAGAGCGACCACGTCCGGGGTCAGGCCATCGGCATCGAGTTTACGCGAAGCCTCCGCCAGCAACCGACGCGCCTGGGGGTCTATCGACGCGGCATCGCCGTAGCGCAGCCAGATCAGCACGTCGACAAGCGACCATACGATGGTCCGCAGGCTGCGGACGGAACGGCGTGCGCCGATCGAACCGGCACCATGCTGATCGAGCCCGTCCTCGACCGCGGCGAGTTCGCGCAGGATGCGGCGTTGCTGAACCTCATTGGCCTCGGCGCTTCCTCGCTCGGCGGCAAGCAGGTCCAGGGCGGCGGCGGTCAGCTGGCGAATGCGCGCCGCAACCGAATGCTCGGCCTGGCGCGGCGAAAACAGGAGGCCGACCAGCGCCGCCGTGACCACGCCGGTGAGCACCGTCAGCAGCCTGTCGCCGCCAAGCGCCAGCACCTTGTCCGGGTGGGCGGTATCGAGAAGCGCCACCATTGCAGCCGAATAGCCGGCGAGCAGGACGCCGTAGGAGGCAAAGCCGCGAATGACATTGCCGCAGAAAACGCACACGCCGATCCAGGCAGAGAGGCCGATCACGAGGATCCAGGGCTCACCGCCGGAAAAAACCACCAGCAGGACGCCGACCACCGTGCCTGCCAGCGTGCCGGCGGCGCGGAAGAAGCTCTTTTCCAGAAGCTGCATGCGGGTGGGCTGCGCCGCTGCAAACACCGTCATCGCCGACCATTGCGGATGCTCCAGCCCGAGCAGCCAGGCAAACAGAAGCGCCAGGCAAGCGGCCAATGCCGTGCGCGTGGCAAAGGACAACCGGTCAGGAATAAAGCCGTAGCGGGAGAGGTTCTCTACGGTGCTCACGTAATCCGCCTGGTCTTCTTCCGGCTAGCTCGGCAGGGTCAGGATGATAGGACCGTTCTTCGTCGCGACGATCGTATGCTCGTACTGTACGGTAAGCGCCCGTGGCTCGCTATAGAGCGTCCAGGGATCTCCGTTGCCGCCATCCTCGGCCCAGTCGGCGCCAAGCGACAGGAAAGGCTCGATGGTGAACACCAGCCCCTCTTCGATGACGCGCGTCTCGGTCGGATCCGGCCAAGTCGGCACTTCCTTCGGATCGTCATGGAGCGTGAGGCCAATGCCGTGGCTGGAAAGGTTCTGGATCAGCGTGTAGCGGTTTTTCCTGGCAAAGGCACCGATTGCATTGCCGATGCCGGCGATCGGCTTCCCGGTCTTCACCTGCTGCAGCCCGGTCCACAGCGCCCGGCGACCGTCGCGACAGAGCTTCTCCACCTGACGCGTCACCGGCGGCACCGCATAAGACGCACCGGCGTCGCCAAACAACCCGTCCTTGACAGCCGATACGTCGATATTGACGAGGTCGCCCGCCTGGATCACCCGCGGACCGGGGATGCCGTGCGCCACTTCCTCGTTGACGCTGATGCAGGTGGCGCCGGGGAACTTGTAGCAGAATTCCGGAGCGGACTCCGCACCATTGTCCTCCAGCACCTTGCGGCCGATAGCGTCGAGTTCGGCGGTGGTGATGCCGGGTTCCAACGCCTTCGCCATCGTTTCGATGGCAATGGCGCAGATGCGGCCGACATCCTTCAGCCTTTGCAGTTCTTCTTCAGTGGTAACGATCATCTTGCCGTCCGGTCTTTCAGGCGGCCGGTTTCGCGCCATACGACGAGCCGGTCAATTCTTTTCTGACCAGCGGCGCGACTTTCGTGCCGTAAAGCTCGATGCCGCGCATGATCTGGTCGTGCGGCATCAGGCCGATCGCCATCTGCAGCAGGAAGCGGTCATTGCCGAACACCCTGTGAGCCGCAACAATCTTTTCAGCCACCAGTTCCGGGTCTCCGACGAAGAGGTTGCCGGTCGGCCCGCGGGCCTGGTCGAAATGCGCGCGGTTCGTCGGCGCCCAACCACGCTCGCGGCCAAGCCTGTCCATCACCGCCGCCTGCGGGCCGTAGAACTGGTCGGCGGCCTTCTCGGTCGTGTCGGCGATGAAACCATGGACGTTGATGCTGGTCTTCAGCTTCGTCGGGTCCTGTCCGGCCCGGCGAGCGGCCTCGTGGTAAAGTTGGAGGAGCGGCGCAAAGCGCGGGTATTCGCCGCCGATGATGGCAATCGCTACCGGCAGACCGAGGGCACCGGCCCGCGCCACCGATTGCGGCGTGCCGCCGACGGCGATCCAGACCGGCAGCTTTTCCTGCAGCGGCCGCGGATAGACGCCCCGGCCGTTGATCGGCGCACGCAACTGCCCTTCCGCCCAGGTAACCACTTCCTCGTCGCGGATCGCCAGAAGCAGGTCGAGCTTTTCGGAAAACAGCTGGTCGTAATCGCCAAGGTCGTAGCCGAACAGCGGGAAGGACTCGATGAAGGAGCCTCGGCCCGCCATGATCTCGGCCCGGCCGTTCGACAGGAGGTCCACGGTCGAGAACTGCTGGAAGATGCGCACCGGCTCGTCCGAACTCAGGACCGAGACCGCGCTCGACAGCCGTATGTTCTTCGTCTTCACCGCCGCCGCGGCAAGCACGGTGGCCGGCGAAGAGACGGCATAATCCGGCCGGTGGTGCTCGCCGAGCCCGAAGACGTCGAGGCCGACCTGGTCGGCAAGCTCGATTTCCTCAAGGAGGTTCTTGAGGCGTTGGGCGCCGACTGCACCCTTGTCGGCAGCAGAGGCATCGACGTCCGCGAAAGTGTAAAGTCCAATTTCCATCGTCTCTATCCGATCCTGTTGTTGGTCAGGAGATAGAGACCCGGAGAGCCGGCTGCAAATGCCAATATATCGAACGGTCCGTTCGAATGTTTGAAAGGATTGTTTGACGTCAGCTCACACGGCCCCGGACAGCCCAGGCTCTCGTCTTGAGCGGGATAGAGCCATCCCTGGCGTAGGGAAGGCTCGTTTGAAGCCGTTCCTTCAATTGTTGCCGCTCCTCCGGTGGAAGATTGACGCAATAGCCGGGCGCCGGCCCGGTACCCAGCGTGAAAGGACGCCAGAAGTCGTCGAAATCCTGGAAATGGGTGGGGGCCTCAATGGCGGTTACGTCGACTTCGGCAAGCCCTGCCTCCTCGGCAAGTGCGGCCAGCCCTTCGCTGGTGCAGAACGGGAAGCGACGGTCCTCGCCGAGGTCCTGCGCTTTCGGGTCGAGGTCGATCGCCGCCATCCAGAAGGCCCGCAGGAACTCGACGCCGCCGCCTGGATAGTCCCAGACATAATAGGCGACCGTGCCGTCGCCCCGCGCCACCCGCTTCATTTCGCCGAGCGCTTCCGGCCGGTCGGAAACGAAGTTGAGCATGAGGCCGGAGACAACAACGTCGAAGCTTTGGGATGGGAACGGAAGGGATTGGGCCTGGCCGACGTCGAACTTCACGCGGGGGTCAGGCACCTTGTCCCGCGCCGTCAACAGAAACCCTTCCGCCTGGTCGATGCCGATCAGGCCCCTCGGATTGCAGTGGGAGACGATCGCATCCGAAAGCTCGCCGGTGCCGCAGCCGACGTCGAGCCATTCGAGGCCCTCCTCGGGCGCGAGCCAGTCCAGAAAGCGCGGCGCGATGCGCCGGCTCCAGCGACCCATGTAGTTGTCGTAGCTGCCGCCTGCCTGCCAGGCATCGTGCCGGGAAGCCTCGGTCATGTCGCGCACCTCCGAAGAATGCAGGCTGCATGATAAGCCTTACATGAGGAGAATGGAATGAAAGCGAACGCCTTCGGTGCTCATCCTCTGCCGCCGGGGCGCGCAAAATCCGGCATCTGGAACCGCCGCCGATAGCTCCCCGGGGTCAAGCCTGTGACCCGCTTGAACAGACGGCGGAAGAAGGCAGGTTCCTCGTACCCCACCTGCCAGCTGATCTCGTCGACGGAAGCTTCCGTCCGCTCCAGCCGGCGCTTGGCCTCCTCGATCCGCAGCCGCTGGACATAGGAGATCGGGCTCATGCCCGTCGCCTGCGTGAAGCGTCGCTTGAAAGTGCGCTCGGCAAGACCGGCACTCCTGATCATCCCGTCGAGCGGATCGACGACGGAGAAATGCCCCGCCAGCCAGTCCTGCGCAGCTCCGATCGCCATGTCGCCATGGTCCCGGCGTCCGTCGAAGACCATGTAGGGCGCAAGCCCGTCCTGATGCCATTGAAGGGCGAAGAAGCGCGCAATCGTCTGCGCGGCAGTCGCGCCCGCATGGCGGGCGATCAGGTAGAGGACGAGATCGTGCCAGGTCATGGAGGCGCCCGACGTGATGAGTTCATCGCTCCTGCCCGACACCACGAGCACCTTTTCGGGATGGATCGGCACCTGTGGATACGCCTCCCGGAAAGCCCGCGCATAGCCGAAATGCACGGTCGCATCGGCACCGTCGAACAATCCGGTCTCGGCCAGCAGGAAAATGCCGGAACAGGCCGAGCATAAAAGCGCACCGCGCTCGTGCATGGTGCGGCTCCATTGAACGAGGTCGGGATACCGGTCGCGGATCCACCCCTCATTTCCGATGAGCACCGAAGGCACGATGACAATGTCCGTCCGGTCGATGTCGGCGATCGCCCGTTGCACGGTTACCGGCACCTTGCTGGCAAGCTGCAGCGGCCCCGACTGGCGCCCGACGACTTCCACCAGGAAGGGCGGCGTTCTGGCAGCACCCTCCGGTCCCGGCACGATGGCAAAGGCGTTCATCACGTCGAAAATTCCGCTCAGCGTCGAGATCACCGCCTCGGGGATCGCCACGAGGCTCACATGCAGAGGCGCCTGCCCCGCCGTTGGTGATATGCGCGCATCGCTCGGCGTCATCATCGCCCACCTGATCAAGGCGGAGAGAATAGCGCCGAAAGGGGCGAGACACCACGGCCGAACAAATCCTGCCCGCATGGCCCAAACGACCCGGTTGTGGCCCGCACCGCTCTGCCGTCCCGCCTCCCCTGCTGCGATTGTGCGGGCACCTCGGGAAAGAGGTCAGGACCAGGGAGAATACGATATGGATTACGCACAATCGAAGACCATCGACACGGCCAAGCTGGACGCACTCGTGGGCCGCGTCGTGAGCGACCTCTCCGCCGGCTATGGCGGCGTGATGGTGAGCCTCGGCCACCGGCTCGGCCTTTACAAGGCGATGGCCGGAAAGGGGCCGCTCACGTCCCGCGAGGTCGCCGGCCGCACCGGCTGCGCCGAACGCTACGTGCGCGAATGGCTGGGGTCGCAGGTGGCCGGCGGCTACGTGACCTACCACGCCATCAGCGGCACATACGAACTGACCCCGGAGCAGGCGCTTGTGCTCGCCGACGAGGACAGCCCCGTCTTCATCCCGAACGCATGGTCGGTGCCGGCCTCCATGTGGGCAGACGAAGAGAAGGCGGTGCAGGCGTTCCGTACGGGAGCCGGTATTCCGTGGGGCGATCATGACGGCCGACTTTATTGCGGCGTCGCGGCCTTCTACCGCAATGCCTACAAGGCGAGCCTCGTGCCGGAATGGCTGCCGGCACTCGACGGCGTGACCGAGAAGCTCGGGAATGGCGCAAAGGTGGCCGATGTCGGTTGCGGCCACGGGCATTCGACCGTGCTGATGGCAGGCGCCTTCCCGGCTTCCACCTTCCACGGTTTCGACAATCACGAGAAGTCGGTGATCGAGGCCCGCACAGTGGCCATCGAAGCCGGCGTGGAGGACCGCACCACGTTCGCGACAGCGAGAGCCGATGACTATCCGGGAGGCGGCTATGACCTCATCTGCTTCTTCGATTGCCTGCACGACATGGGCAATCCGCAGGCAGCCGCCGAACATGCAGCCCGCTCGCTTGCGCCCGGCGGCACGGTGATGCTCGTGGAACCATTCGCCAACGATCGTGTGGAGGACAATATCTCGCCTGTCGGGCGGCTCTACTACGCCGCTTCGACGACGATCTGCTGTGCCCATGCGATCTCGGACGGTGGACACACGGTGCTCGGTGCCCAGGCGGGCGAGGCGCGGCTGGCGGATATCTTCCGCAAGGCGGGCTTCACCCACTTCCGCCGCGCCCTGCAGACGCCGTTCAACCTCATCCTCGAAGCACGTCTGTGACGTAGCATGCTGACGAACTTCTGCCGCAGGCTCTCACTCGCTTGCGGCAGATGGCCAGAACTCTCCCGGCACGAAATCCTCTCCGCCTGCCTCGGACGCCCTCATCGCCCCGGGTCCACACCCACCAGCCCTTCGATGGCCGTTTTCAACTCATCAATGACGAACGGCTTCGTCACGATCGGGCTGTGCGCATAGGTCGGATCCACACCACTTGCGCCGTAGCCCGTAGCAAAGACAAACGGAATCCCTCGTTCCCTCAGGATATCCGCCACCGGAAACGACCGGCGACCGTCCAGATTGACGTCGAGCACGGCGACGTCAAATTCGGCTTTGCGAGCAAGCTCCTCCGCCTGGGGGAGACGCATGGCGAGATCGACCACGACGTGCCCCATCTCGACCAGCATGTCCTCGATCAAAAGGGCTATCGTCATTTCGTCTTCGACCACGAGTACGCGCGAGCCCATTTTCAGCGACCTGCGTAGGGGTCTTCGGGCGCGTCGATTGTGCAGACGAGCCCCTGGGGCAGGAACTCCATCTTCGCTTCGCCACCCATCTCACGCGACAGGCCACGCTCGACCAGGACCGACCCGAAGCCGCGCTTCGCCGGGACAGTGACCACTGGCCCATCGATTTCTTCCCAGACGATCTGCAGGCGCTTTTCACCACCCTCGCCCTTATACCTGCGCCAGGACACGTTCACCTTGCCGTCAGCATTCGACCAGGCCCCGTACTTAAAGGCATTGGTTGACATCTCGTGCATGGCAAGCGTCAGCGCCAGCGCCGTTTTTGGAGAAAGCTGGACGTCCTCCACCCCCTCGATTTGACAGCGGCTTTCATCCGGGCAGTGCGGCTTGACTGCCTGTTCGATTGCGCCTTTCAGCGATGCGCCGACCCAGCGCTCGCCGGTCAGGAGATCGTTTGCGTGACCGAGCGCCACCATTCGGGCACCGAAGGCTGCCTGCGCTTCCTTCATGTCTGTAACATCGCGGAATGTGCGGGCAGCGATCGCCTGCGTCATGGCTAGATTGTTCTTTACCCGGTGGTTGAGCTCGTGGACGACGAGCCGCAAGTGCTCCTCGTTGCGCCGGCGCGAGGTGACATCCGTCGCCGTGCCAAACCACTCGATGACTTCTCCGTCATCATCGACAATCGGTACGGCACGGGATTGCGTCCACCCGGTCGAACCATCGATCTTGCGGACGCGATGCTCGATCTGGAACGTGCTCTTGGTTCGGATCGATTCGTCGATCGCCGCCTGTATTTTGGGCCTGTCCTCGGGATAGAGGTAATCCTCCTGCCAGGCGATCCGCGGATTGTCGGTGTCCTCCAGAAAGCCGCGCCCGTCGAGCTGCTGCATCTCCTTCCAGTCGGCACTGAAGCGATAGACGACATCGGACGTGGCATTGGTCAGCGCCCGGAAACGCTCCTCGCTCTCGCGCAGCTGTTGCTGGGCGAGAACCGTCTGGGTCGTTTCGACGACTATCGCGATGACGCCGCCGGGCTTGCCGCTTTCGTCGAGAACCGGAGAATAATCGAGGTTCATCCAGACGGGCTCCGGCTTGCCCTGGCGGATAAGCGACAGCTGCTGGTTCTCGTAGGCGAGTGTCCCGCCGGCGAGCCCGACCTTCATCACGTTGTCGTTGAAGTCGGCAATCTCGTCCCAGCCTTCCCGCACCTTGGATCCGAGCAGCTGCGGATGACGCTTGCCGGCAAAGACGGAGTAGGCATCGTTGTAGATCATGATGCCGTCTTCACCCCACAGCAGCACGATCGGCACCGGCGACAGAAGCAGCATGCCGGTGACGGTCCGGAGGCTCTGGGGCCATGTGGAAAGAGGTCCGAGTGGCGTCTTCGACCAGTCGAATGATCGTATCAGCCTGCCTGTTTCGCCGCCCCCGACGGGGAATGAGTGGCTTCCGTTCTGCTCTGGCGACTCCGGGACCACGCATGCTCCATACACATTAGGATTTCATCGAACGCGAATGTAGGGCGCGTCGATGACTTGTCCAACAGGCTCCATGGCGAATTTCATCTAAAGGACGTTGCTAAATAATGTTCCCGAACAACCTCTTACGGAAGCGAGCGGAATCAGGTTGAGAAGTGCAGTTTCAGGCCGGGATGATTTCAGCCGCCGCGATACGCCGGGATCGACCGTGCGAGACGGAAAGGCAGGTGGAAATCACCCGCCTCCCTGCTCCCTTGGCCAGAGTTTTCGACTGAAGGTCAGAACGTCCGGGCGATATCGGCCATCTGATCGGCAACGATGCCCCAGCCCTCATGAAAGCCCATCTTCTCATGGGCCTCCTTGTCTTCGGCCGTCCAGTGCAGGGCCTTCGCGACATATTTCGTGCGGCCGTTGCCGAGATCCTCGAACTCGACGATGCCGGTCATGAACGGCTTTTCCGATGGCACCCAGGCCTTGGTGAAGGCATCGGTGAAGACGAGCCTCTTGTTCGGCACCACCTCCAGGTAGACGCCGGTGTTCGGGATTTTCTCGCCCTCGGGGCCTTCCATCAGAACGAAGCTCTCGCCTCCCGGCCGAAGGTCGACGCGCGCCTCGGTGACCTTCCAGGGCAGCGGGCAGAACCACTCGCCAAAGCGCTCTGGCGTGGTCCAGACCTTGTAGAGCTTTTCGGCCGGCACATCGAATTCGCGAACGAGCTGCAGCTCGTGGGTGGCATTGTTGCTGGTCATCGTCCTGTCTCCCTTCGGTTGCGTAACACATCGCATCGGATGTTGAACCTAGGACGAACCGGAAGCAGGAGAACCGACACGAGGGATAATTTTATTCCCGATCATTTCCCGCACGGCGCCTCGACAGTTCTGTCGGATCACGCCGCACTCCGGTTGCAAGCGCTGATTCACGCACCGCTTTCGCCCAGCCGGTCGAGCTCGTGGCGGATATGGGCCGCCTCCGCCGGCGAACGGGCGAGCGCGATGGCGCGGCCAAACGCTTCGCGCGCTTCTTTCGTATCGCCGGTCTGGCCGAGAAGCGCGCCCTTCACGCCATGGAAATAGAAGTATCCGTCGAGCGCTTCGCCGAGCGGTTCCAGCATGGACAGCGCCTCGGACGCACCGCGAACCTTGGAGATGGCGACGACCCGGTTGAGCGAAACGACCGGCGACGGGTTGAGCCGCTCCAGAAGCTGATAAAGCAGTTCGATCTCGGACCAGTCCGTGTCCTCGGCTTTGGCGGCCCGCGCATGAAGCGCTGCTATGGCCGCCTGCACCTGATAGGGTCCGGGCTGGCGATGGCGGATCGCCTTGTCGAGAAGCGCCAGCGCCTCCTCGATCTGCCGGCGGTCCCACAGGCTGCGGTCCTGCTCTTCGAGAAGAACGATCTGGCCGGCGGCATCGTAACGGGTGTCGCGCCTCGAATGCTGCAGGAGCATCAGCGCGGCCAGCCCCATGATCTCCGGTTCGCCCGGGAAGATCCGCAGCAGCAGTCGCGCAAGTCGTATCGCCTCCCCGCAGAGGGCGGCGATATCGGCATTGGTGGCGCCGGCGGAGTAACCTTCGTTGAAGACGAGATAGATCATCGCCGCGACCGGCCCAAGCCGTTCGGTCCGTTCGACCGCACCCGGCGCCTCGAAGGGCAACCCGGCTTTCGCCACCCGCGCCTTTGCCCGCGTGATGCGCTGCTCCATGGCGCTTTCGGAGACCAGGAAGGCACGGGCGATCTGCGCGACGCTGATGCCCGAGACGATCCTGAGCGCCAAGGCGATCTGCTGCGTCGCCGGCAGGTCCGGATGGCAGCAGATGAACATCAGCCGCAGGATGTCGTCGCGGTAATGCGAGCCGTCCAGCCGCTCGGCCATGTCGGCCTCCGCATCGGACAGGTCGGAAAGCACCTCCTCGTCCGGCAGCGCGGTGTTACGCGCCGTCCTGCGGATCTGATCGACCCCGCTATTGCGACCGACAAAGATCAGCCAGGCGGTCGGATCGCGCGGCGGGCCCTTGTCCGGCCAGGTGCGGATGGCCCTCAGGCAGGCTTCCTGAAAGGCCTCCTCGGCCGTATCGAGGTCACGGAAATAGCGTAGGAGCGCTCCCATGGCCTGCGGCCGTGCCGCAGTAAGCGCCAGGTCGATCCAGGCGAGATCCTTCATGCGGGCGAACCTTTCGGATGGAAGACGTAGAATGGCCGGATTTCATAGGACGTGGAGCCCGGATTGACAGCCGAAAGCTCCTTGGAGAAGGCGATCGCCTCGTCCAGCGTCTCGACGTCGATGGTGTAGAAACCGAGCAAGGCCTCCTTCGTCTCGGCGAACGGGCCATCGATGACGAGCGGCTCATCCTTGCCCTTGCGCACGGTGGTGGCGGCCGTCGTCGGCATCAGGCGGCCGGTCGGGCCGAGCTTGCCTGCCCTGGCGAGCGGTTCCTGCACGGCATTGAGACGGCCCATCACCGCCGCTTCCTCCTCCTTGGACCAGGCGAAGACGGTCTCTTCGTTGGCGTAGCAAAGGATGGCGTAAAGCATTCTGTTCTCCTTCTCCATTGAAGACGAAGGAGTAGCGCGCCGGCCGACATGACGCATCAGAAAAACTGAACCTCGCACGACTGGCGCCGGCGCCCGGCCGCTCTATAGTTCACCGCCCGATACCACAGCGAGGAAACATCATGGCCGATCTCTCCACCTTTCCGATCACCCGGCGCTGGCCTGCGGAGAACCCGAGCATCCTGCAGCTCTATTCCACGCCGACGCCGAACGGCGTGAAGGTATCGATCATGCTGGAGGAGACCGGCCTGCCCTACGAGCCGCACTTCATCAACATCGGCGAGAACGAGACCTGGGGACCGGAATACCTGTCGCTCAACCCGAACGGCAAGATCCCGTCCATCCTCGATCCGGATGGCCCGGGCGGCAAACCGCTCGCGCTCTTCGAAAGCGGCGCGATCCTGATCTATCTCGCGGAAAAGACCGGCAAGTTCCTGCCCGCCGATCCGGCCAGGCGCTACGAGACGATCCAGTGGGTGATGTTCCAGATGGGCGGGCTCGGGCCGATGTTCGGCCAGCTCGGTTTCTTCCACAAATTCGCCGGCAGGGATTATGAGGACAAGCGCCCGCGGGACCGCTACGCCAAGGAGAGCGCCCGCCTCATCCGCGTGCTGGAGACCCGCCTGGAAGACCGGGAATGGGTGATGGGTGGCGAATACACGATTGCTGACATTTCCATGCTCGGCTGGGTGCGCAACCTGATCGGCTTCTATGAGGCTGCCGACCTGGTGAACTACAAGGAGTTGACGAACGTGCCGAAATGGTTGGAGCGCGGCCTTGCCCGTCCCGCGGTGGAACGCGGCCTGGGCATTCCGGCAAGGCCCTGAGGAGACGTCCCTTGAGCAACGACGGGCGCGGTCGACAACGTCGACACGACGCGGGCAGAAAAAAATTCCGCCTCCCTGTCGGTTGCCGCTCTCCCCGTTCGTCCTTGAGCCATTCCCGCGAGAGGCGGGCAAAACAGCGATGGAGGGATTGATGGAAACGACAGTCGAACAGAACAGCGCGCAGCAGCAGGCCGCACCGGTCAAGGGCGGCATCGTCGCCTATCTGCAGATCGACGGTGCGATGAAGGCCGCCGAGTTCTACAAACAGGCCTTCGGTGCCGAGCTGGCCGGCGCCCATCCGCCGGACGAACAGGGGCGGACGATGCATGTCCATATCTATATCAACGGATCGTCGCTGATGATGAGCGACGCCTATCCCGACTACGGCTATCCGCTGGAAAAGCCGCAGGCCTTCACAATCACGCTGCCGGTCGAGGGCATAGACTTCTGGTGGAAGCGCGCCGTCGATGCCGGCATGACGGTCGTCACCGACCTTGAGGTGATGTTCTGGGGCGACCGCTACGGCCAGCTGCGCGATCCGTTCGGTGTGCTCTGGGCGATGAACGAGCCGGTCAAGTAGCTCTCGATATTGCTGTTTATCCGGCGGCGACATCGTGTCGTCGCCGTTTTCACGAATGATCGACACCGACCGGGAACGACCCGAAAACCACGCAAATCAATCCGAATTCACCCCTTTGTGACCACTGTCGGCACCGTTTCGGCACAGATATTAACTTCCCGGTAACCGTCCGCGCCCGTATTAAAGGCCTCATCACGGATGGCCCTCGCGGCCTCGAAACCCACCGCAAAGAAATCAGATGGAGGCATAATGTTCACTCGGACGTGCTGCTTTGCTCTTTCGCTCACCCTCGGATCGGCCGCAGTTGCCGTCGCACAACCGGCACGGGTCAAGCAATTCGATGCCTGGGGCGTCTACGCCTATACCCAGGACGGCCAGAAGAATTGCTACGCCCTTTCGGTGCCGGTCAATCAGCAGCCAAGCAATGTCAACCACGGGGACAATTTCCTAATCGTCGCACCGCAAGGCTCGTCCTATGCGCCACAGGCGATCATGGGATACGGCCTGAAGCAGGACAGCGAAGTCGCAGTCAAGGTGGATGACAAGTCGTTCAGCATGCTGCCCAAGGACAATGCCGCCTGGGTGAAGAACCAAGCCACCGAGCCGGAAATGGTGAAGGCCATGAGGGCAGGCAGCCAGATGGTGGTGGAAGCCACCTCGCAACGGGGCACCCAGACGAGCTACGCCTATTCCCTGAAGGGCGTCACCGCAGCGCTTCAGGAAGTGCAGAAGTGCAATTGATGCCTGACTGCAGTTACGCTGCCAGGGAACCTGCAGGCTCATGACAGGAAAGCATACCGGGCGATGGTCCGCAGCCAGGATCATGGCTTGCGGCCTTGCCTTCTCCTTTCTGCCGGCATTCCTGCCGGCAGAACCTGTGGTGGCGCAGCAGGCAGAACTCGCCGCCGGCTTCCGCAAGGGACGCGAGACCGGCTATCCGGTGCCGCGCTTCGTCTCGCTGAAATCCAACCGTGCCCGCATGCGCATCGGCCCCTCCACCGACTATGCCACCAAGTGGGTCTATACCCACCAGGGCATGCCGTTCGAGATCACCGAGGAATACGGCAACTGGCGCCGCGTTCGGGATGTCGACGGGGTGACCGGCTGGATGTCCGGCGCGCTGCTCTCCGGCGACCGCACCGCGATCGTCGGCCCCTGGCTTGACGAGCCCGTTGCGCTCAGGCGCACCGCCTCGTCGAACGGCCGGGTTGCCGCACAGCTCTCACCCAAGGTGATGATGCATGTGGGCCGGTGCGACGGCACCTGGTGCGCTGTGCATCTTCAGCGAAACGGCCTCGACGGCTATCTCGACCAGTCTTCGCTCTGGGGCGTCTATCCCGGCGAGCGATTCGAATAGCCTTGTCGGGTTATGACCGTCAGGTGGTGCTCAGCGTCCTTCTGACGGCATCCTTCCAGCCGCGGATCTTGGCGGCGCGGACCTTCTCGTCCATCTTTGGTTCGAAGCACCGCTCGCGTGCCCAGCGGCGGGCGAATTCCTTTTGATCCGGCCAGACCCCCGCCCTCGACCCGGCAAGCCATGCCGCTCCGAGTGCTGTGGTTTCAAGGATCGTCGGGCGATCGACCGGAGCATCCAGAAGGTCGGCCAGCCGCTGCATCGTCCAGTCGGAGGCAACCATGCCGCCATCGACGCGCAGCACGGTCTGCTTGCCGTCGCTCTTCCAGTCCTTGTGCATGGCGTCGAGAAGATCGCGCGTCTGGTAGCAGACGGCTTCCAGCGCTGCGCGTGACAGTTCGGCCGGGCCGGTATTGCGCGTCAGGCCGAAGATCGCGCCACGCGCTTCCGCGTCCCAGTGCGGCGCGCCGAGCCCGGTAAAGGCCGGCACGAGATAGACGTTCTGCTCGGGATCGGCACTGTCGGCGAGTTCGCCGGTCTGCTCGGCCTTGCGGATGATGCCAAGGCCGTCGCGCAGCCACTGCACCGCGGCACCGGCAATGAAGATCGAGCCCTCCAGCGCATAGGTGGTTTCGCCATTCAGGCGATAGGCGATGGTCGTCAGCAGACGGTTCTTCGAGAGCACCATGTCGGCGCCGGTATTGAGCACGGCGAAGCAGCCGGTGCCGTAGGTGGACTTGATCATGCCGGGCGCGAAACAGGCCTGGCCAATCGTCGCCGCATGCTGGTCGCCCGCCACGCCGAGGATCGGAATGGCGGCGCCGAACAACCGCTCTTCCGTGACGCCGAAATCGTCGGCGCAATCCTTCACCTCAGGCAGCATGGCCGAAGGTACGCGCAGGATTTCGAGCAGTTCCTCGTCCCAGCGGTTCTCGCTGATATTGTACATCAGCGTGCGCGAGGCATTGGTGGCGTCGGTAACGAAGCTCCTTCCGCCTGTCAGCCGCCAGATCAGATAGGTGTCGATTGTGCCGAAGCAGAGCTGCCCCTTGGCGGCGCGCGCGCGCGCGCCTTTCACGTTGGCAAGCACCCAGGAAAGCTTGGTGCCGGAGAAATAGGGATCGAGCAGCAGGCCGGTCTTGCGCCTGAACGTCTTTTCCAGCTCCTGCCGCTTCAGCTTCTCGCAATAGCTTGCAGTGCGCCGGTCCTGCCAGACGATGGCATTGTGGATGGCCTGGCCGGTCTCCCGTTCCCACACCACCACCGTTTCCCGCTGGTTTGTGATGCCGATTGCGGCGATCTCGGACGCACTGATGCCCGCCTTGCGGATCGCCTGGCGGATGGTGAGAACGACCGTGCCCCAGATTTCCTCCGGGTCGTGCTCGACCCAGCCGGATTTGGGAAAGAACTGCGTGAATTCCTTCTGGCCGACGCCCACGACCTTCATGTCCTCGTCGAAGACGATCGCCCGCGTCGACGTGGTGCCCTGGTCGATCGCCAAAACATATCCTGCCATCCGTTCCTCCCGTCACGCCAGTCTTCAGGGAAAGGTTTGAGCAGATGCGGCAAAGCGGTGTCAACGGGTGGTAGCGGCGGCGCGGCAAATCCGTCTGCTCAACAGCTGCCCGCCGGCGCGATCAGTTGACCCCCTTGGAACAAAATCCGCCCTCATCCGTAAAAGTGGTGTCTGACACTCTCGCAGCCGAGGCGCCGCCATGACCACGACCTATTCGACCACGACGTCCGGAAGGGCGGGTTTTCCCCTTCGGACGTTCTTCGTGCCGTTTGCTTTCGTCTGCTTCACGCTGACATTGCTGACCGACATCGCGTATTGGCGCACCTCGTTCATGATGTGGCACAATTTTTCCGCATGGCTGCTGTTTGCCGGCCTCGTCTTCGGAGGGATCGGACTGCTGGCCGGCGCGATCGACATGCTGCGCCGTTCGACCCGCATATGGGGTCCCGGCTGGGGAGCTGCGCTCGGCTACATCGTCATGCTGGCCTTCGGCGTCCTCAACAGCTTCGTCCATGCCGGGGATGGCTGGACGGCGATCGTCCCGATGGGAATTCTTCTATCCACCATCACCGTCATCCTGGCGATCTTCACCGTCCTGCTCGCTGCGCGCGGACGGTCCCGCGTGATCTGGAGTGTAGAACGATGAGCCGCTTTTCCCGCACCACCGCCCTCGCCTCGGTTTCCCTGCTCGTCGTTGCCCTTGCCGGCTGCAACAACGAAGCCCCGGATAACTTCGACGTATCTCAGCAGATCGGAGCCGATCCGGTCCTGCCGGAGCCGGTGACCGAACTTCTGCCCGACCTGAAGGTGGCGGAAGTGGTCGGCTGGGCCGACGGCGAGACGCCGACCGTGCCCGAAGGCCTGACCATCACCCCCTATGCCACCGAGCTTGCCAATCCGCGCACCGTCCACACCCTGCCGAACGGCGATGTTCTGGTGGTGCAGGGCAAGGCGCCGGAAGGCAGGCCAACCGAGCGGCCGAAGGATTTCATCCGCAGCTGGATCATGTCGATCGCCCATGGCGGCGGGGGCGGCGAACAGAAGGAGAGCAACCTCATAACCCTGCTTCGCGACACCAACCGCGACGGCGAGGTGGACGAACGCCATGACCTTCTGACCAAGCTCGATTCCCCCTTCGGCGTGGCCTGGATCGACGACACGCTCTATGTCGCGGCCGCCGATTCCATTCTCGCCTACCCCTATCCGCTCGGTGGGAACGCGATCACCGAGGAACCCCGCCTGATCACCGATCTGCTCAGCGGGCCTATCAACCACCACTGGACCAAGGACCTGGCACTCAGCCCGGACGGCCGCTTCCTGTATGCCTCGGTGGGTTCCAATTCGAACGCCGGCGAACGCGGCCTGGAGGCCGAAAGGGGGCGAGCCGCGATCTGGGAGGTGGACCGCGAGACCGGTGCTTCCCGCATCTTCGCCTCCGGGCTTCGCAACCCGAACGGCCTGACGTTCAACCCGGATACCGGCGAACTCTGGGCCGTCATCAACGAGCGTGACGAACTCGGCCCCAATCTCGTGCCCGATTACATGACCTCGGTGAAGGACGGTGCCTTCTATGGTTGGCCGTGGAGCTATTTCGGCAACCATGTCGATGCGCGGCTGCACCCGCCGCGACCGGACATGGTGGAGAAGGCGGTCGTTCCCGACTATGCGCTCTCCAGTCATGTCGCCGCCCTCGGCCTCACCTTCTCCAAGAACTCCGCCCTGCCGGAACAGTACCGCAGCGGCGCCTTCGTCGGCGAGCACGGCAGCTGGAACCGCAACCAGTTCAACGGCTACAAGGTGATCTACGTACCGTTTGAAAACGGCAAGCCATCCGGCGTGGCGCAGGATGTGGTGACGGACTTTCTAAGCGGAGACAAGGCCCGCGGTCGCCCGGTCGGCGTCGGCATCGACGGCACCGGCGCACTGCTCATCGCCGACGACGCGGGCAACACCGTCTGGCGCGTGGCGTCAGCCGACGGCACGGTGATCCCCGAGCCGATCGCGACGGATCAGATGCCTGCGGGCGTGGGTGGCGCAACGGCTGCTCCTGCCCCGGCAACTGCGACTCCACCGGCACCTGGCGGCGCAGGTGGAGCTGCGCCTGCCCCTGCCGCTGAACCTGCTACCGCGACCGAACCGCCTGCCGCCACAACGCCCCCCGCACCGGCGGGCGAACAGCCGGCAGGCCAGCCGGCCGAACAGGCCCCGGCACCCGCGGTCCCAGGAGGCGTGACCTCGCCGACACCGCCGCAGGGTGAGGTTCCCGCGACCGAACCGCCCCAGAACCCGGCAACAGGACCGGCAACTGGCCCCGCACCCGGCGACTGATGAAGGTACGACACGGCATCACCCCGGCATACCAATCCGCCGGGGTGCGCTTCCATAATCGACGCTAGCCACCACCCGCTGCACGCAGTGACGCTTCGATCTTGCTCAGATTGAACGAGCCGGGCGTCTGGCTCGGCGGATAATCCTTCATCGTCTGCAGGAATTGCGCCGCCAGAGCCTGGATCGGGACGATCACGAAGACGCGTTCGAGAAACCAGTCGTTATAGGTGTTGGAATTGTGCTGCGCCTTCTCGAACGGATCCCGCCGGAGATGGAAAAGCAGCGGGGTCCGCAACTCGATGAACGGCTCGCGCCAGACGCCGAAAGCCTCGCCCCGGTTTTCGAGGAACACAACTTTCCAATCGTCGTAGCGGGCGGCAACGACCTGTCCGTCGTCGTTGACGTACCAGAACTCGTGCCGCGGCGATTCCTCCACCTTGCCTGAAAGGTAATCGAGCTGATTGTGGCCATCGATATAGTTTCGGTATGAGCGGCCGTTCAATTCGATGGTGTTTGCAAGCTTCGTCTTGATATCCGGCTCTCCGGCAATTGCAGAGAAGGTCGGAAGCCAGTCTTCGTGCGCAACGATGCCGTTCAGCGTCTTGCCCGCCGGGAACCGTCCCGGCCACCGTGCGAAGGTCGGCACGCGATAGGCTCCCTCCCAGTTCGAATTCTTCTCGCTGCGGAAGGGCGTCGTCCCGGCATCGGGCCAGGTGTTGTAGTGGGGACCGTTGTCGGTGGAGTACATCACCACCGTGTCGTTGGCGATGCCCAGCTCGTCGAGCAGTGCAAGCAGTTCGCCGACATGCATGTCGTGCTCGACCATGCCATCGTGGTATTCGTCGCCGCTCGGGCCGGCCAGGCCGGTATGCTGCTCCCTCACATGCGTCCTGAAATGCATCCGTGTGCCGTTCCACCAGACGAAGAACGGCTTGCCCGCCTGATGCTGCCGGGTGATGAAATCCTTGGCCGCGGCCATGGTCTCATCGTCTATCGTCTCCATGCGCTTCTTCGTCAGGGGCCCGGTATTCTCGATCTTCTGGCTCCCGTCTTCGTTGGCCCAGCTGTGAAGAACGCCACGCGGACCGAACTGTTCGACGAACGTCTTGCCGTCCGGCATCTTGCGGTCCCTGGGGTAGTCGCGGTTCTCCGGCTCTTCCTCGGCATTCAGATGGTAGAGGTTGCCCAGGAATTCATCGAAGCCGTGCATCGTCGGAAGATGCTCGTCCCTGTCGCCCTGATGGTTCTTGCCGAACTGGCCCGTGGCATAGCCCTGGCTCTTCAGGACCGTCGCCATCGTCACATCGGTCTTCTGCCAGCCCTGAGGCGCACCCGGCAGGCCCACCTTCGTCATGCCCGTGCGCACCGGCACGTTGCCGCCTATGAAGGCCGCACGCCCGGCCGTGCAGCTCTGCTGCGCATAATAGTCGGTGAAGGCGAGACCTTCCTCCGCTATTCGGTCGATGTTGGGCGTCATGTATCCCATCATGCCACGGTTGTTGTGGCTGATGTTCCATGTGCCGATGTCATCGCCCCAGATGACAAGGATATTCGGCTTGGCGGCGGAAGGCGCCGGAGCCGGTGTCCCGGTGGGGGCCTGCGCCTGAGGCTGTGCCTGAGCATAAGCAACATTCGCCACTGCGGCGGCGCCCGCCGCAAGCGCTGTTGATCCTATGAGTAGGTTGCGTCGTGTTACGCCCTCGGGCGCGTCCGTTCGGTCATCGCAAGCCATCATGAACTCCTCCCATCAAACCTCGTGCGAAGCACGGTTGCTCGACCATGAAATGCAGTGCGAACGATCAGATGATGGGAAAAATGCCGGTAGCGTAAGTACGCAACTGTAAATTTGCGGGCGCATTCCCCGCGACTCGGCGGGCCGCATTCAGGAGGTCAATTGCGGCTGGAAACGGACGCGCCGGCCGGCGCATCGCTCATGCTCGACTTCATCAGGCGCACCCAACAGAACAGGCAGGACCGCTAGCGGGCTTGAACGAAGCCGTTCGTGGTCCTGCTGTCTGTAGAACGCCTCGTCACTTCACCAGCGTCGCCTCTGGGAAGGACCAGCTGCCGTCAAGAATCTCGGCCTTCGGTCGGTATAGCCGGACCATGTAGTTCCAGCCTCTCATGATCGGCAGGCAATTTTCCACCGTCTCGTCGCACCCGCCGAATTGAACGTTCACCGACCCGTCCTGCGCCTTCTTCGCGGTGATATTGTTGACGTTATAGGCACCAAGCGCATTCTTCTCGTAGTAGCCCTGTTCGTTGTAGAGGCTGATGGACCAGAAACCGTCGACAGGAACGTCCTTGGCGGAGAGCCTGTAGACCGCCTTGCCATCGTTCTCAGGCGGCACGACGTTCAGATAAAGCGCCTCCTTTTCCGGATTTCCGCCCCAGGCCGACGCCGAACCGATCAGCCGCCGGACCGGGTCCACCTCTTCCTTTCTGCCGAACATGCCCTTCGTGTCGGGAAGCGTACCCGCCAGAACGAGGAGTGCCTTGCGTATTTCCGCCTGGCTGGCCTGATCCCACTGCGGCACTTCGAACTTGCCCGGTCCCCCTGGCTGGTCCGACCTTATCGCGTCCTGCAAGCCATGAACCACGGCCACGTCCTCCTGTGCATTCGGATCGACGAGCGTCCGGATGCCCACCAGCACGTAACGCGTTCCGACCTTCTCTTTTGAAAGAAGGTGCGGACCGGGCGCATAGGTAACCTCCTGAGTATACTGGTCCTGGTTGATCACCTGCATGGACATGAAGCGTCCCGCCGCATCGGGCAGCGTGATCGTCACCGGGCCGGCATCGAGATCAAAGACGGCTGCCGAATAGAGCGTGTCCCGGTTCAGCCGAATGACGGCCTGTTCTTCAATTTTTGAAGGCTCACGGTGATGCAGGAATTTGCCGAAGCCCCCGTCCTTGACGGTACGACTGAAATAGAGATCGGTTTCTGCGCGCGGGAACGTTTCAGCCGTGACCGGCACTGCGTCAGCAGCCCGAACCACAGCGGTTTGCAATGCAACGACGGCCAATGCAGCGGCCGCGACGGATAGTATCCTGAGCATAGGCATTCTCCGTTTGGCGAGTGGGTTGTCTCATCCTGCTTTCGTGATCGGCGGCTGCTTCCATGTGCCGTCGAGCGCTTCCGGCTTCGGCCAGTAGAGACGCATGGCAATGACGAAGGGGCCTTCCGGCGCGGGCAGCCAGTTGGGTTCCTTGTCCTTGGGCGGGGCTTCGTTCTGGACGTAGAACGTCAGGCCGCCATCCACGTCCCTCACGAACTGCGGCAGCATCGGCGAATTCAGCAGGTAGCGATCGATCGGGTTGGCGACGAGCAGGCTCTGCGGCAGGTTGTACATGGTCAGCGACCAGAACGCGTTGACCGGGGGCAGATCGTCAGCCGCGAAATGTATGGTGTACCTGTTGGCACCGTCGAGTTTCTTCCCATCGGAATCAATGGCATAGATGGGATACATCGCCTCCTGCTTGGAGTTGCCGTAAATACCGAGCGCGGCGGCGGCCATGCGATAGAGGTAGTTGTTCTGCAAGTACTCGCGTGTGCCGAACATGTCGCCTGAGGTCACGTCGCCCGCGTCGGTGCGCTTGCGCAAGGCATCGAGATCGACCCAGGCATCGGCAATCCCCTGCTCGATAGCACTCTTCATCCCGGGCGAGAGCGTGCTGGCGTCGAAATTCTTCCCCGCGCCGACCCCGATCCTGGCGAAACGGGCCATCAGTTCGGTTTCGGACGGGTTGGTCGGCGCATATTGCAGGAGGAAGTTCAGGACGTTGAAGAACTCGAGCGAGGTCTTCTCCTCCTCCGCTGTCAGCGGCGTGATGAAATCGATGGCGGGCGCGGCTTCCGGCGCCGGCTGGCCGAGAAACCTGGATAGCGGTTCCGCCCGGTATCCCGCCTGGATCTTCTTCACATTCTCGAGGTCGTCCGGGTTGAAAAGCTGCGTGCGATAGGCAGCTAGCGCCAGCTCGGTTTCCGACCTGATGACCTTTTTGACACCCACGGGCGTCTCGCCTTTCCAGCCCGGCCCGGCGATGAGGAAGCTGCCTCCGTCGTTGCCGGTCGCGCGGCTGCCGATGTAATCGAAATTGAATGTATAGGCATCGATCAGCTGGATGCTGAAATAGCGATCCTTTTCGATAGGCGGCACCGTCAGCACCATCGGCTCGGCGCGCAAGTCCAACCCGAGCATCGAGTAAGGCGTATCCGAATTGGGCGTCTGGACCGCCGTGTCGGCCGGCGTATAGACGCGCGGAATATTCACCAGCTCGTTCCAGGGGCCTTTGTATTCCGGGTTTTTGGGATCGACGAAATAGGCGTGCTGGATGCGGTAGCTATCCACCATCGGAAAGCCGTAGATATAGGCTTCCTTGGCTATGACACGCGCCTCGGCCTCTGAGATCTCCGCAGCTCGAAGCGTCGCCGGGCAGAAGCCCGCAACCCCCGCCGCCAGAACCAGCCCCTTGGCGAATTCTCGCTTCGTCAGCTTCATGACACATCCTCCCTGCGCGCATGACGATGGGGATGGTACGCCTGATTGGCGAATTCACAAGATACACCACTGGAGGTAGCCGAGGCTGTCGCTCGCGCCGGTGAATGCCCTGAAAATGGTGAATGCCCTAGAAATTCTTGGGACAGATCGAACTTTTCATCGTTTGCCTTGTGCCGGCGCCGACCAATATCAACCAGTCCCGACGATGCCGCATCCGCGGGCATTAGGAGAAGGTCTGCATGATGATGAAATCCTCCCTCTCCGCCCTTGCGGCCGTGATCCTCACCGCTTCCGCAGCCACCTGCCAGGAGAACCCGTACCCGGGCAGGCCTGGGCTCGCCTATCCTGAAGGCACGCCGGAAGAGACGATTGGCTGTCGTGATCTTGCGAAAACGATCCGGGACTTCAACCCGCCGGTCTCCGAGCGCATAGACTTGTGGGCGTCGGGCCCGGTGACGATCGTGGATACGGACAAGGTCCTCTGGTACGTCGGCATCTGCGATGAACCCGGGATCAGGGTATTGTGCGTCACCTACTCGGACAACGGCATGCGGATCGGTGACGTGGTGACGGTGCGCGGGGCCATGCGTATCCAGGATGCGAAGCATATTCTGCTCGATCCGTGCCTGGCTTCACCCGATTAAGACCCTCTAATCGGCCCCGTTCGCCCGTCCTTCGATGCTCTGCACGAGCTTGCGCAGGAGATTGGCCAGGGTCTCACGCTCCCTGACATTCAGATCCTTCAGGAACTCGAGTTCATTCGCCATATCGACGCAAAAGGCCTTTTCCGCCAGCGCGATGCCGTTCGGCGTCAACGCCACAAGCAGGCTGCGGCCGTCACTCTCCGACTTCTCGCGGCGGATGAGACCGGCTTTTACGAGCCGGTCCAGCCGATGGGTAAGCCCGCCCGAGGACAGCATAAGCGTCGTATAGATTTCCGTCGGCGTCAGCCGGAACGGAGGCCCTGACCGGCGCAGGGTGGCGATCACGTCGAACTCGCCGCGATCGAGACCGAAGTCCTCGAAGGTCTTCTCGATGCTCGGGGCGACGAGGTTGGACAGGCGTTTGGCCCGCCCGAGGATCGCCATCGGCTCCGTGTCGAGGTCCGGCAATTCACGCGCCCACTGGCTGCGCAGCCTATCGACATGATCCTCAAGCACTGCATCCGTTCCGGATGCCTCTGCCGTCATGGTTTTCTCGATGCCCGCCATTCTGCACCCTCGCTTCCGTCATCCCGCCGGAAACATACACCGTCCCCGTCGCCGGGCAAGGTATCTCGACAGGAAGGCAAAGTCGGTGGCGACAGGAACCCCTCCCACCCCCGATTGCCAGCCGCCCGCATTTGAGCATAACCTGACAAATCACTGCGGCGCACAAGAACGCCGCGGATAGGGAGAGCGGGCATGTCCAGAACCGTCGTCGTTACCGGCTCCACCAGCGGGATCGGGCTCGGCATCGCCAAGGCGTTTGCGGCGGAGGGATCGAACGTCGTCATCAACGGGTTTGGCAAGCCAGACGAGATCGAGGCGGAACGGCGCGAAATGGAAGCCGCGGGCAATGCCCGGGTGATCTACCACGCCGCTGACATGACCAAGCCCGACGAGATCGCCGACCTGATCAATACGGCAAACCGGACCTTTGGTTCGGTGGACGTGCTCGTCAACAATGCCGGCGTCCAGCATGTCGCGAAGATCGAGGACTTCCCGCCCGAAAAGTGGGACCAGATCATCGCCATCAACCTCACCAGTTCCTTCCACACGATGCGCCTCGCCATTCCGCTGATGAAAGAGACCGGCAAGGGCCGCATCATCAACATCGCGTCGGCCCACGCGCTCGTTGCCTCGCCGTTCAAGGCAGCCTATGTGGCGGCCAAGCACGGTATTTTAGGACTGACGAAAACAGCAGCCTTGGAACTTGCCGAATTCGGGATTACCGTCAACGCGATTTGCCCCGGTTACGTACTGACGCCGCTCGTGGAAAAGCAGATACCCGACACGGCGCGTGAGCGTGGCATCTCGGAGGACGAGGTGAAGACAGACGTGATGCTGCGGCTGCAGGCGACCAAGGAGTTCGTTGCCATCGAGGAGGTCGCGGCCACCGCCGTCTTCCTGGCGAGCGATGCGGCGCGGCAGATCACGGGAACACATATTTCGATCGATGGCGGCTGGACCGCCCAATAAAGAGAACAAACCGCATGACAGACGCGATCCGCTTCATCCTCAACGGCGAGGATGTCTCGTTGGGCGGCTTCGGCCCGACGGAAACGCTGCTCGACTACCTGCGCCTCAAGCGCCGGCTGACAGGCACCAAGGAGGGCTGTGCGGAGGGAGATTGCGGTGCCTGCACGGTGCTCGTCGGGCGCCTCGTCAACGGCGCGCTTTGGTATGAGACCGTCAATGCCTGCATCCGCTTGCTGGGCTCGCTGCACGGCACCCACGTGGTGACGGTCGAGCATCTGGCCGCCAGGGACGGCACACTGCATCCGGTGCAGCAGGCCATGGTCGACCAGCACGGTTCGCAATGCGGCTTCTGCACGCCGGGATTCGTCATGTCGCTCTACGGGCTGTGGCTCTCGACCGAGGCGCCGTCGCGGGCCGACATCGAAAGCGCATTGCAAGGCAATCTCTGTCGCTGCACCGGCTATGAGCCGATCGTGAAGGCCGCCGAGCAGGTGACACAGGCGCGGCCGAGCACGCTGTTCGACCCGCTGGAGCGCGACCGCACCGAGATTGCCGCAAGGCTTTGGGAGCTTCGCTCGCATCCGGAGACGATCGTGGTCACAGGAGACGGCGCCCGTTCGATTATTCCGGCGAACCTCAGGGATTTCGCCGATTTCCTTGCGGACGAGCCAAAGGCAACGATCGTCGCGGGTTCGACGGATGTCGGCCTGTGGGTGACGAAGCAGATGCGCCGGCTCGATCCGGTCGTCTTCATCAACCACCTGCCCGAACTGCAGACCATCACCGCCGACGACAAGGGCATCACCATCGGCGCCGGCGTTACCTACACCCAGGCATTCGACGTTCTGGCACTGGAACTGCCGTCGCTGGGCAACCTGATCGACCGCATCGGCGGCGGCCAGGTGCGCAACATGGGAACGATCGGCGGCAATATTGCCAACGGGTCACCGATTGGCGACATGCCGCCGCCGCTGATCGCGCTGGGTGCCGAGCTAACGCTGCGCTCCCATAGCGGCAAGCGGACAATCGCACTCGAGGACTATTTCCTCGCCTACGGCAAACAGGACCGCATCGCCGGCGAGTTCGTCGAGAAGGTCTTCGTGCCGCGACCGACGGACATGGGATATTTTGCCGTCTACAAGATCTCCAAGCGCCGAGACGAGGACATTTCGGCGCTCTGCGGCGCCTTCCATCTCGAACTCGACGCGGAAGGCCGGGTGGACGACATCCGTATCGCCTTCGGCGGCATGGCGGCAACGCCGAAGCGGGCGAGGCATGTGGAGAAGGCACTTCTCGACCAGGTCTGGAGTTGGGGCGCCGTCTCGGCCGTGCGCGACCTTTTCGATCAGGACTACAAGCCGCTCACCGACTGGCGGGCGAGCGCCGAATACCGCAGCCTCACGGCGAAGAACCTGCTCACCCGCTTCTTCCTGGAAACGGCGGGCGCACCGCAAGAACTGCAGCGCTTCGAACTGGAGGAAGCGTGATATGGACAAGTCGACCTTCGAACCGAAGAACACGATCAACGGCCCGATGCATGCCGCGCTGAAGCACGATTCCGCCCACAAGCATGTCACCGGCACCGCCGAATATATCGACGACATCCGCGAGCCTGCCGATACGCTGCACGCGGCGCTGGGCATGGCCGACCGTGCGCATGCGGAAATCGTCTCGCTCGACCTCGATGCGGTAAAAGTGGCACCCGGCGTCGTCTGGGTGATCACCGGCGAAGACATTCCCGGCTTCAACGACGTCGCCTCCACCGGCCAGCACGACGAGCCGCTGCTGGCGACCACGAAAGTGGAGTTTCACGGGCAGCCGATCTTCGCGGTGATTGCGCAGACGCGCGACCAGGCGCGCCGCGCCGCACGGCTGGCCAAGGTGGAATACCGCGACCTCCCCCACTGGACGGATATCGCCGGCGCACTTGAGAACGGCGCACCGCTGGTGATCCAGCCGATGGTGCTGAAGCGGGGCGAACCGGAAACCGAGATCGACAAGGCGCCGTTCAGGCTGCAGGGCCGGATGGAGATCGGCGGCCAGGAGCACTTCTACCTCGAAAGCCATATCGCGCTCGCCATTCCCGGCGAAGACGAAGACATCACCGTCTGGTCGTCGACCCAGCACCCGAGCGAGGTGCAGCACATGGTGGCGCATGTGCTGGGCATCGCGAACCATGCGGTAGAGGTGAAGACACGCCGCATGGGTGGCGGCTTCGGCGGCAAGGAGACCCAGAGCAACCAGTTTGCATGCCTTGCGGCGGTGGCTGCGAAGAAGCTCGGCCGGGCGGTGAAATTCCGCCCCGACCGCGACGAGGACATGATTGCCACCGGTAAGAGACACGATTTCCTTGTCGACTACGACGTGGCGTTCGATGAGGAAGGCCGCATCCATGCGCTCGACGCAACCTATGCGGCGCGTTGCGGCTACTGCGCCGACCTGTCCGGCCCGGTGACCGATCGCGCCCTTTTCCACGCGGATTCCAGCTACTTCTATCCGCATGTGAACCTGACCTCGATGCCGCTCAAGACGCATACCGTCTCCAACACCGCATTTCGCGGTTTCGGCGGGCCGCAGGGCATGCTCGGCGCCGAGCGCATGATCGAGGAAATCGCCTACGCGGTCGGCAAGGACCCTCTCGAAATCCGCAAGCTGAATTTCTACGGACAGCAGGGTTCCGGGCGCACGCTGACCCCGTATCACCAGGAGGTCGAGGACAATGTCATCGCCCGCGTGGTGGAGGAACTCGAGGCTTCGTCCGACTACCAGGCGCGCCGGCAGGCGATCCTCGAATTCAATGAGAACAGTCCGGTCATCCGGCGGGGCATCGCGCTGACGCCGGTCAAGTTCGGCATCTCCTTCACCATGACCGCCTACAATCAGGCGGGCGCGCTCGTGCATATCTATCAGGACGGCTCGATCCACCTGAACCACGGCGGCACAGAAATGGGCCAGGGCCTCTACACCAAGGTGGCTCAGGTTGTGGCCGACACGTTCAACGTCGACATCGAGAGGGTGAAGATCACCGCCACGACGACGGGCAAGGTGCCGAATACCTCGGCAACGGCCGCCTCCTCCGGCACGGACCTGAACGGCATGGCCGCCTATGATGCCGCCCGCCAGATCAAGGACCGGCTGATCGATTTCGCCATGCGCCAGTGGACTGTTTCCCGCGACGACATCGAGTTCCTGCCCAACCGGGTGCGGGTCGGCACGGAAATCGTGCCTTTCGACACGCTGGTCCGGGCCGCCTACTACGACCGGGTGCAGCTTTCGGCTACGGGCTTCTACAAGACGCCCAAGATCCACTGGGACCGCACGGCCGGACGCGGCACGCCCTTCTACTATTTCGCCTATGGCGCCGCTGTCTCGGAAGTGGTGATCGACACGCTGACCGGCGAATACATGGTGGAGCGCACCGACATCCTGCACGACGTCGGCAAGTCGCTGAACCCGGCGATCGACATCGGCCAGGTGGAAGGCGGCTTCGTGCAGGGCATGGGCTGGCTGACGACCGAAGAATTGTGGTGGGACGACAAGGGGCGCCTGAGAACCCATGCGCCCTCGACCTACAAGATCCCGCTGGCCTCCGACCGTCCGAAGGTCTTCAACGTCAAGCTTGCGGAATGGTCGGAGAATGCCGAGCCGACGATCGGCCGCTCGAAGGCGGTGGGCGAGCCGCCCTTCATGCTGGCGATTTCAGTTCTGGAGGCGATCTCCATGGCGGTGGCGAGCATCGCCGACTATCGCGTCTGCCCGAAGCTCGACGCCCCGGCGACCCCGGAGCGGGTGCTGATGGCGGTCGAGCGGCTGAAGGCGATGTGAGATGAACTCCGAAACCCGGCCGCCGGCTCAGCCGGCCGGCATGCGGAAGGTGAAACGCGTTTCCGTCTCGTCGGATGCGACATCCAGCCGGCCGCCATGGGCCTCGGCAATCTGCGACGCGATGTAGAGCCCCAAACCAAGCCCCTGCAGGCTCGAACCCGCCTCGCCCCGATGGAAGGGCTGGAACAGTTTCTGCAGCGCCTGCTGCGGGATAGGCGCGCCGGAATTGGAGACCGACAGGTTCAATTCACCGTCGGCAATCCAGGCTTTGACGTGGATGGGATGTTCGGGTGAGCCGTGGGTGACGGCATTGCCGAGCAGGTTCGAAAACATCTGGGCTATGCGCTGGTGGTCGATTGCAACAGCAGCTGACAAGTCATAGCTTGCCTCGATGCTGCGTTCCGGATGGCCGGACCGGATCTCCGAAATGACCTGCTCCAGCGTCGGGCCAAGCGGACTATCGCTATCCTTTGCCAGGGAGATGCCGCCGCCCAGCCGCCCACGGGCAAAGTCCATGACATTATCGATGAGAACGGACATCCGCAGCACGCTACCGCGCATCATGTTGAGAACCAGCGTGGACTTTTCGCTCTGCGGCTCCCGCGACAGGATGCTGATGCCGCCACCGAGCGACGCAACCGGATTGCGAAGATCGTGCCCCAAAACGGCGATGAACTGCTCCCGCAACTCCGATGCGGCCTTTTCATCGATCAGGCTGGAATGGGCGGATTTCAGTTTTTCCGCCGCATCGAACTGATAGCCAAGCAAGTCCGCAAAATGCTTGAACGTCGCGATGGTCGCATTGTTCTTGAGCCTGGCAGGCCTTGGGTCGATGGCGCAGAGCGTGCCGAAAAACCGTCCGTCCGGCAGGATGATCGGCATGGAAATGTAGCTCTGCAACCCGTAGCGCTTCGGCGTGTGGTGCTCGCGATAGGCAGGATCTTCCGCTACGTTATCGATGACGATGGGTCCGCGAAATTGACGCACGTCGTGGCAGAGCGTCGTTTCCACCTCCAGCTCGCCGCCGGGGGGAAGGCCGAATTCGATATTGTCAAGAACCTGGCAGGCTACCCAGCGATCCTCGGTCACCCGCGCAACGGCTGCGAAGCCCATGCCTGTCAAATGGCACGCCACCTCCAGGATTGTCTGTACCGCAGGGATACCCTGCATCAGCGCTATATCGTCCTGGATGTCGTTTGCCATGTTCTGAGAATTGAAATCCTTGGACAATCGGTTGCGGGCCGTAATCTTTCGCTTTCCAAATTAGAGCATTTTCGTAGAATTTCAAAGGCCTGGCATGGAGATCGCCACAATTCCGGTCGTATCGCAGCGCCGACGGGGAGCCTCGCCAGGCAACAGATGACGGATGCTCACGGCAACCCGTCCTGATGCGGCAACGGGATTTCCGCCACCTTGCTTCGCTGAAAGGAAAACAACCCTAGCACCAATGCGCAACCGGCCAGGATCACGGCGCCGCCGGCGATCTGGATCGGGGACAGCTGTTCGCCAAGCATGATGGCACCGACAAAGACTGCAACCAGCGTGACGGCGAACTCGACGCTGATCGCTCGGGTCGGTCCAATCGAGGCTACGAGATCGAAATAGCAGACATAGGTGAGCGCGCTCATCAGGCATCCGGCGATCAGCAGGTAACCGAAATCGACCGCAGACGGCATGGCCGGCACCGGGACTGCGAATAGAAACGGCAGCGTGATGACGCCTGCGGACAGGAAGGCTCCGATCGTCACCTCCCAGGCGCCTGTGCAACGCAGGTGCCGGTTGGCGTAGTTGCTGCCAAACGCCGCCCCTACACACGCGACGAGCGCTGCGACGCAACCGATTACGAAATCGGCGGTGACGGGCTCGACGGGAAAACCGACGAGCAGTACAATACCGAGAACCCCAAGAGCCAATCCAACGAAACCACTGCCGGATATCCGCTCCATTCCCCAGGCGCGGCTGATCAGCATGGAGAACAGCGGGATGGAGGAGACCAGAATGGCCGACATGGCGGTGCCGATACGCGACATGGCAAAGGTCAGCCCGATCAGTTGGATCACCACAGTCGTCAGCCCGACGATCACGAAGTGGTGCCAACCGGCGCTGAAATCCAGCCGGCGCCGCATGGCCGTCGCGAGGATGACCAGCATTCCGACGGCAATGAAGCTGCGGAAGGAAACCGCGCCAACGAGCCCGAAGGAAAAAAGCACCTGCAGCATGACGAGAAAGGAGAGGCCCCACGCGATGGCGAGGAATAGGTAGACGGCAAGGTCACGCGGCTTCATGAGGTGGAGAACCCATATTTTCTGTCGGAATGATGTGAGACGGATAACACGATCGCAACATGAACCGCGATCACGCAGCCAAGGCCAACGGTCGCGAAATACGAGACTTCAGGATGCGAGCGCGATCTGCTGCATGACAGTGGAGATGAGCCTGTTGCGGCCGCCGCGCTTGGCTTCGTACAGCGCCTTGTCGGCGCAAGACACCATGGCATCCAGTTCGCCCTGACCGATCTCGCCGCTGGCTATTCCGGCGCTCACCGTCAGCCTGACGGGGGCGCCCCGCTCCCAATGGAAATCGATGTCCGAGAACCCGGCTCGTATCCTTTCCACTATGGCAGTGGCGGCGTCAGGCGTCGTGTCGGGAAGGAAGACGATGAATTCCTCCCCGCCCCAGCGCCCGACAAAATCATTCGCACGGGTTGAGGTTCGCAGGACATCGGCAAACCGGGTAATGACCTCATCGCCGGCATCATGGCCGTAGCGGTCATTGACCCCCTTGAAATCGTCCAGGTCGAACAGCGCCAGCGACGACCCTACCGGAGAAACCCTCGTCAGGCTCTGCGCCACACAGTCGCGGAAGGCGCGCCGGTTCAAGAGGCCGCTCAGGGGATCGGTCTCGGCCAGGCGCTTGAGGTCCTGCTGATAGCGGACACGCTCGGAAATGTCCCGCACCACCGCAATCATCAAGGGTTCGCCGGCGGCCGCCGTCCTCAGGATGGTGATCCCCAGGTGGATTCCGGCGCCATCAGAGCGCCGCCCCTCGATGCCGTTGCTTCTCTGCCCCATATAGCGCGCATCCGTGTCACCAGCGAGGAAGTTGCTGACGAGCATCCCGTGCGAAGAATGCATGCGCTCCGGAAGCACCACTTCCAGCGGCTTGCCCAGCAATTGTCCCGTTTCCCAGCCGAAAATGTTTTCGGCCGCCGGATTGCAGAGGCGGATGATGCCACTCTCGTCGATGCCGATGATGCCGTCGGCGATCTCGAGTACAATCTTGCGATAGATATCCTGCGATCCAGGAATCAGCGAAGCAATGGATGCTCTTTTCGTCATTGTACCCGGTCGCGCTCTCGCAGCTGCCACACGCAGGCTGCGAGCGAATTGATCTTACGCAAGAAATAACGACAAAAAGCTGATAAAATTTAAACGATTCCAGCTTCCGCTGGCGTGCGGCGCACGCGGTGATGCCGGTGCGGTTGCCCTTACAGAATGCTATGATGTTTCCGTCATGTCAGATCTCACCCTTTCCAGCTTTCTTGCCAGCCACCCGCACAATGTTCTCGTCGCGATCGACGAGGCGAAGGGCTCGACCCCGCGCGACCGGGGTGCCTTCATGCTCGTGTCCCGGGATGCGATCTGGGGCACGATCGGCGGCGGGCAGTTCGAGTTCATGGCAATCGACAATGCCCGGGCGATCCTTGCGGGCAGCGGCATGGCAGCGATGGACATTCCGCTCGGGCCGGAGATCGGCCAGTGCTGCGGCGGCCGCACGCATCTGTCATTCCGCGTGGTGACGCCGGAGCTGGCGGATCTCCTGGAGGAGAGGCAGAGGCAGGAGGAACGAGGGAACCCGTCCGTATTCCTGTTCGGGGCGGGACATGTGGGCCTTGCACTGGCGCGGGCGCTTGCACCGCTGCCGTTTTCCGTCACGGTGGTCGAGACACGCACCGACGTGCTGGACGGACTGCCGCGGCAGGTGAAGACACGGCATGTCGCCATGCCGGAAGCTCTCGTTGCCGAGATATCCGCCGGCGGCGCGGCGGTCATTCTTACGCACGACCACGCGCTGGATTTCCTGATTGCCAGGGAAGCGCTGTCACGTCCGGACCTGGCCTATGTCGGCATGATCGGCTCGGCCACCAAGCGCGCGACTTTCGCCCACTGGCTGAAGCGGGACGGTGCCCCCCCTCAACTGATGGACCGGCTGGTGCTGCCGATCGGCGGCAGCACCGTGGGCGACAAGCGACCGGCGGTTATCGCCGCACTGGTGGCAGCCGAACTTCTGACAGTGCTTACAGATACGGCAGCCGCCCGCGGCGCGGTCAGAGGTTCCTCGGCAGATGCATGACACTGGCCGCGCACCAAGCCGTGCAGAAAGTCTGTCCTGAGCGGTACGAACCGTCTCGGCCGTCGATCAGGCCGATGTCGCGCTGCAGGCTTTCCGGCAGATGCGCACGATCAATCCTGTTGCTGGATGAACGCCCCGACCTGAAGAGAGAGCCCAGGCCCCTAAACTTCGGGAAACGAAGGGAGGAAACACGCTCTTCTCCCTCAAGATCATGACAAATAGACATGGCAAGCTCACTTCCATCTGGAATTCATGAGCTTACAATGCGCCTCGAAGCAGGCCCCTTCCAATTCAATATCCGCCTGCATGGATCAAGAGCACTTATCCATGAAACTATCCCGGCAATTTCCGCTCAATGCGCTTCGGGTTTTCGAGGTCGCCGCGCGCCTGAAGAGTTTTACCAAGGCGGGCGACGAACTGGGCATGACCCAGACGGCAGTCAGCTACCAGATCAAGCTGCTCGAGGACACGATCGGCGAACCGCTATTCCTGCGCCGCCCGCGGCAGGTGTCGCTGACCGAGATCGGCGAGCGGCTGGCGCCGAAGGTGAGCGACGCCTTCGACACGCTGTCGGAGGCGATGGCCAGCGTCCGCGACCAGTCGGAAGGCACGCTGACGATCCACACGACCGCAACTTTCGGCTCGCACTGGCTGGCGCATCACATCGGCACCTTCCAACTGGAAAATCCGGGCATTGCCGTGCGTCTGGAAACCTCGCAGGAGGTCATCGATTTCTCGCGTACCGAGGGCGACGTGGCGATCCGCTCCGGCAAGGGGACATGGCCCGGCTTGAAATCACACTTCCTGATGAAAAGCCATTTCTCGCCGATGTTGAGCCCGGCGCTTGCCGCAACGATCGGCGGCGTAAAGGAGCCGGCCGATCTGCTCAAGCTGCGGATCATCGATCCGGAAGACATGTGGTGGCCGATCTGGTTTCATGCAGCGGGCCTGCCCGAGGCCGATTTGGCAGGCCGACCGTCGAGCCAGTTCGGCGCGCAGTATTTCCATGCGGCGGCGGCGATTGCCGGACAGGGCGTGGCAATCCTCAGGCCGGAATTCTATGCGGACGACGTGGCGCTCGGGCGACTCTACCAGCCCTTCGAGCTTCTCGCCAGTGACGGCTCCGACTACTGGCTCGTCTATCCCGAGTCACGCCGCAATACGCACAAGATCCGCGCCTTTCGCGATTTCATGCGCAAGATGATGCCCAGTTTCCAGGATTGACGGCAGCGGTCGCGGTCGCGCCTTTGCCGATCAAAACCCCATATCCGGGGCGTAGAAGCAACGCAGGGTATCTTCCGTCGGGTAGAGACAGAGGTGATACTCCTCGTCCTGCGAGCGGCGCGCCTCGCTCTGGGGCAGGCTGAAATTGTGGGGGCGGGTCACCAGCCGATGATCGCCCGGCCGCAGGAAAATCTCATAGCCGCCCTTGGTGACACGGACGTTTTTCGTCGCGATCATCTGGCAATCACCGCTATGGTTGTCGCCGTTGCAACAGAACTGCTCATAGTCCCAGCCTGATTCGGTATCGTGTGCTGCCACGGACAAGGCCGGAACCAGGGAAGCAACAAGTGCCACGGCCATCGGTATGCGCATATGCTCATTCTCCGTTGTGAATGATCACAGCCGGTGAGCCCGACAAACCCAACACCGGCCAGCATGCACGTGTCGCCGACGGGGTCCGCATCCTGCGTTCTCGTCGGTCGATGCACCCTTACATTAGCGAACACAAACGTCCTTACTGTGGCGCAGTCCATTAACTGAAGGCGCGTCGCGGAAGTTCCCCGCGGGGGAACATTTTCCTTCGTACCGATCAGCCCTTCCCTCACCCGCTATTTTTCCGCAATGTGACGAGTCGGGACACGGGTTTCCGAAGGGGTTTTCTATGTATGAGTATGCCGTCGCATGGGAATGGCTGTCGTTCGCGGCACGCTGGCTGCATGTGATCACCGCCATCGCCTGGATCGGTTCGTCCTTCTATTTCATCGCGCTGGATCTCGGTCTCGTGAAACGGCCGCACCTGCCGGTGGGCGCCTATGGCGAGGAATGGCAGGTGCATGGCGGCGGCTTCTACCACATCCAGAAATACCTGGTGGCGCCGGCGCAGATGCCCGAGCACCTGACCTGGTTCAAATGGGAGAGCTACGCGACCTGGCTTTCCGGTTTCCTGATGCTGGCCATCGTCTACTACGGCGGTGCGGACCTGTTCCTGATCGACACCCACGTCATGGAACTGACCCAGTGGCAGGCGATCGCCATATCCGTCGCCTCGCTGGCGGTCGGCTGGGTCATCTACGACCAGCTCTGCAAGTCGCCGATCGGCAGGAACACCTGGGGCCTGATGGCTGTTCTCTATATCGTTCTGGTGGCCATGGCCTGGGGCTATACACAGGCATTCACCGGCCGCGCCGCCTTCCTGCATCTCGGCGCCTTCACGGCGACGATCATGTCGGCAAACGTGTTCTTCATCATCATTCCGAACCAGAAGATCGTCGTGGCCGATCTGATTGCCGGACGGACGCCCGACCCGAAATACGGCGTGATCGCCAAGCAGCGCTCGCTGCACAACAACTACCTGACGCTGCCCGTCATCTTCTTCATGCTGTCGAACCACTATCCGCTGGCATTCGCGACGCATTTCAACTGGGTGATCGCTGCCCTGGTCTTCCTGATGGGCGTCACCATCCGGCACTGGTTCAACACGACGCACGCACGCAAGGGTCGCCCGACATGGACGTGGCTCGTCACGCTGCTCCTGTTCATCGCCATCATGTGGCTTTCGACCGTCCCGAAGGTATTGACCGGCGAGACCGAAGGCGCAGCACTGTCGCCGATCCAGCAGAAGTTCGCCTCGAATGCCCATTTCGAAGCGGCCCGCGACGTGGTGCAATCGCGCTGTTCCATGTGCCACGCGGCAGAACCCGTATGGGAGGGCATTCCTTTCCCGCCGAAATCGGTCAAGCTCGAAAGCGACCGGGAGATTGCCGCGCACGCCCGCGAGATCTACATCCAGGCCGGCCGGAGCCATGCCATGCCGCCCGGCAACATTACCGAAATCTCGGCGGAGGAGCGGCAACTGCTCACCGCCTGGTATGAAAGCACCGTTTCCGAATGACGACGACACTGATCCGCGGCCGCCTGCTCTCCTTCAAGCGTGCGCCGCTCTCCCTCACCGACACGGACAGCTACGCGTACGAACACGACGGCGGCCTGCTGATCGAGGACGGCGTGATTGCCGCCATCGGTAACTACGCCAAGGTGAAAGCCGAAGCACCCGAGAGTGTTGAGGAGATCGACCACCGGCCGCATCTCATACTTCCCGGTCTGATCGACACGCATATGCACTTCCCGCAGATGCAGGTGATCGCCTCCTACGCCGGCAGCCTGCTCGAATGGCTGAACACGTATACCTTCCACGAGGAATGCCGGTTCGTCGAAAGCGACCACGCGGCCCGCATCGCCACCCATTTCTACGATGAACTGGTTCGCCATGGTACGACCACCGCCGCTGCCTATTGTTCGGTGCACAAGGCATCCGCCGACGCCTACTTCGCAGAGGCGACGAGGCGCGGCATGTGCATGATCGGCGGCAAGGTGATGATGGACCGCAATGCGCCGCAGGGCCTGCTCGACACGCCGCAGATGGCCTATGACGAGACGCGCGCCGTGATCGCCGAATGGCATGGCAAGGGCCGCAACCACGTCGCCATCACGCCGCGTTTCGCCATCACCTCGACGCCCGGGCAGATGCAGGCGGCGCAGACACTGGCAAAGGAGTTTCCCGACCTGCACATCCAGACGCATCTGTCGGAGAACCACGACGAGATCCGCTATACCTGCGAACTCTATCCGGAGGCGAAGGATTACACCGATATCTACGCCCGTTACGGGCTGCTGGGGAAAAAGACGCTGCTCGGCCATGCGATCCACCTTTCCGACCGCGAGACGGACCTGTTGAGCGAGACGGCCTCTGTCGCCATCCACTGCCCGACCTCCAACCTGTTCCTCGGTTCGGGCCTGTTCCCCTTGAAGGCGCTGACGCGCCGGGAAAAGCCGGTGCGCATCGGCGTCGCAACAGACATCGGCGGCGGAACGAGCTATTCGATGCTGCGTACGCTGGACGAGGCCTACAAGATCCAGCAAATGCTGGGCGAGCGGATGAACCCACTCGAGACCTTCTTCCTGATGACCCGCGGCAATGCGGAGGCGCTGTCGCTTTCCGACCGGATCGGCACGCTCGAAGTCGGTACCGACGCCGATCTCGTGGTGCTGAACGCCGCCTCGACACCAGCCATGACACTGCGCATGGAGACGATCACGACGCTACCGGAGGAACTCTTCCTGTTGCAGACGATGGGCGACGACCGCGCCGTGGCGGAGACTTATGTGGCGGGTAAAGCGATGAAGCAGCGGCTGGACGGCTGAGCGGTTAAAATCCGCCATCTCCCGCAATTGCGCGAAACGACTTTCCCGACCGGCGAAGAACGGTTGAGAACGCATCGCGGAAACGTTATCAGGCAGGACATCTTCTTTTCATCAGGGACGTCTCTCGGCATGACCATAGAATTCCTCGTCACCCATTCGGGTGGCTTCCATGCCGACGAGCTTCTTTCGAGCGTGATCCTGACGCGGCTTTTTCCGCAAGCCCGCATCATCCGCAGCAGGGCGGCGGAATGGCTCACGCCTGGCTCTGACCGCATCATCTACGATGTCGGGGGCGTCTACGATCCAGAAGCGGGCATCTTCGACCACCACCAGCGGGGTGCGCCGCTGCGGGAGGACGGCAATCCGTTCAGTTCCTTTGGGCTGATCTGGAAGCACTACGGCCGCGAATATCTTGCCGCTTCATCCGTTCCGGCAGACCATGTCGAAGCGCTGCATGCATCCTTTGATACCGCCTTCGTGCTGCCGGTCGATCTCCTCGACAATGGCGCGATCGATCCTTCGTCCGCCGGGCCGCTTGCAAGCCTGACGCTGCCGGCCCTGCTGGAGACGCTGAAGCCCGTCTTCGACGAAAGGGACGCAGAAGCGGAAATGCGGGCCTTCGAACAGGCTCTGGCGATTGCACGCGGCTTCGTCGAGGCGAGCATCCGACAACGTGCGGCGAAGCTGCGGGCCGAATCGCTCGTTCTCGACGCGATCGAGAAAACCGGCTCCGGCCGCATCCTCGAACTGCCTGTCGGCATGCCGTTCAGACCTGCGGTCGTGAAGGCCGGCGCCGACCACCTTCTGTTCGTCGTTCATCCGCGCGACCGGGACTGGTGCCTCACGGGCATACGCCGTTCGGAAAACGGGTTCGAGTTGCGTGCAGACCTTCCAGCAAGCTGGGGCGGCTTGACCGATAGCGGTCTCGAAGCCGTTTGCGGCGTCGCAGGCGCCACCTTCTGCCACAACGGGCGCTTCATTGCCGCCGCGAAAACGCGTGAGGCAGCGCTGGCCATGGCGGAACTGGCGGTGGCCGAGGCACTGGCCCATACCACCGGCAGCTAGGATGGCCGGCCGGTAACCGCCGCCACGTCGCCCTCTTCATACTATCGAGGGCGTGAGTTACTCACACCGTCGCAATGGTTCCGCCGTCGATCGTATACTCGGCACCGTGGATGGAAGCGGCGCGATCCGACGCCAGGAAGGCAACGAGTTCGGCGACCTCCTGCGGAAAGGCCGGGCGACCGATCGGAATGCCGCCCAATGCATCCATGATGCTTTGCCGTGCCGCCCGGGCGTCCGTGTTCGTCGCGGCAGAGATCCGCGAAACCAGATCTTCCGCGGCCTCTGTCATGATCCAGCCCGGCGAGACGGACGTCACCCGCACGCCTTTGGGTCCAAGCTCTTTCGAAAGAGCCTTGCTGTAGGTGGTGAGTGCCGCCTTGGCAGCGGCATAGGCCGTGGTGGACTCGGGCAGCGGCAGGCGGCGCTGGATCGACGAGACATGGATGACGACACCCGAGCCGCGTTCGATCATCTGCGGCACCAGCGCACGATCGAGCCTGACGGCCGGCATGAGGTTCAGGTTGATTTCATCCTGCCAATGCTGGTCGGCGAGCATGCGGAACCCACCACCGGGGGCGGAAGAGCCGCCGAGCGTGTGAACGAGGATGTCGATCCCGCCGAGTTCTTCGATGACTGCGGACGCAAGTCTGTCGACGCCCTCGGCAGTCGTGAGGTCTGCCTCCACGAAAAGATCAGGCTTCACCGCTCCGGGCCGGCTCGAGCGGGCGCTGCTCGCGGTGACGGCACCGGCGGCGGCAAAGCGCTGCAGGATTGCGGCGCCCGCCCCTTTCGTTCCGCCGGTGACGAGGACACGCTTGCCGGAGAATTCTTCGGGGATGATGGGGAAAGTCGGCCCGGTCGTCATCAGCCAATCTCCAACTGTGCGATCTGCCCGTCGCAGAGCGTGTAGCGAAAGCTGAGCGTGACGGGACTGCCTGGAAAGGTCCCCGTGACACGCGCCCTGACGAGATGGCTGCCCTCGTCTTCCTCCACGTCAAGCACCTCCGCCGTGTCATTGTATGTGCGCGTCGTTTCCTCCAGCCATGCCCGGATTTCGGCATGGCCGGACCTGGTCTGCCTCTCATCCGTCACGATGGCGTCGGTGGTAAATTGCGCGAGCGCGCCTTCGATATCATGGCTGTTCTTGGCAGCGTAAAAGGCTGCCAGAGCGTGCGGCAATGGCTTTGTCATGTCTGTCCTCTTGAGCGTTGGAGGACGGGGCGCCGCCGTCCGGAGCAATTGCATTGCTTCGATGGCAAGATGGCGCTAACCTGAAAAGATGACAAGTACGCACGAAAAAGTAGGGTACTTACCTGAAGGTAAGGTGGCCGAGGCGATGACCCCTTCCTCCGCTGCCGCCGGCGTGGAAAACGTCCTGCGCATGCTCGAGGGGCGATGGAAGCTGGTAATCCTCTTCCACCTGTTCGGCGGCAAGCTTCTGCGCTTCTCCGATCTCGAACGGGCCATCCCCGCGATCTCGCAGAAGATGCTGATCCAGCAACTGCGGCAGATGGAGACCGACGGGATCGTCCGGCGCATCGTCCACCATCAGGTTCCGCCAAAGGTCGAGTACGGGCTGACGGACTGGGGGCAATCCATGTGCCCCGCCCTCGATACCTTGCTTAAATGGGCGGCAGCAAAACCGGATTGAGCCCTCGGCATCACTGACCAAAGCCAGCAACGTTCACAGCATACCTTAGACAATGACAGCGTCTTTTTTTGCTGACGGAGACAAATGACTCATGCTAGCTGGCAGGTAATTCTGCACGGGAAGAGAGACACATCATGTCGCAGCCGCTGACCATCGCCGATCTGAAGACCCGAGCCCGGCGCCGGGTGCCGAAGATGTTCTTCGATTATGCCGACAGCGGCGCCTGGACCGAAGGCACCTACCGGGCCAACGAGGAAGATTTCTCGAAGATCAAGCTGCGCCAGCGCGTGCTCGTCGACATGACCAACCGTTCGCTTGCCACCACCATGGCAGGTCAGGACGCTTCCATGCCTGTGGCGCTGGCGCCGACCGGGCTCTGCGGCATGCAGCATGCCGACGGCGAAATGCTGGCGGCTAAGGCCGCGGAAGAATTCGGCGTCCCGTTCACGCTCTCGACCATGTCCATCTGCTCGATCGAGGACGTGGCGTCCGTGACATCGAAGCCATTCTGGTTCCAGCTCTACGTGATGAAGGATCGCGACTTCATCAACTCGCTGATCGACCGCGCCAAGGCGGCGAAGTGCTCCGCACTCGTCCTGACGCTCGACCTGCAGGTCCTCGGCCAGCGCCACAAGGATCTCCGCAACGGGCTTTCCGCCCCGCCGAAGTGGACACTCCATCATGGCATACAGCTGGCGACGAAGCCGTTCTGGTGCCTGGACATGCTGCGCACGAAGCGTCGGGGTTTCGGCAATATCGTCGGCCATGCGAAGAACGTGTCCGACCTCTCCTCGCTATCCTCCTGGACCGCCGAGCAATTCGACCCGCAGCTTTCGTGGGCCGATGTCGCCTGGATCAAGGAGCGCTGGGGCGGCAAGCTGATCCTCAAGGGTATTCTTGACGAGGAGGATGCGCGCGCCGCCGCCGGAACCGGCGCGGATGCGATCATCGTCTCCAACCATGGCGGACGCCAGCTCGACGGTGCAAAATCGTCGATCAGCATGCTGCCGCGCATCGTCGATGCGGTGGGTGACCAGATCGAAGTTCATGTCGACGGCGGCATCCGCTCCGGCCAGGACGTGCTGAAGGCAGTGGCTCTCGGCGCCAAGGGCACCTACATCGGCCGCCCCTACCTCTACGGCCTCGGGGCCATGGGCAAGCCCGGCGTGACGACAGCACTCGAAATCATCCGCAAGGAGCTGGACGTTACGATGGCGCTCTGCGGCAAGCGTGACATCCAGACGGTCGATCACAGCGTATTGGCGGAGATGCCGTTTTAGGGGGTAGCGACTAGCACCAGCTGTCCCTGGCGCCGGGGCGCCGGGCCAGTCCCTCGCGCACCAGAACATCCGACAGCGAGATGCCGTTGCGCATGACCGCCCGGATCTTCTGGCCGCCGCTGTCTGCGTCGTCGGCACCCGCAGCAACCAGTTCGAACGGGCCGGAATCGAGAAATGCCCGCACCCTGAGCTCTGCGTCACTCGCCTTGATGCGCTCCGCCTCGCAGCGGGGCTTGTCGATGCTTGGCACCTCGATGCCTGCAAGGCGGATCTTCTGGCCGCTCAGCACAAAACTGTCTCCGGCGATCACGCAGTCATCCTGCTTGGCGGTGCCGCAAAGGAAGATTTTCGTCTGGTAGCGGCTATTCAAGACCGCAGGCTTGTCGGGCTTCACGGCGGCGGTGACCACCGGCTTGCGGACATGGTCGGGCCTGCCGATTGGTGCCGGCGGCGTGATTGCGGCCGTCTGCAGGGCATCGTGTCGCTGGGGTGCCGGCCCGCGCTTCATCTCGGGCTTGCGCACGGCGACTTCCTTGGGCGGAACCGGTGGCGCCGGTCGCGTCGCGGTGGGCTTCTTTTGCTCACTTGGCCTGGATTGCTCCCTGCTCGCGACCTTTTCCTCGTTTCCGGGCATAAGGCCGTCGGCAACGCGACGAACGGCAGCGGAATTGTCATAGGCGGCGATGCCGCCGACCAGTGAAACCAGCGCGGCGCTCCACAGCCAGATGGATGCGCTGCCACTGGACGCGCGCCTCTTGCGCCCGCCGCTCTTGCGCTGGGGTTTACGTCTGGGACCGGCCATAGGAACCTCTCGTCGATTCCGCCGCAGTATCGCCGCCTATGGTTTCCGAAAGGTTTCGAAATGGCAGTCTGTTGTATCAGACACGGCCGGTGGCGAGTGCGTTCGCCCAATCCGCCCTGCCGTTTGCAGCCGCAAGCTGCGACATCGCCATGTTGTCGTAGGACACGGTGCGAAACTGCGGCGCCCACCGGCCCGCAACCTTTTGCAGGATCGCATAGGATGCGAGGCAATGTCCCGTTTCCACCTTGTGGAAGACCGGTCGATCGTCGTCATAGGCAGGGCAGCCGACACTGCCGGGATTGACGATCATCCGGCCTCCGGCGAGCTGGACGACGCGCGGGAGGTGGCTATGTCCGCAAAGCATCAATGGCTGCTCGACGCCGCTGGCAAGCGCGGCGATATCATCCGCCGCCCTCAGCGTTACATGGCCTTCCGGCGACACCTGCTCCATCCAGTAAAGACCGTCGTCATCGGGGGTGGCGTGACACAGAAACACCTCCTCGAGATAGACCAGGCTGAACGGCAGGCTTCGAAGCCATTCGAAATGCCGCGGCAAAAGCTGCGCATGGGCATGCGCATCGGAGCTACCACGCGCATCCGGCGGCGTTTCGATGAGGTAACGGTCGTGGTTTCCGCGAACCGTCGGCAGCCCAAGCGCCATCAGGCGATCGGCGGTCTTGCCGGCTTCCAGAGGGCCGCTGAAGCAATCGCCGAGATTGACGATGTCGTTGATGCCTTGCCGTTCGATATCGGCAAGAACCGCCTCGAGCGCGGCGGCGTTACCGTGGATGTCGGCGAGCGCGGCGACGATCATCAGCTTCCCCGGTAGGTGGAATAGCCGTAGGGTGAGAGCAGCAGCGGCACGTGATAGTGGGCCGTCGTATCTGCGATCCCGAAGCGGATCGGAATGACGTCGAGAAAGGCCGGTTCCGGCAAGGCCTGCCCGGTCGTCCTCAGATACTCGCCGGCATGGAAGACCAGTTCGTATTCGCCGGCCACGAAACTCTCGTCGATCAGCATCGGACCGCCATCGACACGACCATCGGCATTGGTGGCGACGCTCGTCAGCTTCTCGCGGCTATCGCTGGACAGCCGGTAAAGATCGATCCTCAACCCCTGTGCCGGGGTGCCGCGCGCCGTATCGAGAACATGGGTGGTGAGGCCGGTCATGGGCGTGGCTCCGCAATGATATAGGGACTGTCGAAGTGAAACTCTTCGAGGTTGTTTTCCGGCTTGTCCCGGTCGATCACAAGGAAGTCGCTCGGTGCATCGAGCACCATCAGCGGATGATGCCAGACATTGCGCCGATAGTTCACGCCCTGGTCTGCGCGCACCAGAAATATCGTCGGCTTGCCGGGCCGTCCGTCGACATCATCCGAAACGGCGACGAGGAACGGCCTCCCCGAGATTGGCGAAAAGCTCTGGCTGCCGAAGGGATGCCGCTCCATCATGCCGATTTCGTAAGGGAATTGCCGTGGCTGGCCACGAAAGAGGCTGATGATGATGCCTTCGCCTTCCGCCTCGGCAACGCCGAGCCTGTGGAAGCGCTCCGTCGTGCCGTTGTTGATGAGACGAACGGTCGAGGGATCGGCCTCGATGACGTCCCCGTAGGGCTCGAAAGCCTGCCTCGTAAGCGGATGAATCGAGAGGTGTTCGGGCATCGTCATTCGCCTTGCGCGCGCCAATTGTGGAGGGCGTGAAGTTTGTCGAGAAGGTCGGGAAGTACTTCGCTTACTGTGAGCCAGATCGTCCCTACATCCAGCTGGAAATATTGGTGCGCTATGCGATTGCGCATGTTGCGGATGTCCTTCCAGGCAATTTCCGGATGTTCGACAACAAAATCCAGATGCCGCTCATGAGCTTTGTGGCGCATTCGCCGATCGCCATGAGATTGGCAACAACAGCGTCTTGCGTTCTCCGATCCACGAGGAAGTCATCGCGATCCATCCCTCGGGTAATAGCCAATAGCCGTCTCCGCTGAAGCGGCCATGCGCTTCAAATAGATTTCCAGCCGTTCATCGTTCATACGGCGACCGCTTCCGCCATGATGCGGGCGCGCACGGCAGGAGGAAAATCTCCAGGGACCTTCACGTCTACCCGGATGCCGAGAGCGTCCGAAAGGTCCCCCTCCAACCCGCCAAGGGTCAGCAGGTTCGTGTCAGGCGAAGGATCCACCAGGATATCGAGGTCGCTGCCTGGGCGATCTTCACCGCGCAAGACCGACCCGTAGACCCGTGGATTGGAAACCCGTCGACGGGCGACGATCTCTCTGATGACGGATCGGTTCTTGTTCAGCGCTTCCGAGGGTCTCATGCCGAAATCACTCCTGATCCCAATAGTATAACGGAGAGCATGTGGCTTAGAAAGCACTGGCGAACGATCGTCCCCTCACCCCTCGGGCAGGAGTGCTGCTAGCCGCAGGCCGGCGATCCGCTCGACCTGTGCCGCGGCCGTCTCGAACTCGTCGTCAGCGCTGTTACCGATGCGTTTTTCGAAGGCAGCGAGGATGTCTTTCCTATCTAGCCCCTTCACCGCGACGATGAACGGGAAGCCGAATTTTTCGATATAAGCCGTGTTGAGCTCGGTGAAGCGGGTATGCTCCTGCGGCGTAAGACGATCGAGCCCCGCACCCGCCTGCTCCTTGCGGCTGTCCTCCGTCAGTTCACCGGCAATCGCCAGCTTGCCCGCAAGATCGGGATGGGCGCGCAGCACGCCCAGCCGTTCCTCGCGGGACGCGGTGCGGAAAACCGAGACCAGCGCCTGATGAACGCCCTTCGCCGTCAGCGGAACGAAGATCAATCCGCCGTCATAGGCCCGCTCGGCGATGAACGGCGAATGCTCGAACACGCCGCCGAAGCGTGCGATGAAATCGTCGCGGGCGGTCACGGCTGGTCTCCCGGCTTGTGATGTTCGTGCCAGTGGCGGGCGATCTCGATCCGCTGCGGGATCCAGACCTTGTCATGGGAAAGTACGTATTCGACGAAGCGGCGAAGCGCCGCCGCGCGACCGGGACGCCCCACAAGGCGGCAGTGGAGACCAACCGACATCATTTTCGGCGCACCTTGCCTGCCTTCCTCGTAGAGCACGTCGAACGCGTCCTTCAGGTAGGCGAAGAACTGGTCGCCGGAATTGAAGCCCTGCGGCGTGGCAAACCGCATGTCGTTGGTGTCGAGCGTATAGGGGATGATCAGGAACGGCTTGCCATCGAGGCCGGGCACCCAGAACGGCAGATCGTCCGCATAGGAGTCGGACGAGTAGAGAAAACCGCCCTCCTCCATGACGAGCCGCAGCGTGTTGTCGGACGGCTTGCCCTGGTACATGCCGTAGGGTCGCTCGCCCGTGACTTCCGTGTGCAGGCGCACCGCCTCGCGGATGTGCTCGCGCTCCTTGTCGAGCGGGAAATCCTTGTATTCCAGCCAGCGATAGCCGTGGCTGGCGATCTCCCAGCCCGCTTCCTTCATCGCCGCGACGGCTTCCGGGTTTCGCGCCATGGCGAGCGTCACGCCATAGACGGTCGTCTGCACCTTGAGCTCGGTGAACATTCGCCACAGGCGCCAGAAGCCGGCGCGCGAGCCGTACTCATAGATCGACTCCATGTTGAGGTTGCGCTGGCCAGGCCACGGCTGCGCGCCGACAATTTCCGACAGAAGGCATTCCGACGCCGGATCGCCGTCGAGGACGCAGCTTTCGCCGCCCTCCTCATAATTGATCACGAACTGCACGGCGACATGCGCGCCGCCCGGCCATCTCGGATCGGGAGTGTTGCGGCCGTAGCCAATGAGATTGCGGGAATAATCGTGCGCGGACATCAAATCACCCTGTAAGACCGGCGGTGACGGTAGCGCACCCGTTCCGGCGCTGTCGAGATGCTTCGCTAGTCTTCGGCCACCGCGCGCTTCGTCGCTGCGACCTCAAGGTGGCTGGTGAAGGTGAATGACGGGGGTACAGAGGCTTCCCGGCCCTCGACCGCAGCGAGCGCCGCATCGGCCAGCTTGTGGGCAAGGCCGAAGCTCACCTTGAAGCCGCCGGTCAGCGCCACGAGACGTGAATGATCCGGATGCGGACCGACCATCGGTTCGCGGCCGACAGCCTTCGGCCGCAAGCCAGCCCAGCGTTCGACAACCGCTGCGTCGCGCAATGCCGGAACGAGCGCACGCGCCCGCATGAGCACGTCATCGAGCTTCCCGTCGGTCGCGCGGGGATCGTCGAACTCCTCCTCGCTCGTGCTGCCGACGGCCACCCTGCCATCATCGTGCGGCACGACGTAAAGACCGTTCAGGAAAAGCACCGGTTGCGCGGGATCGACACCGGGAGCGTCAAGCAGGGCCGCCTGCCCCTTGACCGGCCGGCCGAGCGCGACACCGGTGCCCGGCGCAAACCGCTGAAGCAGCGGGAAGGACTGGTGGCCCGCCGAAGCGATGCAGTGACCGAAGGATGTGCTCTCGTCGTTGACGAAGCGAATGCGGCCTCGAGACGGGTCGATCTCCGCCACTCCCATTTCTTCGATGACCCGGACGTGCCTGGACAGGGAAAGACAGCGGGCAAGCGCTGCCGTCAGAAGGCGCGGCGACACCCGGCCCGACAGCGTCTCGTGTATCAGTCCCCCTGCCGTGAACTCGGGATCGAGCCCGCAGGCATCGGACGCGTTGTCGACAACGCTCCATTCGAAATCGCGGCCATCCGCCTGCCAATGATCGCCCGCGTCTGCCGCGTGGCGCAGCGCGATCTCGCGCAGGTGCGGCTTCGGCAGCGGAATCAGCCGGCCGGAGCGGCGGTAGCCGGTGGAAAGGCCGGTCGCCGCCTCGATCCCGGCGATCTCCGCCTCCAGCGAGACCAGCGCGTCGAACTGGAACTGCTTCTTGTCCGTCCAGCGATCCGGCGTGTGGGGCATCAGCGCGCCCAACAGGCCGCCGCTCGCACCGCTGCCGATCCGCCCGGCATCGACCAGCAATGTCCGTATGCCGATGCGGTCTGCCTTCACGGCGGCCCACAGGCCCATGACGCCGCCGCCGACGATGACGAGATTGACGGATGCTGGAAGCGCCTGAAGAACAGATTGACCGGTGCGTTCTGCGGGATTATCGGCTGTGGCCATGAGCGAAGAGATTTCCCCTACGGCCGACGATGGCCTCGATTGGCATGAGGGCGATATGCCCTACTCGAAGCAGTTTGGCGATCACTTTTATTGTCGCAGCGACGGGCGCCTGGAATGCGGCCATGTCTTCCTTGCCGGTAACGGTTTGCCGCAGCGCTGGGAGACGTCCGAGACGTTCCGGATCGGCGAACTGGGCTTCGGCACCGGCCTGAACTTCTGCGAAACCTGGCGGCAGTGGAAGCTCGCCCGACGTCCCGGGACCAGATTGCATTTCACGTCCTTCGAGCTCTATCCCATGCGCGCCGAGGAGATCGGCCGCGCCCTCGCCCATTGGTCCGAGATCGATGCGGAGCGGCAGGCGCTGGTGGCGGCATGGCCGGATGAGCCGGCAGGACGCGTGGAGATCGTCGTGGACGAGCAGACCAAGCTGACGGTCATCGTCGGCCCGGCCTTCGACGGCGTCACCGCCGAACAGCCCGATTTCGATGCCTGGTTCCTCGACGGCTTTGCGCCGGCTCGCAATCCGGACATGTGGTCACAGGGCCTGATGCAGGCAATCCATGACAGGACGGTCCCCGCAGGCAGCTTCGCCACCTATGCGGCGGCGGGCTTCGTGCGGCGAAACCTGCAGGGAGCGGGATACGCGGTCGAACGGCGGCCAGGCTTTGCCGGCAAGCGTGAGATGTTGTGCGGCCGCAAAGCGTCCTAGCGCGCCGACATGGAGGTCGATGGTTCCCCGAGCCAGGCCTTGATCTTCTGTTCGAGCAGTTCCGGGCTGATGGGCTTTGACATATAGTCGTCCATGCCGGCCTTGATGCAGAGTTCCCTGTCGCTCTCTAGCGCATGGGCCGTGACGCCGATGATCGGGACGTGGCCGCCGCGCTGCTGCTCGATCTCCCGGATCTTCTCTGTCGCCTGATGTCCGTTCATGACCGGCATCGAAACGTCCATGAGGATGAGGGCCGGGTCCTTCTCCTGCCAGGCCTCGACGGCCCTGGCACCATTCTCGACGATCTCGAAACGCCAGCCGGTTCCCTGGAGGATCTGGGTAAAGACGATCTGGTTCACCTCGTTGTCTTCGGCGACCAGCACGTCGAGTGCCGGAAGGGACTGGACGACAGGCGTCGAGACCGCTGAGACAGGTCGCTGCGGCAGAGTTGCCGGCTCGACCGACACCGCTTTCGCGCCGACAGGAACTGCTTCACTGCGGCGCCTCGTCCGCACCGAGCGCACCACATCGATGATCGTGGTGCGCAGGAGATTGGCGCGCGCCGGCTTCATCAGGTGTGCCTGGATGTTCAACTCGGAGAAGATGCTCTCGTCGCCGGCCATGTCCATCGAGGTGAGGAACACGATGCCGACATCGGCGAAACGGTGGTCCGCCCGCAGGTGGCTCGCGACATCCAGACCGTTCATCTCCGGCATGTGATAGTCGAGTACGATCGCATCGATGGAGATGCCGAGGCGCGCCGCCTCGCCCAGCACCGCAAAGCCCTCGGCCCCGCCGTCGGCAGCGACCGTGTCGAAGCCCCACATGGTGAGCTGCTCCGTCAGGATGCGGCGATTGACGGCATTGTCATCGACGACCAGAACCCGCGCGCCAAGCGTATTGACCGGAAGCACCGTGTTGTTGCTGCGTTCGCTGACGACGCGGAACGGGAGGTGCACGGTAAAGACCGAGCCTTTTCCGACATCGCTCGCCACGTCGATATAGCCGCCGAACAGCTCGACGAGACCGGCGGTGATGGCAAGGCCGAGGCCGGTGCCTTCATGGCGACGGGTGGATGAGGTGTCGACCTGCGAGAATTTCTCGAACACCGATCTCAGTTTTTCGTCGGGAATGCCGAGACCGGTATCTTCGATCCGCACGCTCAGCATCATCTCGCCGTCAGCCAGCGGCTCCGAATGCAGGTCTATGAAGACATGCCCCTTTTCGGTGAACTTGACCGCGTTGCCGACAAGATTGGTGATGATCTGCCGGAAGCGGCCCGCGTCGCCGAGCACCGTTTCCTTGACCGAAGCGTCACCCCGGACGATGAGTTCGATGTCCTTTTCGGCGGCCGAGGACGACAGAAGCGTCGCCACATCCTCGATCGCCTCGACGGGATCGAACGGCGCCTTGCGCAGCTTCATCTGGCCCGCATCGATCTTCGAGAAGTCGAGGATGTCGTTAATGATGGTCAGCAGCGCATTGCCCGACTTGACGATAATGTCGATGAACGTCTTCTGGCGGGTATCGAGGTTGGACTTTGCGAGCAGTTCGGCCATGCCCAGCACGCCGTTCATCGGGGTGCGGATCTCGTGGCTCATATTGGCGAGGAATTCGGACTTCGCCTTGTCGGCGGCCTCGGCGCGCTGGACGAGGCGCCTGAGTTCTGTCTCGCGCTCCTGGATCTCCGTAACGTCGGTAAAGACGGCAAGCCAGTGGTCGCTACCGCTGAGGTTTGCCTCGACCTGAACCCATTTTCGGCCCTCGACGCAGAAGGTCGCGGAGACCGAGTTGCCGGCGCTGACGTTCTCCTCCCAGGTCCGAAGCATTTCCATTGCTTCGTCGGCGGGACCGAGATCGCCGCGCTTGACGCAGAAGCGGAACACGTCCCGCCAGAGCGCGCCGGGAGCACTGAAGCTCTCGGGAACTTCCAGCATCGCCGACAGGGCGTTGTTGGAAAAGACGATGGTTCCGTCGTGCAGGACGAGAAGGCCCTGCGACATTGCGCTGGTGGCCTCACGCATCAGGGCGTCCTGACGTTCGAGGGCCTGTTGCGCGGCCTTCGCCTCCTCGTCGCGCTTCCGGATCGCGGTAATGTCCATGTAGCTGAGAAGCAGCTTTTCGCCGGAGAGCCGGGTGCCGGAGATGAGAATGACACGACCTTGGGCGCTGCGCACCTCGATCGGCGGCTTTTCGCCCTCCTGCGTCAGGTCGGAGATGCGCTGGCTGTAAATCGCGTCGAACGACTTGCCGCTATCGGCATAGATCCCGTGGGCAAAATTGACTCTCAGGAAATCCCGGTAAGACCGGCCAACCAGTTCGAACTGCTCGCCCGCATCCCAGAAGCTGTAGAAGGCAGGGTTTGCATATTCGAAAACGAAATCGCCATCAAGAATACCGATGCCCACCGGGACGGCATGCATGATGGTCTGCATGTCCTTGTGGAGCTTCTCGACCTTTCTCTGCGCCTCCTTGATGAGGGATACGTTCATCCGCGAACCGACAAGATGGTGCGCGCCATCATGCGTCGTGATGCGACGCAGATGGGTGATGACGGGGATCACCGAGCCATCGGAGAACTCCATGTCCTCGGATTTCTCGATCTCTTCCCCTTCGAGAATGCGATCGTTCTCAAGCCGGAACCGTTCGGCCGCGGTCGGGAACATCTGACTTTCCGTCATTCCGAGAAAGCTGTCCCGGGGAGCGCCGAGCATGTCCTCGTAGGCGGCATTGGCGTAGGTCAGCTCGTGCCCGCTGTTGCGAACGAAAACCGGCACCGGCAGATCTTCCAGAACAGCGCGCAGCAGCTCCGTTTCCGCAACCTGCGCCCGTTGAAGCAGCTCCTGCTCCTTGAACTCGCTGACATCGGATCGCAGGGTAATGACGAGACCGTTGTCGAGCCGTTTGTTGACGCTCTTCAGCCAGCGCCCGTCCGACAGTTGCTCGACAGCCTCCGAATAGGGAAGAGCAAAGGTCCTGAGCCGCTCCTGAACCCAGGCGGAACGCTCGGGGAGTCCGCGCCCCGCGAGGCGTGGACTGGTCTTGACGCTCTTGTCGTAGACCTGCTCGCAGATTTCGGTGAAGGTAACGCCTGCCTTAAGTCGGACGCCGAAGGAATCGAAGAAGTCCGTCAGCTGGGCATTGCAATAGATGAGCACATGGGTGTCGTCGTAGATGCCGATCCCGACATCGAGAAGGTCCAGCGCGCCCTCGAGCTGCAGACTGCGATCGCTGGCCGCACTACCCTCGCCCATCTGTTCTCCTCCCTCATGTCGATCGGTCGGCTCCGGCCCATGGCCGGTCTCCGATACTGTCGTGAAGGAGCCGAACAGATAGGTCTGGTCGTCTTCGGTCACGAAACGCTCGATGGAAATTTCGTAGTCGGCTTCACCGCAGCGGACGGTCTCGTCTGTGCCGAAGATCAGCGCCCGGCACTCCTTGTCCCTGCGTTCCGGATCTTCTTCGCCATGGGATGGTTGACGGCTCGTCTGGCCGACGAGGTCACCGGCGCGAACCCCGTAGAGCTTCGCATATGCGCGGTTGACGGCGACGTACTTGAGGGTGCTGTCCTTGATGAACGCCGGCTCCCGCAGATCGTCGATCCGCGCGCACGCCGTTCCCAGGAGTTCGCCCTGCATCTCCACCGTATCCGCTCCAAACCGATGTGGCCCGCGCCGCAGCGCTTCTGTAGGCATCTGATCCGTCGATAACACCATAGCGAGCGTTAACAAGTTCTTGCCACACCGCTTATGCCATTCATATTTCCTGCGTTTGCCACCTGAGGGATAAGGAAGACCGCGATTCTCTCCTTCTTGGTTCGGCCTCATGCAGGCCGCATGTCGGCCATAATTCCCGCCACAGGCTGAGGAAAACGGACCGGGTTCAACCAGAAGCAGCGCCAAGCTGAACAGCCGTTCAGACAAGAGCCTCCGCCGTTCCATCAATCCGCCGCCTTTGCCGGGGAGACTCTCGTTCGTGCCCTTGAGAGAACAAAGGGAAAGGAACAGACCATGTCCGTAATGCATAAACGCGCTTCTGCGGGGCTTCTTGCCCTTACCGTCATAGGTGCGCTCGCCGCCACCGCGCCGACTGCACAGGCTCGCGATCGCCACCACCATGACGACATCTGGCCCGGTGTCGCAGCGGGTATTGCGGGCGGCCTCATCGGAGGCGCCATCGCCTCGCAGCCGCGCACGGTTTACGTCGAGCCGGAATACGCGCCGCCGCCCCGGCCGGTGTACCGCCGCACCTATTATCGTGACGCGCCGCCTTGCCACTTCGAGTGGGTCGAGGACGAATGGGGCGATGCCTACCGCGCTCGCGTCTGCTACTAGTACCTGGGTTCAAAGGGCGACGGCGAGACCGTCGCCCTTCTTCTTTCATCAATCGTCGCCATCAACGGAAATCTGTTCCGCGGTCTGAGGGTGGAAGCGGATTTCCACCGCACGGCCATCCTTGTTTCGTCCTTCCACTTCGTAGCAGCCATCGTCGATCTCGACGTTGCGAATCTCGACACCCATGGCAACGACCTTGCTGCGAAGGTCCGCCTCGGTCATCCAGTCGGCGATCGGCACGTTGCCGCAACGGAAGTGGTCGTCGTCTGCTTTGGCTGTAGAAGCCAGGGCAAGGGAAGCTAAGGCAGCGGCAAGAACCAGGCTCTTCATGACAGTTTCCTTTCGATCCGACCCGAGCGCCATTGCCCGGCCGATGACTGGACCTTACGAAAACCGGGCTGAGCGATAACTGACGCTCCGTGTCAGCTAAATTTCAGCAAGGGTGTGTTACATGGTCTTGATGATGAGAGGCCTCCTTCCCCTGATGCTGATTTGCGCCTTCGCGTTGCCCACGTGGGTAGCTCGCGCCGGCGACGATGACCTGGACCGCCTGCGCGATGCTGTCAGGCGCGCAGAGGCCATGCCGCTATCCACTCTTCAGGATCACGTCCGCAAGGCATTTCCCGGCGACATCATCAGTGTCGAAATAGACGAGGACGACGGTCGCTTCATCTACGAGTTCAAGGTTCTGCAGACCAACGGCAGGTTGCTGGAAATCGAGATGGATGCCAAGGACGGCAAGGTTCTCGACATAGATGATGACGATTGATTTCCATGCGTATCCTGCTTGTTGAAGACGACCCCCTGATCGCCCGCGACGTCACGCATCACCTCGAGCGCGCCGGCTACCTCGTCGAACACGAGCGCGACGGCGAGAGCGGCTGGTTCCGCGGCGACAGCGAGGAATTCGCCGCTGTCATCCTCGATCTCGGTCTTCCGAAGCTGGACGGCCTGACCGTGCTTAAGCGCTGGCGCGCCGCCGAGCGGGTGCTTCCGGTGCTGATACTGACGGCCCGAGGAAACTGGGAAGAGCGGGTCGAGGGCATCGATGCCGGTGCCGACGATTATCTCGCAAAGCCCTTTCAGATGCCGGAACTTCTGGCGCGTCTCCGGGCAATCATCCGCCGTTCCCAGGGCAATGCCGGGCCGGTGCTGAATGCCGGGCGGCTGAAACTCGACCCCCGCAGCCGGACCGCCACGGTGGACGGGTCGCCGGTCGACCTGACGCCGCTTGAATATCGCTGCCTTCATGTCCTGATGGCGAGCGCCGACCGGCATGTCTCGCAGATGGAACTGACCGAGCAGCTTTACGCGCAGGATTTCGAGCGCGAGAGCAACTCCGTCGAAGTGCTGGTCGGGCGTCTGCGCAAGAAGTTCGGCAGGGATGTGATCACCACACGGCGCGGCTACGGTTACCGGATCGGCATTACATGAAGCGTCCACTTTCCATCCGCTCGCGCTTCCTCATCGTGTCGCTCATTGCCGTACCGTCCGCGCTGACGCTTGCTGCACTGTTCATGATCTCGGTATTCTCCACAAATCTGGAGCGGCGGCTGGACACCGAGTTGACCGGCCACATCAACAACATAGCTGCATCGCTTCGATTTGCTCCCGACGGCAGCCTCGAGCGGCCGCCAGGCTTCTTCGACAAGCGCTTCACCGAAGCCTATGGCGGCCTCTACTGGCAGATCGGCGATGAGGGTTCTCCCGCGCGCTTTCGCTCGCAATCACTCTGGGACTTCACGCTTCCTTCCCCGGAGGGCCTGCCCGCCGATGGCGCGGTTCACCGCTACGACCTTGCAGGGCCTGACGGCACCACGCTGACGGCCCAGCAGCGGCAGATCATGGTTCCAACGCCAGCCGGGCTCAAGACGCTGACCATCGTCGTCGCCGCCGACAGCAAGCCGCTCGCGGATGCCAGCCGCACCTTCGCCGTGGACATCCTGCCCTATCTCGCCGGGCTGGCGACCTTCCTGATCGCCGCCTCCGCATTCCAGGTCTTCTTCGGCCTGAGGCCACTCACCGAGCTTACCAGCGGTCTCGACAGGATCCGCGAGCGCCGTGCCGGACGGTTGCAGGGCGTGTTGCCGGCTGAATTTGCACCCGTCGAGACGGCGGTCAACCGGCTCCTCGACGAACAGGCCCAATCGCTCGCCAAGGCCCGCGCCCGCGCTGGCGACCTCGCTCATGGGCTGAAAACACCACTCACCGTCCTTTCCAACGACGCACTGACGCTTCTTGCAAAGGGAGAAACGGAAATGGCGGGCGAGATCGAGCGGCTGGTGCAGCTTATGCGCGGTCATGTGGATGCCGAGCTTGCCCGCAGCCGTATCGCCGCCAATGCCGAGATGAGGCAATCCGACGCCAACATGGAAACGATCATCGGGCAGATCGTCAGAACATTGAAGCGCACACCGGAGGGCGAGATGCTGGAGTGGCGCGTCGATGCCGCCGAGCCGCAGGACGTACCGCTCGACCCCCATGACCTGCGCGAACTGCTCGGCAACATCGTCGAGAACGCCGTCAAGTGGGCGAAAAGCGAGGTCGCGATCAGTTGGCAGGACCGCCGGCTTGTCGTCACCGACGATGGTCCTGGGGTCGATCCGGAAAAGATCCGCAGCATCACCGAGCGCGGCGTGAGGCTGGACACCAAGGTGCCCGGCACCGGACTGGGCCTTTCCATCGCCCAGGAAATCTGCAGCGTCTACGGCTTGGCGCTCGCAATCGAGAACCGCCAGGGCACCGGTTTGCAGGTCTGCATCCGGTTCTAGATTTCGCACGTGCGAAATCATTACTTGACTTTGGACCGCCTATCCACCAAATGAGGCACAGCTTTCATCTTCCGGCCGCCGCGTGAGTTGGCCCAGCGACAATAGAGATCGCGAAGAAGGTACAAGGCGCATAGATAGATCGCCCTCGACCTTGAGGGTTTACGCGCTGGAAGGCAATTTCCAACTTACAAGTTCCCACTTCACGCGGGGTTCTTGACGCCAGAGAAAACCGGACGGCATCGTGCCGTATCGGGCGATCTTTTTTTGGCGCCCCGAAAAGGTATTCGACTTGACGAATTTCCATGAGCTTGGCCTTTCCAAGCAGCTCGTAGCCACTCTCTTTGCGCTCGGTTACGAGACGCCGACGCCGATCCAGGCACAGGCAATCCCACACCTGCTCGAAGGCCGCGACATGATCGGCCTTGCCCAGACCGGCACCGGCAAGACCGCAGCATTCGGTCTTCCCCTTATCGAAATGCTCGCGAAGGACCCCAAGCGTCCTGACAACCGCACGGCCCGCACGCTCATACTTGCGCCGACCCGCGAACTGGTCAATCAGATCGCGGCAAGCCTCAAGAGCTACGTCCGCAACACGCCGATGAAGATCAACGCCGTCGTCGGCGGTGCTTCCATCAACAAGCAGCAGCTTCAGCTCGAAAAGGGCACCGACATTCTCGTCGCGACCCCGGGCCGCCTGCTTGACCTCATCGCCCGCCGCGCAATCGGCCTGACCGCAGTCCGTTACCTGGTGCTCGACGAAGCCGACCAGATGCTCGACCTCGGCTTCATCCACGACCTGCGCAAGATCTCGAAGATGGTTCCGAACAAGCGGCAGACCCTGCTGTTCTCGGCCACCATGCCGAAGACGATCTCCGAGCTCGCCTCCGACTTCCTGAAGGATCCGGTCCAGGTCTCCGTCACGCCTCCGGGCAAGGCTGCCGACAAGGTCGAGCAGTACGTGCACTTCGTGAGCGGCAAGAACGACAAGACCGATCTTCTCAAGAAGTCGCTGGAAGAAAACCCGGATGGCCGCGCCATGGTCTTCCTGCGCACCAAGCACAGCGCCGAGAAGCTCTCCAAGCACCTGGAGCATGTCGGCTTCAAGGTCGCCTCGATCCACGGCAACAAGAGCCAGGGCCAGCGCGAGCGTGCCTTGAAGGCATTCCGCGATGGAGAGATCCGCGTTCTCGTGGCGACTGACGTCGCCGCCCGCGGCATCGATATTCCCGGCGTTACCCACGTCTTCAACTACGACCTGCCGGAAGTCCCGGATGCCTACGTCCACCGCATCGGCCGCACGGCCCGTGCCGGCCGCGACGGCATTGCGATCGCCTTCTGCGCGTCGGACGAAACCGGTCTCCTGCGTGACATCGAGCGCCTGATGGGCATCGAGATCACCACCGCTTCCGGCGAGCGTCCGGAAGGCATGAGCCGCCCGGCACGTGGCGGCGGCAACAAGCGCGGCGGTCAAAATCGCGGTGGCAATGGCAATGGCCAGGCCCGTGGCGGCGAAGGCCGCCCGGAACGCCGCGATCGCCCGGCACGCAAGCCCTTCTTCCAGAATGAAGGTTCGGAAGGACGTGGCGGCCGGCCGAATGGCGGCAATGGCGGACGTCCGCAGCGCGACCGCAACGAAGACTTCCGTGGACAGCGCCGCGGCGAGGACGCTCCGCGTTCCGAAGCCGACAACGACCTCTCCTCGACCTCGGATTTCCGTGCGACGAAGAAGCAGTTCGGTGGTCCGCAGGGCGAAGGCCGTCCGGCCCGCAGCGAGCACCGCAAGGGCAATGCTCCGGCAGCGCACGGCGCCCACGAAGCCGGTAACCAGCGCAGCCGCAGCGGCCATGGCCGCCCGGCGAACAAGGGCAGCGGTACTGGCGGCCCGGTGAAGTTCGGCGGAGGCGAGGCTCGCGGCAATAGCGACCGGACCGGCAGCCAGGGCCGCAAGCGCCGCCCGGCATAACGAGTTGAAAGAGGCCGCCAACAGCGGCCTCTTTTTTTATTTGACGGCAGCGTTGCCGCCGTCGGCAAAGAGCGCCGTGCCCGCAACGAAGCTCGCCATCGGCCCCGCCAGGAACAGTGCGGCGCGAGCAATTTCCTCCGGCTGGGCGATACGCTTGAAGGCATGCAGTCCCGCCGCCCATTCCTTCTGCGCCTGATCACCCGCTGCCGGCGTGTCTACCGCACCAGGCAGCAAGGCATTGGCACGTATTCCCAACGCACCGTAGTCGGCCGTTATACCCTTCACCAGGCCCATGAGCCCCGCCTTGGCAGATCCGTAGGTCGCCATGTTCGGCATTCCGGCGCTGGTGCCGACGAAGGTGGAGGTAAAGATGATGGCCCCACCCCCGTGCCGCAGCATCGCCGGGATTTGCCGTCTTGCGCCGAGGTAGGCACTGCTGAGGTTGACGGAAAGCGTCTCATGCCATTCCTGCGGCGTTACATCCGCAAGGGGCTTGTAGGGTCCGACAGACCCGGCGTTGTTGAAGGCAATGTCGAGGCCGTCGAACTTTTCCTGCGCCGTCTCGACCAGTCGCACGTGGGTCGCATCCTCCACGATGTCGCCGATAACCGCCGATGCGCGACCGCCGGCCGCCTCGATCTCATCCACCACCGCCTGAAGGCGCCCCGCATCGCGGGCATTGACGACAACCGCAGCACCTTGGGCAGCAAACAGCAGGGCCGCAGCGCGGCCTATCCCACTGGACGCGCCGGTGATGATGGCAACCTTGTTCTCAAGCATGAGGGTCTCCTTTGCTGTTGAGACCCTTTGCCTAGCGAAGGCGAAACCCCGCCGACACCCGTTTCCCGACAACCGGCGAAAGAGGCCGTCAGGCCTTCCGGTTGACCAGATAAACGCCGCAAACAACGATGATCGTTCCGACGATCATCGGCAGTGTCAGCGGCTCGCCGAACAGGAAGAATGCCTCGATCGCGACGACCGGCGGCATCAGGTAGATGAGCGACGCCGCCCGCGACACCTGCCCGCGGCGGATGAGATAGAGGAGCAGGCCGACGGCACCCATCGAGATACCGAAGACCGACCAGGCCATGGCGAAGATTACCTCACCACTCCAGTCGAAGCGCAGGTCTTCCAAGACAAGGGCAAGCGGCAAGGTCAGGATAAAGGCGCCGATGAACTGCAGGACCGCGATCGACAGGAGGTCGCCCTGCTGCAGGTGGCGCTTCTGGTAGAGCGTGCCGTATGTAACGGAGAGCATCGCGGCGAGATTGACCATCACCGGCAACCCGAGGCCAACGAGGCCGTGCTCGAACGTGTCGAAAAGCTGCGGCGAGATGGCGATCAGAATGCCCGCGAAGCCGATGATGATGCCGACCTTCTGGCGCGGCCGCAGTCGCTCGCTGATCATCAGGGGAGCTACTGCCGCTGTCAGCAAAGGCTGCAAGCCGGCGATGATGCCGGACAGACCGGCCGGAACGCCCTGCCCGATCGCCCACCAGATGCCGGCAAGATAGAGACCGTGCAGGAACATGCCGGACACTACGCCATGCACGATCACGCGGCGCGATCTCGGCCATCGGGTGCCGACAACGACGCAGAGGCAGGCGAAGGCGATTGCGGCCAGCGCGTGCCGTGCCGCCAGGAAGGTCAGGGGATCAGCATGCGCGACCGCCAGCTTTGCGACAAGCCAACCGGTGGACCAGAGAAGGACAAAGAGGGCCGGAGCCAGTCGATCGAGCATGTCGGAACTTCCGGCGAGACGGGAATAGAGGTTGCAGGTGCTTAAAGCCCTAGCGTAATGCGGTCAAAGCAGAAATGCTGACAGAAGTCATCAGGACGGCTGAAGCTCATAAAAGAAGAAGTCGCGAGATCAAAAGTGTGGCGATTGCCTCAATTACTGGCAGACGACGGTAACCCGCGCTGGTGGAAAGCCGAATTTCCATGCCGTTGCCTCGAATTTGCACGCTTCTTGCATCGCCCTGATGAAAACTACAAGCCGAGGGGAAACGGGCATTGGCGTTCGATGAAATGATGACTGCGGACGGACGTCCGCGCCCCGCCTACGAGACCTATCACGAGTGGTACCGGAACCAGGATCCCGCTCACCTTCTCCAGAAGACGCGCGACGCCGAGAACATATTCCGCAAGACGGGCATCACCTTCGCTGTCTACGGACATGCGGATAGCTCGGAAAAGCTCATTCCCTTCGACATCATTCCCCGCATCATCTCCGGCCGCGAGTGGCGCAAGCTCGCCCAGGGCATCGAACAGCGGGTTCTCGCGATCAACGCATTCCTCGACGACATCTATCACAAGCAGGAAATCATCAAGGCGGGGCGCATCCCGCGCGAACTGATCGACCGGAACGAGGCGTTCCTGCCCGAGATGATCGGCTTCAAGCCGCCCGGCGGCGTCTATACCCACATCGTCGGCACCGATATTGTCAGGACCGGCGAAGACCAGTTCTACGTGCTGGAGGACAATGCCCGCACACCTTCGGGGGTCAGCTATATGCTGGAGAACCGGGAAACCATGATGCACATGTTTCCCGAACTCTTCGCGATCAACAAGGTGCAGCGGGTGGAGGACTACCCGAGGCAGCTGCGGCAATCGCTGGCGCAACTGGCGCCGCCCGGCTGCAGGGGAAAGCCGCGCGTGGCTGTGCTGACGCCCGGTATCTACAACTCCGCCTATTACGAACACGCCTTCCTCGCCGACACGATGGGCGTCGAACTGGTGGAAGGGGCAGACTTGCGGGTCATCGACGGTCGCGTGCAGATGCGCACCACGCGTGGCTACGAGGTCATCGACGTACTCTACCGCCGCGTCGATGACGATTTCCTCGATCCCCTGACCTTCCGACCAGATTCGGCCCTTGGCGTGCCGGGGATCATGGACGTCTACCGCGCCGGCAACATCACGATCGCCAACGCACCGGGCACCGGCATTGCCGACGACAAGGCGATCTACTCCTACATGCCCGAGATCGTGCAGTTCTACACGGGCCGCAAGCCGATCCTCGAAAACGTGCCGACCTGGCGCTGCACCGAGCCCGACAGCCTGGCCTACGTCCTGGAGCACCTGCACGAACTGGTGGTCAAGGAAGTGCACGGCTCCGGCGGATACGGCATGCTGGTCGGCCCGACGGCATCCAGGAAGGAATGTGCAGCCTTCGCCGCCAAGCTGCGGGCAAATCCGTCGAACTACATCGCCCAGCCGACGCTCTCGCTGTCCACCACGCCGATCTTCGTCAACAAGGGTATCGCACCGCGGCACGTGGACCTGAGGCCTTACGTGCTGGTCTCCGACAAGGTGAAGATCATCCCTGGCGGCCTTACTCGCGTGGCGCTGAAGAAGGGGTCCCTGGTGGTGAATTCCAGTCAGGGCGGCGGCACCAAAGACACCTGGGTTCTGGAGGACTGATCATGCTTCTGGGACGTACGGCCAACGGCCTCTACTGGATGTTCCGCTATATCGAGCGGGCGGAAAACATCGCCCGCCTCGTCGATGTGGGTCTGCGCGTATCTTTGACGCGGAGCGACACCGGCGACGAGGACTGGGACGGCGTGCTTCAAAGTGCGGATGTGCGCGAGCCTTACCTCAAGGTTCACCCGAACGTCACGGCATCCGATGCGATCGACTTTCTGCTGCGGGATCACAACAATCCCTCCAGCGTGATGTCCTGCATCGACGCCGGCCGCAACAATGCGCGCATGGTCCGGACCGCGCTGACCCGCGAAACGTGGGAGGCGACGAACGAATGCTGGATCGACATCAAGCAGCGCCTGCAGCGGAAGATCAGGGACGTCGATCTTCCCGAACTGATCGATGTCATCAAGCACCGCTGCGGCCTGATCCGTGGCGCCTTCCACGGGTCGATGCTGCGAAACGACATCTATAACTTCTCGCGCATCGGCACTTTCATCGAGCGCGCCGACAACACGAGCCGCATCCTCGACGTGAAGTACTACGTCCTGCTGCCGGCCGTCAGCCAGGTGGGCTCGCTTATCGACAACATGCAGTGGGAATCGATCCTGCGCTCGGTCTCCGCGCATCGCTCCTACGGCTGGGTCTACGACGGCGGGGAATACGTGCCCGCCAATATCGCCGATTTCCTCATTCTCAACGGCCGCATGCCCCGTTCGCTTGCCTACAGCTATGGAAAGATTGTCCGCAACCTCCAATATCTTGAGGGTGAATACGGGATTCGTCCAAAAGCAATCGACACGGCCGAAGGAATCCAGGCAATGCTGACCCGCGGCTCGATCAACGACATCATGGACCACGGACTGCATGAATTCCTGGACGACTTCATCAATCGCAACAATCAGCTCAGCCTCGAAATCTCCGACGGATATCGGTTCTATCAGTAGGGTATCGCGGACATGAAGCTGACGATCGCGCACGCGACAGAGTATCGTTATGAGCAGCCGGTTTCTTATGTGGTGCAGCGTCTTCGGCTGAGGCCGATGGATGGCCCGACGCAGAAGGTGCTGAACTGGTCCGTCTTGGTGGACGGAAAGCCGGCCGAGACCGGCTATGGCGACCAATACTGCAACCAGGTGGCGCTCATGTCGCTGCAGGGCAATACGCAAGCGGTGCGGATTGTTGCCCGTGGCGAAGTCGAAACCATCGACACCGCCGGTGTCTACGGAGCACACCAGGGCTTTACGCCACTCTGGCTGTTCCTGCGCCATACACCTCGAACCGAGCCGGGCCAGCGTGTCCGCGATCTCGTGCAGCGCATCGGCGGTGAAGACGATATCAGCCGAATGCACGCCTTGATGAATACGATCAACAGCGAGGTCGCCTATCTGCCCGGCACGACTGACAGCGACACCACCGCCGAACAGGCGCTCGAGGCGAAAAGCGGCGTCTGCCAGGACCACGCACACATCTTCATCGCGGCGGCGCGCTCACTGGGCATCCCCGCGCGCTATGTCTCCGGCTATCTGTTGATGGATGGCGTCGTCGAGCAGGTCGCGACGCATGCCTGGGCGGAAGTCCACCTTCCAAACCTTGGCTGGGCCGGTTTCGATCCGGCGAACAATGTCTGCCCTGACGAACGCTACGTCCGCATCGCCACGGGGATGTGCTATCACGATTGCGCACCGATTGCCGGCGTGCGCATCGGCCCGACCAACGAGAACCTGACCGTATCAGTCACGGTCGCACGGGCCGGAAGCCAACAGCAATAAAGGTGAAGACAGCGCTGGTGAAGGCGGCGCTGTCTAAGCCAGTTCGGGAAGTCCGCGCTCAAGCTCGTTGTAGGCCGCCTGCATCATATCGAGGTCATTCAGGTGGCTTATACCCGCGAGCACGATCATGATCTCGCCGATGCCGGCAGCGATATCCTTCCGGGGTTCCTTGAATGCCTCCGCGCAGAGATCGCGTGCCATCCGCTCCGACCCGCCGGACGAGCGGTACAGGGCAAGGGCTACCTTCAGCATCTGAAATCGATGGTCTGAAACTGTCATGTTGAGCGATTCCTGCTGCAACATGCGGACTGCGCGATTCTGGAGTTCACTCATGAGCCACCGTCTGGTTGTCTGGAACCGGGAAGAAACGACAGCACAATATTCGGAATGACTTGAAAAGCAGTTAAAGGATGAAGCTTCTTTACAACGACAGGCACAAGCCCGGCACCACGTTGATGTGATCTACTATGCCTCTACAAGGAGGCAGGATGCTGTTCGGGCAATCAGTGTTTCAGTCGGTACTGACCCGGCTGAGCGAAGAGGAAAAACGGGAGGATGCCGAGGCGGCACCATCGACCTTCCGCGTGGCAGGCCTGAATGCGGGCTTCGTCGCGGCGACGGTGGACGCGCCGTCGACGGTCGAGTCTGCCGGCACAAGCGCCTACTTCGATTTTCTTGCCGACCCCGAAGATCTACCGCCCGCCGCAGAGCCCGAAGAACCGGCTCCGATGCATGACCATCTGCTGCGGGTCTCCGAGGAGGAGGTCGCCGCCGAACTCGCGATCATGCCCGCCGACACTGCCGAGGTGCTGGCGGACAAGCGCCGCCGTTTTGCCAAGGACAATCATCCCGACCGCGTACCCGCCGCACTGCGCGACAGCGCGACGTCGAGAATGAAGATGGCCAACCTGTTGATCGACCGCGCCATCAAGGATCTCTACTTGCGCTCGTCCTGAGCATCGCTGCCCGGCGCCGGCGGACGGCGATAGAATTCATAGAAGAGCTTGTAGGCGGCATAGGCGCCCATGCCGCCGACGATCGTGCCCCAGAAAGGTGCGTTCGTGTAGAACTCGAAACCGGCCCAGGCCGCACAGGAGCCGACAATCAGCAGCCGTGCCCAGAGCGGTTGGTAATACGGGTGGTCGAGATCGATCATTCAATTATTCTCCTGCCGCCTGAAGTGGCGTGCGAAGCGCAATGATATCCCGGTCGATGAGCGAAAAGGCAAGCCCGACATGGCCTTCAAAGACAAGTGCTGCTTCATCGACCACCACTTCAAGCCGCGGCATGCCGGACAGCCGGACCACATGCGTCTGCGCCAGCCCCTCCTCCACGCCCGCCTGCAGAAGATCGTAATAGCGGATGCCCGGACCGGTGATGAAGATCGACATGTGATCGTACAGGCTGAGCAATCGCGAAATGCCGTTTCCGAGCGCGACGCCCGCCTGGCGAAACGCCAATACGGCCATCCGCTGCCCCTGCCGGGCCAGCGCCGCGATCTTGTCGACCTCGGCCAGCGGCACGATCTTTGCGGGCACCGTATCGGCACGCACTTCGAACGCGGATCTCAACACCGCATAGAAGCCCGCATAGGCCTCGATGCAGCCGCGAGCCCCGCAACGACACAGCGCCCCTCCAGGAATGTGCAGCATGTGCCCGAAGTTCGGCGCCGAGATTTCCGCATCCTTCTCCGGCAGCGTCCGTGCAATTCCAAGACCAATGCTGTGGCCGAGCGAGATCGCTGCAAGGCTGGCGCCTGGTTGCGCCCCGCGCGCCTGCCTTTGCTGTAGTGCTTTGGCCACGAGCAGCGTCTCGTTGTTGAGGACGACCTTGTCTCCCCAGTTCTCGCCGAGCGCGACACGAAAATCCACCGCCTCCGATCCCAGCATGGGAGACCAGACCAGCACTGGCTCGGAGGGACTGACGAGGCCCTTGCTGCTGAGTGAAACGAGAAGGACCTGATTGCGGCCGATATCCGCGCGCTGCACCGTCCGGTCGAGCCCGGCGGAAATAGCGGCGACGAACGCTTCTCGCGAGCCCTCGGGCCGGGTCTCCGTAAAGCGGTCCAGAAGCGTCCCGGCATAATCGACCAGGGAATACTGGATGGAATCCGAGGAGATGATGACGGTGATAAGATAGCCGCAATCGCGCCGCTGGCTGAACAAAACCCGGGGGCGTCCCCTGCCGGTGGGCGCCTGCTGCTCGCTCTTCTCGATGATCGCGCTGCGTTCAAGGTCGGCGGTGATGGCCGAGATCGTCGCCGACGAGAGACCGGTCGCCTCCGATATCTGCGTATGGGATAGCCGTCCCTCGCGTCGGAGCACCGACAAGACAAGGGCACTGTTCTGTTGCCGGACCAGTTCGGTGCTCGACTTGGCCAGCATGAACGGCCCTTCCTCCCTTCGTTTATCGCTCAAGAACCGGGCGTTTATTGTTCAAGAACCCCGGCCGCGCTACCTGAAATCGTGGTCCGTTCGGCCGATTGACTCCGTTAAAATTCTCTGACATCTATTTTCTCGACTGTCGAGAAAAAAGCGTTTGCTTGTCCGACAGCTAAACTGGCGGGGGGAGAGCACGGAGGCTTTGGCCATCCGCCGTCACTCGGGAGGAGGACATTATGAAGTCGATCATCAGACTGATGGCCGGTGCGGCCATCGTTGTTTCCATGCAGACTGCCGCTTTGGCACAGGAGCTAGTTGTTGGCGTTTCCTGGTCGAATTTCCAGGAAGAGCGCTGGAAGACCGATGAAGCTGCCATCAAGACGGCGCTCGAAGCCGCCGGCGCCAAATACATTTCCGCCGATGCCCAGTCGTCCGCAGCCAAGCAGCTGACCGATGTGGAATCGTTGATTTCGCAAGGGGCAAATGCGCTGATCGTTCTCGCGCAGGACAGCGACGCCATCGGCCCAGCCATCGAGAAGGCAACAGCGGAAGGCATTCCTGTCGTCGGCTACGACCGCCTGATCGAAAACCCAGAAGCTTTCTACATCACCTTCGACAACAAGGAAGTCGGCCGCATGCAGGCTGCCGAAGTGTTCAAGGTCAAGCCGGAAGGCAACTACGTCTTCATCAAGGGCTCCTCTGCCGATCCGAACGCGGACTTCCTGTTCTCCGGCCAGATGGAAGTGCTGAAGGAAGCGATCGACAGCGGCAAGATCAAGAACGTCGGCGAAGCCTACACCGACGGCTGGAAGCCTGAAAACGCCCAGCGGAACATGGAACAGTTCCTGACCGCCAACGACAACAAGGTCGATGCGGTCGTGGCATCCAACGACGGCACCGCCGGCGGTGCGATCGCTGCTCTCGATGCCCAGGGCCTTGCCGGTTCTGTTCCCGTATCCGGCCAGGATGCGGACAAGGCGGCGCTGAACCGTGTCGCACTCGGCACCCAGACCGTTTCCGTCTGGAAGGACTCACGCGAACTCGGCAAGAACGCCGCAGAGATCGCGCTTGCCCTTGCCGGCGGCAAGACCATGGACCAGATCCCTAACGTGCAGACCTTCACGGGCGGCCCGAAGGGTGCCGAGATGAAGTCCGTCTTCCTCGCTCCGCTGCCGATCACCAAGGACAACCTCAACGTTGTCGTCGATGCCGGCTGGATCAGCAAGGATGAGGCCTGCCAGGGCGTGAAGGCCGACTCGGTTGCCGCCTGCAACTAACGGCGAAGCATAAGAGCGAAGCAGAAAATCCCGACGTTGCCAGCACTCGCGCCGCAACGTCGGGATCGGTCATGACGGCAGGGCGCCGATGCGGTGCGCTGCGCAGGCGGCACGGTCCAGCGGAAAACTATTCCATTGGCGACCAACGCGCCGCAAGAAGTGGGGAACGGCAAGAATGGCCGATACATTGCATTCGACGACAACGGGCGGACCGAGACAGTCGGACGCCAATCTCGTTAAGCGCTTCTTCCGCGCGACCGAGATCGATACGCGCCTGCTCGGCATGGTCGGCGCATTGCTGATCATCTGGGTCGGCTTCCATTTCCTCACAGGCGGGCTCTTCCTGACCCCACGCAACCTGTGGAACCTGACGGTGCAGACGTCGTCCGTCGCGGTCATGGCAACCGGTATGGTGCTGGTGATCGTCACCCGCAACATCGACCTATCGGTCGGCTCGATACTCGGTTTCACCGGCATGATCATGGGCGTGATGCAGGCCCATATCCTGCCCCAGCTGCTGGGCTTCGACCACCCTGCCCTCTGGGCCGTGGCACTGGCGACGGGCCTTGTCGTCGGCGCGATGATCGGCGGCCTGCACGGCGTGATCATCGCCTTCCTCGGCGTCCCGTCCTTCATCGTCACTCTCGGCGGCCTGCTGATATGGCGCGGAGCGACTTGGTTCGTGACCAGCGGCCAGACCGTTGCCCCCATGAACGCCACGTTCCGCCTCATGGGCGGCGGCACGGAGGGCTCGATCGGCGCGACCTGGAGCTGGATCGTCGGCCTTACCGCCTGCCTCGCCATCATCGTGGCAATCATCAACGCCCGCCGCCAGCGCAAGCGCTTCTCCTTCCCGCGCAAGCCGGTGTGGGCCGAGTACGTGATCGGCGGGATCGGCTGCGCGGTCGTGATGGGCTTCGTCCTGGTCGCCAACAGCTATTACTGGCCGGTCGCCATCGCCCGCCGCTATGCCGACGCCAATGGCATCGCATGGCCGGAAGGCGGTCTCCTCATCCCTCACGGCATCGCCATCCCCGTCCTGATCGCCATTGCGGTCGGTATCGTCATGACCTTCATCGCGACGCGCCTGCGGTTCGGCCGCTATGTCTTTGCGATCGGCGGCAACCTGGAGGCGGCGGAACTCGCCGGCATCAAGACCCGCTGGGTGACGGTGCGCATCTTCGCCCTGATGGGCATGCTCTGCGCCATCGCCGCGGCCATCTCCACCGCCCGCCTCAACGCCGCGACGAACGCTCAAGGCGAACTCGACGAACTCTACACGATCGCCGCCGCCGTCATCGGCGGCACGTCACTCGGGGGCGGCATGGGCACGATCGCCGGAGCAATGCTCGGCGCGCTGGTCATGCAATCGCTGCAATCCGGCATGGTGCTGCTTGGCATCGACACACCGCTCCAGCGCATCGTCGTCGGAGCCGTCCTGGTGCTGGCCGTCTGGCTCGACACCGTCTACCGCGCCAGAGCCAAGTAACCGGCCATTCAAACAGGAGTTTTCATCGTGACGGACCAAAACACTCCGCTCGTGGAAATGAAGAACATCTCCATCTCCTTCGGTGGCATCCATGCCGTGGAAAATGCCAGTGTCGATCTCTATCCGGGAGAAGTCGTGGCGCTCGTGGGCCATAACGGCGCAGGCAAATCGACGCTGATCAAGATCCTGTCCGGCGCCTATCGCCGGGATGCCGGCGACATCCTCATCAACGGCGAGGATACCGACATCCGCAACCCTCGGGACGCCAAGAAGCACGGCATAGAGACCATCTACCAGACGCTCGCGGTTGCCGACAACGTGGACGCTGCCGCCAACCTCTATCTCGGCCGCGAACTGCAGACGGCCTGGGGCACTCTGGACGACGTCGCCATGGAGGCGAACGCCCGCAAGGTGATGGGCCGGCTCAACCCGAACTTCAAGCGCTTCAAGGAACCGGTGAAGGCGCTCTCGGGCGGACAGCGGCAATCGGTGGCCATCGCCCGCGCCATCCTGTTCGATGCGCGCATCCTGATCATGGACGAGCCGACCGCAGCACTCGGTCCGCAAGAGACGGCACAGGTGGGCGACCTCATCAAGCAGCTGAAGCGCGAGGGTATCGGCATCTTCCTGATCAGCCACGACATCCATGACGTCTTCGACCTCGCCGACCGCGTCTTCGTGATGAAGAACGGCCAGGTCGTCGGCCATGCGCGAACCGGGGACGTGACCAAGGACGAGGTGCTCGGCATGATCATCCTCGGCAAGGTGCCGCCCGGTGCGACGCCGGGGCCTGGTGCGATGAAGGTCGCGTGAGCGAACCTCTCTCGCCCTAGCGGCGCGAGACAGTAAGGCATGCAGACAGGGCTTCAAGCGGCTGCGGGGATACTGGCATTGATGCGTGCCAGCCTCCGATGGCTTCGCAGCCGACGTTGTGAGACAGTATGGACTTCGGAGGATTATATACTCATTCTACGCATTTCGAGTTCGGTACAACCTTGACCAGGAGACTACCAATGACCTTGAACAATGTTGCGATAGTCCTCAGCGTGATACTCTGGACGCTTTCAGGGTGCACGAGCACCGCCCCCGGCAACACGACCTATGCGCGGACGCAGGAACCCGGACCCAACGCCGTGTTTGGCAGCTACAACCACGATGATCTGGACCCAGGGCGGGGTCTTTATAACTGACCGCTGGGTTTCTACATTGCTTCGCCAGAAGAGCCAGGCTGCCGCGTCACGCGACGCCCGGCCGGATGCATTGAGGATCACCTGCGCGCCGGGGGACCCTGCCGGAACCAATTTGCTCCCGCGTCGTTGACCGGGGCTGCGCTCCGAAATGCTGCGTGGCCGCGCAAAGAGGGAGGAAACCGATGCAGAAGGGACCATTGAAGGCACTGCTGGCCGTATTGGCAGTGGCCGGTTACCAGAACCGCGACAAGATTGCCGAGGTTTTCCGCGAAGCGACCCGCGGACGCACAGGCGCGCCTGCCGACGGCACGCTCTCGCAAGGCATGCAATCGGAGGGCGAACAGCCCGGTACGACGCCATCGGGCGGCGGACTGAACGACCTGCTCGGCAGCCTGCAGGGCGGCTTGCAGGGAGGCCTGCAAGGTGGATTGGGAAGCATTCTCGCTGGCGGATCGCTTGGATCGCTCGGGTCGATCCTCAATAACGGGCTTGGCGAACTTCTGGATCAGTTCAAGCAGACCGGCCATGGCGACAAGGCGGAATCCTGGGTGAGAACGGGAGAAAACCAGCCGATCGATGACCGGGAACTGTCCGACGCGCTGGGACCGGATGTTCTTGCGGATCTGGCCGAACGGACAGGTCTTTCGCAGGAAGAGATCCTCAGCAGGCTATCCAAGGATCTGCCGAGCGTCGTGGACGAGCTCACGCCTGAGGGCCAGGTCCCGCCTCCGCAATCGGCGTGACACGCAAACACTTGCGATGGGCATGCCACACCGTTGCGTGATGGTTCAGCGCACCGTGGAATTTTTCCCGGTGCCTGGATCGCTATTGCCATTGATGCGGGCGGCTTCCTGGGTTAAGTACCAGCCATCGGAGCGGCGAGTCAGACTTGCCGACGGTTAGCACCCGTAGCTCAGCTGGATAGAGTGTTGGATTCCGATTCCAAAGGTCACAGGTTCGAATCCTGTCGGGTGCGCCATATTCTTTCAAAAACCATAGTAAATTTAAATACTTAGGTTTTTGACTCTGATTTTTGCACCACATTTTGCGCGCACGGTACGCTTGCGACGTCAATAGCTGAGCGGTACTTATGCCCAATGGCAACTATCCGTCGCGGCTCAACTACCATCTGCGAAAGCGCGTACCTCTTCGATTTCGGTTGATAGAAGTCCCCGAACACGTCGCCGTATCACTTCACACCGCCGTGCCGAGCCGTTCGGCCTGACCGACCTACCTGCCGACGTCCTCTTTGTGACGGCAGGCATCGACATGCAGGACCAATGGGCAGATTGGGTGCTGACCGGCCATAGCCGAACCGAGACGTTCGTTCTCGCCAACGGGCAGATACATGGCCGGTTCGACTCGGATGACCTATGGGCCGAAGTGGACGACCTCCTCAAGACGACCTGGCAGCATCCGGGCGGCGCACATATCGGCGTATCGGCGGCGCTAATCGATAGCGGGGACGGGGAGCATCAGCCGCATGTCTATGCCTTCGCCCGTCCCCGGTTCGGTCGCAAGGTCGCGGCCTCGAAGGGCATGGCCGGATTCAGCCGTCCGCCGCTGCAACGCTCGAACGTCAAAGGCCAGTCGGTTTTCATCGTCGGTAGCGATGCCATCAAAAATTCGATCTTCAATCGACTGTCCGCTGGCAAGAGCATTCGGTTTTCGGGCGACCTTGAAGCGCGGTTCTTTGAGGAGCTTGTGAGCGAGCGGCGCATTGTCCGCTATACGCGAGGCCAGCCGACGCGAGCATTTGAGCGCATCCCCGGCAGGCGAGCCGAGTGCCTGGACGCCTTCACCTATAGCCTCGCGGCCCGAGTCCTGATCAACATCGATCTCGATAGGCGTGAGGCTGAGCTTTCCAGTGCAGCCGCACCTAAGGTCGTGCGAACAGTCTTCAAGTCATTATTTTTAAACAGGTAGCGAGTTGACTAGAAATCATTGCATATGATGCGAGAAACATAATGAGCGATGGCAAGGTACATTTAGGCAAAGTTGTACGCCTCATAAAAAGAGGCGAAGACATACCGCATGATTTAATGAATTTGACCATCAATGAGATTACCGACACATATTCCTGTGAAAGCCGGAGAATAGCCGCTTCTCAAATATCCGAAAGCGCCGGAAAATACCTTGAATCTTGGGCTCTACTCAACTTCATAAGCGCGAAATCTAGCGAGGAAGAAATCAGAGACATCATAGAGACACGGAAAATCCTTGTGTCTCGACTGACAGTCATTTTGCCTGCGATCATCGAAATATTCGAAATAGACGACGTTAACGACATATCGTCCGCAACTCACCAAATATACGATTGCGCTGGAGAATATCCGGCAATTGAGAGGTCTCAATTCTCTTCTCAGCAACGTAAGAAGGCCGTCAAAGGGATAAAATCCATAATACAATTGGCAGAACAATTGGATGGAGCGCTGGATGAAGCTTCAAGACACATAGATATCGAATTTAATCACCACAAAGACGCGATTGCTCGTTTTTATGAAACCGAGCAAGAATTGAGACATATCGAGAGCTTTCGCCGCGAGCTAATGGCATTGCGTTTTGTTTCGAGACTAACTCTCTATCGCGACAGTGTATGCCAGCGATCGTTCTATGTAGGCGACAACAAAGCGAAAACCCACGTTGTCGAATGTGCATACCGTCTTGCTTTGCAGTTCGGCACACCCGTTCTTAAAACAACGCCAGGATCAGAATTTTCAAATCTTTGCAGCCTTATATATGAGCTTGGAACAGGGATACCGCACGAAAGCTTGGCAGGTGCCATCAACAAGTTTGCTCGCAGCCCCGAAAGACAAGAGGTAGATGAGGAAGAAAAAACCCACCGCTATGAAAATAGTGATGAGGGCATCGCGGATTACGAGTCTGATAATTTTGCCGCTCTGAAATCACGAATAAAGTCGTTGGGAGCGGAGGAGGAATTTTGGCAAAGTATGCTGTCCTCACAGTCATGGGACAAAAATTCGATCCAGCAAATCTCGAATCGTATGCTGGACGTAATAGAACAAAAGCAGGCGGCGCTTAAAGAACACGGTCCTTTTCTCATCTGGGGCAGCCAAATGAGCCGCAGCACGTTTGCTGAGTGGCGAGAAGAGTCTGAGAGACACGAAAACAAGATACTGTCTCTAGCTATCGAACTCGGTCAGAAAGTACGCAGCCGAGCTGATTGACCTACTTTTTCGAAATTGCCGCAATGCTGGTCAACAATGCGGTGCCGAGTAACCCTACAAAGACATCGTTCGGTCCGAGGGGCAACGGTGTAGCTTAATGGATAGAGCCCTTACTTTCGACAGCTGCATATTCGGCTGGGTAAGGAGGTGCGGGTTCGACTCCTGCCGCCGTGACCGAACATCACAGGATTCGAATCTGCCAAATCCAGCACTCAACCCAGATTTGCAACACATTTTGTAACACATCTTGCCAACGGCAAGAATATTTTATTTATTGATATCAATATCTTAGTGTAACCAAGACTTTAAATTGGCGGATGTCGGGTGCGCCATTATTAGAATAAAACTTTCAGGCACTTAACGCTTGAGGTGAGGCCTCAGCAGCAATACCTCAGGCCGCGCACGTGTTGTCAGCCCGCGCCGCCAACTCCGGTTACAACCTTCCAGCGCGATCAATGTTGCGATTATGCTCCTCCTAAGCCGAGCATCTATTCCGTCCGGGTGACGGCTCTTTGGGCCTAGCCTCCCCGGACCCAGGCCGCCGACCACGCAAAGACGTATTTTGCCCAAGCCTCGGTTTTTCGGGAAACTTAATTTCCATTCGGGCCAACTGACGGTCCGCTAAATCTCGATTAAATCTATAGACTATAGATACTTTCCGCCTGACGCTTTGGAGGGCCTCATGGCGGAAAATTCGACCACCTACCTGGAGACTGCGGGATCGGGCACAGCTGATTCCAAATCACGGAATGCTCGCTATAGCATCTCGAACACCAACGCCTCGGCATTCCTGCTTCTCGGACTAGGGGCATTCTTTGCTTACTTTGGCCTGGAATATCGACTCGGCTCCCTTCGATCCATGGGTCCGGGGATGTTTCCTGTCGTGGGGGGAATGCTTCTTGTCGGCATAGCATTCGTCGTGGCGCTGACCGGACGCAAATCGGACGAACATCTTCGTAGCCTTCCGGTAAAGCCGATTGTCGCGATACTGGGTTCGGTGGTCGCATTCTCGCTACTGCTTGAAACGCTCGGTCTTGCCTTGTCGGCTCCACTCCTGATCGCGGGAGCGCTGGTTGCCAGCGGGCAAGGAAGCCTGAAGACGGGGGTGCTGCTCGGCGTCCCACTCACTCTCGCCGCGGTTCTCGCTTTTCCCATATTGCTTGGCGTGCCCCTGAAGGTGTTCCCGTAATGTGGGATACAGGCATCAGCGGTCTTCTTGGCGGACTATTGGTGGCCGTCGAGCCAATCAATCTCTTCATCTGCTTCATCGGAGTCGTGCTCGGCACGCTGGTTGGCGTTCTGCCGGGGGTCGGGCCCGTCGTCACGATTTCCCTACTTCTTCCCCTGACTTTCGGGATGGAGCCGGTGACCGCACTGATCATGCTGGCTGGCATCTACTACGGCGCGCAATACGGGGGTTCAACCACGGCAATCCTGTTGAAGCTGCCGGGGGAAACCGCCGCGGTACTGACGTGCCTGGACGGGAACCAACTCGCAAGGAATGGACGAGCAGGCGCGGCGCTTGGCATGTCCGCGATCTCCTCCTTCGTTGCAGGCACCATAGGCACGCTCGCGGTCGTCTTCTTTGCTCCCCTTCTCGTGTCCATTGCGCTGGATTTTGGCCCGGCGGAGAACGTGAGCCTGATGCTACTGGGTCTAACCGCTGCGGTGATGGTCGCCCAGGGCCCTTCCCTGCCCGCCGTCGGCATGCTTGTCGCCGGCATCCTGCTGGGCACCATTGGCACCGACACGTCCACAGGCATTGCGCGCTACCATTTCGGAATCCCGGAATTGCGAGACGGGGTAAATTTCGTCGTCATAGCGATGGGAATTTATGGTTTCGGGGAGATCATCGCCAACCTCGAGGAGGGGTTGAAGCAAGAGAAGCTTCCGACCGCCCGCATAACCAACATTTACCCTACTCGGGACGATTTTCGACGAAGCTGGAAGGCGATCTTGCGGGGTAGCTTCATTGGTTCCGCAGTGGGATTTCTGCCCGGACTGGGCACCTCGGCGGGGGCGTTCGCGGCCTATACGGTCGAGAAGAAAGTTTCAGCCCATCCTGAACTCTTCGGTACCGGCGTGATCGAAGGGGTTGCGGCACCGGAGGCGGCAAACAACGCCGCAGCCCAGACCAACTTCATCCCTTTGCTGACGCTTGGACTTCCCTCTGGGGCAATCATGGCTCTCATGGCCGGCGCAATGATGATTCATGGGGTCGTGCCGGGACCCGCGGTCATGACGACGAGACCCGAGCTCTTCTGGGGCCTGATCGCCAGTATGTTTGTCGGCAACCTCATGCTGCTGTTCCTCAACCTGAACCTCATCCGGGTATGGGTGAAGGTCCTGACGATCCCATACTCGATCCTTTTCCCGGTCATCATGCTGCTCTGTGCAATCGGGATTTACAGCCTCAACAACAGTACCTTCGACATCCTGCTGGCAGCCTTTTTCGGCCTCGTCGGTTACATCTTCATCAAGCTGAAGCTGGAGCCCGCCCCGCTTCTCATGGGCTTCGTTCTTGGTCCGATGCTGGAAGAGAATTTTCGTCGGACCATGACCATCGCCAGGGGCGACCTGACGATCTTCATCTCAAAGCCGATCAGCGCCGGCCTCCTCGCCGCAACCGCCTTGACCATCTTCTTTTCCTTGGTTCTCCCGCGCCTGCGGCGAACCCGTCACCGCGCAAACTTCACCAACCCCAAAATCGAGAAAACAAATGCGTAAAATAGTTGCACTCGCATCCGCTGCCATCATGACGGTTACGGTATCCTGCCCGGCACTTGCCGAATTCCCGGAGCAGCCAATCCGGATTGTGGTCTCGGCCCTCCCGGGCGGTAGCCCCGACATCCTCGCACGAATTATCGGCCAGCATCTCAGCCTCAAGATCGGGCAGAGCGTCATTGTGGAAAACAAATCGGGTGGCGCAGGTGCGATTGCTAACGAGTACGTGGCCCGCGCAAAGCCAGATGGCTACACCTTGCTGGGCACCTCGGATGCTCTCGGCATCAATGTCAGCTTTTTTCCCGACCAGCCTGATCCGACAACGAGCTTTACCCCGGTCATCCAGGCCATGTCGTCACCGCAGGTTTTGGCAGTCAGAAGCGACATCGATGTAAAGAGCGTGGACGAGTACGTTGAAAGAGCAAAGACCGACCCGGGCGGTCAGACGATCTCTGTGCCCGGCGTGACCACGAGCGGCAACCTGGCATCCCTGATGCTGGAGTCGCAAACTGGCATCGATCTCAACATCGCCGTCTATCCGAGTGCCGCACCAGCAATCAACGACGTCTTGGGTCAGCACATCGATTCCATTTTTGTAACGCTTGGTCCTGCATTGCCGCAAATTCAGGCGGGCAAGCTCCGCGCTATCGCCGTGACCACACCGGAAAGAACGCCAGCTCTGCCCGATGTCCCCACGTTTCGCGAGCTCGGCCTGGATGGGATGACTTTCACTTCCTGGCAGGGCTACTTCGCTCCAGCCGGGACACCACCCGAAGTGGTTTCAAAACTCAACAGCGCAATCAACGAAGTTCTGGCCGAACCTGAGGTCCAGAAGCAGTTGCTTGCCAACGCCTTCGATCCTGCCGGCGGCACCCCCGAGCAACAGGGAGCCCTATTGCACGACGGCATCGGATTCTGGGCCGACATCGTCAAGAAGAACAACGTCAAACTTGAAAACTGAAGCACAAGGAGATTCAGACCATGTCGATCCATCCTTTGAATGATTTTCAGCCGACAGACGTGTGGTACACGGTCTGCCCGGTACCGTCGGCGGTCAGCATTGCTTTGGGCCGCGGCGAAATACAGGCGCGGTTCGCCAATAGCCCCGTCAATTTGCGAAATGTGCGAACGCATGAAGACCGTAGCGTGCGCGAGTCACACTACGACCAGACCCAGCAAAACCTGTTCCGTGAAGGTGGCAATATTCCACCGCTATGGAGCCGTTCCGAGGGCAAGGACGTTCGCGTCATCGGGCTCTCCTGGGTGGAGCACTACGCCAGCCTGATCACACTGCCTGGCTCCAACATCCGAAGCCCTGCCGATCTGAAGGGCAAGCGGCTCGGCTTGATCAATCGTCCCAACGACAGGATCGATTTTAGCCGGGCTACCCAGCTCCGCGGGTATCATGTCGCCCTGAAGGCTGGCGGCATTTCGCCAAATGACGTCACATTTGTCGACCTCACCTACGAGAAGCCTCTGGTCGGCCTACCTCCTGAGACAAAAGCCTTGTCATCCTCCGCGTTTGGAATCATCGGCGTCAGAGAGCGACAATCGGTCCTCATTCGAGCCTTGCTGGAAGGCACGGTGGACGCGCTATATCTCACCGGCGCCGGGGCCGAGGTGCAGAGTCTGACAGGTGCGAATGTCATCTTCGATGCGGCGACCTCGCTCGATCCATCGGATCGCGTGAGCAATCTCACCCCCGTCACGTTCACCGTCAAAGGCGAGTTGCTCGATGCCCAACCCGACATCGTCACCGAGTATGTTGCCGCCAATCTGCGGTCAGCGAAGTGGGCACGCGAAAACCCGCAGGATGCGGCCCGATATATCGCTCGCGACACGGCGATCCCCGAGGAGGCCGTCGAGCTGAGTTATTCTCCCAAGGTCATCCATCAACTGGAAACCAGTCTCGATGACGACCTGATTGGTCATCTCAAAACCCAAAAGGAATTTCTCCTGGAGCAGGGTTTCCTGAAGGCTGATTTTTCATTCAATGACTTCATAGACCCCAAGCCACTCGCCCGTGCGCGTGAGCTGGTTGCAAGGGAGCTAGCGGCGGAGACGACAAAGGAAGTTGCGTAGATCGACGTTGCCACGGTCAGACCCCGACCGTGGCAACTTTCCCATTTGCTTTCCAACGCGTTTCCGCGTGGCGGACGAAAATGCGCTCGTTGCTTATTAGACAGCATGAGAAGGCGTTATTTTTTATGCAGTTAGCAATTGTTAAGGATAAAAAGACTACACGGTGGCCCGAGCCGCTGTCTGAATGAGCAGAGCCCAGCGGTCCTTCCCCCGGAGTTCTCCATGACAGACCAGCGCAAGATCGAAGTCCTCAACGAACGCCTCGAATTCGTCGGCCTCGATTCCGCCCAGCGTCGGAACCTTGCCGACGCGCAGTCGGTCATCAAGTCGGCTGTTGGCGAAGCGCTGGACGTTTTCTACAAAAAGGCAGCCAGCCACGCCCACACGCGCAAATTCTTCTCGAGCGAGGCCCATATCGCCCACGCGAAGGGCCATCAGCTCAAGCACTGGGAAACCATCGCCTCCGGCCGTTATCAGGGAGACTATGTCGACGGCGTCACCAGGGTCGGCAAGGTCCATGCGCAGATCGGCCTTGAGCCCCGCTGGTATATCGGCGGTTATGCATTGATCCTGGATGGCATCATCCGCGCCGTCGTTCAACAGGAACTGACGGGCATCCTGCATGGTCGCAAGGCGCAGAAGCTGTCCGCAAGCCTTACCGCTGTCGTCAAGGCAGCACTTGTCGACATGGATTATGCCATATCCGTCTACCTGGACGCATTGGCTGAGGAGCGCGCCGAACTGCAGGCGCAGCGTGATCAGGAGAAGGCGGAACAAGGTGCGGCGCTTGATGCTCTCGAGACGGTCCTCGCAGGACTGGCAAACGGCGACCTGACGGCACAGTTGCAGGGACTAGGCCCGAATTTCGAGCAATTGACGCACAACTTCAATGCCTCCGTTGCAGCGCTGCGACTTGCCATGGAAGAGATCAATCATTCCGTCGACCAGGTGCGTTCGGAGATCGCGGATATTACGACCGCGTCGGACAACATGGCCAAGCGCACCGAACATCAGGCTTCCGCGCTCGAAGAAAGCGCGGCAGCACTGGAGCAAATCACGGCCATCTCAGGTCAGTCTGTCCTGCGGACCCGTGACGTTCAGGCGATCGTTCATGAATCCACGAGCGAGACAGAGCGCTCTGGAAATGTCGTCAAGGAAGCGATCGCAGCGATGGGCGAGATCGAAAGCTCGTCGCAGAAGATGACCCATATCATCGGCGTCATCGACGACATTGCATTCCAGACCAACCTTCTCGCGCTGAACGCGGGTGTGGAAGCCGCCCGTGCCGGAGAACAGGGCAAGGGCTTTGCCGTCGTCGCACAGGAAGTACGGCAGCTTGCCCAACGTTCTGCAACGGCGGCGCAGGAAATCAAGGAGCTGATCGAACGTTCCTCGCATCACGTCAGCCGCGGTGTGGAGCTGGTCAACCGGACAGGTCAGTCTCTTGCCGCGATCGGACAAAGAGTTGGCGCTATCAACGAGAACATCAATTCGATCACGCAGTCGGCCCAGGAGCAGGCGTCAGGAATCGACGAAATCAATACCGCCGTACGCGACATGGAACAGATCACGCAGCAGAATGCGGCACAGATGGAGGAGACCAACGCCTCCGCGCAAAACCTCTCGGAGATCAGCGATGGTCTTGCCGCCCTGCTCTCAAGGTTCCGCACGGCGGGATCTGTCCAGCAGCCGGCACGGTCGGGAAGCCGAACCTGGCGCTCCGTTGCCTGAGCCATCCGGCGGGATCTTGTTGCTATGTCAGGAGTAACGCCGCGCCCATGACGGCGCGGGTTTCCCCTTCATACAGTGGCCGGTGACGACGGCCACTCCTCCCGTGCCACCAAGAGCGGCGAATGCGCACCCGCAGAACACCTGCGCGCGGCTTTGTGGAGGACATCTGCCCCTCGCTTGACAATGCTCAAGAATTACTTTCTAAATTTTAGAAAGTAATAGGGGCAGGCTTTATGGGAAGCCATCACGGGGAAGTACTCCGCATCCTTCGGGATGACGGTCCACAGTCTCGAGCATCCTTGGCCAGGCGGGGAAAGTTGTCCGCCACCACGCTGACGCATGTTACTGCGCAGCTTTTGCGTGACGGCGTCGTCGCGGAATCAGAATTTGTCGACACCACGGGCATCGGCCGGCCCGGACAGGCTATCAAGCTGATCCCCGATGCTCACCATGTCGTCGGAATCCACCTCGGCGCCGGATTGGTGCAACTGGTGATCGCGGATCTTGCAGCCAGCATCAAAGCTTCCGCCTCTTTTGAGTTTTCCGTCCGGGACACTGCGCCGGACGATGTCATCGCTCGGACTGCCGAAGCACTTGCAACGCTGAGAAGCGAGGCAGGAGACCCGCATTTGCTCGGAGCCGGCGTTGCGGTCCCCGGCCCTGTCAACGTCGAGCAACGGTCTCTCCTCGCATCGATCAATACCGGGTGGCGCAACCTGCCGCTGGCAAAACTGTTCGAAACGCAGATCAACCTCCCTGTCATCCTTGAACACAACGTTACCTCGATGGCGTTGGCCGAAGTGAGATACGGCATCGGACGCAGGGTTCCGGCCGTACTGTATGTCTACTTGCGCACCGGGCTTGGCGCAGGGCTCGTCGTTGACGGCATTCCCTTCCGACCCGGCGGCCATGGCGCTGTTGAACTCGGCCATATCCAGATTTCCCGAGATGGGCCGCTGTGCAGTTGCGGCAATCACGGCTGCCTGGAAAGCTACGTCAACGAAGGCGTGCTGATGCGTTCGATCGGACTGAAGGGGCAGGCACCGAGCAATCTGTTCGAACAACTTGAGGCGACAGACGCGTTCGGCCCCACGCTCGACCGGTTAACCGACTCGCTGGCGATTGCCATCAATATCCTTACCCCGGACCTGATCGTCCTTGGTGGCCATCTCAGCCAAGCGCCGGAAAGCCTGTTCTCCCATTTGCGCGCAAACCTGCCGCCCCGGGTCATGCCGCACATGCGTGATGTCCTGCGCATCGATCGCACGGGCTTTGGGCCACTTGCGGGGGCGATCGGCGGCGCCGTCGTCGCCTTGGATCATTTCTTCTATTCTGGAGTCCGGCATTGAGTGATGTGGCAGTAGACAACCAAGGCGCCGGGAGCCGGTCAATCGCCGATTGGCCGCCAATCATCCTGAACCTGGTCGCGTTCGTTTTCGGCCTGGCTGTCTGGTGGGCGATCACAGCCGCACAGCTGGTCATTCTGCCGGGACCGGCGGCAGTGTTCCAACGCGCAATCGAACTGATTGCCAACGGCCAGTTGCCGCTCGATATCGTCTCCAGCCTGCAGCGCGTGCTCACCGGCTTCATCCTGGGCGTCGCATTGGCGGTGCCGGTCGGCTTCCTGATGGGATGGTACCGCGTAGCTCGGGCCCTGATCGAACCTTACGTCCAGTTCTTTCGGATGATCCCGCCGCTGGCGGTGATTCCGCTGGCGATCGTTACATTGGGCATCGATGAAGCGCCCAAGATTTTCGTCATCTTTCTCGCGTCCTTCCTCTCGTGTGTGGTCGCCACCTATCAGGGAGTGATCAGCGTTGACCGCACGCTGATCAACGCCGCGCGCGTGCTGGGGGCAACGGATCGGGTCATCTTCCCGCGCGTCATCATCCCGGCGTCCATTCCGTTCATCCTGGTCGGCGTGCGCATCGGGCTCGGGTCCGCCTGGGCGACGGTTGTCGCTGCCGAATTGATCGCGGCGCAATCGGGTCTCGGCTTCCGCATGCAGCAGGCACAACTCTACTACGATCTGCCGACGATCTTCGTCAGCCTGATTGCCATCGGCATTCTCGGCCTCGTCATGGACCGTTTCCTTCAGGCTGCAGAACGCCGCCTGACGCAATGGCAGGAGCGCGTGTGATGACATCACCCCAGACCAACGCCAAAATATCGTTCCAGAACGTCAGCCGTCGCTACGGCGAGGGCGACAGGTCGTTCCTCGCACTGGATCGTCTTTCACTGGACATTGCCGACGGTGAATTCGTGACGGTGGTCGGCCCGTCGGGCTGCGGCAAGTCGACGGCGATGAACATTGCGGCGGGCCTTACCGACGTGTCCGACGGAAGAGTGCTTGTCGATGGCAAGAGCGTTGTCGGCCCCGGCCCCGAACGGGGCGTCATCTTTCAGCAATACGCGCTGTTCCCGTGGCTGACGGTTCGCCAGAACGTGGAGTTCGGTCTTCGCATCAAGGGCACTTCCGCTGCGGAGCGCAGGCGCATATCGGATCACTTCATCAGTCTGGTCGGATTGACCGACTTCGCCGACGCACTTCCCAAGACCCTGTCGGGTGGCATGAAGCAGCGATGCGCCATTGCACGCGCCTACGCCGTCAACCCGACGATCCTGCTCATGGATGAACCCTTCGGTGCGCTCGATGCATTGACACGCGTCGGCATGCAGGATCAGCTGCTCGATACTTGGACCCGTGAGCGGCGCACCGTCATCTTCATCACGCATGATGTGGACGAGGCCGTCTATCTCGCCAATCGCGTCATCGTCATGGCTGCGCGGCCCGGCCGGCTCCACAAGATCATCCCGGTCGATCTTCCCTACCCGCGCACAGAAGAAATGCGCCTGTCACCCGAGTTCGCGGAAATTCGCAACCAGGTCTGGCATGCCGTTTACCATCAGAAACCCCACGTCGATCTGCACATACAAGAGGAGGAACCCCTGACATGAAACTGACCAGACGCCATTTCCTTGCTACAGCCACAGCCGGAGCGCTGGCTGCCCCCGCCGCCATGCTGACAACGCGCAGCGCATTCGCGCAGGCCACGCCTGTGAGAGTGGGCTACATTGCCGACTATTTCGGCACAAGCCTGACGGCCATCGCGAGCGATCAGGACCTTTGGGCAAAGCATGGCCTTGAGCCCGACCTCAAGGTCTTCACCAATGGCCCGATCCAGATCCAGGCCCTTGGCGCTGGCAGCCTCGACTTCGGCTATGTTGGCCCAGGCGCTCTCTGGCTCCCCGCCACCGGTAAAGCCAAGCTTGTCGCCATGAACGCCTTGGGTCTGTCGGACCGCGTCATCGCCCAGGCCGGTTTCAACACCATGGCGGACCTGAAGGGCAAGAAGATCGGCGTGCCCGAGGGCACCTCCGGCGACATGCTGCTGCGGTTGGCGTTGGCAAAGGCAGGCATGCAGCTCTCCGATGTCGAAGTCATCAAAATGGACCCGCCGACAGTCGTTTCGGCTTTCGCCTCGAAACAGATCGATGCAGCGGGAATTTGGTATCCGCTGGTAGGCATCATCAAGAAGACGATCCCGGATCTCGTTGAGGTTGCCAAGAGCGCGGACTTCTATCCGGCCAACTCCTTCCCGTCAGCCTTTGTGGCGCGCAACGAAGTGGCTGACCAGGATCCGGAGATGGTGAAGAAGTTCATTGCCGTCATGAAAGACGCCAACGACTATCGCGCTGCGGACGTGCCGCGCTCGGTCGAGATCACCGCCAAGTTCCTCGGTGTTCCCGCCGAGCCTCTTGTGACGGAAAGCCAGAACGGCCAGTTCCTGACGTCGGCCGAGCTAGTCGCCGCCACGAAGGATGGCACGGTGGCAAGCTGGCTGACGGGCCTGAACGAACAGTTCGTCGCTTTCGGCAAGCTGCAGAACCCTCTCGACCCGAAAGACTACTACCTGGCTGACCTCTACGCCGGCAATTAGTCTCCATGGCCCGACGCAACTCTTCGCGATGCGTCGGGCACTTTTCAGCGAGCCCCGAATGACCCAGAAGCCGAACATCCTGTTCATCATGTCGGACGACCATGCAGCCAGGGCGGTTTCCGCCTACGGCTCCGGTCTCAACAGCACTCCCAACATCGACCGCATAGCCGATGGCGGAATGCGCCTCGACCGATGCTATGTGACCAACTCGATCTGCACGCCCAGTCGCGCGGCAATTCTGACCGGCACCTACAATCACGTCAATCTGGTCACCACGCTCGACACCCATATCGACAACCGCCTGCCGAACGTCGCCAAGCACCTGCGTGCCGACGGCTATCAGACCGCGATTTTCGGCAAATGGCACCTGGGGGAAGGCGCGGCACACGAGCCCACCGGTTTCGACGAATGGTCCGTCTTGCCGGGCCAGGGCGACTATTTCGATCCGGTCATGCTCGACCGCAATGGTCCGAGTGCGGAACAGGGCTACGCCACCGACATCATCACGGACAAATGCCTGGATTTCCTGAGCCGGCGCAACGCCGATCGCCCCTTCTTCCTGATGTGCCACCACAAGGCGCCGCACCGCAGTTTCGAGCCTCATCCGCGCCACCGCCATCTCTATGCCGACGGGAATTTGCCCGTCCCTGAAACGTTTGGCGACGACTACGCGAACCGCGCCGCTGCCGCTGCCGCTGCCAAGATGCGCATCAGGTCGGACATGACCTACAAGGACCTGGGACTGGTGCAGCCCGAAGGCGGCGACGAGATCGGCGAACTTCTCCTGCCGGGCTGGCCGCACCGCAAGGTCCCCGGGATCACCGCCGGCCAGGAGCTGCGGCTGATCGACGTAAACACCGGCGAAGTTCATGTCTTCACCGACCCGCATGAACTGGATCTGTTCAAATACCAGCGTTACATGATGCGCTACCTGCAGACGATCGCTGCCGTGGACGAAAACGTTGGAAGGCTTCTCGACTATCTCGACGCCGAGGGGCTGACCGAGAACACCATCGTTATCTACACGTCCGATCAGGGTTTCTTCCTCGGCGAGCACGGCTGGTTCGACAAGCGGTTCATGTACGAGGAATCGCTGCAGATGCCATTCCTCGTCCGGTATCCCGCAGGCATCGAGCCCGGCACGAAATCGGACGTGATCGTGACCAATGTCGATTTCGCACCGACGTTTCTGGACTATGCGGGACTGACGAAGCCCACCTACATGCAGGGCGAAAGCATGCGCGGGGCGCTCGAACAGACATCCCCCGATGACCCGCAGCGCGTCGCCTACCACCGCTACTGGATGCACAAGGACGAATTTCACAACGCCTTTGCTCACTACGGGGTGCGCGATGGTCGATACAAGCTGATCTACTGGTACAATGATCCGCTTGACCAGCTTGGAGCCTATAGTGGCGACGAGCCGCCCGAGTGGGAGCTTTTCGATTGCGAGGCGGACCCGTCCGAGCTTCACAACCGGGCCAATGACCCAGCCCTCGCCAACATCTTCGCGCAAATGCTTGCCAAGCTCGACGCCAAGATGACCGAGATCGGGGATATCCCGGAGCATGACAGTGCAGCCGTGCTTGCCGGCTTGCGAAAACTGGTTGTGGAAGCATAGAACCAATCGACATTCAGGGTTTCGCGACGCGGAAATGAGCGATTTTCACCATATTCCCTCGGGACGCGGATACAGCTAGAGGATGCCCGAAATCTGAATGTCGAATGGTCCCAGGTCATGAATTGCTGCATCGGCTCCCAGGCCCGCCCCGCATCAAAGCCGTTCTCCGCCGATGCCGCCAGCGGTCCTGTGAAGCATGTTCCTCGAGCGAGCTTTGACGCCGGGGGCAGTCATGTGGGAACAGACAGGCCGGAATTGCCTCAGGATGGCGAGGGGCCGCGCCGAGCCGTCAAGCTGCAGGCTTTCGAGCTTGAGGTCACGACCGTCACCAACGCGCGGTTCTCTGCCTTCGTGGATGCAACGGGATATGTGACCGATGCCGAACGCTACGGTTGGTCGCCTGTCTTCATCGATTTACTGCCGGACGGCGCCATCCACTCTCCTGTCGGCGACCAGATCCCGTGGTGGGTGCGTGTCGACGGAGCCTGCTGGCATGCGCCGGAGGGTCCGCTGAGCAGTGTCGTCGAACGGGGGAACCATCCTGTCGTGCAGGTCTCATGGAACGATGCGCAAGCCTTCGCCGCATGGAGTGGCGGGCGCCTTCCGACCGAAGCGGAATGGGAACACGCCGCGCGTGGCGGATTGGCTGATCCCCGTTTCCCCTGGGGTGACGAAGAGCCCGACGACAGCACGATCCACTGCAACATCTGGCAGGGTCGCTTTCCGAGCTACAACAGCGCGCTCGACGGATTTACGGGCGCTTCACCGGTCGATGCGTTTGCGCCGAATGGTGCCGGCTTGTTTGGCATGGCCGGCAATGTGTGGGAGTGGACTGCCGAACCGTTCAAGGTGCGTTCGGTCGGCAAACTGGCGCGGCAACGCAACGAGCAGGCCGCCAAAACCCGGGACAAGGTGATCAAGGGCGGGTCGTTCCTGTGTCACAGAAGTTATTGCTATCGCTACAGGATAGCCGCCCGCTCCGCCATGAGCGCTGAATCGTCGACCAGCAACACGGGCTTTCGTCTCTGCTACGCCACAAGCCCTCAACGTTGACTTCATGGGTCCAAAGCCGGCGTGCTAGATGCCGGCTTTGGATAAGGCCGTTTAGCGCGACAGTTCCGCGCCCTTGTCGGCGTCAAGGATCGCGTCGACCTCGATCAGGTCAGGCATTTTGAGCGCCTTTGCACCACCTCGTGTTGCCAGCAGGAACACCAGGTAAACTGCGCCGATCGCAAACATGATCGCCACGTAGGACCAGGGCTTGGCGAAGGACGCATCCCGGAAGATAGCCAGTTCGAATACCAGCCAGGCAATGGCCACGATCAGAACCGGGGTCTCCCAGGCGCCGAGGCGGAAGCCCTGGCTCGGCGGCAGGTTCTTCCGCTTGAGCGCATAGATACCAACGGTCACCGCGTAGATGATGGCCGGCAGGAGCGTCGCAGCGGAGAAGAGCGCGAACAGGGCGTCGGTCTGCTGCGAGAACAGGGCGAGGATCACCTGCCCAACGACCGCAACGAAGATCGTCGAATTGACCGGCGTCTTCAGGGTCGGATGAATCCGGTGCCACAGCTGCCAACCGGGGAACCGCTCGTCGCGCGACATTGCCCAGACGAGACGTGTCCCGCTGAGGAGGATGACCAGGCCGCAGGAGAAGATCGAGATGACCACGAGCACGAGCAGGAGGTTGCCCAGGATCGGTCCGAGAACGCGGGTGATGACGTCGGCAATAGGCGTGGCCGAACCACCGAGCAGTGTCGGATCACCCAGCAGCGCGGTGATGGCAACGAGGAAAAACATCCCGATGATGCCGAGGCTAAGGACCGCCTGCCACATGGCTTTCGGAACCACCCGCGCCGGATCGCGCGTTTCCTCGGCGAGGTTCGCCGCGGACTCGAAGCCGACAATGGTGAACGCACCGAGGAGCGTGGCCATGATCCAGGGACCGACGCTCGTGAGGCCGCCGAAGGAATAATAGCCTTCCTGCGCCACGTTGCCTGTGCTGAACAGGTTCGAGAAGTCGAGTTCGTTATTGAATGCACCGACGGCGAACAGCAGGACGACCAGTCCGATCATCCCGACGAGCTGGATCGTCACGGCGACCGCGTTGAACTTCTGCGTGAACTTCGTGGAGAACGCGATCATGATCGCCTGCAGGACGATCACCAAGCTGGTGATCCACCAGGCGTTGGCCGCAGTTCCCTCGTAATTGAGCAGGACGGGCAGAACCGTGGAAGCGATGGTGTAATCCACGGCGCAAAGGACCACGGCGAGGAACGTAAATCCGATCCAGCCCATGATCCAGCCGAAGACCGGATTGGTGAGGCGCGATGCCCACTGGTAGATGTACCCGGTGACCGGGATGCGGGCCGCGAGCGAGCCGATGATCAAAGCGACCATCAGCTGGCCGATGACCACGACAGGCCATGTCCAGATGCCTATCGGCCCCGATGTCGACAACATGGCGCCGTAGGCGGTGAAAATGCCTGTCGCAATCGATACGAAGCCGAAAGCCACTGCGAAAGATTGAAACGGAGTGACATCGCGTTTCAGGTGATCATGATCAGTTAGTCCCGGCGCGGAGCCGGCTCTGGTAACCGTTGACATATTATTCCCCTCTTGTTCACGTCGAGCGTCAGTTGGCGAATTCGCCTTCGACTTCGCTCCAGAGGCTGACGCGGAGCCCCTTGGATTGGAAAAATTCCATTTCCCGCTTGACCCCGGCGCTTTCCTGCCAGCCGGGTCCGTCAATCACGATGATCTCGTCCATGGCCTCCATGAAAACCTGGTCGATCGGAGCCCAGAGCTTGCCGATGCCCGCCTTGTCGAGATCGGTCAGGCAGCCGTTGATGGGATGGGACATTGAAATCTGGCTGAAGACCGTCGATCCGCTTCGAGCAATCTTCGCGGCCACTGCGTTTGCTTCCTGGAAGCGTCTCTCCACGACTTCACGGTCAGCGTGGCCGTAAGGGCCAGCGAGAAAAATCTTTCGCACGGTGTTCTCCAGTTGTTCGTATACTCGTTGGAAGGTCAGTTTCGCCAGCCGCGCGAACGCTCGACGGCCTTGGCAAACAACGCATGGTGTTCCTCGGTCACAGATCCGTCCGGTTCGAACCGTTCATGCTTTGCTCTCGCGGCGCTGACATCCAGGCCGCAGAATTCCGCCAGACCCAACGCAGTCAGTTCGTGCATCGAAGGAACCGTGATGGTCCGTTTGCTTGCCGATGCCAGAAATTGGGCGAAATAGGCGCTCTGTGAGAGGCCGCCGTCGATCGAGATGGCCGGCCCCAGTTCCGTCACCTCGGCGGCGGCATCGATCAGCCCCACCGTCAGCATGGCTATGCCTTCGAGCACGGCCCGAACAAGGTCGCGCCGGTCGGTCGCGTGATCCATGCCGATAAAGAGCGGTGCAGCCGACCGATCCCAGTACGGAGCGGCGAGACCGGATAGAGCGGGCACGAAGATGATGCCGCGGCTCAGCGCGGATGGTCCTTCAAAAATCCCAAGCTCCTCGAGAGCCGAGTAAAGGCCGATATTTCTTGCCCACTCCAGCGCGGCTCCGGCGTCATAGACGCCGCCTTCGATGGCGAAGGTCGTGCCGCTGTCACGAAGCGCCCACGCGACAGTCGGAAGAAGTTCGGCCTGCGGCGGACGCTCAGCGCCTGCAACGGCGAGCAGAAACGCTCCAGTACCAAAAGTGATCTTGCAATCACCGGGTTCACGGCAGCCATGGCCGTAGAGAGCAGCCTGCTGGTCCACGATGGAGGCACGCACAGGGATGCCGTTGATCTCGCCGAATCCCTCGTCGACAGCGGCGATGCGGGGCAGGCACTCCTTGGGCACGCCATGCAACGCGCAAAGCTCGTCGCTCCATTGCCCGGTCGCCAGGTCCAGAAGACCCGTTCGGGACGCGGTGGCGAGGTCGGTCGCGAAAACGCCAGCCAGACTATCGAGGAAGAAGGCGTCGGTGGTTCCCAGTCGCAGGCGACCCGCCTTATGGGCCTCGGCGATGCTGGGTATGTTGCGGAGCAGCCAGGCGAGTTTGCTGGCGGAAAAATACGGGTCGAGCGGAAGTCCGCAGATGCGTTTCGAGACCTTCTCCGCTTCAGCTCCCAATTCCGACAGCTGCTTGGCGGTACGGGCATCCTGCCAGACGATCACAGGCGAAAGGGCGGCCCTGGTTTCGGCATCCCAGGCGATGCAGCTCTCGCCCTGATTGGCGATAGCAATCGCATCGACCTCTCCCGCCGCGTCCAGAACAGTCATGATGTTCTTGAGCAACTCGTCCGGGTCGTGTTCGACCCAACCCGCGAACGGATGATCCTGCCCGTGTTTGCGGCTGGCGACGATCCGCCATTCGCCACCGTCTTCCACAACAAGACAACGCGTTGATGTCGTTCCCTGGTCAATCGATGCGATACGCATTCAACCTTCCCCTCTGAACCCAAAATGTATGTTTTCCGCGGATCTGGTCTTGTCCGGCCGCGTAACCGTGATGCGCTTTTCAGGATGCCAGGTACCGCGGCGCTGCCAGACCTCGCGCCCATCGACAGTCAAGAAAAGCGTCCCCTTGGCATAACGGGCAAAGCGCAGCTGAAAGTCCTTGAGACCGCCGGGTAACGAAGTACCGCTCCGGATGAGGTTAGGCACCACGAGCTTGATCGGTTGGTCGTAGGTCACCTTGACGGGAGCCGTACCGGAAACGTCGCCCAGGATGTCCGACGCGATGGCCATGCCGACGGAACGACCTTCCCTGAAAGCCCAGCCACCCGTCTCGACGGCGCGCAGAACATTGCCGGCGGCGAAATAGATCGGGTTCTCGCAACGTCCGTCCTGGTCGACGGCTGGCCCTCCGCTGCCCCAGTTCACGTTCAGTCCGGACGTCTGGAAAAGGGACGCTTCCGGCGTGAACTGACCCGAGAAGAGAACGCCATCGCATTCCAGCGTCTCGATCACATCGCCGCGTTTGATTTTTACGGATTCGACGCGACCAGCCCCAAGAATATCGATGATTTCCGCGTTCCGATGGAACGGGATGCCCATCATCGACGGAAACCAGTTGAGGGGTGCGCCAACAAGCGCATGAGGCCCCGGCTCCAGTACTGCAACCGGGCGGGCGCCGTGGCTCAGGCACGTCCAGATCGCGGACAAGGTGACGAGTTCGGAGCCAACGATCACCGGACGCCTGAACGGCATCAGATTGTGGAATGCCACGTAGGACTGAAGCGATCCGGTGGTCACGACACCGACGGGACGATCACCGGTGACCATACGCGCGGCGCGCGTGGTCTCGCGCACTCCGGTGGTAACAAGCACGCGTTTCGCCGCCAGCGTTTCCAACCCGGTGTGGCTGGATACGAGCAGACGGCCGTCTTCGCCCAGGCTTGCGACCGAATGGCCATAGCGCACGTCGATATCGTATCTTTCGGCCTCCATTTCGAGGCGCTTGCCGTAGGCGGACCCGATATAGACGCGACCGAACTCGAGCATCCCGAACGGTGAGTGGCTGCAGTGACGCGTCGCGCCGCCCAGATGCTGCTCGCGTTCAAGCAACGTGATCTTTCCTACGCCCGCCTTGCGCATTGCGATGGCGGCTGCAACGCCGGAAGGCCCACCGCCGATGATGATGACGTCCGAGCTGGAGTGGGTCATTTGCCGCCCTCCTGTTCGATAGCCAGCGGGTTGGCAAGGCAACCGCTGCTCATTTCGGCCAAGCGAGAGTTGCAATAGAACCCCTGGCACCGCCCCATGCCGGCGCGGGTGCGGCGGCGCAGACCGCCGAAGTCACCCGGAGGAAGAGCGCTGTTCAGCGCGGCTTCGATCTCCCGTTTCGTCACCATCTCGCAGTGACAGACGATCTCTCCATGCCCCTCGGCCTGCCAGTCACGCATTCTCGACTCGGCGAGGTTCGGCATGCGAACGTCGGGAGCCGCCCTGGGGGCAAACTCGCCTCGCTCGGAGCCGCCGTGGAGCTTCAACGCGTGTTGCGCCAGGCCAAGAGCCGAGCTCAGTCCTGTCGATCGAATTCCGCCCAAGGTAATGGCATTGAGCTCGGGACGAGCGATGACACGATATTCCTTCTTGTCCGAAGCCGGGCGAAGGCCGGCGTAGACGGCAGTCACAGGGATGTGGGCCAGCCCCGGCACGAGCTTCACCCCCTGCGCGACCAGTCCCTCCAACGTATCGTGTTCAACGGTTGCCCGGTTTCGGTCGTCCTGCTCTTCGGCGGTCGGTCCGACGAGAATGTTTCCGAAGGCCGTAGGACAGACGACCACACCTTTCGTGATCTCGTTCGGAACGGGGAGGATGATTGTTTTGAGCTGCCGCGACGCCGCCTTGTCGAGGACGATAAACTGCCCTTTGCGGGGCTTGATCTGAAACTCGGGCTCAAAGCCAAGGCGGGTGTCCACGTAGTCTCCGAACAGACCCGCCGCGTTGATCACGAACTTTGTCCGCAGATCGCCCTTGCTCGTCTCGAGCCGCCACTCACCGTCGAAGGACCCGGCGCGGACTTCACACTGCCTGAGAACAACGGCCCCTAAGGCTATGGCCTGATTCACATATCCCAGCGGCGCCGACCAGGGGTCAATCACATGCTCGTCCGGGACATGCAGTGCCGCAACAAGCCCGTCAGACAGGCCGGGTTCTATCGAGAGTGCCTCGGTTGGGGTTACCAAACGAACGCTGGTTACGCCGTTTTCGCGCCCCTGCTCCGCGATCGCTTCAAGCCTGGCCGCCTCGTCTTGCGTCCATGCGCAGACGAGCGCTCCGGTCTCGACCAGAGGGAGGTTCATGCCCGCATGGATGTCGAGGTATTCCCGTCTGCCTGCCTGAACCAATGCAAGCTCAAGACTGCCTTTGGGCGCATCGAAACCTGTATGGAGGATGGCACTATTCGCCTTGGAGGCGCCTGAAAGAATGTCCGATCCCTTTTCGAGCAAGACCACCTTGGCACCCGCCAGGGCAAACCGCCGTGCGACCGCGCATCCCACGACGCCCGCGCCAATGATCGCGACGTCAAAGATGTCGTTTCGGGGATGCGGTTGTTGCATGCTCACAACATCATTTCCTACCGTTCGGGCGATTTATGCCCGAACGGTAACAAGTAGATTACCCGCCTGTAAAGCCGGAATTTGCCAAAAGCCAACAAGAGTTGTGGTCAGTCGCAAAATTCCACGCAGTTTTGCGTCGTCCCTTGTTTGTGACGTGCCCACACGATCGCTATATGCTGGATAATTTGGTGAATCATTGCCCACTCGGGCATCTTGTTGCACATTGAACAGGCCGGAATGAAGAGGGTCAGAATTGCGTCCGCATGAGCGTCACGAGGAAATCATCAGGCTTGTTACGCGCCATGGTGAGATGAGTGTTGATAGACTGGCCGATGACTTGCAGGTGTCAAAGGAGACTATTCGTCGTGACCTCGTGGGGCTGGACGATCAGGGCCGGCTGCAGAAATTCCACGGAGGCGCCAAGCTTCGCTCGATCGCCGCCACCGAACTCGGAGGAGAAGGCCCGTTCGCCGCGCGGATGGCCGAGAACCTGGCCGCGAAGCGGCAGATCGCCAAGGCGGCCGCAAGCCTTCTGTCCCCAGGCGACAGCCTCTTCATAGACACCGGAACCACCACGCTCCTGTTTGCCGAAGCAATCGCCGGCTTGTCGGGTCTGACGGTGATCACCAACAGCACCCGTATTGCCTCGATCGTGGCAGCCGGAAGCGATAACAAGGTCTTTCTGATCGGCGGCGCATTCAGCCTCGATGCATCGGAAACGGTCGGCTCGCTGGCGGTCGAGCAGATCGCACGGATCCGAGCCCGGCATGCGTTTCTGACCGTGGGCGCGATTGACAGCACAGGCCTGTTCGATTTTGACGAGGCTGAAACCCAGATTGCCCGCGCCATCATAGAGCGCGTTGAGAGCGTCACGGTGCTGGCGGACGCCTCCAAATTCAACAAGCGGGGTATTTTCGAGGTAGCCGGTTGGGATCGCGTAGACCGTCTCGTATCGAATTCGCCGCCGCCGCCCAACATCGCGCAGGCGATGGAAGCTTCGGGAACGCTCAAGGTTGCTACGACACGATATTAGCGGACCGGTCCCGTCCTGGTGTTGGGCCGGTACCGATGTCCCTCGTCGTCCTTGTCGTTGCTGACAACCGACGTACGAACGGAATCAGCGAGAAAAACGAAACCTCCGAGGGGAATAAGGTGTCGGGTCAACTGAGGGCGTCGATCCGGCGATGAGATCAGCGACCAGCGATGCGGTACCGGGCGCCATCACCATCCCCGTATGGCCGTGACCGAATGCATGGAAAACATCCGGGCAGCCGGAGGAGCGCCCGATCACCGGCAGGCAGTCCGGAGTTGACGGCCGGTTTCCCATCCACACATCATGCGGTCCGTTGTCGATGATGTCGGCTATCTGGGGAAACATCCTTCGCGCATGCTTTAGCTGTATCCGTGCCCTGCGCCAATCTGGCGGTGTCGTTGGCTTCGCCAGTTCAACCTGTCCAGCCAGGCGAAGCCCGGTCAGGGTACTCGACACGGCCATCTTGCCGTCCGCGGGCATCAGGCCGGTCTGGAGGCGTATGGGGCAGTCCAAGACCTCGACGTGATACCCGCGTTCCGCGATCAGCGGCACGAGATCGCCGACCATGCGCGCGAGCTTCCCCGATCCGATGCCGGCGGCGATGACGGCATAATCACATGCTATCGGCCCCTGACTGGTCTGCACGGCCCTGAGCTTTCCACCACTCAAATCAAATCCTGTCGCCAGGGCCTTGAAAACCCTGCCTCCACGATCCTCGAACAGCTTGGCGAGACCCGCGCAAAATTTGCCGGGATCACGCAGAGATACCGCAGGAAGTATGCGGATGCCCAGAATGTACTCAGCCGAGAGATCCGGCACGAGCGACCGCAAACTCTCGCCTTCCCTGACTTCGTATTCAATGCCGTACTTCGATCGCAGGTCCCAGGCCGGGCGATCGGCTTCAAGGTCCGCATGGCTGCGGTAGACATACATGACGCCCCGCGCGCCCATCAGTTGGGATATACCCGCTTCAGCCGCGCACGCCTCATAACGAGCCACCGCCCCCGTCAACAAGGCCGCCCGAGCGGGAATGTCTCTCTCCACACGCGACCAGCTCCTGCCTGCGGCCAGGAACCGGACAAGCCATGGGAGGAGCCAAGGAAGGTACCTCCACTGAAGGACGAACGGTCCCATGGGATCCAGAAGGAAACCCGGGACCGCCCTCCACATTCCAGGCAGCGAGATGGGAATGATCGCGCCTTCGCTCACCCAGGTGCCGTTGCCATACGATGCGGCCTGTCGTCCCCCGGGCAAGTCCGGCTCAATGAGGCTGACGTTGTAACCCCTCTCCAGCAGCTCCAAGGCAGTGAACAAGCCAACGATTCCGCCGCCGATTATCGCGACCGATGACGGGCATGTTCCTTGAGCTGCGTGTTCCATCATCCCTCCCCGCAGGCCTGACTAGCGTTTGGATGGAAGGGACATCAGATGGTCGCGTAAGGTGATCAGATCCTTGCAGACGCTCTCGAGACCAGCAAGTTCGAACCCGTCCGCGTGCGCTGAGCCGGCTTCCGCCAGGAGTTCACGAAGCCTGCCATGATAACGCACGGCACTGCCGTCAACCGTCAGGCCCTTTCGCTCCTCGAACGCCTGGTTCCATGCGACGGCCTCAGCCCGGGCGACGCCCTTCGGCAGATCGAGTGTCAGCTCCGAGTTTTCCAGCCGTACCGGATAGCCGCCCGGCAGACCGTTGGGGCCAGGCACGTGCCCCTCCCATACCTGGCCCGCAATCAGCGCCAGCATCAGCGTGACGCCGGAGGCACCCGAGATCTCGATCGCCGGTTCGGGAGTCAGCTGGCAATGACGGAACGCCTCGAAAGGATCTGTGATTTCCTCGTCGCCGACAAAGATACGTGGCGCCGGTGCACCGGCACGTTGTTCGGGTGGCAACCGCCAGGGAGCAAGGCATTGATAGTGGGCCAGAACACGAAGCTTGCCTTCCGGCAGGTTTTCGCGCGCGCCAGCGAAGACGTTGGACAGGATCGCAACGTTGCCTGTACCGCACAACACCTTGTGTCCCAACGCCACAAGCATGCCGTTTACGACATCCGGGAAGGAGCAGTTGATCAGTCTGGTGTCAGGAGTAATATCGCTGATTGCAGCTGCCATCCGCGCTGAAATCAGCGCCTGAAACACCGCCGTGGCGCTTAGTCCGCCTTCAGCCACGAGATCGGTCCAGGCCGAACCTCCATCCGAAATCACCGTCGAGGTCTGAATTGATGCTGCCTGCACCACCAATCTTGGCTTGTGCTCACGAACCAGAATCTCGCTTGCGCCCGGTTCAAGCAGATCCATCGCCTGGGTGGTGAAGCGCGCTGGTGTGCCGAACATGGCTGCACGGGCATTTCCGGCCGTGCGCAGCCAGTCGAGCCTCATTCGGTTGCGGCCCGACAATACGACATTCACCGGCTCCTTTGCGGTGGCCGCGATATCCAGCGCGATCCGTCCCGCAAACATTCCCGTACCGGTGATCAAAACATCGCAGCTCATTGTGCAGCTTCCTCGTTTACAGTGCTCTTGCGGTTCGACGGAGCTTCCCAACGTCCGGCCGGCTCCTTGGGAAGCAGGTGTTTTTGGATCCGTTGGCTGGGAGTGCGGGGAAAGTCCGCCATCAGGGCGATGTACCGTGGGCGTTGATGCGGAGCGAGACGTTCGGCCATCCATGCCCAGATCATCGCCGGGTCCGGGTTGGTCCCTGCCCGCGGCTGGATAAAGAGCTGAATGTCGTGCTCGCCGATCTCTGCCGGAACCCCAACCATGGCCGCGTCCAGCACATCGGGATGCCTGCCGGCCACGCTCTCGACTTCAAACGCAGAGACGTTCTCGCCCTTGCACCGCACGGAATCGGTCATCCGTCCATGGAAAAAGAGCATGCCGTCGTCGTTCCAGGAACCCAGATCTCCCGTATGGAACCCGGATGGCCGTATCGCCTTCTTGGTCGCCTCAGGATTGCGATAATACCCTTCCGTGACGGCACCCGGCAGCGAGGTTCGAACCACGATCTCGCCCCGGCCTTCCCCGAAGCCAAGAACCCGGCCGGCCTCGTCGACAAGGTCGATCTCGAACCAGGGCATCGGTCGGCCGACAGAACCGACCACCCATTCATTGTTCCAGGTCGTCAGGCTGGAGCACTCCGTCATGCCGTAGCATTCACGGATCTGTACGCCGAAGCGTTCCTCGAACGGACGCCAAGCTTCCGGCGCGCAACCGCCTCCCCAGGCTATGCGGACCTTGTGATCGCGTTCCCACTCGTTCTCGGGCTGCTTCAGGAGGATCTGAACGATGCCGCCGAGATGGTGGATATGGGTGCACCCGGTTTCCGCCAACTGCCGCCAGAACTTCGAGGCGCTGAACCGATCCGCGATGGTGAGCCGCACATCCCTGACCAGGGGAACCAGCAACACCTGAGCGCCGCCGATATGGTAGAAGGGCTCCCACATGAAGAGATTGTCGCCCGGCACAAGATCTGCGCAAAGCGACACCGCCTCGGCGGCAAGCTCCAGCATCATATGGCTGACCATCACCCCCTTTGCCGGGCCGGTCGTGCCTGAGGTAAACATGATGGCTGCAAGATCACGCGGCTGCGGGAACGCCCCATCAAACTCGGCGACAGCCGAAGGCAGGCCGCGATCCGAGATGACTTCGAGCGGAATATTCGTCGCTTCACCGCAATCGGCGATGGATGCCTCCAGGCCCGCATCGCAGATGATGAGGCCAGGCTCGGTGGTCCTGATGACATGGGCAAGGGGCTCCCCAACGAGCGCCGGATTGACCGGCACCCACACGATCCCGCCGCGCAGAAGCCCGTAAATAAGCGCGAGCGACGCCACACTGTTGGCCATCATGACGACGACCCGGTCGCCCTTGCGCAGGCCCTGCCTGTGCAAGCGCTCGGCTATGCCGGATGCCGCTCCGGCCAGTTCGCCGAACGTTAGTGGATTGTCGCCGATCTGGGCAAAGAGTCGTTCCGGTGAGGCGCCACCAAGCTCTTGGAGGCGAGTTGCTAATCCTCGGATCTGCATGTGAAGTATAACCTTGATTTCTGGAGCTAACCCGTTGGCGGATAAGACCACATCTACTTTTGTATTTTTTGTGCGACGAGCAGGATCACAGTCACGATCGCCAGAACCACGACGGAGACTGCTGCGAGCGTTGGATTGAGCTGCAGGAACATGTCGTCCCACATCTGCTTCGGCAGGGTTGTCTTGAGCCCGCCCGAAATGAAGATCGCGATGGTCAGCTCGTCAAAAGACGTGACAAAGGCGAACAGTCCGGCAGACACCACGCCGCCGCGCAGGAGAGGCAACGTAATGCGGCGCATGATGGTGAAACGCCCGGCGCCCAGTGTTTCTGCTGCCTGGTTGAGTCTCCAGTCGTAGTTCTTCAGCACGGCTCCGATGGTGATGAAGCAATAGGGGATGGCCAGCAGCGTGTGGCCGATTACCAGGCCGGCATCGGTCGCGACGAGCCCCATTTGCGCCATCAGGTAGAAGAGACCTACCGCGATGACTATTCGCGGAACCACCATCGGCGCGAGGATGAGTGCAAAGATCGGGCCGTTCCAGAGCGATTTCGACCGCGCTAGGGCAAGTGCCGCCAGCCCACCCAGTACCGTTGCAAAAAAGGCCGTGGCGAACGCGACGCCGAACGAGCGCAGTGTGGCCGAGATCCAGACAGGTGAGGTCAGATATTGCTCGAACCATCGCAGCGAATATCCCGGCGGCGGGAATTGCAGCGAGTTGGATGACGTGAAGGCGATAGGGAACACGACCAGGATCGGCGCTACCAGGAAGGCCAGAGCCAGCAGCGGGTAGATGCTGACCTTCTTGTTGGTGATGCCGTCGGGAGAGCGAAAACGATCAAATGGCGCCGACACCCAAGCCATGAAACGGAGCAGCCGTTGCCCGCCCGTTCGCAGAAGGCTCGTGCGCTTGGGCAGATCATCGCTTTCCGCGCCGGAAATCACCGACAAGCCGAAGAGCTTGTTGTAGACCCAGATGGACGCCAAGGCCGTGATGACCAGCAGGCTCGCCAGGACGGCAGCGAATGACCAGTTCACCAGTTCCTGAACCTGGGTGATGATCGCCTGCGCCAACATGGTCTGGCCACGCCCGCCGAGGAAGGCCGGGACAATGAAGAACCCGAGCGATGTTACAAAGGCCAACAGTCCTGCCGCGGCTGCGCCGGGCACCGACAGAGGGAAGTATACCAGCCAGAAGCGCTGAGACCTGCTGGCACCCATGGTACCTGCCGCGAGCGCCAACCGTTGATCGATCCCGTTCATCACCGGAAGCATCGTCAGGACGGCCAGGGGCATCATCGCATGGACCATGCCGATGATGACACCGAACTCATTGTACATAAGCCGAAGTGGACGCTCGATTAATCCGACGTCCATGAACAAGGTGTTCAGCACGCCACGATTTCCCAGAAGGATCATCCAGGCAAAGGTCTTGACCAGGTATGACGTCCAGAACGGCAGAAGCACCAGAAGAGCAATCAGGGCTTGCCGGCGGCTATCCATCCGCGAAAGCCACAAAGCCAGCGGGTAACCCAGCAGAACCGAAAATAGCGCCGTGAGGATGGCGATGCGGAAGGTGATAGCCAGGATGCGCCAATAGACGGATGTGTCAAAAACACGGGAGTAATGCTCGCCCGTGAACGCTCCCGTCGCCGGGTCCTGTACCCCGAGCAAGAACAGCCGCCCCATCGGGAAAAGGAAAAACACGGCAAGCAGCGCAACAGCCGGCAGAACGAGCCAGAGAGGGCCGACGGGAAACCGACGCAATCCAGGAACGTTTTGGATGACGCTCATGCCACGACCCTCGCGAGCGACTTCAGCCAGTGGACCTCTATCTCCTCGCCGATCGAAGGCATCGCACCGGCTGCGGGATCATGACGGAGCATGATGTTCGTGCCGTCAGCGAGCGTGAGGAGAAGACGTGTCTCTGATCCGAGGTAGACCAATTCGCTCAGACGACCGCGCAGCCCCTCAAATTCGCTCGATGGAGCTGGGCCAACGCGCATCTGTTCGGGTCTTACGACGAGCGCGACATCCTGCGTGGCCTTGTCGCGAGCGGTGTAGCGACCGCTGAAGGTGCCATTCGCCGTCCGTACTGTCGCCCAATTGTCGTCGGCTGCCTCCCGCGTACCTTTCAGCACGTTGGAATGACCGATGAATGTCGCGGAAAATACCGTTTCGGGATCGGAATAGATCTGGTGCGGCGCACCAAGCTGCTCGACCTTGGCGTGGTTCATCACGCAGATCCTGTCGGACATGACCAGCGCCTCTTCCTGGTCGTGCGTCACGTAGATGACGGTGGTGCCATACTCCTTGTGGAGCCGCCGTATCTCGAGCTGCATATGCTCGCGAAGCGCCTTGTCGAGCGCGCCAAGCGGCTCGTCCATCAGGATAATCTTGGGCCGGAAAACGAAACACCGAGCGAGGGCAACACGCTGCTGCTGCCCGCCCGAAAGTTCCTTTGGAAATCGGTGGGAGAACCGGTCGAGCTGGACCTTGCGGAGAGTTTCTTCCACCTGAGCGCTTATATCTGCGGCTGGCAGCTTGCGCATCTGAAGGGGAAAGGAAACATTCTCCGCGACGGTCATATGCGGAAACAGGGCGTAGTGCTGGAAAACCAGCCCCATGCCTCGCTGGTTGACCGGGCGATGTGTCCAATCCTCACCATTGACCGTCAACCGGCCTGCCGACGGATCCACCAGGCCGGAAATCATCTGGAGCAGGGTTGTCTTTCCCGACCCGGATGGCCCCAGGAGAGTTAGAAACTCGCCTTCCTTGACCGACAGACTTGTAGGTTCAAGCGCCGTAAACGTTCCATAGCGTTTGGACAGGCCTTCGAGCACAATTTCGCTCTCACCGGTTCCCGTTGTCATTGTCGCTCCTGCAGTATTGGTTCGTGAAGGCGGCTGCGCAGAGGCAGCGCAGGCGCCCATCGTTCAGTTAGCCGGGGTCGCGGGGCGCACGGCCCCCCGACAGGAATTTATCAGCTGAGCAACCAACCGTTGAAGCGCTCAGTGATTGCCGACCGATTGGCCTTCCAGAATGGCTCAGATGCCAGCGACATGACTTGCAGGTTCTGAGGTGCCGTCGGCAGGATCGCGGCCCGTTCAGCGGCGATATGATCGTAGGCGCGCAGGTTGGTAGGTCCATAGGCCAGATCGTCCGTGAACTTGGCCTGCATCTCGGGTTGAGCGCAGAACGCGACAAACTCGCGCGCCAGATCGGCCTTCGGATTACCCTTGGGAACTCCCCAACCCTCAATCGAGTAGAGACCGCCGTTCCAGACGATTTTTGCGGGCGCACCATTGTCGATCGCTGCCTGAAAACGAGCATTCCAACCCGCGATCATGTCAACTTCACCGCTTTCAAGAAGCTGCGTGGACTGCGCGCCCCCTGTCCACCAGACATCGATATTGTCCTTGATCTGATCCAGCTTGCGGAAGGCGCGATCCAGATCGAGAGGGTAAAGGTCGGCCGGCAATACGCCATCCGCCATCAATGCAATTTCAAGCGTGTCGATCGGGTTCTTGCGCAGGCAGCGGCGGCCCGGAAAGCGATCGAGGTCCCAGAACGCATCCCAACCGGTCGGCGCTTCCGGCAGCATATCGGTATTGTAGGCCATGACGGTTGCATAAACGTCCGTCCCCAGCATGTTGGGGTGAACGGCTTCCGGCATTACGTTGGCAACCTTGGCTGGTTCGATGTTCAGTGGCTCCAGCAGATCTTCCTCTTCAAGGATAAGCCGTGCCGAGAGCGTCAGAGTGCACACATCCCAGATATACGAACGGGTCTCGACGATAGACTTGAACTGCGCAGTGGGCTCGGCGTCGCGCGCCACGCCGTTGATGCTGATACCTGTCGCAGCCGTGAAGGGCTCGTAGAATGCCTTGCGATAGCCATCTGCGAAGGGACCGCCGGGATCCGCCACAACAAGTGATTCATTGGCCCACGACCGGCGCGTCAGCATCGGAGTGGCGAGAGCCACGGCGCCTGCAGCGAGCAGACTACGGCGAGACAGGTTCAGGAAGCTGGTCTTTGTCACATCTATTCTCCTCTGATGGTTTTGATTCTGGCATCGTTAATCGATGCTCAGGATTGGCGCTTCGGCGGTGAGCCGAAGCGCAGGATCGTCAGCCTTTGCGAGCAGCTCTCACAGCCAGGAACTTCTCCATCATCGCCTGCGGTTCGCCTGACGCGTAGGCTTCGCGCTGTATCCGAACGCCGGAAGTCATGGCGTCATCGAAGCCCGCTTCAGTGAGTTCCGCGAACCGTTGACGGTTCAGACGCATGGCAACAGGCGGCTTCTCCGCCAGGAATTGGGCAAGCTCCAAAGCCTCGGATTGAACCTTGTCCTGATCGACCAGCCGGGAGATCAATCCGAAAGAGAAGGCTTCGTCTGCTTCGAGCATTCGCCCTGTCAAAGTGAGATCGATAGTGCGGGCAAGCCCCATGAACTCCCGCATGATCCAGCTGCCGGTGACGGTCGCGATGCCCGAATTGATTTCTGGTTGCCCCATCTTTACGCCGGCATGGGCGACCCGCAGGTCACAAAGCAGTGACACCTGGAATGCCGAGCCTGCCGCTATGCCGTTCAGCGCAGCCACGATCGGCTTCGAGCCGAGACGGAACAGATTGTAGAGCCGTCTCCACTCGCCCATCCAGCTCTCCGCACGATCGGCATCGAAGGTCTTGCTTTCCGCAAGATCCTGTCCTGCACCGAAGGCCCTGTCGCCAGCGCCGGTCAATACGATCGCCCTGACCGAGGGATCGACCTCCGCAGCTTCGAGCGCTGCGATGAGCTGATCCCGCATCGGGGTATTCCACGCGTTCAGCTTCTCAGGGCGGTTCAGGGTCAGCCTCCGGACAGAACCGATGGTTTCGACCAACACAAACTCCGACATAGCGAGCCTTTCTATTGCATAGCGATAACTCTTATTGTATGTTGATATACGAAATTGTCTTAGGTCAAGCTGAAATTTGCAAGCGCACTAATTTTTGGAGATCGCATATTGGGCGATCGAATGATGGCTTCTTGCGAAGGCAGCTGATCTGGGCTCAGGTGACGCAGGCGCCCTCGTGTGTGGCGGGCTGCGTTTAATTGGTTAGAGAAGCCGGGCTGATAGAGTATGGGAAACGACACCTCGCGATCCAAACGTGCCGAACCGCTGATGGTCAATTCCGTCGCGAAGGCCTTCAAGGTATTGAACGTTTTTGACAAGGGACACGGATCGCTTACGCTGTCGCAGATAGCGCAACTCACCGGCATGGATGTCAGCACAGCTCAAAGGTTCACGCACACGCTGACGCAACTGGGTTATCTGCGGAAGGATCCGCTCACGCGTCAATTTGAGCTGGCGATCAAGACGCTTGATCTGGCCTACCACTACACGAGAGGCTCACGTCTCGTTGACCGTGCGATGCCGGTGCTGCAACATCTGAGCAAGGAAACAGAAGAAGCAGTCAGCCTGACGATCCTCGACGGAACCGAGATTGTCTTCGTGTGCCGCTATCTCAGCCGTCAGTCTCTCAACACCGACGTCATAACCGGCTCGCGACTGCCGGCGTACTGCACATCTCCCGGCCGAGCGATCTTGTCACGCCTGCCGGAAGCTGCTGTTCGCGATATTCTCGACCGAAGCGAACTCCGCCAACGGACCCCCTCCACCCCTGACACGATCGAGGAGGTTCTTGCTCGTCTCGATGAAGCGCGATCGAAGGGGTACGCGCATGCTTTCGAGGAGATCTACCACGGTGACGCGTCGGTGGGAGCACCGATCCTCGGCCCTGACGGAGGGGTGATTGCGGCGGTGAGCATAGCCGTTCCCTTGGCTCGACTGAGCCGCGAGGAAGTCCTCGAGACCTTCCCGAAACTGGTCATCGCAGCAGCGCGCGGAATCTCGTTCAGCTAGGTCGGGACCCTCATTTTAAGAGATTGACAGTCCACCGGATTTGGCGTTCCCTGTATGCAATAGCATTTATTGCATAACAATAATTGGGAACGATGAGCGCAATTCCTCAATTTTATCCGGCGGTTCACCGAACCCCGGATACCACGGTGCATATTGACGGCCACGACATCCCCGCTTGCTCGGGCGACACGCTGATTGCCGTCCTGCTGGCGGCGGGGCAAGTAACAGGCTGGTCTGAATTTGATGGCGAGCCACGTTCCGGCTTCTGCCTCATGGGTGCCTGTCAGGATTGCACCCTCTGGACGTCGTCTGGGAAGAGACTGCGCGCATGCATGACCGAAGTGCAGCCAGGAATGTCCCTGCGTCGCACAGCTCCGCTTGAGGGGTCCAGCACGTGAACTCTGCGCTACCCCCAGTCATCATCGGCGCAGGCCCTGCCGGCCTTGCATGCGCAAAAGCTCTGGTCGAGGCGGGCCTTCGCCCGATAGTGTTTGAAGAAACGTCGCGACCGGGGGGCCAGGGCACACGGCGCTTGTCGGCAGCGATGTCGTCGGAAGCCATACGCTTCATGGGACGGCGCGCGGCGGCGGCCACGGCGGCGCGTGAGGCCGATGAAGACCGTGTGCTTGCGGCCTGCGATTGGCGGCCCGGCACTCTGGTTTGGGGCATTTTCGGCAACCACCTGGAGATTGTGCGCGAAGGCCGCCACGACAGCATTCCCTACAACCAGCTTGTGATCGCGACTGGCGCCACCGACAGGATTATGGCGCTGCCCGGCTGGACGTTGCCGGGGGTGTTTTCACTCGGCGGCGCGCAGGTTGCCCTCAAAAACCACACATCGTTCATCGGCAAGCGGATTGTGATGGCGGGAGCATCGCCCCTTCTTTATCTCGCTGCCGCTCAATATGTGCGCATGGGAGCGCGGGATATCACGATTGTCGATACCGCGAGACCTGCAGGCAAGCGAAGAGCAGCATTTGGCATGGCCATGACGTCGCCAAAGACATTGCTGGAAGGCCTTCAGCTTCTCCTGGAACTCCGACGGCATCGGATCCGCCGCATCAATGGCGCAACGCTGGTTCGGGCGGTTGGAGCCGAGCGCGTGGAAGCCCTCGACATTCGACATCCCGATGGAACGCTGGAGACGATCTCGTGCGATGCCCTCGCCTTTGGCTACGGCCTTCGGCCCGAGACGCAGCTCGCCGAGCTTGCCGGCGCGGATTTTCGTTTTGATGAAACGTTGCGGAACTGGTTTCCACTCGTGGATGCCGACGGCCGCGCCGGCCCGAGGCTTTGGCTTGCCGGCGACAGCAGCTTGACGGGCGGCCGTGTAGCCGCGGCGCAAAGCGGGCGGCTGGCGGCGCTGTCGATGATCGCCTCACAGGGAAGCGAGGTTTCAGATGCCGCCGAAGTCCGTTCGCTACGCGGTTCGGTCGCCCGTCTGCGTCGGTTCCAGGCACATATGGCCGGAGCGTTTCCCTGGCCACACGAAGCAGCCGGCGATCTGCCCGCTGACACCATAGTCTGTCGTTGCGAGCGCGTCACCGCCGGCGAGATCCGCGACGCAATCAGGAAGGTTGCCGGTCCGGCTGAGGTCAACCGCGTCAAGGCGATAACACGTTGCGGCATGGGCCGGTGCCAAGGCCGTTATTGCGGCCAGACCCTGCAGGAACTGACGGCCGCAACCTGCGAACGTCCGGTGGCTGACGTCGGCCGGCTGCGTGCTCAGGCTCCCGTGCGCCCGATCCCGATCGCCGCCTCCGACAATGACGGACATCAGCCATGAGCTCAAATTTTGATGTGATCATCATCGGCGGTGGCTTGTTTGGCAGTTTCACCGGTCTTTTCCTTGCTCGATCCGGCAAGCGGGTAGCCTTGCTTGAGCGAGGCCTTGTGGGGGCACAATCGAGCGGCGCGAATTTTGGTGGACTGCGCCTGCAAGGCCGTTCGCCTGAGCAGTATCCACTGTCGCTGATGGCTCAAGGTCACTGGGAGAATTTTGACGGGCTTATCGGCGAAGGTTGCGAATACGATCGCAACGGCATGGTTTATTTTGCCTCCAGCGAGGCCAGCAGAGATCGACTGCTCAAATACGCTTCCAGCTCGCGCGCCTGCGGCCTCGAGATCGAGATCTGGGAGGGAGACGAGGTCCGCCGGCAATTGCCCTGGCTCACGGGTAGCGGGCTGACTGCATCCTACTCGCCTCGTTGTGCGGTCGCCAATCCCCGGATCACCACCCCTGCGGTCGTGCGCGCAATGACGCGAGCCGGCGGACAGCTGTTCGAGGGAACCGAGGTGGTGGGAATCGATCAAGGCCAGACAAGCTTCACTGTCAGCACCCCGAACCGCCCCCCCATGACCGCGCCCGTGCTGGTAAACGCGGCCGGGGGTTGGGCAGGAACGATTTGCGAGCAATTTGGCGAACCCGTGCCGCTTTTTTCTGCGGGACCTCCCCAGTTCGTCACAGAACCGATGCCTTATGTGTTGAAGCCTTCGGTTTACGCGATCGAAGGCGATATGATCATCCGACAAACATCGCGGGGCAATTTCATATTCGCGGGATACCCCCGAACACTCGCGAACGATGACGGTCGCCATACCTTTGTGCCTCCGCAAAAGACCTTGAATGGCATGCGCGCCGTGGGGACACATGTACCTGGGTTCCGCAACGCGGAAGTCATACGGGTTTGGTCCGGTGTCGAGGGGTATCTGCCTGACATGCTGCCGGCCATCGGAGCAAGCCAAACCACTGCCGGTCTTTATCACGCGTTCGGGGGCAGCGGCGGCGGCTTCCAGATCGCCCCTGCGGTTGGTGAATGTCTCGCACTGGAAATCTGCGGGAAAAAGGCTCCGGTCGACCTCTCCCCCTACTCCATCGGACGGTTCCGCTCATCGGTAGAGGCAAGCGATAAACTGATGCGGGAGTTTGATCCTGCTTCGAGTTCCAGATGAATTCCAACATCTGGAGCGCACGCGAATTGCGTGTGAACGAGATGCAAGGAAAGCTCGGCGGGGCCACTTTATAGTTCGCGTCGGCATGGACAAGTGCTTCGGCGCAGACCGTAATCGCCTTCCATTCGAGGTCTCGCCGAAATGTTTCTTAAAAATACATTTGTGCTTAAGGCCGCGATTTGCTTTGAATGAAGTGTAGATGAACGCGTTTCTCAGTTTAGAGGGCTAACCATGTCTGACTTGATTGCGATAGTTTATCCAACTGAAGCCAAGGCCGAGGAGGTCCGCCAGCGGCTCTTCGATTTGCAGAAGGAATATCTTGTAAAGATTGGAGATGCCGTCATCGCCACCAAAACCGAGGGTGGCAAGGTCAAGCTCAACCAGGTGGTCAACACGACCGCAGCCGGAGCGGCGTCCGGTAGTTTCTGGGGGTTGCTGATCGGGGTCTTGTTCCTCAATCCCCTTCTGGGAGTTGCCGTCGGTGCCGCGTCCGGTGCGATTGGCGGGGCGTTGACTGACGTCGGCATCAACGACAAGTTCATAAAGGATCTCGCAGCCAACCTTCAGGAAGGGAACGCTGCATTGTTTGTCCTGGTTCAGGAAATGACCGCAGACAAGGTCCTGAAGGAAATCTCTCCCTACGGCGGCACGGTTCTGAAGTCTTCGCTCGACGAAACCAAGGAACAGGTCCTGCGCGATGCTTTAGCGTCGGCTTCCGCAACGAGCTAGCGTCTTCGCGTCCATTCGATCGAAGTGCAGTGATCCGCGGGACGTGGATTTTTGTGCTCGCGAAACTGAATGGGCGCGACACACCCTGACCATTTCCTGGAAGTGCAGCGTACGCCAACGATATTGGGGACCGAATGCCGCAAGCAGACAATCGGACGATAGGCTCTCTCACCACAGCTATCCTCGTGCTTGCGCTTTTATTCGTGGCGCAGTCGATCTTTGCACCGTTGGTATTCTCGCTGTTTATCATCGCTTTGGTCTGGCCCTGCCAGCTTGCTTTGCAGCGTTGGCTCCCCAAGCTGGTGGCGCTGCTGCTCACTCTCTTCATGACCATGGCGATCATCATCACCGTTGGCTCTGCGCTTGCCTGGGGGTTCAGCATGCTTGGCCAGTGGCTGTTCGTGAATGCGGATCGCTTCCAGACGATCTATCTCGGCTGGACGGACTGGCTGGATCACCATGGTATGGGAATCGCCGGGCCGCTGATGGACCAGTTCGACGTGTCCTGGCTTGTCGGCATCGTGCGCGGCATGGCCGGACGGTTGCACAGTCTGGGCGGCTTTGCATTCCTGGTGCTGATCTTCGTCATGCTGGGTCTCCTCGAAGTCGAGGATTTCAGAGCACGACTTGTCTTGCCCGCCGCCCAGCCTTTTGGAGAGCGGATTCTTTCGGCAAACCGGGTGATCGCCGCCAAGATGCGGCGCTTCATGATGGTACGAACCTTGGCCAGCATCCTGACCGGCTTCGTCGTCTGGCTGTTTGCGCTCGGCTCCGGCCTTGAACTGGCCGCAGCCTGGGGTGCCATCGCCTTCGCCTTCAACTACATCCCATTTCTCGGCCCGCTCGTGGCGACGACCTTGCCGACCTTGTTCGCCATCGCGCAGTACGATTCCTGGCTGCCGGCAGTGCTGATCTTTTCCAGCCTGAATGTGATACAGTTCATAATCGGCAGCTATATCGAGCCGCGGATGACAGGAACGTCGCTGGCCATTTCCCCCTTCGCGGTTATCTTCGCGGTGTTTTTCGGGAGCTTCATGTGGGGCGTATCAGGAGCATTCATCGGCGTTCCGATGCTGATCGCATTTGTCGTCTACTGTGCCGGAGCACCATCGACGAATTGGATCGCAACCATCCTGACCAGCAGTCCAGCTTCATCTCGAAGGTCGTGAATTCATAATGCCTGATTTTCAAGACGAGATATCCCGTCCCTGCGGAGGCTGCACCTGCGCCATCTCCTGAGCGGGGATAGGCGCTGGCAATTTTACGGTTCATGTTGTGCTATCGGATCGGATGAGCGGAACAATGCTCCTGTTGTGGTTGCGGCCCGTCATGGCCGTCCTCCTGATGCTGCCGGGGTCGGCTATGGCAGTCGAACCGCTTCGGGAAAAGACCGAATGCGTTGTCCTCCTGCATGGGCTTGCTCGCGGCAGCGGATCGTTCTGGCTTGTCGAGAGGGCTTTGGCGGCACGAGGCTACGCAGTCGTCAATGCGGAGTATCCCTCCACGACAGCATCGATTGCAAACCTTGCCGGTTATGTCGGCAGCGCAGTCGAATCCTGCGGCGACCGTCGCGTGAACTTCGTCACGCACTCCATGGGCGGCATACTTGTCCGCTACTGGCTGGCCAACGCCAGACCTGAAAAGCTCGGACGCGTGGTGATGCTTGCCCCTCCCAATCATGGCTCGGAGATCGTCGATGTTTTCGGCGACCTTGCACCATTTGAATGGATCAACGGACCGGCCGGACTTGAGCTGGGAACGGATCCCGCATCAATTCTGAAAATTCTCCCCGATCCCGACTATTCAATAGGGATCATCGCGGGAGACACATCCCTAAACCCGATATTCGATTCCATCCTGGACGGGCCGAATGATGGAAAGGTCACTGTCGAATCGACCCGGCTGAAGGGAGCGGACGACCATCTGGTCTTGCACGCAACGCATACCTTCATGATGTTCAACCCCATCGTCGTGCTCGAAGTCATCAACTTTCTCGAAGCTGGCGCTTTCGATCACGGTCTCACTCTGCAGGAAGCCATAGTAGGTCTGGCCACCCTGTTCCAATAGGCGACTGTCGCTGGAGGGCTGGGCCTGAGCAATGCTGACAGGTCGATGAACGGAGAGAATGCAATGTCACTCATTATCACTGGTTCACAATGCCGAGCTGCCAGGGCACTGGTTGGATACAGTCAGGATCGCCTCGCAACGTCATCAGGGGTCGATAAGGACATCATCGACTTGTTCGAACGAAAAGTGGACGAGCCCGATCAGGCTGCGGTCGCAGCAATTCGATCCGCTCTGGAAAAAGCTGGCGCGGCTTTCTTGCCCGACGGAGCGGACAGCGGGATTGGGGTGAGGTTGAAATTCAACCACGCGGATACGCGTCGCATCGCAAGACTGGAAGGTGAAGGAGGGATAGTGGGCGACGACGATGTTCCATGAGCGCTCACTTCGCTGATCAAGTCTCGCACTCCACCTCCGATGTCTTGCCCGCCCTGCGCTGCGAGCGCCCGAGTAAAGCATATCGGCGATGCGCGATGGATACGCTCCGTTCCAGGGCAAATTACTGCGGAAATCGTGGGATGACTTCACCACGTTTCATGCGGATGTACTGGCGGTTTAAAAAACGTTCCAACGCCGGGAGAACTTCGCTATGTTGACACAATTCGCTGTTGGCTGAAGAAACGATACTCCAGCCACACCGAACACTTGAGACAGCTACCAGTTGCAGCATTTCCCGACACCGAGGAATCCGCATGGAATTACTGGACCCGCTTTTCGATCTCACAAGTTCATTCATTTCAACGCGCCGGCGACACTGGCTCCCTGCGGGGAAGCACCTGCAATCTCGCGGCCACAGCTGAACACCGCGGCGGCGGGGCTCTGCGCGTCGGCCTGTTGATCTCTGCGGTTCTGCGCCAGCATTCCGAAGGCAGACACTGCCGATCAAGCCTCGTGGCGCAGAAGACAGGTCGTCTAAACCTGGCCGCGTTGGCCCTTCAGGCACCCTGCCCGCGGCCGTCTGCCGAACTATCGCCCGGTTTGATACTTGGACTGTCGGAGATCAGTTGATGAAAATACCGAATGGCATTCGACAACTCCAATATGCAGCTTTGCTTACGGCAGTTGTCATCGCACCAGGGCATTTGGCGGCGCAGGTCGAACCGACGGTCGGCATCATCAATGTCCAGGTACTGGACGTCTCTCCCAAGCACGAATTCGTTGGGCGCGTGGAGGCGGTAAATGCCGTCGATATCCGCTCCCGCATCGAGGGTTTCATAGACCAAAGCCTCTTTATCGAAGGAGGCATCGTCGAGAAGGACCAGGATCTCTTTCTTATGGATCCGCGTACTTTGGAAATCGCTCTTGCGGACGCCAATGCCTCCCTCGCGAGCGCCAAGGCCACGTTGGCAGACGCTCAGCGGCGGCTTGAGCGAAATCAAACGCTGAGCAGCCAAACGGTGTCACGTGCCGCGCTGGAAGAAAGCCAAGCCGCGAGCGACACCGCGCAAGCAAACCTCCTTTCCGCTCAGGCAAGGGTAAACCAGGCCGAATTGAACCTCAGCTTCACCCGGATTTCTTCGCCCATGACAGGGCGCATCGGAGCAGCCGCGCTTTCTCCCGGAAGCTTCGTCAATTCATCGTCCCCGGCGCTCGCGAGGGTCGTGCAACTGGATCCAATCCGTGTCGTGTTTTCCGTCAGCGACCGAACCGTGTTGGACCTGCGCCGTGCCGCGGGCGGCGCAAGCAAGGATGAACTCGTCACGCAGTTCGTACCTGCCTTGAACCTCTCGAACGGGCAACCCTATACGCATCCGGGAAAGATCGAGTTTTTCGGCAACGAGATCGACGAACGAACCGGAACGCTTCCCATCAGGACGCTTTTTCCGAACCCGGAACTGCTGCTCACGCCGGGTCAATTCGTGACTGTGGTTATCTCGGAAACGCAACAAAAACTGCGCCCTGTCGTGCCGATGGGAGCCGTGCATCAAGATCGCGACGGCAAGTATGTCTTGCTCGTCGATGACACCAACCACGTGGTTATGAGCCGGATAGACGTTTCCTCTCAGACGGGAGGAAAATGGATCGTTGAAGACGGACTGAAAGGCAACGAGCGGTTGATCGTCGAGGGATTGCAGAACGTCTCCCAAGGGCTGGCGGTCAAGGCTGTGCCCGCCGCCAGTCCGGACATTGACGCCGAACCTCCTGTCTCGGTCTCATCACAGGCGGACCCTTCAAGATGAACCTGTCAGCGCCCTTCATCGCCCGGCCACGGCTGGCGATGGTCATTGCCGTGGTCATGCTGATTGCCGGCACCCTTGCCCTGCTGCAGATCCCGGTGGCCCAGTTTCCGCAGATTACGCCTCCTGAAGTCCAGGTCACGGCGAGTTATCCCGGCGCAAACGCGAGCGTCATGACGGACAGCGTCGGGGCTCCGATCGAGGACCAGGTGAACGGTGTCGAAGACATGCTGTACATGTCATCCTCGAGCACCAATAACGGCACGTACAGCCTGACGGTAACATTTGCTGCCGGGACCGATCCCGCCATCGCGCAGGTCAATGTGCAAAACCGGGTCGCCATGGCAACACCGCGCCTGCCTGCGGCGGTCACGCAGACAGGCGTGTCCGTCAGAAGCCGGTCATCCAGTATGCTGCTGGGGCTTGCGATCTATTCGCCGAAGGGCACGAAAGACGACATTTTCATCAGCAATTACGCAACGATCAACATCCGGGATGCGATCGCACGCCTTCCGGGGGTTGGGGAAGCAAGCGTATTCGGTCCCGTCTACAGCATGCGGATCTGGATGAACCCGGACCAGATGCAGGCATTGAACGTTACCGCCGCGGATCTTGCGGCAGCCATTCAGGCCCAGAACGCGCAAGCATCCGCGGGGCAGCTCGGATCACCTCCCACCCCTTCGGGTCAACAGCTGCAACTGACGGTCATGGCGCAGGGACGGCTGGCAAACGAGACCGAGTTCGGCAACATAATAGTGCGCGCAAACAGGGATGGAGCGATTGTCCGCCTTCGCGATGTTGCGCGTGTCGAACTGGGTGCGCAGTCCTACGATACCGCCTCGACCCTGAATGGAATGCCGAGTGCGACCGTTGTCGTCTACCAGTCCCCCGACGCCAACGCGCTGTCGGTTTCCGCCGCTGTCCTTGGAGAACTGGAGACACTGTCAAGGCAGTTTCCAGACGATGTAGCCTATACGCTCGTCTTCGACACGACGTCCTTCGTGCGAGAAACCATCCGGGAAATTTTCATCACTCTGGCGATTACTTTCCTCCTTGTCGTAGCGGTCGTGTACGGCTTCCTGCAGGATTGGCGCGCCACGGTGATCCCCAGCCTGACGATACCTGTGTCGCTGATTGGCGGCTTTGCCGTGCTCTACGTGTTGGGATATTCGGCCAACACGATCACGCTTTTTGCTGTCATTCTGGCCATCAGCCTTGTCGTGGACGACGCGATCATCGTGGTTGAGAACGTTCAGCGCGTCATGAGCGAGAGCGGTGTCGATGTGCGGGAGGCGACCTTGCGCACAATGGGCCAGGTTACCGGTCCGATCGTTGCGACGACTTTGGTGCTCGGTGCGCTTTTCGTACCCGTCGCCTTTCTGGCCGGCATCACCGGTGAACTCTATCGGCAGTTTGCCGTGACTATTCTCGTGACCATCGTCTTCTCGACGATCAATGCCCTGACGCTTAGCCCCGCCCTCTGCGTCCTCATGCTCCGCCCCGCTCCAGAAAGGCGCTCGAAGCTCTTCGAAAAACTGAACAATGGCCTTGATACCTCACGACGCTTCTACTTGAATTTGCTGCTCAAGTGCGCGCGACGGCTCGGTGTGGCATCGTTCATTCTTCTGGCCGTCACGGGCGGTATCTATGGATTCTACCGTGTTCTTCCGACAGGGTTTGTTCCTGCTGAAGACCAGGGATACCTCTTCATGAACGTGCAGCTGCCAAACGCTGCATCCCTCGAGCGGACGCAGCAGACGATCGCCACGGTCAGCTCACTCCTCCAGCGCACGCCGGGGGTAGCCAATACAATCGGAATTGCTGGGGCAAGCATGATTGGCGGCGGCGGCTCGAACTCCGGGATGATCATCACCGCCCTGAAGCCATGGAGCGAACGGGGGGCCGATCAAAGCGTCTTCGCCTTGATAAGCCGCCTTCAGACCGATCTTGCGGCAATCACGACCGCGTCCGTCGTGCCGTTCAATCCGCCAGCGATTCCCGGCCTCGGCACCACCGGCGGCTTCGACTTCCGGCTCCAGGCCCGAGCCGGACAAAGCCAGCAGGAACTCGCCGAGGTCATGCGCGGCCTGATCATCACCGCGAACCAGACACCCGGTCTAGCCGGCATCTTCAGCACGTTTTCGGCAGATGTCCCGCAAGTCTATCTGGACATCGACAGGAGCCGGGCAGAACTCTACGGCGTTTCCCCTGCGGCGATCTTCGCTACGCTGCAGGCCCATCTGGGCTCATCCTATGTCGATGACTTCAATATTTTTTCCCGCATCTACCAGATACGGCTCCAGGATGAGCCAGGCTTTCGAACTCGAACGGAGGACATCCAGCGCCTGAGAGTGCGCAGTCAGTCCGGCGATCTGGTTCCGATGCAAGAGCTGCTGACCATTTCAACGATCCACGGACCCAGCTCCGTCAACCGCTACAACCTCTTCCCGTCGGCCGCGATAAACGGACAGGCGGCACCCGGGGCAAGCACAGGCGAGGCCCTCAATGCCATGGCCGCAGTTGCAGCCGAAGAGCTGCCACCCGGTTTTGGGTATGAATGGACAGGTCTGGCACTTCAGGAGAAACAGGCCGGGGACGAGACCATCATGATCCTGATCATGGGGATCGTGTTCACCTATCTTTTCCTCGTCGCGCAATATGAAAGCTGGAGCGTTCCGATAGCGGTGATGCTGTCCGTGACGGTAGCGGTTCTCGGAGCCCTCGGCGCGCTTGTCGTCGGTGGAATCGATCTCAACATCTACGCTCAGATTGGCCTGTTGCTCCTCATCGGCCTGGCCGCGAAGAACGCAATCCTGATTGTCGAGTTCGCCAAGGAACGTCGGGAGGAGGGCATGGCCATCGTGGAAGCCGCCAGCGAAGGCACATCCCAGCGCTTCAGACCCGTGCTCATGACGGCAATGGCTTCCATACTTGGAGTAGTGCCGCTGGTGATCGCCACCGGGGCGGGCGCCGGTAGCCGACAGGCGATTGGCGCAACCGTCCTCGGCGGGCTTCTGGTCGGAACCATCCTTGGCCTGTTGGTGATTCCGCTTCTCTACATCCTTGTGCAATCGATACGGGAAACCATCAAACATCGGGTCTTCGGCGTAGCCTCGGAACCTCCCTCCGAGCATGCCGCAACGCAAGCGTCGGGAAAATAGAGGCGAGATACCGCATCCTGATAGAGGGGATCGTGACATGGTGTCATTCTTTCTGGGCCTTAGATACTTCCTCATCCTGGCGTCCCTCGGCGTGCTTTTTGCGGCCTTTCTCATGTTCTGGGAAGGCCTGCTGATGCTGTGGGAAGGCTACGGGCTGGTCCGGCTCGATCCGGACTTCTCGGTCATCGTCACCGTCCTGCAAGCGACCGACAAGATCCTTCTTGGCATCGTGCTGATGGTCGTCGGCTGTGGCATCGCGCTTGGATTTGCACTCGACATTTCCCCGGAGCAGCGAAAAAATCTGCCACAGTGGATGATCATCGACACGGTCGCCGAACTGAAGAACCTGTTTTTCCAGATGATCATCCTCTACCTGGTGGTCCACTTCGCAGCGCAGGTGGGGGAGACGCAGGGCCCCCTCGACTGGAACACGCTTGTACTTCCTCTATCCGTTCTTCTGCTTGGAGGAGCTATGAAGCTGGTAGCGAGTTCATCCCATCTGCCTGAGCAACGGCGAGAAAACGGGAGGGATGATCATCGTGCAGATTGAGCCCCTTTCATTTCCGGAAGCGGGATCGTTCAGCGTGTCTGGGGTAGACCCTATTTTTGGTCTGCCGCAACCAGCAGCATCTCTATTTCCCGATAGCCGCGACTGCGCGCATGCTGCAGCGGAAGCACACCGTCACTGTCGCCCAGATCCACATCGGCTCCGGCGTCAATGAGCAGCTTGACGATGCGCTGGTGGGGCTCACCGCCATCTCCAAGAATGATCGCCTCGAGCAACGCGGTCCAGCCGAGGTTATTGACATGATCGACGTTGATACCTGCGTCGATCAGCCGGCGAACCGCTTCCACATGCCCCCGTTCGGCTGCCGGGATCAGCGCGGTGCCGCCGTAGCGGTTGATGCTCGCAAGATCGGCGCCGTGTTCCAGCGTCATTTCCAGAATTTCGATATGCCCCCTCGCCCCCGCATAGAGGTAGGGACTGTCGTGGATATCGTCCTTGGCGTTGACGTCGGCGCCCGCATCGATGAGGCCCTTGGCGGCATCGACCTTGTTGCCATGCGTTGCCACTAGGAGCGCGGTCCGGCCACGCTCGTCCCTCGCCTCAATGTCGGCCCCCTTTGAAAGCCGCTCGCGAATGGCTGCGGGATCGTCATCGGCAGCAGCCGCGTGCAGATCGCTTTTGATCGCCGTTTCCTCCGAAGCCAAATCACGATTGCCAGCCCATGCCACGCACAGGACGACGACAAGAAGGAGTAATTTTCGCATCGATAATACCCGCTCCGTCCGAGACCGCCAGGTGGGCAAGGCCCAATACAATGTTACCGCACGGGCAAAATAGTATCGCGTTTTTCTGCGGCAAGCCTGCGACGCAGGGCGTCGAACGGCAACAACACCGTCCCCATTGACTCGCTTACCCAGAAATGAGAACATAAAGTGAACATGCGGAGGTAGTGATGGATCGTACCCAACAAGTTATTGATCGCGCCCTGGCAGCCGTTGCCGCCTCACGTGCGCGCCGCGAGCGTGAGGCGAAAGAGCGGAGGGAAGTTTTCGGCCGTATCCAGATCGCCTCGATCAGAAAGCCTGTCCTTCCCAAGGGTATCCAGATCCCGCTGGACCTGCATTGAGCGCGACGCGCACCGCAAACCGAAAGCCGGGTATCCGGCGATGCGCATCACGCCTTCGCCTCGACGACCCGGGAGAGCTGGAAGAAGTAATGTGAGGCCTGCCCTTCCACGCTCATGACGCCCAGCAAGGTATCCTCGTCGATTTGCCGGAAGTGGTCGGTAATGGGCTTGCGGTTGTATGCCATGGCCGCACTGGTCTTGTCCCGAAAGGGCAAGCTCTTCACGGAAGCGACAGGTCCCCGTGCCCGCAGATACCTAGTCATATGCGAAAAGAGGTTTTGGCCAGTGCGGCTGCGTCCGAACCTGTTGAAGCGGAAGGCAAGGCCCAGCGGAATGAACGAGGGATCGATTGGCACGAGCCGCCGCTCACCTTGCCTGAAAAGAAGTGCATCAGCACTTCTGTCGCCGTTGAACCGCTTGCCGAACCACCCCAGGTTTTCGAGCACGCCGTCGAGCGGGTGACCGGTGGGAACCCCACGCCCCTCCCAGAGACCGACAAGGCCGGAAACGGGAACCGGGTCTAGCGTATCGAAATAGTCGAACGCGGCGTCTTCGGATGGGAACGTGATCGTCTTGGGCATAATGGTCCTGAATGCGTCGGGCAGATGTCGAGTTTGGGCAAATCTTCGCGGAAGCGCAATTGGCCTCGCGGCAAAGGCTAAAGCCGATTTCCACCGTCCGAATGATTACAGCGTCAAATTCACGGATATGTGAACGCCTCACCGATTACCGTTCAACATAAGTGAACGACGCGTTGCCGTTTCGGCACCTACCGGTTTTCACCTGAAACATCCATCTTCTTGTCATGGCAAGCGACAGCGTTTGCACAACAATCATCAAGACTTCATTCGAGCATCAGGAGAACGACAGTGAACAAGACAATTATATCGACACTCTCAGCAGTCATGATTGCTTCTATCGCATTTGGCACGGCAGCCCGTGCCGAAGGCGATTATTACGAAGGCGCCTCAAAGAACAAATCCAACGCCGTCGACACGATCAATACCGCAAGCATTTCCCTCAATTCCACTTCTGCAGACCACCATGCCGCCACCATCAACAGCGGCGATTACTATGACGGTGCAAACCGCCCCAACTAAATCAGTAGCTCATTCAAGACATCGGCCGCCCACCAGGTCGCAAACAGGGGGCGGCTCCCAATTCAGGAGAACACGCACATGACCAAGTTCATCATCGCCGCCCTTACTGCCTCCGTCGCGCTCGGCTCTGCCGCTCACGCCGGCGGCGATTATTATCAAGGCGCATCCAAGGATCGTCCCCTCGCCGTCGACCGCATTTCAACGGGCAGCATTGGCAGCGAACATCGTTTCTCGGTTGGCAATGAAGGCAGACGCGACAACAACTGGTCAGTCACCGTCAATCGTGGCGACTATTACGACGGCGCAAATCGCCCGAACTAATCATCGGCCACGGGTGACAGACTTGCCCAAGCCCATTCCTGAAAGACGCCTGGCCGATGGTCGGGCGTCTTTCGCGTCTCGGCCCCAAACCCATTCGCGAAACCGGACTGATCGGGTTCAGGAATTCCCGAGCACCCAGGCCATTCCCGCAACGGCACAGATTGCCAGCGTGACGATCACCGACAATCTCAGGCGGAAGAGAAAAAACGCCGCACAAACGGACAGGACCAGAGCAGGAAGGATGAGACTGTCGAGAACCGGGACCTCGATCTCCATCCATCCGAAGTTGAATACATCCACCTGCGCAAAAAGCGTATGGACCGCAAACCAGACGGCCAGATTGAGAATGACACCGACCACCGCCGCGGTGATGGCAGACATGGCGCCGCCAAGCACCTGATTGCCGCGGAGTTTCTCGATGAAGGGCGCACCGAGAAATATCCAGAGGAAGCAGGGTACGAATGTCATCCAGGTGGTGAGGATTGCGGCAAGCGTGGCGGCCAGCATCGGATCGAGCCTGCCCGGGTCTCGAAAACCAGCCATGAAGCCGACGAATTGCACCACCATGATCAACGGCCCGGGCGTCGTCTCGGCCATGCCGAGGCCATCGAGCATTTCTCCCGGCTGCAGCCAGCCGAAGTTCTCGACTGCCTGCTGCGCCACATAGGCGAGAACCGCATAGGCCCCGCCGAATGTGACAAGCGCCATTTGGCTGAAGAAGATGCCGATCCGGGTGAAGACGTCATCCGGGCCAAGAAACACGTAGAGAAGCGCAAGCGGCACGAGCCAGAGCGCGAGCAGTATGGACGAGATGCGAAGCGACCAGCCGAGATGCGGTCGCGCATGCTCGGGCGTATGCTCGCCGAGCGCAGAATCCGCATCCCGCACCACCGCACCGCCGGCAGAGGCGTGGGAGGCGCTGCCCCTGAAGGCGGCATGGCCGCTTCTGGCGCCCAGGAAGCCGACGATGGCAGCGACCACGATGATCAGCGGGAACGGCACATCGAAAGCAAAGATCGCCACGAATGCCAGGGCCGCGATCGCAACCATGCCCGGACCCTTCAGGGCACGGCTGCCGATGCGGAATACCGCATGGATGACCACTGCCAGCACTGCCGCCTTGAGACCGAAGAACAGGCCAGCAACCAGTGGCACATCGCCGAGTGCGACATAGATGTAGCTGAGGCCGAGGATCGCGACGAAGCCGGGCAGGACGAACAGAATGCCGGCGACCAGCCCGCCCGCCGTGCGGTGCATCAGCCAGCCGATGTAGATCGCAAGCTGCTGTGCCTCGGGTCCCGGCAGCAGCATGCAGTAGTTCAAGGCGTGCAAGAACCGGTTCTCGCCGATCCAGCGCTTCTCCTCGACGATAAGCCTGTGCATGACGGCGATCTGCCCCGCCGGACCGCCGAAGCTCAACGCGGCAACCTTCGCCCAGACGACGACCGCCTCCCCGAACGGTATACCGTGATGATGGGTTGGCTCGGCAGGCAGGGTCCGGTCGGCGTCAGGCATGTCTGTCTCGGGAAATGAGGATAAAGGCGGTCGGTTCGTCGGATTCGCAATACCGTGTGAGAATAGCAGTTTCGTGACGGTTCGCCCGGCCTACCTGCAAGGCGCATCTAAACCGGCGGCGATGCCAATGCTTCCGGAACCAGTATCGGCCGAAGTGGGTTGTCTCGTGAAAGGGAGTATCCGATGAGTGATGACAAGAAGGCTCAGGACGCAGTCGAGAGCCGCGGCGAGGCCAGGAAACCCGCGTCAGCCCAGAAGCCGGCCGGCCCCCACGCGAAGGAGCACCTAACGGATCGGGAAAAAACTCCCGGTTCCGGCTCGCTGCCCGACGACAGCGGTCGGGAAGCGGACGTCGGACCCGACTGACGACAATACCAAGGTGCTTGCCCGCCGCTTCATCAGCCAATAGAGCATGGGGACCGGAACAGGGGCCATGCATGGCGGGCGACACGATCACCTTATACGAAGCGATCGGCGGGGATGCGGCGGTGCGTGCATTGACGCGACGTTTCTATGAACTCATGGATACGTTGCCCGAGGCCGCCCACTGCCGTGCTGTTCATCCGCCAAGCCTCAAAGGCAGCGAAGCCAAACTTTACGACTATCTCACGGGTTACCTCGGCGGACCTCCAGTTTACGTCGAGAAATACGGACACCCTCGCTTGCGTTCACGCCACTTCGGGGCAGCCATCGGCCCGCAGGAGACCGAGGAATGGCTGCTCTGTTTCCGCCGTGCGCTTGACGAGACGATCGAGAACCCGAAGCTGCGAGACATCATCTGGCCGCCCATCGAGCGCCTCGCCCACCACATGCGGAACAAGGAATAGGCCGATGGAAAGACTCGACAATCTGCGGCCGTTGATTCTGTTTCTGAGCGGCATCTTCGGCGCCGCCGGCGTGGCTCTTGCTGCAGCGGCAAGCCATGGCGGCGAGACGCGCCTGCTCGGCTCCGCCTCAACGATGTGTCTGGTACACGCCCCTGCATTGATTGCGCTCTACGCCGCGCACCGGCAATTGCGAATGGCGACGCTCGCGGCGCTGGTGATCGCCATCGGTACCCTGCTGTTTGCCGGCGACCTGGTTTCACGACACTTCCTGGGCAGCGGCCTCTTCGCGATGGCCGCGCCGACCGGCGGCATGACCATGATGGCCGGCTGGCTGCTGGTGGCTATCGGTGCGTTTTTCAGAAGGCCGCAAGGCTAGTTCGAGACTAGCTTACGCCCCTCACCCTGAAGGAAGAGGAAGATCGGCTCTCCCCAGCGGGAAGGAGGTGGGTCGGATGTGAGGATGATATAGGCCAAGGCGTTACCGCCGGAACGCCAGCACCTTCGCCGGGATCTCGCTAAGTGTGTTAGCGATCGTGTCCCGCCGCTCGGGCGGAAACGCCACAACATTCGTCATGTCGACCGCCTGTGCCCGCTCCGAAAGCAGGGCGTAAAGTTCGGGCACGAGGCCATCGCCATTTTGTTCTGCGAGTTTGTGCAGGCCTATGAACAGGCTCGCGTCAGGACGTTCTTTGTTCATCATGCTGTTCCTTCATGGTCTGCAGCGCCCGCTCCAGACTTGATTTTGAGCCGTTGCGCAGCGGGACGAAGGTCTTTCCGAACTTCTTGCAGCCGGTCTTCACCCGCAGACACGCATCATGGCTGATACAGTCGATGGGGCAGAAGACGCAGTCGACGGAAGGCAGCACGGTATCGATGCGCGAGACCGCTTCCCTGAGGCCGCCGTCGTGATGAATGAGTTCCGCTCCGTGGCGGGTGGCGATGGCACGCAGGTGCGCGACCTGGCAATCGCGGCCACCAACGTAAAGAAAGCTGCGAACGTCGGGCACCTCCCGTGCGGGAGCGGGAGCCGGCGCCTGCGACGCACCCTTCTCCGCCGATGCCTTGCTGCCGTTCTTGCGCTTCTGCTTTTTCGCCATCACGTCGTCCCACTCTCGAATCCCGGGCCGGAGCCCCTCTACCGGCCGGCACCATAGTAAAGTTGATTTTCAGAGTAAAGATTAAAGTGGATGATAATCGTCAAGTTATACAGCGTGCTCGCCGCCCGGATTTGACAGCGTTTTACCGGGCGGTCAGCAGTTGCTATGCAGAATGGGAAGGGGCTTTGGGCCGGCTCAGCCGTGGCGGCCAGTCACTCAGAGGTTCTTTTCGATGGATGCGATCCGGATGCCGATGATGTTCTCGTGATCGTCAGAGACAATCTCGCCGTAGCCGAAAATCTTGCCATTGACCTGAAGCTCCACCGGCTCACCGAAATTCCGGTCCAGCAGAAAACGATCGCCTTCGTTCGCAGCCATGAGCTTTGCCACCGAAACCTTGGTACGGCCGATGACCACCTCGATCTCCAGCGGGATTTCGCGGACGCTATCTTGCGAGACTTCGGCGCGGACAGCCGGCACGGCAGGCCCCGCTGCAAAGGCCACCTCATCAAATTGCGGAAGAACCGCACCTAGCGTGGGCGCGCCACCTTTTATTGTAATGCCATATGAGACGGGGCCAAGACCGAAGGGAGTGGCCCAAGCCGGCGAAGGCACCTCGATATCCGCATCATCGCTCATAGATAATACCTCTTCCTGCATGACAGAGACTCAGTTCAGTCAGAGAAGTAGAGCGTAAATCCTTATGATGGCCGCCAATCAGTTTTAAACCTTAACGCTCCGTTAAGATCCACAACCGGCGCCAGGAAAAGCGACCAAAAACAAGAAACTGCGGGCCGTTTCAGGCTCCGCGACGCGACCGGACGATCCTTGCCTGGACGGCCGGATGGCAATAGCCGTCCATTCGCTTGAGCGTGCTCAGCGGAAAACTGATGCGCGACAGGGCTTCGATAAAAGGCGTCTCGACGGGTTGAGAAAATGAGACAGCCATCTCCGCCTGCATCACGTTTCGCTTGGCGCAGGTGAGAAAGATCTCGCCCTCGCCCAGGCAGATATAAAAGTGGTCCGGCAGGAAATCGATGGCGCTGGACTGGATGATCGCACCGTTCTCACGCAGGCCGACAATTCGAACCTGCAGGCTGGCGAACGACTTGACCCCGGCTCTCGGATACACTGCGCGTGCGACCAGGTTCACCTTGCGATGACGTTCGTGAGGATTGTCGTTCGCCCCGTAGAACTGCGCCAGATAATGGCGGGGCTTCTCGTTGTGCAACATAATCCTGGACCGGAAATAATTGGTTAAAAGAATGTTAACTTCGTACGCCCCTTGCGAAACATGTTCAACTGTCAGATTTCACGCTTCTGTGGATGAAGCGGCCCTCTTTTCGAGCTCGCCGGCCCCGCGCCAACCCAATTCTTTTACCGTTTGATAAATTTTTGGCCTGTGGTAGCCTGCTGTTAATAGTTGTCCATAAAGCCATAAAAGAGGGAACTCAGATGGAACGACTGGGAAGCGGGATACAGGCCGGACGCCTGTCTCCCGGCGAATACGAATCCAATTTTTCCGACCTTCACCCGCGCCTCGACAAGCATGAGGCGCTGGTCGCAGCAGACCGCTGCTACTTCTGCTACGATGCGCCGTGCATGACGGCCTGTCCCACCGCCATCGATATCCCGCTGTTCATCCGGCAGATATCGACAGGCAATCCCCTCGGCTCCGCCAAGACCATCTTCGACCAGAACATTCTCGGCGGCATGTGCGCACGCGTCTGTCCCACCGAAACGCTCTGCGAGCAGGTGTGCGTCCGCAACACGGCGGAGGATCGGCCCGTCGAGATCGGCAGACTGCAGCGCTACGCCACCGACATCGCCATGGAGACGGGCCACCAGTTCTACAGCCGTGCGGCGTCTACCGGACGCCGGGTCGCAGTCGTCGGCGCAGGCCCTGCCGGCCTGGCGGCTGCCCATAGGCTTGCCGTCCGTGGGCACGCGGTCATCGTTTTCGACGCGCGTGAAAAGGCCGGCGGCCTCAACGAGTACGGCATCGCCACCTACAAGGCGACCGACGACTTCGCACGGCGCGAGGTGGAATACGTTACTGCTGTCGGCGGCATCGAGATCCGCACCGGACAGATGCTCGGCCGTGACTTCACCCTCGGCGAGCTCACGGCCAATTTCGACGCCGTCTTCCTCGGCATGGGACTTGCCGGGGTCAACGGCCTCGGCATCGAAGGCGAAGACCTTTCCGGCGTCGAGGATGCGGTCGATTTCATCGCTGCGCTTCGCCAGGCCATGGACAAGGCTGAAATTCCGATCGGCCGCCGTGTCGTCGTACTGGGCGGCGGCATGACCGCCATCGATGCCGCGATCCAGGCGAAGCTGCTGGGGGCCGATGAGGTGACGATCTGCTACCGGCGCGGCAAGGAGAACATGAACGCCTCGGGATACGAACAGGACCTCGCCACAGCCAATGGCGTGATCATTCGCCACTGGCTGGCTCCAAAGCGCATTCTCGGCAAGGACGGCAAGGTCGCCGGCATTGAAGTGGAGTACACGGCGATGCGTGACGGCAAGCTTGGCACCACCGGCGAAACCGGCGTCATCGCCGCCGATCAGATCATGAAGGCAATCGGTCAGACCTTTGTGGGCGGCGGGCTCGGCACGTTGCGCATGGAAGGCGGCAAGATCGCCGTCAATCCGGAGGGTCGGACCTCCATCGAAGGAGTATGGGCCGGTGGTGACTGCACCGGTACCGGAGAAGATCTCACCGTATCGGCCGTGGCGCAGGGACGCGACGCGGCGGAAAGCATCAACAGCGCTTTCGCGGCCGGCATGCGTCCGGCCGCTGCCGCCGTAGCTTAAAGGGAGACAGGGCAATGGCTGATATCCGCAACAACTTCGTTGGCATCAAGTCTCCGAACCCCTTCTGGCTCGCCTCCGCGCCGCCGACCGACAAAGCCTACAATGTCGAGCGCGCCTTCAAGGCAGGATGGGGCGGCGTCGTCTGGAAAACGCTCGGCTCGGAAGGACCGCCGGTCGTCAACGTCAACGGACCGCGCTACGGCGCGATCTGGGGCGCCGACCGCAGGCTGCTCGGCCTCAACAATATCGAACTGATCACCGACCGCGACCTCTACGTGAACCTGCGCGAAATGAAGCAGGTGAAGAAGAACTGGCCGGACAGGGCGATCATCGCCTCGATCATGGTGCCCTGCGAGGAGGAGGCCTGGAAAGCCATCCTGCCATTGGTCGACGAAACGGAAGTCGACGGCATCGAACTCAACTTCGGCTGTCCCCATGGCATGTCCGAACGCGGCATGGGGTCCGCGGTCGGACAGGTGCCGGAATATATCGAGATGGTGGTTCGCTGGTGCAAGCAGTACACGCGCATGCCGGTCATCACCAAGCTGACGCCGAATATCACCGACATCCGCTACCCTGCCCGCGCCGCCAAGCGGGGTGGCACGGACGCCGTGTCGCTCATCAACACGATCTCCTCGATCGTGTCCGTCGATCTCGACAGCTTCTCTCCCAACCCGTCGATTGCCGGCAAGGGTTCGCATGGCGGCTATTGCGGACCGGCGGTGAAGCCGATCGCCCTCAACATGGTGGCCGAGATTGCCAGGGACGAGGAAACGTATGGCTTGCCGATCTCCGGCATCGGCGGCGTTACCACCTGGCGCGACGCGGCAGAGTTCCTGGCGCTAGGCGCGGGCAACGTGCAGGTCTGCACGGCGGCCATGACCTACGGCTTCAAGATCGTCGAGGAGATGATCACCGGCCTGTCGAACTGGATGGACGCCAAGGGACACCGCTCACTCGACGACATTACCGGCCGTGCAGTCCAGAACGTCACCGACTGGCGCTACCTCAACCTCAACTATATCGCCAAGGCGCATATCGATCAGGAGGCCTGCATCAAATGCGGCCGCTGCCACATCGCCTGCGAGGACACCTCGCACCAGGCGATCACCAGCATGGTCGATGGGGTCCGCCACTTCGAGGTGAAGGAAGAGGAATGCGTCGGGTGCAATCTCTGCGTCAACGTCTGTCCCGTCGAGAACTGCATCACCCTGGAAGCTCTGGCCGTCGGTGACATCGACCAGCGGACCGGCAAGGTGGTCGAAGCGGCCTATGCGAACTGGACGATGCACCCCAACAACCCGATGGCAGCTCCGGTCGCGGCCGAGTAACCGCCACCCATCTCACAGCACATGCGGCCGCC